>NZ_CP071839.1:3650000-4972500 GCF_017526105.1 Streptomyces cyanogenus
TCTCGCGTTTCCCTTTCCGGCGGTTCCGACTTTATCAGAAGTTCTCAGCCGGTCTGACCGGCTGCTCATTTCTGAGTAATCGGAATGCTTCTCGGAGCGTCGTTCACGACGACTGGAAGAAGCGATTAGATTCTATCGGCCGCCCGGCGGATGTGTCCAACTCCGGGCAACTGTTTGAATCTACCTCCCCACTCCCTCCGTGTCAACGGCTCTCGCGGGGCGAAGAGGAGACTAGCAGGTCACCGGGGCCGGGCGCACATCCGGTGGGGTCAGGCAGCCACGGGCACGGAGGCGCTGCGGTCCGCCGCTTCGACGTCACCGGTCTCGCCGGCGCGAACCGCACGACCACCCAGGACGTAGACGTAGGCCAGGAATGCCAGCTCGGCCGCCACTCCTATGCCGATGCGGGCCCAGGTGGGCAGGCCGGAGGGGGTGACGAAACCTTCGATGGCGCCGGAGACGAACAGGACCAGGGCGAGGCCGATCGCCATGCCGACCGCGGCTCGTCCTTCCTCGGCGAGGGCGGCGCGCCGGGTGCGCGGGCCGGGGTCGATGAGGGTCCAGCCGAGGCGCAGGCCGGTGCCGGCGGCGACGAAGACCGCGGTCAGTTCCAGCAGCCCGTGCGGGAGGACCAGGCCGAGGAAGGTGTCGAGGCGGCCGGCCGAGGACATGAGGCCGAAGCCGACTCCGAGGTTGAGCATGTTCTGGAAGAGGATCCAGAGGACGGGCAGTCCGAGGAAGACACCCAGGACCAGGCACATCGCCGCCGCCTGGGCATTGTTCGTCCACACCTGGGCGGCGAAGGCGGCCGCGGGGTGGCTGGAGTAGTAGGTCTCGTACTCTCCGCCGGGGCGGGTCAGCTCGCGCAGCTGGCCGGGCGCCGCGATGGACGACTGCACCTCGGGGTGGGTGCCGATCCACCAGCCCAGGAGGATGGCGACGGCGGTGGAGACGAGTGCCGTGGGGACCCACCAGTGGCGGGTGCGGTAGACGGCGGCGGGGAAGCCCTGGCTCAGGAACCGCGTCACGTCGCGCCATGAGGCGCGACGGGTGCCGGCGACGGCACTGCGCGCGCGTGCCACGAGTTGGCTGAGCCGTCCGGTCAGCTGCGGGTCCGGCGCACTGGACTGGATGAGGGACAGATGGGTGGCGGTGCGCTGGTAGAGGGCGACGAGTTCGTCTGTTTCGGTGCCGGTGAGCCGGCGCCGACGGCGGAGAAGTGCGTCGAGCCGGTCCCATTCGGCTCGGTGTACGGAGACGAAGACGTCCAGGTCCATCGGGTCTGCATGCTCCTCGGCTGGTCGTCCACGACTCGTCGTGGATGCTCGTCGTTGCTGTCAGCTTGTCGTACTGCGGCGCGATGCGCCCACAGCTTGGCAGACTTGCGGTGCAGAGGGCTGACCAGGGAAGGACGTCGGGCGTGAGTGAGCTGGTGACGGGCGAGGCGGTGGCCCTCGAACTGCGGCCCGCGAAGCTGCCGAGCAGGGCGCTGGCCGTGTTGCTCGACCTGGTGGTGGCGATGGTCGCGTACCTGGTCGTGATCATGGTGCTGGTGGCGTCGACGGCTTCGCTGGACGAGGCCGCGCAGGTGGCGCTGTCGATCGCGACGTTTCTGCTGGTGCTGGTCGGCGGGCCCATAGCCGTCGAGACGCTCAGTCACGGGCGTTCGCTGGGGAAGCTGGCGTTCGGGCTCCGGGTGGTGCGGGACGACGGGGGGCCGATCCGGTTCCGGCACGCGCTGGTGCGGGGCGCGATCGGAGTGGTCGAGATCCTGATGACGTTCGGGGTGGTGGCCTGTATCGCCTCGCTGGTCTCGGCGCGGGGGCGGCGGCTCGGGGACGTGTTCGCCGGCACGCTGGTCGTGCGCGAGCGGATACCTGCCGGGCGGACCGGGTTCGTTCCGCCTCCGCCGCCGTGGCTCGCGGGGCGGTTCGCCGGGCTGGATCTGTCGGCGGTGCCGGACGGGCTGTGGCTGGCCGTCCGGCAGTACCTGACCCGGATGCACCAGCTCGATCCGCAGGTGTCGGCGGGGATGGCACAGCGGCTGGCGGCCGAGCTCGCGGGCCGTACGGGGGCTCCGGTGCCGCAGGATCTGCCGCCCGCCGCTTTCCTGGCGGCCGTGGTCCACGAGCGGCAGTCCCGAGAGGCCCGGCAGGCGTTCGGTCACGGCGGTGTGGTGTCCGACGGCTTCCCGCCGCCGGTCGCAGAGGCCGGTGCGCCGGGCTCGTATCCGGCTCGGGCCGCCCACCAGGCCCCGGCGCCGGTCTCGTACCCGTCGCCGCCTCAGACCCCGTACCGGTCTTCGCATGGGTCCGGGTCCCCCCTTCAGGCTCCGGCGTCGTCCCGGCCTCCCACTGCCTCCCAGCCGTCGGCCGGGCACCAGCCCCAGGGTTCCGTCCCGCATTCCGCCCAGGACCGGGCTGCGCAGCCGCAGGCCCCGCTCGCTCCGGCGCCTGTGCCGCAGGGCGACGAGTCGCGGGTCGACCGGCCGGCCACCGGGTTCGCGCCGCCGGCGTAACGCGGCCGGGGTCCGTCGGCGCAGCAGCGGGAGCAGGCGGCGTCAGTCGAATCTGGACGGCGGTGACTCCAGGTCCTCCAGCTCGATCCCGGGCGCGGCCAGGACCACGTCGCCGGCGATGTGGACGGCGTGCTGTTCGCCGGTGTCCAGGGCCGTGACCTGGTATTCGTCCACGGTCAGGGGGCCGTTGTCAGTGGCGTGTGCTTCGCTGTTCACCAGAGCCCAGGACTGGTCCAGGGTCCGGGGGGCGAGGACGGGGTCGGTGAAGGCCACGAGGCGTACGCGGGTCGCGGCGGAGGAGGGGGTGAGGCGCAGGAGCCGGGCAGTGGCGACGAGGAACGCGGGGGACGTGCCGGTGAAGGCGTGGGCGCGCACATTGCCTTCGGTGGCATGGGTGCCGGTGGGGTCGGTGCGGACCCAGGTGACGCCGTCGAGGGCGGCGCCGCGCACCTGCCAGCCGCCCGCGTGGAGTTCGAGGCGGATGGGACGGCCGAGGTCGTCCAGGGCGAGGTCGACCGAGCCGCGCTGGTCACCGGCGGGGCCGGTCAGTCGCGAGACATAGCGCCAGCCGGACGGGCCGGGGGCGCACTGGAAGTGTTCTTCTGCGAGGGGGGTGTGATCGTGCGGATCGTGGAGCGAATAGCGGCCGCGGGGCATGGGGGTCCTGGGTCTCGGGGCTGGTCCGGCCGGAAGCCATAGGTCGGGGGGCCAAAGGGGCAGGCCCCCGGCACGGGGGTGCGGGGGCCTGCCTCGGAGGACCTGCTGCCAGGGGATGCGTCGGTGCACCGGCGCTCCCCCGGCCGGCCGGGCTGTGGGATCGCCGGCTCAGTAGCGGTAGTGGTCCGGCTTGTACGGGCCGTCGACCTCCACGCCGATGTACGCGGCCTGCTCCGGGCGCAGCTTGGTGAGCTTGACGCCGAGCGCGTCCAGGTGGAGGCGGGCGACCTTCTCGTCGAGGTGCTTGGGCAGCACGTAGACGCCGATCGGGTACTCGTCGGGCTTGGTGAACAGCTCGATCTGGGCCAGGGTCTGGTCCGCGAAGGAGTTGGACATCACGAACGACGGGTGGCCGGTGGCGTTGCCCAGGTTCAGCAGGCGGCCCTCGGACAGCACGATGATCTTCTTGCCGTCGGGGAAGGTCCAGGTGTGGACCTGCGGCTTGACCTCGTCCTTGACGATGCCCGGGATCTTCGCGAGACCCGCCATGTCGATCTCGTTGTCGAAGTGGCCGATGTTGCCGACGATCGCCTGGTGCTTCATCTTCGCCATGTCCGACGCGAGGATGATGTCCTTGTTGCCGGTCGTGGTGATGAAGATGTCGGCGGTCTCGACGACCTCGTCCAGGGTGGTGACCTGGTAGCCGTCCATCGCGGCCTGCAGGGCGCAGATCGGGTCGATCTCGGTGACGATGACCCGGGCGCCCTGGCCGCGCAGGGACTCGGCGCAGCCCTTGCCCACGTCGCCGTAGCCGCAGACGACGGCGGTCTTGCCGCCGATCAGGACGTCGGTGGCGCGGTTGATGCCGTCGACCAGGGAGTGGCGGCAGCCGTACTTGTTGTCGAACTTCGACTTGGTGACGGCGTCGTTGACGTTGATCGCCGGGAAGAGGAGGGAGCCGTCGCGCTGCATCTCGTACAGGCGGTGGACACCGGTGGTGGTCTCCTCGGTGACGCCCCGGATCTCGGAGGCCAGCTGGGTCCACTTCTGGGGGTTCTCGTCCAGGGTGCGGTGCAGCAGCTGGAGGATGACGCGGTGCTCGTCGGACTCGGCGGTCTCCAGGGCGGGGACCTTGCCGGCCTTCTCGTACTCGACGCCCTTGTGGACGAGGAGGGTGGCGTCGCCACCGTCGTCCAGGATCATGTTGGGGCCGCCGGTGGGGGTGTCCGGCCAGGTCAGCGCCTGCTCGGTGCACCACCAGTACTCCTCCAGGGTCTCGCCCTTCCAGGCGAAGACCGGGACGCCCTGCGGGTTGTCGGGCGTGCCGTTCGGGCCGACGGCGATGGCGGCGGCCGCGTGGTCCTGGGTGGAGAAGATGTTGCAGGAGGCCCAGCGGACCTGCGCGCCGAGGGCGACCAGGGTCTCGATGAGCACGGCGGTCTGCACGGTCATGTGCAGCGAGCCGGTGATGCGGGCGCCGGCGAGGGGCTGGGCCTCGGCGTACTCCTTGCGGATCGCCATGAGGCCGGGCATCTCGTGCTCGGCGAGGGTGATCTCCTTGCGGCCGAACTCGGCCAGCGAGAGGTCGGCGACCTTGAAGTCCTGTCGGTTCTCGACAGTCGTCATTGCGAGCTGCTCCTCGGGGTTGGGTCGAGGTGGGTACGGCTGGTCTGCGCGGCGGCGGACACAGGGGTGCCCGAGAAGAGGACACAGGCATGCCCACGTACGCGCAGCGCAGTCCGTCGGAGGCCCTCTCTCCCTCGGTCGGTCCGCTCGGGACCGCCCGACCGCCATCAGCAGCGACGTCTGGCTCCGTCCCAAGCTACACCGGACGGCCCGGTCGGCCCCAGCCCGCCTGGGCATTCGCGGGGCCGCATGCGGGGCGGGCCGCGGGGTGGGCGCGGGCGCTGGTGGTTGTGCGGAAACCGTGGAGCCGGTGCCGCCAGAGCGGCATGAACAGGGACTTTTACGTCTTTGGGCCGGAGGTGGGGTGGTGCAGGATGCAGGGGACCGGGAGTTCCGGTTGCGCTCGCGGGGTGGCGAGGACGACACCCCGTGCGACGACGGCGTGAGGAGATCGACGTGACCAATCCGGCCGGGCCGCCCGCCACGGGTGGCCTCGATGACGGGCGGCAGCCGCTGCGGCTGCTGGCGGTGACCGCCTGCCCGACCGGCATCGCGCACACCTACATGGCGGCGGAGAAGCTCGCCCAGGCCGCTGCCGGCCGGGGCATCGAGATGAAGGTGGAGACGCAAGGGTCCATCGGGGCCGAGAACGTCCTCGATGACAACGATGTCAGACACGCGGACGGTGTGATCGTCGCCGCCGACAAGGACGTCGACCTGAGCCGTTTCGTGGGGAAGCGGGTGCTCACGGTCGGGGTCGCCGAGGGCATCCACCACCCCGAGCAGCTGATAGAGCGGGTGCGGTCGGCGCCTGTGCACCGGGCGGTCGGGGCCGGCGACGGCCGCCTGCCGTCCGCCCCGGGCGGGAGCAGCGAGCGGGGAGCGGTGTACAAGGCGCTGATGAACGGCGTGTCGTACATGATCCCGTTCGTCGTGGCCGGCGGCCTGCTGATCGCGGTCTCGCTGGCGCTCGGCGGCCATGCCACGGCCAAGGGCTACGTGATCCCGGAGGGCACCTTCTGGGCGCACGTCAACGCGGTCGGCGGGATCGGCTTCCAGCTGATGATCCCGGTCCTGTCCGGCTACATCGCCTACGCCATCGCCGACCGGCCCGCGCTGGTGCCGGGCATGATCGGCGGCTGGATCGCCAACACGGGGGCGCTGTACGACTCCGAGGCCGGCGCGGGCTTCATCGGAGCCATCGTGACGGGGTTCCTCGCCGGGTACCTGGTGCTGTGGATCAAGAAGGTCCGGGTGCCGAGGTTCGTGCAGCCGATCATGCCGATCATCGTGATCCCGATCGTGGCGACGACGGCACTCGGACTGTTCTTCATCTACGTCATCGGCAAGCCGATCTCGTGGGTGTTCGAACATCTGACGAGCTGGCTCGGCGGGATGACCGGCACCAGCGCGGTGCTGCTCGGCGCGATCCTGGGCCTGATGATCGCGTTCGACATGGGCGGCCCGGTGAACAAGACGGCGTTCCTGTTCGGCGCGGGGCTCATCGCGAGCGGCAACCAGACGGTGATGGGCATGTGCGCGGCGGCGATCCCGGTGATGCCGCTCGGCCAGGGCGTGGCCACGCTGATCCGCCGGCGGCTGTACACCGAGCAGGAGCGGGAGACGGGTCTGGCGGCCCTGTTCATGGGGTGCTTCGGTATCTCGGAGGGTGCGATCCCGTTCGCTGCGGCGCGGCCCGCGCAGGTCATCCCGGCGAACATGCTCGGCGGCGCGGTGGCCGGCGCGGTCGCGGGGCTGGCCGGGGTGAAGGACGCGGTGCCGCACGGCGGGCCGATCGTGGCGGTGCTGGGCGCGGTGAGCGGGGTGCCGATGTTCTTCGTGGCCGTGGCGATCGGCACGGTGGTGACGGCGCTGACGACGGTGGCCCTGGTCGACGTGAGCGGGCGCCGGGGGCGTACGGAGGCCGTCGGCGAGGGTGGTGCCGGGGCTGTCGTACCGGGACAGGCGGGGCGGGAGCTGTCGCCGGTCGGGGCCGCTGCCGTCGAGGTGGCAGCTGGTCCGGTTGCGCGCGGTACGGCGACGGGGGCCGCTGCGCGGACCGCCGGGGACGCGGTGCCCGAGGTGCTGTCCGGGTATCTGACCGAGCGGACCGTGCGGGTGGCGCTCGGGGCGGTGGAGAAGGAGCCCGCGATCCGGGAGATGGCGGAGCTGCTGGCGCGCAGTGGCCGGGTCGCCGATGTGGCCGAGCTGGTGGCGACCGCGCTGCGGCGCGAGGAGCAGGGGAGCACCGGCCTCGGCGAGGAGATCGCGATACCGCACGCCAAGACGGACGCGGTGACGGCACCGGTCGTCGGCTTCGCGCGGTCGTCGGAGGGCGTGGAGTGGGGTTCGCTGGACGGTACGAGGGCCCGGCTGATCTTCATGATCGCCGTACCGGAGGCTGCCGCGGGCGACGAGCATCTGCGGATCCTCGCGCTTCTGTCCCGCAAGCTGATGGACACCGGGTTCCGGGAGCGGCTGCTGGCGGCGCCGGACGAGCGGGCGGTGCTGGAGGTGCTGGCCGAGGTGGGGTGAGCCGACAGGGCTGACGGGGCAGTTGGGGCGGCGGGTTCCGCGTACGGGCCTCCGCCCCGGCCCGCGCGGGAGCCGGCGAGCGGCCCGGGGCGAGGGCGGGGTTCCGCCTGGACTCCCGCGGAATCCGGCGGGCCCGGACCGTCGTCCCGCAACAGGCCTCCCGAGCCCGCCCCGGACGGGAAGGCCGCTCAGGGCGAGGGCCCGGGTCCGACAGGCCCCCCGCGGAGAGCGGAAGGCGCCGACCGGTGCCGTCGGCGCCCTGGCCGACGCAGCCGGTCCAGGGCGGACGCCCGTCCTGCGAGAGCGATGCCGGTCGGAGGTTGGCGCCGGTCTCGCAGGACGGTACCGGTCAGTGCCCGGCGGAGTGCGGGGTCGGGCCGCCCGGGGTCGCCTCCGGGTCGGGGCCCTTGGCGGCCTCGGCCTCGCTGTAGATGTCCGGCTCCAGGTAGATGACGCGGGCGATCGGGACGGCGGCGCGGATGCGGGCCTCGGCGGCGTTGATGGCGCTCGCGACCTCGGCGGCCGTGTCGTCGTGCCGCACGGCGATCTTGGCGGCGACCAGCAGCTCCTCGGGGCCGAGGTGCAGCGTGCGCATGTGGATGATGCCGGTGACCGTGTCGCCGTCGACGATCGCGGCCTCGATCTTCCTGACGTCCTCGAGGCCGGCCGCCTCACCCAGCAGCAGCGACTTGGTCTCGGCGGCCAGGACCAGGGCGATCAGGACGAGCAGGACACCGATGCAGACGGTGCCGATGCCGTCCCAGGTGCCGTCGCCGGTGAGCAGGGCCAGGCCGACACCGCCGAGGGCGAGCACCAGACCGATGAGCGCGCCGAAGTCCTCCAGGAGGACGACGGGCAGCTCGGGCGCCTTGGCGCGGCGGATGAACTGGGACCAGGAGAGCTTGCCCCGCAGTTCGTTGGACTCCTTGATGGCCGTGCGGAAGGAGAAGCCCTCGGCGATGATCGCGAAGACGAGGACGCCGACCGGCCAGTACCAGTGCTCCAGTTCGTGCGGGTGGCGGATCTTCTCGTAGCCCTCGTAGATGGCGAACATGCCGCCGATGGAGAAGAGCACGATCGAGACGAGGAAGGCGTAGATGTACCGCTCGCGGCCGTAGCCGAAGGGGTGCTGCGGGGTTGCCTCGCGTTGCGCCTTCTTGCCGCCGACGAGCAGCAGGAACTGGTTGCCGGAGTCGGCGAGCGAGTGGACGCCCTCGGCGAGCATCGAGGAGGAGCCGCTGAACGCGAACGCCACGAACTTCGATGCCGCGATCGCGAGATTGGCGCCGAGTGCCGCCACGATCGCCCTGGTACCGCCTGACGCGCTCATGTGTCCGCGTTGTCCCTTCGCCTCTGTCGCCTCATGGCTCCGTCCAGGCGTGTGCCCGGTTTTGCCCAGCCTTTGCCGGTGGGTCATTCTTGCAGCCCGGCCGGGCAGCGGAGCGTCAGGTATCCACAACCCCGGTCATACGATCCGACGGTCGCCCACAGGCCTGGTCATACGATCACGGTGGCGCGGAAGACCGTGCCCGCGCCGGAGATCTCCGCCCGCTCGCCGGCCGGGACGAAGACCGACTGACCGGGGCGCAGTTCGTGTTCGCCCGCGCGGACGGTGCCTGCCGTGCAGAGCAGGATCTGCGGGGTGTCCCGGGTGAGGTCGTGGGCGGTGCCGCCCTCGGGGAGGACGTACCGCGAGAGCCGGAACTCGTCGGTCGGCGTCTCGTAGACCTCCTCGCCCTCCGGTGAGGCCTCGGGACGCAGCACGCCCGGGTCGGCCGGCTCGAAGCGGACGATCCGCAGGAGTTCGGGGACGTCGACGTGCTTCGGGGTCAGGCCGCAGCGCAGGACGTTGTCGGAGTTGGCCATGATCTCGACGCCGAGGCCGCTCAGGTAGGCGTGCGGGATGCCGGCACCGAGGAACAGGGCCTCGCCGGGCTGGAGGCGGACGTGGTTGAGCAGCATGGCCGCGATCACGCCGGGGTCGCCCGGGTAGTGGTGGGCGATGTCGGCGTAGGGGGCGTAGGCGCCACCGAGGCGGGTGCAGGCGGCGGTGGCCTCGGCGACCGTGTGCGCCATCTCCTCCGGGTCGGCGCTCAGGATCGCGGTGAGCACCTCGCGCAGGGCCGCGTCCTCGGGGTGGGCGTGCAGCAGGTCGACGTACGGCTTGAGGGAGTCGACGCCGAGCCCGTCGAGCAGGTCGGCGGCCCGGACCGGGTCGCGGAAGCCGCACAGGCCCTCGAACTCGGTGAGCGCGCAGATCAGTTCGGGCTTGTGGTTGGCGTCCTTGTAGTTGCGGTGCGGGGCGTCGACCGGGATGCCGCGCCGCTCCTCGTCGGCGTAGCCCTCCGTGGCCTGCTTCAGGTCGGGGTGCACCTGGAGGGACAGGGGCGCTCCGGCGGCGAGGATCTTGAGCAGGAACGGCAGGTGCGGCCCGAACCTGGCGACCGCGCGGGCGCCGAGTTCCCGCTCCGGGTCGGCTTCGATGACCTCGACGAGCGTCCCGCGCGGGGTGCGCGAGGGGGCACCGGGGTGCGCGCCCATCCACATCTCCGCCTGGGGTTCGCCGGTCGGCTCGACGCCGAGGAGGTGCGGGATGGCGGTGGGGGAACCCCAGGCGTAGGGGCGGATGGTGTTGTCGAGGCGGTCCATGTGTCTTCTCTGTCTCCGTACGTGCGCTGCTCAGCCGGCGCTGTCGCGTCTTGTCGCGCCGCCGGCGGGACTCCCCGGGCCGCCGGGGCACGTGTCGTGCCGTCGGCGGGCGCGGGCGGTCGGCCAGGAGTCAGATCAGGCCCCCGAAGCGAGCGCCAGGTAAACGGCGGCGAAATCCGTGACGGCGATCAGTTCCGCGAGGGTCTCCAGTTCGCCGCCCTCCTCCGGTTCGAGTTCGCTGATCGGCGTGTCGTGGCTGAGGGCCACGTCACGGGCGGCGGGGGCGGCGGTGAGGCCGCCGATCGGGCGGTCGCGGAGCAGCACCACGCGCGCGTGCAGCGCGGGCGGCTCTTCCACGCGGTCGCGGAAGAAGTCGTCGGGGTCGGCGCTGGCGGCGAGCGGGCCGGCCAGCAGGGCGCTGTGCGCGGCGAGCGCTTCGGGAAGTTCGGCGACCAGGGCGGGGCGGCCGGCGAGTTCGGCGAGGGCGGAGGCGAACCGGCGGCCGGCCGGACCGGCCGAGTCGCCCTCGGTCCACACCAGGGGCAGGGCGTCGGCCAGTTCGGCGGCGAGGGTCTTGGCGGGGTTGCTGTAGGTCGCGATGGCGGGGCCGCAGCGCTCGGCGATGTGGTCCAGGCGGTCGGCGACCTTCTCCAGGGCGTCCCCCGGAGCGGTGATCAGGCCGATCCGGTCCAGCAGCGCCAGCAGCGGGGTCAGCAGCGCCCAGAAGACGCCCGGGGAGGACGCGGCGAGCGGTTCCTCCTGGTCGTACGGTGCCGTCGCCATCGGTACGAACAGGCCGTGCGCGCCGGCGACGGCCTCGGCGAGCGGGGTGTGCGGCGGGGCCACGGCGACGACCGAGCAGCCGCGGCGGTAGGCCTGGTCGGCGAGGAGGGAGAGGCTCGGTTCCGTGCCGTCCGGGGTGGCGATCAGCAGCAGGTCCACGGAACCGGCCCAGCCCGGGAGCTCCCAGCGCAGGGCGCCCGCGGCCGGGGCGACGCCGATGGGGGCCAGCCGGACGACGGGACTGCCCACCCCGGCCAGCGTGCCGATGAGGTCGGCGGTGTGGGTGGCGGCGGCGCCGGGGCCCGCGATGAGGACCGCGCGGGGGCGGCCGTCCGGCTTGAGGTCGCCGATGCCGGCCTCGGCGGCGTGCCGGGCGGCGGTGCGGACACGGGCGCCCGCCTCCGCCGCGCCGCGCAGCAGACCGCGGCGGTCGGCCTCGGCGAGGCCTTCCGGGGTGTCGAGCAGCGATTCGTCCAGCATGGGCGGCAGCCTCCGATCGCCGGGGATCTGGGGGTCCTACGAGGTGCGGGGCCTCGTCACTCGGGGCGGCGGGCCTCGTCGACCAGCAGGACGGGGATGCCGTCGCGGACCGGGTAGGCGAGGTCGCAGCCCTGTCCCGTGCAGATCAACTCGGTGTCCTGCTCCTTCAGGGGGGCGTGGCAGGCCGGGCAGGCGAGGATCTCCAGGAGGCCGGCTTCGAGCGCCATGGGAAGTCCCTTCGGGGGGCGGGTGTGTGTCATGTGGATAGGCCCGGTCAGCGTACCGCTGATGGGCAGGACGCTCAGCCCCTGATGATCGCCAGTGCCTCGTCGCGGATCTTCGTCATCGTGGCCTCGTCCCTGGCCTCGGCGTTCAGGCGGAGGAGCGGCTCGGTGTTGGACGGACGGACGTTGAACCACCAGTCGGTCCCGGCGACCGTGAGGCCGTCGAGGTCGTCCAGGGTGACGTCGGCGCGGCCCTCGTACGCGGTGCGGATCGCGGCGAGGCGGGCGGCCTGGTCGGCGACGGTGGAGTTGATCTCGCCGGAGCCGGTGTAGCGGTCGTACTGGGCGACCAGGGCGGACAGCGGGACCTCCTGGCCGCCGAGGGCCGCGAGGACGTGCAGGGCGGCCAGCATGCCCGTGTCGGCGTTCCAGAAGTCCTTGAAGTAGTAGTGGGCCGAGTGCTCGCCGCCGAAGATGGCGCCGGTGCGGGCCATCTCGGCCTTGATGAAGGAGTGGCCGACCCGGGTGCGGACCGGCGTGCCGCCGTTCTCCCGGACGACCTCCGGAACCGTGCGGGACGTGATCAGGTTGTGGATGACCGTGCCCGTGCCGCCGTTGCGGGCCAGTTCGCGGGCGGCGACCAGGGCGGTGATCGCGGACGGGGAGACCGGGTCGCCGTTCTCGTCCACGACGAAGCAGCGGTCGGCGTCGCCGTCGAAGGCGATGCCGAGGTCGGCGCCCTCCGCCGGGACCCGCTTCTGCAGGTCCACGAGGTTGGCCGGGTCGAGCGGGTTGGCCTCGTGGTTGGGGAAGGTGCCGTCCAGTTCGAAGTACATCGGGACGAGGGTCAGGGGCAGACCGGCGAAGACCGAGGGGACCGTGTGGCCGCCCATGCCGTTGCCGGCGTCGACCACGACCTTCAGGGGGCGGATGGAGGTGAGGTCGACCAGTGAGCGCAGGTGCGCCGCGTAATCCTCCAACGTCTCGCGCGAGGAGAGGGTTCCCGGCCGCTCCACGGGTTCCGGGGCGCCCTGCGCCAGCCAGCGCTCGGCCAGCTCGCGGATCTGCGTGAGACCCGTGTCCTGGCCGACGGGGGCGGCGCCCGCGCGGCACAGCTTGATGCCGTTGTACTGGGCCGGGTTGTGGGAGGCCGTGAACATCGCGCCCGGCAGGTTCAGCGCGCCGGAGGCGTAGTACAGCTGGTCCGTGGAGCACAGGCCGATCTCGGTGACGTCCACGCCGCGGTCCGCCGCGCCGCGCGCGAAGGCGCGGGAGAGACCGGGGGACGAGGGCCGCATGTCGTGGCCGACGACGATGGCCGCCGCTCCGGTCACCTCCGCGAAGGCGGCGCCGAAGAGTCCGGCCAGTGCCTCGTCCCACTGGTCCGGGACCACTCCGCGTACGTCGTACGCCTTCACGATCTGCGACAGATCAGCAGTCACGGCCAACCCTCCTGAAGTCCTATGGGTGCCCACAAACTACCCGCCGGGAGTAAGGGAGCGGTGCGCGGACACCGGGTGGCCCCTCGGCGACCTCTCGGGGGACCCTCTGCGGACCCCCCTCGGTAACGCCCGGACGGGCCGGACCGTCACGCCGACGGCGGGGTGGCGCGGGATGGCGCTCGGCCGGGGCGCTCAGTCGTCCTCGGCCGGGGCGCTCAGTTGTCCGGGGAGCGCAGCACCCTCAGGTGGCCGCGGCGGGCGACCTCCATCGGGTCCGCGGCGCGGGTACCGCCGCCGCCCGCCTCGGCCGCGCGCTCCTGGGGGCGGGCCGCCTCGCGCACGGCGTTGGCAAGCGCTTCCAGATCGTCTCCGCTGGGCCGCGCGGGCGCGGAGGCGTCCAGGAGTCGTACGACCTCCCAGCCGCGCGGGGCGGTGAGGCGCTCGGAGTGCTCGGCGCACAGGTCGTAGCAGTGGGGTTCGGCGTAGGTGGCGAGCGGGCCGAGGACCGCGGTCGAGTCGGCGTAGACGTACGTCAGCGTCGCGACGGCGGGTCGGCCGCAGGCGGTGCGCGAACAGCGACGTACAGGGCTCACGACGTTGGACGGTACCGCACTCTTGAGCGGGCCGCGACGACTCTCCACCAGGTCACTCCACCGTGTCGTGCTGTGAGACGCCCCACATACCCCTTCATACAGGGCCTGTTGACCTGCGCGGACGGATTTCCGGCGAGCGCCGGGCGAGGCAGCATCCGGTCATGAGTCGGTACAAACACAGTCAATTGGCTTGAGTTCGGCAGTCTCGGAGAGTTACGGAAACGAGCCAGAGCTTGGCTGGAATGTTCACACTGCGACAGAGGGGGCTGTGGGCCGGTTGCCGCGTGGAGCCGGACGGGCGGAGGGTGCGGGGACTACGCTTCACCAGTGATGGACAACCGTGTACCGCCCCGTGCCGCCGGCCCCGGGCCCCGTCGCCGTGACCGCCACGGGCGGGGCATGCGGGGGCCGATCGCCCCGCCCCAGGTGCCGCTGGCGGCGAGCCGTGCCGAGGTGTTCGCGGACCTGGTGCAGGACTCCGTGGAGCGCCTGGAGCGGCGGTGGCCGCAGCTGGCCGACATCGACTTCCTGGTGCTGGAGGTGCCCCGGCTGGAGGGGCGGGGCGACCAGGTGACGTGGGCGGACGATGCCGTGCCGCTCGGCGGGATCATCCCTGCGCGGGACGGGCGGCGGGCCCGGGTGGTCGTGTACCGGCGGCCGGTGGAGATCCGGACCAAGGGACGGGACGAGCGGGCCGCGTTGGTGCACGAGGTGGTCGTGGAGCAGGTGGCGGAGCTGCTCGGGCTGACACCGGAGACGGTGGATCCCCGGTACGGGGAGGACTAGGCGCGCCTCTTCCTGGCACCCCGTCCTCTCCGGCGTCCTCTGCTTTCCGGGGTCCTCCGCCTTCCGGCGCCCCTGTGCCTCCCGGGCGCCCTGTGCTTCCGGGCGACCGCGCGTTCCTACCTCTGCAGGACCGACAGGTCCTCCTTCGTCTGCGGTACCGCGACCGTTCCGTGGTCGTTCGGGAGGGTCTGGATGGTGAAGGCGGGGATGCCTCCCTCGCTGGCGGCGAGGGTGCGGGAGGCGTAGACCGGGCCGCCGGAGACGGGTTCGACCGTCAGGGCGTACGTGCCCTTCAGGCCGGCCGGGGCCGGGACGTCGACGTCCTGCGTGGTGCCGGACCTGATGGTGAAGGTCTTGGTCGCCGGGGTGCCGCCCTCGCTGCCGGCGGAGGCGGTGACCTTGACCGTGGCCGTGCCGCTCGGGGCGGTCAGGGCGAGGGTCGTGCCCTTGGCGCTGTTGTCGGCGGAGGTCGCGCGCGCGCCGACGGCGGCGGTGGCCGGGATGAACGCGGTTTCCCGCTTGTCGCCCTTGCCCCGGACGACCTGGAGGGCCGCCACGACCGGGACCGTCTGGCCGGTGGGGGTGAGGACCAGGGAGCCGGGCTCGCCGCGCGTGACGTCGCCGAGGTCGACCGCCGTCGTCATGCCGGACTTCACGTGCACGGTCTCGTTCCCGGCCGGGGTGATCAGGCCGTCGGGCGAGGCCAGGCGGATCTTCAGGTCGGCGTCGTCGTCGCCCGGGGTGAAGGCGATCAGGCGGACGTCGGTGGCGTCCTTCGGGATGCCGGGCAGGACCTGGCTGCCGGCCGGGTCGGTGGCGGCGGCCAGCCAGTCGCCGCCCGCCTTGTCGTCCAGGGCCTGCACGGCCGCGCCGACCCGGCCGCTGCGCACGCTGACGTGCACGGTCACGTCGGCCTGCCGCTCGTCGGTGAGGGTGGAGAGCAGGATCGGCTCGCTCGCATGCGGCTTGACCGTGAGGTTCTCGCCCAGCGGGGACTTGATCGCGCCGCCCTTGCCGTACAGCTCGATGTCGACCACGGCGGCGGAGTCGTCGGGGTTGGTCAGA
Organism: Streptomyces cyanogenus; assembly: GCF_017526105.1. Taxonomy (NCBI): domain Bacteria; kingdom Bacillati; phylum Actinomycetota; class Actinomycetes; order Kitasatosporales; family Streptomycetaceae; genus Streptomyces; species Streptomyces cyanogenus. The sequence continues at coordinate 3,665,359 of NZ_CP071839.1, forward strand.
TGGACGTAGTCGGTGCGGCCGGTGGCCGTGGCGGCGCCGGGGAACCAGAACTCGGTGTCCGCTCCGGTGCAGTTGACCCCCTGAAGGCCCCGGCCGGTGCCGGCGGCGACCTCGGTGGTCTCCTGGACGGTCCAGCCGGGCGCGAACCGGCCGTCCGCGGTGCCGATCAGCGCGGGTGTCTCGGCGCCGGAGGTCTCGCCGGTGACCGGCGTGCCCGGTGCCTTCGGGGTGAGCACCGGCTCCTCGGCCTTCTTCCCCGCTGCCTTGCCGCCCTTGCCGTTCCTGCCGCCCTTGCCGCCTTCCGCGCCGTCCGCCGACTGCCCGCCGGCGGCCTGGAGTTGGGCCTTGCCGCCGCTCGCGGCCCCCTTGGTGACGGGCGTGAACGACGTGTACGCCGTGTCGGCGATGTCCGACATGCTCGGCGCCGGGCACAGCAGACCGGTGCGCTCCACGGGCAGTTGGGCGGCTGCCTCCGGGGCGGCGGCGCCGGACGCCGACGGCGAGTCGAACGCGGCGAACGCGGTGACGGCGGCCAGCGCGGTCGTACCGGCGATCAGGGACAGGGTGGTGCGGTTCACTGCTGGCTCCCGTCGGGGCGCTGGCTGCCGGTGCCGTGGGGGTGCTGGGCCGGGTCGTAGCCCTGCTGGGCGGGGTCGTACGCCGGGTCGTAGCCCTGCTGCTGGTAGGCGGCCGGGTCGTACGTCATCTGGTCGGCGGTGCCGTTGTACGCGTACGGGTCGTAGGGGGCCGTCTGGTAGGGGTCGGGCTGCTGGTACGGCTGCTGGTCGTAGCCCGTCCCGGTCTGGTACGGGTCCGTGCCGCCGTAACCGGCGTATCCGGAGTTCCCGTAGGCGGCCGGGTCGCTCCCCCAGTCCCGGCCCTGCCCGGCCGGGGCGACCTCCTCGTCGTACGACTGCTGCTGTGGTACGGCCGGTGCGGCGGCCGGGGGCTGCTCGGGCTGCGGGGGTGTGCCGGGGTGGTCCTCGGCGGAGGCTTCCTCGGCCTGGGCGCGCAGGCGGCGGGCGCGGCGGCCCTCGCCCGTGGTGGCCTGGGCGGGCAGGGGCTGCTCCTCGGGCAGGTCGTCGTCGACGTCGCGGCGGCGGCCGGGCAGCGCGAGGACGACCAGGACGACGGCGAGCGCGCCCTGCGCCCAGAGCCAGGCGGTGTGGGCGATCGGGGCGTCGTAGGTGACGTCCAGCCTGCCTCCGGCGGAGGGCAACCGGAAGCCCTGGGCCCAGCCGTCGACCGTGGTGCGGGTGAGCGGCTTGCCGTCGAGGGTGGCCGTCCAGCCGTCGGCGGCGCTGTCGGCGAGGCGCAGGACGCGGCTGCCGGAGCCGGCGGGGATCGTCGTGTGGATCTCGACCGGTCCCGCGGTGACGGGCTGGGCCTTGCCCGGGCCGGCGGCGGGCACGATGGCCGCGCGGGCGACGTCCTGGCCGACGCGCCACAGGGCGTTGCCGTTCTGCTGGCTGAGCCGGGACAGGCCGGGGGTGGCGTCGAGGATCCGGGTGATGTCGCGGGGGGCGCCCTTGTGGACGAGGACGTAGCGCACGGCGAAGCCGCCGAGTTCGTCGGCCTGGTCGGCTCCGGAGCCGGCGACGAGGTTGGCGACGATCTTGTCCAGGCGGGCGTTCGCGCCGTCGGCGGCGGCGAGTTCGGCGTCGCCCATGCGCGCGCCGGAGCCGCGGACCAGGGTGTAGCGCACGCGCGCGGTGGAGTCGCTGTCGAGGACCAGGGTGCGGGCCTGGTCGCCGCCGGAGGAGTCCTCGGCGACGAACGCGGGAACCTGGGCGGGGTCGCGGCGCTCCAGGGGGCCGTCGGCGCCGCCGATCATCCAGCCGGCGGCGACGAGCAGCGGGCCGGCGGCCGAGGCGAAGGCGATCAGTGCGGCGACTGGCTGGCGCCAGCCGAAGCTCTGCTCGGCCACGCGCGCGCGTGCCCCGTCGGCGCCGAGGGCCGCGGCGGCCAGCAGGGCGATGCCGTAGACGAGGGTGGCCGGTCCGGCCCAGGCGGACTTGTTGGACAGGACCGCGAAGACCAGGCCGACCAGGGCGGCGGCCCACGCGGTACGGATGCCGAGCTGCCGCTCGGAGCGCAGCAGGGCGGCGAGCGCGGCGAGCACGATGCCGATGAGCATCAGGCCGTCCACGGTGCCGGGGCCGCCGGGGGCGGCGCCGAGCAGGTCGAGCGCGGAGGCGGCCGAGGGGCCGTACTCCAGGCCGGCCTCCCGGAAGAAGCCGGCCGGCAGCAGGGTCAGCGACCAGGGGGCCAGTACCAGCAGCGGGGTGCCGAGCTGGGCGAGGAAGCGCAGGCCGTGGGCGACGAGGTCGCCGCGGCGCAGCACCAGCACGCCGAAACCGAGGATCAGCGCGATGGGCCAGACGATCGGGGTGAAGGCGGTGGTGATGGTCAGCAGCAGCGCGTACGCCCAGGTGGCCCGCCAGCTGCCGCGCGCGCCGGTGCGGTTGGCCAGGCCGCTCGCGGCGATGCCCGCGCGCGCGACGAGCGGCAGCAGCACGGCGAGGACGGCGGTGCCGATGCGGCCGCCGGCCAGGGCGCCGGTGGTGGCGGGCAGGAAGGCGTAGGCGATGGCCGCCCACGCGCGCAGCAGCCGGGAGGAGACCAAGGGCCGGGAGGCGAAGTAGGCGGTGCATCCGGCGAGCGGCACCGAGCAGACCAGCAGGACGGTGACGGCGAGTCCGGTGGAGCCGAAGAGGATCGAGGCGAGGGCCGCGACGATCGCCAGGTAGGGCGGCGCGGACGGGGTGCCGCCGGCGCCCACCGGGTGCCAGGCGTCCAGGTAGCGGGACCACAGGTCGCCGGCGCCGGCCGGGGCGGGCAGCAGGGCGCCGCCGGCGAGGGCACCGCCACCGAGGAGAGCGCGGCAGGCGACGAAGGAGATGAGCAGCAGCGCGAGGAAGAGCGCCGGGCCGGGTTTGCGGGCGATGCGCTTGAGCCGGGCGAACTGCTCGACCTCCAGGAACTCGGCGTCGTCGCCGCCGGGCCCGGATTCCACGGCGCCGCCGTGCCGGCCGGCCGAGGAGGTGTCGGTGTCGGTGCCGCTGGTGAAGCTGCCCGCGATCTGTTCCACAGTGGCCCGGACGGTGGCGCCGGGCGGCGGGAACAGCGGGCGCAGTTCGCCCTTGTCGATCCGGGCGGGGCCGCGGCGGCGCCGGGCGGCGAGGATCCGCTCGGGCCGCAGCAGCGTGCTGAGCAGGCCGCGGATCTCGTCGACGGCCTGGCCGGGGACCTTGCCGACGAGGTAGGCGAGGGTGCGCAGGACGGTGCCGACGACGAGCCGCAGCAGCACCCAGGGCAGCGCGGCCGCACGGGTGTTGACGAGCAGGGTGTAGACGGCGCCGGCCTTGTCGACCTTGTGCGGGGAGGCGGCGGTGCGGCCGGCGCAGTCGACCGTGCGGCGCTCGCGGGAGGCGGCCTCGGCGTGCCGGACGACCGCGTCGGGGGCGATCAGGACGCGGTGGCCGGCGGTGTGGGCGCGCCAGCACAGGTCGACGTCGTCACGCATGAGGGGCAGCCGGCGGTCGAAGCCGCCGAGCTGTTCGAAGACGTCCCGGCGGATGAGCATGCCGGCGGTGGACACGGACAGCACGGTGCGGACGTGGTCGTGCTGGCCCTGGTCCTGCTCGCGCCGGTCCAGGCCGGTCCAGCGGCGGCCGGAGTTGGCGATGGAGACGCCGACCTCCAGCAGCTGGCGGCGGTCGTACCAGCCGCGCAGCTTGGGGCCGACGACCGCGACGTCGTCGCGGCCGAGTTCGAGTTCGTTGTCGACGACCCGCAGCAGCTGGGCGAGGGCGTCGGGTTCCGGGGCGCAGTCGTCGTGCAGCAGCCACAGCCAGTGGACGGGCTCGCCGTGCGGCAGTTCGGGCAGGTCGTAGGCGTCGTCGCGCCAGCTGCGCGTGACGGGGTCCCAGCCGCTGGGGCGCTTGAGGTACGGCAGGTCCTCGGGGGTGAGGAGGGGTGCGGTGCGGGTCGCCTCCTCCACGGCCTGGCCGAAGCCGGTGCGGCGGGCGAGGTGCAGCACCCGGGCGTCGCCGAGGGCGTCGGTGAGCAGCTGGGCGGAGTCGTCCGCGCTGCCGGTGTCGGCGGCCACCGCGTACTGGACGGGGCGCTCCTGGCCGAGCAGCCCGGCGAGCGCGTCGGGCAGCCAGCGGGCGCCGTCGTGGGAGACGAGGACCGCGGTCACCACATGACGCGGGAACTCTGGCGGGCGGGTCGGGTCAAACCCAGCGGTGGCGGCGCCGGTGCGGGCGGCCGTATGGCTGTGCACGGACATCGAGGTACGGGCCCCGGTTCGATGGACTGCGGTGGACGCCCGCGTCTTCTCGGGGACGAGGGGACAGCGGGGCGTCTCGGACGAGCGACCACACTATCGGCTGGCCATGACGACGGCCCGCCGCCTGTGGACAACCCACGGGCGACGGGCCGTTCGTGACGTTTGCGGTCGTACGTACCGTCACACGGCGGCCTTCTTCAGGCGGCGGCGTTCGCGCTCGGACAGGCCGCCCCAGATGCCGAAACGCTCGTCGTTGGCGAGGGCGTACTCGAGGCACTCGGAGCGGACCTCACAGGCGAGGCAGACCTTCTTGGCCTCTCTGGTGGAGCCGCCCTTCTCGGGAAAGAAGGACTCGGGGTCGGTCTGGGCGCACAGCGCGCGCTCCTGCCAGCCGAGTTCCTCGTCCGCGTCGTCGACCAGCAGTTGCTGCACCAGCTCGGTCATGTGCGCCCCTCGTCTGTCTTTCGCGTCCCCGTGCGTAGCCGTTACCGATTTCGGCTGAACGACACGAGTGAAATTACAAGTGTGCTGCTCCGGGCGAGTCAAGCCGAGATCTGCTATTGAGCCCGTTATTCACTCTGCGGAACCAAGGCCGTGCGGAAAGTGTTCAAATCGGCATAAACCTCGGCACGCAGCGGGGCCCGCGGGGGCGGCCGTACCTCCGTACAGAACTCTGTACGGAGAAGGACGTCTCCGTGTTCGATCGCGTTCCGCGAGGCTCGAGCGCTCGGATGTGCCCCATGTGTCCCCACCTCCCGGTGAGCAAACCTTTCACCGCGCAGATGAACCGGATGAGGTGAAACATGTCCCACATACCGGGCGCGGAGTTGACAGTGCGGGTGTGAACCGGTGTCCTAGTGGGCATGCTCGCGAACTTGGCACCCACCTCGACCCGCACCGCCGGGTCCCTCGGTGCCGCCCGCGCGCGCTGTAGCTGTTGTTGCTGTCCCAGCTGTTGAGCCGAGCCCGCTCCGGCTGTCCCCGAGTCCATCCCGGCTCGGTCGCGTCTCCCGCTCAGTGATCCCTCATCCAGGGCACCCCGCCCGCCCGTGACCCGGGCGGACCGAACGCGTCACCCAGCATCAGCCCCCACTCTTTCACCGAGGACCAGCGCACCCCGATGAACAGCGACAACGACCTCCAGATCGCCGGCGACATCCTCGAGGTCCCGCACCTGCTCCAGCCGCCGCGCGAGCACCCTGCCACCGTCGCCGAGTTCGTGGGCCTCGCCCGCTCGATCGCCGACGACCGCGCCCAGTGGGCCCACCTCGTCCGGTACGACGCCACCACCCGCTGGTACCACCGGCTGCGCACCGGCCCCGGCTACGAGGTGTGGCTGCTGTCCTGGGTGCCCGGGCAGGGCAGCGGGCTGCACGACCACGGGCGCTCGTCCGGCGTGCTCACGGTCCTGGACGGCACCCTCACCGAGCGCACCGAGCGCGGCACGCGCGCGCTGGCTGCGGGCACCCAGCGGGTGTTCGCGCCGGGGTACGTGCACGAGGTCGTCAACGACGCGCTGGAACCGGCGGTCAGCCTGCACGTGTACCACCCCGGCCTGACCGAGATGCCGATGCACACCTCCCCGCACTGCGAGGCGCGGACCACGCCGGGTGCCGTGACTGCCTGACGCATTGTCGGACCCGCCTGCAAGACTTGCCCCCATGCGCATTGTGGTTCTGGCAGGCGGCATCGGCGGTGCCCGTTTCCTGCGCGGTCTGAAGCGGGCCGTGCCGGACGCGGACATCACGGTCATCGGCAACACCGGCGACGACATCCACCTCTTCGGTCTGAAGGTCTGCCCGGACCTGGACACGGTGATGTACACGCTCGGCGGCGGCATCAACGAGGAGCAGGGCTGGGGGCGGTCCGACGAGACCTTCCACCTCAAGGAGGAACTGGCGGCCTACGGCGTCGGCCCGGAGTGGTTCGGGCTGGGCGACCGGGACTTCGCCACGCACATCGTGCGGACGCAGATGCTGGGCGCCGGCTATCCGCTGAGCGCGGTCACCGAGGCGCTGTGCGACCGCTGGAAGCCGGGCGTGCGGCTCATCCCGATGACCGACGACCGCGTCGAGACGCACGTGGCCGTCGAGCTGGAGGGTGAGCGCAAGGCGATCCACTTCCAGGAGTACTGGGTGAAGCTGCGGGCCTCGGTCCCGGCCGAGGCGGTCGTCCCGGTCGGCGCCGAGCAGGCCAAGCCGGCCCCGGGCGTGCTGGAGGCCATCGCGGAGGCGGACGTCATCCTCTTCCCGCCGTCCAACCCGGTCGTGTCCATCGGCACCATCCTCGCCGTGCCCGGCATCCGGGAGGCCATCGCCGAGGCGGGCGTGCCGGTGATCGGCCTCTCCCCGATCGTCGGGGACGCGCCGGTGCGCGGCATGGCCGACAAGGTGCTCGCCGCGGTCGGCGTGGAGTCCACGGCCGCCGCGGTCGCCGAGCACTACGGCTCGGGGCTGCTCGACGGCTGGCTGGTCGACACCGTCGACGCGGACGCCGTCGAGCGGATCGAGGCGGACGGCATCCGCTGCCGGGCCGTACCGCTGATGATGACCGACGTGGACGCGACCGCGCAGATGGTGCGGGAGGCGCTGGCGCTGGCCGAGGAGGTGCGGGGGGCGTGAGCGCAACGGCGTCCGCCGGGCCGGCCGAGCAGCCCGGGTACCGGGTCTGGGCCCTGTCCGGCATCCCCGAGGTGCGGCCGGGCGACGACGTCGCCAAGCTGATCGCCGCCGCCGAGCCGGGCCTGGCCGACGGGGACGTGCTGATCGTCACCTCCAAGATCGTCTCCAAGGCGGAGGGGCGGGTCGTGCAGGCCGCCGACCGGGAGGCCGCGATCGACGCCGAGACGGTCCGGGTCGTGGCCCGGCGCGGTCCGCTGCGCATCGTGGAGACCCGGCAGGGCCTGGTCATGGCAGCGGCGGGCGTCGACGCGTCCAACACCCCTGCCGGGACCGTGCTGTTGCTGCCCGAGGACCCGGACGCGTCCGCGCGCGCGATCCGGGCCGGGCTGCGCGACTCCCTCGGCGTCGACGTCGGCGTCGTCGTCACCGACACCTTCGGGCGGCCCTGGCGCGCGGGGCTCACCGACGTGGCGATCGGCGCAGCCGGGGTGCGCGTGCTGGACGATCTGCGCGGCGGCACGGACGCCCACGGCAACCCGCTGAGCGCGACCGTCGTCGCCACCGCGGACGAGCTGGCCGCCGCCGGTGACCTGGTCAAGGGCAAGACGGCGGGGCGGCCGGTGGCCGTGGTCCGCGGACTGCCCCACGTCCTGGCCGGTGAGGACGGCGAGGACGGCGGTGCCGACGAGGGCGCGCGGGCGCTGGTGCGCACCGCGCGGGACGACATGTTCCGGCTCGGCACCTCCGAGGCGGTGCGGGAGGCCGTCACCCAGCGCCGTACCGTGCGGGCCTTCACCGACGAGCCCGTGGACCCCGGCGCGGTCCGCCGCGCGGTGGCCGCGGCGGTCACCGCGCCCGCCCCGCACCACACCACGCCCTGGCGGTTCGTGCTGCTGGAGTCGCGGGAGTCGCGGGTACGGCTGCTGGACGCGATGCGGGACGCCTGGATCGCCGACCTGCGCCGGGACGGCAAGAGCGAGGAGTCCGTCGCCAAGCGGATCCGGCGCGGTGACGTGCTGCGCAACGCGCCGTACCTGATCGTGCCGTGCCTCGTGATGGACGGCTCGCACACCTACGGGGACGCCCGGCGGGACGGTGCCGAGCGCGAGATGTTCGTGGTCGCCATGGGCGCGGGCGTGCAGAACCTGCTGGTCGCGCTGGCCGGGGAGCAGCTGGGCTCGGCCTGGGTGTCGTCCACGATGTTCTGCCGGGACGTGGTGCGCGAGGTGCTGGAGCTGCCGGCGGACTGGGATCCGATGGGCGCGGTGGCGGTCGGCCGTCCGGCGGAGGAGCCCAGACCGCGGCCGGAGCGGGACGCGGGGGCGTTCGTGACGGTGCGCTGAGCGCCTAGTCTCGTAGGACGGCACCGGCACGCCGGGGCTCGACCGGCACCTCCAGATACCGACCGGCACCCCTAGGACCCACTCGTGGCAGGACGTTTCCCCCAGCGGCCCACACGCACGACCGTGCGCGGCGGACAGGTCGCCGCGCCCGCGGCGGCCGCTGCCGGGATACCGCGGCAGGCGGCGGTTCCCGCGCGGGTACGGCGGTGGGTGCCGGACGGGCCCCTGGACCTCGGGCTGACCCTCGGCCCGCTGCGGCGCGGGCCCGCCGACCCGACGTTCCGGGCCACGGCGGACGGCTCCGTGTGGCGGGCCTGCCGTACGCCCGCCGGGCCGGGCACGCTGCGGGTGCGGGCGTACGGCGGCGAGGTGCTCGGTGAGGCGTGGGGGCCGGGCGCCGAGTGGCTGCTGGAGCAGTTGCCGGAGCTGCTCGGTGCCGCCGACGATCCCGGCGCGTTCGTGCCGCGGCACCGGCTGGTGGCACTGGCGCGGCACCGGCGGCCGGGGCTGCGGCTGACCCGGACCGGGCTGGTGCTGGAGTCGCTGATCCCGTCCGTGCTGGAGCAGAAGGTCACCACCGACGAGGCGTACCGGGCGTGGCGGCGGCTCGTGCGGCGGTTCGGTGAGCCGGCGCCGGGGCCCGCGGGGTCGGGCGAACGGCCGATGCGGGTGATGCCGGCGCCGCGGACCTGGGCGCTGATTCCGTCCTGGGAGTGGCATCGGGCCGGGGTCGACGACAAGCGGGCGTCCACGGTTCTGCGGGCCGTGCGGGTCGCCGCGCGGCTGGAGCAGACGGTGGGGATGCCGGCGGCCGAGGCCCGGGCGCGGTTGGAGGTCGTGCCGGGGGTAGGACCCTGGACGTCGGCGGAAGTGGTGCAGCGCAGTCATGGGGCGGCGGACGCGGTGACCGTCGGGGACCTGCATCTGCCGGGCATCGTGGGCTGGGCGCTGGCGGGGGACCGGGACGCGGACGACGCGGAGATGCTGCGGTTGCTGGAGCCGTATGCCGGGCAGCGGCATCGGGCGGCTCGCCTGATCCTGCTGAGCGGGGCGGTACCGGCGCGACGCGCCCCCAAGATGCGCCGCGTCGACATCGGCTTGCTCTGACCCGCCGTCACGACACCCGAGCCCGAGCCGGCCGGGGGCCGGATCACTTAACGGGGCCGCCGCGCGGCAACGGTGCCTCGTAGCCGGCGGTGGGGCAGTTCCCCAGGGGCGCGGGGAACCGCGCGAGGAGCCCCCGGCGGGCCGCGCAGGACGACGGCGGGGGCGCTGGGCCGATGGGGGTCTGGTGGGCGCAGCCCCCATGGACGGCGCCCGGGGACCGGCCCGAGGAGAACTCGGGAGGTTACTGGTCGGAGGAGAAGCGGACGGCGCCCGACGGGATGTGGGCGTCGCACCACACCCGTACCCCCTCGCGGAGCTCGTTGTCGGCGCCCACGACCGCGCCGTCACCGATGACCGTCCCGGTGAGGACGGAACGCTCCCCGACGCGGGCGCGAGCCCCGATGAGGGAGTCGGTGATGACGGCCCCGGGCTCGATGACGGCACCCGCGAGGATGGTGGAGCCGAAGATCCGCGCGCCCTCCGCCACGAACGCGCCCTCGCCCACCACCGTGCCGCCCGTCAGCTTGGCGTCCGGCGCCACCGTGGCCGTGGGCAGCACGAGGCGGTCGCCGCGGCGGCCGGGCACGGCCGGGGACGGCGCGCGGCCGAGGACCAGGTCGGCCGAGCCGCGGACGAACGCGGCCGGGGTGCCGAGGTCCAGCCAGTACGTGGAGTCGACCATGCCCTGCAGATGCGCGCCCGCGGCCAGCAGGCCGGGAAAGGTCTCCCGCTCCACCGAGACCGGACGGCCGGCCGGGATCGTGTCGATCAGCGAGCGGCGGAAGACGTACGCCCCCGCGTTGATCTGGTCGGTGACGATCTCCTCCGGGGTCTGCGGCTTCTCCAGGAAGGCCAGCACGCGGCCGGTCTCGTCCGTGGGCACGAGGCCGTACGCGCGCGGGTCCGTCACCTTCGTCAGGTGGAGCGAGACGTCGGCGCCCGTCGACTCGTGGGTGTTCACCAGGGCCCTGATGTCCAGGCCCGTCAGGATGTCGCCGTTGAAGATCAGCACCGGGTCGTCCGGCCCGGAGTGCAGGCGGGCGGCGACGTTGCGGATGGCCCCGCCCGTGCCGAGCGGCTCCTCCTCCGTCACGTACTCGATGTGCAGGCCCAGCGCGGATCCGTCGCCGAAGTACGGCTCGAAGACCTCGGCCAGATAACTGGTCGCGAGGACGATGTGCTCGACGCCCGCCGCCCGCGCCCGTGCCAGCTGGTGGGTGAGGAACGGCACCCCGGCGGCCGGCACCATCGGCTTGGGCGTGTGCACCGTGAGCGGCCGCAGCCGGGTGCCTTTGCCGCCGACCAGGAGGATCGCTTCTGTCACCTGTCGTCTCTGCTTCCTGCCGGGACCGGCCGAACTTCTCGTGAACACTCGTTCCGGCCGGTCAGTGTATGCAGACCGTGCGACGACGCCCTCGATGGCCGCGCGGTGTCCCGCGAGATCGGCGTGCGGTTTCCCCCACCCGTCCCCCACCCGTCCCCCCACTCGTCCCCCGACGGCGGTGAACGCGGGCCCCGGCCTCAGCGCCCCTGGTACGTCGCCGCGCTGGAGCGGACCGTGCCGAGCTTGGCGTAGAGCCGCTTGCCGGGGCACTCGGTGGCGAACCCGTCGCGGTGGCCGGAGATGACGTTCAGTCGTACGTTCTTCCCCTTGGGGTAGAGATTGCCACCGCCCGACGTGAGATATGTCTTTCCGAGCGGATTGGCCCCATAGAGCCCGAGCTTCCACGCGGTGAGCCGGGCGACGGCCGTCACCGCGCTGCCCGACGGCTTGCTCGACGCGTACGTGCCGATCACCGCGATGCCCATGCTGTTGGTGTTGAACCCGAGGGTGTGCGCGCCGAGCACCGCCTTGGCCACGCCCCCGGCCCGGCCCTCGTAGAGGGTTCCGCACTTGTCGACGAGGAAGTTGTAGCCGATGTCCCGCCAGCCCATGCTCTTGACGTGGTAGCGGTAGATACCGCGGATGACGGACGGCGCCTGGGCGCAGGTGTACTTGTTGCCCGAGGCCGTGTGGTGGACGAAGGCCGCCTTGACCTTCTTCGTGTAGACGAACCCGCGTTCGCGCAGTGACTCGTCCGCGCCCCAGCCCCGGCGGGTGACGATCCGCGGGCGCGGCCCGATGTACGGCTTGCCCCGCGAGGAGTCGTCGAGCGTGGTGCCCTGGAGACGGCCCAGCTCCAGTTCGGTGGCCTTCCGGTCCAGTTCCGGGATCGCGGTGGCGCCGAACTCGGTGATGTCGGCGTTGGCGCCGGACGCGGCGATCGCGGCCTCCGTGTCCAGGGCGGTGCGGGGCGGGTCGTCGGCCGGCAGGGGCTCGGGCACCCTTTCGCCGGCCTCGCCGGCCTCCTTGGTCTCCCGGGCCTTGGCCTCCTTCGCCTCCTGCGCCTCCAGTGCTTCACCGGCCTCGTCGGCATCCACGGCGTCCGCGACGCCCGTGTCGCCTCCGCCCCCGCCGTCGCCTCCGTCCTTCCCGGGGTCGACCAGCTCCAGCCGCAGCCCCGCCGGCAGCGGCCGCGGGACTCCGGCACGCTTCCCGGACGCGCCCCCCGCCCCTTCCGCCTGCACCCGTACGTCCACGCCGTCCGACTCCCCCACCCACAGCGGCGCGGTCCCCCCGCGCACCCGGCGGGCCGAGCCCTCCGTCGCACCCGGGTCGGCGCCGTGGTCGGCGGTGTGCGTCTCGACGTCCTGCCAGCCGGACCACTCGCCCGTGGCGGCGGACCGCGTGCGCACCTGCACCCGGCCGCGCAACTCGGTGCCCGGGTCGTCCCAGACGACGCCGAGCAGCGCGAACCGTTCGAGGCCGGTGCGGTACAGCCCCTGTTCCGGGGCGGTGCCGAGGACGCGTTCCCGGGCGAGGGGGACGAGCGGCAGCGACCGGGTGCCGCCCGGAACGGCGGACCCGGCCGGTGCCGTCGCGGCGGTCGCCGGCAGGGCCGGGGCGAGCGCGACGGCCGCGGCGAGGCCGACGCCGATCGAGCAGGCGGTGAGCGGGGAGACGCCGGGACAGGAAGTGAGGAATCCACGCATGAGCATGATCTTGGACATAGTCAGACAAATATGTCCATCCGGAAACTGACGGGGTGTCGGGAGGCGTTCCGCCGAACCGGTGGCCCCACCGCCCGGCGCACCCGCCCGCCCGCGCGTACCCTGTCCCGGGTGAACGCCACCGATCGCACCCCTGCCGACCTGCTGACTTCCGCGCTCGCCACGGATCCCGGCCGCCCGCTGGTGACCTTCTACGACGACGCCACGGGCGAACGCGTCGAACTGTCCGTGGCCACCTTCGCCAATTGGGTGGCCAAGACCGCCAACCTCCTCCAGGGCGACCTCTCCGCCGGGCCCGGCGACCGGGTCGCGCTGCTGCTGCCCGCGCACTGGCAGACGGCGGTGTGGCTGGTGGCCTGTTCCTCGGTGGGCGCGGTCGCGGACGTCGGCGGGAATCCGGCGGCGGCCGACGTGGTGGTGAGCGGGCCGGACTCGCTGGACGCCGCGCTGGCCTGCTCCGGTGAGCGAGTGGCGCTGGCGCTGCGGCCGTTGGGCGGGCGCTTCCCGCAGACCCCGGCCGGTTTCCTCGACTACGCCGTGGAAGTGCCCGGACAGGGCGACCGGTTCGCCCCGTTCGCGCCGGTGGACCCGCAGGAGCCGGCGCTCATCGTCGCGGGGCGGGAGTTCAGCGGAGCCGAGGTCGTCGACCGGGCCGCTTCCGAGGCGGGCGCGCTGGGACTGACGGGACCGGGTTCGAGGCTGCTGTCCGGGCTGCCGTACGACACCTGGGAGGGGCTGAGCGCGGGACTGTTCTCGCCGCTGGCCGTCGGGGGGTCCGTGGTGCTGTGCCGGAACCTGGAGCGGCTGGACGAGGACGCGCTCGCCAAGCGGGTGGAGAGCGAGCGGGTGACGGCAGTACGACGGTGAGGGCGCGGCGGGGGCAGGGCCGCCGTTCCCCCGATCGGAGTAGTACAGGGCGCTTCCGGCCCCCTCCCCCGCCATCGTCGTAAGTGCAGGACGCGACGCTCGTACGCCGTGAGGGGATGGCCCCATCGTGACCGACACCGCAGGCAAGCCCCTCGGTCCCGGTCTCGGGTCGGGCGCCTCGGCGACCGGGGACGGCCTGACACGACGGCGGCGCCGGCGCAGGCTGCACGGTTCCGCGCTGGCGGCGGCCGTCCTGGTCGCCGCGGCCGGCGGCGCCGGCTGGGCCGTCTACGCGAAGCTGAGCGGCAACATCACCGCCGACGACGCCGCTGCCGCCGAACTCGCCCGGTACGAGCGGGAGCGGCCCACCGCGCTGGTGCGGGACGCGCAGAACATCCTGCTGATCGGGTCCGACACCCGGGCCGGGGACGGCAACGGCAAGTACGGCCGTGACCTCGGCAGCGAGCGGTCGGACACCACGATCCTGCTGCACCTGGCCGCCGACCGGCACAGCGCCACCGCCGTCTCGCTGCCCCGGGACCTGATGGTGGACATCCCGGGCTGCCGGCAGGAGGACGGCAGACGCAGCGACCCGGTGTTCGCGATGTTCAACCACGCTTTCCAGGTGGGCGGTTCGGCGTGCACGATCCGGACCGTCGAGAAGCTGACCGGCATCCGCGTCGACCACCACATGGTCGTGGACTTCAGCGGGTTCAAGGAGATGGTGGACGCCGTCGACGGGGTGGAGGTGTGCCTGAAGGAACCCGTCGACGACGCGGCGGCGAAGCTGAAACTGCCCGCGGGGAAGGTCACGCTCGACGGGGAGCAGGCACTCGGATTCGTCCGGGCCCGCAAGTCGCTCGGCAACGGCAGCGACACCGAACGGATGGAACGCCAGCAGCGGTTCCTCGGCGCGCTGGTCAACAAGGTGCAGAGCAACGACGTGCTGCTGAACCCCGTGAAGCTGTATCCGGTGCTGGACGCGGCGACCTCCTCGCTGACCACCGACCCGGAACTGGCCAGTCTGCGTGGCTTGTACCAGTTGGTGCGCGGGCTGCGTGACATCCCCACGGAACGGGTGCAGTTCCTGACCGTGCCGAGGGAGTCGTACGTCTACGACGCCAACCGTGATCAACTCGTGGAGCCGGAGGCCGAGAAGCTGTTCGCGCGGCTGCGGGCCGACCAGCCGGTGGTGGTGACCCAGGAGATTCCACAGAACGTTCCCGGGGCGGACACAGGGTCGGGCGGGCCGGACGGCCCCGCGCCCGCACCGACGTTTCGCGGGAACACCGCCGCCGAACAGACCTGTGAGTAAGGCGCTGGGTAAGAACCCGAACTTCCGTTCAGAAAATGAGGGGGATTGCCCGGTTGTAGGCAGGTGGAATTTGTCACCGGCGTCGCTCGACGCTGAACTGGGCGGATAGTGTGAGCGATCCGGTGCACCTGGCCGCGAGGTCCGACGGGCTTAGTCGGGGCCGTGCACTGATTCACCGAGACCCGAGCGCCTTGGAGGGGGAAGGCGCCGCGTGGCCCCGACGGAGGATTCGGACAACCGTGGACGCGCAAGGCCGTGGGCGGGCGGACAACATCGACCCCGCAGACCAGTGGGTATTCAATCCGAACACCGGCGAATACGAACTGCGACTGAGCCCTTCCGCAGCGCAGTCGCCGGTTCCCGGACCGCGTAGACCGTCCTCCCGGGACGGGGGCGGTGCGACGGGCGGCCGTACGCGGCAGCCGGCCGGGCAGAACCGGCAGTCCCCCCGGGCGCGCGGCACCGATGTGCCCGCGCCGCGCTCGGCCCGGCGCCGGGGCGCCGAACCGGAGCCGCCGCAGGGACGGCGCGCGTCCCGGCGGCCGGTCAAGAAGAAGTCGACGGCGAAGAAGGTGCTGCTGTGGACCGGCGGGTCCATGGCCTTCGTGCTGGTCGCCGTGACGGCCGCCGGCTACCTCTACATCAAGCACCTGAACGACAACATCACCTCCGTGTCCGACGACGGCGCCGGCACCGGCGGCTTCCGCAAGGACGAGGCGATCAACATCCTGCTGATCGGCACCGACAAGCGCACCGGCAAGGGCAACGAGGGCTACGGCGACTCGGGCAGCGTCGGCCACGCCGACACCACGATCCTGCTGCACGTCTCCAAGGACCGGTCCAACGCGACCGCGCTCAGCATCCCGCGTGACCTGATCGTCGACATCCCGGACTGCCCGACCCAGCAGGAGGACGGCAGCCGCAAGGTCATCCCCGGCTCGCGGGGTGTCCGTTTCAACACGAGCCTCGGGCAGGACGACCGTACGCCGAGCTGCACGATGCGCACGGTGACGGAGCTGACCGGGATCAAGCCGGACGACTTCATGGTCGCCGACTTCAACGCGGTCAAGACGCTGACCGAGGCGGTCGGCGGGGTCGAGGTCTGTCTGGCCAAGGACATCAACGACAAGGACTCGCATCTGAAGCTGTCCAAGGGCACGCACAACATCTCCGGTGAGCAGGCGCTGGCGTTCGTGCGCACCCGGCACTCCGTCGGCTTCGGCGGCGACCTGAGCCGGATCGGGCTGCAGCAGCAGTTCCTGAGCGCGCTGATGCGCAAGCTGAAGGGCAACTCCACGCTCAGCAGCCCGACGAAGATGCTGAAGCTGGCGGAGGCGGGCACCAAGGCGCTGACGGTCGACGACAAGCTGGACACCATCGGCAAGCTGAAGGACCTGGGTCTGGAGCTGGGCAAGCTCAACCCGAAGAACCTGACCTTCACCACGGTGCCGGTCGTGGACAACCCGGCGGAGAAGGTCAAGTCCACGGTCGTCCTCAACGGGTCGAAGGCCCCGGCGGTCTTCGAGGCCATCCGCAACGACGTCTCCTTCACCGACGTGAAGAAGAAGCAGAAGGCGGCCAGGAACGCCCAGGCCGCCCGGCTCAAGGGCACCAAGGCGCCCGCCTCCGAGGTGCGGGTGCGCATCCTCAACGGCGGGGCCGCGGCCGGCAGCGCCCAGGCGGTGCTCAGCTGGCTGCAGAACGACGAGGGCGTGACCAAGTCGGAGAACGCCGGCAACGCGCCCGCCCCGCTGGGCAGGACCACGCTGGAGTACGCGCCCGACCAGGCGGCCCAGGCCCGCCGGCTGGCCGCGATCATGGGGCTGTCCGGGGCCGCCATGAAACCGGGCAAGAGCGTGACCAACTCCCAGGGGCTGCCGGCCATGACGCTGACCCTGGGCAGGGATTTCAAGGGTGCGGGCGTGCCCCTCACGGTGCCGACGAAGGCGCCGGACGTCGACAAGTCCACGGCAGACAAGGTGAAGTGCGCCTCGTAGGTAACCCTATGGGCCCGTCAAGCGTCTAAACGGACGCGGGACGGGCCCGTTGCTTGGCGCAGGGTGGGGAGGGCAGGGAGTTTGGCGCAGAGCGAGGTGCGCGGGGAGGCTCCGGCGGTCGAGGACACGATGTCGCTCACGTCGCGGATCACGGACGCCCCGGCGCGTTCCGGCCGGCACGGCGGCCGACGGCGGGCCGGCGGTCCGAAGACCGACCGGCGGACACGCAGACGGCGGGTGCTGCGCTGGTCGGCGACCGTGCTGGCGGTGGTGATACTCGGCACGGCGGGGGCCGGATATCTGTACTACCAGCATCTCAACGGCAACATCCAGAAGGGCAAGCGCGCAGGCGGCGACGACTCCAAGGCGCACCGGACCGCCCCGAACGCGGCGGGCCAGACCCCGCTGAACATCCTCCTGATCGGCTCCGACAGCCGGAACTCCAAGGAGAACGTGAAGCTCGGCGGCAGCCGGGACCACGTCGGCGACCCGCCGCTCGCGGACGTGCAGATGCTCATCCACCTCTCGGCGGACCGCAAGAGCGCCGCCATGGTCAGCATCCCGCGGGACACCCGCGTGCACATACCCGAGTGCAAGGACGAGAAGGGCAAGGACTTCCCGCCGACGGACGACATCATCAACGTCACCCTGGCCCGGGGCGGAGCCGGCTGCACGCTGCTCACCTGGGAGGAGCTGACCGGGGTCTACATCGACCACTGGATGACGATCGACTTCGCGGGCGTGGTGCGGATGGCGGACGCGATCGGGGGTGTCGAGGTCTGCGTGAACCAGAACGTCTGGGACCACTCGACCCCCAGTCAGCGCGGCGGCTCCGGCCTGAAGCTGACCAGGGGATCGCACAAGGTGAAGGGCGAGCAGGCCCTCCAGTGGCTGCGCACCCGGCACGCCTGGGGCAGCGACCTGATGCGCGCCCGCGCCCAGCACATGTACCTGAACTCGATGATCCGCACGCTGAAGAAGCAGAACGTGTTCACCGACACCGGCCGGCTGATGGACCTGGCCGAGGCGGCCACCAAGTCGCTGAAGGTCTCCGAGGAGATCGGCACGGTCAAGAAGCTGTACGACCTCGGCATGGAGATGAAGTCGGTGCCGACCGACCGCATCACCAGTGTGACCATGCCCAACGTCCCGGACCCCGACGACCCGGACAACCACGTCGTGCCGGACAAGGCCAAGGCCGACAAGGTGTGGCAGATGCTCCAGGACGACGTGCCGTTCGACAAGAACGGCGGGAAGTCCGGCGGCAAGAAGGACGCGGGCAAGGACAAGCCGGCCAAGACCCCCTCGGTCGACGCGGCCCGGCTCGGCGTGCTGGTGCAGAACGCCACCCGGACCTCCACCGAGGCCGCGGTCTCGCAGCGGGCCTCGGCGATCGGCCAGGTGCTCGTGCAGAAGGGCTACGCCCGGGCGCAGGCCGACACCTCGGGGAGCCTGGCCGAGGACAAGACGATCGTGCGGTATCCGAGCGCGGACCTCGAAGGTGACGCCCAGGCCGTGGCCAAGGCGCTGGGCATCCCGATGAGCCAGGTGCAGAAGTCCACCGACGTGTCGGGGGTCACGGTCGTCGTCGGCGCGGACTGGCGCACCGGCACCGCCTATCCCAAGCAGTCCGCCCCGAAGGCCGGAGACCTGCCGGAGGGCACCGACGCCGCCAACGCCTCCGACAAGCCGACGTGCATGGACGTGTACAAGCCCTACCAGTGGCACTGACGGACCGGCGCAGCGCGAAGGGCCCCTCCTCGGACGGGAGGGGCCCTTCGCGGATCGTCAGACGGCGTCCAGGACCGCGGGCCGCCGGGAGGCGATGACCTTCCTCGCCAGCGACTTCGGGCTGGTCAGGAAGCCCCAGCCCCAGGACATGTGCATGGTGGCGAGGGCCACCGGGATCTGCAGCCGGGCCTTCGGGGACAGCCCCTTGCCGGCCGGCAGGGAGCCCGCGACGATCGCCGCCAGGTAGCCGCCGGGAACCAGGAAGCCCCACGGGGTCAGCGCCGCGCCGACGACCAGGCCCGCCGCTATCGCGCACACCGCCACCGGCGGGGCCAGGTAGCGCAGGTTGATGGAACCGGAGTGGTAGCGGGCGACGACGTGCCGCCAGCGGCCGTAGTCCTTGTACTGCTTGGCCAGCGCCCGCACCGACGGCCGCGGCCGGTACGACACCTTCAGCTCGGGCGAGAACCAGATGAGCCCGCCCGCCTCGCGGATACGGAAGTTCAGCTCCCAGTCCTGGGCGCGGATGAACTCCTCGTTGTAGCCGCCCTGCTGCTCCAGCGCCTCGCGGCGGAACACACCGAGGTAGACCGTCTCCGCGGGGCCGGCCTGGCCGCCGGTGTGGAAGGCCGCGTTGCCGACGCCGATCTTCGAGGTCATCGCGGCGGCCACCGCGTGCTCCCAGTCGTTCTCGCCCTCGGCGTGCATGATGCCGCCGACGTTCTGCGCGCCGGTCTCCTCCAGCAGGCGCACGGCGGTCGCGATGTAGTTCGGCGAGAGCATGCCGTGGCCGTCGACGCGGACCACGATCGGGTGCCGGGACGCCTTGATCGCCGCGTTCAGCGCGGCCGGGGTGCGGCCGGTCGGGTTGGGGACGGTGTGCACGCGCGGGTCGTCACGGACCAGCTCGGCGGCGATCTCGTCCGTGCGGTCCGTGGACGGACCGAGGGCGATCACGACCTCCATCTCGCCGGCGTACTCCTGCGCGAGGATCGCTTGGACGGCCCCGCGCAGATGCCGCTCCTCGTTGAGCACGGGCATGATCACTGACACGGCGGGGAGCCGCACGTCGGGCTTGGCGTTCATAGGAGCCTCACGTTACCGCGAACGGGGGACACGGATGCGCGCCGCCGGGGCTGCGACGCGGGCTGGAGATCGTATCGGCCTACTGTGCTCACGGATCCCACGTACGGCCTCGTCCGGAGGTGTCCTCCTTGCCCAGCCCGCCTCGGTCCCCCGCGCCTCCGCAACGCCGCCAGCCGCCCCGCCGTGTGCCGCGTCCGCCCGAGCGGCGGCCGGTGCGGTCCGTCCGGCCGCCGCGGCGGCGGCCCCGCTGGGCCATGCGGGCGGTCACCACGCTCTCGGTCGTGGTGCTCGCCTCCGCCGGGATCGGGCACGCGGTCGTCGCCAGTCTGGACGCGGGGATCGCCCGGATCGACGCCTTCAAGGACATGAAGAACCGGCCCCGGGCCGGCCACGGCATGAACCTGCTGCTGGTAGGCACCGACGGCCGCGACAAGATCAGCGAGCAGGACCGGCGCGCCTACCGGCTGGGCGGGCAGCCCTGCCACTGCACCGACACGATGATGATCGTGCACATCTCGGAGGACCGGGAGCGGGCCACCGTGGTGAGCCTGCCGCGCGACTCCTACGCCGAGATGCCCGCGCACACCGACATGAACTCGGGGCGGCGGCACGGACCGCACCCGGTCAGGCTCAACGCGGCCTACGCCGAGGGCGGCCCCCAGCTGACCATCCGCACGGTCGAGAACATGACCCACGTGAAGATCGACCACTATCTGGAGGTCGACTTCACCAGCTTCATGAAGACCGTCGACGTGCTCGGCGGGGTCAAGGTGTGCACGCCGACGCCGCTGAGGGACGCGTACACCGGGCTCGACCTCGGACCCGGCACCCACACCCTGCTGGGCGGGCAGGCGCTGCAGTACGTGCGCGCCCGGCACATCGACGGCGCAAGCGACCTGGGCCGGATGAAACGGCAGCAGCGGTTCCTGGCCGCGCTGCTGGAGCGGACGACCTCCTCCGGGGTGCTGCTGAACCCGATGCGGTTCCGGGACGTGACCCGGGCGGTGCTCGGCTCGGTCCGCGCCGACGAGGGCTTCGGCACCGACGAGCTGCTCGACCTCGGCCGCGCGATGCGGGACTTCTCCCCCTCCTCGTCCGAGTTCGCCACCGTCCCCATCGGACAGCTGAACTACCAGGTCAAGGGCATCGGCTCGACCCTGAAGTGGGACCCGGCCAAGGCCGACGAGCTGTTCCGGGCGCTGCGCGACGACAAGCCGCTCGCCGGGGAGCGTCCGCACCGGGACCCGGCGCGGACCGCGGTGCCGGTGGAGGTGGCCCCGGACACGATCCGGGTGCAGGTGGCGAACGGCAGCGGCACGGTCGGGCTGGCCAGGCGGGTCGACGCGGCACTCGCGGCGACCGGCTTCGCCACCACCCGCCTGCCGGTGACCGCGCCCGTCCGTGTGCCGCGCACGGTGATCTCCTACGACCCCCGCTGGGACCGCTCCGCCCGCTCCCTGGCCGCGGCCCTGCCGGGCAGCGAGCTGCGCGCGGTGCCGGGGCAGGGGCCGCTGCTGAAGGTGACGGCCGGCGCGGACTTCGCCGACGTGCGGAAGGTACGCAAGGTGCGGTTCGACGACCCGGCGCGGCCGGAGCAGAACGTGGTGCGGGGCAACGAGGTGGCGTGCTGAGCGCTCGGCCCGGAGCACCGCAGCACGCCGTGCGGCCCTCGCCCGGCGCCGCCGTACGGTCCGCGTCGAGTGCGCCCGTCCCGCCCGCGTGTGGTCCGCCGTCCAGTCCGTCGTCCCGTCCGCGTCCGGTCCGCCGTTGCGTCCGCGGCTAGTCGTCGAAGCCCTCCGCCGCCCGCTTCTCCCGCAGCTCACGGATCGCCCGGCGGCGGGCCAGGCGGTGGGTGCGGCGGATCTGGGCCTCCTGGTAGCGGCGGCGGTCCCGGTCGGTCTCCGGTATGACCGGCGGCACGCGGCGCGGCTTGCCGTCGGCGTCGACGGCCGCGAAGACCAGGTAGGCCGAGCCCACCTGGGTGGCCGGGTCCGACTCGTTCCAGCGCTCGGCGAGCACCCGGACGCCGATCTCCATCGAGGTCCGGCCGGTCCAGTTCACCTGCGCCTTGACGTGGACCAGGTCACCGACGCGGACCGGCTCCAGGAACGCCATCTCGTCCATGGACGCGGTGACGGCGGGACCGCCGGAGTGCCGGCCGGCCACCGCGCCCGCCGCGTCGTCGACCAGCTTCATGATCACCCCGCCGTGCACCGTACCCAGCAGGTTGGTGTCGTTGTGGGTCATGATGTGGCTGAGGGTGGTGCGCGAGGCTGAGGTGGGCTTGCCCGGGATGTCCGGATCCGTGCCCGTGACCTGGTCTGTCATGCCCTCCACCTTATGCCGACGGCGCATTCGCGGAATTTGTGTCGGGTTCGCAACAGCGGGGCCCTGATTTCCCGACATCCCTTGTCGAGCACGTATCGGCGCCCTGCACACTGGGGCGCATGAATGACTGGCCCGAGGGATGGTCCGACGACAACCGCGGCCCGCGCTACGGACGCGGCAGTGCCGGCGCACAGCCGGAGGGGGCTCGCGTGATGCGTCAGGTGCGGCGCGGCCCGGCGGTACCGCCCGGACCGCGCTCGGCGTACGGCGACCCCGGCCCGGCGGCGCCGCCGTACGGGGCCGGTGTGCCGCAGCAGCCGTCGTACGTGAACGGCAGCGGACGCGAGGAAGGCGCCGGCTACGGCGACTACGACAGCGGCTACAACACGGGCCAGGTCTACGGCAGCCCCGGCGGCCGGGGCCCGGGCGGCCCGGAAGGCGCGTCCACCCGTGCCCCGCGCCCCGCGCCGAACTGGCGGCGCCGGATCAAGTGGACGGCGATCACGCTGGCTACCGTGCTGGTCGTCACCTCGGTGGCCACCTACTTCTGGGCCGACTCCAAGCTGCGCCGTGAGGTGGACCTGTCGACGGTCATCGACCGGCCCGGGTCGGGGTCGGGCACCAACTACCTGATCGTCGGCTCGGACAGCCGTGAGGGCATGTCCAAGGAGGACGAGAAGAAGCTGCACACCGGCGGCGCCGAGGGCAAGCGCACCGACTCGATGATGATCCTGCACGTCGGCGACAACGGCGACACGCTCATATCGCTGCCGCGCGACTCGGACGTGGTGGTCCCGTCGTACAAGGGGTCGACGTCCGGGAAGGTGTACCCGGCGCGGGGGCGGCACGCGAAGCTGAACGCCACCTACGCCGAGGACGGGCCGACGCTGCTGGTCCGCACGATCGAGGCGAACACCGGTCTGCACATCGACCACTACGTGGAGATCGGCTTCCAGGGCTTCGCGAACATCGTCGACGCGGTGGGCGGCGTCGAGATCGACATCGACAAGGGCTTCAAGGACAAGTGGTCGGGCGCCGACTTCGAGGCCGGCAAGCAGACCCTGAACGGCCAGCAGGCGCTCGCCTTCGTCCGGACCCGGCACGCGTTCGCCGCGTCCGACCTGCAGCGCACCAAGAACCAGCAGAAGTTCCTGGCCGCCCTGGCCCACCAGGTGGCCACCCCGTCCACGGTGCTGAACCCCTTCAAGTTCTACCCGACCATGGGCGCGGGCCTGGACTCCCTGATCGTCGACAAGGACATGGGCCTGTGGGACCTGGCCTCGATGTTCTGGGCGATGAAGGGCGTCAGCGGCGGTGACGGCACCTCGATGAACATGCCCATCTCCGGCTCCTCCGGCGGCAACCTCGTCTGGGACAAGGCGAAGGTGAAGACGCTGGTGGACCAGCTGAACAACGACGAGAAGGTCACCGTCTCCGGCAACTGACGGCGGCGCGCGCGACGGTCCGAGGGCACCCCGCGGGGTGCCCTCGGCCGTGCGCGGTGGGCTCACATGGCGGCGCCCGCCATCGCCCGGCAGGTCTCCGCGCAGCGGCGACACGCCTCGGCGCAGCGCATCATCTGCTGGTCGTCCGGCATGGACATACACGCCTCGACGCACATGTCGCAGACCTTCGCGCAGAGCGCGCACATCTCGCCGGCCATGGGCGAGCGCCGCATCATCATGTCGGCGCACATGCGGGTCGTCTCGGAGCAGTCCATGAGCGCCCGCATGACCTGCATCTGCGCCTGGCCGCCCTGCTGCATGCAGGAGCTCATGGTCTCCTCGCACATGTTGTGGCAGTTCATGCAGGCCTCGATGCAGTCCTGCATCTGCTGCGTGAGGGCGGGCATCATCCCGGACCGGGACTGGGACTGGGTCATGGCTCCTCCTGGGAAGGCGGGTGGGCCCCGGGGCGGGCCCCGTGTGCTTCCGTCCTACGCCGCGGAGCGGTGTCCCGCACGTCGGGTTACGGCTTCCTGCCCAACGCGGAAAAGGCGCCCCGAGGGGCGCCTTTCGGGGGAGCGGACGCCTTACGGCAGGTTGCGGGCCATGACGATCCGCTGGACCTGGTTCGTGCCCTCGTAGATCTGGGTGATCTTGGCGTCGCGCATCATGCGCTCCACCGGGTAGTCGCGGGTGTAGCCGTAGCCGCCGAGGAGCTGGACGGCGTCGGTGGTGACCTCCATGGCCACGTCCGAGGCGAAGCACTTGGCGGCGGCGCCCAGGTAGGTGAGGTCGGAGTCGCCGCGCTCGGAGGCGGCGGCGGCCTGGTAGGTCAGGGCGCGGGCCGCCGAGATCTTCATGGACATGTCGGCGAGCATGAACTGGATGCCCTGGAAGTCGGCGATCGCCTTGCCGAACTGCTTGCGCTCCTGGACGTAGCCCTTGGCGTAGTCGAAGGCACCCTGGGCGACGCCGAGCGCCTGGGCGGCGATGGTGATGCGGGTGTGGTCCAGGGTCTTCATGGCCGTCAGGAAGCCCGTGCCCTCTTCGCCGATCATGCGGTCGGCGGGGATGCGTACGTTGTCGAAGTAGACCTCGCGGGTCGGGGAACCCTTGATGCCGAGCTTCTTCTCCGGGGCGCCGAAGGAGACACCCTCGTCCGACTTCTCGACCACGAAGGCCGAGATGCCCTTGGAGCGCTTCGAGGGGTCCGTCACGGCCATCACCGTGTAGTACTCGGAGACGCCCGCGTTGGTGATCCAGCGCTTGACGCCGTTGAGCACCCAGTGGTCGCCGTCGCGGACGGCCTTGGTCTTCATGCCGGCCGCGTCCGAGCCCGCCTCCGGCTCGGACAGGCAGTACGAGAACATCGCGTCGCCCTGGGCGAGCGGGCCCAGGTACTTCTTCTTCAGCTCCTCGGAGCCGGAGAGGATCACCGGGAGCGAGCCCAGCTTGTTCACGGCCGGGATGAGGGAGGAGGAGACGCAGGCGCGGGCCACCTCCTCGATCACGATGACCGTGGCGAGCGCGTCGGCGCCGGCGCCGCCGTACTCCTCGGGGACGTGCACGGCGTGCAGCTCGTTGGCGACGAGGGCGTCGAGGGCCTCCTGCGGGAAACGGGCCTCCTCGTCCACCGCAGTGGCGAACGGCGCGATCTTCGCCTCGACCAGCGAACGGACGGCGTCCCGGAGCATGTCGTGCTCCTCGGACGGGCGGTACAGGTCGAAGTCAGCCGATCCGGCCACGGTGTCTCACGCTCCAAAGACGCAGTGATACTGACGCTAATTACCGTTAAGTAACTGAATTTTAGAGCGCCGGCGTGAACACGCCTACGTGAGCTTGCTGACAGCGGAAAAAGTGCCCGCTGAGCGGCCCGACTATGCTCAGGCACCGCATGACCGAGCAGGACCGACGGACCGGAGCTGGAGCACACCCATGAGCCTGAAGATCACCGTGATCGGCACCGGCTATCTCGGCGCCACACACGCCGCGGCCATGGCCGAGCTGGGCTTCGAGGTGCTGGGCCTGGACGTCGTACCGGAGAAGATCGCCCTGCTGGAGCGCGGCGAGACCCCGATGTACGAGCCGGGGCTCGACGAACTGCTGCGCCGGCACGTGGCCGGGATCGAGGGCTCCTCGGGACGGCTGCGGTTCACCACGGACTGGGCCGAGGTCGGTGCCTTCGGCGACGTGCACTTCGTGTGCGTGAACACCCCGCAGAAGCACGGCGAGTACGCCTGTGACATGAGGTACGTCGACTCCGCGATCGCCTCGCTCGCCCCGCACCTGCACGGCCCGGCCCTGGTGGTGGGCAAGTCGACCGTGCCGGTGGGCTCGGCCGACCGGCTGGCCGCCTACCTCGCCGAGCACGCCCCGGCCGGCGCGGACGCCGAGCTGGCCTGGAACCCGGAGTTCCTGCGCGAGGGCTTCGCCGTCCAGGACACCCTGCACCCGGACCGGATCGTCGTCGGGGTGCGCAGCGAGCGCGCGGAGAAGCTGCTGCGCGAGGTGTACGCCGGCCCGGTCGGCGAGGGCACGCCGTTCGTGGTCACCGACTTCCCGACCGCCGAGCTGGTGAAGACGGCCGCGAACTCCTTCCTCGCCACCAAGATCTCCTTCATCAACGCGATGGCCGAGGTCTGCGAGGCGGCCGGCGGTGACGTGGCGAAGCTGGCGGAGGCCATCGGCCACGACGACCGGATCGGGCGGAAGTTCCTGCGCGCCGGTATCGGCTTCGGCGGCGGCTGTCTGCCCAAGGACATCCGGGCGTTCATGGCCCGGGCGGGCGAGCTGGGCGCGGACCAGGCGCTCACCTTCCTGCGGGAGATCGACTCCATCAACATGCGCCGGCGCGGGCAGATGGTGGAGATGACCCGGGAGGCGCTGGGCGGCGGTTCCTTCCTCGGCAAGCGGGTCGCGGTGCTCGGCGCCACCTTCAAGCCGGACTCCGACGACGTCCGCGACTCCCCCGCGCTGAACGTCGCGGGCCAGATCCACCTCCAGGGCGGCCAGGTGACGGTGTACGACCCGAAGGGCATGGACAACGCCCGCAAGGTGTTCCCGACCCTGGGGTACGCCGACTCGGCGCTGGAGGCCGCCCGGGGCGCCGACGTGGTGCTGCACCTGACCGAGTGGGGCGAGTTCCGCGAGCTGGACCCGGCGGCGCTCGGCGAGGCGGTGACGGCCCGGGTGATCCTCGACGGGCGCAACACCCTGGACCCGGAGCAGTGGCGGCGGGCGGGCTGGACGTACCGGGCGATGGGCCGCCCCACCGCATAACGCCCCACCGCATGACGCCCCACCGACTGAAGAACGCGGCGGCATCGGGTGACGCCGGTTCGGCCGAGGCTCAGTCGGCCGAACCGGCGTCTGTCCGCATTGTGCACCACTCCGCTGTGACTCACGCACCCTTGGCCCGGTACCGGCGCATCTTCGCGCGGGCTCCGCACACCTGCATCGAGCACCAGCGGCCGCGGCCGGCGGGGCTGCGGTCGTAGTACGCCCAGTGGCAGGTGCCGGCCTCGCACGCCTTCAGCCTGGTCCAGGTTCCGGCGACCAGTGCCTCGGCGACGGCGGCGGCCACCCGGGAGAGCAGCGGGCCCTCCTCGGCGGGGGCGAGGCGTGCCGAGCCGTCCCGCTCGTCGACGGCGACGCGGAGCGGGGCGCGCGCCAGCAGGGCGCCCAGCGGGGTCACCGCGCGGTGCGGCGGATGGCCGGCGTGGGCCAGCAGTACCGCCCGCAGCGATTCGCGCAGCTCCCGCGCGTCGGCCAGCTCGGCCTCCGTGATGCCGAGGCGCCCGCGACCCTCCGGCGTGTCCAGCGAGTCGGCGCCCGTCTCGATGTCCAGCGTGTTCACCAGGGACTCGATCAGGGCCAGGCCGCCGGGAGCGGCCGATCTCTCGCTCATGCTTGCGACGTTACCCCCGATGCGGGAGCATGCAGTAACCGTTACCGGTTACCCGCTTCTGCAGGTAACCCATGGAGGAGGTAGTCATGGCGCTCGCCAAGCTCGATGTCGTGGTCCTGGACTGTCCCGATCCGCGCGCGCTGGCCGGCTTCTACGCCGGTGTGCTGGGCGGGACGGTCGAGGAGAACCCCGAGGACGGCTCGTGGGTGGATCTGAAGGTGCCGGGCGGGCCGACGCTGGCCTTCCAGCAGGCGCCCGGTTTCGTGCCGCCGCGGTGGCCCGCGCCGGACCACTCGCAGCAGTTCCACCTCGACCTCACCGTGGAGGACCTGGACGCGGCGGAGAAGGGGGTCCTGGAGCTGGGCGCCAAGCCGCTGGACGCGGAGGACCGCGAGCGGACCTTCCGTGTCTACGCCGACCCCGCTGGGCACCCGTTCTGTCTGTGCGCCTGCTGACGGGGCGCCCGCGCAACCGTCTCGAAGGAGAACTCCATGACGTCCGTGGCCCGTTTCCGTAACGTCGTGCTCGACTGCCCCGACCCGCACGCGCTGGCCGCCTTCTACGCGGCGGTGGCCGGCGGTACCCCGCAGGCGGAGGACGACGACTGGGTGGTGCTCCAGGTCCCGGACGGTCCCCGGCTCGCCTTCCAGCGGGCCGAGGGGCACACCCCGCCGGAGTGGCCGCGCGCGGACCGCAACGGCCAGCAGCTTCACCTGGACTTCGACGCGGGTGCGACCTGGGCGGAGCTCGACGCGGCGCACGAGCGGGTGCTGGCGCTGGGTGCCCGCCCGCTGGACCTGGAGGACCGCGAGAAGAAGGACTTCCAGGTGTACGCCGACCCGGCCGGGCACCCGTTCTGCCTGTGCCGGATCGAGGGGGCGTGACGACGTCCTAGGAGGCGTCCAGCTCGGTGATCTTCGCGGTGGACGCCTCCCGGCGCAGCTGCGTGGCCCGTGCGACGAAGTCCGCGCTGCGCAGCACCCGCTGCACGTTGCCCCAGGTCAGCAGGGACAGCTCGGTCTCGGACCAGCCGCGCCGGAGCAGCTCGGCGATCAGGTGGGGGTAGCGGGAGGCGTCGGCGAGGTCCCGGGGGTGGACGGCCCCGGAGTCATAGGTGCCGGACAGGCCGACGCAGTCGGGGCCGGCCACGTCGCGGATGTGGTCGAGGTGGTCGGCGACGTCCGGGACGGTCGGGCCGGTCTGCTCGGCGGTCAGCGGCACCATGCACAGGCCCTTCGCCCGGCCCAGGGCGGCGAGCAGTTCGTCGGGCAGGTTGGCCGGGTGCGGGCGCAGGGCGCGGGCGGCCGAGCGGCTGCACAGCACCGGGGTCTTGGACAGGGCGATGGTCCGCTCGACGGTGTCGGGGGTGGCTCCCGAGACGTCGGCGAGCACCCCGAGCCGGTTCATCTCGCGGACGACCTCCTCCCCGAACCGGGTCAGCCCCGAGGTGCCCGCCCAGGCGGTGTCCGCGAGGGTGAGCACGCGCAGCCCGAGGGTGTGCAGGATGCGCAGGAGGCCCAGGGAGTCGTCCAGGGCGGCGGCGGGTGCGGGGCCCGGCACCACGGCGACCCGGCCGCAGTTGTGGGCGTCGATGACCTGTCCGGCGGTGCGCGCCAGCCGCAGCCCCTCCGGGTGGCTGTCGACGACCATGCGGACCAGGTCCAGCTGCTCCAGGGTCGTCGTCACGGCACGTTCGCCGCTCGGCTCCTCGGGCAGGTGCAGCGACCAGAACAGCGCGGCGACATGTCCCTCGCGCAGCCGGGGCACGTCCGTGTCGATGGCGGCCTCGCCCAGCTCCAGGTCGTACCAGGGCAGGTGGCGCAGGGCCCAGGGCAGGCCGCTGTAGCCGTCGGCGACCGGGTGGGCGGCGAGCAGGGCGTGCGCCCGTTCCAGCAACTCGCCGGCCTGCTGCGCGGAAGGGGGGTACGCCGGGTCGAGCGAGGCCGGGGCCGCCCCGTCGCCGTCCGGCAGGCCGTCGTCCCGGCCGACCTCGGTCGTGGTGGGGATGTCGTCCTGGAGGTCGGCCATGGCGGGCTCCGTACGTCGTCGTCGGCTACGGCGTGCTGTGGCAGGCGTACCGACACGGTCGCACGGAGCGGAGGTGGCCTTCCTGGTGAGTGGGGCGTTCGGGGGTACCCCGGTCAGCTCCCGCCGGGCGTGCCGTCGAGCGCCTCGATGGTGGCGAGGGACGGCGCGCGGGTGGCCTGGAGGTCCCGCGCCGCGTCCTCGGCGGCGCCCAGGACGCGGACCGCGTTCTGCCAGGTCAGCTTGGCCAGGTCGGCCCTGGACCAGCCGCGTTCGAGCAGTTCGGCGAGCAGGTTGGGGTAGCCGGAGACGTCGTCCAGGCCGTCCGGGGTGAACGCGGTGCCGTCGTAGTCGCCGCCGATGCCCAGGTGGTCGATGCCGGCGACCTCGCGCATGTGGTCCAGGTGGTCCGCGACCGTGGACACCGTGGCGACCGGGCGCGGGTGGCGCTCCTCGAAGGCGCGGTGGAGCTTCATCGCCTCGGGGCTGGTGTCCAGGTGGTGCAGGCCGTGGGCGCGCAGGTGCTCGTCGGCGGCGGCCGTCCAGTCGACGGCGGCCTGGAGCACGAACTTGGGCACGAACGTCACCATGGCCATGCCGCCGTTGGCGGGCAGGCGCTCCAGGACGTCGTCGGGGATGTTGCGGGGGTGGTCGCACACCGCGCGGGCGGAGGAGTGCGAGAAGATCACCGGCGCCGAGGCTGCGTCCAGCGCGTCCCGCATGGTGGTCGCCGCCACGTGGGAGAGGTCGACGAGCATGCCGAGGCGGTTCATCTCGCGGACGACCTCGCGGCCGAAGGCGGACAGGCCGCCCACGCCGGGCTCGTCGGTCGCGGAGTCCGCCCAGTCCACGTTGTCGTTGTGGGTGAGCGTCATGTAGCGCACGCCGAGCGCGTACAGGCCGCGCAGGGTGCCCAGCGAGTTGGCTATGGAGTGGCCGCCCTCGGCGCCCATGAGCGAGGCGATACGGCCGTCCCGGCGGGCCGCCTCCATGTCCGCGGCGGTCAGCGCGGGCGCCAGGTCCGCCGGGTAGCGGTCCAGCAGCCGGCGGACGCAGTCGATCTGCTCCAGCGTGGCCGCGACCGGCTCGGGCTCCTCGCAGGGGACGTACACCGACCAGTACTGGGCACCGACGCCGCCCGCGCGCAGCCGCGGCAGGTCGGTGTGCAGCTGCTCGTGCCGGTCGCCGGCGATGTCCAGGGCGTCCAGGTCGTAGCCGGCCTGCTTGCGCAGCGCCCACGGGAGGTCGTTGTGCCCGTCGACCACGGGGAACTCGCGCAGCAGCGCGCGGGCTTCGTCCAGGGCGGCCACGGCGGTCACTTCCCGAAGCCGAAGCCGCTGCCGGCGCCCTCGACCTTGGCGCGCAGCCTTTTGCCCTTCTCGGTGGCCTGGTCGTTGAGGTCCTGCTGGAAGTCGCGCATCTTGTGCAGCAGGTCCTCGTCGTGCGCGGCGAGCATCCGGGCGGCGAGGAGACCGGCGTTGCGGGCACCGGCGACGGAGACCGTGGCGACCGGGACGCCGGCGGGCATCTGCACGATGGAGAGCAGCGAGTCCATGCCGTCCAGGTACTTCAGCGGCACGGGCACGCCGATGACCGGCAGCGGGGTGACGGAGGCGAGCATGCCGGGCAGGTGGGCGGCACCGCCCGCGCCGGCGATGATCACCTTCAGGCCGCGGTCGGCGGCCTGCTCGCCGTACGTGATCATCTCGCGGGGCATGCGGTGCGCGGAGACGACGTCGACCTCGTAGGAGATCTCGAACTCGTCCAGGGCCTTGGCGGCGGCTTCCATGACGGGCCAGTCGGAGTCCGACCCCATGACGATGCCAACAACGGGGCTCATTCGGTGATGGTGCCTCTCAGGTAGCCGGCTGCGTGGCGGGCGCGCTCCAGCACCTCGTCCAGGTCGTCGCCGTAGGTGTTCACGTGTCCGACCTTGCGGCCGGGCTTCACGTCCTTGCCGTACATGTGGATCTTGAGCTTGGGGTCGCGGGCCATGCAGTGCAGGTACGCGGAGTACATGTCCGGGTAGTCGCCGCCCAGCACGTTGACCATCACGGTCCACCGGGCGCGCGGGCGCGGGTCGCCCAGCGGCAGGTCCAGGACCGCGCGGACGTGGTTGGCGAACTGCGAGGTGATCGCGCCGTCCATGGTCCAGTGGCCGGAGTTGTGCGGACGCATCGCCAGCTCGTTGACGAGGATGCGGCCGTCGCGGGTCTGGAACAGCTCGACGGCGAGGTGGCCGACGACGCCCAGTTCCTTGGCGATGGTCAGCGCCATCTCCTCGGCCCGCAGCGCCAGGTCCTCCTGGAGGTCGGGCGCGGGGGCTATGACCGTGTCGCAGACGCCGTCGACCTGCTGCGACTCCACCACGGGGTAGGCGACGGCCTGGCCGTGCGGGGAGCGGACGACGTTGGCGGCCAGCTCGCGGACGTAGTCGACCTTCTCCTCGGCGAGCACGGGGACGCCGGCGCGGAAGGGCTCGGCGGCCTCCTCGGCACTGTCCACGACCCACACGCCCTTGCCGTCGTAGCCGCCGCGGACCGTCTTGAGGACGACGGGGAAGCCGTCGCCCTCGGCGGCGAACCGGACGACGTCCTCCGGGTCGCTGACGATCCGGTGCCGGGGGCACGGGATGCCGATCGCGTCGAGCTTCGCCCGCATCACGCCCTTGTCCTGGGCGTGCACCAGCGCGTCCGGACCGGGGCGCACGGGGATGCCGTCCGCCTCCAGGGCGCGCAGGTGCTCGGTGGGCACGTGCTCGTGGTCGAAGGTGATCACGTCGCAGCCGCGCGCGAACGCGCGCAGCGTCTCCAGGTCGCGGTAGTCGCCGATGACGACGTCGCTCACGACCTGCGCGGCGGAATCCTGCGGAGTGTCACTGAGAAGCTTGAACCTGATGCCGAACGGGATGCCCGCTTCGTGCGTCATACGCGCGAGCTGCCCCCCGCCGATCATGCCGACTACCGGGAACGTCACACCCCTAGGGTATCGGCCACGCCGGGGAGGCCGAATCCGTCCCTCGCGCAGACTCTTACCGAGGGCTTCCCCTCTTCTTTACGACCCGTTTCCGGGCAGTGGCCCGGTCCACAGGCACCGGTGGGCCCGCGCGGCTAGCATGGCGGGGTCGACGAAACCTACCGACGGGAGCTGCACAGCCATGGAACCTCGTTCCTCGGGGCTGCAACGGCTCGTACGCGAGGTCGTCAAGTTCGGGGCCGTCGGCGGTGCCGGCGTCCTCGTCAATCTGGGCGTGTTCAACCTGGTCCGGCACGTCTCCGACCTGCCGGTGGTGCGGGCCAGCATCATCGCGACCGTCGTGGCCATCGCCTTCAACTACGTCGGCTTCCGTTACTGGACGTACCGGGACCGCGACAAGGGCGGGCGCACCAAGGAACTCACGCTGTTCCTGCTGTTCAGCGCCGTCGGCCTGGTGATCGAGAACGGCGTGCTCTACCTGGCGACCTACGCCTTCGGCTGGGACAGCCCGCTGCAGAGCAACATCTTCAAGTTCGTCGGCATCGGCGTCGCGACCCTGTTCCGCTTCTGGTCGTACCGCAGCTGGGTGTTCCGGACGCTGCCGGCCCGGGAGACCGTGGCGAGCGCGGAATCGATCCTGAAGCAGGAGTCGAAGAAGCAGCCGCCGAGGCAGCGCGTCCCGTAGTCCCGCCGCGGTCCCCGCGGCCCCGGCCGGCTAGCGGACCGTGGGCCGGTCCTGGTCCGGCTTGCGCGGCGGGGGTGTGCGCGACAGGAAGAGGCCGAAGACCGGGGGCTGCGCCTGGAGCAGTTCCAGCCGGCCGCCGTCGGCCTCCGCGAGGTCGCGGGCCACGGCCAGGCCGATCCCGGTGGAGTTCCGCCCGCTGATCGTGCGCTCGAAGATCCGCGCGCCGAGGTCCGCCGGCACGCCCGGTCCCTCGTCGGTGACCTCGATGACGGCCTGGTTGCCGGTGACCCGGGTGCGCAGCGCGACGGTGCCGCCGCCGTGCATGAGCGAGTTCTCGATCAGCGCGGCCAGTACCTGGGCGACCGCGCCCGGGGTGCCCACCGCCTGGAGGTGCCGCTTGCCGGAGCTGACGATGGCCCGGCCGACGCTGCGGTAGGCGGGCCGCCACTCGGCGAGCTGCTGCTGGATGACCTCGTCCAGGTCGAAGGTGACGGCGGAGCCGGTGCGCGGGTCGCGGGAGTTCGTCAGCAGCCGCTGCACGACGTCCGTCAGCCGCTCGACCTGCGTCAGCGCGATCGTCGCCTCCTCCTTCACGGTGTCCGGGTCGTCGGTGAGGGTGATCTCCTCCAGCCGCATGGACAGCGCGGTCAGCGGTGTACGGAGCTGGTGGGAGGCGTCGGCCGCGAGGCGCCGCTCGGCGGTCAGCATGCGCCCGATCCGCTCGGCGGAGGCGTCCAGCACATCGGCGACCCGGTCCAGCTCGGGGACGCCGTAGCGCTTGTGGCGCGGGCGCGGGTCGCCGGAGCCGAGGCGTTCGGCGGTCTCGGCGAGGTCGGTCAGCGGGGAGGCGAGCCGGTTGGCCTGCCGTACGGCGAGCAGCACCGCCGCCACCACGGCGAGCAGCGCGACCAGCCCGATGATCAGCAGGGTCCGGCCGACCTCGCGGGTCACCGCGGAGCGGGGCTCCTGCACGGTGACCGTCTCGCCCTCCTCGCCGTGCTGGGTGTAGCTGATGGTGTCGCCCTCGGGCTTGCTGCCGATCTCTATGGGCGACCTGCCGGGCAGGCGGATGACCGCGTACTGGTCCTTGCTGACCGGGTTGCGCAGGACGTCCGCGTTGACGTTCTCCGCGGCGAGGATCCGGCTGTCCACGATGCTGGCCAGCCGCACCGCCTCCGACTCCACCCGCTCCTGGGCGCTGTTGCTGATCGTCCGCGTCTCGACGATCACGAGGGAGACGCCGAAGACCGCGATCACCACGAGGACGACGGCGAGGGTGGACTGGATGAGACGTCGGCGCATGGGATTCTCCGGGGGGCTTTATCCAGTGGTGCACGCCCCGAAGGGGCGCGGGGAACGGCGCGACCGGCCACGGCGGACCGGCGGCCGGGCGGCCGCCCGAGCCCCCACGACGCGACCCGTCATGCCGGTCAAGCCCCAGCGGCCGGGGGTGCCCCCTCCGGGGGAGCTCAGCTCTTCTCGAACCGGAAGCCGACTCCGCGCACCGTGGCGATGTACCGGGGGTTCGCCGCGTCGTCCCCGAGCTTCTTGCGCAGCCAGGAGATGTGCATGTCGAGGGTCTTGGTCGAGGACCACCACGTGGTGTCCCAGACCTCGCGCATCAGCTGGTCCCGGGTGACCACCCGGCCGGCGTCCCGCACCAGCACCCGCAGCAGGTCGAACTCCTTCGCCGTGAGCTGGAGCTCCTCCTCGCCCATCCAGGCCCGGTGCGACTCGACGTCGATCCGCACCCCGTGCGTGGCCGGCGGCTGCTGCGGCTCGGCGGCGCCGCGCCGGAGCAGGGCCCGGACCCGGGCGAGCAGTTCGGCGAGCCGGAAGGGCTTGGTGACGTAGTCGTCGGCGCCCGCGTCCAGGCCGACGACGGTGTCCACCTCGTCGGCCCGCGCGGTCAGGATGAGGATCGGCACGGTGTGGCCGTCGGCGCGCAGCCGGCGGGCGACCTCCAGGCCGTCCATGCCGGGCAGGCCCAGGTCCAGCACGACCAGATCGACGCCGCCCTGCATTCCGGCGTCGAGTGCGGCGGGTCCGTCCTCGCGCACCTCGACCTCGTAACCTTCCCGGCGCAGGGCGCGGGCCAGCGGCTCCGAGATGGACGCGTCGTCCTCGGCGAGCAGTACACGGGTCATGAGGTGATGGTAGACCGCCCGGGTGCGGTGCCGGGGTGTGATCGGTTCGCAGGGTTCTTACCTTCCGGCCTGCTGGTACGAACCATTGACCTGCGGATGCGATCCTGGGAGGGACCTTCGATTCCCGCGTGCGGTTCCCGCGACACCTGTGATCCCGGTCTCAAGTCCTTCCATATCCGGCAGTGTCCTGCCGTATGGTGATCTGAACGCCTGTAGTACACCGGGGCCTTTGGCGGGCAGTGGACGCTGAAGGTCTCTTTTGTGTACGGGCTGACCAAGATCAGCTCGAAAGGAATGACCTCTGGCCGGGCTCCGGACGCAACCGAAGCGTCGCGGGGCGTGGATCCCGGTGGTCGCCGTCCGCCACTCCGTGATCCGGAGCGGACTCCCCCCTGGGCGTGGGGGGTGGACGACCGACCCGCCGGTGCCGGCCGCACCCCCACCGGGCGCGCAACGCTCCAGCAGCCGCGTCCCGACCAGCAAGGAACGACCATGGCGTCCAGCCTGACGAAGGACTCGGTCCGCCCGGGCACCCCCGGTTCCGAGAAGACCTTCTTCGGCCACCCCCGCGGACTGGCCACTCTCTTCATGACCGAGATGTGGGAGCGCTTCTCCTACTACGGCATGAGGGCCCTGCTCCCGCTGTACCTGGTGGCCCCGGGTGGCCTGCACCTGAACGCGGGCACGGCGACGGCGATCTACGCCGTCTACGTCTCGCTCGTCTACCTGCTCACCCTGCCCGGCGGCTGGTTCGCCGACCGTGTGCTCGGCCCCCGCAAGACGGTCACCGTCGCGGGCATCGTCATCATGCTGGGCCACCTGTGCCTGGCGCTGCCCGTCGCCGCGAGCTTCTTCGTCGGCCTGGGTCTCGTCGCCATCGGTTCCGGTCTGCTGAAGGCCAACATCTCCACGATGGTCGGCCACCTCTACAACGGCCCGGGGGACCCGCGCCGGGACGGCGGCTTCACGCTCTTCTACATCGGCATCAACCTCGGTGCCTTCGTCGCCCCGCTGGTCATCGGCACCGTCGGTGAGAACGTCAACTGGCACCTGGGCTTCGCGCTGGCCGCGCTCGGCATGGCGCTGGGCCTCGCCCAGTACCTGCTCGGCGGACGCCACCTGAGCGCGAAGAGCAGTGAGGTCCCGACCCCGCTGACGCCCGCCGAGAAGGCGACCACCCTGCGCAAGGGCCTGATCTGGCTGGCCATCGCCGTGGTCTTCTACGGCATCGTCGGCGGCACCGGCCACTTCACCCTGAACTGGGCGCTGATCCCGCTCACCCTCGTCGGCCTGCTCGTGCCGATCCTGGTCATCACCCGCATCCTGCGGGACAAGGACCTGGACTCCGCCGAGCGGTCGAAGGTGTCGGCGTACATCTGGTTCTTCGTCGCCGCCGCCGTGTTCTGGATGATCTACGACCAGGGTGGCTCGACGCTGTCGCTGTTCGCCGAGAAGCGGGCCGACAACACCATCTTCGGCTGGGAGTTCCCGGTCTCCTGGTACCAGTCGGTCAACCCGGTCATGATCATGGCGCTGGCGCCGGTCTTCGCCTGGCTGTGGCTGTGGCTGAACCGCCGCGGCCAGGAGCCGAGCACCATCGTGAAGTTCGCCTCCGGCCTGGTGCTGGTGGGTGCGTCCTTCTTCGTCTTCCTCGCCCCGCTGTCCATCGCGCAGGGCGGTCACAAGGCCGCGGCGATGTGGCTGGTCGCGATCTACTTCGCGCAGACCATCGGTGAGCTGACGCTGTCCCCGGTGGGTCTGTCCGTGACGACGAAGATGGCGCCGAAGAAGTACGCCTCGCAGATGATGGGCGTCTGGTTCCTCGCGGTCACCGCGGGCGACTCGGTCACCGCGCTGCTGTCCAACCCGGCCGTCGGCGGCGTCAACCTCGACCGGATGGGCTTCGTCGCCCTTGAGGCCGGCCTCGCCGTGGTCGCGGGTGTCGCGGTGTGGATGTACCGCGGCAAGGTGAAGAAGCTCATGGGCAGCGTGCACTAGCCCGGTGGGGCTCGGCCGACGGAGGGCCACCGCATCCTTGGGATGGGGTGGCCCTCCGTCCGTGTGCGGGTGCGGGAGCGCCGTGCCGGTTGCCGCGGGTCGGCGGTTGCCGGGTCCTCGTGGCCGAGCGCGCCCAGGCGGCGGGGCCGCATGCCGGCACGGCCCCGCGCCCCCCGGGGTCGGCTATCGCGTCCTTCGTCTCGGCAGGACCGTGAAGACCGCCGCCCCGAGCAGGATCACCGTGCCCGAGATCAGGCCCAGGGCCTTCAGCGCGCCGTGGTCACCCGCGCCGGTCTCGGCCAGGCCGCCGGAGCCGCTGTCGCCGGTGCCGCTCGCGCCGGTGCTGCTCGCGCCGGTGCTGCTTCCGCCTGTGCCGCTTCCGCCGGACGAGGAGGAGCCGCCGGAGGCGGAGGTGCCGCCCGCGGCGCCCCCCGGCTGTTCGGTGGTGTCCAGGGTGAGGGAGACCGACGTCTTCGTCGGGGTGCAGGTCGTGGTGGTGCCGAGGGCCTTGACCGTCAGGACGCCCGGGGACAGCGTGGAGGTGCCGCTCGCGCCGGGCTTGTAGGTGCCGGTGAGGTCGGGGATCTCGATCGGGTCGCCCGCCTTGACGGGACCCGCGTTCGCCGGCCCCTCCACGTGCACCGTGCCCTTGTCGGCGCCGCCCAGCACCACCTCCATGGACGGCTTCACGGAGTCCTTCGGGATGTCGACGGGGCTGTCCATCACCGACTTCTTGAACTGCACGGTGAGGGCGTAGCTCCCGCCGTCCTTCTTCGCGTCGATCTGCACCGGCGAGGTCGCGCTCCTGTCTCCGATCGGGGTCTTGCAGGCGTACGGGACCTGCACCTCCTTGCCGGGGAAGTCGGTCTGCCCGGGGCCGCCGGTCGCCGTGGCCGTGGCCGAGCGGGTGGGTGGCGCCGTCCTCGTCGGGGTCGCGGTGGAGGTCGACGTGCCGCCCGCCGTCACCCGGATCGTCGCCGCCTTCTGCACGGTCTCCTCGGGTGTGCACCTGGTGTCGGTCGACATGGCGTTGACGGTGTACGCGTCCGGGGTCAGGGTCACCTCGCCGGCCGCCGTCAGCTTCAGACTGCCCCTCATGTCGGACAGCACCATGGCCCCGCCCTTGGGGATCGCGGGGTTCTCCCGCGGGCCCTGCATCCGTATGCCGGCGGTCTGCGCTCCGGCCGCCTTCAGGACGCCCGAGGGCTGGACCGAGTTCGCGGGCAGGTCGATGATGTCCGGGTTCCTGGAGGCGGCCTGGACGAACTTCCACACGACGTCCACCGTGTCACCCACCTTCGCCGTGGCCGGCGCGGTGATCTCGACCTTCGTGGTGCCGTCGACGGGGTCGATGCCCGCGGGCGGCACGCAGTGGGTGGCGTACGCCACCTCGGCCGCCTGCGCGGGCGCCACCATCGGGCCCAGCAGGACGCCCGCCGCGCAGAGCACCAGCAGGGCGCCCGTGCTCCCGGCCGCTGTGCCTCTCCTTCGCATGCTCACGTGGGTCCCTTCGTGGTGGGAGTCGCAGGACTCGTCGGGCTGTCGTCGTGCGGTGCGGAGGACCGGCCGGCCGGGTCGCCCGGAGCGGAGTCCGGGGTGAACCACGGCAGGGTCGGAGTCGGAGCGGACCGGACGGCCGGGGGCCGGGCGGTGCGGGAGCGCGGGAGCGGCAGGCGCAGGCGCGGGGCGGGCCGGGGCGCGCGGCGGGTTCCGCCGTGGTGGCGCGGGCGGATCCGGTCCACCACGGCCATGCCGATGCGGAACAGGGCGGCCGGTACGACCAGGCAGAGCAGGATCCAGAACAGGGTCACGCCCCAGGGCCGGCCCACGCCCCACGGCTGCTCGGCGAGCACCCGGCCGCCGTGGCGCAGCGTCACGGTGTAGTCGCCGTGCGCCCCCGCCGGCAGTACGACCGGCAGCTCGATCCGGGCCTTCTTCCCCGGGGCCAGGGTGCCGTGCCATTGCCGCTCGTCCCACTCGGGGGCGAACACGCCGTGCGCGGTGCCGACCTGGAACACCGGGTTCTCGACCGGGCTCGTGCCGGTGTTGCCGACCGTGAAGACCAGGGTGCGGCCGGGCGGCGCCCCGAACCAGGTCAGCAGCCCGCTCGAACCGGTCAGCCGGGTGTCGGAGAGCACCGCCAGCCGGCCGGCGGAGCGCTCGGCGGGCAGCGGGGCCACGGGGTGCCCGGCGACCTGGAGGACGGCGTCCGCCTCGGCCCCGGTGCCGGTGACGGTGGCCACGTGCACCACGCAGGGGCAGGGTACGGGGGGTTCGGCGACCGGGAGTCTCCGGCTGAAGGAGCCGTCGGCCCCGGTGGTCACGGCCCGGCCGTCGCCGTTGGCGCAGGAGTTGGTGCCGCCGACGACTCCCCGGGCCGGGGTGGCGCGCCCGCACACCAGCATCATCAGCAGCGTGCGGGGCCGCCAGCCGGTCCCGCTGACGGTGACCGACCCGCCGGCCCCGGCCTGCACCGCCGACAGCCTCACCACCGGCCGCTCCGCCGCCCACCCCCGCCCGGCCGGCCCGACCAGCCCCACCAGCAGGGCCAGCAGGGCCACGACCCCCACCCCCACACCTCCCCTGTGACGGCCCCGGCCCCGCACCGGCCTCCGCCCCGGCACCCCCGGTCTCACGACACCGCCCCCGTCGGATCGCCGGTGGTGCGCCGGCGGGCTCCGCGCCGCCTCCGCCGGAGTACGGCCATGGCCGCCGCCACCCCTCCCGCCGTGCCGGCCACGGCGCCCCACGGGACGTACGTCGCCGAGGTGCTCGCGGTGTCGTGCGCGCCACCCGGTGCCGTCACCGTCAGCCGTACGCGGACCTCGTCCAGCGCCGGCCGGCCGGGCCAGGGCTCGCTGAACGCGCGCCGGGCACCCGGGGCCAGCCGGACCGGCAGGGTGCGCGGGGCGCGGTCCAGCACCGGGCCGAGGAGTCCGTCGGCGCGGACCGCGAGTGTCGGTACGAGGACGGTCGTACCGCGGTTGACCAGCTCGTACGTGATCCGGTCGGCGTGCACGGCGAGGTGCTCCACGGTCAGCGCGGCCAGCGCCGGGCCGCCGACCCGCAGCCGGAGGGGCACGGTCGCGGTACGGCCGTGCGCGTCGCGCGCGACGATCGCGCCGGAGCGCTCGCCCGGCGCGGCACCCCGCGGCACGGTCACCGTGAAGGGGACATCGGCACGGGTCCGGGCCGGGACGGTGAGGGCGGCGCGGGCGAGGATCGCCGGCACGCCGGTGCCGCGCAGCCGGACCGTGAGCGGTGTCCGGCCGCGGTTGGTCACGGCCACGGTGTCCTGGAGCACCGCCCCGGGCGCGCCCTCGGCGTAGAACGCGGGGCGCCCGCCGCCCAGGGGCGCGAGCGACCACCCGCCGGACTGCGCGCGGGCGGGCGGGGCGGCGGTCAGCAGCGTCAGTGGCAGGAGCAGGGTGACGAGCAGCGGCATCCGCGAAGGGGACGGCGCGGGCGGCATGGGCGGCTCCAGCGGTGGTGGCCGGACGGTTCGGCGGGCGGCGCCGGTGCGGCGGTGTGCGATCGGGGCGGTCCCGGTCGGCGGCGGACGGCACGCGGGTGGTGGTGCGGGGCGGTGGTGCGGGGCGGTGGTGTGCGGTCCGGCCGGTCCCGGTCGGCGGCGGACGGCACGCGGGCGGCGCTGCGCGGTCGGGCCGGGCCCGGTCAGCGGCGGGCGGTCTGGCCCCGCCGGGTCAGCCACAGGGCGCCCGCCGCACCGGCGAGCAGGACCGTTCCGCCGAGGGTGCCGAGGGCGACCGCGGAGTCCTCGGGGCCGGTCTGCGGAAGCTGCCCTGCGGTCGACGAGCCTCCCGAGCCCGAGCCTCCCGAGCCCGACGACGAGGACGAGGACGAGGAGGAGCCCCCCGAGGACGACGACGAGCCGCCGGCCGCTGTCACGTCCAGGGTCAGGGAGGGCTTCGGGCTGTTGGTCGGCGTGCAGGTCGTCGTCGTACCGAGCGCCTTGATGGTGAGCGTGGCCGCCGTGAAGGTCACCTTTCCGCTCTTCTTCGGCGTGTAGGTGCCGCTCAGGTCGCTGATCTTGATGGGCGTGTTCGCCGGGATGGCGGCGGCGTTGGCGGGGCCGCTGACGGCGAGCGTGCCGCTGTCGGCGCCGCCCAGCGCGATGGTGGCGCTCGGGGTCATCGCCCCCTTGCCCAGCTCGACCGGGCTGGAGGAGACGCCCTTCTGCCAGGACATGGTGACCTTGTAGCCGCTGCCGCTCTTGACGCTCTTGATGTCGATGGGCGAGACGGCGCTCTTCACGCCGATCGGGGTCTGGCAGCGATAGTTGACGTCGACGACGTCGGCGTGGGCGGCCGGCGCGGCCAGCAGCACCGCCGAGCCGGCCAGGGCCGCGGCGGACACGAGCGCGGCGGTTCGCTTCGGGTACGACACGTTCGGTCCACCCCATTCATTCCTGACGGCACATCAGATTCGGCCGTCAAGGTACGCCGGGGGCCGTGAGGTTGGAAGACGCGTCACACGCCGGAGTTGTGGCGGTCCGGCGCGTGCGAAGAGGTGCCGGAGTGGAGACCGCCGGACGCGGCGGCCACTCGGCGGGTGCCGGTGCGCACCGGCGTCCGGGCGGCCGTACGAGCGGTCAGGCCGGGGCGCCCAGCTCCGCCCAGACCGTCTTGCCCGGCGTACCGGGCGAGCGGAGCACACCCCAGTCCAGGCACAGCCGCTGCACGATGAACATGCCGTGGCCGCCGGGGCGGCCGGCGCGGTGCGGGGTGCGCGGGGCCGGCTGGCCGGTGCCCCGGTCGGAGACCTCCAGCCGGATCACCTTGTTGTCGCAGGCCAGACGGAGCTCGTCGGGGCCCTCGGCGTGCAGGCAGGCGTTGGTGACCAGTTCGGAGACGACGAGCAGCACGTCCTCGGCGGCGGCCCGCTGGTCGGCCGTGGCCGCCGGCAGCCAGCCCCACGCGTACAGCGCCTGGCGGGTGAAGTCGCGGGCGAGCGGGACCACCCCGCTCTCGCCTTCCAGGCGGAGTCTGCGGGCCTGCCGCCCCCGGGCCTGCGACGTGCCGTCGGCCGCCCCGGACGGCACAGACGACGCGGACGGCGCGGCAGCCCCCGTGGCTGCGCCGGTGGCCGGCGCCTCCCCCTCGGACGCCCCGGAAGCGCCGCTGGGCTCCGGGCCGCGGTCGCCCGGCGAGTAAGGCCGGGTGGTGCTCATCAGCGCTTCACCTCACCGATTCACCAGTTCAAGATTCAATAGGTCCGGTCAGTGGTCCGGCCGGCGGCCGGGCCAGGGGTCCGGCACCGTCGGCGCCGGCCGGTCCGTACGCCGTCCGCGGGTCGTACACAGGTCGTCCCCGTCCCGTCCGCCGACGGGTCGTCGTTCCTCCGCCGCCCGGGCGGGGTCCCGTCCCGTCCGGGGTCGGACGCGTGTTCCGTCAGGTCGTTCGCCGGTCCCGGAGGATCCGGCGGTCGGCAGGACGCCTCCTGCCTCCCTCTGCCTTCTTCTGCCCTCTCCTGCCCGGCCGATCCGGCGGAACACCCCCGTTTTGGGCGTGACGCGGACAACGCCCTCGGGGACCGGTACGCGGACCGGCCCGGACGGGGGCGAAGGCTCAGTCGGCACCGTCGGCCAGGGCCGCCTCCACGGAATCGTGGACGGTGAAGACCGCCTCGGCACCGGTGATCTCGAAGACGCGGGCGACCACCGGCAGCATCCCTGCCAGATGGACCCCGCCTCCGGCGGCCTCCGCCTTCAGCCGGGCGCCGAGCAGGACGTTCAGCCCCGTGGAGTCGCAGAACTCCAGGCGTGAGCAGTCCACGACGAGCCGCGCGAAGCCCTTGTCCAGAAGGTCGTCGAGGGGCTCGCGCAAAAGATCGGCGGTGTGGTGATCCAGCTCACCGGCCGGTGTCACAACGGCGCTGGAGCCCTCTTCCCGCACCTCCACCAGAAGCCGGCCCGACTGTGCGCTGCCGACCGTCCCGTGGTCCATGCCGTCTCTCTCTCCCGAGGTCGTGGCTGCTGATGCCCTCGAACATTACGCCTTCCTTGCGCACTCCGACACCCGAACATCCGCACACAATCGGACATATCGCCACAGAACGCACTTGCGACTCGCTCGGTCCACCGGGTAGGGCTAGTAAAGACACACACCCCTACACGCCGGCTTCGGAGGCGCCGCACACCGCAGTGCAGGTACTGGCTTCGGCAGCCTTATGCCGACAACGATGGAGGACACCCATGTCACCCCGGCTCGACGCATCGCTTAC
Source organism: Streptomyces cyanogenus (assembly GCF_017526105.1). NCBI lineage: Bacteria > Bacillati > Actinomycetota > Actinomycetes > Kitasatosporales > Streptomycetaceae > Streptomyces > Streptomyces cyanogenus. The sequence goes on from NZ_CP071839.1 coordinate 3,708,525, forward strand.
CCCGCTCGCGACGTCGACACCCCCACCGGAACAACTGGATCATCCCATCGACACCCTCGACCTCTTCGAGGGCCTCCCGGAGATCCCCCCGTACGACGAGATCGGCCCGGTCGACGCACGGGCCCTGTCCAAGAGCCTCTTCGAGCGACTGGAGTCGCTGGAGGAAGGGACGTACGACCACGCGTACGTCCGCAACACCCTCGTCGAGCTCAACCTCGCGCTCGTCAAGTTCGCCGCCTCCCGCTTCCGCTCCCGCAGCGAGCCCATGGAGGACATCATCCAGGTCGGCACCATCGGCCTGATCAAGGCGATCGACCGCTTCGAACTCTCCCGCGGCGTCGAGTTCCCCACCTTCGCGATGCCGACCATCATCGGCGAGATCAAGCGCTTCTTCCGTGACACCTCGTGGTCCGTGCGCGTCCCGCGCCGGCTGCAGGAGCTGCGGCTCGACCTCGCCAAGGCCGGCGACGAGCTGGCGCAGCAGCTGGACCGCGCCCCCACGGTCGCGGAACTCGCCGAGCGCCTCGGCATCTCCAAGGACGAGGTCGTCGAGGGCATGGCCGCCTCGAACGCGTACACCGCCTCCTCGCTGGACGCCCAGCCCGAGGAGGACGAGTCCGAGGGCGCGCTCGCGGACCGCATCGGGTACGAGGACCACGGCCTGGAGGGCATCGAGTACATCGAGTCGCTCAAGCCGCTGATCGCCGAACTCGCGCCCCGGGACCGGAAGATCCTCTCCCTGCGTTTCGTGGCGAACATGACCCAGTCGGAGATCGGCGAGGAACTCGGCATCTCCCAGATGCACGTGTCCCGGCTGCTCTCGCGCACCCTGGTCCGGCTGCGCAAGGGACTGACCGTGGAGGAGTGACACCGGCGGCGCTCCGGATGCGGAAGGCGGCCCGGCCGACATACCGGGCCGCTTCGCCGTCCCCGGGACCTGCCACCCCGGGTAGCGGGTGCCCCGCACCCCAACCGTTATGCGGTTACCCGCGGAAACCTCTTTGCAGCGTCCGTCCCCTCCACCACTATGGCCCCCCGAACCCGCTGGTACGTCAGCCGTGTTCGCGGAACGGAGGGTGTCGCATGTCCGAGGGGGACGACCACGCCACGGCCGGGGGCCACGAGGGTGCACCGGACACACGGCTGACCGAACTGCTGCGCTCCCCCACGCACACGGCGTACCCGGCGCTCCAGGAGCTGCGCCGCCGACACCACCCGGCGGTCCTCGGCTACGCCCGGCTGTGCGCGGTGAGCGAGCCCGTGGCCAGTCGGCTGGCGGCGGAGACCTTCGCCACGGCGGCCCGCGAGACGGCCCGGGGCGTCGAACCGGCCGTCCCGCTGCGCCACCGGCTCCTGCTGCTCACCGCCCGGCTGGCGGCCGACTGGGCCCGCGACGAACGCTCCGCGGGCCTCGACCCGGGCCTGCTGCTGGTGCTGAACGCGACCGGCCGCCCCGAGGGCCCGACCCCGCCCCTGCTGCCGCCCTTCCAGTCCCTGCCGTCGCGCACCCAGGGCCTGCTCTGGTACGGCGTCCTCGACGCGGAACCCGTGGAGCGCACCGCCGCCTTCCTGGGCCTGAGCCGCGCGGACGTCGCCTACGGCACCCAGCAGGCCCTCAACGCCCTGGCGCAGGCCTGCCTCCGGCACCGCCTGGCCGCCTCGGACGACCCGCGCTGCGCGGACTTCCGCCGGCTGATCGAGGAGGCGGTCCGGCCGGACGTTCCGCGCCACAGCGCCGACCTGGACGCCCACATGGCGCGCTGTCCGCACTGCACGGCCGCGTTCGAGGACCTGCAGGCGCTGCGGGAGGCACCGCGGCAGACCCTGGCCGAGGGCCTGCTGCCGTGGCGCGGAACGGCGTACCTGCGTCAGGAGGAGCCTCCCGCTGCCGTCTCGGCCGTGGTGGAGAAGCCGAGTTGGCCGCCCCGGCGGCGCGTCCTGCTGGCCTCGGCGGGGCTGGGGGTGGCGCTGACCCCGCTCCTGGTGTTCGCGCTTGTCCCGGCGCACCCCGCCGACCAGCAGCCCGCGGTCGCCACCCCCGCGCCCCCTCCGGTGACGGTGACGGCCACGGTCTCCGTCACTCCGTCCCCGTCGCCGTCGCCCTCCCTGTCCCCGTCGCCGAGCCCCTCCCCCACGCGCTCGTCCCCGTCGCCCACGCCGAGGCGGACCTCGCCCCGCCCGACCCCGTCACCGCACCGGACGACACCGCGGCCGACGCCGACGCCCCGGCCGCCGGGCACCTCGGCCGCGCAGGTGGTCGACGTCGCCACGGACCGCTGCCTGGACATCCGCTACGGCGACCTGTCCCAGGGCAACGACGTCATCACCGCCCCCTGCTCCTCCTCCCCCACCCAGCGCTGGCGCGTCGACCCCTACCTCGGCCTGCTCCGCTCGGCGGCCGACGACGACTTCTGCCTGGACAGCCGGGGCTCGGTCGACCGGGGTGTGGGCATCTGGGAGTGCGACGCCGTCTACAGCCGCAACGGCGAGAACCTCCGCTTCACCGTCGACCCCGACGGCACGATCCGCCCGAACATCGCCATCGAGACGGCGGTCACCCCGGAGGGCCGGTGCGGCGTGGGCCTCAGCGGCCTGGACGGCAGCCCGGAGCAGCGGTGGCGGGCGGGCGCACGGTAAGGACGCCCGGCGTCCTTACCGTCCGGCAGGCCGTGTCCTGCCGACCGCGTCCTGCCGACCGTCGCGCCGTACCGCCCGTGGCGTTCAGACCACCCGGGCTCCGCGCCGCCACACCCCGCTGACCAGCGGTACGCCCGGCCGGTAGGCCAGGTGGACGTGGCTGGGGGCGTCCAGGAGGGTCAGATCGGCGTAGGCGCCGGGGGTGAGGCGGCCGATGTCGGTGCGGCGGAGGGCGGCGGCGCCGCCGGCCGTGGCCGACCAGACCGCCTCGTCCGGGGTCATCCGCATGTCGCGGACGGCCAGCGCGATGCAGAAGGGGACGGAGGAGGTGAACGACGAGCCGGGGTTGCAGTCCGTGGAGAGGGCGACCGTCGCACCGGCGTCCAGGAGGCGGCGGGCGTCCGGCCACTCGGCTCGGGTGGAGAACTCGGCACCGGGGAGCAGCGTGGCGACCGTCGCGCTGTTGGCCAGGGCGTCCACGTCCGCGTCCGTGAGGTGGGTGCAGTGGTCGGCGCTGGCCGCGTCCAGTTCGACGGCGAGCTGCACACCGGGGCCGTAGGAGAGCTGGTTGGCGTGGATGCGCGGGTGCAGCCCCCTCGCCTTGCCGGCGGTGAGGATCGCGCGGGCCTGGTCGCCGTCGAAGGCGCCCTTCTCGCAGAAGACGTCGATCCAGCGGGCGTGCGGCGCGCAGGCGTCCAGCATCTCGCCGGTGACCAGGGCGACATAGGCCGCCGGGTCGTCGGCGTAGTCGGGGCTGACGATGTGCGCGCCGAGGTACGTCACCTCGTCGGTGTGCTTCGCCGCGAGGCGCAGGGCGCGGGACTCGTCCGCGACGGTGAGGCCGTAGCCCGACTTCGTCTCGAAGGTCGTCGTGCCCTGGCGGAGGGCCTCGTCGAGGTAACGGGTGAGGTTGGCCTCCAGTTCCGCGTCGCTCGCGGCCCGGGTGGCCGCGACCGTGGTGCGGATGCCGCCGGCCGTGTAGGAGCGGCCGGACATGCGGGCGTTGAACTCCTGCGTCCGGTCGCCCGCGAACACCAGGTGGGAGTGGGAGTCCACGAAGCCCGGCAGCACCGCCCGGCCGCCCGCGTCGACCCGGTTGTCAGTGGCGGGTGCTTTGCTTGACTCACCGGTCCACGCGACACGGTCGCCGTCGATGACGACGGCCGCGTCCTGGATCAGACCGAGGGGGGATCCGTCGCCCAGGGAGGGGTCGTTGGTGACCAGCGTGGCGATGTTGGTGATGACGGTGCTGCTGCTCATGGTGTCCTCGTGGGTGATCGTCAGGCGCGGAGGGCTTCGACCGCCCGCGCGAGGGCCTGCGGCACGTCGGGTACGAGGGTGTGCGCCCCGTCGCGTACGACATGCCGGCCGCCCACGACCGTATGCCGCACGTCGGCCGCGCCCGCCGCGAATACGGCCGTCTCGGCGCCCAGTCTGGGCAGCGGCCCTGCCGTCCTGACCGAGTCCAGCGCGATCGTCGTCAGGTCCGCGAGGGCGCCGGGCTCGATCGTGCCGGCCTCGTCCCAGCCGAGGGCGGCGTGGCCGTCGGTGGTGGCGGCCCGCAGCAGGGCGGCGGCCGTCCAGTGGCCCCGGGTGCGGGTGCGCAGCCGCTCGTTCAGCTCCATCGCGCGGGCCTCTTCGAGCAGGTCGATGACGGCGTGGCTGTCGGAGCCGAGGGAGAGCGGGGAGCCGGCCCGCTGGAGGGCGACGGCCGGGCCGATGCCGTCGGCCAGGTCCCGTTCGGTGGTGGGGCACATGCAGGTGCCGGTGCCCGAGCCGCCGAGCAGGGCGATGTCCTCGTCGGTGAGGTGGGTGTTGTGCACCCCGGTGGTGCGCGGCCCGAGGACGCCGTGGTCGGCGAGCAGCCGGGCCGGGGTACGTCCGTGGGCGGCGAGGCAGGCGTCGTTCTCGGCGGTCTGCTCCGACAGGTGCACGTGCAGCGGGGCCCGCCGCTCCTGCGCCCAGCCCGCCACGGTCGCCAACTGGGCGGCGGGCACGGCCCGTACCGAGTGGATCGCCGCCCCGATCCGTGCGTGATCCCGTTCCTTGAGAACTGCACAGCGTTCGGCCCAGGCCTCCGCGCTGCCGTCGGAGAACCGCAGCTGGTGGGTGTTCGGGGCCTCGCCGAAGCCGGAGGAGAGGTAGCAGGTGTCGAGGAGGGTGATGCGGATGCCGGCCTCGGCGGCGGCCGCGATCAGCGCCTCGCCCATGGCGTTGGGGTCGGCGTAGGGGGTGCCGCCGGGGGCGTGGTGGACGTAGTGGAACTCGCCGACACAGGTGATGCCGGCGAGGGCCATCTCGGCGTACACCGCGCGGGCCAGGGCGTGATAGGTCTCCGGGGTCAGGTGGTCGGCGACGGAGTACATCACCTCGCGCCAGGTCCAGAAGGTTCCGGAGCCGACCTGGACGGTGCCGCGCAGCGCCCGGTGGAAGGCGTGGCTGTGGGCGTTGGCGAGCCCCGGCAGGGTCAGTCCGCGCAGCACCTCGGCGCCGGGCGGCGGGGCGGGCGTCCCGGTGCGGACGGCACTGATCCGCCCGTCCGCGACCTCGACGGTCACCCCCGGCTCGACGTGGGTGCCGAGCCAGGCGTGCTCCAACCAGTAGGTCCCCTTGGTCACCGGCAGGCCAGTCCTTCCAGTACGTCGGCGAGTGCGCGCACCCCGGCCACACAGTCGTCCTCGGCCGCGAACTCGGCCGGGGAGTGCGAGACACCGGTGGGGTTGCGCACGAACAGCATGGCGGTCGGAATGCTCCCGGACAGGATCCCGGCGTCGTGTCCCGCGCCGGTGCCGAGGACGGGCACCGTCAGGCCGGTGTCCCTGCCGAGGATGCGGCCGAGTTCGTCCCGCAGGGCGTGGTCGAACTCGACGACCGGGGTGAAGGACTCCCGGACGACGTCGAGATCGATGCCGTGCGCGGCGGCGTACTCCCGCGCGGCCTTCTCCACTCCCCCGACGACCGTGTCCAGGGTCTCCTGGTCGGCGGCGCGGGAGTCGAGCCAGCCGCGCACCAGCGAGGGGATCGCGTTGACCCCGTTCGGTTCCACCGCGATCTTCCCGAAGGTGGCGACGGCGCCGGCGAGTTCGGCCTCACGGCGGGCGGCGAGCACGGTCTCGGCGTAGGACAGCATCGGGTCGCGGCGGTCCACCAGCCGGGTGGTGCCGGCGTGGTTGGCCTCGCCCCGGAAGTCGAACCGCCACCGCCCGTGCGGCCAGATGGCACTGGCGATGCCGACCCGGTCGCCGGACAGGTCCAGCGCGCGGCCCTGTTCGACGTGCAGCTCCACGAAGGCGCCGATCCGGGCCAGCCGCTCGGGATCGGGCCCGATGGCCTCGGGGTCGTACCCGGCGGCCTCCATGGCGCGCGGCAGGCCCACCCCGTCCCCGTCGGTGAGCCGGTGGGCCTGCTCGACGGTCAGCTGCCCGGCGGTGAGCCGGGACCCGACACAGGCGAGCCCGAACCGGGCCCCCTCCTCGTCCCCGAAGTTGACGATGGCGAGGGGCTTGGTGAACTCCGCTCCCCGGCCGCGCAGTTCGTCCAGCGCGGCGAAGGAGGACACCACTCCGAGGGGGCCGTCGAAGGCGCCGCCGTCCGGCACGGAGTCCAGGTGCGACCCGGTGACGACGGCGTCCCCGGCGCCGGGGTCGCCGAGCCAGGCCCACTGGTTACCGTTCCGGTCGACCTCGTACGCCAGTCCCCGCGCCTCGGCCTGCTCCTTGAACCAGGCCCGGCAGTCGGCGTCCGCCCCGGTCCAGGCGTAGCGCCGGTAACCGCCGGAGCCGGGGTGCCGGCCGATGGGGAGCAGCTCGCGCCACATCTCATGGAAGGAGGTGCCGGCGGCGACAGGCCGCACCGGCTGTGTGCCGCTGCCCGTGCCCGCAGGCCGTACCGGCTGTGGGCAGTCGTTCCGCGGGGCGGTGGGTGTCCCCCCGCTCGAACGAGGCTGCGGGTGGGGGAGGGTGGGCACAGCCGAACCCGCGGACGGGGACGGGAGACCGGCCCCCACCGGAGAGTCGCCGCCGTGCCCGGTCTCGCCGACGGTCACGCCTCGTCACCCTCACGCATCGGCACCCGGACCCCCCGCTCCCCGGCGACGGACTCCGCGATGTCGTATCCCGCGTCCACATGGCGGATGACGCCCATGCCCGGGTCGTTGGTGAGGACCCGCCGGATCTTCTCGCCACCCAGCTTGGTGCCGTCGGCCACCGTCACCTGTCCGGCGTGGATGGACCGCCCCATGCCCACGCCGCCACCGTGGTGGATGGACACCCAGGAGGCGCCGGACGCCACGTTGACCATCGCGTTCAGCAGCGGCCAGTCCGCGATGGCGTCGGACCCGTCGAGCATGGCTTCGGTCTCGCGGTACGGGGAGGCGACGGAGCCGCAGTCCAGGTGGTCGCGGCCGATGGCCAGCGGAGCCGCCAGCTCGCCGGAGGCGACCATGTCGTTGAAGCGCTCACCGGCCTTGTCGCGCTCGCCGTAGCCGAGCCAGCAGATGCGCGCGGGCAGGCCCTGGAAGTGGACACGCTCGCCGGCCATCTTGATCCAGCGGGCCAGGGACTCGTTCTCGGGGAACAGCTCCAGGATCGCCTTGTCGGTCTTGGCGATGTCGGCCGGGTCGCCGGACAGGGCGGCCCAGCGGAAGGGGCCCTTGCCCTCGCAGAAGAGGGGGCGGATGTAGGCGGGGACGAAGCCGGGGAAGGCGAACGCGCGTCCGTAGCCGGCCAGCTGGGCCTCGCCGCGGATGGAGTTGCCGTAGTCGAAGACCTCGGCGCCGGCGTCCATGAAGCCGACCATGGCCTCCACGTGCTTCGCCATGGACTCACGCGCGCGCGTGGTGAAGCCCGCCGGGTCCTTCGCCGCCTCGGCGGCCATGTCCTCGAAGGCCACGCCCACGGGAAGGTAGGACAGCGGGTCGTGGGCGGAGGTCTGGTCGGTGACGATGTCGATGGGGGCGTTCATCGCGAGCAGCTGCGGGACCAGCTCGGCCGCGTTGCCGAGGACGCCGATGGACAGCGGGCGCCGGGCGTCCCGGGCCTCGACGGCCAGCTGGAGCGCGTGGTCGAGGGAGTCGGCCCTGACGTCGAGGTAGCGGTGCTCGATGCGGCGCTCGATGGCGCGCGGGTCGCAGTCGATGCAGATCGCGACGCCGTCGTTCATGGTCACGGCGAGCGGCTGGGCGCCGCCCATGCCGCCGAGGCCGGCGGTGAGGGTGATCGTCCCGGCGAGGGTGCCGTCGAACTTCTTCGCGGCGACGGCGGAGAAGGTCTCGTAGGTGCCCTGGAGGATGCCCTGGGTGCCGATGTAGATCCAGGAGCCGGCGGTCATCTGGCCGTACATGGTCAGGCCGAGGGCCTCCAGGCGGCGGAACTCCTCCCAGTTGGCCCAGTCGCCGACCAGGTTGGAGTTGGCGATGAGGACGCGCGGGGCCCACTCGTGGGTCTGCATGACGCCGACCGGGCGGCCGGACTGGACCAGCATGGTCTCGTCCTGCTTGAGGGTCTTCAGCGTGCGGACCATGGCGTCGAAGGAGCGCCAGTCGCGGGCGGCCTTGCCGGTGCCGCCGTAGACGACGAGCTTGTCGGGGTGCTCGGCCACCTCGGGGTCGAGGTTGTTCTGCAGCATGCGCAGGGCCGCTTCCTGCTGCCATCCCAGAGCACTCAGTTCCGTGCCGCGCGGTGCTCGTACGGGGCGGGGTCCCGACATCGTCTGCCTCCTCCTGTGCCTACGTCTATTCACATCCTGTCTCGCTGAATAGAGCTAGTCAATACGCCGGGGGGCCACGTCCGCGCCCGGCGGATGTTTGGCTGGAACCACCGGTAGCCGAGACAGGACGGGGAAACCCATGGCGGACATCGACAGCGAGGCGCGCGAGCGGACCGGCCGGCGGGACCAGGCCGTGCGGGCGGCCGTCGAGCAGGGGCTGCTGGGCCCGGACGCGGCCGTGGCGGGCCTGCTGGACGTCACCGGGATCCGGGAGTCGGCGGCGGGGCTGCGGGCGGCGTTCGACGCGGTGACGGCGCCCGGCACCCCGGTGCTGCACGCCTTCGCGGTGAAGGCGACCCCGCTGGTACCCGTGGTGCGGCTGCTGCACGAGGCGGGCCTCGGCGCCGAGGTGGCCAGCCCCGGCGAGCTGGCGCTGGCCCGGGCCGCCGGGGTGCCACCGGACCGGACGGTGCTGGACTCGCCGGCGAAGACCCCGGCGGAGCTGCGCGAGGCCCTGGCCCTGGGCATCGCGGTGAACGCCGACAACCCGCAGGAGCTGGACCGGCTCGACGCCCTCGTGCGCTCCGTCCCCGCCCGGTCCCCGCTCGGCCTCCGGGTCAACCCGCAGATCGGCGCCGGCACCATCGGGGCGACCTCCACGGCGACGCCGACCTCGAAGTTCGGGGTGGCACTGCGGGACGAGGGGGCGCGCGACTGGGTCGTACGGGCGTACGCGGAGCGGCCGTGGCTGACCCGGCTGCACGCGCACACCGGCTCGCAGGGCATCCCGCTGCCGCTGCTGGCCCAGGGCGTGGCGGAGGTGTACGCGCTCGCGCAGGAGATCAACGCGGCCGTGGGCCGGCGGCAGGTGGACACGATCGACATCGGCGGCGGGCTGCCGGTGGACGTCGCGTCGGAGGCGACGGCGCCGACGTACGCCGCGTACGCGGGCATGCTGGCCGACCGGGTGCCGGGGCTGTTCGACGGGCGGTACGGGCTGGTGACGGAGTTCGGGCGGTCGCTGCTGGCCAGGCACGGGACGGTGGTGGCCCGGGTGGAGTACGCCAAGAGCGCGGGCGGGCGGCGGATCGCGGTGACGCACGCGGGCGTGCAGGTGGCGGCGCGGACGGTGTACGTGCCGGGGACATGGCCGCTGCGGATCGCCGCGTACGACGCCGAGGGGCGGCCGAAGACGGGACCGGAGGTGGTGCAGGACGTGGCCGGGCCGGCCTGCTTCTCGGGCGACCTGCTCGCCGAGGGGCGCGCGCTGCCGCTGCTGGAGCCGGGCGACTACGTGGCGGCGCTGGACACGGGCGCGTACGGCTTCGCCCACCACTACGCCTACAACTCCCTGGCCCGGCCGGGTATCTACGGCTACGCGCCGGACCGTGCCGGTGGCATGGCCTTCGCGGTCGTACGGGAGCCGCAGACGCTCGCGGAGGTGGTGGCCGAATCCGGAGGGGCGCACGCTTCCGCACTCACCACCCTCAATGCATCCGAGAGCCGTTGACGGGCCCCGCCCGCCCTCGAACAAATGGTTCAACGGTCATGACACACACGTCAGTTGACCCACACTAGTACGCCGGACGCATGTTCCAACGGAAAATGCCAAAGGCCTCACCTCCCCCACCTACGTTGCGTAGTGTCGGCGTCACTCAGCCGGAGTCCCAGGCGGGAGGGGAGCCACGGTGCCCGGAATCGACGAGTGCTTACTGGAAGCGATGCGGCTGCCCGGTGCCAGGGGAGCCGCGCTGGTGGACTGGACGAGCGGACTCGCCCTCGGCACGGTCGGGGAGGCACCCGGCGGCGACCACGAGACGACCGCCGCCGAGGCCGCCGAACTGGCCCGGATGGCCGCCGAGCACGGCACCTTCGCGGCGGCCGGCGACGGGTCGCCACCCGTGGAGGACGTGATCATCAGCAACGGGGACAGCTACCACCTGCTGCGCTTCGTGGACACGTCCTTCGACAGCAGCGTGTTCCTGCACCTGTGGCTCGGCCGCGAGGAGGGCAACCTCGCGCTCGCCCGGATCCGGCTCGGTGAGATGGCAGCCCGGCTGGTGCTGGGATGACCGTGGTCAGCACCCCTCACCCGGCCCTGCCCGTGCGGGACAAGGCGGCCACCCGCGCCCTGTCCCCGATGCTGACCCGGCTCGCCGAGGAGCGGGCCACCGGCGTGCTGGTCCGCGAACACGGCGTCCTGCACCTCGCCGAGGGCCGGGTGGTGCACGCCGAGAGCCACCTCGCCCCCGGCCTCGACGTGCTGCTCACGGCCCACGGCACGCTCGCGGGCGCCGCCTGGCAGCAAGCCGCGGCCCGGACCCCGGGCCCGCTGCACGCGGCCGAGCTCCTGCTGCACTCCGGGGTGCTGCCCACGGGCGCACTGGAGCTGTGCCACCTGGACGCGCTGTACGACGCCGGGTACTTCGTGCTGGCCCCGAGCAGCACCCCCGGGCGCTTCCGGTACGACCACGCGCCCCGCCTCGGCCCGCTGCCCTCGGTCCCGGTCGTCGCGCTGGAACGCGAGACGCTGCGCCGCCGGCTGCTGCTGCACCGGCTGTGGCCCGACCCCGCCGCCGACAGCGCCCCGCTGATCCGCGCGGACCCAGCCGCCGGCCGTACCCCGGGCGCGCCGGTCACACCCCGGCAGCGGGCCGTCCTGGACCGGGTGGACGGCGTCCGCACGGCCGCCGACATCGCCCGGAACCTGGGCCGGCAGGCGTTCCACACGCTGGTCGACGTACGCCGGCTCACGGCGGCCGGGAAGATCGCACCCGCGCCCCGGGCACCCGCCCCGCCGCCACCGCCCCACCAGGTCACCACCGACCCCGACATCGCGCTGCTGAAGAGGCTCAGGGATGCGCTGGAGGCGCTTTGAACGGCACCGCCCCGCCGAGAGGAGAGACCTGATGGTGGCCGAAGAGGACCTGCGCACCGTCGTGGACGAGCTGCGCCGGCTGCGCACCCGGGTGCCGCAGCTCACCGGCGCCCTCGCGGCCGGCGTCGACGGCCTCGTCGTCGCCCACGACACCCCCGGGGTCGACCCGGAGGGCCTGGCCGCGCTCACCGCGGCCGCGCTCGGTGTCGCCGTGCGGGTCACGGACGCCACCGGGCACGGCGGCTTCCGGGAGCTGCTGGTGCGCGGCGAGCGCGGCTACATCGCCACCTACGCGGCCGGCCGCACCGCCGTCCTGACCCTGCTCGCCCAGGACCGGGTCAACGTCGGCCGGCTGCACCTGGAGGGCCGCCGGGCCGGCTCCCGCATCGGAGAGCTGCTGGACGCGGCCGAAGCCGCCGCCCGGGCAGCCCGGCCGACCCCGAGACCCCTGGGAGCCGTCAGCGCGGCGCCCCCGATCCGTACCCGAGCGCCTCGCACGACGAGTGCCGAGGCGCGTACCGCAACCGACAGCTGAAAGGGACCACCATGGCCAACACCGAGACCGCGCTCAAGGAAGCCCTCACCTCCATCGAGGGCGCCACCGGTGTCGCGCTCGTCGACTACACCAGCGGGATGGCGCTGGGCACGATGGGCGGCAGCAAGAGCTTCGACCTGAACGTGGCCGCCGCCGGCAACACGGACGTGATCCGCGCCAAGATGCGCACGATGGAAATGCTGGGCCTCAAGGCCGGCATCGAGGACATCCTGATCACGCTGTCCGACCAGTACCACCTGATCCGCCTGCTCAGCAGCCGCGGCGGCAACGGCCTCTTCCTCTACCTGGTCCTCGACTCCAGCCGGGCCAACCTGGCGATGGCGCGGCACCAGCTGAAGCGGATCGAGGAGGACCTGGAGGTCTGACAGCGGCTCAGACCAGTGCCGCGGTACGGCGGCGGGCCCCGCCGGGGGCCGCGTCGCCGGCCGCGATACCGGTACCGCGCAGGCCCTTCACGGCCGCGCCCGCCGGACGCCCGCCGCGCCGGTCGAGCCAGTCGACGCGGACCCACAGGAGCGTCTCCCGGGCCCGCTCCAGCCGCCCGAGCCAGGCGGCCTTCAGCCGCAGCCCGGTACCGAGCCCGGCCAGCAGCATGCCGCCGGCCGCGGGCACCGCGAAGGCGGAGCCGAGCGCGAGCACCCAGCCCAGCAGCAGCCACCAGCGGTGGCCCCGGCGCCAGGCGCGCACGGTCACCGCCCGGTCCTGCAGGACGTCGTACTTGCCCGCGCGGGCCGCCCCGTCGGCGAGGGCCCGGTACCGGCCCCGCCGGACCAGCGCCACGGCGGCCGCGCCGGCCAGGAAGAGCACGGCCCCGGCCAGTACGCCGATCCGGCGCCCGGTCACGCCCTCCGGCACGCTCCCGATCCCCGCGGCGACCACGCCGAGCCACCACAGCGGGGCGGCCCCCGCCCGTACGACGACGGCCACCCGAGCCAGACCCTGTCCTCCGCGCGCCACGTCAGCCTCCCGTGTCACGTGACCCCTCAGCGCATGTGTCTCGTAGGAAGCTAACAGCAGAACCTGAGACGAATCTGAGAGCGGCGGGGCCCGGTCATTCCACGAACAGACCGCGGGCCGCCGCCTTCGTGTCGAACTCCTCCAGCCGGGCCTGGGCGTCCGGCAGGTCGTCGCAGAGCGCCTCCAGCAGCACCCGGCCCAGCAGCATCGGCGCGCAGGCGGTGTCGAAGGCGAGCCCGGTGCCGACCGCGGCGGGCAGCAGCAGGTCGGAGTGCTTGGCGACCGGCGCGAACGCCGAGTCGGCGACCGTGACCACGGTCAGTCCGGCGTCCTTGGCGTAGGCGAGGGTGTCCACGACCTCGCGGGGATGCCGGGGCAGCGCGAAGCACAGCAGGGCGGTGGCGCCCGCGCGGACGGCGGCGTCGACGCGGTCGTGGATCATCGTGCCGCCCTCGTTGAGCAGCCGGACGTCCGGGTGGACCTTGGCGGCGAAGTAGGCGAACCCGTACGCCTGGGAGGCTGCGGCGCGCAGTCCGAGCACCGGCAGCGGGCGGGAGGCGGCGAGGATCCGGCCGGCCTGCTGCACCGGGCGCGGGTCGGCGAGCAGCTCGGCGAGGTGCTTCAGGTTCTCGATCTCGGCCTCGACGGCCTGCTGGTACTCGTTGTAGGCGGAGACCTCGGCGGCCGGCTCGGCCGGGACGACCTCGCGCAGGTGCTTGCGCAGGGCGGGATAGCCGTCGAAGCCGAGGGCGACCGCGAACCGGGTCACCGAGGGCTGGCTGACCCCGGCCAGCTCCGCCAGCTCGACGCTGGACAGGAAGGGCACGTCGGCGGCCCGGCGCACCATGCTGTGCGCGATGCGACGCTGGGTCGGCGTGAGCCGGTGGCCCTCGAAGAGCGCCTGCAATCGGTTGCCAGGGCTGTCGGTCCCGCTCATCACGTACTCCCCCTCCGGATTCCTCGACGCCCCGGGAGAGTACAGCGCCGGGGCACGGACGGGCACGGGCCGCCTATTCAGGCAGTGTGCCACTGCATACCGTTATACAGCGCAGCGTGGGGAGAACGCATGGCCCGCGACCGCTCATCCGGGCCGGGTGACGGGCGCCCCGGGCCGTCAGGCCTGCCGGGTCGGCAGCACCATGATCTGGCGCAGGTTGACGTGCCGGGGACGGCTCGCGACGTAGGCGACGACGTCCGCGACGTCCGCCGCCGCCAGGCCGCCGATCACCTCGAACATGCCGTCCAGCTGCCCGGACAGCTCCGCGCTGTCGACGTGCGTCTTCAGCTCGGTCTCCGTCAGTCCCGGCTCGATGTTGGTGACCCGGACGTCGCGCGGCCCGAACTCGGTGCGCAGCGACTGCGAGAGGTAGGTGACGGCGGCCTTCGTGGCGCCGTAGACCGCGTAGTTCGGGAACGGGACGTGGGCGCCGATGGAGGAGATGTTCACCAGGTCGGCGGTGCGGCCCTCGCCGGCGGCGGCCACCAGACCGGCGCCGAAGGCGCGGATGACCCGCAGCACGCCGGTGACGTTGGTGTCGAGCATCCGCTGCCACTCGTCGAGGCGGCCCTCCTCGATCGGGTTCGGCAGCATGACACCGGCGTTGTTGACGACGAGGTCGACGCCGCCGAACGCCTCGTGGATCCGGTCCCGGGCCGCCTCGACGGACGTGTCGTCGGTGACGTCGGCGGCCACGGCGAGCGCCTCGCCGCCCCCGGCCCGGATCTTCTCCACGAGCGCGTCGAGCCGGTCCGCGCGCCGGGCGAGCAGCGCCACCCGGGCCCCCTCGGCGGCCAGGTGCAGGGCGACGGCCTCGCCGATCCCGCTGGCGGCTCCGGTGACGACGGCGGTACGGCCGGACAGGTTCGCGTACGACATGGGTGTTCCCCCCGGAAGGTTCGCACCGGGGCGGCTCCCCGGCGGCTGACACCACTCTCGCCGCGTCCGGCGGCCGTACCCAGGGATGCGTTTTTCCTGGGTCTGCCAGTACCAGGATGAGGGCGGCACCCCTCGCCTACGATCGGCCCATGAACGGGGACTGGACCGAAGCAGAGGTGGGCGACTTCCTGCGCTCGCGCCGCGCCCGCATCCGGCCGGACGAGGTCGGGCTGCCCGTGCACGGGCGGCGCCGGGTGCCGGGCCTGCGCCGCGAGGAGGTGGCCCAGCTCGCGGGCGTGAGCGTCGACTACTACATCCGGCTGGAGCAGGGCCGGGGCACCGGGGGCGCCTCCCGGGCGAAGTCCGGGGGAGTCAGCGACGCCGTCCTGGACGCCGTCGCGCGGGTGCTGCGGCTGGACGAGACCGAGCACGCGTACCTGCGTACGGTGGCCCGGCCGCACCGGCAGCGCAGGCCGGCCGGCACGTCCCGCGTCCGCCCCGGGGTGCAGCGCCTCCTCGACGCGATGGAGCACAGCCCGGCGTTCGTGCTGGGCCGCCGCATGGACGTCCTGGCCTGGAACGCGCTCGGCGACGCGGTGCACGGCTTCAGCCGGCTGGAACCGGCCGAGCGGAACATGGCCCGGCTGGCCTTCCTGTCCCCGGCCGGCCGGGAGCTGTACCCCGAGTGGCACGCGGTCGCCGCCCAGACGGTGGCCCACCTGCGGGTGAACGCGGGCCGGTACGCCGACGACGCCGAGCTGTTCGCCCTGGTCGGCGAACTCTCCGTGCGGAGCGAGGACTTCCGCCGGCTGTGGGCGGACCACGAGGTCAAGGAGTGCGCGTACGGCGTGAAGACGGTACGGCACCCGGTCGCGGGCCTGCTGATCCTGCCCTACGAGACCATGACGACCCCGACGGACCCGGAGCAGACGATCGTGACGTACGTCCCGGAACCGGGCTCGGACACGGCGGAGCGGCTGGCACTGCTGGGGCGTTGAGCCACCGTCTGATTCCGGTGCGGGCCGAAGAGGTTTGCGCGGGGACCGCCGCACCCCCGTTGCCGGGGGGCGGGACGACGGCGGTCCCCGCGAGGGACGCGGGCCGGGTCAGGCCGGGCCCGCGTCCGTGGCGTCCATGGAGGTCCGGGAGCCGCTCCGGAGGTCCTTGGCGCCGTTCGCCGCCGGCCGGGGAGGCGAGACTCCCCAGGGCTTCACGCCCGGGTGGCGCTGCCACCTCCCTGCCGACACCCACCAATGTGCCGGACGCGTGTTAAGCGGGTGCTGCGCGCACGTGACACGCTCGTACCACTTCCGCGAACCCCGCCCGCTCCCCAAGTCCCCCGAGGTCACGGGCGGTTCACCGGCCGTTGGCTACTTGTTCCCGCCCTTGGCCAGGAAGGCCAGCAGGTCCTGCCGGCTGACCACGCCGGTCGGCTTGCCCTCGACCAGGACGATCGCCGCGTCCGCCGTGCCCAGCACCTGCATCAGGTCGCCGACCGGCTCGCCGGAGCCGACCTGGGGCAGCGGGGCGCACATGTGCTTCTCCAGCGGGTCGTCCAGCGAGGCCCGCTTGCTGAACAGGGCGTCCAGCAGCTCGCGTTCCACGACCGAGCCGACGACCTCGGCGGCCATGACGTCCGGGTGACCGGCGCCCGGCTTGACGACGGGCATCTGCGAGACGCCGTACTCGCGCAGCACCTCGATGGCCTGGCCGACGGTCTCCTCCGGGTGCATGTGCACCAGGGACGGGATGGAGCCGGCCGCCTTGTCGTTCAGGACGTCGCCGACGCGGGCGCTGGGGCCCTCGTCCTCCAGGAAGCCGTAGTCGGCCATCCACTCGTCGTTGAAGATCTTGCTGAGGTAGCCGCGGCCGCTGTCGGGCAGCAGCACCACCACGACGTCGTCCGGGCCGAGCCGCTCGGCGACCTCCAGCGCGGCCACGACGGCCATGCCGCAGGAGCCGCCCACCAGCAGGCCCTCCTCCTTGGCCAGCCGGCGGGTCATCTGGAAGGAGTCCTTGTCGGAGACGGCGACGATCTCGTCGGCGACCGTGCGGTCGTAGGCGGTCGGCCAGAAGTCCTCACCGACGCCCTCGACCAGGTACGGCCGGCCGGAACCGCCGGAGTACACCGAGCCCTCGGGATCGGCGCCGATGACCTTGACCTTGCCCTGGCTGGCCTCCTTCAGGTACCGGCCGGTGCCGGAGATGGTGCCGCCGGTGCCGACGCCCGCCACGAAGTGGGTGATCTTCCCCTCGGTCTGCTCCCACAGCTCGGGGCCGGTCGAGTGATAGTGCGAGAGCGGGTTGTTGGGGTTGGAGTACTGGTCGGGCTTCCAGGCGCCGGGAGTCTCGCGCACCAGCCGGTCGGAGACGTTGTAGTAGGAGTCCGGGTGCTCCGGCGCCACGGCGGTCGGGCACACGACCACCTCGGCGCCGTAGGCCCGCAGCACGTTGATCTTGTCGGTGCTCACCTTGTCGGGGCACACGAAGATGCACTTGTAGCCCTTCTGCTGGGCCACGATGGCAAGCCCCACACCGGTGTTGCCACTGGTCGGCTCGACGATGGTGCCGCCCGGCTTCAGTTCCCCGCTCTGCTCGGCGGCCTCGATCATGCGCAGGGCGATGCGGTCCTTCACGGAGCCGCCCGGGTTGAAGTACTCCACCTTGGCCAGAACGGTCGCCTGGATGCCCTGGGTCACGTTGTTGAGCCGCACCAGCGGGGTGTTGCCGACGAGGCTGATCATCGAGTCGTGGTATCGCACCGTTGTCTCCGGTCGCTGCAAAAGAACTGTTCGTAGTGGTGCCGCCAGCCTAAGGCCAGCGGTGTGGCGAGCGCGGTCCTTCACAGCGCGTTGAGATTGACGCACGGTCTGTACGGGGCAAGGAGTGGGTGTACGGCTACGAGGAGGTGGCGGCGACGCATGACGAGCATGTCGAGGGCGCGGGTGGCCCGGCGCATCGCGGCCGGGGCGGCGTACGGCGGCGGCGGGGCGGGGCTGGTCGGCGCGGCCGTGGTCGGTCTGGTACTGGCGGAGCTGCGGCTGGCGCGGCGGCACGTGGGCAACGGCAGCGGCGGCCGGGTGCCGGTGGCCGACGGCGTGTACGGCCACGCGTACGACATCCCCGGCGAACCGCCCCTCCGCCTGACCATGCTCGGCGACTCCACGGCGGCGGGGCAGGGCGTGCACCGGGCGGGGCAGACCCCGGGCGCGCTGCTGGCCTCGGGACTGGCGGCGGTGGCGGAGCGGCCGGTGGAGCTGCGGAACGTGGCATCGCCCGGGGCCCGGTCCGACGACCTGGACCGGCAGGTGGCCCTGGTGCTGTCGTCCCCCTCCCCCGTCCCCGACATCTGCGTGATCATGATCGGCGCGAACGACGTGACCCACCGGATGCCGCCGACCCGCTCGGTACGGCACCTGGCGGCGGCGGTACGACGGCTGCGCACGGCCGGCGCCGAGGTGGTGGTCGGCACCTGTCCCGACCTCGGCACGATCGAGCCGGTGCAGCAGCCGCTGCGCTGGCTGGCCCGGCGGGCGTCCCGGCAGCTGGCGGCGGCCCAGACGATCGGGGTGGTGGAGCAGGGCGGGCGGACGGTGTCGCTGGGCGACCTGCTCGGCCCCGAGTTCGAGGCGAATCCGCGGGAGCTGTTCGGGCCGGACAACTACCACCCCTCGGCGGAGGGGTACGCGACGGCGGCGATGGCGGTGCTGCCGACGGTGTGCGCGGCGCTGGGCCTGTGGCCGGCGGAGGAGGAGCGGCCGGACGTGTCGCGCCGCGAGGGTTTCCTGCCGGTCGCGCGGGCGGCGGCCGAGGCCGCGTC
The DNA here is from genome assembly GCF_017526105.1 of Streptomyces cyanogenus. NCBI lineage: Bacteria > Bacillati > Actinomycetota > Actinomycetes > Kitasatosporales > Streptomycetaceae > Streptomyces > Streptomyces cyanogenus. The sequence goes on from NZ_CP071839.1 coordinate 3,726,955, forward strand.
GGAGGCCGGTACCGAGGTGACGGCGGCGATGCCGACCGGTCCGCGGGGTCCCTGGGCCCTGCTGAAGCGCAGGCGCCGCCGCCGGGTTCCCGAGGCCGAGCCGGCGACCCCGTCGCTGTGACCGGTCCCCACGCTGGCCAAGCAAGCGCTTAGAAAGTGCGGTCAGTGTCACACCCCGACACCGATGACCTCTCAGGTACGGCCGGGTAACTTCCCAACCGGCCCTGCCCAACCCCCTTCCTCTGGAGCCGTGATGCCCGAAGCCGTCATCGTCTCGACCGCCCGCTCTCCCATCGGCCGCGCGAACAAGGGCTCCCTGAAGGACCTGCGCCCCGACGACCTGGCCGCCACGATCGTCCAGGCGGCGCTCGCCAAGATCCCCGAGCTGGACCCCCGGGACATCGACGACCTGATGCTCGGCTGCGGCCTCCCCGGCGGCGAGCAGGGCCACAACCTCGGCCGGATCGTCGCCGTGCAGATGGGCATGGACCACCTGCCGGGCTGCACGGTCACCCGCTACTGCTCGTCCTCCCTGCAGACCTCCCGCATGGCGCTGCACGCCATCAAGGCCGGCGAGGGCGACGTCTTCATCTCGGCCGGTGTCGAGATGGTCTCCAGCTACCGCAACGGCACCTCCGACATGCCGGGCACCTACAACCCGCTGTTCGCCGAGGCGCAGGCCCGCACCGAGGCCGTCGCCCAGCAGGAGGGCACGACCTGGCACGACCCGCGCGAGGACGGCCTGCTGCCCGACCCGTACATCGCGATGGGCCAGACCGCCGAGAACCTGGCCCGCGCCAAGGGCATCACCCGCCAGGAGATGGACGAGTTCGGCGTCCGCTCGCAGAACCTCGCCGAGGAGGCCATCAAGAACGGCTTCTGGGAGCGCGAGATCACGCCGGTGACGCTGCCCGACGGCACGGTGGTCAGCAAGGACGACGGCCCGCGCGCCGGGGTCACCCTGGAGGCCGTCGAGGGCCTGAAGCCGGTGTTCCGCCCGGACGGACTGGTCACGGCCGGCAACTGCTGCCCGCTCAACGACGGTGCCGCCGCGCTCGTCATCATGTCCGACACCAAGGCGCGCGAGCTGGGCCTGACCCCGCTCGCCCGGATCGTCTCCACCGGCGTCTCCGGCCTCTCCCCGGAGATCATGGGCCTCGGCCCGGTCGAGGCGAGCCGGCAGGCCCTCCAGCGCGCCGGTCTCACCATCGGCGACATCGACCTGGTCGAGATCAACGAGGCCTTCGCCGCCCAGGTGATCCCCTCCTACCAGGAGCTCGGCATCGACCTCGACAAGCTGAACGTCAACGGCGGCGCCATCGCCGTCGGCCACCCCTTCGGCATGACGGGCGCCCGCATCACCGGCACCCTCATCAACTCGCTGCAGTGGCACGACAAGCAGTTCGGCCTGGAGACGATGTGCGTCGGCGGCGGCCAGGGCATGGCCATGGTCATCGAGCGCCTCAGCTGACCCACCGTCCGTAGCGAATCAGCCACTTTATGTGGCAGAACGGCCCAGAACCGAGGAAACGCCAAGGTTCTGGGCCTTTCCGTGATCCAATCTCCCCCAGGATGTGACCTATCTCGCTCTGCCCGCACATCGGTGCAGGTCAGCGCGGGTCAGCACGGCGCACGACGAAACCATGAACCCAAAGTCCTGTCCGTTTCGTGACGTTACGCACTGACAGCTGGTTAGTCCGCCCTTCAAGCTGATGTAGGAAGTCGGGGGTCGACCTTGAACCGGGAGTATGTCAGTGAGCGCCATGCCGATCGCCCTGCTGCTCACCACGGCCGCCACCGGCGCCGTGGGCGTCGCCGTCCTGCGCACCGTCCTGAAGCTGCGCAGGCAGCTGACGGAGCTGCAGCGGCAGCTCGCGGAGAACCAGGCCGCGACCACGCACGCCCTGCTGCCGGGCGCCCGCACCGGCGCCGACGCCGACCGGATACGCGCGGCCGTGGCCGAGGCGCTCGCCGAGGAGCGGGAGCGGGAGCTGGCCGAGGCGCGTGCCTTCTGGGCGGCGCAGGAGGCCCGTGACGCCTCCGACACCCCCTCGCTGTTCGGTCTGCCCGAGACCGACGTGTTCCTGCCCCGGCAGACGGACTTCGTGGGCATGGAGCCGCTGGAGCCGGTGTCCGAGCCGGGCGGTGACGCCGACGAGTTCGCCGGGGAGTCCCCCGAACTGGCCGCGGCCCGCCGCCGGCACCCCTCGCACCCGGACTTCGTCCCGGTGCAGTCGCCGGCCGTGAACGACCACGAGCGCACGGTGACCGCACTGGAGGAGCTGGCCGCCGAGCGCGTCGAGCTCTCCGACGTCCGCCCCGGCCCGCTCGGCACCCTCGACGTCTACGTCTTCGCCGACGGCACCACCCTGTGCATGACCCCCGGCCACCGCGAGACCGCGGAACGCCTGGCCAGGGCCCTGGAGTCGGGCGAGGCCCCCTACCTCCTGGGCGGCTCGGGCATCTCCGGCGCGTACACCCTGACGTTCGCGTGCGGCGAGGAGACGGTGTACATCCTGGCGGACCGCGTCATAGCGTCCCTGTAGCGCAGCGCCCCGACGGGGGCGGGACCGCCTCGGCATGGGCGGCTCCGCCGCGTGGGCGAACGGCTCACACGCCCGCCTTCTTCCGCGCCTCCTCCACCATGCGCACCGCCTCGGCGACCTGCTCGTCGCTCTGCAGCACGACCGCGAGGTCGTGTGCGGCCACGAGGATCTGATCGGCGGCGGCGAACATCCCCGCGTCCGGCATCTCCCGGGGCTCGGCCCCCGGCGACTCCACCCGCTGCGCCCACCCGGACAACTCCCGGGCCAGCGCCAGCGCCTCCGCGGCGGCGCCTCGTTGCAGCCGGCTCTGCGGGGCCGCCCGCAACCGGTCGGCGAAGTGATCCACTGCTTGGGTCAAGGGCGTCGTATCAACCACGCGCCGAGCGTAACGTGCCGCACTGTTGCCAATACGCGAACGCTCAGGCACGGTGACCTGAAGGACCGGCTTACATCCCCTTTGTGTTCGGAGGCGCCGATGTCCCACGTCTTCTCCGAGGAGACCCACCGCAACCTGCTCGCCCGCATCCCGCACTGCACCGGTCGTGAAGTCTCCGACTGGCTGCGCACCGTAGAAGAAGGCCCGTCCCTGTTCCGCTTCGAGGAGAAGGTCAGCTGGCTCCGGCACGAGTACGACCTGGCGTACGGCCACGCCAAGGCGATCGTGCACGAGTACGACCTGAGGAGGGCGGCGCGCAGGCTGCTCTGAACGGCACAGGGCCCCGGGCGGATCGCCCGGGGCCCTGCCGTTGACCGGCGGACGCGCTAGTCGTTGCTGCTGAAGATCGCCACCAGCCGCAGCATCTCGACGTAGATCCACACCAGCGTCATGGTGAGACCGAACGCGGCGAGCCAGGACTCGTTGCGCGGGGCGCCGTAGGCGATGCCGTCCTCGATCTGCTTGAAGTCGAGGGTCAGGAAGAACGCGCCGAGCAGGATCGCGATGATGCCGACGATCGCGCCGAGCGGCCCGAAGCTGCGCAGGCCCCCGTCCTCGGCGACGCCGAAGGCGACCAGCAGCAGGTTGATCGCCATGACCACCATGAAGGCGATCGCGATGGCGATGCCGATGCGGGCGTAGCGCGCGGTGACGCGGATCCAGCCGGCCTTGTAGACCAGCAGGGTGGCGCCGGAGACCGCCATGGTGCCGAGCACGGCCTGGAAGGGCGCGCCGCTCCACCGGCTGTTGAACATCTCGCTGAAGACGCCGAGGAAGACACCCTCGAAGGCCGCGTAGCCCAGGATCAGCGCCGGCGACGGGGTGCGCTTGAAGCTCTGCACCATCGCCAGGACGAACGCGATCAGCGCGGCGCCGACGGCCAGGCCGTAGCTGGTGCCCGAGACCGGCAGCAGCGCCCAGGCGAGGACGGCGCCGACGGCGACCGTGCCGAGCGTGAGGGCCGAGCGGACGACGACGTCGTCCATGGTCATCCGGTCGGTGGTGGCGGGGGCCTGCGGCGGGGCGCCCTGCTGGACGTCCGCCTGCGCGTACGGGTTCTGCGCGTACGGGTTCTGCGCGTAGGGGTTGCCCTGTGCGTACCCGGCCTGCGGTGCGGTGTTGAAGCCGGCGTAGCCGTTGTCGCGGCTGAACCCCCGTCGCGAGAAGACCGGGTTGCTGCTCCTCATTTCACTCCTCCATGGCTGCCGAGTGCAGCCTTGGGCTCAAGAGTAATGGATTGGCAAAGGATCGACGATGATACTTGAGGAGGATCTTTCCCCTGCCGTGCTGCGCAACACGCTACGCGGACGACTGATTCCCGGCCACGGGCGGACGGCCGACCGGGCGGAACCCCCGTGCACGTCTCGGCGCGCTGCCCCGGCCGCACCCGGCCGGGGTGGCAGGGCGTCCAGCCGCTCCTGGAACACCTGCCCTGCGTCCGGTGCGATCGTGGCCAGGGCGACCATGGACGCCACGATGACGTCCACCAGCTCCCTCTGGACGTCCGGCCACGCATGAGAGCGGCCCTTCCTCGGGTTGGCGCCGAGCACGCCGTGAAGGGCCTCCGCGACCTCGCCGTACTCCTCCCCGATCTTCAGTACGCGCAGCAGCCGCACGTCTGCCGGTCCGGCGTCCTCGACCGTCGCGTCCAGCCACTGCCGGATCCGGTCCACCTGCTTCCAGGTGTCACCCACGAGACTCCTCCTGCCGTGCTGGAGACGGGATCGCCGGACCGGCCTCGCTCGGCTCATGGTGAGCGGTTGCGGTAGGGGAGAAGGTGCCCGGAGCCGGACTTGAACCGGCACGCCCGCGAAGGGGCAGCGAGGTTTAAGCTCGCCGTGTCTGCATTCCACCATCCGGGCAGGCCATGGGCTCCGCTTGGAGGCTCGAGCCTATCGGGACCCCTCCCCCGAACAGCGGACGGGTGGGCCGATGTTGTCTTATTTTATTGACGTCTGAGGGTGCATCAGCCGTTGGAACGCGCCATCCGCACTTGCCAATAGCGTGACGTGACGGCTGTGCGCGCGCACACGAAATGACGGAATTTCACCGTCCGAACGAGGGCGGTCCACCTGTTCTCTGCGGAGCCTGCGGGTGCGACCGGAGTCAGGGTCGCCCGTCCTCCCCAGGTATGACACCGGGGCGCCCCGTCCGACCGGAGTCGCCCTCCGGAACGGGAACAGCGACTGACTACAGGCGCACTACGCGCCGAGACGATGGAACGGTCCTCAGGAACACACGTCATCCCGACAGGAGCACCGTCCCGTGACCACCACACCCACCGCCGGCCGGACCACCGCCGTGGCCGCACGTGCCACGGAGCTGTCGAAGATCTACGGGCAGGGTGAGACCCGGGTGGTCGCCCTGGACCGGGTCTCGGTCGACTTCCGGGCGGCCGAGTTCACCGCGATCATGGGTCCGTCCGGCTCCGGAAAGTCCACGCTGATGCACTGCGTGGCCGGGCTGGACACCTTCTCCTCCGGCTCCGTCCGCATCGGTGACACCGAGCTGGGCTCCCTGAAGGACAAGCAGCTCACCAAGTTGCGCCGGGACAAGATCGGCTTCATCTTCCAGGCGTTCAACCTGCTGCCGACGCTGACCGCCCTGGAGAACATCACCCTCCCGATGGACATCGCCGGGCGGAAGCCGGACAAGGCGTGGCTGGACCGGGTCATCCAGATGGTCGGGCTGTCCGGGCGGCTCGGCCACCGGCCCTCCCAGCTGTCCGGCGGCCAGCAGCAGCGCGTCGCCGTCGCCCGCGCCCTCGCCTCCCGGCCGGAGATCATCTTCGGTGACGAGCCGACCGGAAACCTGGACTCGCGCTCCGGCGCCGAGGTCCTCGGCTTCCTGCGCAACTCCGTGCGGGAGCTGGGCCAGACCGTCGTCATGGTGACCCACGACCCGGTGGCCGCCGCCTACGCCGACCGTGTGATCTTCCTGGCCGACGGGCGGATCGTCGACGAGATGTACGCCCCGACGGCCGACTCCGTCCTCGACACGATGAAGCAGTTCGACGCGAAGGGCCGTACCAGCTGATGTTCCGCACCGCCCTGCGCAACGTCCTCGCGCACAAGGCCCGGCTGCTGATGACCGTGCTCGCCGTCATGCTCGGCGTGGCCTTCGTCTCCGGGACCCTCGTCTTCACCAACACCATCTCCGACGCCTACCAGAAGAGTTCCGCCAAGGGCTTCGACGGGGTCGACGTCGCCGTACGGCCCGCGTACCAGGAGTCCAAGGGCGACAAGGTCGGCAAGGACGCCGAGCTGACCCGGGCCCTGCTGAAGAAGGCCGCCGAGGTGCCCGGGGCCGCCTCCGCCACCGGTGTCGTCACCGGCTTCACCGCCGTCGCCGACAAGCACGGCAAGCTCGTCGGCGGCGACTGGCAGTCCGCCGGCGGCAACTACTGGGGCACCAAGGACCCCCGCTACCCCCTGGTCAGCGGCCACGCCCCGCGCGGCAGGGACGAGGTGCTGATCGACTCCGCGACCGCGAAGCGGGCCGGCTACCGGGTGGGCGACACCGTGCGCCTGTCCGTCGACGGCCCGGTCCTCACCCCGACCGTCAGCGGCATCTTCACCACCGACGACGGCAACGTGGCCGCGGGCGGCAGCCTCGCCCTGTTCGACACCCCGACCGCGCAGGCGCTGTTCGGCAAGAAGGGCACGTACGACGAGATCGACGTGCAGGCCGCGCCCGGCACCAGCCAGTCGGCGCTCAAGGCCCAGCTGGACAAGGCCCTGCCGGCCAAGCTGGTGGAGACCACCACCGGCAAGCGGCTCGCCGACGACCAGGCGCAGGCGATCTCCGCGTCCATGAGCGGCCTGAGGCAGATGCTGCTGGTGTTCGCGGGTATCGCCCTGTTCGTCGGCACGTTCATCATCGCCAACACCTTCACCATGCTGGTCGCCCAGCGCACCCGCGAGCTGGCCCTGATGCGGGCGGTCGGCGCCTCCCGTCGCCAGGTCACCCGCTCGGTGCTCGCCGAGGCGTTCGCGGTCGGCGCGGTCGCCGGTGTGGCCGGTCTGGCCGCCGGTGTCGGCATCGGCGCGGGCCTGCGGACCCTGCTGAGCTCCTTCGGCGCGAGCGTGCCCGACGGGCCGCTGGTGATCAGCCCCGGCACGGTCGTCACCGCTCTGGCCGTCGGCGTCCTCGTCACCATGCTGGCCGCCTGGCTGCCTGGCCGGCGCGCCGCGAAGATCCCGCCGGTGGCGGCCATGAGCAGCGTGCACGCCAAGGCCACCACCAAGTCGCTGGTGCTGCGCAACACGCTGGGCTCGCTGCTCGCGGCGGCCGGCATCGCGGTGGTCCTGGCGGGCACGAGGATGGACGCCGACAGCGGCCAGGGCGCGATGGGCATCGGCGCGACGCTGCTGATCATCGGTGTGTTCGTGCTGACCCCGCTGCTGTCCCGGCCGCTGATCGCCGCCGCCGCGCCGGTGCTGCGCGCCTTCGGGGTGGCGGGCAAGCTGGCCCGCCAGAACTCGGTGCGCAACCCGCGCCGTACCGCGGCCACCGCCTCCGCGCTGATGATCGGCCTGACCCTGATCACCGGCATGACGGTGATGGCGGGCAGCCTGCAGAAGTCCATCGACAAGATGGCCTCCTCGGCGATCCGCGCCGACTACGTCGTCTCGATGGCCAACCGCGGCCCGCTCTCCCCCGAGGTGGAGAGGAAGCTCGCCGGCGCCGACGGGGTCATCGAGAGCAGCCCGCTGCGCAACGGCGAGTCCCGCATCGACGGCGAGACGGAGTACCTGACCGGCGTCAACGGCGCGGCCATCGGCAAGCTGACCGACCTGAAGGTGACCGACGGCTCCTTCACCGTGGGCGGCACCCGGGTCGTGGTGGACGAGGACCGGGCCAAGTCGTTCGGCTGGAAGGCCGGTTCGCGGTTCACCGCGCACTTCGAGGACGGCAAGGCGCAGCGGCTGACGGTCGCGGGGGTGTACGAGGGCAACGACATGCTCAACGGGATCATCCTCGACAACAAGGTCCTCACCCCGCACCTGACCGACCCGGCCGACATGCAGGTCATGGTCAAGACCGCGGCCGGCGCGTCCGACAGCACGAAGGACGGGCTGGAGAAGGCCCTCGGCTCCAACCCGGCGATCAAGGTCCAGGACAGGCAGGACATCTCCGACGAGATCGCGAAGATGTTCACGATCATGCTGAACATGGTCTACGGCCTGCTCGGCATGGCGGTGATCGTCGCGGTGCTCGGTGTCATCAACACGCTGGCCATGTCCGTCTTCGAACGCGCCCAGGAGATCGGCATGCTCCGCGCGATCGGCCTGGACCGCAGGGCGGTCAAGCGGATGGTCCGTCTGGAGTCCCTGGTGATCTCCCTGTTCGGCGGGGTGCTGGGCATCGGCCTGGGCGTGTTCTTCGGCTGGGCGGCCGGCGAGCTGCTGGGCACGAAGATGCCGACCTACGAGCTGGTGCTGCCGTGGGGCCGGATGGCGGTGTTCCTGCTGCTGGCGGGCACGGTGGGCGTGCTGGCCGCGCTGTGGCCGGCGCGCCGCGCGGCCCGGCTGAACATGCTGGCGGCCATCAAGTCCGAGTAGGCGGTCGTACGACGGCGAAGGGGGCCCCGCGGGACGGGGCCCCCTTCGTTGTGCCGGGCTGCTGTCAGCCGTGCCAGGTGCGGGGCCGCAGCGGGAGTCCGGAGGTGCCGGAGTCGGGGGTGCGGATCGCCAGGACCTGGTTGACGCCGATGCGGTTGCGTTCGAAGGCGAGCGCGCAGGCGGCCATGTACAGCCGCCAGACCCGGGCGCGGCCGGGGCTGGTGAGCCGGACCGCGCGGTCCCAGTCGGCCTCCAGGTTGGCGACCCAGCGGCGCAGGGTGAGGGCGTAGTGCTCGCGGATGGACTCCACGTCCCGGACCTCGAATCCGGCCCGCTCCAGCTGGGTGACGGTGGTGCCGAGGGGGGCGAGTTCGCCGTCGGGGAAGACGTAGGAGTCGATGAACGCGTCGACCTCGTACGCCGACTCGTCCCGCTGCGGGCGGCGGCCGATCTGGTGGTTGAGCAGCCGGCCGCCCGGCTTGAGCAGGTCGTACAGCTGGCGGGCGTACTCCAGGTACTTCTCGGCGCCGACGTGTTCGGCCATGCCGATGGAGGAGATCGCGTCGAAGGGGCCGTCCACGACGTCCCGGTAGTCCTGGACCCTGATCTCCACACGGTCGGTCAGTCCCTCGTCGGCGACGCGCTTACGGGCGTACGCCGCCTGCTCCTGGGACAGCGTGACGCCGACGACGCCCACGCCGTACTCGCGGGCCGCGTGGATGGCCATGGAACCCCAGCCGCAGCCGACGTCCAGCAGCCGCTGACCCTCCTTCAGGCCCAGCTTGGCGCAGATCAGTTCGAGCTTGTCGCGCTGGGCGGTCTCCAGGGTCGCGCCCTTCTCGGCGGCCTCCCAGTAGGCGCAGGAGTACACCATGGAGGGGCCGAGGACGATCTCGTAGAAGTCGTTGCCGACGTCGTAGTGGTGGCTGATGGCCCGCTTGTCGGTGCGGCGGGTGTGCAGGCGCCGGCGGGGTCTGCGGATCTCCTCGCCCGGCGGCGCGGGCGGGATCGGCGGGCCTGCCAGTTTCAGCAGCTCGCGGGCGGCGGCCCGGACCTCGGGGTCGCGCACGGCCTGGACGAGGCTGCGGGCGTCCTCCCCGCGCTCCCAGACCAGGCCCGCCATCACGTCGAGCGCGGTGTACAGGTCGCCCTCGATGTCCAGGTCGCCGGCGACCCAGGCGCGGGCCGCGCCCAGTTCGCCCGGCTTGAACAGCATGCGGCGCAGGGCGCGGCGGTTGCGCACGACGAGCGCCGGCGCGTCGGGCGGGCCGGCCTGCGATCCGTCCCAGGCTTTCAGGCGCACCGGGAGCGGGGCTCCCAGCATCTGCTCGGCGAGACTCCTCAGCCGCGACGCGGCGTCGGCCATGACGCACACCTCCAAGACGACGATCCCGGATGCCGGTAATCACGTAAACACCGTCGGTCGTCATGCACAGTCCCGCAAAGGAGTTACAACTGTGCAAAATGGCTGCACGAACCATGCGGATGGCCGCCTCGGACGGACCGTCGGAGCGGCCTCTGCGGGGTCCGGGGCGCAGCCGGCATCGGGGGCCGGAAGGGCCCTGGAGGCGGTCTGGACGCGGCGTGGGAGTGGGCCTGGACACAGGCTCCGAGCGGGCCTGCAGCCGGGCTCGCAGCCGGACTGGACGCGGGCTTGCGGCAAGCCTCGACGCGGGCATGGAGCCGGCCTGGACGGCGGACTCCGTGCGGGCCCGGGGCGCGCCCGCGGACGGCCCGGGAACGCCGAAAGACCTCCCGCACCACGGATGGCAGGAGGTCTTTCGGGTGATGCGCTGACCGGCGGTCAGAGATACCGCGGGGCGGAGGTCAGGAGGCCTTGGCCTTCTCCTCGGACTTGCTCGGGGCGGCGACCGGTGCGGGCTTGGCGGCCTCGTAGAACTCCTCGCGCGGGTTCTCCATGGCGCCCAGGGAGACGACCTCGCGCTTGAGGAACATACCGAGCGTCCAGTCGGCGAAGACGCGGATCTTGCGGTTCCAGGTCGGCATCGCCAGACCGTGGTAGCCACGGTGCATGTACCAGGCGAGACGGCCCTTGAGCTTGATCTTCATCTTGCCCATGACGATCATCGCCACGCCCTTGTGCAGGCCGAGACCGGCGACCGCACCCTTGTTGGCGTGCTCGTACTCCTTCTGCGGGAAGCCCCGCATGCCGGAGACGACGTTGTCGCCGAGGACCCTGGCCTGGCGCAGCGCGTGCTGGGCGTTCGGCGGGCACCAGGCGTTCTCCACGCCGGCCTTGCGGGCGGCGACGTCCGGGACCTGGGCGTTGTCGCCGGCGGCCCAGATGTAGTCCGTGCCCTTGACCTGGAGCGTGGGCTCGCAGTCGACGTGGCCGCGCGGGCCGAGGGGCAGGCCGAAGCGGGCCAGGGCCGGGTTCGGCTTGACGCCGGCGGTCCAGACGATGGTGTTGGAGTCGACCTCCAGGCCGTTCTTCAGCACCACGTGGCCGTCGACGCAGGAGTCCATCGAGGTGGAGAGGTAGATCTCCACGCCCCGGCTCTCCAGGTGCTCCTTGCCGTACTGGCCGAGCTTGGGGCCGACCTCGGGGAGGATCTTGTCGGCGGCGTCGACGAGGATGAAGCGCATGTCCTCGCGGGACACGTTCTTGTAGTACTTGGCCGCGTCCCGGGCCATGTCCTCGACCTCGCCGATGGTCTCCGCGCCCGCGAAGCCACCGCCGATGAAGACGAAGGTGAGCGCCTTGCGGCGGATCTCCTCGTCGGTCGTGGAGTCGGCCTTGTCCAGCTGCTCCAGCACGTGGTTGCGCAGGCCGATGGACTCCTCGATGCCCTTCATGCCGATGCCCTGCTCGGCGAGGCCGGGGATCGGGAAGGTGCGGGAGACCGCGCCCATCGCGATGACCAGGTAGTCGAAGGGCAGCTCGTACGCCTCGCCCACCAGCGGGGCGATCGTGGCGACCTTGCGGTCCTGGTCGATGGTGGTGACCCGACCGGTGAGGACCTCCGCCTTCGGCAGCACGCGTCGCAGCGGGACGACGACGTGGCGAGGGGAGATGCTGCCGGCGGCGGCTTCGGGGAGGAAGGGCTGGTAGGTCATGTACGACCGGGGGTCGACGACCGTGACGGTCGCCTCGCCGTAGCGCATCTTCTTGAGGATGCGCCGAGCTGCGTACAGGCCTACGTACCCACCGCCTACTACGAGGATCCTGGGACGCTCCGTGGTGCTCATGCCATCGAGTATCCACCCGCCAACGGGGGGTCGCTCGTGCGCCCCTTCACAAGCTCCGGCAGGGCCTGTGTTAAACTCCGCGACCCACGTGACGCAGGCCATGCCGGCGACAGGGAACCGCGGGGCGCTTCGCCCCCGTTGTCAAGGCCGCGTGAGCTGCCTCTCCGGGTCGTCGGGGTGGCCGTGAGGGTGCCGTGACACCCTCGGAACAACCCCTTCCGGGCCCTTCCTGCGCCCCTCATCTGAACATGTTCAAACGGTCATTGACCCCCCGGAAGGGCCAATGGGCCCCATTCCGGGGACCGGTCGGCGGGAATTCCTTGTGAAGAACTTCACGAACTTTTCCGCCCGGCTGCGACAGAGGGCCCCTCAAGGGGGCCCTCGGGCGTGCTCAGACGTTATCCAACCTGCTCAGCAGATGGCTACCAGCGGGTAACAAAAGAGAGCTACGCCACCGACCACGCGATGCCGTCGAGGATGTCGTGCTCGCTCACCACGACCTCCTCGGCCCCGATCCGCTCCATGATCGCGAGCAGGACGAGGGCGCCCGCGCCGATGACGTCGACCCGGCCCGGGTGCATGGACGGGATCGCGGCCCGCTCGGCGTGCGTGGAGCGCAGCAGCCACTCGGTGATCTCGCGGACGCGGTCCCGGGAGATCCGTGAGTGGTGGATGCGGGTGGAGTCGTACGCGGGCAGCTCCTGGGCGATCGCGGACACCGTGGTGACGGATCCGGCCAGGCCCACCAGGGTGTGTGCCTCGCGCAGCGGGACCGTCCGCTCGGCGAGGTCCAGGGCGGCCTCGATGTCGGCCCTTATGGCGGCGATCTGTTCCTCGGTGGGCGGGTCGCTCACCTTGCCCTCGTGCACCAGGTGCCGCTCGGTCATCCGCACACAGCCGACGTCCACCGAGCGGGCGGCGCGCACGTGGTCGTCGCCGACGACGAACTCGGTGGAGCCGCCGCCGATGTCCACGACCAGGTAGGGCCGGGTGAGGTCGGTGCGGCCGGTGAGCTCCTTCGTGGCGCCGGTGAAGGAGAACTCGGCCTCCTGGTCGCCGGAGATGACCTCCGGCTCGACACCGAGGATGTCCAGCACGCCCTGCACGAAGTCGTCCCGGTTCTCGGCGTCGCGGGAGGCGGAGGTGGCGACGAAGCGGAGGCGCTCGGCGCCGTACTCCTTGATGACGGCCGCGTACTCGCGGCAGGCCGCGAAGGTGCGCTCCAGTGCCTCGGGCGCGAGCCGGCCGGTGCGGTCGACGCCCTGGCCGAGCCGCACGATCGTCATCCGGCGGTCCAGCTCGGTCAGTTCACCCGTCCGCGGGTCGGCGTCGGCGACGAGCAGGCGGATGGAGTTGGTGCCGCAGTCGACGGCGGCGACGCGGGTCACTTCTCGTCCCCCTCACTGTCGCCGAGCGTCACGCACGCGCCCTTGCGCCACCACTCCGGCAGCATCGCCAGGGCCTCGTCACCGAGCGGGTTCACACCGGGGCCGGCGGCCAGCGAGTGGGCGACGAGCACGTGCAGGCACTTGACCCGGTCCGGCATGCCGCCGGCGCTCGGGAAGCCCTGCAGCACCTCGATCTCGTCCCGGCGCCGGATGTAGTCCTCGTGCGCGGCGCGGTAGGCGGCGGCCAGCTCGGGATCGTTCTGCAGCCGCTCGGTCATCTCCTTCATGACGCCGTTCGCCTCCAGGGTGCCGATGGCGGAGGACGCCTTCGGGCACGTCAGGTAGTACAGCGTCGGGAAGGGCGTGCCGTCGGGCAGGCGGGGTGCCGTCTCCACCACGTCCGGCTGACCGCACGGGCAGCGGTGCGCGATGGCCCGCAGGCCCCGCGGCGGGCGGCCCAGCTGCTGCTTGAAGGCCTCGACGTCCGCGTCGGTGGGCTCGGTGCGCGGAGTGGGCGGCAGATCAAACAGAGTCAGCGCGCAGCGCTGCCCTTGAGGGGTGGTGGTCGGGCGGCGGGCGGGAGTTTCCATGACTGCTTTCCGAGTGGCTTTCTGTCGTTCCGGCCGTGACGCCGGCTCACTGGTCGGAGGCGTCGGACTTGTCGACGCCGTCCCAGACGTTCGCGTACCAGGGCCGGTGGGCGGCCCCGAGGTCGACACGGGAGGGCGTGGCCGCGCCCGGGTCGATGACCACGTACCCGGTCTCGCCGGGCTTCACATAGTGCAGCCGGCGGCGGATCTGCTGCTCGGCGTAGGCGTCGTCCTGCCAGCGCGCCTTCAGGTCACGCAGCTGCTCGACGCGCTCGCGGGCCTGCTCCCGCTGCCGCTGGAGGTCGGCGATCTCCGCGCGCTGGGAGACGTACTGCCGCATCGGGTAGGCGAGGGCGACGACCAGGGAGCACAGCACCAGCGCGAGCAGCGCCGCGCGGCCGGTGAGGCGGGAGCGGCGGGCCTGCCGCTTGGTCTGGGAGCGGTAGACCCGGGCCGCCGTCTGCTCGCCGAGCAGCCGCAGCCTGGTCGCGGTGGAGAAACGGTCCCGGTCCTTCACGGCCATCTGGCTCTCCGCCTCCCCTTTCACACGTGCGTACGTCCCCGGACACGGTACGGGACCGGGTACGGGGACGTACGCACGACTGGCTGAGACTTGGCCCGGGCCGGCTCAGCCCTTGAAGCGCGGGAAGGCGCTGCGGCCGGCGTACACCGCGGCGTCGTCGAGGATCTCCTCGATGCGCAGCAGCTGGTTGTACTTGGCGACGCGCTCGGAGCGGGCCGGGGCGCCGGTCTTGATCTGGCCGCAGTTGGTGGCGACGGCCAGGTCGGCGATGGTGACGTCCTCGGTCTCGCCGGAGCGGTGGGACATCATGCACTTGAAGCCGTTGCGCTGGGCCAGCTCGACGGCGTCCAGGGTCTCGGTCAGCGAGCCGATCTGGTTGACCTTGACCAGGAGGGCGTTGGCCGCGCCCTCCTCGATGCCGCGGGCGAGGCGCTCGGGGTTGGTGACGAACAGGTCGTCGCCGACCAGCTGGACCTTGTCGCCGAGCTTGTCGGTGATGACCTTCCAGCCGGCCCAGTCGTCCTCGAACAGCGGGTCCTCGATGGAGACGAGCGGGTAGGCCGCGACGAGCTCCTCGTAGTACTCCGTCATCTCGGCGGCGGAGCGCTCCTTGCCCTCGAAGAGGTACTTGCCGTCCTTGTAGAACTCGGAGGCGGCCACGTCGAGCGCGAGGGCGATCTGCTGGCCGGGTGCGTAGCCGGCCTCCTTGATGGCCTCCAGGATGAGGTCGAGGGCCTCGCGGTTGGAGCCGAGGTTCGGGGCGAAGCCGCCCTCGTCGCCGAGGCCGGTGGACAGGCCCTTGGCCTTCAGCACCTTCTTGAGGGTGTGGTAGACCTCGGTGCCCCAGCGCAGCGCCTCGGAGAAGGACTCCGCGCCGATCGGGGCGATCATGAACTCCTGGATGTCCACGTTGGAGTCGGCGTGCGAGCCGCCGTTCAGGATGTTCATCATCGGCACCGGCAGCAGGTGCGCGTTGGGGCCGCCCAGGTAGCGGAAGAGGGGCAGGTCGCTGGCCTCGGAGGCGGCGTGGGCGACGGCGAGCGAGACGCCGAGGATGGCGTTGGCGCCCAGGGAGCCCTTGTTGTCGGTGGCGTCCAGGTCGAACATGGCCTGGTCGATCAGGCGCTGCTCGGTGGCGTCGTAGCCGACCAGCTCCGGGCCGATCTGCTCGATGACGGCGAGGACGGCCTTCTCGACACCCTTGCCCTGGTAGCGGTTCGGGTCACCGTCGCGGAGCTCGATGGCCTCGAAGGCGCCGGTCGAGGCGCCGGACGGAACGGCGGCACGACCCGTGCTGCCGTCGTCGAGGCCGACCTCGACCTCGACCGTGGGGTTGCCTCGGGAGTCCAGGATTTCCCGGGCTACGACGACGTCGATGGACGGCACGAGCATCTCCTTCTTGGATGTGACGCTGGAAGTGCGGGGCTGGTGTGCCTTGCGCCTAGAGCCTAACCGTCCCGGGGGCGTCGGCCACCGACCGACCGTCCCGTGGACAAGGCGACGCTACCTTTTGTTCCTCACTGAAACAAAGGGGGCCGCGACAACGGTTCGGCGCAACGGCCGGCGGGAGACGGACGACATGAAAAAGCCCCGCCCCGGTGCGTACGGGGGAACACGCACCGGGGCGGGGAGCCCGTGGGGACGGGGGGTGGCCCGCACGGGGTCTTCAGTGTGGCTCAGGGGGCCGTGCGGGCCCGGTGATCCGGCCGGGGGCCGGATGTCACTTCAGGTGGAGCTGCTGACCCGGGTAGATCAGGTTGGCGTCCTCGACGATGTCCTTGTTCAGCTCGAACAGCTTCTTCCAGCCGCCCTGCACGTGGTGCTTCTGGGCGATGGAGCTGAGCGTGTCACCGGTGACGACCTTGTACTCGCCGTCGCCCTTCTTGACCTTCTTGCCGGTCGGGGTGGTGACGGTCTTGCCCTGGCTCTTGTCCGCGGTCGCGGCCGGACGCTCGGCGGAGCGGGTGGCGGCCTGCTGCTCGGTGGAGCGGGTGGTGGTGCCGCTGCCCGAGTTCGAGGAGGTGCTCGGGGCGGAGCCGCCGTACGGGGTGCTGGACAGGCCCGTGCCGCAGACCGGCCAGGCGCCCTTGCCCTGCGCGGCGAGGACCTTCTCGGCGACCGCGATCTGCTGCGCCTTGCTGGCCTGGTTGGCCTGCGGGGCGTAGGCGGTGCCGCCGTACGCGGCCCAGGTGGAGGCGGAGAACTGCAGACCGCCGTAGTAGCCGTTGCCGGTGTTGATGGACCAGTTGCCGCCGGACTCGCACTGGGCGACCTTGTCCCACTCGGCGGAGGTGGCGGCGGAGGCGTTGCCGGCCGCCATCAGCGGGGCGGCGACGGCGGCGCCGGTGACACCGGCGAGCGCGATGGCGCGGACGGCCTTGGACGGACGGCGGTGCTTGCCCTTGCCGGTAAACAGCATGGATCGATCCCCTCACCGACGCCTGCGAGGTGAGCTGTCGGGTTCGGGCCGGTTGAGTTGCCCGGCCGCACTCCCGCTGTCGCGGGATGCGCGGCTTCACCCCCAGCCGGTTCCGGCATCAACTGCCGGACCCGGCACCTACCTTGGGTCCCCCGCTCCTGCCTACGGCGCTTGACGCGACGACTGTTCCCGGGCAACCGCTGGCAGGATTCGGCGTTGCGACTGCCGGGGCTCGTGGTGACGAGCGGCCTCGACCGTAGACACGCGATCCGCGGAATTTCAAAGACGATCAGGGCTTCTGAGACTCATCCCACACTTTCGCCAAACCGGACATTAGGGCGTTAAGTGGGGCGTCAACTCCGGCTAGTTCGTGCCCGTTTCGCCCTCGACTTCCAGGGTCTGACCGGCACTGATGTGGTTCGGGTCGGCCCCGATGGCCTTCTTGTTGCCGGCGTAGAGCGCGCGCCACCCGCCGTCGACCTCAAGGGAGTCGGCGATGGAGGCGAGGGAGTCGCCCTCGCGGACGGTGTACGTGTCCGTTTCGCGCGCCGCGTGCCGCCCGGAAGAGGTGACGTCCTGACCGTTTGTCACGTTTTCGTCCGCGCTCGCCCCGCGGTGGCGCCCACCACTGAGGGCTCCGGTGTCGACCAGGCTCCAGGAACCGGCGGCCCGCTGGGGGTTGTCCTCGGCGCCGGCGCTCGGGCTCGCCGCGGGGGCGGACTCCCGCGAACCTCCGGAACCAGGCGAGGCGGACTTGTCCGACTTGGGGTTTTTGGTCCCCGCGGAACCGGTGTCCGCACCTGCGTCCGCACCGGTGTCCTCGCCCGGCTTTCCGCTCGGTGCGGCGGTCTCGTCCGAGGAGGAACCGGTGCCGGAGCCGGAGTTGGCGTCGGAGCCCGCACCCGTGGAAGGTGACGAACCCGGCAGACCGGACGATCCCGTACCTTCGGAGGTGCCGGAGGAACCGGGGTTGCCGGAGGTGTCGGACTTCTCGGCCGGTCCGGACGAGTCACCCGAACCGCTGGTGTCACCGGAGCCGCCGACGCCCGTGTCGACGTCCACGGAGCCGGAGCCGGAGGTCAGTCCGGACAGCAGGGCGCAGGTGGCCCACGGGGCGGTGCCCTTGTCGGCGAGGATCTTCTCGGCGACGGCGATCTGCTGGTTGCGGCTGGCCTGGTCGGGGCCGGCCGCGTACTGGCCGCCGCCGTATGCGTTCCAGTCCTCCTGCGAGATCTGCAGGCCGCCGTAGTACCCGTTGCCGGTGTCCGCGCTCCAGGTGCCGCCGCTCTCGCACTCGGCCACCTTGTCCCACGTGGTGCCGTCGGCCGCGTTGGCGCTCGCCGCGCCGAGGAGCGGGATGGCGATGGCGGAGCCGGTCACTCCGGCCGCGACGAGGAGGGCGGGTGCCTGGCGGGGGCGACGGTGTCGACCGTTCCCGGAGAGCATGCAGAAGCCTTTCGAGCGACAGCAGAACCGGCGCGGCGGCTGAAGCCGCTCGCCGCGCTGATGGGTGAACGTATCGGCAGACGATCACTTGTCACAAGTTCATGCCGCGCAGATCACGTGAAGATCACAGAGTTGAGATCTTGTCACCTTCCGGCTGAGAAGCCGTCACCCTTCCCGCCACTCACGCCGTCACCCGTCGGACACGGCGCCGCCGGGCGGCTGCCGAGGACCGCCGGCGGAATCATGGAACCGACATGTCCGGGGGGCTTCCCAGCCAGGAGGACCACGATGTTCCGGCACACCCGACTGCCCGGCGAGTCCGCGGACTACCTCGCCGCCCGCGAGGAACTCCGCCACGCCGAGATCGAACTCATGCGCCACCGCGAGAAGGTCGCGGCCCAGCGGAGGGCGCTTCCCCAGGGCCCCGAGGTCGACGACTACGTCTTCCTCGAAGGCCCCGCCGACCTCGACGCGGGCGACGCCCCCGTGCGCGAGGTCACCCTGAGCGAACTGTTCACCGGCCCCGGCCGGCCACTGATCGTCTACCACTTCATGTACGGCAAGCGGCAGACCAGCCCGTGCCCGATGTGCACCCTGTGGATCGACGGCTACAACGGCATCGCCCACCACCTGGCCCGGAACGCCGACCTCGCCGTCGTGGCAGCCGCCGACCCGCCCACGCTGCGGCAGCACGCCCTCAACCGCGGCTGGTCCCGGCTGCGTCTGCTCAGCTGTGGGGACAGCACCTTCAAGTACGACCTGGGCAGCGAGGACGAGGACGGCACCCAGGACTCCACCGTCTCCGTCTTCACCCGGGACGCCGACGGCACGGTCCGCCACTTCTACTCCGCCCACCCCCGCATGGCCGAGGACATCGACCAGCGCGGCATCGACCTCCTCAACCCCGTCTGGCACCTGCTCGACCTGACGCCGGGCGGCCGGGGCGAGTGGTTCGCGGGGCTGGACTACTGACCGCCGGCGCCCCCGCGGACCGGGGTGAACTCCACCGGCAGGGTGCGCAGGCCGCGCATGATGAGCCCGCCGCGCCAGCGCAGCTCCGCCGGGTCCACGGCGAGCCGCAGGTCCGGCAGGCGGGTGAGCAGGGTGGCGAGCGCGGTCTGGCCCTCCAGGCGGGCGAGCGGCGCGCCCAGGCAGTAGTGGATGCCGTGCCCGTATCCGAGGTGCTGGTTGTCGCGGCGGGCGAGGTCCAGCACGTCCGGGTCGGCGAAGCGCTCCGGGTCCCGGTCGGCGGCGGCGAGGACCACGAGCACCGGATCGCCCGGCGCGATGTCCTGTCCGCCGATGGTGAGCGGCTCGGTGGCGAACCGCCAGGTGGCCAGCTCCACCGGGCCGTCGTAGCGCAGGAGTTCCTCCACGCCGGTCGCCAGCAGGTCCGTCTCCCCGCGGGCCAGGGACTCCTGCAGCCGGCGGCGCTGCCCGGGGTGGGTGAGCAGGGCGTAGGTGCCGTTGCCGATGAGGTTCACGGTCGTCTCGAAGCCGGCGAACAGGAGGATGAAGGCCATGGCGGCGGCCTCGTTCTCGGTGAGGTGCTCGCCGTGGTCGGAGGCGCGGATGAGGCCGGAGATCAGGTCCTCGCCGGGCACGGGCGCGGCGGGCAGCGCCTCCCGCTTCTTGTGGATCAGCTCGGCCAGGTAGCCGCGCATCTTCTTCACCGACCGGGCGACCCCGCCCCGGGGGCCTCCGCCGTGCCGGATCATCATGCCCGCCCAGTCCCGGAAGTCGTCCTGGTCCTCGCGCGGGACGCCGAGCAGGTCGCAGATGGCGTAGATGGGCAGCGGGAAGGCGAACTCGTGGATGAGGTCGGCGGACCCGCTCTGCGCGAACCGGTCGATGAGGTGGTCGGTCAGCTCCTGCACCCGGGGGGCGAACTCGGCGACCCGGCGGGGGGTGAACGCCTTGCTGACCAGCTTTCTGAGCCGGGTGTGGTCCGGCGGGTCGATGTTCAGCAGGTGCGTCATCAGCTCGGCCTTGCGCTCGCCCGGGATGCCGGTCTTGCCCTTGGCGTGCGCGGGCTCGTCGTGATGCGCCGGGTTCTTGCTCAGCCGCTGCTCGGCCAGCGCCTGCCGGGCATCGGCGTACCGGGTGACCAGCCACGCCTCGACACCGCTCGGCAACCGCGTCCGGCGCACCGGCGCGTGCTCGCGCAGCCAGGCGTAGGCGGGGTACGGATCGGTGGCGAACTCCCAGGTGAAGAGGGCGGGGGCGGTCGGGGGGCCGGGCTCGTTGGTCACTCCTTGACGGTATCCGGCCCGGCGGGCGCCTCGCCGAGCCCCTCCGAGGCAGCGGGGTGGCCCAGGTCGGCGGCCCGGCGGTACGAGGTGCGCGCTCCCGAGCTGCCCTGCGTGTCCGGCAGGGCGGCCGGGCGGTGGGCGGGC
The DNA here is from genome assembly GCF_017526105.1 of Streptomyces cyanogenus. NCBI lineage: Bacteria > Bacillati > Actinomycetota > Actinomycetes > Kitasatosporales > Streptomycetaceae > Streptomyces > Streptomyces cyanogenus. The sequence continues at coordinate 3,747,473 of NZ_CP071839.1, forward strand.
GGCGCCCACCCCACGGCGCCCACCCCGCGCCGCTCACCCCGCGCCGCTCACCCCGCGGTGTTCCTGCCTTCGCTCTCCGCCGCCCGTATCGCGTCCCGGTACGCCCGTGCCGCCGCGCGCAGTGCCGCCTCCGGGTCGATGCCGTGCGCCTCGGCGCGCACCGCCAGCGCCAGCAGCTCGTAGCCGATGCCCTCTCCCTGCGGCAGCGGGACGTCCAGGCCGGCCGTGCGGGTGCGGGAGGCGAGCTTGGCGGCGAGGGCCAGGCCGGGCTGGCCGAGCGGGACGCCCTCGGTGACGGAGGTGCGCTGCTTCTCCTCGGCCTTGGTGCGCAGCCAGTGCTGCTTGACGTCCTCGGGGGTCTCGGCCTGCTCGTCGCCGAAGACGTGCGGGTGCCGGTGGATGAGCTTGGCGACGATGCCGCCGGCGACGTCGTCGACGGAGAACGGCGCGTCCGGGTCCTCCTCGGCGATCCGGGAGTGGAAGACGACCTGGAGGAGGACGTCGCCCAGTTCCTCCCGCAGCTCCTCGCGGTCCCCGGCCTCGATCGCCTCGACCAGTTCGTACGCCTCCTCGATGCCGTACTTCGCCAGGCCCTCGTGGGTCTGCCGGGAGGACCAGGGGCATTCGGCCCGGATGCGGTCCATGACCTGCACGAGGTCCAGCAGGCGGGCGCCGGGCAGGTCGTAGGAGGCGGGCAGCAGCTCCAGCTCCGGCATGGCGACCCGGCCGGAGCCGGCCAGCCGGGCGAGGCCGTCGGTGAGCGCCGGCTCGCCCTCGCCCGTCGCCACGACCACCACCGTGCGCCCGCCGGCGCAGGCGTCCACCAGCTCCCGGGCGGTGGGGGAGGTCTGCGTCACCGCTATCCCGGCCTCGCGCAGATACGGCAGCTGCGGATGGGCACCGTCCGCGCACAGCACGGCGTCGGCGGTGCGCAGGGCCTGCCAGGCGGGCCAGGACAGCAGGCCGGGGGCGACGCGGTGGCTCGTGGTGAGCAGGACGATGCGGCCGGGGGCGGCTTCCGGGCCGGCCTGGGGGTGGGTGCCAGGGCTGGGTTCCGGGCTGGGTTCGGGGCTGATTCCGTTCACGAACCGAACGTAACCCACGGCCCGAGGGAGCGGATCGCGTTGTCCACAGGGCCGAGGGGGTCCTGTGATCGTATGACCAAAGCCGCCTTCACTCCGCCCCGGCCGGCCACGCCGCCACCCTCACGCCGCCCTCGCCGGCCTACGCCGTCACCGGCTGGCCGCCCGCCGTCGTGACCTCACGCACCCACGGTGTCTCGGCGTCCACCCGGCTGCTCTTCTGCACGTCCCAGGAGCCGTAGCGCGGGTTGAGGTCGACGTGGAGTTCCTCCGAGGCCCTGGACAGGGCCTTCCAGAAGGCGGGCTGGCTGGTGTCGGTGCCGAGCTTCGTGGCGAGTTTCTGCGCCTCCAGTTGCAGGCGCAGGTTGTCGTCCAGGTGGGCCGGCGCGATGCCGTACTTCTGCAGCCAGGCCGTCTCCAGGCCCTTGCTGCCGCCGGCCTGCCGCTCCAGGTCCCCGCGCATCTGCTGGATCTCCTTGCGGGTGACCGTGATGCCCTGGTCCTGCGCGGCGCGGTGCAGCACCCGGTCGAGCACCATGTTGTGCAGGGTGTCGCGGGTCAGGCCGCTGGTGGAGGAGACGACCTGCTGGTACTGCGTGTCGTCCGGCACCGCGGCCCGCTGGGCCCTGCGGACCTCGTCGACCCGGCTCTCCAGCTGCGCGACGGTGATCCGCTGTCCGCCGACGACGGCCGCGGCGCCCGGGTGCGCATCGTTTCCGCAAGCGGTCAGCAGGGGTGCCGCGGCGGCGATCGCGGCGGTGAGGACGAGCGCGGTGCGACGGCGGCGGTGCAAGGAAACCTCCAGGGGGGAGATTGTGCGACGGTGCACAAGGTCTTGCGGTGATCGATGGTAGGCAGTGGGCAGGCCGCGGCCAACCCATTCGACCAACGATTCGCACCCGCTTCGGGCACCGCCGCGCCGTGGCGGCAGGCCCCGGCGGGGTCCGTCCCGGCGCCGTCCGCCTATCCGCGCACCTGTCCCAGCCACTGGAGGGTCCGGCGGACCTCCAGGGCCATCGGATGGCCGGGGCCCTGCAGCCGCTCCACGTCCAGGACCAGCCGGGCGAGGGTGTCGTGCGCGGCCGGCCGGTCGCCGAGGGCGAGCAGGAGGTGGCCGATGCGGCGGCGGACCTCGTGGGCGAGCTGCGGGTCCCCGGAGACGTACTGGTTCTGGTAGTACGGCAGCAGCGCGCGGTACTCGGCGAGCGCGGCCGCCGGTTCGCCCAGCTGCTCCAGGCACTGCGCGGCCTCGTAGCGGTAGCGCAGCGACTGCGGGTCGGCCTGGCCGGCCTCGGCGGCGCGTTCGTCGGCGAGGCGGCGCAGTTCGGGCAGCGCCCGCCGGTACTGGCCGTCGTCCATGAGCGTGGCCGCGTACTGCTTGCGCAGGGTGCGTACGACCGGGGAGTGCTCGCCGTGCTGCTCGGCGGCGGCCGGCAGGATCGCGCCCAGGATGTCGACGGCCTGCGTGATGCGGCCCTCGCCCAGCAGGCGCTTGACCTCGTCCACGGCGGCGGCGACATCGGGCTTCTCGGCCACCGGCGGGGCCGGCGCGACCGGGGCGGGCTGCGGCGCGGGGGTCCTGGCGCGGTCCGGCCAGGGGGTGTGCGGACGCAGGAAGGGGCGCGTGGGGTCCAGGGGCGCCCCGGTGGGTGTTCCGCGCGCGGGCAGCAGCTGCGCCAGGTCCTCGTACACCTCCTGCGCGGACGCCGGGCGGTGCTGCGGGTCCTTGGCGAGCAGCCGCAGCACCAGGGCCTCCAGCGCCTCGGGCACCTCGGGGCGGATCCGGCGCACGGGCAGCGGGGGCTCGTACAGGTGCCGGTGCAGCACGCCGAGCGCCGTGGAACCGGCGAACGGCACCTCCCCGCTCAGCAGTTCGTGCATCAGCACGCCCAGCGCGTACAGGTCGGTGTACGGGCCGACCGCGCCGCCCATCGCCTGCTCCGGCGCCATGTAGGCGGGTGAGCCGATCGGGGAGCCGGTGTGGGTGAGGCGGGTGGTGTCGGTGTCCATCACCGAGGCCACGCCCAGGTCGAGGACGGTGACCGTGCCGTCCTGCTTCACCATCACGTTGCGCGGCTTGAGGTCGCGGTGCACGATCGGCACGGCGTGCACGGCGCTCAGAACGGCGCACAGCTGCGCGGCCACCGCGACCGTCCACTGCCACGGGTACGGGTCGTGCTCGGCGAGGTGGTCGGAGAGGTCGGCGCCGTCGACGTACTGCATGACGAGGAACAGTTCCTCGCCCTCGCTGCCCGCGTCGTGCACCGTCACCAGCCCGGGGTGGTCCACCTGCGCGGTCACCCGGCACTCGCGCATGAACCGGCGGCGCAGCTCGTCCGCCTCCTGGCCCGCCACCTTGTCGGGGCGCAGCAGCTTGACCGCCACGCGCCGGTCGAGCCTGCGGTCGTACGCCGTCCAGACCTGGCCCATGCCGCCCTGCCCGATGAGCGTGGACAGTTCGTACCGGCCGGCGACCATGCGCCCTGTCGCCACGGTCACCGCCCGTCCTCGCCGCGGCCCTCGTGTCCGTCGTGCCGGCGCAGGTAGTCGCTCAGTTCGTCGAGTTCGGCGCGCACCTGGTCGATGCGGGCGGGCGCGGGGCGCTGCGGCGGCGCGGGGGCCGGGGGCACGGCACCTCCCGTGTGGGGCGGCCGGGGTATCGGCGTCTGGTGCGCGGGCGGCTGGGGTACCGGCGTGTGGTGCGCGGGCGGTGCGGGGTGCTGCGGTGCCGGGCCGGGCGTCGTGTACGGCGGTGCCGCGTGCGTGAAGCCGTAGGGTCCGTGCACGGTGTGCGCGGGCGCGTACCCGGCGAACGTCCGCTGCTGGTGCACCCGGATGTCCACGACCAGGTAGTAGACCGCGGACGCCATGCCGAGGAGCAGGAGCAGCGCCAGCGCGAGGTCGCTGCGCCAGTCCTCCTCCGGCAGTGCGCCGACCATCACCAGCCCGGTGATGGACAGCGGCAGGCTCAGCCAGGCGGTCAGCCAGTCGGACCAGCGGCCCCGCACGAAGGCGACCCGGAACAGCGGGAGGCAGGACAGGAGTCCGCACGTGAGGGTCCCGGCCGCCGCGAACATCACGCGCAGGAATATGACCGTTCCCGCGCTGCGAGGAGGCGGCACCGCGCCGTGGCCGTACATGACTGCTCCTGGACCGAGTGGGACCGATGGGGACGGACGCCGACGGGACGGTGTCCGGGTCGGAGTCCGAGCGTATAGGCCGACAAGGACAACCGGTCTCGGGTTGTACCGAACCGTTGTCGCACTGATCACTTCGCGTGCGCCGGAACCGCGCGGTCCGACCGGACTGGTTCGACCCGGCTCGTTCGGCCGGACCGGGTTCAGTCGGGGGCGACCGTGCCGTCCGTCAGTCCGTCGTACATCCCGCGTACGAGCTGTTCCCCGAGCCGGCTCGCGTGCCTGAGCGCCCGCTCGAACTCGTCCAGTGCGCGGAACCGTGCGCCGTAGCGCCGCTGTTCGTCCAGCGGGAGCCGGGGCAGGTGCAGCCGGCGCACGTCCAGGCGGGTCGCCGTGGAGGCGTAGCTGCTGGCCTGCCGGTTGTTGGCGGTCCCGCGCAGGAACCCGGCGAGGAACCACGGGTCGAGCGCCGTGCGATCGGGGCGCAGCAGCACGAGGTTGCGCCCCAGGGCGGCGCCGCCCGTCACCTCGTCGATCACGCGCGCCACCGCTCCCCCGCCGAGCACCGGTACGACGACGTCGCCCGGCTCGGTCAGTACGGCCTCCTCCTCGCTCTCCGGAAGCATGCCCGACGGCTCCGTTCCGGCGAGGACGTCGTGGTCGGTGAGGACCGGCACGCGCGCGTGGCCGCCGTTTCCGCCGGTGCGCATCACCAGCGCGCCCCCGCGCGCGAGTTCGCCGACGGTGGTGAGCGGCCAGCGCGCGGGCGGTGCCGGGTCGGCGGGGGGCGGGGTGAGGTCGGCGGTCAGGCGCAGGGTCGCGCCGAGGCGCTCGCGCACCCGCGTCAGCTGCTCCGCGCCGTCGGCGACCGCGGCCGGCGGCAGATGGCGGGCGGGCGCGAGGTCCACGTCGTCGTCGAGGAGTTCGATCACCGGTACCGAACGCGCCAGCCCCGGCCGCTCGGTCAGCCGCCCCGCGCGCGTGAAGGCGCGCCAGGCGTCCGTCACCGCCTCCCGCACCGCGTCCCAGTCCGGCCCGCCCCGTCCCTCCCCGGCGTACCTCCCGGTGTCCACGAGCAGCACCTCGGGCGTCGCCGGCGTCCGGTCGGGCCGGCGCAGCACCCACAGGTGCAGCGGGATGTTGTACGGCGGTGCCGCGCCGACCGGCAGCGCGACGACGGCCCGCAGCGCGCCCCGGCGCAGCAGATCGGCACGGATGCGGCGCCCGGAGCGGCGGGAGGCGACGGCCGGCGGCATGAGCAGTACGGCGGTGCCGCCGTCGGTCAGCCGGGCCAGCGCGTGCTGCACCCAGGCCAGCTCGGACTCGGTGCGCGCCGGGAAGCCGTACTCCCAGCGGGGGTCGTAGGCGAGTTCGTCGTGGCCCCAGTTGCGCTCGTTGAACGGCGGGTGGCACAGGACCACGTCGGCGCGCAGTCCGGGGTGGGCGTCGGCGCGCAGGGTGTCACCGGCGGCGGCGCGCACGGTGGCCCGGCTGTGCAGCGCGAGCCGGAGCGCGCTGAGCGCGGCCAGCTCGGGCGCGCTGTCCTGGGCGTACAGCTCCTGGCCGGGGCGGGGGTCCACGGCGCGCAGCAGGGCGCCGGTGCCGCAGGCGGGGTCCAGCGCGGTGCGGGCCGGTCCGGCGAGGTCGGCCATGAGACCGGCGAGTTCGGCGGGGGTCAGCGTGTACTGGCGCGGGTTGGCGTCCAGGTGCCGGCCCAGCAGGAACTCGAACGTCTGCCGCGCCCCGACCTCGGCGGCCAGCTCGGCGACACCACGCAGGAGGGGAGCAGAGGGGAGGAGTTGGGGGCCGGTGGGGGTGCGGAGGGCGGGGGTGGGGCGGGGGGTGGTGGTGGGGGATGCGGTGGGTGGGGTGGGCGGGGAGGAGTTCACAGCGGGATCCGTGACGGCCGCGTTCACACCGGGTGTCGTGACCAATGCGTTCACACCGGTCCCGGCGGCCGCGGCGTTCACACCGGCCCCGGCGGCCGCAGCGTTCACACCCTCAGGTCCGACCGAGGCGTTCACACCACCGGCGCCGCCCGCCGAGTTCACACCGCCGGCCTTCCCCCCGGAGTTCACACCCCCAGCCGCCCCAGCGGCGTTCACACCCTGTCCCCCACGTCCGCCCGGCAGCCCGAAGCGCGGGGTCAGCACCTGCTCCAGCGCCCCCGGCAGCACCGCGGCCAGCCTCGCGTCGGAGCCCGCGCTCGCGTCGAGCCAGACGGTGGGCCGCTCATGGATCAGCAGCAGCGCGCAACCGGCGTGCACGAGGGCCGTCAACGGGCCTTCCGGGTGCCCGGCGAGCTGTTGCCAGACGCGCTCGCGCAGCGGGACCTCGGCGAGTTTGCCCTGCTTGCGCAGCCAGGCCTCGACCTCGGCGAGCGCGAAGGAGGGGCTGGTCTCGGTGCCGCCGACCGGCTTCGGGAAGTCCGCGTGCCGGCGGCGCCAGTTGCTGACGGCGGCGCGGCCCACTCCGGCGAGCCGCGCGATACCGGCTGCGGTCACCTCTGTCGCGTTGTCCTGCACCGGCCCTGCTCCCCTCGTCCCGTGTGTGCGCCGAGCATACCGACGTACACAAGATCCATGGGTTCACCATCGTGTACATCTACCACTCTGTGGACCGTGTTGACTCGGTTCACAAGCTCTGCTGTTATTGACGCAGCGGACAGCGGCCACCGGAGGGGGAGGCCGACCGCAGCATTCGGGGAGGGTTCGCCATGGGTACGAAGGCCAAGGCCGCGCTCGGTGCCGTCGTGGGGCTCGCCGTCACCGGCGCGGTGTCCGCGAACGCGACGGCCGAGTACGGGTCCGGCGGCTGGTGTCGCCGGAGGCCTCAGAAGGTCTGCCCCCCCCCGGGTACCAGGCGGGCCGTACGTCCCGCCGTGCACACCCCCGCTCACCCCCCACGCTCCCCTTCACCCCCGTTCCACACCCGCTCATCACCTCTGAAGGAATGTCATGCGTCTGTCGTCCCGTGCCGCCACGCTGCTCGCCGTCGCGGTGCTCCCTCTGGCCCTGTCCGCCTGTTCCTCGGACTCGTCCTCCGGCACAGGTGCGAGCGCCAAGCCGGCCAAGGCGAAGAACCCCAACGCCGGTCTGCTGACCGGTACGCAGCTGAAGAAGGCGCTGGCGCCCGCGTCGGCCTTCCCGGCCGGGTTCACCCTGGAGGCCGACGGCGCCTCGGACAGCGGCGGCAAGTTCCTCGCTCCGTCCAGCCGGAAGACCGCGAAGCCGGATTGCACCCGGCTGGAGGGCACGTCCTGGATCCAGGTGACCGGTTTCGAGGGAGGCGTGGCGTTCGCGCAGGACGACTACGTGAACGCGGACAAGACCGAGGAAGTGGCCCAGGAGGCCGACGCGTTCCAGGGCACCACGGCGAAGACGGTGATGAAGCAGCTGCAGTCCGTCGCGGCCGAGTGCGCCACCTTCACGGACACGGACACGCACGCCAAGGTGAAGGTGAAGGGCGAGTCCACGGCCGGGCTCGGCGACGAGGCGTACACGATGACACTGACCAGCGGCACCTGGGAGACCGGCACCACGCTCATCGCGGTCCGTTCCGGCAACACCGTGGTCACCGTGCTGTCCACCGCGGGCAGTGACAACGGTGCCGCGGCCGCGAAGAAGGTGACGACCCGGATCCTGGGCTCGCTGAAGGGCAAGTCGGCCGCGTGACCCGCACGGGCGGCGGGTCCGCCCGGCCACGAGTGACCTGAACTCCGGGCCCCGCCCGGGGCTCAGGTCACAGCGGGTGCCGCATCCAGACGTTGGGTTCGACGTAGACGGCGTACCCGTGTTCCGGTTCGCAGCGGACGGGGGCCAGTGCGCCGGGCACCTCGACGTCCCCCGCGGTGTCGAAGGGCAGCCCGGTCCAGCGGCGCCACTCCTCCAGCGAGCCGCTCACGGTCATGGAGGCCGGGGCGATGGAGTCGATGGTGGCGCCGGCCCGGGCGTGGACGCGCAGCCACGGGTCCTCGGGCAGCCCGTCGGGGCGGACCCGGTGGGCGTACTCGGCGATCGGGGTGTGCGGTTCGCGGTGCTTGGCGTTCGGGCGGACGGGGGCGACGACCTCGCGGAAGCCGCGGGCGCGGGCGGCGTCCCGCATCGCCGAGAGCATGACGGCCGACAGTCCGCGGCCCTGGGCGTGCGGGGCGAGGGTGACCGAGACGGCGCTCACCGTGTCCGGGCGGGTGCCGTGGCGCAGGTCGGCGAAGGCCCACGCCAGGACCTGGTCCCAGCCCCGGGCCGGCAGGGTGCGCCGGCCGTCCACGTCGAGGGCGAACGGCACGCTGTAGGCGTGGGCGACGACCTGGCCGTTCTCGTCCTCGGCGAACAGGGCGTATTCCGGGAGTTCGGTCGGGATGCGCCCGTAGTGGGCGCTGCCCACGAGGTCGCGGGTGACGAACTCGGGCCAGGTGTCGGCCATGCCGAGCACCGCGGGCAGCCGGTCGGGCCGCTCGGCGAGGCTGCTCACCTTGATGTCCATGGAGATCACGATAGGTGGTGCGCCCTCGGGCGGGACAGCGATTTGTCCGGCCGCCGGCCGGGTCACCGGGCCCGGAAGCGCTCGGGTGCCCTGGTCGGGTTGCCGCCGGTGGGCAGCTTCTGGTCCGGGCAGCCGGCGAGGACCTTCTTCATGGCCGCCTGTTCGGCGGCGGTGACCCACAGGCCGTACTTCTTCTTGACCGCGACCTGGGCGGCGACGTAGGTGCACCGGTAGGCCTTGTTGGGCGGGAGCCAGGTGGCCGCGTCGCCGTCCCCCTTGCCGCGGTTGGCACTCGCGTCGACGGCGAGGAGGTTGAGGGGGTCGTTGGCCAGCGCTATGCGCTTGCCGGGGTCCCAGTACTTGGCGCCCTTCTGCCAGGCGTCGGACAGGGCGACGACGTGGTCGATGTCGACCTGGCTGCGGCCGCGCCGGTAGGTGATCTCCTTGCCGGAGTAGGGGTCGGGCTCCAGCAGGCCGTAGGAAACCCTGCAGGTGCCGCCGGTGAACCTGACCTGCTTCAGGTCGCGTTTGAGGATGTCGTCGCGGGTGTCGCAGGAGTTGGTGTCGGTGTCGGCCCAGGCGGCGCCGAACCGGGCCCGGGAGTAACCGGTCTTCGGCGCCCTCCCCTTGACGGTCAGTGAGCCGGCGGCGGCCAGGGCCGGGCCACCGCCTCCGGTCCGCTCGGGCCCGGACGAGCCGTCGTTCTTCCCGTCCTTGCAGCCGGCCACGGCGACCAGCACGGCCACGGCGGTTGCCGCTCCGACCCTCAGACGTGTCACGCTACGTCCCCCTCACTCGCCCTGGTCCGCCCCCCGGCGCGGGGCGGATCGTTCCGCTTCCCACGGTAACTTCCCGTCGCCGCCCGGAAGATGGGGTGCAAGGCGAAGATCAAGGGGCAAGTCGGACACTGTGCGAGGTGTTTCCTGTCCGTCGGCCTGGCCTTGTCACCGGCGCCAGGGTCCGACGGTCCCCGCATTCAGCGTCGGTTACGCCCTCCGCCTGCCCGCTTCTCCCGGGTCACTGGTGACAGCTACCCCAGGACCGAGGTGAGGAACTCGCCGACCCAGGCCAGCAGTTCGCGGCCGACCAGCGGCTTGCCGCCCACCTTCGCGGTCTTCGGGCGCGGGACCAGCACCTGGTGCACGGCGGGCTTGATGACCGTGCCCGGGTAGAGCCGCTTGAGCCGCAGCTCCTGCGACTCGCGCAGTTCCACCGGCGCGAAGCGGATGTTGGTGCCCTGCAGGACGATCTCGCCGACGCCGCACGCGCGCGCGAGCATCCGCAGCCCGGCCACCAGCAGCAGGTTCTCCACCGGCTCGGGCAGCTTGCCGTAGCGGTCGGTGAGTTCCTCGCGGACGGCCTTGATGTCCTCCTCGGAGTTGGCGGAGGCGATGGAGCGGTAGGCCTGGAGGCGGAGGCGCTCGCCGGGGGCGTAGTCGTGCGGGACGTGCGCGTCGACGGGCAGCTCGATCTTGACCTCCAGCGGCGGCTCCTCCTCGATCCCGCCGGTCTCCAGCTGGCGCCGGTAGTCGGCGACGGCCTCGCCGACCATGCGGACGTACAGGTCGAAGCCGACGCCCGCGATGTGCCCGGACTGCTCGCCGCCGAGCAGGTTGCCGGCGCCGCGGATCTCCAGGTCCTTCATCGCCACGTACATGCCCGCGCCCATCTCGGTGTGCTGGGCGATGGTGGCGAGCCGCTCGTGCGCGGTCTCCGTCAGCGGCTTCTCCGGCGGGTACAGGAAGTAGGCGTACCCGCGCTCGCGGCCGCGGCCGACCCGGCCGCGCAGCTGGTGCAGCTGGGACAGGCCGAAGGTGTCGCCGCGTTCCACGATCAGGGTGTTGGCGTTGGAGATGTCGATGCCGGACTCCACGATCGTGGTGGACACCAGCACGTCGAACTTCTTCTCCCAGAAGTCGACCACGACCTGCTCCAGGGCGGCCTCGGACATCTGGCCGTGGGCGGTGGCGATGCGCGCCTCGGGGACGATCTCGCGCAGGCGGGCCGCCGCGCGGTCGATGGACTCCACCCGGTTGTGGATGTAGAAGACCTGGCCCTCGCGCAGCAGTTCGCGGCGGATGGCGGCGCCGATCTGCTTCTCCTCGTACGGCCCGACGAAGGTGAGCACCGGGTGGCGCTCCTCCGGGGGCGTGGTGATCGTGGACATCTCGCGGATGCCGGTGACCGCCATCTCCAGGGTGCGCGGGATCGGGGTGGCGGACATCGTCAGCACGTCGACGTTGGCGCGGAGCTTCTTCAGCTGCTCCTTGTGCTCGACGCCGAAGCGCTGCTCCTCGTCGACGATGACCAGGCCGAGGTCCTTGAACTTGGTCTCGGAGGAGAACAGGCGGTGGGTGCCGATGACGACGTCCACCGAGCCCTCCTTCAGGCCCTCCAGGACGGCCTTGGCCTCGGTGTCGCTCTGGAAGCGGGACAGTGCGCGCACGTTGACCGGGAACTGTCCGTACCGCTCGGAGAACGTGCCGAAGTGCTGCTGCACCAGCAGGGTCGTGGGGACGAGGACGGCGACCTGCTTGCCGTCCTGTACGGCCTTGAAGGCGGCCCGTACGGCGATCTCGGTCTTGCCGTAGCCGACGTCGCCGCAGACCAGGCGGTCCATGGGGACCGACTTCTCCATGTCCTCCTTGACCTCGGCGATGGTGGTGAGCTGGTCGGGGGTCTCCGCGTAGGGGAAGGCGTCCTCCAGCTCGCGCTGCCAGGGGGTGTCGGCGCCGAAGGCGTGGCCGGGGGCGGCCATGCGCGCGCTGTACAGCTTGATCAGGTCGGCGGCGATCTCCTTGACGGCCTTCTTCGCGCGGGCCTTGGTCTTCGTCCAGTCCGCGCCGCCGAGGCGGTGCAGGGTGGGTGCCTCGCCGCCGACGTACTTGGTGATCTGCTCCAGCTGGTCGGTCGGGATGTAGAGGCGGTCGCCGGGCTGGCCGCGCTTGGCGGGCGCGTACTCCACGACCAGGTACTCGCGGGTGGCGCCCTGGACGGTGCGCTGCACCATCTCGATGTAGCGGCCGACGCCGTGCTGTTCGTGGACGATGTAGTCGCCCGGCTCCAGGGAGAGCGGGTCGATGGTCTTGCGGCGGCGGGCCGGCATGCGGGTGCCGTCGCGGCCGGCGGCGCGCTGGCCGGACAGGTCGGTCTCGGTGAGCACGGCCAGTTCGAGCGCCGGGTCCACGAAGCCGTACTCGATCGAACCGCAGGAGACGTGCACCACGGAGGGGCTCAGCTCGCCGAGGTCGGAGTCGAGGCGGGCCGCGATGCCCTCGCCGCCGAGCACCTCCACCGTGCGCGCGGCCGGGCCGTGGCCCTCGGTGACGAACACGGTGCGCCAGCCGTCGGCGAGCCAGCCCTTGGTGTCGGCGAGGGCCCGCGCGGTGTCGCCGCGGTAGGTCTCGGGGGCGCGCATGCCGAGCTTGAGGGTGTCGGTGTCGAGTTCTTCGTCGGCGGCGAAGGGCGACACCGACCACCACATCATGTCGAGTTCGCGCGCGCGGTCGCGGACGTCGGCGATGGACCACAGGGAGGCGGCGCCGACGTCGATCGGGGCCTCGCCGCCGCCGGCGGTGGCCGCCCAGGACGCCTGGAGGAACTCCTGGCTGGTGGCGACGAGGTCGGCGGCGCGGGTACGGACCCGCTCCGGGTCGCAGACGACGGCCATGGCGCCCTTGGGCAGCACGTCGAGCAGCAGCTCCATGTCGTCCACCAGGACCGGGGCGAGGGACTCCATGCCCTCGACCGCGATGCCCTCGGCGATCTTGTTCAGGAGTTCGCCCAGCTCCGGGTGCTCCTCGGCGAGGGCACGCGCGCGGGCCCGGACGTCGTCGGTGAGCAGCAGCTCGCGGCACGGGGGCGCCCACAGGCCGTGTTCGGCGACTTCGAGGGAGCGCTGGTCGGCGACCTTGAAGTAACGGATCTCCTCGACGTCGTCGCCCCAGAACTCGATGCGCAGGGGGTGTTCCTCGGTGGGCGGGAAGACGTCCAGGATGCCGCCGCGTACGGCGAACTCGCCGCGCTTCTCGACCAGCTCCACGCGCGCGTACGCCGCCGCCGCGAGGGCTTCGACGACGTCGTTCAGGTCCGCGCTCTGGCCGGTCCGCAGGGACACCGGCTCCAGGTCGCCCAGGCCCTTGACCTGCGGCTGGAGCACGGAGCGCACGGGTGCCACGACGACGGAGACCGGCCCGGTCTCGGGGTCGTCGGGACGGGGGTGGGCGAGGCGGCGCAGGACGGCGAGGCGGCGGCCGACGGTGTCGCTGCGGGGGCTGAGCCGCTCGTGCGGGAGGGTCTCCCAGGAGGGGTACTCCACGACGCCCTCCGGGGGCAGGAGGGAGCGCAGGGCCGCCGCCAGGTCCTCGGCCTCGCGGCCCGTCGCCGTGACCGCGAGCACCGGGCGGCCGGCCTCGCGGGCGAGGGCGGCGACCGCGAAGGGGCGGGCCGCCGGGGGGCCGACGAGGTCGACGTGCGGGCGGTTGCCGTCCACCGCCGCCTGAATCGCTTCCGCGAGGGCGGGGTCCTTGACTACGGCGTCGAGCAGACCGTGCAGGCTCATGAGGCTTCCATCCGAGCAGGGGCAACGCAGACAGCCCGACACGTCTCACGGGCCGGGGCTGCCCAGCCTACGACGCCGACGGCGGCGGCGCGGGCGCCCGAACGGCATCGGCCGCCGCCTCCGGCCGCCCTGTGCGCCACCGGACGGCCTGCCCACCGCCGGAGCGAGCACACGGGCACCGGTGGAACCTGCCGCCGCGAGGCCGGAGCAGAAGAGAGCCCCAGCCCGGCCCGCCGCCGGACGAACGGAGCCCGAGACGGCCCCGACGGGACCCGCCGCCGGACGAGCAGAACCCGACACGGCCCCGACGGGACCGGCCGCCGGGCAAGGCGTCGGTGGAGCCTGCCGCCGGGAGGGCCGGTCCGCGGCGTCAGGCCGCTTCGCCGCTGCCGGCGAAGGCGACCGTCACACCGCGTCCCGGTTCGACCGACACGAGCAGGGCCGAGCCGAAGGCCCCGGCGATCCGCTCCAGCAACGCGAAAGCCAGCATGCATTTCCCGTGCTCCAGCCGGGAGATCGCCGCCTGGGTCAGTCCGGCGACGAGGCCCTCCTCCGGGACCCGCCGGCACCGCCGGCACCCACCGGCACCCACCGGCACCGCCGGCCGGCCGCCGGGACGGGGAACGCACCAGGACGGCGGGGCGCGGAGATCGACTCCGCGCCCCGCCGTTCGGCTCTCCCGGCGTCCGGGCCGGTCCGCCCGGCCCGGGTGCCTAGTCGGTGGCGATGGCGTTCAGCACGTTCATCCGCGCCGCCCGGAACGCCGGCACCAGCGCCGCGAAAAGGCCCACGAAGGCCGAGCCGACGAAGACGCCGGTGATCGTCGGCCAGGGGATCTCCAGGATCTTCAGGCCCTCCAGGGCGAGGAGCTTCTGGGCGGTGGCGCCCCAGCCCATGCCGAGGCCGAGGCCCAGCAGGGCACCGAAGACGGCGATCACCACGGACTCCAGGCGGATCATGCGGCGCAGCTGGCGGCGGGAGAGGCCGATGGCCCGCATGAGGCCGATCTCCCGGGTCCGCTCGACCACCGACAGGGCCAGGGTGTTCACCACACCGAGGACCGCGACGATGATCGCGAGTGCCAGCAGGCCGTAGATCATGTTGAGCAGCTGGCCGATCTGGTCCTTCAGGTCCTGCTTGTAGTCGGTCTGGTCGCGCACGGTCAGCTGCGGGAAGTCGTCGTGCAGCGCGGCCTTGAGCGCCTTGTAGGCGGCGGCCTGCTGTCCGTCCTCGGCGGTGGCCAGGACCATCTCGTCGAGCGGCATCCTGTCGGCGGGGACGTACTTCGCGAGCGTGTCGATGGAGGTGTACATCGCCCCCGCGTCGATGAGCGTGTCGCTGCGGGTGATCGCCCGGACCGTCAGGCGGGCCGTGCGGCCGTCCTCGTAGGCGACGGTGATCGCGGAACCGAGCCGGATGCCGTGGTCCTCGGCGAACTTCTCGGGCACCGACATCGAGTCGATCCGGTAGGCGTCCTTCACCTCGCCGGCCACGGTCTCGGTCCGTACGTCGGTCGCGTAGTCCGGATCGACGGCCATGATCGTCCTGTTCGGCAGCCGCTTGCCGTCCGGTGTGGTGAAGGTGGCCTCGGTCCACTTGTACTCGGTGACCCGCTTCAGGCCCGGGGTGTTCCTGACGGCCTGCACCGCCTGCCTCGCGACGAGCCCGCCCTCCTGGTCGCTGCGGACGATGAAGTCCGCGCCGACGGTCTTGTCGAGCTGGTCGGTGGCGGAGGCCACCATGGAGGAGCCGACCACCGACAGGCAGGCCACCAGGGCGAGGCCGATCATCAGGGCGGCGCCGGTGGCACCGGTGCGGCGCGGGTTGCGCAGCGCGTTGCGCTCGGCCATCCGCCCGACCGGCCCGAACATCCGCAGCAGGACCGCGCCGAGGACGCGGACCAGGCCGCCGGCCAGCAGCGGGCCGATGACGACGAAGCCGATCAGGGTGAGCACCACGCCCAGGCCCAGCCAGCCCGAGCCGGTCCTGGCCTGGCCGGCGGTGGCGGCGACGTACAGGCTCCAGCCGCCGGCGGCGGTGAGGAGCAGGCCGAGGCCGGCCCGGACGACGCCGGCCTTGGCGTCGGCCGGGGCGCCGGCGTCGCGCAGGGCGGCCATCGGGGAGACCTTGCCGGCGCGCCGGGCGGGCAGGTAGGCGGCGAGGACGGTGACGACCACGCCGAGGAGCAGGCCGATCGCGGGCGTGGTCCAGGCGACGGTGAGGTCGTCGGTGGACAGGTTCATGCCCATCCGGCCCATGAGCTTCATCAGGCCGACGGCGATGCCGACGCCCGCGCCGACGCCGAGCACCGAGCCGAGCACGCCGAGGAGCAGCGCCTCGACCAGCACGGACCGGTTGACCTGCTTGCGGGAGGAGCCGATGGCGCGCATCAGGCCGATCTCGCGGGTGCGCTGGGCGACCAGCATGGAGAAGGTGTTGATGATCAGGAAGATGCCGACGAGGAAGGCGATCCCGGCGAAGCCGAGCATCGCGTACTTCATGACGTTCAGGAAGCTCTGGACGTCCTTCTGGTTGGCGTCGGCGACCTCCTTGGCGGTCTGCACCTTGTAGTCGTGCCCGAGGACGGCGGTGACGTTCTTCTTCAGCTGCGCGTCGGTCACGCCCCCGGCGGCCATGACGTTGACGTCGGTGTAGACGCCGGTGCGGCCGACGAGGGTCCGCTGGGCGGTCGGGGTGTCCAGGTAGAAGATGGCCGCGCCGGGGTTGGTGACCTTGAAGGCGGCGATGCCGGACACGCGCGCGTGGTGCGTGCCGACGGCCGTGATCACGCCGATCTCGTCGCCGAGCTTCAGGTGGTGCTTGCCGGCGGTGTCGGCGTCGACCATCACCTGGTCGGGGCCCTTGGGGGCCGCACCGGAGGTGATCTGCATGGTGCGGGCGTCGTTGCCGTTCCAGTTGCCGACGATGGTGGGCGCGCCGCTGCTGGGCGACAGCTTGTCCTTGGCGGCGTCGACGACGGTCACCGAGGTGGAGAACACCGTGCCCTCGGCCGACCGCACGCCCCGGGCCTCGCGGATCCTTCCGACCACGGAGGCGGGCAGCACGGGCGGCTTGCCGGTGCGGGAGACGGTCTGCCCGGTGTCGGACGAGCCCTTGGCGCTGACCTGCACGTCCGAGGACGTGGCCTGGAACAGCTTGTCGAAGGTGGTGTTCATGGTGTCGGTGAACACGAGCGTGCCGCACACGAACGCCACCGACAGCAGGACCGCGACCGCCGACAGCGCCATACGGCCCTTGTGCGCGAGGAAGTTGCGCATCGAGGTCTTCAGGACGGTCATGACGTACGCCCCCGGGAGTCGAAGTCGGGGGTCTGGGGGTGTCCCCCGGAAAAACGCAGCATGCGGTCGAGGACCTGGTCGGCCGTCGGCTGGTACATCTCGTCGACGATCCGGCCGTCGGCGAGGTAGAGCACGCGGTCGGCGTAGGAGGCGGCCACCGGGTCGTGGGTGACCATGACGATGGTCTGCCCGAGTTCGTCCACCGAGCGGCGCAGGAAGCCGAGGACTTCGGCACCGGCGCGCGAGTCGAGGTTTCCGGTCGGCTCGTCCCCGAAGATGATCTCCGGGCGGGCGGCGAGCGCACGGGCCACGGCGACGCGCTGCTGCTGGCCGCCGGAGAGCTGGGTGGGGCGGTGCTTGAGGCGCCCGGCGAGCCCGACGGTCTCCACCACGCGGTCCAGCCAGGCCCGGTCGGGCTTGCGGCCGGCGATGTCCATGGGCAGCGTGATGTTCTCGATCGCGTTCAGCGTCGGCAGCAGATTGAACGCCTGGAAGATGAAGCCGATGCGGTCCCGGCGCAGCTGGGTGAGCTTCTTGTCCTTCAGGCCGGTGATCTCGGTGTCGGCCAGGTGGATGTGACCGCTCGTCACCGTGTCGAGGCCGGCGAGGCAGTGCATCAGGGTGGACTTGCCGGATCCGGAGGGGCCCATGATCGCGGTGAACTGCCCGCGGGCGATGTCCACGTCGACGTGGTCCAGGGCGACGACACGGGTCTCGCCGGACCCGTACGCCTTCACGACCTGCCGCGCCCGCGCGGCAACGGCCGTAGTCCCTCCAGTGCCCCCGTGCCTGGGAATGGTCACAGCCGATGTCACGGTATGTCTCCTATGTCGGTTGACAGGTCATGGTCGATGTCCCGGTGCTCCGGGCGTCGTCCTGGGTTACGTCGATGAGTCTCGCGGCCGGCGAGGGCGTCGCGCGCTGGTGCGGAGCCCCGTCTTTCCGGGGGGAAAACCCCACCCCCGCCGGTACGGTCCGCCGCCCCCCAGCGGCCTGACATCAGGTTAAGGAGCGCGCCCGGCCCGGCTCGTCCTCCGGGGGGAGGAACCCTCCCCGAGCCGTTGTACGGAGGAACCCCTAGGGGGGCTCCACCGGGGGGTGGAGCCGCTCCCCTGCGCCGTCTCCACCCCTCGGTGCGGAAAGCCTCCACCCTTCCGTCGCGTCAGGGTCAAGTCGCCCGCCCCGTGGGAAGCTGTCGTCCCGGACATAGATGCAGGGGCCACCGGGGTGGCGTCGGCGGACGCACGGGAGGGGTGTGCGGTGGGGAGTACGACACCGGCGATACGCGGCGGAGCCGACCGGCGTCAGAGCACCGGGCGGCGGGGCGCGGTGGTGGCCGCGCTCATGCTGTCCATGGCACTGGCGGCGCTCGACTCCGCCGTCGTCTCCACGGCCGTACCGCAGATCGTCGGCGACCTCGGCGGGTTCTCCGTCTTCTCGTGGCTGTTCTCCGGCTATCTGCTCGCCGTCACCGTCACGCTCCCCGTCTACGGCAAGCTGTCCGACACCTTCGGCCGCAAGCCGGTGCTGGTGGCGGGCGCGGCCGTGTTCCTGCTGGGGTCGCTGCTGTGCGCGGCGGCCTGGAACATGGGGGCGCTGATCGCGTTCCGGATCCTGCAGGGCCTGGGCGGCGGGGCGTTGCAGGGCACGGTGCAGACGCTGGCCGCGGACCTGTACCCGCTGGCGCAGCGCCCGAGGATCCAGTCCAAGCTGTCCACGGTGTGGGCGGTGTCCGCGGTGGCCGGTCCCGGGCTCGGCGGTGTGCTCGCCGCGTACGCCGACTGGCGCTGGATCTTCCTGATCAACCTGCCGATCGGCATCGCCGCCCTGTGGCTGATCGTCCGTCATCTGCACGAGCCGCAGCGGGAGACGGCGCGTCCCGCGCGCGTGGACTGGGCCGGCGCGCTGGCGGTGTTCGCGTGCGGCGGGGTGCTGCTGACCGCGCTGGTGCAGGGCGGGGTCGCGTGGCCGTGGCTGTCGGCGCCGTCACTGACGCTCCTCGGCGCGGGCCTGGCGCTGGCCGGGGTGGTGGTGGCGGTGGAGCGGCGGGCCGCGGAGCCGGTCATCCCCGGGTGGGTGTGGCGGCGCCGGACGATCGCGGCCGTCAATCTCGCCCTGGGCGCGCTGGGACTGCTGATGGTGGCGCCCGCGGTGTTCCTGCCGACGTACGCGCAGTCGGTGCTCGGACTCGCCCCGGTGGCCGCCGGGTTCGTGCTGTCGGTGTGGACGCTCAGCTGGCCGGTGTCGGCCGCGCTCAGCCAGCACGTCTACCGGCGGCTCGGCTTCCGGGACACCGCACTGCTCGGCATCGGCCTGGCGGCGCTGATCCTGTGCGCGTTCCCGTTCCTGCCGTACCCGGGGTCATGGTGGCAGCCGACGCTGCTGATGCTGCTGCTGGGCGGGGCGCTGGGGCTGTTCCAGCTGCCGCTGATCGTCGGGGTGCAGTCGACGGTGGGCTGGTCCGAGCGGGGCACCACGACCGCGTCGGTGCTGTTCTGCCGGCAGACCGGCCAGACCCTCGGCGCCTCGCTGTTCGGCGCGGTCGCCAACGGGGTGCTGGCCGCACGGCTGGGCGGGGCCGGCGACCTGGACTCCGTCACGCGCGCCCTGGACGCGGGCACGGTGCCGGAGGCGGACCGGCGGGCGATCGCCGACGCGGTCCACGCGGTCTACCTCGGCGCGGCGGGCGCGGCGGCCCTGGCGTTCGTGGTGCTGCTCCTGGTGGCCCCGCGGCGGTTCCCGGTACTCCAGGAGTGAGCGCACGCGCGGGTTAACGCGGGTAACACCCCAGGTGGGAGCGGTTTTTGCGGGGAAAGCGCATACCGACCGGCCAGTTCGGTGAAAACGCCGCGCGGCCCCGGCTCCGCGAGTAGCGTGCGTGGCTCAGCTCCCCCACCTCCCTGCGGTCCGCCGCCTCGGACCCGAGCCACGCAAGGAGCCCCGGGATGTCCTACGACCCGCCGCACCCGTCGTATCCCTCCCAGCCGCCGTACCCCGTACGGTCCTCGTACCCGTCGTCCCCGACCTACCCCTGGCAGCCCCCCGAGCCGGCCCCGCCGGCCCCCCGGCCGGAGCGTGAACCGCTCGGCCACCACAGCGACCTGCGGGTGCTGCGCAGCGCCTACCGGTGGCAGCGGCGCACCGCGACGCTCACCGCGCTGGGCTACTTCACGCTGTTCCTCGTGCTGTCGGCGTACGCGCCGGGCGTCATGACGAGGACCGTCGCCGACGGCATCCCCGCCGGCCTGCTGCTCGCCCTCGTCCAACTGCCGGTCACCTGGCTGGCGATCGCCCTGTACGAGCACACCGCGCGCCGGTACGTCGACCCGCTCGCCGAGCGGATCCGCAGGCACGCCGAGCTGGACGCGCGGCGCGGAGCGGCACGATGACCGGCACCGGCGGCCCGGGGTTCACCGGATTCAGCGACTCCGCCCAGACCATGTCCCTGGTGGCCTTCTCCACCGCCGCCACGGTCATCCTGCTGCTGTGCGTGATGACCGGCCCGGACCGGGACGACCTCGACGAGTTCTACACCGGTTACGGCTCCCTGTCCCCGCTGCGCAACGGCCTGGCCATAGCGGGCGACTACATCTCCGCCGCCACCGTCCTCGGCACCGGCGGAGTCATCGCCCTGTGCGGCTACGACGGTGTCGTGCTCGCCCTCAGCACGGCGCTGTCGCTGATGCTGCTGATGTTCCTGCTGGCCGAACCGCTGCGCAACGCAGGCCGGTTCACCATGGGCGACGCGCTCGCCCGCCGGTTGCCGGGCCGCTGTGTGCGCATCGCGGCGTGCGCGGTGACCATCGCCGCGCTGCTGCCGCTGATGCTGGTCCAGCTGGCCGGCACCGGACAGCTGATCGCCTTCATCCTGGGCTTCACCAACGAGTCCCTGAAGACCGGGTGCGTCGTGGGACTCGGCGCCCTCATGATCGCCTACGCGGCGATCGGCGGGATGAAGGGCACCGCGCTCATCCAGATCATCAAGATCGTGATGCTGATGGGCTCCGGCGCCGTGATCGCCGCCCTGGTCCTGCACCGCTTCGACTGGGACCCGGGCGCCCTGTTCACCGCCGCCGCCCGGCAGAGCGGCGCCGGCCCGGCCTTCCTGCGCTCCGGACTGCAGTTCGGCACCACTCCCGGCTCCCGCGTCGACATGATCGCCTCGGAGCTGACCGTCGTACTCGGCGGCGCCTGCCTGCCGCACATCACCATGCGCATGTACACCGCCTCCAGCGCCCGCCAGGTGCGCCGCTCGATGTCCTGGGCGGTGTCGCTGGTCGCCCTGTTCGTCCTCGTCATCACCGTGGTCGGGTTCGGCGCCACGGCCCTGCTGGGGCGCACGACGGTCTCGGCGGCCGACCCGCAGGGCAACACGGCGTACCTGCTGGGCTCGCGCGCGGTGTTCGGCACCCACGTGACGACGGCGGAGACCTTCCTGTTCACCCTGGTCACCACCGCGATCTTCCTGACCCTGCTCGCCTCGGTGGCCGGGATGATCCTCGCGTGCGCCAACTCCCTCGCGCACGACGTGTTCGCGGCCCGGGTGCAGGAGATGCCGGCCCGCCGCGAGATGACCCTGGCCCGCGTCTCCGCACTCGCCATAGGGGTCCCGACGATCCTGCTGGCCACCCTGGTGCAGCACCACAGCCTGCAGCCCCTGGTCACGCTCTCCTTCTGCCTGGGCGCCTCCGCCCTCGCCCCCGCCCTGGTCTACGGCCTGTTCTGGCGCCGCTACACCCGCAGCGGCCTGATGGGCACGCTGATCGGCGGCTCGCTGACCGTGCTGCTGCTGATGCCCGGCACCAAGCTCGTCTCCGGGTCGCCCGTGTCGGCGTTCCCGCACGCCGACTTCAACTGGTTCCCGTTCACCACCACCGGCATCGTCTCCATCCCGGCCGGCTTCTTCTTCGGCTGGCTGGGCACGGTGCTGTCGGGCCGCGCGAAGGCGGAGCGGCAGCGGCACCAGTACGAGGCGGTGGAGGGACGGATCCTGGCGGGCGCGGTACGGAAAGGGAACTGACCCGGCGTCAGCGCGGCCGGGCCGGTGTCACTCCCTGGCCACTCTGCCGGTCAGGGAGATCAGCCGGTCGCGCACGGAGTCCATGTGGGCCTGCATGTCGTCCCAGACCTCGCCGTGCTCGCGCAGCACCCGCTCCGTCTCCTGGGCAATGTGCTCCTCGCGCACGCGGGCCTCGGCGAGGATGCCGGCGGCACGCGCGCGTGCCTCCTCCTGCAAGCGGCGCGCGTACTCCTCGGCCTCGCCGATGGCCTGCCCCGCCTCGGCCAGCGCGGCCTCGGCCCGGCCGATCCGTTCGGCGTACCGGGCGTCCAGCGCGGCCTGCTGCTCGGCCTCCGCGCGTTCGGCCTCGGTCCAGCGCTCGGCCTGCTCCCGGGAGTGTTCGGCGAGCAGGCCGACGGTGCGCCGGCGCGTCTCGCGCAGGGCCGCGAGCGTCTCGGCCCGCCCCGCCTTCAGCTCGCGCCGGGCCCGGACGCGGATCGCGTCGGCCTCGGCCTGCGCGGCCTGGACCCGCTGACGGGCCTGTTCGTCGGCCTCGGCACGGAGCGCGTCCGCCGCTTCCTGCGCCTCCCGGCGTACCCGCCCGGCCTGCGCCTCGGCCTGCGCGACCTGCTCCTCGGCCGCGCGCCGCGTGCGTTCCCGCAGGTCCGCCGCCTCCTCCAGCACGAGCCGGTACACGCGCCGCGCACGGTCCCCGAGCGCCTCGTACGTCTGCGGCACGAGCTGGGCGACGGCCTCGCGCAACCGTACGACCTCCGCCTCCATGTCCTTGGCGAGCACGGTCAGCCGGGCGGCCCGCTCCCACGCGGCGTCCCGGTCGTCGGACAGCGCCTCCAGGTACGCGTGGACCTGCTCGGGGCGGTAGCCACGCCCCCGGGCGGTCGTGAAGCCGTGCGGCGGCATCGATGCGCTGCTCACCCTGGGAACCCCTCTCCACCGGACCTGCACGACAGGATGATTTCGCGCATATCTTGATGGATCGGACGTAAGCGTTCATAACGCGACACTCCGCAGTCACGTCACGGCCCTGCCCCCGCAACGCGTCGGGCCCTTCACGCGTGCGCGTGAAGGGCCCGAAGGGGTCACACCCGGTCGGCGGGCACCGAGCGGGCTACAACAGCCCGTCCCACATCTGCTCCAGCAGCACCGACCACCAGCTCTCCGGCGAACCGAGCGCCGCCGGGTCCAGCGCGGCCAGCTGCGCCTGGAAGTCGACGGTCCAGCGGCCCGCCTGCTCCTGGTTCAGCCCGTACCGCAGGCGCCACATCCGGCCCAGCAGCGCCAGGCACCGCGCGAACTCCGGCAGGCCGGTGTTCACGAACTGCGGCGGCACCGGCGCGCCGCCCGGCCCGGCCTCCACCGGCACGGCCACGATGTTCGCCGTCCCGTACTGCACACAGATCGCCTTGCCGAAGTCGCTGCCCATCACCAGGTACGACCCCGCGTCCGCCGCCGGCTGCACCCCGCGCTCGGCCGCCAGCTCCGCGAGCGTCGGCACCGGGCGGCCCGGCTGCGCCTGCGCCCAGAAGAACGGGCCCATGTCCAGCGGCAGCCCCGCCACGACCAGGGTGTGCGCCACGATCGGCGGCACGCCCTGCCGGGACACCGCCTGCTGCTCGAACCGGAAGATCCCCGGCCCGAACACCGCGGCCAGCTCCTGCGCGACGCCCTCCGGCGGCACCGGCGGCGCGGCCTGCACCGGCGGCAGCGGCGCCCGCACCGGCGCCGGCCGCGCGGGACCGTCCGCCACCTGGTGCAGCTCGCCCTGGTGCGCCAGCAACTGCTGCATGCCCTGCTGCCGGCTCGCGTGGTCCGTGCCGTACGGCGCGATGGACGTGATCCGCGCCTGCGGCCACTGCTCGCGGATCATCCGCGCGCAGTAGGCACCCGGCAGCGCGCACGACTCCAGCTCCGTGTGCAGCTCCAGCACCTGGTCCGGCGGCACGTTCATGGCCCGCAGCTCGTGGAAGATCTGCCACTCCGGGTGCGGGGTGCCCGGCGCGGAACGCCGGATCACCTGCTGCTCGGACCCGTCCTGCGCGCGATAGCGCAGCACGGCCTGGTACCCCGGTCCGACCGTCGGCTGCCCCTGCTGGGGATACCCGTACGACCCCGCCGGCGGCGGCATCGCACCCGGCGGCATCGGCGCGGGACCACCCGGGGGCACACCGAGCGCCCCGGGCGCGGGCGGCGGAGGCGGAGGCGCACCCGGCCCACCGACCGGCGGGGCGGCCAGCACGGTCTCGGCGTGGTGCACGGCACCGCGGGAAGGGTCGGCAGCACCGGGGGCACCCGGCGGCTGCGGTGCACCCGGCCCGTGCGGAGGCTGCGGCACACCGGGCGGACCCTGCGCACCCGGGGGCTGCGGCGCACCAGGCGCCGGAGGCATGCCCGGACCGCCCGGAGCCGCGGGGGCACCCGGAGAGTTCGGCGCACCCGGAGCACCCGCCGCACCCTGCGGCTGCATGCCGCCCGGCGCACCCGGGGCACCCGGAGGCTGCGGCGCACCCGGACCACCCGGGGCCGCGAAGGCGCCGGAAGAGTTCGGCATGCCCGGAGCACCCGGCATGCCCGGCGCACCCGGAGGCTGCGGCGCACCAGGCGCCGGAGGCATGCCCGGACCGCCCGGAGCCGCGGGGGCACCCGGAGAGTTCGGCGCACCCGGAGCACCCGCCGCACCCTGCGGCTGCATGCCGCCCGGCGCACCCGGCATGCTCGGCGTACCCGGCGGCGGGGGCGGCGTGTTCGGGCCCTGGGGCGTGGCTCCGGCCAGTTGGCTCGGGTCGGCCAGCACCGTGGCCGCGTGGGACACGTCGCCCGGGGGCGTACCGCCCGGGGCGCCCGGAGGCGTGGCGTCCGTGCCGCCCTGCCCCTCAGGACCCTCGGGGCCGAGTGCCGAGACGAGTTGCGTCGGCACGTACCCGCCCGCGGGCGGCGGTGTCGCGGTGCCCGGGCGGGCGCCCGGCGCGCCCGGGGCGCCCGGTGGCGGAGGCGGGGCACCCACCCCACCGCGCGCCTTCTTCGGCGGCGGTGCGGCCTTGCTCGTCGCCGCGTCCGCGATGTCCCCGGCGTTCGGCGCGAGCCGCCGCCCGGGCGCGCCCGGTCCCGCCGGCGGCTGCTGCGCACCGCCCGGCGCCTGCGGATAGCCGTACCCGGGAGCACCCTGCGGGTAGCCGTAGGCCGGGGCGCCGGCCGGCGGGTACGGCGGCACGCCCTGCGGCGGGGTGCCCGGGGCGGCCGGCGGCTGCGGATGACCGTACGCCGGCGCACCCGGTGGCGGCGGGGTCGTGCCACCCTGGCCCGCACCCGGTGGCGGCGGCATCGTGCCGCCCTGCCCGGCACCCGGCACATCGATCGCCGGCGCGACCGCCGTCGGCGGCAACTGGCTGCCGCCCGACATCAGCGCCGTCGGCGCGTCCGGCGCCACCGCCGGCGGACGCGGCGCCGCGTCGTCCGAGTCGCTCAGCGGCGGCGCGAACACCGTCGCCGGCAGCGGTACGGAACGGTCCTCGTCACCGGCGTCCGCGTTCGTGTCCGTACCGGCCCACGGCGTGGCCCCCGCAGGCACGTCCGCCACAGCGGGCGCCCCCGCCGGCACCCCCGCCTGCGTCTCGGCCGGCCCGCTCCCGGCGGAGGAAGCCGACCCCCCGTCAGAAGCCGCACCGGCAGCCGAAGCCGGCGCAGGCGAACCGGCGCCCGTGCCCTCGGGCCGCCGTTCCCCCGCCCCCAGCTTGTCCGCCGCCTCCTGCAGCCACTCCGGAGGAGTCAGCAGGAACGACGTCTGGTTCAGGTCCAGTCGCGCGGCAGCCGGCGCCGGCACCGCGTCCTGCGGCCCCTCCGCACGGCCGTACTCCTCCTCGTACCGGCGGATCACCTCACCCACCGGCAACGCCGGCCACAGCGTCGCCTCCCCGCTGTCCCGGGCGATGACCAGCCGCTGGCCCCCCGCGTCCGAACGCGGGCCCTCCGCCCGGTCCTCGCCCCACACCACGAACCCCAGCTCGAACTCCCGCACCCGCACCTCACGGTGCTGGTAGGCGGGCACATCGCCGTTGATCCACTCCTCGGCGCGCTCCTGCGCCTGCGCGTACGTCACCATCGCTCGCAGCTCACTCTCCCACCGGGCCGGAAGACGCCGAGCCGGAAGTCACCGGGACGACACGGGCGAAACCGCCGTCCACCATCAGATGGGCCACCGTCTCCAACTCCGGCGGACTACCGGCCAGCCGGGAAAGGAACACGTCGAAATCGTCACCGCACGGCAGCAGCAGCCGCTCCACCCGCTCCGCCGGCGACCACGACGGATCCACGTCCCGCACATCGTCGTACGCGCAGAACCACACCGAACCGAGCCGCTCGCCCCGCACCTTCACCGCGAGCAACCCGCCCTGCACGAAGGCCACCCCGAGGTAATCCTTCGTCAGATGGTCCCGCAGACACTTGTTCACATACACCAGGTCATTGACCGCGGCCTCGTCCCGCACCGTGAAGAACGGCTGGTCCAGCAGCAGCCCCAACTCGGCGTCCAGCGCCGTACCCACCGGCGCACAGCCACCCGCCGCCTTCAGGAACGAGCGGTAGGCGCCCGGCAGCCGGTAACCGAGGTCCTCCTCGACCCCCTGCACCTGCGCCTCCGTCACCGCCACACCCGACTTCGGCAGCCCGAAGTGCGCCGGCCGCGACTCCTGCAACGGCCGCGTCCCCCGCTTGCCGTGATCCACCGGCGCCGTCGCCACCCCACCGTGGTGCCGCAGCAACGCCTTCACCTCGACCGGAATCAACTCCAGCCGCCGCGTACCCGCCACGTGATGCCACGTCCAGCCGTGCGGCGTCGCCACAGCCGGCACCGTGTCCCACAACTCGTGCCCCGCCGCCGCCAGCGCCGCGTTCGCCGACACATAGTCCGTCAGCCGCAACTCGTCGACGCCGAAACCCTCCGGCGGCTCGGCGATCTCCACCGCCACGCGCGCGTACGGCGAGAAATCCGGATAACCGCGCTCATCGACCCGTACCCCTCTCGGGTGACGTGCCGCCCGGACCGGATCCGGAAAGTGCACGACCTGCCCGGCATAGGCCGCGTTCGGCGGCGCGGCCTGTCCCCCAGCGTGGCCGCTGGGCGGTGCCCCCAGCCCGAGCCGACCTGTCGTCATGGCGGTTGCCCCCTGCGGCGTTGTCTCTGGCCTGAACGGCGGTGTCGATCGCGGATGGCGACAGCCTATGCGGTACCCGAACCCCGGTCACCGGCCCGCCACGTCCCCACCGGCCACCCCACCCCCACCCCCGTGACCAGCCGTCACCCCACCGTCACGGCACGCCCACGCACAGGCGTCTCACACCGCCCCAGCTTCCGCACCCGCCACGGCATTTGGCACCCTGTGTCCTTCGGGGGGATGCCCGGGGAGGGAAGAACGACCATGAACGCCTCGCAGACCGGAGGTACCGACGTGCTGGCCGGCGACCCCCGCATCGGCTGGAGCGGCACCGACACACCCCCCGCCCCCGCCCTCCGTCACCGCCGCGACGGCATCCTGCCCACCGTCGGCGCCGCCCTCTCCGTCCGCGGCTCCACCCTCACCGGCACCGCCGCCCGCAGCGACCAGCCCCCCGCCCTGCACCCCCTCGTCCAGGACTTCCTCGACACCCTCACCAGCGCCCAACGCGACCGCTTCACCGGCCGCTGCGCCGAAACCATCCTCATCTCCCGGCACCTCGCCACCGCCGACGCCGCCCGCAGCAAACGCGCCGCCCGCAGACCCATGACCAACGCCGAAGCCCGCAAAGCCCTCAAACAGGCCAAACTCACCGCCCGCCGCATACGCGAGGACGGCGACCCCCTCCACGGCAGCTTCGCCACCCCCTGCCGCGCCTGCACCGCCCTCAGCGCCCACTTCGGCGTCCGCATCGTCGACCCCACCACACCCGACGACTGACCCCGCACCCCCGAACCGCCCACCGAGCTCGACGAACGAAGAGCAGATGCACCCCGACCGCACCTCGACCACCCGCTTCGCCGTGCCCGTCGACGCCGCCCTGCGCGCCGCCGGCTGGCAACCCGGACGCTGGGACATAAAACAGGCCGAGATCTGGGCCGACGCCCTGCGCGAACACACCTCACCCGCCGGACACCGGCACACCGTGTTCCCCGCCGCCGTCGAAGCCTGGGCCGAGTTCGGCGGCCTCACCATCACCCCCACCGGCCCCGGCCGCCAGATCGCCCCCGCCACCCTCCACCTCGACCCCCTGCACGGCCTCCACCTCGCCCGCACCCTCGGCGACCTCGGCCGCGCCCTCGGCACCGAACTGTGCCCCCTCGGCGAGGAGACCGACACCGCCGCCCTCCTCGCCATCGACGCCGAAGGCCGCGTCTACACCATCGACCACACCGGCGACTGGTACCTCGGCCCCGACATCGACCACGCCCTGGCCACCCTGATCACCGGCATCCCACCGGTACGCCTCACCGCCGGCTGACCCCGGCCCCTACAACCCGCCCAGCCCCGGAGGATCGTCGTAGCCCGGGTCGAAGGACCCGGAGTCGGGCCACTTGGTGGCCTCCCGCAAAGCGTCCAGCCTCGGGTACATCGAGCCACGAGCGGCCTTCCCCAGATCCACGGCGTCCGTGCCGCGTAGCCCGTCGTTCCCCGCCGGCGCCCACACCCCCTCGGGAAACCGGACCGCGTGCTCGGCGAGCGCCGCACGCCCCGCCTCCGTGACCCACCCGCCCCCCACGCTCTCGTGCCGATGAGCGAATCCACCGGCCACCATCACCACCACCACGACCCCGAGCACCACCCACACCGGCCCGCCCTGCGCCGCGGCCACGGCGACCGCCGCCACGCCCAGCGCCCCTGACACCCAGTGAGCCCCCCACAACCACCAGTCGGCCGCGTCGAACGCCCGCACCCGCGACGGACCGCCGTCGACCAGCCCCCACTCCGCCAGGCGGTCACCGACCGCCTCGATCCCCGGACGCCTCACCAACCGGTCCATCCGCCGCCACACCCGACCCCGGGGCCGCAGCCCGATCACACCGATCACAGCCACCTCCACCGCGTCCCGCGGCACCGGATCAGTGACCGTGACCACCGCATCCCGCACCGACAGCCGCCCACCCAGCACCATCGACGCCATCGCCGTCAACGCGACGTACCTGCCCCGGCCCGAGAGGAACGCCACCTCGTACAGCCCCAGCTCCGCACCCGCCGGGCGCGCACCCACCGGCGCCCCGACACAACGCCGGTACGCCCGGCGGAACAACCAGGCGGCGACCACCGTCACCGCACAACAGACACCGAGCAGAATCCCCCACGCCACGGCAGCCCCCTCCGACGCGGCCACGAAACCCCCGCAACCCGCCCCCTACATGCCCCCGCCGCCCCAAGGTCACCCCGCTACGCCGCCGGGATCACCGCCGACACCCGGAAACCCCCCGCGTCCGTCGGACCCGACACGAACACACCGCCCAGCGCCAGAACCCGCTCCCGCATCCCCACCAGGCCGTTCCCACCCGACGGCAGCCCCGCCGCCGACGCCGACGCCGGCTCCGGCGGCGGCTCGTTCTCCACCTGCATCGCGATCTCCGACACCCGGTGCGCCAACCGCACATGCGTCTTCGCCCCCGCCGCATGCTTGTGAACGTTCGTCAACGCCTCCTGCACCACCCGGTACGCCGTCTGCTCCACCTCCGCCGCATACGACCGCACCTCCCCCTCGACCGACAGATCCACCACCATCCCCGCCGCGGCCGACTGCCCGACCAACTCCTCCAGCTCCGACAGACAGGGACCCTCCGCCGCCCCCTCCGCCTCGGCCACCCGCGAAGCCGCCGCCACAGCCGCCTCCCCGACCGCCGCCAACGGCACCGCCGCGGCCCGCCGGCCCACGCCCTCCCCCGCCCGCAACACCCCGAGCATCTCCCGCAACTCGGTCAACGCCTGCCGCCCCATGTCCCCCACCAGGGCCGCGTTCCGCACCGCCTTCTCGGGATCCTTCCGCGCCACCGCCTGCAACGCCGCCGCGTGCACCACCATCAGACTCACCCGATGCGCGACCACGTCGTGCATCTCCCGAGCGATCCGCGTCCGCTCCTCGTTACGCGCCCACTCGGCCCGCTCCTCCGCCCGCTCCGCGAGCAACTGCAGCTCCCGCTCCAGACTGTCCGCCCGCTCCCGCAAGCTCTCCATCAACCGCCGCCGCGCCCCCACGTACAGACCCAGCAGCACCGGCGGAGCCGTCAGCCCCAACGCCGTCGTCACCGCCGCGAACGGCACGAACCAGTCACCCAGCGTCAGATCACCACGTGCCATGTCCTGCCGCACCCGCACGAACGTCACCACCGCCGTGCCCAGCAGCGACATCCCCGCCAACGACCCGATGACCCGGCGCGGCAGCTCACACGCCGCCAGCGTGTACAGACCGACCACGCCCATCAGGAAACCCATCTCCGCGGGCGTGATCGCGATCGCCACCAGCACCACGGCGATCGGCCACTTCCGGCGCACCAGCAGCACCGCACCGGCGATCAAACCGAACACGATCCCGACCGACGCCGGGATCCCCGCCTCCCGGGCGAACGGAACACCCTCCGCCGCGCACTCCACGGCCGACACCAGCGCGAGGCTCCCGTCCAACACCGCACTGCGCCGCCTTGCCCACCACCAAGGGCCGGTCAACGCCCTCTCGTGGTCTTCCCCCGTCGTGGTCATGCCTCCAGCCTACGGGCGAGGGGTGCGGCTTTTCCGGTGACTTTCGCCTACCCCCACAGACCACGCTCCGTAACCGAACGGCCCCGAAACCCACCGGTATCCCTCGAACTGGTGAACCCTTCCCGTTCACCCCCGGAACCCGGCATTCCGTCCGGACGGTATGCGTATGGCACATTCACTCGGCAAGTACGCCGACTTCGAGGGCCTGCGAGAACAGGCGATCGCCCTCCGCCGGGCCGGCCACAGCCTCCGGCAGATCCGGGACGAGCTGAAGATCTACAACAACGACATCCTCAACCGGCTGGTGAAGGGGGAGCCGCCACCGCAGTGGACGAAGCGCCCGAGGGCCAAGGACGACCTGCGGGCGCGAGCACGAGAGTTACGGCTCCAGGGCTGGACGTACGACCAGATCGAGGCGGAGCTGGGCTGCTCGCGCAGTTCCGTGTCGCTGTGGGTGCGGGACCTGCCGAGGCCGGAGCGCCGACGAACCCCCGAGGAAGCGGCAGCCGTCGCCCGCAAGGGGTGGGAGGAGAAGCTGCGCATCCGGGACGAGGAGCGGCGACGAACGAAGGAGGAGGCCAAGCGGTCGATCGGTGAACTGTCGACGCGTGAGCTGTTCCTGGTGGGCGTGGGCCTCTACTGGGCCGAGGGCGGCAAGGACAAGCCTTACGACCGCCGGGAGAACGTCACCTTCGTGAACAGCGACTCTGGAATGATCAAGGTGTTCCTTGCGTGGCTCGACCTGCTTCAAGTGGAGCGGGAGCGCCTGCGGTTCACCGTGATGATCCACGAGAACGCCGACGTGGACGGGGCCGAGCGCTACTGGGCCGACCTGGTGGGCGCCGACGCCTCCACGTTCAACAAGACGACGCTGAAGAAGCACAATCCGAAGACGGTACGCAAGAACACCGGCGACGACTACCGGGGCTGCCTCGTGATCAAAGTCCTGAAGGGCGCCGACTTGTACCGTCGCATCGAAGGCTGGTGGTGCGGCATAGTAGGTGCCGCGGCCTCAACGGACTAGCAAAATGTCCGTTTAGGTAGCTTATACACTCCCCTGTGGTGTAATTGGCAACACGGGTCACTTTGGATGATTTGTTCCAGGTTCGAGTCCTGGCAGGGGAGCCGCACGCCTTCGGGCCCTGACACCACCGTCAGGGCCCGCACTCATTTCCCCCGCATGTCCCCCCGGTATCCTGCGGCTGTCACCCCCACCCATCCAGAGCCGAAGGGCAACCCCGTGAGCGCCATCCGCCCGGCCGCCGTCGTCGTTCTCGCAGCGGGTGAGGGCACCCGTATGAAGTCGGCCACACCGAAGGTCCTGCATCAGATCTGCGGTCGTTCCCTGGTCGGCCATGTACTGGCCGCCGCCCGTGAACTGGACCCGCAGCACCTGGTCGTCGTGGTCGGCCACGCCCGTGAGCAGGTCGGCGCCCACCTCGCCGAGATCGACCCGGCCACCAGGACCGCCGTGCAGGCGGAGCAGAACGGGACCGGGCACGCCGTACGGATGGGTCTGGAGGAGCTGGGCGGGGCGGTCCAGGGGACCGTCGTGGTGGTGTGCGGGGACACCCCGCTGCTCACCGCCGACACGCTCAAGCGGCTCGCCGAGACGCACAGCGCGGACGGTAACGCCGTGACCGTGCTCACCGCCGAGGTGCCGGACGCGACCGGTTACGGCCGGATCGTGCGGGACGAGGCGACGGGTGCCGTCACCGCGATCGTGGAGCACAAGGACGCGACCGAGGTCCAGCGGGAGATCCGGGAGATCAACAGCGGTGTGTTCGCGTTCGACGGGCAGCTGCTGGCGGACGCGCTGAGGAAGGTGCGGACGGACAACAGCCAGGGCGAGGAGTACCTCACCGACGTGCTGGGGATCCTGCGGGAGGCCGGGCACCGGGTGGGCGCCTCGGTGGCCGCCGACCACCGTGAGATCGCCGGGATCAACAACCGGGTGCAGCTCGCCGAGGCGCGGCGGATCCTGAACGACCGGCTGCTGGAGCGGGCCATGCTGGACGGGGTCACGGTCGTCGACCCGGCGACCACGTGGGTCGATGTGACCGTGACCTTCGAGCGGGACGCGGTGGTGCATCCGGGGACGCAGCTGACGGGGTCCACGCACCTGGGCGAGGGCGCCGAGGTGGGGCCGAACTGCCGGCTGAAGGACACGAAGGTGGGTCCGGGCGCGCGGGTGGACAACACGGTGGCCGACGGGGCTGTGGTGGGCGAGCGGGCGAGCGTGGGACCGTACGCGTATCTGCGGCCCGGGACCCGTCTCGGTGCCAAGGGGAAGATCGGCACGTACGTCGAGACGAAGAACGCGTCCATCGGGGAGGGCACGAAGGTGCCGCATCTGTCGTATGTCGGGGACGCGACGATCGGTGAGTACTCGAACATCGGCGCGGCGAGTGTGTTCGTGAACTACGACGGTCAGGACAAGCACCACACGACGGTCGGTTCGCATTGCCGGACCGGTTCGGACAACATGTTTGTGGCTCCTGTCACGGTCGGGGACGGTGCCTACACCGCCGCCGGGTCGGTGATCACGAAGGATGTGCCGCCCGGTTCGCTGGCCGTGGCCCGTGGTCAGCAGCGGAATATCGAGGGTTGGGTGGCTCGGAAGCGTCCGGGGAGCGCGGCGGCGAAGGCTGCCGAGGCGGCGTCCCGGCAGGGTGAGAGCGAGGGCTGACCGGAAACGGGTGCGCCAAACACGGCGTACCGTGATAAGTGCACATCCGCACGTGTGCACCCGCACCCTTACCAGCTGATACGGCCTCTCATGCCCAGCCGAGAGGTCGCCGAGCAGCCGGCTGGCTGAGACAACCTCTGAGGAGACTGTGCTGTGACCGGGATCAAGACGACCGGCGAGAAGAAGTTGATGTTCTTCTCCGGCCGCGCCCACCCCGAGCTTGCCGAGGAGGTCGCCCAGCAGCTGGGTGTCGGGGTCGTCCCGACGAAGGCCTTCGACTTCGCGAACGGTGAGATCTATGTGCGTTACCAGGAGTCGGCTCGTGGTGCGGACTGCTTCCTGATCCAGAGCCACACGGCTCCGATCAACAAGTGGATCATGGAGCAGCTGATCATGATCGACGCGCTGAAGCGTGCGTCGGCTCGTTCCATCACGGTGATCGTGCCGTTCTACGGTTACGCGCGGCAGGACAAGAAGCACCGGGGTCGTGAACCGATTTCGGCGCGTCTGATCGCGGATCTGATGAAGACGGCGGGTGCGGACCGGATCCTGACCGTGGATCTGCACACGGATCAGATCCAGGGTTTCTTCGACGGGCCGGTGGACCACCTGTTCGCGCTGCCGCTGCTGGCGGACTACGTGGGCCGGAAGGTGGACCGGGAGAAGCTGACGGTGGTGTCGCCGGACGCGGGCCGGGTGCGGGTGGCGGACCGGTGGTGCGACCGGCTCGGTGCGCCGCTGGCGATCGTGCACAAGCGGCGTGACAAGGACGTGGCGAACCAGGTGACGGTCCACGAGGTCGTGGGTGAGGTCAAGGGTCGTGTGTGTGTCCTGGTCGACGACATGATCGACACGGGTGGCACGATCTGTGCGGCTGCCGACGCGCTGTTCGCGCACGGTGCGGAGGACGTCATCGTGACGGCGACGCACGGTGTGCTGTCGGGGCCGGCCGCCGATCGGCTGAAGAACTCGCGGGTGAGTGAGTTCGTGTTCACGAACACGCTGCCGACGCCGGCGGAGCTGGGCCGGGATCTGGACAAGATCACGGTGCTGTCGATCGCTCCGACGATCGCGAGTGCGGTACGTGAGGTGTTCGAGGATGGTTCGGTGACCAGCCTCTTCGACGAGCAGTGAGGTTTCTGCACCTCCCTGCCGCACCCCTGAGGTGATCGTTTTGGGTACGGCCTCCCCCTCCGAGTAGACTGCTGCAGTTGCTCGGCGAGGGAGGCCGTACTCGTGTACGGCGGTCCGTTATCGACGCGCTCTTCGTAGCAGGCCGTTCGTGGCCGGGTGACCACGTCCGTTCCGATTTCCTACGAGGAGTGATCCACATGTCCGAGGTGAAGCTCAGCGCCGAGACGCGCACCGAGTTCGGCAAGGGTGCCGCGCGCCGTATCCGCCGTGACAACAAGGTGCCGGTCGTTCTGTACGGCCACGGCGCCGACCCGCTGCACCTGACCCTGCCGGGCCACGACCTGCTGCTGGCGCTGCGTACGCCGAACGTCCTGATCTCCCTGGACATCGACGGCAAGGCCAACGAGCTGGCGATCCCGAAGGCCGTGCAGCGCGACCCGCTGAAGGGCTTCCTGGAGCACGTCGACCTGCTGCTGGTCAAGCGCGGCGAGAAGGTCAACGTCGACATCCCCGTGCACACCGAGGGCGAGCTGGCCCCGGGCGGCAACCTGCTGGAGCACGTCCTGGACGCGCTGCCGGTGGAGACCGAGGCCACGCACATCCCCGAGTCGGTCACCGTCTCCGTCGAGGGCCTGGCGGCCGGCGCCTCCATCCTCGCCAAGGACATCACCCTCCCGTCCGGCACCACGCTGGCCGTCGAGGAGGACACGGTCGTCCTGCAGGTCCTGGCCGCGCAGGCCGAGGAGACCGAGGGCGAGGCCGCCGAGGGCGAGGAGGCGGCGGAGGCCTGATCCCCGCCGTCGTCATCATCTGTTCAGCCGCCGCTCCCCTCGCCGGGGGCGGCGGCTGGCGCGTATCAAGGAGACATGGACGTGACCACCCCCGCCAGTGATCCCTGGCTGATCGTCGGGCTCGGCAATCCCGGGCCGGAGTACGCCATGAACCGGCACAACGTCGGTTTCATGGTGGCCGACCTGCTCGCGGAGCGGATCGGGGGGAAGTTCAAGCGGGCGGGCAAGGCGCAGGCGCAGGTGCTGGAGGGGCGGATCGGTCCGGCGGGGCCGGGCAGCCGCCGGGTGGTGCTGGCGAAGCCGATGTCGTACATGAACCTGTCCGGTGGTCCGGTGAACGCGCTCCGGGACTTCTACAAGGTTCCGGTGGGGAACATCGTGGCGGTCCATGACGAGCTGGACATCGACTACGGCACGCTGCGGCTGAAGCTGGGCGGCGGTGACAACGGGCACAACGGTCTGAAGTCGATGACGAAGGCGATGGGGGCGGACTACCACCGGGTGCGGTTCGGGATCGGCCGGCCGCCGGGGCGGATGCAGGTGGCCGATTTCGTGCTGAAGGACTTCTCGTCGGCGGAGCGCAAGGAGCTGGACTACTTCGTGGACCGTGCGGCGGACGCGGTGGAGTGTCTGGTGACGGAGGGGCTGGAGCGGGCGCAGAGCGCGTACAACTCCTGAGCGTGCTGGGTGTGGGGGATGTCGTACAACTGCTGACTTGTCCGCCCGGGTCGCTCGCCGGAGTTGACCGGTCGTAGGGGTATGGCCAATGATCCCGGCCATGCCTGCCACAGCCCGTACTGCTCGTCAGGCGTCCGTGTCCGCGTTGCGGTTCGGGCGGGTCGCGACGATGGGTGCGCTCGCCGCGCTGATCCTGTTCGCCGGTGTGTGGGGTTCCTGGGGGACCGCGCAGCACGTGATGCTGACCAAGGGGCGCGAGCGCGGCACGGTCCGGGTGACGCGGTGCGCGGAGGGTGTGTGCAGCGGTCCGTTCACGCCGGCGTCGGCGGGGGCGGGTGCCCGTGCGCGGGTGGAGATCGAGCAGTCCGTCGCGGTGCGTTCGGGGACGACGTACGACGTCGTGCTCAAGCCCGGCACCGGGGAGGCGGTGCGGTCCGGTCCGGCGGGGATCCTGTATGCGTGGGTGCCGCTGGGCGGGGCGCTGCTGCTGGCCGCGGTGGTGGTCGCCGGCGGGATGCGGCTGGTGCGGCCGGCGTGGGTGCTGGGGCTGGTCGGCGCGGGGCTGCTGACGGCGGTGTTCGTGGCGTTGCAGTGACTGGAACGAACGGTGCCCCCGAGGTCGTACGACCTCGGGGGCACCGTTCGTTCCGGCGGGTCAGCCGGTGTTGCGCAGGCCTGCTGCCACGCCGTTGACCGTGAGGAGCAGGGCGCGGGAGAGCAGCGGGTCGGGGCTGACGCCGGCCGCGGCGGCGTCGCGCTGCCGCTTGAGCAGGGCGACCTGGAGGTAGGAGATCGGGTCCAGGTAGGCGTCGCGGATGGCGAAGGTCTGCTTGAGGACCGGCTGGGCGTCGAGGAGTTCGTTCTCGCCGGTGACGCGCAGGACCTCGCGGACGGTCAGCTCGTGTTCGGCCTTGATGGTGTCGAAGACGTGCTTGAGCTGGTCGGGGACGAGGGTGTCGACGTAGTGCTGGGCGATCCGCAGGTCCGTCTTGGCGAGGGTCATCTCGACGTTGGAGATGAAGTTGCGGAAGAAGTGCCACTGCTGGTGCATCTCGTCGAGCACGGTGTCCAGGCCGGCCTCGCGCAGCGCCTTGAGGCCGGAGCCGACGCCGAACCAGCCGGGCACGATCTGCCGGGACTGGGTCCAGCCGAACACCCACGGGATGGCGCGCAGGCCGTCGAGCGAGACGCCGGAGCCGGGGCGGCGGGAGGGCCGGGAGCCCAGGTGCAGGTCGGCGAGCTGGTCCACCGGTGTCGACGCCAGGAAGTACGTCGGCAGGTCGGGGTCCTCGACGAGGCGGCGGTAGGCGGCGTGGGCGGCGTCGGAGACGACGTCCATGGCCGCGTCCCAGCGGGCGAGGGCCTCGTCGGACTGGCGGGGCGCGGTGTGCAGGGCGGAGGCCTGGAGGGTGGCCGCGACGGTCAGTTCCAGGTTCTCCCGGGCCAGCGAGGGGATGAGGTACTTGTCGGAGATGACCTCGCCCTGCTCGGTGACCTTGATCTCGCCCTCCAGGGTGCCCCAGGGCTGGGCGAGGATGGCGTCGTGGGAGGGGCCGCCGCCGCGGCCGACGGTGCCGCCGCGGCCGTGGAAGAGGCGGAGGCGTACGCCGTAGCGGTGGGCGACGTCGCGCAGCCGGCGCTGGGCGCGGTGGATCTCCCACTGGCTGGTGGTGATGCCGCCGAACTTGGAGGAGTCGGAGTAGCCGAGCATGACCTCCTGGACGTCGCCGCGCAGCGCGACGAGGCGCCGGTAGGACGGGTCGGAGAGCATGTCCTCCAGGATGGTGTCGGCGGCCTTGAGTTCGTCGGTGGTCTCCAGGAGGGGGACGATGCCGATCTTGGCCCAGCCGGCGTGCAGGTCGAGGAGGCCGGCCTCGCGGGCGAGGACGGCGGCGGCGAAGACGTCGTCGGCGCCCTGGCACATGGAGATGATGTAGGACTCGATGACCTCGGGGCCGAAGACCTCCAGGGCCTTCTTGACGGTCTGGAAGACGCCGAGGGTCTTCTGTCCGGCGGCGTCGACGGGGGCCGGGGTGGGGGCGAGCGGCCTTCTGGACCTGAGTTCCTTGGCGAGGAGCTTGGCCCGGTACTCGCGGGGCATGTCGGCGTAGCGCCAGGACTCCTCACCGAGGCGGTCGAAGAGCTGGCCGAGGGCGTGGTGGTGGGCGTCGGCGTGTTCGCGGACGTCCATGGTGGCGAGCTGGAGGCCGAAGGCGGCCAGGGTGCGGATGGTGCGGGCGAGGCGGCCGTCGGCGAACAGGCCGCCGCGGTGCTCGCGCAGGGAGGTCTGGATGATCCTGAGGTCCGCGAGCAGTTCGCCGGTGCCGAGGTAGTCGCGGCCCGCCTCGTGGGGGGTGCCCTTGGCGAGGCGCTGCTTGGTGTTCTCCAGCTTCTGCCGGATGCAGGTGGCCTTGAGCCGGTAGGGCTCCTCGGCGTTGAGCCGCTTGTACCGGGGGCTGATCTCGGGGAGCAGCTCCAGGTCGGTCTTGAGGGAGTCGAGCAGCTCTTCGGTGGCTCCGGCGTAGCGGATGGAGTTGGAGAGCAGTCCGCGCAGCTCGTCGATCGTCTCCAGCGCGTCGTTGATGCCGTGCTCGTGCTGGAGGATGAGGATGTCCCAGGTGACCTGGGGGGTGACGTTGGGGTTGCCGTCGCGGTCGCCGCCGATCCAGGTGCCGAAGGTGAGGGGGCGGGTGTCGTCGGGCAGCTTGACGCCGACGCGCTCCAGTTCCGCCGTCAGGTCCTCCAGGACGTCGCCGACCGCCTCGGCGTGCAGTTCGTCGAGGTAGTAGATGGCGTTGCGGGCCTCGTCGGCGGGCTCGGGCCGTACGACGCGCAGCTCGTCGGTCTGCCAGACGAGGTCGATGTTCTCGGCCAGGCGGACGTCGTGGCGGCGGCGGTCGGAGTCGAGGACGGGGGTGTCCAGGAGCGCGGCGATGCGCCGGAGCTTGTTCAGGACGGACCGGCGGGCGGCCTCGGTGGGGTGTGCGGTGAAAACCGGGCGGACGTTCAGATTCCGGACGGTCTGCCGGAGGTGTTCGGGGTCGGCGTCCTTGAGCCGGTCGGCGGTGCGGGAGAGCAGGCCGCCCTCGGCGGCGCGCCGGGCGCGCAGCTCGCGTCCGCGGTGCACCTGTTCGGTGATGTTGGCAAGGTGGAAGTAGGTGGAGAAGGCGCGGACCAGCTTGGCCGCGGTCTCCAGTTCTGTGCCGCGCAGCAGCTCGGCGGCGGCCTCGCCGTCCTCGCGCGTGAGGCGGCGAACCTTCTCGACCAGTTCGAGGAGCTCGGGCCCCTCCTGCCTGACGAGCGTCTCGCCCAGGAGATCGCCCAGGCGGCGGATGTCGGCGCGCAGCTCGGTGCTGGTCGTGGTGGTCTGGTCGTCGGCACTGCTCACAGGTGCGGCTCCTTGCAGTGTTGAAGCTCGTCTGGAAGGGAACCCGGCCGGCTGCCACGCGGCGGGGCGCCGCATACGGGCCGGTGCGTCCGGGAAGGAAACTTCAGCGGACCGCGCTGTCCGACCGAGTCCAAGGATAGGTGGCCATGTGGACGCGCAGGCTCTGGGGCTCTTGCCGCCGCACGGCTCACTGCCATACTTACGACGCCGTAGGTTACGGAACCGTAGGGAACAACCGTCGAGTCCCGCTCGGTCCCGGTGGCCTGGCATCTGTCTCGACCCTCGACCCCACAGGGGACGCGCATGACCTCAAGTTCCGATGTGATCGAAGAAGCCCGTAAGGCCACCGACACACCCCCTCCCACCGCCACCCTGGGCGGCGAGCAGAAGCGTTCGATCGAGCAGATCACGCTGCTCCT
The DNA here is from genome assembly GCF_017526105.1 of Streptomyces cyanogenus. NCBI lineage: Bacteria > Bacillati > Actinomycetota > Actinomycetes > Kitasatosporales > Streptomycetaceae > Streptomyces > Streptomyces cyanogenus. The sequence continues at coordinate 3,786,858 of NZ_CP071839.1, forward strand.
GTTCATCGTCGTGCCCTTCGTGGCACTCGTGGCGGCCGTGCCGCTGGCCTGGGGCTGGGGGGTGAGCTGGCTCGATCTGGGCCTGCTGGTCTTCTTCTACTTCCTCGGGTGCCACGGCATCACCATCGGTTTCCACCGCTATTTCACCCACGGCTCGTTCAAGGCCAAGCGGCCGCTCAGGATCGCGCTGGCGATCATGGGCTCGATGGCGGTCGAGGGGCCGCTGGTGCGCTGGGTGGCCGACCACCGCAAGCACCACAAGTTCTCCGACGCCGAGGGTGACCCGCATTCACCCTGGCGGTTCGGGGAGACGCTTCCGGCGCTGATGAAGGGCCTGTGGTGGGCCCACATCGGCTGGATGTTCGACGAGGAGCAGACCCCGCAGGACAAGTACGCGCCGGACCTGATCAAGGACAGGGCGATCCGGGCGATCTCCCGCCAGTTCGTCCTGTGGACGGCCCTGTCGCTGGGGCTGCCGCCGCTGATCGGCGGTCTGGTGACGATGTCCTGGTGGGGTGCGTTCACCGCGTTCTTCTGGGGTTCCCTCGTGCGGGTGGCGCTGCTGCACCATGTGACGTGGTCGATCAACTCGATCTGTCACGCGGTGGGCAAGCGGCCGTTCAAGTCGCGGGACCGCTCGGGCAACGTGTGGTGGCTGGCGGTCCTGTCCTGCGGGGAGTCCTGGCACAACCTGCACCACGCCGACCCGACCTCGGCGCGGCACGGTGTGATGCGCGGGCAGCTCGACTCCTCCGCGCGGTTCATCCGCTGGTTCGAGCTGCTCGGCTGGGCGTACGACGTGCGCTGGCCGTCACGCTCGCGTATCGATTCGCGCCGCAACACCGCGGAAGGCGGTTCCCGGCGCCGGAAGGAGCCCGCCGAGGCGGCATGATTGACGCCGTGGCGACCGATCCCAGCAGCAATCAAGGCAACGACAAGCAGCGGCGGACCCGCCGGACCCGTATGACCGGTGCCGAGCGCCGCCAGCAGTTGCTGGAGATCGGTCGCACCCTCTTCGCGGCGAAGGGTTTCGAGGGCACGTCGGTGGAGGAGATCGCGGCGAAGGCCGGGGTGTCCAAGCCGGTGGTGTACGAGCACTTCGGCGGCAAGGAGGGGCTGTACGCGGTGGTGGTGGACCGCGAGATGCGGCGCCTGCTGGACATGGTGACGGGTTCGCTGACCGCAGGCCATCCCCGTGAACTGTGCGAACAGGCGGCGTTCGCGCTGCTGGACTACATCGAGGAGTACACGGACGGCTTCCGCATCCTGGTCCGTGACTCCCCCATCCCGCAGTCCACGGGGTCCTTCGCCTCGCTGATCTCGGACATCGCCACGCAGGTCGAGGACATTCTGGGCCGCGAGTTCAAGAGCCGCGGCTTCGACCCGAAGCTGGCCCCCCTCTACGCCCAGGCCCTGGTCGGCATGGTCGCCCTGACCGGCCAGTGGTGGCTGGACGTGCGCCGCCCGAAGAAGGCGGAGGTCGCGGCGCACCTGGTGAATCTGGCGTGGCACGGCCTGGACGGGCTGGAGCAGAAGCCGCGGCTGATAGGGCACCGCAAGAGCTGAGCGTCCTAGGGGGCCGGTTCCAGGAACTCCAGCCGGTTGCCGACGGGGTCCTCGGAGTAGAAGCGCCGGTGGCCGGGGAGGGCGTCGTCCCAGGTGACGGGCGCGCCGAGCGCGGTGAGCCGGGCCGCGTAGGCCTCGATGTCCCGCACCCGCAGCCAGGGGTGGGCCTTCTTCGCGGGCCGGAAGTCGCGCTGGATCCCCAGGTGGAGCTGGACGAAGCCGGCCTCGAACCAGCAGCCGCCGCGTGCGGCGAGCGCCGGCGGCTTGGGGATCTCGGTCATGCCGAGGACACCGGTGTAGTAGGCGCGCAGCCGGTCCTCGGATCCGACGGGGGCGGCGAGCTGGACGTGGTCGAGGGCGACGAGCACGCTCAGGACTCCTTCACGGCCACGGCGAACAGCCGGCGGAACGGCAGGACCGTGCCGTAGGGGGCGCTCGGATAGGCCCTGCGCAGCAGGTCGCGGTACTCGTCGAGGAACGCGTCGCGGGCCTCGGGGTCGTCGGCGAGGGCGGTCAGGGCGGGCCGCAGGCCGGTGCCCTTGACCCAGTCGAGCACCGGGTCCTGGCCGGTCAGGACGTGGAAGTACGTCGTCTGCCAGACGTCGGCCGTGCAGCCGAGGCGGGTGAGGCGGTCCAGGTAGGTGCCGGGGGTGTGCACGGAGTCCGTGCGGCGCAGGACGCCGCCGAGGCGGTCGCGCCAGCGGGGGGTGCCGGCGAGGTCGCGCATGAGGGCGTGCAGCGGGGCGTCGATGTTGTCCGGTACCTGGAAGGCGAGGGTGCCGCCCGGGCGCAGGCCCGCGGTCCAGTCGGGGAAGCGGTCGGCGTGGCCCGGCACCCACTGCAGGGTGGCGTTGGAGACGATCAGGTCGTACGGCTCGGCGGGCGTCCAGGTGCGGATGTCGGCGTGGGCGAAGTCGAGGCGGCCGCCGCCGGCCGTCGGTCCCTCGTGGTCGACGTGGGCCTTGTCGAGCATCTCGGGCGAGTTGTCGTAGCCGGTGATGCGGGCGGTGGGCCAGCGGTCGGCGAGCAGGGCGGTGACGTTGCCGGGGCCGCAGCCGAGGTCGGCGATGCGGGGCCGGTCGCCGGGCAGCCCGGGGACGCGGGCGAGGAGGTCGGCGAAGGGCCGGGCCCGGTGCCCGGCGTGGCGGAGGTACTGGGCGGGGTCCCAGGTGGGCGTCGTCATGCCTGCCACTTTCCCCAAGGTATCTCTCGACGTCAAGAGACTCCACATCAAGAGACTTCACGTCGACACAACCACTACACTGATCTCCATGGAGGACGAGGTCGATCGGCTGGTCGCAGCGTGGCGCCGGGAGCGTCCGGACCTCGACGTGGAGCCGCTGGAAGTGCTCAGCCGGGTGAGCCGACTCGCCCGGCACCTGGACCGCGCCCGCCGGCTCGCCTTCGCCGAGCACCAGCTGGAGCCCTGGGAGTTCGACGTGCTGACCGCGCTGCGGCGCGCGGGCACGCCGTACCAGCTCTCCCCCGGTCAGCTGCTGACCCAGACCCTGGTCACCTCGGGCACGATGACCAACCGCATCGACCGGCTGGCGAAGAAGGGCCTGGTGGAGCGGCTGCCCGACCCGAGCGACCGGCGCGGTGTGCTGGTCCGGCTGACCCACGAGGGCCGCGACCGCGCGGACCAGGCGCTGGCCGGCCTGCTGGAGCAGGAGCGGGCCATCCTCGGCGAGCTGTCCCGCGCCCAGCGCGCCGAACTGGCCGGCCTGCTACGCCAGCTGACCGCCCCGTTCGACAACATCCCCGGCTAGGTCCACCGGGCCCACCCCGGCCCGCCGGGCCAGCGCGACGGCGGCCAGCGTGGAGTGGACGCCCAGTTTGCCGAGGACGTTCTGCATATGGGTGCGGACGGTGTGCGGGGACAGGAACAGCCGCTCGGCGACGGCCTTGCGGCCGAGCCCGGCCACCATGCAGCGCAGCACCTCCCGCTCCCTCGGGGTGAGGGACTCCACCAGCCGTTCGCTCTCGGTGCGGTGCCTGCGCGCCGCGGTCAGCTCCTTGAGCACCCCGGTGAGCAGCGCGGGCGGCAGGTGGGTCTCGTCGCGCAGCACTCCCCGGATCACCGTCAGCAGCCGGGACAGCGAGCAGTCCTTGGCGACCCAGCCGGAGGCCCCGGCCTGCAGCGCGAGGGCCGCGCGGCGCGGGTCGTCCTTCTCGGCGAGGACGACGATCCGTACGGCGGGCTGGGCGGCGCGGACCCCGGTGACGAGGGAGATGCCGTCGACCAGCCCCTCCTCGTCGCCGTCCTGCACAGGTACGGCCGGGCGGACGCCGGGCAGGTTGCCGCCCAGGTCGGCGTCGACCAGGAGCACGTCGTAGCGACGGCCCTCGCCGGCGGCGCGCTCCAGGCAGCGCAGCGCGGCCGGGCCGCTGCCGGCGGCGGAGACGTCGACGTCGGGCTCGGCGGCCAGGGCAGCGGCGAGCGACTCGGCGAAGATGCGGTGGTCGTCCACGACCAGGACTCGGATACGAACCACGAAACCCCCTTCCCCAGGCTCCGCATGGAGCAGGGGAGACCAAGGTCCGGAAAGCTCCGGAATAGGCTGGTCCGGAAAACGCCCGGAAACGGATCCGGAGAACGACGACCCGCGCGGGTACGGCACCCGCGGACAGGGACGCGCGCCGCACGGCCGCCGCCGTTGCGGACACTGTTACCCCCACCGCGGGTGTCGTACCCGCCTGTCTCGCCCCCTGAGCGGCACCGGCCCCCACCGGTGCTGTTCCTCAGAGTACGGATGGGAGCACGCAGCGGAAGGAGATTTGCAGAACTGGCCGTACGGCGCGTTTATGGTGTGCCGCATGTTTCGTATTGAGGCGGAAGTCGACAAAGCCCGACGTGATCTGCTCCGCTCGCGGCTGCGGGACACCAACACGGCGGCGTCCCCGGTCCTCGCCGCGCTGCGCGGGACGCCCGGCGAGCGCGAGGTCCCCCTCCACGTCTGGGCGCTGGACCCGGCCGGCGACCTGGCGGGCGGGCTGGTCGGCCACACCTGGACGACCTGGATGCACGTCACCTACCTGTGGACCGACCCCCGCCACCGCGGCGCGGGCCTCGGCTCCCGCCTGCTGGCGGAGGCGGAACGCATCGCCGCGGCCGACCGCGGCTGCACCGCGTCCCGCCTGGAGACCTGGGACTTCCAGGCGCCGGAGTTCTACCGGAAACAGGGCTACGAGGTGGTGTGCGTGATCCCCGACTACCCGCCGGGGATCACGGAGTACACGCTGACGAAGCGCCTGGGCTGACGGGGGCTCGGTCCCCCGGGGCGGGCGGGGGCGGCGGCAGGGGCGGATACGGCGGCCGGGGCGGGACCCGGGGGCCGGGCGGGCCCGAGGGTGCGGGCGGCGGCTGGGGCTCCGCCGAGCGCCGGGGCCGGGGCGCCGCGGGCCGCGGAGTCAGGGGTGGGGCCGGGGCCGGCGGGGGCGGTGGCGGGAGTTCGTCGTCCGCGAGCACGGGGCCGCCCGCTCGCAGCCGCTCGACGGTCCGCTCGGCCCGGCGGCGGGCCCGGGGGTCGTCGTCGCGCCGGAAGAGCAGCCGCACGCTGAGCGGGGAGCGGTACCCGAGCGCGAGGCCGGCGCCGCGCGACTCCTCCGTGGCGACCAGCCGGTACCCGAGCGCGTGCGCAATCTCCTCGGCCCGGGCCTTCACGGCCACCGTCCCCCGGATCTCGACGTGCCCCCGGCCGTCGAAGCGCGAACGGATCTCGTCGTCCTCCATCAGCGGTCCCGGGAATGCCGGTCGGCCGCCGGGGCCTTCAGCTGGTCCCATTCCTCCCACGCCATGTGTGGCCTCCCCCGCCTCTCCTGGTGCACCGCCGGACACGGCCGTGGCAGGCATGCACCTTACTGGCACGCCGAGTCCGGTGGCATACGGGGGACTTCTCCTCGGCGAGCGCACCGGCCCCGTACTCGGTCATCGCGTACGGGGCCGGTGGGTGTCAGTTCAGTCGGTGGGCGCCCGCCGACGGGACCGCTTCGAAGAGCCGCGGTGCCTTGAAGGCCGCTGCCGCGAAGGCCTCCTCGATGGTCTTGGTGAGGGTGTCGACCTCGGTGGCCTCGGTCAGGACGATGGCCGAGCCGCCGAAGCCGCCGCCGGTCATGCGGGCGCCCAGGGCACCGTGTGCGAGGGCGGTGTCGACGACCAGGTCGAGCTCCGGGCAGGAGATGCGGAAGTCGTCGCGGAGGGAGGCGTGACCCGCGGTGAGGACCGGACCGATCGCGCGGGTGTCGCCGGCGCGCAGGAGGGCGACGATGCGTTCGACCCGTTCGTCCTCCGTGACCACGTGGCGGACCAGGCGGACGACCTCCTCCTCGTCGCCGAGGCGGGCGAGGGCCGCGTCCAGGCCGTCGTACGGGATGTCCCGCAGGGCGTCGACGCCGAGCAGGGCCGCGCCCTTCTCGCAGCCGGCCCGGCGCTTGCCGTACTCGCCGCCGCTGTGGGCGTGCTTGACCTGGGTGTCCACGACCAGCAGGCGCAGGCCCTCGGCCGCGAGGTCGAAGGGGATCTGCTGCTGGGACAGGTCGCGGGTGTCGAGGAAGAGCGCGTGTCCGGGCTCGCAGCAGGCCGACGCCGTCTGGTCCATGATGCCGGTCGGGGCGCCGACGTAGACGTTCTCGGCGCGCTGGCACAGGCGGGCCAGCCTCCAGCGCTGCAGGCCGAGCTCGTACAGGTCGTTCAGGGCCAGGGCGACCACGACCTCCAGCGCCGCGGACGAGGACAGGCCCGCGCCCGTCGGGACCGTGGAGGCGAGGTGGATGTCGGCGCCGGTGACGGCGTGGCCCGCCTCGCGCAGGGCCCAGACCACACCCGCCGGGTACGCCGTCCACTCCCGGTCGGTCTCCGGGGCGAGGGCGTCCAGCCGCAGCTCCGTGACCTGTGCGCCCCCGCCGTCGATGTCCGCCGAGTGCAGCCGCAGGATCCCGTCGGTGCGGCGGGAGACCGCCGCGATGGCCTGGTGCGGCAGCGCGAACGGCATGACGAAGCCGTCGTTGTAGTCGGTGTGCTCGCCGATCAGGTTGACCCGGCCCGGCGCCGCCCACACGCCCTCCGGCTCCGCCCCGTACAGCTCGGCGAAGCGTTCGGCGACCTGCTGTGCCCCCACTAGTGCTCCCTTGTGATGCTCTGCGTGAACTCCCACGCGTCCGCGACGATGCCCGCGAGATCCGCGCGGGTCGGGTTCCAGCCCAGTTTCTCGCGGGCGGTGTCCGCGGAGGCGACCAGGACGGCGGGGTCGCCGCCCCGGCGCGGGGCGACCACCTCGGGGATCGGGTGGCCGGTGACCTCGCGGACGGTCTCGACGACCTGGCGGACGGAGAAGCCGTTGCCGTTGCCGAGGTTGCAGATCAGGTGCTCGCCCGGCCGGGCGGCCGTGAGGGCCAGCAGGTGGGCGTCGGCCAGGTCGGCGACGTGGATGTAGTCGCGGACGCAGGTGCCGTCGGGGGTCGGGTAGTCGTCGCCGTAGACCGAGATCGCCTCGCGACGGCCCTGGGCGACCTGGAGGACCAGCGGGATCAGGTGCGACTCGGGGTCGTGCCGCTCGCCGTACGCGCCGTACGCGCCCGCCACGTTGAAGTAGCGCAGGGACACCGCGGCCAGGCCGTGGGCGACCGCCTCGCTGGTGATCATGTGGTCGACGGCGAGCTTGGAGGCGCCGTAGGGGCTGGTGGGCCGGGTCGGGGCGGTCTCCCGGATCGGGGTCTGCTCCGGCTCGCCGTAGGTGGCGGCGGTGGAGGAGAACACCAGCGTGCGGACGCCGGCCTCGCGCATCGCGGCGAGCAGCGCCATGCTGCCGCCGACGTTGTTCTCCCAGTACTTCTCCGGCTTTACCACCGACTCGCCGACCTGCGAGAACGCGGCGAAGTGCAGCACTCCATCGAAGGAGGGGTCGAGCCATTTGGCGGCGTCGCGGATGTCGCCCTCGATGAAGGCCGCGCCGGCCGGGACGCCCGCGCGGAAGCCGGTGGAGAGGTTGTCGAGGACGGTGACCTCGTGGCCCGCCTCCAGCAGGTGCTGCGCCACGACACTGCCGACGTATCCCGCGCCACCCGTCACCAGGTACTTCATGAACTCGCTACCTCTCGCAGTCGCTCGGCCGCGCGCTCCGGCGGCACGTCGTTGATGAACACGTTCATGCCGGACTCGGAACCCGCGAGAAACTTCAGCTTGCCGGAAGTGCGGCGGATGGTGAAAAGCTCGAGGTGGAGCGCGAAGTCGTCGCGCGTCACACCGCCGAACTCCGCCAGCGCGCCGAACGGGGCCTGGTGCCAGCCCGCGATGTACGGGGTCGGAGGCTCGGCCACGGCGTTCCCCCCTCCGTCCCGCCCGTCGAAGATCCGGTCGAAGCGCCTCAAGAGTTCCAGATAGACCTGGGGGAATTCTGTGCGGGCCGCCTCGTCGAGCGCGAGCAGGTCGGGCACGCGGCGCTTCGGGTACAGGTGGACCTCGTACGGCCAGTGCGCCGCGTACGGCACGAAGGCCGCCCAGTGTTCACCCTCAAGGACGACCCGCTCACCGGCGAGTTCCCGCTCCAGGACGGCGTCGAACAGGTTCTCCCCGCCGGTGGCCTCCTTGTGGGCGGCGAGCGAGCGGAGCATCAGGGCGGTGCGTGGGGTGGTGAAGGGGTAGGCGTAGATCTGTCCGTGCGGGTGGCCGAGGGTCACACCGATCTCGGCACCGCGGTTCTCGAAACAGAACACCTGCTCGACGGAGGGCAGATGCGACAGCTCCGACGTGCGGTCCGTCCACGCGTCCAGCACCAGGCGCGCCTGTTCCCCGGTGAGGTCGGCGAAGGAGGCATCGTGATCGGAGGTGAAGCAGACCACCTCGCAGCGGCCGGAGTCGCCGGCGAGGGAGGGGAACCGGTTCTCGAAGACGACGACGTCGTAGGAGGAGTCCGGGATCTCGCTCAGTCGCTCGCCGCGCGTCGGGCACAGGGGGCACTCGTCGGCCGGCGGATGGTAGGTGCGGCCCTGGCGGTGCGAGGCGACGGCGACGGAGTCGCCGAGCAGCGGGTCGCGGCGGATCTCGGACGTGGTGACCGTACGGTCCAGCGGGCGCCGGTCGACCGCGTCGCGGACCGCGTCGTCCCGAAGGTCGTAGTAGATCAGCTCGCGACCGTCGGCCAGCCGGGTCGAGGTCTTCTTCACGCCGGACTCCTTGTTCAGCCCCGAGGGGTGTGTCCGCACCCCATCACTCAACACAATCAAACATAACAGACCACAACTCGACAACTCCTTGGTCGATCACAATCAAACAAAGAACACCAGTGGAAGTGTTCAAATAACTAACACGGCGGCGTAGGTTCCGCTCTGGATCAGTTCGCGCAACGAAGCGAGTTCTCATGCAAACCCCCACATACGCCCCCACCCATCTGGCGGCGGAGCTACAGCTCCCCACCAACTGGCTGGACTACACGATCCTGGCGATCTACTTCGTCGTCGTGCTCGGCATCGGCTTCGCCGCCCGCCGCTCCGTGAAGACCAGCCTCGACTTCTTCCTGTCGGGACGCTCGCTGCCCGCGTGGATCACCGGCCTCGCCTTCATCTCGGCGAACCTGGCGGCCACCGAGATCCTCGGCATGGCCGCCAACAGCGCCCAGTACGGCGCCTACACCGTCCACTGGTACTGGATCGGCGCCATCCCCGCCATGGTCTTCCTCGGCCTGGTGATGATGCCCTTCTACTACGGCAGCAAGGTCCGCTCGGTCCCCGAGTTCCTGCTGCTGCGCTTCGACCGGGCCGCCCACCTGCTCAGTTCGATCCTGTTCGCGTTCGCGGCCATCCTGATCGCGGGCGTCAACCTCTACGCGCTCGCGATCGTCGTCGAGGCCCTGCTCGGCTGGCCGCAGTGGGTCGCCATCGTCGTCGCCGGCGCCTTCGTCCTCGCGTACATCACCCTGGGCGGCCTGTCCTCGGCGATCTACAACGAGGTGCTCCAGTTCTTCGTGATCCTGGCCGCGCTCATCCCGATCACGATCCTCGGCCTGAAGAAGGTCGGCGGCTGGGGCGGGCTGACCGACAAGCTCACCGCGACCCACGGCGCCGACTTCACCACGGCCTGGGGCGGCACCGGCATCGGCCAGGCCAACCCGCTCGGCGCCAACTGGCTCACCATCGTCCTCGGCCTCGGCTTCGTGCTCTCCTTCGGCTACTGGACCACGAACTTCGCCGAGGTGCAGCGCGCCCTGTCCGCGAAGAACCTCTCCGCCGGCCAGCGGACCCCGCTGATCGCCGCCTACCCGAAGATCTTCATCGTGTTCCTGGTGATGATCCCGGGCCTGGTCGCCGCCGCGCTGATCCCGAAGTTCGGCACCGCCGGCTCCGGCTACCAGTACAACGACGCCATCCCCTTCCTGATGCAGGAGCTGCTGCCCAACGGGGTGCTCGGCATCGCCGTCACCGGTCTGCTGGCGGCCTTCATGGCGGGCATGGCGGCGAACGTGTCGTCGTTCAACACCGTGTTCACCAACGACATCTGGGCGAAGTACGTGGTGCGCGGCCGCGAGGACACCTACTACGTGCGGTTCGGCCGCCTGATCACCGCGATCGGCGTCTGCGCCTCCGTCGGCACGGCGTTCCTGGCGTCCTCGTTCTCGAACATCATGAGCTACCTCCAGACGCTGTTCTCCTTCTTCAACGTGCCGATGTTCGTCGTCTTCATCGTCGGCATGTTCTGGAAGCGCGCGTCCGCGAAGTCCGGGTTCTGGGGCCTGCTGGCCGGCACCACGGCCGCGATGGTCAACTACTTCGTGTTCTACAAGAAGGGCATCATCTCGATCCCCTCCGACCAGGGCGCCAACTTCGTCTCCGCGATCGCGGGCTTCGTCGCCGGCGCGGTGGTGATGTTCGCGGTGTCCCTGTTCACCCGGCCGAAGCCGGCCAAGGAGCTGCAGGGCCTGGTCTACGGCACCCGCTCCCCCGGCATGTCCGAACCGCCCGCCGCAGGCGACGACGCCTGGTACCGCAAGCCGGCCCTGCTGGGCTGGGGCGCGGTCGTTCTCGCCGCCGCCTGCTACATCCCGTTCTCGTTCTGACGCGGGAGGACCGAGGAAACCATGACCGAGCACCCTGAGCACCCTGAGCGTCACCACTACACCGAGGAGGAGGTGGCGCGGGAGGTCGCCGAGCTGGAGACCAAGTCCGCGACGGCGGCCCGGATCTTCGACCTGCGCCGCATCATCGGCGGACTGTTCGTGGTCTACGGCGTCATCGTCACGATCACCGGGATCACCGACTCCCAGGCCGCGATCGACAAGGCCGAGGGCGTCAACATCAACCTGTGGACCGGGATCGGCATGCTGCTCCTGGGCATCTTCTTCCTGGCCTGGCTGAAGCTGCGGCCCACGCCCCCGCCGCTTCCTCCGGAGGGGCTGCCGGAGGAGCGGGCGGGCGAGTAGCGCCGGGGCGCAGAGCGCCGTAGGGGTGCGGGCCGTCCCCCGGCCGCGGGCGCGTCGTGGCCGGTCGCGCAGTTCCCCGCGCCCCTTCAGGGCGCCGTACTCGTCCGCGGGTGCGCGGGGGCTGGTGGCGCAGCTCCCCGCGCCCCCGGGGGCGCCTACTCCGGGCCGGAGTGCAAAGGCCCCGCGCGGTCCAGCAGTCCCGTTCTCGCCGCCAGCGCCGCCGCCTCCAGCCGGGACCCCACCCCCAGCTTCATCAGCACCCGTTGGACATGGGTGCGCGCGGTGCTCGGGGCGATGCCCATGCCCGCCGCGATCCGCCGGGTGTCCTCGCCGTCGGCGACCCGGACCAGCACCTCCACCTCACGCGGCGTCAGCATCTCCAGCAGCCGCTGCGCCTCGTCGTCGGGCTGCGCCGTCGGGTTCAGCAGCTCGCCGAACGCGCCCTGGAGCAGCAGCGGCGCCACGGCGGCCTCCCCGGCCCGGGCCTTCATGATGGCCCGCTCGACCCCCTCGATCCGCTCGTCGTGCCGCACGTACCCCGACGCCCCCGCGGCGAAGGCCGCCGCGATCCCGCGCGGTGACGGCACCGGGCCCAGCACCACCACCGCCACCTGCGGGCGCTCCCGCTTGATCTTGACCACCGGGTCGAAGACCCCCGGCTCGGCCGGCGCGGCCGTGCCCAGCAGGCACACCTCGGGCGCCCGCGCGATCACCAGATCCGCCGCGCCCGCGGCCGGCGCCGCCGCCGCGACCACCCGGTGCCCGCGCAGCTTGAGCGCCGACGCCAGCGCCTCCGCGAGCAGCCGATGGTCGTCGACGACCATGAGCCGCACTCCCATAGACCAACCCCCCAGTCCCCCCGGCACCCCCGCCCTTCATGCCCCCGGAAGCTACACGCTTGTTCGACGCCGCGCTGCCCCTCTTCATGAGAAGTGCCCCGGACCGATGAAATCCGGGGCACTTCTCGGCAAGTCACCCATTCGGGTGAGACCGCTGCGTCAGCCGTCCGTGCCGAACGCCATCACGAGGTACTCCTTGCTGGACGAGGACATGCCCCGCTCCTTGGCCCACACGGCGGACATGTACAGCCGGCCCCGGCCGAAGCGCAGCTCCGCGTACTCCGGCAGCAGGTTGGCCTCCGAGTCCCGCACGCTCTTCGTGGCGGGGTTCTCCAGCAGCTTGACCGCCTTGAACGAACCGCCGTCGATGCTGACGACCTGGCCGCCCTTGTCGTACGGCGGCGCCTTGTAGGCGAGGAGGTTGCCGCCGTCCATGCGCAGCGGGGAGAACGTGTAGCCGTCCCCGGCCTCGGCGCGCTGGCCGGTCGGCTTGCCGGTCTTCAGGTCGAAGGCGACGATCTCGTTGGTCTTGCTGAAGTCGGCCTTGCCGTCGTGCTCCTCGGTCGCCAGGTACAGCCTGCCGTTGCCCGCCACGACCTGCTTGCAGTCCTCGACCCGGGTGATGCCGTCGCAGCGGCCCGCGTAGGTGTCGCCGGGCGCGGGGATGCGGGCGAGCAGCGCGCCGGTCCCGCTGTCGATGGAGAAGTAGTCCGAGACGCCGCTGCCGTCGCCCGCGCTCTGGCCGACGTCGGCCGCGACCACCAGCGGGTCGGTGGAGACGATGGAGGCGTAGTCGATGCCGTCCGGCATCTTGTACTCGGAGTTCACCTTCCCGCCGGCCGGGTCGATGGTCTGGATGTGCAGCTGCGGCTCGTCGTAGGTGCCGCACTTGCGCACCGCGACCAGCCGGGTGCCGCCGCCGTACCCCTCGTCGTGGCAGGTGTCGTCCGGCTTGGGCTGCCACAGCGTCTTGCCGGACTCGATGTCGAACGCGGCGCCGCCCTCACCGCCGCCCACCGCGACGGTGTGCTGGGCGACGGTCACGTTCGAGAAGGTGACCGGGTAGTCACCGGTCTTGATCGACTTCGTCCACAGCTGCTTCCCGGAGGTGAGGTCGACCGCGGAGACCTGGCTGCAGCCCGCGGAGCGGCCCTTCGCCGGCATCTTCGGCTGGAAGGCGACCGCCGTCCGGCCCTTGTCGTCGACGTGGCTGCTGGTCGCGCAGACCGGGCCGGGCAGCTTGAGCGTCCACAGCTCGGTGCCCTTGGCCGGGTCGTAGCCGACGATCTCCGCGATGCCGCTCTTGGCGTACACCGTGTCCGTCAGCCAGGAGCCCATGGTGCTGACCGTGTCGTCCGCCTTGGGCAGCGGCACCTCGAAGAGCACCTTGGCGGCCGGGTCGGACGGCACCTTCTCCTTGCCGCCCCCGCCGGTCGTGCCGCCGGAGCCCTTGCCGTTCGAGCCGCCGGAGGAGGCGGTCGTGTGCTGCGGGTCGTCGTTCCCGGAGGACTTGGCGTACCAGATGCCGCCGCCGACGATCAGCGCGATGGCGACGACCGCCGCGACGACGATGAGCAGCGCGGCGTTGTTCCGCCCGCCGCCCGCCCCCGGCTGGGGCTGCATCGGCACGGTCGGCGGCTGGCCCTGGCCCGGATAGCCGTAGCCGGGCTGGGCGCCGTGGATCGGCTGCGTGGGCTGGGCGTAGGGGTTGTGCGGCGGGGTGCCGTAGCCGGGGGGCTGCGGGGCGGGGTGGGCCGGCGGCTGGGCGTAGGGGTTCTGCTGCGCGCCGGGGTGGCCGTACCCGGGCTGCGGCGGCTGGGCCGGCGGCTGCGGGGGCTGGGCGGGCGGCTGTGGGGGCTGGGCCGGCGGATAGCCGTAGCCCGGTTGCAGCGGCTGCGGCGGCTGGTTCGGCGGGGGCGGGGGCGGCTGGGTCATGTCGCGGGTACCTCGGTGACGCGGGAAGGCCGTACGGCGAAGGGCGATCGGGCAGGGGCGGGCTGCGGCCGGCTCAGTTGCCGAAGGCCATCATGAGCTTCTCCTTCGCGTCGTCGTCGCCGGACAGCCGGCCCGCGGAGACGAAGAGCCGCCCGCCGGTCCAGTCGACGACGCCGTCGTAGAAGGTGTTCTCGACCTCGGCCGCGCCCTGCGGGTTCTGCAGCAGCCTGGTCGTCGTGTGGGTGGAGCCGGTGACCGGGACCGACACGACCTGGCCGCCGCTGTCGTACGACGGCTGCACGTACGCGACGAGCTTGCCGTCCTCGACCTTCAGGGGTGACATCGGCTCGTCGGCCGGGGACTTGACCCGCCACTTGGCCTTGCCGTCGGCGAGGCTGATGGCGACGATCTCGTTGGCACTGCCGGTCGCGTCGGTCGGCAGGTAGAGCATGTTCGCGTCGACCGCGACGCCCTGGCAGCCCTGCAACTCGCGTTCGAGGACCGCCCAGCCGCAGCGGGGGGCGAACTTCTCGTTCACCGTGACCTCCGAGCGGAACTTGCCGGCCTTGGTGAAGGTGGAGATGTTCCAGGCCTTCTTGTCCCGGTTGGTCAGGTAGACCACGAGCGGGTCGACCGAGTACGTCCGGGTCACCTCCCAGCCCTTCTTGACCGGCTGGGTCCAGCGCACCTTGCCGGTGGCCGGGTCGAGTTCCTGGATCTCCTCGTGCTCCGTGCCGGTGCCGGCGCCGCAGGAGGCCACCTGGATCAGCCGGCCGGTGCCGCCCGCGTAGGCGGCGGGGAAGCAGGCCGCGCCGTACTTCTTCTTGTCGTACAGCTTCTTGCCGCTGTCGATGTCGTACGCGGTGCCGGACTGGGACCGGCCCACCATCAACGTCTTGCCGCTCACCGTGAGTTCGACGTTGAGCGCGCTGTCGAACAGTCCGCCGTCGGCGACCTCGGCGCTCCAGCCCTTCTCGCCGGTGCGCAGGTCCAGCTGCTGCAGTTGGTTGCACTTGGCGCGGTCGCCGCCGCCGTTCAGGTACGCCACCACGATCTTGTCGTCGGCGGACTTCTGCTGGGTGGCCGCGCAGATCTTCTGCGGGAAGTCGACCGGCCCCCAGGCGGTGCTGCCGTCGGCGGTGCCGAAGGCGAAGACCTGCTTGTACGCCGCCTTCACCGCCGTGTCGCCGCTGATCCACATGCCGGGCGCGTCGGCGCCGGAGGCCGGGGCGTCGGGCGCCGGCTTGTACCAGAGCACCTTCGCGTCTCCGGCCCGGCGGCCCTCGTTGAGGTGGTCCGGGTCGTCGCCGCCGGACGCGGTCGGCGAGGCGGTCGCGGAGTGCTTGGGGTCGTCGCTGTGCTGGGCGACCGGCTTCTTCCCGCCGCCGCCGTCGCCTCCGCGGGTGACCGCGAAGACCGTACCGCCGACGACCAGCAGCGCGGCCACCGCGCCGCCGACGACCAGCGCCGTCCTCCTGCGGGAGGCCGGCCTGCCGGCGACGGGGCCGCCGGGCGCGGCACCGGGCATGCCCGGGTACGGCGGCTGCTGCGGGTGGCCGTAACCGGGCTGCGGGGTGCCGTACGGGCCCGGCTGCTGCGGGGCCTGCTGCGGGTAGCCGTAGGGACCCGGGGTGCCGGCGTACGGGCCGGGCTGCGGGGCCTGTTGGGGATAGCCGTAGCCCGGCTGGGGCTGCTGCGGGGGGCCCGCGGGCGGCTGCGGAGGCGCGGCCGGCGGCGGGGGCGCACCGGAACCGCCCTGCGCCGGCGGAGTCTGCGGTGCGGCACCGAAACCGCCCTGCGCCGGCTGGTCCTGCGGTGGTCCGAACCCGCCGTGGGCCGGCGGAGTCTGCGGTGCGGCGCCGGAACCGTCCTGGGCCGGCGGTGTCTGCGGTGCGGGGCCGAACCCGCCCTGCGGCGGCTGGTCCTGCGGCGGTCCGAACCCGCCCTGCGGCGGCTGGTTGGGCGGCTGAGTCATCAGCGCTCTTCCCCCTCGTTCACTGATTTTTAGCCACGCCCCGAGGTTCGTGACGGCCCCAAGGTCGCTTACAGACAGTTTTCAGACGGCTCTTTCTATCACCCGGCACAGACAGCACACGGGGCCGCGCCCTCCCCTGTTCCCAAGGTCGGACCGGCCCGTGATGCCGTTGTTATGCGCCTTCACGCCCCCTTCACGCGGCGCACGCGCCCCCCTTCGTGCGCGGCGTTCGCAGGAGCGCGGTATCAGGCGTCCTCCGCCAGTTCCAGCCAGCGCAGCTCCAGTTCCTCGCGCTCCCCGGCGAGGTCCCTCAACTGGGCGTCCAGCTCGGCCACCTTCGCGAAGTCGGTGGCGTTCTCGGCGATCTGCGCGTGCAGCCTGGTCTCCTTCTCGGAGATCCGGTCCAACTGGCGCTCGATCTTCTGGAGTTCCTTCTTGGCGGCCCGCTGGTCGGCGGCGCTCCGCTCCGCGGTGACCGGCTTGGGCGCCACGGCGGCCTGCGCGGCGACCGCCTCCTCCATCCGCTGCCGCCGCTCCAGGTACTCGTCGATACCGCGCGGCAGCATCCGCAGGGTGCCGTCGCCGAGCAGGGCGAACACCCGGTCCGTGGTGCGCTCCACGAAGAACCGGTCGTGGGAGATCACGATCATCGAGCCGGGCCAGCCGTCGAGGACGTCCTCGAGCTGGGTGAGCGTCTCGATGTCGAGGTCGTTGGTGGGCTCGTCCAGGAAGAGGACGTTCGGTTCGTCCATGAGCAGGCGCAGCAGCTGCAGCCGCCGCCGCTCACCGCCGGAGAGGTCCCCGACCGGCGTCCACTGCTTCTCCTTGCCGAAGCCGAACGTCTCGCACAGCTGACCGGCGGTCATCTCGCGCCCCTTGCCGAGGTCGACGCGCTCGCGGACCTTCTGCACGGCCTCCAGCACCCGCCAGGCCGGGTCGAGTTCGGCGACCTCCTGGGAGAGGTAGGCGAGCTTGACCGTCCGGCCGACGGCGATGCGCCCGCCGGCCGGCTGCTCCTCACCCTCCGTACGCGCCGCGTCGGCCATGGCCCGCAGCAGCGAGGTCTTGCCGGCGCCGTTCACGCCGACGAGACCGATCCGGTCACCGGGACCGAGCTGCCAGGTGACGTGCTTGAGCAGCACCTTCGGCCCGGCCTGCACGGTGACGTCCTCCAGGTCGAAGACGGTCCTGCCCAGCCGGGAGGAGGCGAACTTCATCAGCTCGCTGCTGTCCCGGGGCGGCGGCACGTCCGCGATCAGCTCGTTGGCGGCCTCGACGCGGAAGCGCGGCTTGGAGGTACGGGCGGGGGCACCCCGCCGCAGCCACGCCAGCTCCTTGCGGATGAGGTTCTGCCGCTTGGCCTCCTCGGTGGCGGCGATCCGCTCGCGCTCGGCACGGGCGAAGACGTAGTCGGAGTAGCCGCCCTCGTACTCGTACACGTCGCCGCGCTGCACGTCCCACATGCGGGTGCAGACCTGGTCCAGGAACCACCGGTCGTGCGTCACGCACACCAGCGCCGAGCGCCGGTTCTGCAGGTGCTTCGCGAGCCAGGCGATGCCCTCGACGTCGAGGTGGTTGGTGGGCTCGTCCAGGACGATCAGGTCCTGCTCCTCGATGAGCAGCTTGGCCAGCGCGATCCGGCGCCGCTCGCCACCGGACAGCGGTCCGAGGACGGTGTCCAGCCCCTTCGGGAAGCCCGGCAGGTCGAGCCCGCCGAACAGCCCGGTCAGTACGTCCCTGACCTTGGCGTTGCCGGCCCACTCGTGGTCGGCCATGTCGCCGATGACCTCGTGGCGGACGGTGGCGGCGGGGTCGAGGGAGTCGTGCTGGGTGAGCACGCCGATCCGCAGCCCGCCGGAGTGCGTGACCCGGCCGGTGTCGGCCGACTCCAGCTTGGCGAGCATCCGGATCAGGGTGGTCTTGCCGTCGCCGTTGCGCCCGACGACCCCGATCCGGTCCCCTTCCTGCACACCGAGCGAGACGCCGTCCAGCAGGGCACGGGTGCCGTACACCTTGCTGACGTTCTCGACATTGACCAGGTTGACGGCCATTTCACTCCTGTGCGCGGGGCTGGATCGACGCGCGGCTCCGCCGCGGGGGTCAGCCTTCTAGCGTAGGGCCTGCGGGGGTGAGGGCGGGGCGCGAGGGGGTTGTCACTCTTTGTGATGACGTGATCGGGAAAGGGCCGCTACGGTGGGAAGACAGGCCGCAGGATCCCGTCCATGGGAGGAACCATGACTGCCGAGCCGATCTCCGAGGCCGCCGCGCCCGACGACGAGCCGACCTCGCGCTGGCCGGTGCCTCCGGCGGACGGCTGGACCGTGGACGACCTGTTCACCCTGCCCGGCCTCCCGCCGCACACCGAGTTGATCGACGGGAGCCTTGTCTTCGTGAGCCCGCAGCGTCGTTTCCACGCCAACGTCATCGACCTGCTGGTCAACGGACTGCGTCAGAACCTGCCGCCTGAGTTCAAGGTCAGCCGAGAGATGACCGTGGTGCTCGACAAACGCAACGGCCCCGAGCCTGACATCAGCGTGATCTGGGCAGACGCGGTCACCGGGCCCAGCCAGACGAGCTTCGAGGCCAAGGACCTGCTCTTGGCCATCGAGGTTGTATCCCCCGACTCCGAGTCCCGTGACCGCACGACCAAGCCGCACAAGTACGCCCGCGCCGGCATCGAGAACTTCTGGCGGGTCGAGGAGAACGCACACACAGGCAGGCCCGTCATCCACGTCTACGAGCTCGACCCGGTCACCCGAGCGTATGTGCACGCGGGGATGCATCGCGACCGCATCGAGGTCGCCAAGCCCTACCCGATCGACATCGAGCTGACCGCCATCGACGAGTACTGAGCCCCCTCAGAGCACCGTCGCCCCCACCACCGGCCCCCCCGCGGTCCGCACCGCCCTGCACGTCCCCGACCCCCGCAGGGCCGCTGCCACCTTCTGGGCCGCCTCGGCATCCCGCGCGAGGAAGGCCGTCGTAGGCCCGGACCCGGAGACCAGCGCGGCGAGCGCACCCGCCCCGCGTCCCGACTCCAGCGTGTCGGCCAGCTCCGGGAAGAGGGACAGGGCGGCCGGCTGGAGATCGTTGGAGACAGCGGCGGCCAGCGCCTCCGCGTCCCCCTTCGCCAGCGCCTCCACCAGCTCCGCCGAAGCCACCGGCTCCGGGATCTCCCGCCCCTGCGCCAGCCGGTCGAACTCCCGGAACACCGCCGGCGTCGACAGCCCCCGCCCGGCCATCGCGAACACCCAGTGGAAGGTGCCGCCGACCTCCAGCGCGGTCAGCTGCTCACCGCGCCCGACACCGAGGGCCGCCCCGCCGACCAGGCTGAACGGGACGTCACTGCCCAGCTCGGCGCAGATCGCGAGCAGCTCCGCGCGGGAGGCGCCCGTACCCCACAGCCGGTCGCACGCGAGCAGCGCGCCCGCGCCGTCCGCGCTGCCGCCCGCCATGCCACCGGCGACCGGGATGTCCTTGGCGATGTGGATGTGGACGTCCGGTTCGATGCCCCGGCGCCCGGCGAGGGCGATCGCGGCGCGCGCGGCGAGGTTGGTGCGGTCCAGGGGGACCTGGCCGGCGTCCGGCCCCTCGCAGGTGATCCGGAGTTCGTCGGCGGGGGTGACGGTCACCTCGTCGTACAGGCCGACGGCGAGGAAGACGTTGGCGAGGTCGTGGAACCCGTCGGGGCGGGCGGCGCCGACCGCGAGCTGGACGTTGACCTTGGCCGGGACCCGGACCGTGACGCTCACGTGCCGCTCTCCTCGTGCTCGGTGACGGCGTTCCTGTGCTCGGCGATCCGCGCGAACTCCTCCACCGTCAGCGACTCCCCGCGCGCCTGCGGCGAGACCCCGGCGGCGACCAGGGCGGCCTCGGCGGCGGCGGCGGATCCCGCCCAGCCGGCAAGGGCGGCCCGCAGGGTCTTGCGGCGCTGCGCGAAGGCCGCGTCGACGACGGCGAAGACCTCGGCCCTGGACGCGGTGGTCTTGATCGGCTCGGTCCGCCGCACCAGGGACACCAGTCCGCTGTCCACGTTCGGCGCGGGCCAGAAGACGTTGCGGCCGATGGCCCCGGCCCGCTTGACCTCGGCGTACCAGTTGGCCTTCACCGACG
Source organism: Streptomyces cyanogenus (assembly GCF_017526105.1). NCBI lineage: Bacteria > Bacillati > Actinomycetota > Actinomycetes > Kitasatosporales > Streptomycetaceae > Streptomyces > Streptomyces cyanogenus. The sequence goes on from NZ_CP071839.1 coordinate 3,806,696, forward strand.
GCACGCCGTACACCTTGTTGCCGGGCGCTGCGGCGAGCCGGTCGGCGACCTCCGACTGCACCATGACGAGGGTGCGCTCGATGCTCGGGAAGGTGTCGAGCATGTGCAGCAGCACGGGGACGGCGACGTTGTACGGCAGGTTCGCCACCAGGGCCGTCGGGGCGGGGCCGGGCAGCTCGGTGACGTGCATCGCGTCGGAGTGGACCAGCGCGAACCGGTCGGCGCGCCCGGGCATGCGGGCGGCGATGGTGGCGGGCAGCGCGGCGGCCAGCACGTCGTCGATCTCGACGGCGGTGACGCGGTCGGCGACCTCCAGCAGCGCGAGGGTGAGCGAGCCGAGTCCCGGGCCGACCTCCACGACCACGTCGTCGGGGCGGACGTCTGCGGTGCGGACGATACGGCGGACGGTGTTGGCGTCGATCACGAAGTTCTGGCCGCGCTGCTTCGTGGGCCGGACACCGAGCGCTGCCGCGAGCTCGCGGATGTCGGCCGGACCGAGGAGGGCGTCGGGGGTGGGGCTGCTCACGGGGACAAGGGTACGGGGGCCGAGGGGGCCGGCTTGCCAGGTGGCCGTCGGCCGGCGCTGGGCGGGGGTCGGGGACACTCGCGCCCGCGCCGCCGGGGCGCCTCCTTCCTGAAGGGGCACCCCCGGCGCCCACCGTGCCGCCCTTGCGCCCGCCCGTGCCGCCTCGGCGGCACGACTGCCCGCAGGCCGGGGCGGCACGCCCGCTCAGCTGTGCAGGCGTCCCCCGCAGTGCGGCCAGGGGGCCGCCCCCCGGCGGATGTAGAGCTTCTTCGCGCGGTAGGTCTGTTCCTCCGCGGAGGCGTCCTGCGGGCGGCCCTTGCCGCCGAGGGAGTGCCAGGTGCGGTTGTCGAACTGGTAGAGGCCGCCGTACGTGCCGGAGGGGTCGACCGCGTCGGGACGGCCGCCGGACTCGCAGGCGGCGAGCGCGTGCCAGTTCAGGTCGTCGGCGCCGTCCACGGCGGTGGGCCGCGGTCTGGTGCCGACCCGCACCACCTGCGTGCGTGGCATGCGCACCAGCTCGGTGCCCTCCCGGCGCGGCTTCTGCCGGACGCCGTTGACCGTGCGCAGGAGGTAGGTGGTGCGCCGGAGTCCGGGCTGCCCGGCCTGTGCGACGACCTCCGTGCCCTTGAGGAGCGAAGGGTCCTCGGTCCGCCGGACCTGGAACGGGATCTGCTCCTCGCGGACCTCCCGGGAACCGGTCACCCGGAGCACGGTCACCGTCTGCCCGTCGCGCGGGAAGCTGTCGAGCGGGACGGAGGTGGTGTCCTGGCCGCGCAGGGTGATCCCGGCCTCCTCGACCGCCTCGCGGACGGTGGCCGCGTTGGTGCGGACGGTGCGGGTGCGGCCGTCGGCCAGGACCGTGACCGCGCGCTCGGTGCGCACGTCGAGCGCGAGCCCGGCGCGTCCGATGGGCCGGGAGCGCGAGGTCGAGAGGTACGCGCCCTCGGCGCGCACCCCGAGCTGGTCCAGCGCGCCCTCCACCGTGTGCGCCGTCGTCCACACCTCGCGCCGCCGGCCGTCCAGGGTGAGCCGCACGGGCCGGCCGTACTGCACCGCGACCTCGTCGCCGCTGGCGAGCGCCGCACCCGGAGCGGGCGCGATCACGTCGTGCGCCCCTACGCGTACGCCCTCCTCGGCGAGCAGCTCGCTCACGTCGTCGGCGAAGGTGTGCAGGGTGCGCTGCCGGCCGTCGACGCTCAGCTCGACCGCCTTGTCCTCGGCGACGAAGGCGGTGGTGCCGCCGGCCAGGAAGGCCACGACCAGGGCCTGCGGCAGCAGGCGGCGCATCGTGGACTCCGGGCGCTCGGCGGAGCGCGCCCTGCGGCGGCGCACGGCCCGCCCGCCGGGCTTCGTCGGCGGCCCCGGCTCGGGAATCACCCTCCTGGGCACCCCGGCCGTCTGCCGGGGCAGCGGCGGCACGGGCGGCCGCGGTGGCACGGGCGGCAGCGACTCCGTGACGAAGTACGCCTCCGCCTCGTAGGCGGGCCGGTAGGTGTCCTCCCACAGGCCGTACGGCAGGGTCTCCGCGGTGTGGACGGAAGCGTCATGGCCGTAGGGGTCATGGCCGTAGGGGCCGTAGGGGCCGTACGTCTCGTACTGCGACGTGCTCACGCCGACACGCTCCAGGGGCCAGAGGGGTCCGGATCGGGCCCCCAGAACCTAGCGGAGCGTCGGTCACTCTCCAAAGCGACTCGACTACGTAGTGTTGCGCCTCGAACGGGTGCTCTGTAGACGGGTGCTCAGTAATCGAAGGCGCGGGCGGTGTTGGCGCCCAGGGCCGTCGCCAGCGCGTCCTCGTCGGCCCCGCGCACGGCGGCCATCGCGCGGACGGTGACCGGCACGAGATACGGGGCGTTGGGCCGTCCGCGGTAGGGCGCGGGGGTCAGGAAGGGCGCGTCGGTCTCCACGAGGACCAGTTCCAGCGGAGCCACGGCGAGCGCGTCGCGCAGGTTCTGGGCGTTCTTGAAGGTGACGTTCCCGGCGAAGGACATGAAGTAGCCCTCGCGGGCGCAGATCCCGGCCATCTCGGCGTCGCCGGAGTAGCAGTGGAAGACGGTGCGCTCGGGGGCGCCCTCCTCCTTCAGGATCCGCAGCACGTCGGCGTGGGCGTCGCGGTCGTGGATGACGAGCGCCTTGCCGTGCCGCTTGGCGATCTCGATGTGGGCGCGGAAGGAGCGCTCCTGGGCGGCCTTGCCCTCGGGACCGGTGCGGAAGTAGTCCAGGCCGGTCTCGCCGACGCCCTTGACCTGGGGCAGCGCGGCGAGCCGGTCGATCTCGGCGAGCGCCTCGTCCAGGGCCGCGTCGCCGCCCGCCGGGCGGGCGCCCTGCCGGGACCATCCGTCGGGGTCGCCGTGCACGATGCGCGGCGCCTCGTTGGGATGGAGGGCGACGGCGGCGTGCACGGTCGCGTGGGCGGCGGCGATCTCGGCGGCCCACTGCGAGCCCTTGATGTCGCATCCCACCTGGACGACGGTCGTGACGCCCACCGAGGCGGCCTTCGCCAGGCCCTCCTCGACCGTGCCGGACTGCATGTCGAGGTGGGTGTGGGAGTCGGCGACGGGCACCTGCAGCGGTGCCGGCAGCGGCGGGGCCGCCTTCTTGTCGTCGTCTCCGCGGCTGTGGTCGGCGTTCGAGGGCATGCCCCGATCCTACGAAAGGGGCATGCCCCGGGCGGCCGGTGATCCGCTCAGCTCGCCCTGCGCTGGAAGGGGTGCAGCAGGTCGGACAGGTGCCAGTGGTGCGGCTCCCTGGCCGCCGCCGGCACCTGCGGCGCCTCGGCCGGGCCCGCCGGCGGCACCCGGTGCTGCTGCCGGCCGGCCGCGCCGCGCACGGAGGAGACCTGGCCCGCGCGCATGATCCGCACGACGTGGCCGTCGCAGTTGTGGCAGCACGGCCGGCTGAGCGGCGACGGCACGACCCGGCCGTCGGCCACGTACAGCACGAACTCCCGGCCCTCGGCGTCCGTGTGGTGCTCTATCTCGTACGACTGCTCCCAGCCGTGCCCGCAGCGCATGCAGGCGAACGAATAGGACTCGTGAACGACGGCCGTGGCCGTACCGCGGAGACCGGTCTGCCCTGCTATGTCACTCATGCCAGCTCCCTGTTGCACAGGTGCGTCCCTGATGGACGGGTGCGTCCTCCGACCAGTGGACGCCTCGGCCGGGACGAGCGCATCAGGCCTGTCGAGTGTTGGAGGCGATTTGGACATCGCTTGCCGAAGAGACGCGAACGAGACGGCTGAGCTTTGCCATCGACGCCAGCCCTTTGCCCGCCCATGGGGCGCACGCTCACCCGAGAAGAGACCTGCTCAGAGGCCTGGCGCACCCCCGGGCCGCAGGGCCTGGCCGGCTAGCTCGGGTCTGCCTTCTTGGCGGCGACCACGGCGTCGAACACGACCCTTTTCGGCAACCCGGCCTCGGTCGCCACCGCCGCGATGGCCTCCTTGCGGCGCTCGCCGGCCTCCTCGCGCACCCGTACCCGGCGGACCAGTTCCGCGGCGTCCAGCTCCTCGGGTCCGGGCTCGGGCGCGCCCTCCACCACGACGGTGATCTCCCCGCGCACGCCCTCGGCGGCCCACCGCGCCAGTTCGGCGAGCGGACCGCGCCGTACCTCCTCGTACGTCTTGGTCAGCTCGCGGCAGACGGCGGCCCGCCGGTCCGCGCCGAAGACCTCGGCCATCGCGGCGAGGGTGTCGTCGAGCCGGTGCGGGGCCTCGAAGTAGACGAGGGTGCGCCGCTCGCCCTCGACCTCGCGCAGCCGGGACAGCCGTTCGCCGGCCTTGCGGGGCAGGAAGCCCTCGAAGCAGAACCGGTCCACGGGCAGCCCGGACAGGGCGAGCGCGGTGAGCACGGCGGACGGCCCGGGGACGGCGGTGACCCGGATGTCCTGCTCGACGGCGGCCGCGACCAGCCGGTAGCCCGGGTCGGAGACCGACGGCATCCCGGCGTCGGTCACCAGCAGCACGCGCGCGCCGCCGAGCAGCTCCTGGACCAGTTCCGGCGTACGGGCGGACTCGTTGCCCTCGAAGTACGACAGCACGCGGCCCTTCGGGGTGACGCCGAGCGCCTGGGTGAGCCGGCGCAGCCGCCGGGTGTCCTCGGCGGCGACGACGTCGGCGCCGGCCAGTTCCTCGGCGAGCCGGGGCGGCGCGTCCGCGATGTCGCCGATGGGGGTACCTGCCAGGACAAGGGTTCCAGTCACGCCCCCATCCTCCCAGGAGTTCCCGGGCCGGTTCCGGGGGCTCGCATTCGGGGGGAAACGGACCGTGTCCCGACCGGTACCGCACATGCACGGGACTCCCACAGGCCGGTTCCCTACGATGGCGCGGTGACCAGTACCGCGTCCTCCATGGACCTCCGGCAGGGGCAGGCACCGCACGACCAGCGGCCGTCGTGGCAGCAGCGGCTGCGCCGATTCGGGTACGCGCCGGCCGCGGACGCGCCCTCGGGCGACGTACGCGACCGGCTGGTGCCGCCGTACGCCGAGCCGAGCCCCCGGCTGTGGCGGGCGCTCGGCGTGTCGCCGGTCCTCGCCGAGCGGCTCACCCGCTGGTCGGGCTGGGGCGGGCCGCTGCTGGTGACGCTGATGGCGGGCGTCATGCGGTTCTGGAACCTGGGCAGCCCGCACGCGGTGATATTCGACGAGACGTACTACGCCAAGGACGCGTGGGCGCTCGTCCACCGCGGGTTCGAGGTCAGCTGGGACCAGTACGGCAAGAACGCCAACGACCTGGTGCTGCAGCAGGGCGACCGGCTGGCGGTCCCGACGGATCCGGCGTACGTGGTGCACCCGCCGGTCGGCAAGTACGTCATCGGGCTCGGCGAACTGGTCTTCGGGTTCGACCCGTTCGGCTGGCGGTTCATGACGGCGCTGCTCGGCACGCTGAGCGTGCTGCTGCTGTGCCGGATCGGCCGCCGGATGTTCCGCTCGACGTTCCTGGGCTGCCTCGCGGGCGCGCTGATGGCGGTGGACGGCCTGCACTTCGTGATGAGCCGGACCTCGCTGCTCGACGGCGTGCTGATGTTCTTCGTGGTGGCCGCGTTCGGCTGCCTGGTCGTGGACCGGGACCGGGCGCGGGAGAGACTGGCCGCCGCGCTGCCGGTCGCGGCGGACGGGCGGGTACGGCCGGACGCGCAGGTCACGGACGCCTTCCGGTTCGGGTGGCGCCCGTGGCGCTGGACGGCCGGGGTGATGCTGGGCCTGGCCGCGGGCACGAAGTGGAACGGCCTGTACGTCCTGGCCGCGTTCTGTGTGATGACGGTCCTGTGGGACGTCGGCACACGCAAGGTGGCCGGCGCCCACCACCCGTACGCCGCGGCTCTCAAGTACGACACCGGGCTTGCCTTCGTGGCGACGGTCCCGGTGGCGCTGGTGGTCTACGTGGCCTCCTGGACCGGCTGGATCCTCTCCCCGGCCGACGGCAAGGGGGGCTACTACCGCAACTGGGCGGCCACCGACGGCAAGGGCGGCACCTGGGCGTTCCTGCCGGACTGGCTGCGGAGCCTGTGGCACTACGAGCACGAGGTGTACAAGTTCCACGTCCACCTCGACCAGCCGCACACGTACCAGTCCAACCCGTGGAGCTGGATCGTGCTGGGCCGCCCGGTGTCGTACTTCTACGAGTCCCCCTCCCCCGGCGCCGACGGCTGCCCGGCAGACGCGGGCCAGAAGTGCGCCCGGGAGGTCCTGGCGATCGGCACCCCGCTGCTGTGGTGGGCGGCCTGCTTCGCGATCCTGTACGTCCTGTGGCGCTGGGCCTTCCGCCGTGACTGGCGGGCCGGTGCCATCGCCTGCGGCATCGCGGCGGGCTATCTTCCGTGGTTCCTGTACCAGGAACGGACGATCTTCCTCTTCTACGCGGTCGTCTTCCTGCCGTTCCTGTGCCTGGCGGTGGCGATGATGATCGGCGCGATCGTGGGCCCACCGGGCGCCGGCGACACCCGCCGCGTGATCGGCGCGTCGGCGGCGGGCGTCCTGGTCCTGCTGATCAGCTGGAACTTCATCTACTTCTGGCCGCTGTACACGGGCCAGGCGATCCCGATCGACTCGTGGCGGTCGCGGATGTGGCTGGACACGTGGGTGTAGGGCGCGCGGCCTCCGGTGTCTGAGGGGTCCCGGCCGGCCGGTGGAGCGCATCTCCGTTCGGACAACAATCGGCAACTCCGGCCACAAGCGGGCGCCACAACCGCTTACAGTGCTCCAGGACTACCTGTTTGAACGTGTTCAACAGGTCGGAGACGGAGGGGGATCCGCGCATGCGCAAGGGCGTCAAAGCGGGCGTCATAGGCGGTGTGTGCGTCACGCTGCTGGGCGGGGCCGGTTACGGGCTCTACAACGTCGCGTCCGCGCTGAACGGCGACGGCGGTACGGCAGGCGCGGCGCCCGTGCGCACCGGTCCGCCCAGCGGTTCCGAGGTGGAGCAGGCCACCGGTGCCTTCTTCGCGGCCTGGCAGAAGGGCGACGCGGCGACCGCGGCCTCGTACACCAACTTCCCCGAGGCGGCCCAGCAGTTGCTGACGGCCTACTCCGGTGACGCGCACATCGGGAAGGTGCGGATCACGCCCGGCCGGGCCACCGGCGACACGGTGCCGTTCACGGTGCGGGCGACGGTGTCGTACAACGGCGTGTCCCGCCCGCTGTCGTACCGCGGCACCCTGACCGTCGTCCGCGGTGAGACCTCGCACCGCGCGCTGGTCGACTGGCAGCCCTCCGTCGTCCACCCGCGCCTGCGCAAGGGGGACACGCTCAGCACCGGCGAGTCGGCCGCCCCGGAGATCGAGGCCGTGGACCGCCGGGGCAAGGTGCTCACCCGGGTGACGTACCCGTCGCTCGGCCCGATCCTGGACGAGCTGCGCAAGCGGTACGGCGACAAGACCGGCGGCCGGCCCGGGGTGGAACTCGTGATCCGCCATCAGGCGGCGGCGGACGGCAGCCAGGCCGCGGACACCCCGCTGCTGACCCTCGCCAAGGGCAGGCCCGGCAAGCTCCGCACGACGCTCAGCGCGAGCGTCCAGGCGGCGGCCGAGAAGGCAGTGGAGAAGTACCCCGAGTCCTCCGTCGTGGCCGTCAAGCCGAGCACCGGCGAGATCCTGGCCGTCGCCAACAACCGCAACGACGGCTTCGACGCGGCCCTCCTCGGCGAACGCGCCCCCGGCTCCACCATGAAGATCATCAGCGCCGCGACCCTCATCGACAACGGCCTGACCACGGCGAACGGACCGGCACCCTGCCCGCCGTCGGCCGTCTGGCAGAGCCAGACCTTCCAGAACCTCAAGGGCCTGGCGCCGGACGAGCACGCCACCCTCGCCGACAGCTTCGCCCGCTCCTGCAACACGGCGTTCGTGAAGTTCGCGGACGAGGTGAAGGTCGACTCCCTCACCCGGGAGGCCGAGGAGCGGTTCGGGCTCGGGCGGAACAACTGGCAGGTCGGGGTGCCCACGTTCGACGGCCGGGTGCCCGCCTCCGGCGGCCCGGACACCGCGGCCAACCTGATCGGCCAGGGCCAGGTGCAGATGAGCCCGCTGAACATGGCGTCCGTCACGGCGACCGCGACGACCGGCGCCTTCCGCCAGCCGGTGATCGTGCCGCTGAAGCTGGACGGCCGCGAACCGGCACGCGCGCGCGGGCTGTCCTCGGGCACGGTCGGGCAGCTGCGCGCCCTGATGAACCGCACCGCCCGCAGCGGCACCGCGGCGGGGGTGATGGCCGGGCTGGGCGGCGACGTCGGCGCGAAGACCGGGTCGGCCGAGGTGGACGGAGAGGCCAGGTCGGACAGCTGGTTCACCGGATACCGGGGCGATGTGGCGGCGGCGGCCATGGTGCAGGACGGCGGACACGGCGTCGACGCGGCCGGGCCGATTGTCGCAAGCGTGCTGCGGAACGCCGGCTGAGATCACCCGCGAAGGCGGGGACTTTAAGGTGAATGCCGTCGTTGGGGAGTGTGAGGGGCTTACGGGGACCCTGGGGAAAGGTGCGGAGGAACTGAGGCTGTGGGCAAGAGAAGGCGCGTCACCGAGCGGCGCAAGACCCGGCCCGCCGTACTCGGCGGAATGATCGCCGTGGTGGTCGGCGGTGCCGGGCTCGGCGTCTACGCCCTGTACGGCGGGGCCGCGGCCGACGAGCGGACCGGCGCCACGGCCGACCACAAGGCCGTCCCCTCCGGCCCGCTCACCGCTGCCGAGATCCGCACGGCCTCCACCCGCTTCCTCACCGCCTGGCAGCACGGCAGGGTCACCGAGGCCGCGGCCGCCACCGACGACCCGTCCGCCGCCGGCAAGCTGCTCACCGGCTACACCAAGGACGCCCACCTGAAGGACGTCACGCTCACCCCGGGGGCGGCGAAGGGCACCGAGGTGCCCTTCACGGTGAAGGCGACGGTGGCCTACCGCAAGCTCAGCAAGCCGCTGTCCTACGGCAGTGCGCTCACCGTGGTGCGCCGCGCGAGCGACGGAAGGCCGCTGGTCGACTGGCACTCCGCCGTGGTCCACCCCGACCTGCGGGACGGCGACACGCTCGTGACCGGCGCGTCCGGCACCCCGCCGGTCAAGGCGCTGGACCGCGACGGCGCCGAGATCACGACCGCCCGGTACCCGTCGCTCGGCACGGTGCTGGACGGACTGCGGGAGAAGTACGGCAAGAAGGCGGGCGGCACGGCGGGCGTCGAGCTGCGCGTGGTGCGCGGCAAGGCGGCCAAGGCCGCCAAGCTCTCCGACAAGACGCTGGTGGAACTGAGCAAGGGCACCCCGGGCACCGTGAAGACGACGCTCAGCCCCACCCTCCAGGCCGCCGCCGAGCAGCAGGTGGCGAAGCGCGCGCGGGCCTCGGTGGTCGCGCTGCGGCCCTCGACCGGGGAGATCCTCGCGGTCGCCAACAGCGGGCACGGCTTCAACACCGCCTTCCAGGGCTCACTCGCGCCCGGCTCCACCATGAAGATCATCACCTCGTCGCTGCTGATCGACAAGGGCCTGGCGTCGGCGGACAAGCGGCACCCCTGCCCGAAGACGGTGACCTACGGCGGCTGGAAGTTCCACAACGACGACGACTTCGAGATCAAGGGCGGCACCTTCAAGGCGAGCTTCGCCCGGTCCTGCAACACGGCCTTCATCAGCCAGGCGAAGAAGCTGAAGAACGACGACCTGACCAAGCAGGCCCAGCAGGTCTTCGGGCTGTCGATGAACAACTGGGCGATCGGTGTGCCCACCTTCGACGGCTCGGTGCCGGTGCAGTCGGCGGCGCAGATGGCGGCCTCGCTGATCGGGCAGGGCGGGGTGCGCATGAACCCGCTGAACATGGCCTCCGTGGCGGCGACCGTGAAGTCGGGCGGCTTCCACCAGCCGTACCTGGTCTCGCCGTCGGTGGACCACCGCACGACGGCCACCGCCTCCCGCACCCTGTCGCCGAAGACGCTGTCCCAGCTGCGTGAGCTGATGCGGTACACGGCCGCGTACGGCACGGCCGCCGAGGCGATGTCGGGGCTCGGCCCGGACTACGGCGCGAAGACCGGCTCGGCGGAGGTCGACGGCCAGAAGAAGCCGAACGGCTGGTTCACCGCCTACCGGGGCGACCTCGCCGCGGCCGGCGTGGTGCAGGCGGGCGGGCACGGCGGTGACACGGCCGGACCGATCGTGGCGAAGCTGCTGAAGCTCGGGGGCTGATCAGCTCCGTACGGGTTCGGCGGTGTACGTCCGGCGGAGGAACCGGAGCAGCGCCTTCGACTCGAACTGCACCACTTCGACGCCGTGGTCGGAGTGGAACTCGACCACGGCCTGGACCCGCCCGCAGGGCCACACCCGGACGTCGCCGCTCTCGGCCGGCGCCATCAGTCCCCGTTCCAGGAGTGTGCGGGAGAAGGTCCACTCGTGGGGTCCGGGCAGGCCCACGCGGACCGACCGTGGGTCGGCGTCCGGGTCGTACCGCAGCACGACGGGCACGGCCCCCGGGTCCTCCTCGTCCGTGACGATATGAGCGCGCGCGTACTGTTCGACTACAGACATCGGACCGCCCTCTCACGCACCGTGACCTATGCGAAAGCTGTGCATCCGCTTTCCATCAAGAGTCGCACATTTTCCGGTTCCCGCCCCGGTGAGCGGCGAGACTTCGTCTCTCTTGCAAATCGTTCGCAACAAGGCCCTAAAATCGTCAGGTGCACGTACCTGACGGATTCATCGACGCCCCCACCTCCGCGGTCACCGGGGTGGTCGCCGCCGGCGCCCTGGCGGTGAGCCTGCGCGGCGCCCGCCGCGAACTCGACGAGCGCACGGCACCGCTGGCCGGCCTGGTGGCGGCGTTCATCTTCGCCGTACAGATGCTGAACTTCCCGGTCGCGGCCGGGACCAGCGGCCACCTCCTCGGCGGGGCCCTCGCCGCGATACTCGTCGGCCCCTGTACCGCCGTGCTGTGCGTGTCGGTCGTCCTGCTCATGCAGGGCGTCCTGTTCGCCGACGGCGGGCTGACCGCGCTCGGTGTGAACATCACCGACATGGCGATCGTCACGACGGTCGTCTCCTACGCCGTCTTCCGCGGCCTGCTCGCCGTGCTGCCCCGCAAGCGGCGCTCGGTGACCGTCGCCTCCTTCGTCGCCGCGCTGGTGTCCGTACCGGCCGCCGCGGTCGCCTTCACGCTGGTCTACGCGGTCGGCGGCACCACCGACGTCTCCCCCGGCAAGGTCGCCACCGCGATGATCGGCGTGCACGTGCTGATCGGCATCGGCGAGGCGGTCATCACCGCGCTCACCGTCGGCGCCGTCATCGCCGTACGCCCGGACCTTGTGCACGGCGCGCGCGGGCTGCAGCAGCGGCTCCGGCTGCGTGTGAACGGCGAACTGGTGGACGCGCCCGCGCCCACGGCGCCCGTGGCGGCGCGCACCTCGCGGCGCACGCTGTGGATCACCGGGCTCGTCACCTCCCTCGTCCTCGCCGGATTCGTCAGCTTCTACGCCTCCGCCGCCCCCGACGGCCTGGAGAAGGTCGCGCACGACCAGGGCATCGACAAGAAGGCGGAGAAGCACGCCACGGCCGGCTCGCCGCTGGCCGACTACGGCGTGAAGGACATCGCCGACTCCCGGCTGTCCGGCGGCCTCGCCGGTGTGATCGGCGTCGGGGTCACGATCGTCGCGGGCAGCGCGGTGTTCTGGGCGCTGCGCCGGCGGCGCAGCGAGGACGTCTCGCCCGCGAGCACGGGCGTCTGACGTGGGAGCGGGACACGCGCACCGGCTCTACCGGCACGGGCACTCGCCCGTGCACGGCCTGCCGCCGCACACCAAGCTCGCCGCCGTCTTCCTGTTCGTGGTGGTCGTCGTGTCGACCCCGCGCGAGGCCGTGTGGGCGTTCGCGGTGTACGCCGGGCTGCTCGCGTCCGTCGCGTACCTCGCGCGCGTGCCCGCCGGTTTCCTGCTCAGGCGGCTGCTGATCGAGGTGCCGTTCGTCGCGTTCGCGGTGCTCATGCCGTTCGTGGCCGAGGGCGAGCGGGTGCACGTACTGGGGCTCTCGCTGAGCGTGAACGGGCTGTGGGGCGCCTGGAACGTGCTCGCCAAGGGCACGCTCGGCGTCGCCGCCTCCGTGCTGCTGGCCGCCACCACCGAGCTGCGCGAACTGCTGCTGGGACTCCAGCGGCTGAAGCTGCCGCCGTTGCTCGTGCAGATCGCGTCCTTCATGATCCGCTACGGCGACGTCATCACCGACGAGATGCGCCGGATGCGGATCGCCCGCGAGTCGCGCGGCTTCGAGGCGAAGGGCGTGCGGCACTGGGGCGTGCTCGCCAAGTCCGCCGGCGCGCTGTTCATCCGCTCCTACGAGCGCGGGGAGCGCGTGCACCTGGCCATGGTGAGCCGGGGCTACGCAGGAGCGATGCCGGTCATCGACGAGGTGACCGCGTCCCGCGCCCAGTGGTCGTACGCCCTCGCCCTCCCCTGTGCCGCCCTCGTCGTCTGTCTGCTGGGATGGATGCTGTGACAGCTTCTCTGGAGGTCTCCGGCCTCGCCTTCGCCTACCCCGACGGCCACCAGGCCCTGTTCGGCGTGGACTTCTCCCTCGCGCGCGGCGAACGGGTCGCCCTGCTCGGCCCGAACGGCGCCGGCAAGACGACCCTGGTGCTGCACCTCAACGGCATCCTGGGCGGCGGCACCGGCACGGTGACCGTGGCCGGGCTGCCGGTCGGCAGGCAGCACATGGCCGCGATCCGGCAGAAGGTCGGCATCGTCTTCCAGGACCCGGACGACCAGCTGTTCATGCCGACCGTGCGGGAGGACGTGGCGTTCGGGCCGGCCGCCGCCGGGATCCGTGGGGCCGAGCTGGAGGAGCGGGTGCGCACCGCGCTGGAGCGGGTCGGGATGCAGGACTTCGCCGACCGGCCGCCGCACCACCTGTCCTTCGGGCAGCGCCGCCGGGTGGCGGTGGCCACCGTGCTCGCCATGGAGCCGGAGATCCTGGTCCTGGACGAGCCGTCCTCCAACCTGGACCCGGCCTCCCGCCGGGAACTCGCCGACATCCTGCGCTCCCTGGACGTCACGGTCCTCATGGTCACGCACGACCTGCCGTACGCCCTGGAGCTGTGCCCGCGCTCGCTCGTCCTGAGCGACGGGGTGATCGCGGCGGACGGCCCGACGGCCGCGCTGCTGTCCGACGAGGAGCTGATGCGGGCACACCGGCTGGAGCTGCCGTTCGGCTTCGACCCGAAGTCCGTGACAATGGGCGCGTGACGAACGAGGACGCCGCCGCCGAGGGCTCGCTGCTGCTGGACGACCAGCTGTGCTTCGCGCTGTACGCGGCGCAGCGCGCCGTGACCGCCGCGTACCGCCCGCTGCTGGACGACCTCGGGCTCACCTACCCGCAGTACCTGGTGCTGCTGGTGCTGTGGGAGCGCGGGGAGAGCACCGTGAAGGAGCTGGCGGGGGCCCTGCGGCTGGACTACGGCACCGTCTCGCCGTTGCTGAAGCGGCTGGAGGGGGCGGGCCTGGTGCGCAGGGAGCGCGCGCCGGAGGACGAGCGCTCGGTGCTCGTGGCGTGCACCGGGCGCGGCGAGGAACTGAGGGAGCGCGCGGCGCGCGTGCCCGGCGCGCTGCTCACGACGACGGGGCTCGGCGCGCAGGAGATCGCGCGGCTGCGCGAGGAGCTGTGGAAGCTGACCGAGCGCGCCGTCGCGGCGGCCGACCGGTACTGAGTCCGGGTTACCCCCGGTTGCCACCCCCTACGTCCCACGCCGGCCTACCGGCAAGTACCTTGTGCACGATGTACTTGTGCGCCACTTTTTCCGGGGGAGGCCGGCCATGACCGAGGCAACCGCTGTCGACACGCGCCCGACGAAGATCATGTACGTCGCCGAGGCCACCGCCCACGGCGGCCGGGACGGCTATGTCACCAGCCAGGACGGCCGGATCGAGCTGAAGGTCGCGATGCCCCCGGAGCTGGGTGGCCACGGCGACGGCACCAACCCGGAACAGCTCTTCGCGGCCGGCTACAGCTCCTGCTTCCACAACGCGCTGATCATGGTCGGCAACCGCGAGGGCTACGACCTGACCGGCTCCACGGTGGCCGCGAAGGTCGGCATCGGCCCCAACAGGCACCGCGGCTACGGCCTCGCGGTCGCCCTGAGCGTCTCCCTGCCGGTCCTGGACCCCGAGGTGGCGGCCCGGCTGGTGGACGCGGCGCACGAGGTGTGCCCGTACTCGAACGCAACTCGCGGCAACATCGACGTAACGATTGTGCTGGGCTGATCCCACCGAGGAATCACAGGCGCACGGCCCGCGTTGCACCCGCTGTCGCAGGCAATGGAAGGGACGGCGGGCGTGGACGTGAACGGCACTGTGGCCGAGGGCTTCGAGCCGGTCAGGGAGGCGTTCGCCGCGAACTTCGCGCTGCTCGGCGAGCGCGGCGCGGCCGTCGCCGTCTACCGCGACGGGCACAAGGTCGTCGACCTGTGGGCCGGCACGGCGGACGTGGACGGTACGGCCCCCTGGCAGCCCGGCACCGCGCAGGTCGTGCGCTCCGCCACCAAGGGCGTCGCCGCCGCCGCGCTGCTGCTCCTGCACCAGCGCGGCGAGCTGGACCTGGACGCCCCGGTCGGCACGTACTGGCCGGAGTACAAGGCCGCAGGCAAGGAGCACACGCGCGTACGGCACCTGCTCGCACACCGCGCGGGCGTGCCCGTGCTGGACCGCCCGCTGACCCCGGCCGAGGCCGCCGACCCCGACCTCGGCGCCGCGGCCGTCGCCGCGCAGGCCCCGGTGTGGGACCCGGGCTCGGACCACGGCTACCACGCCCAGACCTACAGCTGGCTCACCGGCGAACTGCTCCGCCGGGTCACCGGCCGCCCGGTCGGCGAGTGGATCGCGGACGAGATCGCCGGGCCGGCCGGCGCGGACCTGTGGCTCGGCCTGCCGCAGGCGGAGCACGCGCGCGTGGGCCGCGTCGGGCCGGTGGACGCACCGGAGAGCGCGGGCGGCCTGAGGACCCGCCCCAAGCGCGCCGTCGCCGAGGCCTACGCCGACCCCGCGTCCCTGACCCGGCGCGCCTTCGCCGCGATCACCCCGCTGCCCGACGAGAACGATGCCGCCTACCGGGCCGCCGCCCTGCCCGCCTCCAACGGCATCGCCACGGCCGACGGACTCGCGCGCTTCTACGCCTCGCTCATCGGCGAGGTGGACGGCGGCACCCGCCTGTTCACCCCGGAAACCGTGGAGCTGGCCCGTGCCGAGCAGTCCGCCGGGCCGGACCGGGTGCTGGTGGTGGGCACCCGGTTCGGCCTCGGCTACATGCTGCACGGCGCCGCCTCCCCGCTGCTCTCCCCCGGCTCCTTCGGCCATCCCGGCCGCGGCGGCGCCCTCGCCTTCGCCGACTCCGACTCGGGCATCGCCTTCGGCTACGTGACCAACGGCTTCCGGCAGAGCGTCACGGCGGACCCGAGGGCCCAGGCCCTGGTACGAGCGGTCCGCGCGGCGCTCGCCTGATCCGCGGGCGACCTGGGCGCACGCCGGGTGTCAGACGTGGATCGGGTGCGAGGTCCGCCCGGACGCCGCGTCGATCTCCTCGTGGGCCTTGGTCAGCAGCTGCATGGCCAGTTCGTTCAGGGCGCGGGCGCCCGCGATCTCCTCGCCGACCCGGGGCTGGTTCGCGTCGACGCGGTGCCGGCTGGCGCGGCCGTGGGCCCGCACCTCGGAGCCGTCGGGCAAGCGCACCAGCGCCACCGCGCGCGTGTGCTGATCGTCCTCCATGAACTCCAGCTCGACATGCCATCCGACAGTGGTGTGCATCATGACGGCCACCTCCGAGAACTCGCTGTCTCCAGGGTGCGCCTCGCGACCCCGGCCCGTCATGTCGGCGCCGGGGGTCAACCGGCGCGCAGCATCAGCCCGATGCCCAGCACCACCAGGGCCGCCGCCGCGATCCGCGGGGCGCCGAAGCGCTCCTTGAAGAACAGGGCGCCGATGGCCGCGCCGACGATGATGGACGACTCGCGCAGGGCGGCGATCGGGGCGAGCGCGGCCCTCGTCTGGGCCCACAGCACCAGGGCGTAGGCGGTGACGGACAGGGCGGCGCCGAGGAGGCCGAGGGCGGCGTACGGCCGCAGCAGCCGTACCGTGTCGGCACGCGCGCGTGCGTACAGGAACACGGGCAGGACCGAGCCCTGGACGGCCATGAGCCAGGCGATGTACCCGAGGGACGTGCCCGAGGCCCGTACGCCCATGCCGTCGATGACGGTGTACACGGCGATCGTCAGACCGGTCGCCAGGGCCGCGCCGATCGCCGCCCAGTCCGGCCGCTTCCCGCGCAGTCCCCAGAGGCTGACGCCGGTCAGGCCGAGACAGGACACGGCGATGCCGGCGCTCGCCCAGGCGCCGGGCACCTCGTGCGCGAAGACGGCGGCGAGCAGGGTGACGACGAGGGGCGCGCTGCCGCGCGCGATGGGGTACGCCTGCCCGAAGTCGCCCAGCCGGAACGAGGTCATGAGCAGGGCGTAGTAGGCGATGTGCACGGCCGCCGAGGCGAGCAGGTACGGCCAGGCGGGCCCGGCCGGGAACGCCGTGAACGGTGTGATCGCGAGCCCGATCAGCAGCCCGCCGCCGGAGATCAGGGCGAAGCCGACGAGCTTGTCGGTGATGCGGTGCGCGATGGCGTTCCAGCTGGCGTGGGTGACGGCGGCGAGCAGCACGGCCGCCGCGACCAGGGGCGTCACGCGGTCCGCTCGCGCACGTCCACCAGCGTCGCGCCCGCGTGGGCGACGAGTGCCTCCGGCTCGATCGGGAAGACGCTGTACGGCGTGCCGGCCGCCGCCCACACCACGTCGTGCGCGAGCAGCGAGCGGTCCGCGAGGACCCGCGTGCGCGTGCGGTGCCCGAAGGGCGGTACGCCGCCGATGGCGTACCCGGTGGTGTCGCGGACCACGCCGGCGTCGGCCCGGGTGACCTTCCGGGCGCCCAGTTCCCACCGCACCCGTTCCACGTCCACCCGGGAGGCCCCGTCCATGAGGACCAGCACCGGGGCCCCGTCCGCGGCGAAGACCAGCGACTTGCAGATCCGGCTCAGCTCGCACCCGATCGCGGCGGCGGCCTCGGCCGCGGTCCGGGTCGCCTCCGGGAAGCTCCGGACCCGGACGAGCACCTCCCCCAGTCCCGATTCCTCCAGTGCGGCGGCGAAACGAGGATGCGCGGTCGTCATGGGCGCACGCTAGCGGGTCACTGCGTGGTGTACGAAACGAATTCCTGGCGGGCGCGCAGCAGACCCCGGGACGGAGAAAGCCGGTGAGGGTGCAGCCCCGTCCCCACGGGCACCCTCACCGGCGGCTCTGCCGTCAGAAGCGGTACGTCAGGCGCGTACCAGCTCCTTCTCCCCGTCGGGGTCGGCGTCCCTGCGGCCGGCCGCGGTGCGCAGCCCCTCGCCCTCGACGTCGACGTTGGGCAGTGCGCGGTCCAGCCACCCCGGCAGCCACCAGGCACGCTTGCCGAGCAGGGCGAGCACCGCCGGGACGATGGCCATGCGGACGATGAAGGCGTCGAAGAAGACGGCGATCGCGAGGCCGAAGCCGATCATCTTGACCATCGACTCGCTGGAGCCGATGAAGCCGGAGAAGACGGCGATCATGATGACGGCGGCGGCGGTGACGACCCGGGCGCCGTGCCGGAAGCCGGTCACCACCGCCTGGGCGGGCTTCTCGCCGTGGACGTACGCCTCGCGCATCCGGGTCACGAGGAACACCTCGTAGTCCATCGCGAGGCCGAAGACGACACCCACCATGAAGATCGGCATCATCGACATGACCGGGCCGGTCTGCTCGACGTTCATCAGGCCGGACAGCCAGCCCCACTGGAAGACCGCGACGACGGCGCCGAGCGCGGCCATCACCGACAGCAGGAAGCCGAGGGCCGCCTTCAGCGGGACCAGCACCGAGCGGAAGACCACGATCAGCAGCAGGAAGGCCAGTCCGACCACCAGGGCGAGGTACGGCAGGAGCGCGTCGTTCAGCTTCTGCGAGACGTCGATGTTCATCGCCGTCGAACCGGTGACCAGGACCGTGGAGCCGGTGTCCCGGGCGATGTCCGCGCCCTTGTCGCGGATGGCGTGCACCAGGTCCTCAGTGGTCGCCGAGGACGGCTTGGACCGGGGCACGACGGTGATCGTCGCGGTGTCGCCGGCCTTGTTGGGCGTGGCCGGGGTGACGGTGACGACGTCCTTCAGGCCCTTGATCTCGTCGCCGACCTCGGTGAACGCGGCCTTGGGATCGGCGCTGCCCTTGGCGTCGACGACGATCATCAGGGGGCCGTTGAAGCCGGGTCCGAAGCCCTCGGACAGCAGGTCGTAGGCGCGGCGCTGGGTGGTGGACACGGGCTGGGAGCCGTCGTCGGGCAGGCCGAGTTCCAGGGAGGCGGCCGGGACCGCCGCCGCGCCGAGGCCGATCACGCCGAGCAGGAGGACGGCGACCGGGCGGCGGACGACGAAGCCGGCCCAGCGGGTGCCCATGTTGGGGCGGCCGGGGTTCTTCGGCGTACGGCCGCCCCCGAGCAGCCTGCTCTTCTGGCCGGCCGGCTTGACCTTGCGGCCGGCGTAGCCGAGCAGCGCCGGGATCATGGTCAGGGCGATGAGGACGGCGATGGCGACGGTGCCCGCGGCCGCGATGCCCATCTTCGTCAGCATCGGGATGTTGACGACGGACAGGCCGACCAGGGCGATGACGACGGTCAGGCCGGCGAAGACCACCGCCGAGCCCGCCGTGCCGACCGCACGGCCGGCGGCCTCCTCGCGTTCGCGGCCCTCGGCGAGTTCGGCGCGGTAGCGGGAGACGATGAACAGGGCGTAGTCGATGCCGACGGCGAGGCCGATCATCGATGCGAGGGTGGAGGTGGTGGAGCCCAGGTCCAGGGCATGGGCCAGCGCGGCGATGGTCGAGACCCCGATGCCGACCCCGATGATGGCGGTGAGCAGCGGGAACCCGGCCGCGAGCAGCGAGCCGAAGGTGATGACCAGGACGACCGCGGCGACCGCGATGCCGATGATCTCGCTGGATCCGGTCTCGGGGGTCGCGGTCAGCGCGTCACCGCCGACCTCGACGGTCAGGCCCGCGTCCCGCGCGTCCTGCGCGGTCTCCTTCAGGGAGTCCTTGGCGGAGTCCTCCAGCTCCATGCCGGAGACCTTGTACTTCACCGAGGCGTAGGCGATGGTGCCGTCCTTGCTGACGGCGTGCCCGGTGTAGGGGTCGGCGACCGAGGCGACCTCGGAGCCGCTCCGCAGTTCCCTGACGGTCTTCATGACGGTCGCCTTGTTGACGGCGTCCGTCATCTTCTCGCCCTTCGGGGCCTTGAAGACGACCCGGGCGGTGGCGCCGTCGGCGCTCATCCCGGGGAAGCGCTGTTCCAGCAGGTCGAAGGCCTTCTGGGCCTCGGTGCCGGGGATGGAGAAGGACGTGTTGCCGGCGGCCGGCGCGGAGGCGGCGCCCACCCCGGCGAGGGTGAGCAGCGCGACCCATATGAGGGCGACGAAGTGCCGTCGCCTGAAGGCGAGACGGCCGAGTCTGTAGAGGAACGTGGCCACGGAGGCGTACTCCCGGTCAGGTCGTGGGTTCGGCTGGGCAGGGGCGATCAGCCCGACGACGTGAGCGGTGACGTCAGGTGGTGGGCTCGCTGGGGAGAGCGTGGATCAGGAGGTGCGCGCGCCGAGGGCGGGGAGGACCACGGCGTCGATGTACGAAAGGAGGAAGTCCTGCGTCGGCGGCTGCTCGTCGATCATGGTGCGGGCGGCGAACGCGCCGATCATCATGTGCATCACGAAGCCGAGCGCGGGGTTGTCCGCACGGACCTCGCCCCGGTCGACCGCGCGTTGCAGCACGCGGCGGAACTCCGCCATCTCCGGCTCGACGAGGTGCTCCCGGAACGCCTTGAGCAGATCCGGGTTGCCGTGCACCGCCATGGCCAGGCCCCGCATCAGCGCGGAGCTCTGCTCCATCTCGCAGTCGTCCGCACGCAGGGTGAGCGCGTGCAGATCGCCCTTGAGCGAGCCGGTGTCGACGTCGGCGACCCGGCCCGGCTTGTTGTGCCGCACGGCCTTGGCGACCAGTTCGGCCTTGCCGCCCCACTGGCGGTAGAGCGTGGCCTTGCTGGACCGGGTGCGGGCGGCCACGGCGTCCATCGTCAGGGCGTCGTAGCCGACCTCGCGGAGCAGGTCGAGCACCGCGTCGTACAGCTCGGCCTCGCGCTCGGGCGTGATCCGGCTGCGCCGTGCCGGGGCAGTGGCTTCTGTCATGCCGTCACCTTCCCGCTCCGGCTTTCCGTCTTCGTACCTCACCGACGATACCCCGCCAGTCTTCGAAACGAAACCGTTTCGTACGTGTGGTGGGTCACGAAGGTGAAGACCCCATAAGAAGACGCCACGAGTTGCTGGTGCCCTTTGACCGGAAAAGCATGGGGAGGTGAGCTATCTGCGCCTTCCCCACCTCAGCGGCGACCTGCTGTGCTTCGTCGCCGAGGACGACCTCTGGCTGGCTCCGCTCGACACCCCCGGCCGCGCCTGGCGGCTCACCGTGGACCGCACCAAGGCCGGCCACCCGCGCTTCGCCCCCGACGGCCGCCGGATCGCCTACACGACCTGGCGCAGCCTCGTCCCCGAGATCCACCTCGTCGACGTCGACGGCGGCCCCGCACGGCAGCTGACGTACTGGGGCAGCGCCGACACCCAGGTCTGCGGCTGGACCCCGGACGGCGACATCCTGGCCGTCGCCTCCCACGGCCAGCCCTTCTCCCACTTCACCTGGGCCTACAAGGTCCCCGCCGACGGCGACCCGGGCGGGCGGCTGCCCTGGGGCCCGGTCGCCGACATCCAGGTCGCCGACCTCGCCGGCGAGCGCAAGACCCTGCTGCTCACCGGCACCCCGCCGCACGAACCGGCCTCCTGGAAGCGGTACCGCGGCGGCGCCATGGGCCGGCTGTGGCTGCACGGGCAGCGCCTGTTGCCGGACCTCGACGGCCATCTGGCCTCCCCCCTGTTCGTCGCCGGCCGGATCGCCTTCCTCTCCGACCACGAGGGCGTCGGCAACCTCTACTCCTGCGCCTACGACGGCACCGACCTGCGCCGCCACACCGACCACGACGCCTTCTACGCCCGGCACGCCTCCAGCGACGGGGAACGGGTGGTCTACCAGTGCGCGGGCGACCTGTGGCTGGTGGACGACTTCTCCCCGGCCGGCGCACCGCGCAGGCTCGACGTCCGGCTCGCCGGCCCGCGCACCGGCCGCCGCCCCTACCAGGTGCCCGCCGCACAGAACATCGACGGCGTCTCCGTGGACGAGACCGGCCGGGCCAGCGCGGTCGTCGTCCGCGGCAGCCTGTACTGGCTCACCCACCGCGACGGCCCGGCCCGTACGATCACCGAGACGCCCGGCGTCCGGGTGCGGCTGCCGGAGATGCTGGGCTCCACCGGGCAGGTCGCCTACGTCACCGACGCCGAGGGCGAGGACGCCGTCGAGATCGCCCACCTCCCCCGCGCCACCGGCGCGCGCGCCCCCCGCCGCCCGGCCTCCGGAGACCTGGGCCGGGTCCTGGAGCTGGCCTGCGACCCCCAGGGCGAACGCCTGGCCGTCGCCTCCCACGACGGCCGCCTGCTGCTGATCGACGTCACGGAGGAGGAGGGTGCAGAGGATGCGGAGGAAAGGGAGGAAGGGGAGGGAGAGCCCGGTGCCGCCGGCCCGCGCGGGGAGGTCACCGAGCTGATCCGGTCCGCCAACGGCCCGGTCCGCGACCTCGCCTTCTCCCCCGACGGCTCCTGGCTCACCTGGTCCCACCCCGGCATCGGCCGCACCCTGCGCCAGATCAAGCTGGCCCGCATCAAGGACCGGCTGATCGTGGACGTGACGAACGGCCGCTTCGAGGACGAGAACCCGGTCTTCACCCGCGACGGCCGCTACCTCGCCTTCCTCTCCTGGCGCGGCTTCGACCCGGTCTACGACGTGCACACCGGCGACCTGTCCTTCCCGCTCGGCTGCCGCCCCTACCTGGTCCCGCTCTCCTCCGCGACCCCGTCCCCCTTCGCCCTCAACCCCGAGGGCCGCCCGGCCGCCGGCGGGCTCGACCCGCTGGAGGACGAGGAGACCGGTGAAGCCGGCGCGGTGACGGTCGAGGTGGAGGGCCTGGCGAACCGGGTCACGCCGTTCCCGGTCATCGCCTCCAAGTACTCGGCGCTGTACCCGGTCGCGGGCGGCGGCCTGGTCTGGCTGCGCTGGCCGATCTCCGGGGCGCTCGGCGAGACCTTCGCCAATCCCGCCGACATCAGCGGCCGCCCGACCCTGGAGTACTTCAACCTCACCAAGGCGAAGAAGGCGGAACTGGTCGACCACCTGGACTGGTTCGCGGTGAGCGGCGACGGCACCCGGCTGGTCGTCGTGGACGAGGGCGACCTGCGGGCGGTGCCGTCCACCGAGATCGGCGACGCCGACTCGACCGTCTGGATCGACGTACGCCGCATCCTGCACGTGGCCGACCCGCCCGCCGAGTGGCGCCAGGCGTACGACGAGGCGGGGCGGCTGATCCGCGCCTACTTCTGGGACCCGGGCATGTGCGGCATCGACTGGGACGCGGTGCTCGACCAGTACCGCCCCCTGGTCGAACGGGTCGCGTCCCCCGACGAGTTCGCCGACCTGCTCCGCGAGGTCCTCGGTGAACTGGGCACCTCCCACGCCTACGTTACCGCCGCCCGCCGCAACGAGGGCCCGTCCCACTACCAGCGCTGGCAGGGCCTCCTCGGCGCCAACTTCGTCCGCCGCGACGGCCACTGGGTGGTCAAGCGGATCCTGCCCGGCGACTCCTCCGACTCCAAGGCCCGCTCCCCGCTGGCCGGCACGGGCATCCGCGAGGGCGCCGTCCTCACCCACGTCGACGGCCGCCCGGTCGACCCGGTCACCGGCCCCTATCCCCTGCTCGCCGGCTCGGGCGGTACGACCGTGGAGCTGACCTTCCTGCCCGCCGAGGGCGAGACCGGGCACGCCCGGCGGGTCGCCGTCGTCCCGCTCATCGACGAACGGCCGCTGCGCTACCAGGACTGGGTGGCCAAACGCCGCGAGGTCGTACGCGAGTTGAGCGACGGCAAGTGCGGCTACCTGCACATCCCCGACATGGGCGGCTCCGGCTGGGCCCAGTTCAACCGCGACCTGCGCATGGAGGTGTCCCGGCCCGCGCTGATCGTGGACGTGCGCGGCAACGCGGGCGGGCACATCAGCGAACTCGTCATCGAGAAGCTGACCCGGACCATCCTGGGCTGGGACCTGACCCGGGAGGCGCAACCGGTGTCGTACACCTCGAACGCCCCGCGCGGCCCGGTGGTCGCGCTGGCCGACGAGGCGACCTCGTCCGACGGCGACATGATCACGGCGGCCTTCAAGCTGCTCGAACTCGGCCCGGTCGTCGGCCAGCGCACCTGGGGCGGAGTCGTCGGCATGACCGGCCGGCACCGCCTCGGCGACGGCACGGTCATCACCGTCCCGATGAACGCGGCCTGGTTCGACGCCTACGGCTGGTCCGTGGAGAACCACGGCGTCGCCCCCGACCTGGAGATCCTGCGCACCCCCCTCGACTGGGCGGAGGGCCGCCACGCCCAGCTCGCCGACGCGGTGGAACTCGCCCTGGAACTCCTGGAGTCCAACCCGGCGGCGGTTCCCCCCGACTACAGCGACGTCCCGAACCGCTCCCGGCCGAAACTCCCCCCGAGGGCGACCTGAAAACGAGGGGCAGCGCAAGAAGGGGCGCGGGGAACTGCGTGACCAGCCCCGACGCACCCGCACCCGACAGACGACCGAGCCCCCGAAAAGGAACGCAGGGCACCCCCCGAGACAGGGGGCACCCCACGTCAACCGGCCAAAGCCGAGCGCAGCGGCTAGGCGTCGTAGTCCCGGTCGAACCGGTCCTCCACCTGCTGCTCCGTGTCCTCGATGTCACGGTAGTTCTGACCGCCCCGCTCAGGCGGCTGCTGGCCCTGACGGCCCTGCTGCCCCTGGCGGCCCTGCTGACCGCGCTGGCCGATCTTCTCGCGGCCCTGGTCCATCTTCTCCTTGGCCTGGCGCGACTTGTCCTGGAACTGGTCCTTCATACCCATGTGGGTTCACTCCCGTGATGAGTGGGGGTTCGGCCCCTCTGTGGGGCCTCGACCAGGTTCACACGGGCGAACACGCGCTGCATGTCGATCAGTTACGGAGCGTAGTACGCGCGGCCTCGTCGGCCGCCCCACCTGCGCCGACGAGCCCGGAGCGCACCCCCTTCAGGCGCGGCGCGAACCGCTTCATCTCACGCTGCCCGACCGCCCCGATGAGCGCCGGCAGATATCCGCGCACCCCCTGCATGCCGCGCAGCCACCACTGCCCGTACACGTGTGCCGAGCGCCGCTCGATCCCGGCGACCAGCCGGTCCACCGTCGGGCCCAGCGGGTACGTCTTGTTCGCCGGCCACGTCAGCCGCTGCCGCAGCTCCCGCATGACGTCGTCCTGGTCGGCGCCGCGCACCATGTCGGTGTCGGTCCAGGACAGGTACGCGACGCCCACGCGCACGCCCTGGTAGCCGACCTCGGCACGCAGGCTGTGCGCGTACGCCTCCACGCCCGACTTGGACGCGCAGTACGCCGTCATCATCGGCGCCGGCGTGATCGCGGCGAGCGAGGCGACCTGGAGAAGGTAGCCGCGGCTCTCCACCAGCACCGGCAGGAACGCGCGCGCGGTCACCGCCGAGCCGATCAGGTTCACCTCGATCACCCGCCGCCAGGCCTGCGGATCGGACTCGGCGAACGGACCGCCGGTCGCCACACCGGCGTTGGCCACCACGATGTCGACCTTCCCGAAGCGCTCCTTCACCTCCTGCGCGACCCTGCTCATCGTCTCGTGGTCGGTGACGTCGGCGTACCAGTGGGCGCTGTCGCTGTGCAGCCGCCCGGAGACCTCCTTGAGCGCCTCCTCCTCCAGTCCGACCAGCGCGACCTTCGCGCCGCGCGCGGAGAGCTTGCGCGCCAGCAGCTCGCCGACGCCGCGCGCCGCCCCGGTGACGACCGCGACCTGCCCTTCGAGGCTGACCCTGCTCATGCGCCCTCCTTGATCCGACCGATCTGCTCGGTGTGCTTGGTCTGCTCGGTGTGCTCGGTCCGCTCGGCCTGCTCGGACCGCTCGGCCTGCGCGGGGATGGAACCACGCGCGGGAGCGGTCCCCGTGACGTACGCCCCGACGAGTTCCCGGATCCGGCCGGTCACCGGCTCCGGCGCCTCGATCGGGGTCATGTGGCCGACGCCGGGCAGCTCGGTCAGCCCGACGCAGTTCGGCAGCGCGGCGACCAGCGCCCGGGCGTGCACCGGGGGCGTGAGCCGGTCGTCCGTACCCTGCACCACCGCGGTGGGCAGGTCCAACTCCCGCACCCCGTGGTCGAGATCGAGCGCCGAGAGGACGGCCGACCAGGCGTGGCGCACGGCGCGCGGGCAGGCGTGCACGATCCGCGCGCACGCCTCCACCATGTGCGGGGCGGAACCGGCGCCCATGGTGGCGTACTTGAGGATGCGCTTGCCCACCGGCGTGACCGGCCCCAGGGGAGCGCGCGAACCGAGGACCCGCCCGGTGATCCAGGTGCGCACCCGCCCGGCGCGCAACGGCACCACGCGCGCCTCCGCGACCAGCCGCGAACTGCCCGTGCTGCACAGCAGGACGGCGGCGGCGTGCTCTCGGAAGCGGGGCCGCCCGGCCGCCGCCATGACCGTCATGCCGCCCATGGAGTGGCCGACGACGAGCGCCTTCTCCCCGGGCGCGAGCGTCTCCGCGAGCACCGCTTCGAGATCGTCCGCCAGCGCCCGGGGCGTGCACGCCGGGCTCGCGGGACTGCGCCCGTGCCCCCTCTGGTCGTAGGCGATCACCCGGTGGTCGGTGGCCAGGTCCCGGATCTGCGCTGCCCAGAAGGCCGTCGAGCAGGTCCAGCCGTGGGCGAGGACCACCGGGGGCGCCCCCTCGGGGCCGTGCACCTCGACGTGCAGCCGCGCGCCGTCGGCGGAGACGGCGGTGAGGGTGCGGGCCGGGACGGGCGGGGCGTAGGGGCCGTCCGCGGCCGAGGCGACGGGGCTCACGCGGCGGCCTCGCTCTTCCGCCCGGAGACCACCGCGGGCTTGCGGATCACCTCGTACTCCGCGAGGTCGACCCGCCGGGTCGCGCGCCGGAACTCGGTCGTCGTGCCCGGCCAGATGGTGGTGTTGCGACCGCTCGCGTCCAGGTACCAGCTGGTGCAGCCACCGGTGTTCCAGACGGTGCGCTTCATGCGCTCCTGCACCCTGTGGTTCCAGGCGTCGACGGCGGCGGGCCGGGCGACGAGGGCGGTACCCCCGCCGAGGACGTCCAGCTGCCGCAGATAGTCGGCCATGTAGTTCAGCTGGGACTCGATCATGAGGATCATCGAGGAGTTCCCGAGGCCGGTGTTGGGCCCGATGATCGTCATCCAGTTCGGGAACCCGGCCGCCGAGGCGCCGCGCAGCGCCCGCATGCCGTTCTTCCAGGACTCGGCCAGCGTGATGCCCTCCGCGCCCACCACCCGCTCGGCGATGGGCATGTCCGTGACGTGGAAGCCCGTACCGAAGATGATCACGTCGGCCTCGGCCTCCGTGCCGTCGGCCGCCACGACCGTGGACCCGCGGATCTCGCTCAGTCCGCTGGCCACGACGTCCACGTTCGGCCTGGTCAGCGCCGGGTAGTACGTGCTGGACAGCAGGATGCGCTTGCAGCCGATGCGGTAGTCCGGGGTGAGCTTGGCGCGCAGGGCGGGGTCCTTGACGGCGCGGGCCATGTTCCGCCTGGCGAGCTGCTCGATCAGGCCGAGTTCGTCCGGGTGCTTGGTGAACGCCTGCACCTGGAGTTCCCGGATGCCCCACAGCAGGCCACGCCGGGCCTGGGCGGTGACGGGCAACCGCCGGTGCAGCCAGCGTTCGGCACCACTGATCGCGCGGTCGACGCGGGGCATCACCCAGGGCGGGGTGCGCTGGAAGAGGGTGAGCCGGCCGACCTGCGGCTGGATGGCCGGCACGATCTGGATCGCGGAGGCGCCGGTGCCGACCATGGCGACCCGCTTGCCGCGCAGGTCGTGGTCGTGGTCCCAGCGGGCGGAGTGGAACACCTTGCCCGGGAACGACGCGAGCCCCGGGATCTCGGGGATCTTCGGGTCGGACAGCGGCCCGGTGGCGGAGACCACGACATCGGCCGACAGCGCCCCGCGGGTGGTCTCGATGTTCCACCGCAGGTTCTCGCCGTCCCAGGTCATCAGCTTGACCTCGGAACCGAGGCGGAGGTGCGGGCGCAGGCCGAAGAGGTCGGTGACGTGCTCCAGGTAGGCGCGGATGTGGCGCTGCCCGGAGAAGGTGCGCGGCCAGTCGGGGTTGGGCGCGAAGGAGAAGGAGTACAGGTGCGAGGGCACGTCGCAGGCGCACCCGGGGTAGCTGTTGTCCCGCCAGGTGCCGCCGACGCCGTCGGCCCGCTCCAGGACGACGAAATCGGTGATTCCCTCACGGCGCAGCCGCACGGCGGCCCCCAGACCGCCGAACCCGGACCCGATCACCGCCACCCGTACATGCTCGTGCTCGGCCATCCCGAAGCCTCCACGCATCACCTAGGAAACCTGCCAGTGATTACTGGCGCAATGGGACTGTAGAGCAGCTCCGTACCGAGCGGTAGGGGGCGGGAGAAGGAAGTTACCTCCGGTACGCCATAGGCTGCGGGCGTGGCAGAGGACGCAGAAACCCAGGAAGGTCCCCGCGAGTACCGCATGGAGGAACTGGCCCGGCTGGCCGGCGTCACCGTGCGCACCCTGCGCTTCTACCGCGAGCGCAAGCTGCTCCCACCACCCCGCCGCGAGGGCCGCATCGCCTGGTACGACGACCACCACCTGGCCCGGCTGCGCACCATCGCCGCCCTGCTGGAGCGCGGCCACACCCTGAACGGCATAGCGGAACTCGCCGAGGCCCTCGACCAGGGCCGGGACGTCGCCGACCTGCTCGGCGTCGGCACCCCCACCGAGGAGGAGCCGGTCCGCCTCACCCCGGAGGAACTCGCCGCCCGCTTCGAGGGCGAGGTCACTCCCGAGAACCTCGCCGCCGCCATGGAGCTGGGCTACCTCGGCACCGACGGCGACGAGATCGTCCACATCAGCCGGCGCCTGCTGGACGTCTCCTCCGCACTGGTCCGCGAGGGCATCCCGCTCGCCGAGGTACTGGCGGCCGGCGCCCGCGTCCGCGAACACGCCGACGCCCTGGCCGACCTCTTCACCACCCTGATCCTGCGGCACGCCCCCGAGGAGGACCTACGCCGCCTGCGCCCCCTGGCCCGCAGCGTCGTGGAGGCGGAACTCTCCCTGGCCCTGGACCGCCGCCTGAACAAGCGGGACTGAACGGGACCGAGCGGGATCAGAGGTCGTAGACGACGGTCACCGGCGCGTGGTCCGACCACCGCTCGGCATGCGTGGCCGCGCGCTCGACGTACGCCTTGACCGCCTTGCCGGCCAGACCGGCCGTGGCCCCGTGGTAGTCGATGCGCCAGCCCGAATCGTTGTCGAAGGCCCGGCCCCGGTACGACCACCAGGTGTACGGCCCCTCGGCGTCCGGGTGGAGGGCGCGGACGACGTCGACGTAACCACCGTCCTGCGCGTCGAAGACGCGGTCGAGCCAGGCCCGCTCCTCGGGCAGGAACCCGGAGTTCCTGGTGTTGCCGCGCCAGTTCCTGAGGTCGGCCTGCCGGTGGGCGATGTTCCAGTCGCCGCAGACGAGGACCTCGCGCCCGTCGGCGGCGGCCCGCTCGCGCAGTTCCTTCAGGTGGGCGAGGAACTCGCCCATGAAGCGGATCTTCTCGTCCTGCCGCTCGGTGCCGACCTCGCCGGAGGGCAGGTAGAGGGAGGCGACGGTGACTCCGGGCAGATCGGCCTCCACGTAGCGGCCGCTGCCGTCGAACTCCGCCGAGCCGAAGCCGACGCGGACGCGGTCGGGCTCCCGGCGGGTGTAGAGGGAGACGCCCGCGCGGCCCTTGGCGGCGGCCGGGGCGTGCACGACGTGCCAGCCGTCGGGCTGCCGGACCTCCTCGGGCAGCTGGTGCGGCTCGGCGCGCACCTCCTGCAGGCAGACGACGTCCGCCTCGGTCCCGGCGAGCCACTCCACGAAGCCCTTCTTCGCGGCCGCCCGCAGTCCGTTCACGTTCACCGAGGTCACAGTCAGCACCCGGGCACGATACCGGCACACTGGTCGCGGTCCGCAAAATCCAGGGCCCCACCCACTGCATAGAAGTACGATGCCCAGCATGATTATTCGCCGCGTTCGCTTCGATCACCCCGACGCCGTGAAGCTCAACGACGAGGTCCAGGCCGAATACCACCTGCGCTACGGCGACGGGGGCGACGCCACGACTCTCGACGCCACCGACTTCAATCCGCCCCGGGGTGTGTACCTCATCGCGTACGACGAGTACGACCGCCCGGTGGCCACCGGTGGCTGGCGCAGCCAGGACCGCAACGAGGAGGGCAACGAGGACGGCGACGCGGAGCTGAAGCGGATGTTCGTCGTCGAGCAGATGCGCGGCCGGGGCCTGGCCCGCCGCATCCTCGCGGCCCTGGAGGAGGACGCGCGCGCGGCCGGCCGGGTCCGCATGGTCCTGGAGACGGGCACCAAGCAGCCGGAGGCCATAGCCCTGTACACCTCCAGCGGCTACGAGCCGTGCGCCAAGTTCGGCTACTACCGCCACCACGAGGAAAGCCTCTGCTACGCCAAGCGGCTCTGACCCTCCCCCGGCCATCGACAGCGCCGATGGGGGCATCGGTTTCGTTCGCCGGCAGGCCGTGGACCCGGTGTCGTCCGGGCCCGTAGCTTCGTCTCGCGCCGGCCGCACGCGGGGGCCGGCGCGGACGGGGCTCCCCAGGAGGATGGCATGGGCACAACAGGCATGCCCGCGCGCACGGAGACGCGCGGCGCGGTCGAACTGACGGCGGCGATGCTGCTGTCCGGCACCATCGGCGTCTTCGTCGTCGAGTCCGGCGCCTCGCCGTTCACCGTGGTCTTCTACCGGTGCGTGTTCGGCGCCCTGTTCCTCGGCCTGTACTGCCTGGTCCGCGGCTTCCTCAAGAACCACGGCCTCACCCCGCGGAAGCTCGCCCTCGCCGCGCTCGGCGGCGTCTTCATCGTGTTCAACTGGGCGTTTCTCTTCGAGGCCTACGGCAGGACGTCCATCTCGGTGGCCACCGTGGTCTACCACACCCAGCCGTTCTTCGTGGTGCTGCTCGGCGCCCTGTTCTTCAAGGACCGCGTCACGAAGCAGAAGGGCGCCTGGCTGCTGGTCGCCTTCCTCGGGCTCGTCCTCGTCGCCGGCGTCTCCGTCTCCGACCTCTCCGGCGACGGCGCCTACCTCGTGGGCCTCGGCTACGCGCTGCTGGCCGCCCTCTTCTACGGCCTGTCCACGATCATCACCAAGCGCGTGACCGGCGTACGGCCCCATCTCGTCGCCCTGGTGCAGGTCCTGGTGGGCATCCCGCTGCTGCTCCCCTTCACCCGGCTCGGCCAGAGCACCCACCTCGGCACCGGCTGGGCCTGGCTGGCCGGCCTCGGCTTCCTGCACACCGGCGTCATGTACGCCCTGATGTACTCCGCGTACCAGAAGCTCCCCACCCCGAAGATCGCCGTACTGGCCTTCGTCTACCCGGCCGCCGCACTGCTGACCGACTGGGCCGTCTACGGCCACCACATCACCTGGGCCCAGGCCCTGGGCATCCCCCTGATCGTGGCCGCGTCCCTGGGCACCAACCTGGGCTGGCGCCCGGTGCGCCGCGAAGGCGGCCGGAAGGGCCGGGGCGGGCCCGAGCGGAGTTCGGATCAGGCCGGCGCGTGCAGCGGTGCGTCCTCCCGCATCAGCCGCTTCGCCTGGTCGATGAACAGCCGCAGCTCGCGGGAGAGCCGCCGGCCGCCGCGCCACGCCAGTTGCGTGTAGACGGAGAACGGGGCGTCCCACGGCAGCGCCGTCATCTCGCCCTTCTCCAGCTCGGCGGCGACGGTGACCACCGGCAGCAGCGAGATCCCCAGCCCGGAGGCCACGCCCTTCTTGATCGCCTCGATGGTGCCGAACTCCAGGAAGGGCGCGCCGCCGCGCACGGTCCGCAGCTCCGCCTCGAACAGGTCGCGGTAGGCGCACCCGGCCTCGGCCGCCAGCACGGACACCGCCGCGAGGTCGACCGGCGACAGTTCCCGGCGCCCTGCCAGCGGATGGCCGGGGGCCGCGACGAGGACCAGGGGTTCCTCGGCCAGCACCACCGTCTCCAGGCCCGGGTGCCGCGTCTCCTGCTCCAGGAGGAAGCCGATGTCGAAGCCGCCCTGGCGAAGCGCGTGCCGGGTCTCGGCGCACAGGCTCGGCCTGAGGGCGAGCTGCACCTTCGGATAGCGGTGGTGGAAGAACTCCAGCAGCGGCGGCATGCGGTAGGAGGTGATGCTCTCCATGGTGCCGATCACCAGCGTCCCCGACGGGCCGTCCCCGCCCGCCACATCGGCGCGTGCCGCCTCGACGAGCGTCAGGATCTGCTCGGCGTACTCCAGCAGCCTCTCCCCGGCGGGCGTGAGCCGGATCCGCCCGCCGAGCCGGTCGAAGAGCTCGACGCCGAGCGAGGACTCCAACCCGCGGATCTGGGTCGTCACACTCGACTGCGCGTAGCCGAGTTCCTGCGCGGCGCGCGTGAAGCTCAGCAGCGACGCGACCTTCTGGAACGTCACCAGGTGACGCAGCTCCATCGACAACCCCCCGTGCGCGGCCCCGGATACGACGAAGATCCCGACCGGTCATGATGACCGACGGGATCTCACGTCGTGCAGTGGACCTGAGGGGATTTGAACCCCTGGCCCCCTCGATGCGAACGAGGTGCGCTACCGGACTGCGCCACAGGCCCTTGCAACGAGTGAAACTTTAGCATCCCGATCGGGGTGCTTGGAAATCCGCTCCCTGACTGGTCAGGGCGGGGGTTTCCGGGGTGTGACGGGTGTCACTCGTTGGCCGCGCGGGGCCGGTCGCCGTCCTCGTACTGGTCGAAGAGGGGCGTGCGTCCGCGTTCCCGTGCCCGCCGTGCGGAGGCCGCGCGGCGGGTGTCGCCGTGGCCGCCCGCCGGCCGGTCCCCGGCTGCGGGTGCCGGTTCCCCGGCCTCGCTCTCGTGGGTACCGGCGTCCTGCTCGGGGATCACCGCGCTGGACCGCGCCGAACTCCAGGTGCCGGGCGCCCCCAGATCCACGTCGGAGGTGGCGCGCGGGGCGACCGGCGCGGTGACGTACGTCGGCAGGGGCACCGGTACCGGGTCCCAGCTGTCGCCGTGCCCGGGACGCCGCTGCCGCTCCCGCTGCTGGTCGACCCACTCGGCGTGGTCGGTCTGCTCCACGAGGGCCCGCCGGTCGGCGGCGAGCGTGGAGAGGCCGGTGTCCGTGCCGGTGTCCGCGCCCGGTTCCGTCTCGTCCGCCCCGGCGTCCGTGTCGAGGGACGCGCGCCGGTGCGGCTGGCGCTCGCGCAGCCGCTGGGCGGCGGCCTCGGCCTGGCGGCGGTCCATCTGGTAGGTGAAGCGGCGGCGCTCCTGCGCCCGCAGGTAGGCGATGTACGCGCTCAGCATGACGGCGGGCACGCCGGGCGCCCACAGGAAGGCGAGCCCGCCGACGGCGGCCACGATCGCGCCCAGCGTGAAGGCGAGGAAGAGCACGACAGTGGTACGCCGACGGCGCGCGAGCACCTTCGAGCGCTGGGCACGGGCCGCGGCTGCCTGCGCCGACGCCGTGGACTTCTGTGCGGGTACGGCCCCCGAGGCGTGCGCGGGGGCGGGCCTGGGCGCCGGTTCGACGGCCTGGCCGGGCGCCGGGTCCGCGCTGCCGGGTGCCTCGGGCCCGGCGTCCGCGGTGACCTGACGGCGGGTCGGAGGCACGGCGAAGGCCCGGACGTCCACCGAGTCGGTGACCGCGTCCGGATCGCCGGTGTCCGGCTCCCCCTCCTGGGTGGAGCGCGCCCGCAGGTCCCTGGCGTACCGGCGCTCCATACCCGCCCGTCCGGACAGCAGCCGGATGGCGGTGCTGAAGCGTTCCGTCGGACGGGCCTCGTTCAGCTCGTCCTGCCTACGGAGCCACATCGGCACCAAGTAGGCGGCCCAGGCCCCGACAATGACTGCGTAGATGAGGCCGCTGCTGCTCACGCCTCACACGGTAGAGGGGTTTGCGTGAGGCCATCCGCCAATTGGGCCGGTGTGTCGCACGATCTGGCTGATATTTCCAGCATTTTTTGCGACGGATGCGATCAGAGGACCACTCTGGCCGCGAATTCAGCGCCCGAAGTCGGTCAACGGCCGATCAATTTCGAACACATTTTCAATTTACTGGCGCTCGGTGCGCTGGGCCCCTTGGGAGCGCGCCCGCTTCCATCGCGCGAGCAACCCGTCGGGCACCTCTTCCGCGGTGAGCGCGAAGACGAGATGGTCCCGCCAGGCGCCGTCGATGTGCAGATAACGCGGCCGGAGCCCCTCCTCGCGGAATCCGAGTTTCTCCACCACCCGCCGGCTCGGCCGGTTCTCGGGGCGAATGCACACCTCGACGCGGTGCAGACCGACGGTACGGAAACAGTGGTCCACCGCGAGCGCGACGGCCGTCGGCATCACCCCGCGCCCGGCCACCGCCTCGTCCACCCAGTAGCCGACGTGCCCGGAACACATCGAGCCCCAGGTGATCCCGGCGACCGTCAACTGCCCGACCAGCCGCCCCTGGTACTCGATGACGAACGGCAGCATCCGGCCCGCGTTCGCCTCGGCACGCAGGTGCCGGACCATCTGGCGGTAGGTCGGCCGGTGCGCGATCGGTCCGCTCGGCGTGGGCGGCGGGATGGTCGCCTCCCAGGGACGCAGCCAGTCGCGGTTGCGCCGGTTCACCTCGCGCCAGGCCCGCTGGTCGCGCAGCTTTATCGGCCGGAGGACGACATCGCCGTCCGCCAGCACGACGGGCCAGGAAGGGCTGTTCAGCTCGCACCCCCGCTGCTGCCGGGTCTGGGGTGGTCACCGCCACGGATCTGGTCGACCGCGTGGACCAGCAGGGGCTCCAGTACGGCGAGCCCGTCGCGCACCCCGCCGGTCGACCCGGGCAGATTGACGATCAGCGTCCCTGCCGCCACCCCGGCCAGGCCCCGGGACAGCACCGCGGTCGGCACCTTCTCCCGGCCGTACGCGCGGATGGCCTCCGCGATGCCCGGCACCTCGTACTCCATCACCGCGCGGGTCGCCTCGGGTGTGCGGTCGGTGGGCGAAAGGCCGGTGCCGCCGGTGGTGACGACGACGTCGTACGCGGCCGCCACGGCCGCCCGCAGCGCCGCTTCCACCGGATCCCCGTCAGGCACCACCTGCGGCCCGTCCACGGCGAACCCGAGGTCCTGCAGGCCCTTCACGATCAGCGGGCCGCCCTTGTCCTCGTAGACGCCGGCGGCGGCCCGGTTGGAGGCGGTGACGACCAGCGCGGTGTACGGCGCCGGCGGAGCGCCCCCGATGCCGTCGTCGAATGTCATGCCCGACTCCAGTCGCCCGACTTGCCGCCCGTCTTCTCCTCCACCCGTACGTCCGTGATGACCGCCCCCTTGTCGACCGCCTTGACCATGTCGATCACGGTGAGCGCGGCGACCGTCACCGCGGTGAGGGCCTCCATCTCGACGCCCGTGCGGTCCGTGGTCTTCACGGTGGCCCGGATCTCCACGGCGTCGTCCGCGACCGACAGATCCAGTGTCACACCGGACACCGACAACGGGTGGCACAGCGGGATCAGGTCCGGGGTGCGCTTGGCCCCCATGATCCCGGCGATGCGCGCGGTGGCCAGGGCGTCGCCCTTGGGCACCCCCTCGCCGCGCAGCAGCTCGACCACGCGCGGCGAGACGAGGACCCGGCCGGCGGCACGGGCGGTGCGCGCGGTCACGTCCTTCCCGGATACGTCGACCATGCGGGCCGCACCCGCGTCGTCGAGGTGCGTCAGTCGGTCCTGCGCAGGGGGTCCGGGGGTCTCCCCCCGGGAAGGCACTGTCATGGCTGTGGCGCTCCCGGTCCCGGCCCGGCGCGGTGCGGAGC
This sequence comes from Streptomyces cyanogenus, assembly GCF_017526105.1. Taxonomy (NCBI): domain Bacteria; kingdom Bacillati; phylum Actinomycetota; class Actinomycetes; order Kitasatosporales; family Streptomycetaceae; genus Streptomyces; species Streptomyces cyanogenus. Next base: position 3,841,780 of record NZ_CP071839.1, read on the forward strand.
GCGGGCCTGCTGTGCGCGACACGGTACCGCCAACCGGCAGAGGTCAGCCGAGCAGGACCACCTCCACCTCGCTGCCGGGCTCGACGGACTCCACGTCCTCCGGTACGACGATCAGCGCGTCGGCCTGCGCCAGCGCGGCGATCAGGTGGGAACCGGCACCGCCCACGGGGACCACCTCCCCGTCGGCGTACGTCCCGCGCAGGAACTGGCGGCGCCCCTTGGGCGAGCGCAGCGCCGCGTCCGCCTTCAGGACGGCCCGCGCGCGGGGCCGGTGCAGATCGGTGAGGCCCATCAGGGCGCGGATGGCGGGGCGGACGAACAGCTCGAAGGAGACGTACGAGGACACCGGGTTGCCGGGCAGGGCCAGCAGCGGGGTGTGGTCGGGACCGATGGTGCCGAAGCCCTGCGGCTTGCCGGGCTGCATGGCGAGCTTGCGGAACTCGACGCCGCTGCCGGCCTCGTCCGCGTCACCGGCGTACGACAGCGCCTCCTTGACGACGTCGTACGCCCCGACGCTCACCCCGCCCGTGGTCACCAGCAGGTCAGCGCGGATGAGCTGGTCCTCGATGGTGGAGCGGAGGGTCTCGGCGTCGTCGGCGACGGCGCCCACCCGGTAGGCGATGGCGCCCGCGTCCCGCGCGGCGGCGGTCAGGGCGAAGCTGTTGGAGTCGTAGATCTGGCCGGTGGCCAGCTGCTCGCCGGGCTGGACGAGCTCGCTGCCGGTGGAGAGCACGACCACGCGCGGGCGCGGGCGCACGCGTACCGTGCCGCGGCCGATCGCGGCGAGCAGGGCGATCTGCGGCGGGCCGAGGATCGCCCCGGCCGCCAGGGCCAGGTCGCCGGCCTTCACGTCGCTGCCCTTGGCCCGCACGTGCGCGCGTGCCTCGGCGGGCCGGTACACGTGCACGTGCCCCTCGGCGCCCTCGGGGGCCAGGCTGCGCGCCCGCATGCCGCTGACCGGGCCCTCGCCCAGTCCGCCGTCGGTCCACTCCACGGGGACGACGGCCTCGGCACCGGGCGGCAGCGGGGCGCCGGTCATGATGCGCGCGGCCTGTCCGGGACCCACCCGGACCGGGTCGGCCGCGCCGGCCGCGACGTCCCCGACGACCTCCAGGGCGGCCGGGAACTCCTCGCCGGCGCCGGCGACGTCCGCGACCCGCACCGCGTACCCGTCCATGGAGCTGTTGTCGAACGGCGGCAGGGACACCGGCACCGTGACGTCGTCGACCAGGACGCAGCCCTGGGCGTCGAGCAGTTGCAGCTCGATGGGTTCGAGGGGACGGACGGTGGAGAGGATGTCCTCCAGGTGCTCGTCCACCGACCACAGGTCGTCCGGGCCGGCGGGGCGGGTCGCGGCGCTGCTCAAGACTGCTGCATCTCCTCGGCTACGTAACTGCGAAGCCAGGTCCGGAACTCCGGTCCCAGGTCTTCACGTTCGCACGCGAGTCTGACAATGGCACGCAGGTAGTCGCCGCGGTCCCCGGTGTCGTAGCGGCGGCCCTTGAAGACGACGCCGTGCACCGGGCCGCCGACCTTCTCGTCCTGCGCGAGCTGCTGGAGGGCGTCGGTGAGCTGGATCTCGCCGCCGCGGCCCGGCTCGGTCTTGCGCAGTATGTCGAAGATGTGCGGGTCGAGGACGTACCGGCCGATGATCGCGTAGCGCGACGGGGCGTCCGACGGGTCGGGCTTCTCGACCAGTCCGGTGACCTTCACGACGTCGCCGGCGGCGGTGGCCTCCACGGCCGCGCAGCCGTAGAGGTGGATCTGCTCGGGCGCGACCTCCATGAGGGCGATCACACTGCCGCCGTGCTGCTCCTGGACGTCGATCATGCGCCGCAGCAGGGGGTCGCGCGGGTCGATCAGGTCGTCGCCGAGGAGGACGGCGAAGGGCTCCTGGCCGACGTGCGGAGCGGCGCACAGGACGGCGTGGCCGAGGCCCCTGGGGTCGCCCTGGCGCACGTAGTGCATGGTGGCCAGGTCGCTGGACTCCTGCACCTTCGCGAGCCGTTCGGCGTCGCCCTTCTTCTCCAGCGCCGATTCCAGCTCGTAGTTGCGGTCGAAGTGGTCCTCGAGGGGGCGCTTGTTGCGCCCGGTGATCATGAGGACGTCGTCGAGCCCCGCCGACACGGCCTCCTCGACCACGTACTGGATCGCCGGCTTGTCGACAACCGGCAGCATCTCCTTGGGAGTGGCTTTGGTCGCCGGCAGGAACCGGGTACCGAGGCCGGCTGCGGGGATGACAGCCTTGCTGATCCTGGGGTGGGACTGAGTCATGCCCGCAACCTTATCCGGTGCCTTTGTAGGGATTCTGGGGCTCCGGTTGCTTGACCCTCGTATGACCTGCATTAAGAAGGGTGCGCGAACGACCAGTGGAACACGTCGGACCTACGGGCGAGCCTGACAAGCGGATGTTGCGGCGAGAGCTCCTCGCGGTGAGGAACAGGTTGACGGCGGATGACGTCCGGGAGGCCGGCCGCGCGCTGGCCGAGCACGCCCTGGAACTGCCCGAGCTGACGCACGGGCGCACGGTGGCGGCGTACGTCTCCGTGGGGAGCGAGCCCGGCACGCTCCCTCTGCTGGACACGCTGCGCGCCCGGGAGGTGCGCGTCCTGCTCCCCGCGCTCCTGCCCGACAACGATCTGGACTGGGGCGAGTACGCCGGCCCGGACTCCCTCGCGCGGGTGCAGCACGGCGGGAGGATGGCGCTGTTCGAGCCCTCCGGCGCACGGCTCGGCCCGGACGCCGTGACGGCCGCGGACGTCGTCCTGCTGCCCGGGCTCGCGGTGGACGCGCGCGGGATGCGCCTGGGGCGCGGCGGAGGGTCGTACGACCGGGTGCTGGCCCGGCTGGAACGCGCGGGCGCGCGCCCCCGGCTCGTGGTGCTGCTGTACGACACGGAGGTCGTCGCCCGGGTCCCGGCGGAGGCGCACGACAAGCCGGTGCACGCGGTGGTGACCCCGTCGGGGGTGCGCCGCTTCGGGGGCGGCTGACCCGGATCGGCCGCCGGACGGCAAACGGCCCTCCACGCGCGCGTGGAGGGCCGTTCTTCAGCGCTGTGCCGTCACGGGGTCACGGCTTGAGGACGAGCGTGTCGCTCGTGCTCCGGTCCACCGCCTTGGCCGAGAACGACCAGGGCAGCAGCTCGCCCTTGGCCCACTTGCCCGTCTGGTCCGTGTAGTGCGCGCTGAAGGCGTGCCCGGAGGCGCCCGTCAGGTTGATCCACTTGGACTTGTCGAGGTCGGCGAGGTTGACGACCATCCGCATGGACGGCACCCAGACGACGTTGTAGCCGCCGGCGGCGTTCCAGCCGCTCGCGTTCACCGTCGCCTCGCCGCCGCTCAGCTTCCAGGGGCCGCGGTTCAGGATGTACTGCAGGAGCTTGGGGCCCTCGGTGCCGAGCGTCTGGTTCTTCAGGAACAGCCGGTGCAGGCGGCCCCAGCTCCAGGTGTCGATGTCCTTGCCGAGCTTGGCGGTCAGCTCCCAGCGGGCGTCGATCATGGCCCGCGCGAAGAGCTGGTCGCGGTTCTCGGCGCCGGGCCGGGTGCCCGACTTGGGCGTCTTCCACCAGTCGCTGTCCGGCTTGTCCATCAGGGTGCGCACGACCTCGAACCAGCGGTCCCCGCCGTCCGGCTGGGCCTGGTCGGCATCGCGCTGGCCGCACTCGCGCACCTTGGCGTCGTCGTCCACCGGGCCGGTGCTGTCGATCTTGTCGACCCACAGGCACTGACCCTTGACGCGCACCTCCTTGGACAGCTTGTTGCCGAAGGCGAGCTTGAGGAGGTTGCGCCAGACGGCGTTGAAGTACGCGGCGGCCGCGGAGTCGGCGTCCTGGGTGTAGTCCCAGCCCTCCAGCAGCTTCTGCGCCTCCCGGACGTCCGGGTCGTCGAGGTTGATCTTCAGCAGCTTGGGGACCAGGAGCTTGGCGATCTCGCTGCTGTTGTCCAGCTGCATCTGCCGCATGTCGTCGGTGGAGATCTTCCCGCCGCCCCTGATCTTGGACTCGATCAGGTCGGCGATGCGCTGGCTGCGGGTGCCGTAGCCCCAGTCGGTGGTGAGCGTGTACGGGTACTTCCGGGGATCGACCACGGCCTGGTTGGCGGTGACGATGTAGCCGCGCTTGGGGTCGAACTCGTAGGGCAGCTCGTCCTGCTTGACGAAGCCCTTCCAGCGGTACTTGGACTCCCAGCCCGGCGCCGGGACGGAGCCGTCGTCCTTGGCGGAGCGCGTGGGGATCCGGCCGGGCAGCGTGTAGCCGATGTGGTTGTCCGTGTCGGCGTAGATCAGGTTCTGCGACGGCACGTCGAACAGGGCGGCCGCCGCGCGGAAGTCCTTCCAGTCCGCGGCCTTGTCGAGCGCGAACACGGCGTCCATGGAGGTGCCCGGGTCGAGCGCGGTCCAGCGCAGGGCGATGCCGTAGCCGTCGCCCCGGTCGGGCGCGGCGGTGTTCACGTTCGCCCTCTTGCCGACCTGGACGAGTTCGTCGTCACGGTCGGACAGCAGCGGCATCCCGTCCTGGGTCTGGCGGACGACGATCGTCTTGGCCTTGCCGCCGGCGACCTCGATGGTCTCCTCGCGGGTCTGGAACGGCCGGATCTTGCCGTCGTACAGGTAGCCGTTGGCGCTGACCTTCTCCAGATAGAGGTCGGTGACGTCGACGCCGGAGTTGGTCATGCCCCAGGCGATCTTCGCGTTATGGCCGATGATCACACCGGGCATACCGGCGAACGTGTAGCCGCTGACGTCGTACTGGCACTTGGCGGAGACGGTCCGGCAGTGCAGGCCCATCTGGTACCAGACGGACGGCAGGGACGCCGACAGGTGCGGGTCGTTGGCCAGCAGCGGCTTGCCCTTGACGGTGTACTTCCCGGCGACCACCCACGAGTTGGAGCCGATCCCCTGCCCGTTCACACCGACGGCCGTGGGCAGGTCGTCCAGGACGTTGTAGAGGCCGCCCAACTGGCTCGTGAGCCCCGAACCCGTCCCGGCCGAGGCGGAGGAGCCGGCCGTGCCCGTGGCGCCCTGAGAGGAGCCCGTGGCGCCGCCGGCCGTGCCCTGGGTGCCCGGAGTGCCGGTCGCCCCCTGGGTGCCGCTCGCCGTCCCCTGGGCGGTGTTCGCGGCGCCGCTCTGCTGGAAGGCCTTGGTCAGATCGTCGTACCGGCCTTCCTGGACGATCGGCTTGTTGCGGCTGTAGGGGTACGCCGGGTAGAGGTCCTGGATCTGCTGCGGGCCGAGGCGGCTGGTCATCAGGGCGCGGTCGATCTCGTCCTGCATGTTGCCGCGCAGGTCCCAGGCCATCGCCTTCAGCCAGGAGACGGAGTCGACCGGGGTCCACTTCCCCGGCTTGTAGTCGTTGGAGAAGCCAAGGGCCGCGTACTCCAGGGAGATGTCCTCGCCGTCCTTGCCCTGGAGGTAGGCGTTGACCCCCTTGGCGTAGGCCTGGAGGTACTTCTTCGTGGCGGCCGACAGCTTGGTGTCGTACTCCCGCTGGGCGATCCGGTCCCAGCCGAGGGTGCGCAGGAACTCGTCGTTCTCGACCTGGCCCTTGCCGAACATCTCCGACAGGCGCCCGGAGGTCATGTGCCGGCGCACGTCCATCTCGTAGAACCGGTCCTGCGCCTGGACGTAGCCCTGCGCCATGAACAGGTCCTCGTCGGAGGAGGCGTAGATCTGCGGAATGCCGTAGCCGTCCCGCTTGACGTCGACCGGCCCGGACAGGCCGTCGAGCTTGATCGAACCCGTGGTCTGCGGGAAGGAGGCGCGGACCGTGCTGATCGACCAGTACGCGCCGTAGGCGACGCCTCCGATGATGGCCAGGACCAGCACGAGCACGATCAGACGGGCTCTGCGCCCCTTCTTCCTGCCGGACTTGACGGACGTGGCACCCGTTGTGGCGGTGTCACCCGTTGTGGCGGTGGTGTTGGGGGGCATCGCTGTCCTTGCTGTCCTAACGCGAGCGGCAGGTCGGGCTGTGACTTTGAATGAGCGCTGGAGCAACCATAGGCGCAGGGCCCTGTCCCGCTTGACGCGGAGTCGGGAACCAGCGCGCACGAGCGTTCGATCTTGCCTCGGCGAACGTCAAGAAAGCGTCAAGAGTTAGGTAAGGTAACGAAGTAACCGGAGACCGCCCCGGCCGATCCCGGAGGAGGAACGCCCGCTGACTGTTCACCACCTCAACCAGCTCCTGCTCGTCTGCTCCGTCGTCCTGCTCGTCGCCGTCGCGGCCGTCCGGATCTCCTCGCGCAGCGGGCTCCCCAGCCTGCTCGTCTACCTGGGCATCGGCGTCCTCATGGGCCAGGACGGCATCGGCGACATCCACTTCAACAGCGCCGAAGTGACCCAGGTCATGGGATACGCGGCCCTGGTCGTGATCCTCGCCGAGGGCGGCCTGGGCACGAAGTGGAAGGAGATCCGGCCGGTTCTGTCGTCCGCCTCCGTGCTGGCGACGGCGGGCGTCGCGATCAGCGTGGGGGTCACCGCGGCGGGCGCGCACTACCTGGTCGGGCTGGAGTGGCGGCAGGCGCTGATCATCGGTGCGGTGGTGTCGTCGACGGACGCGGCGGCGGTCTTCTCGGTGCTCCGGCGCATTCCCCTCCCCGCGCGCGTGACGGGCACGCTGGAGGCCGAGTCCGGCTTCAACGACGCCCCGGTGGTCATCCTGGTCGTCGCCTTCTCCACGGCGGGCCCGGTCGAGCACTGGTACGTCCTGCTCGGCGAGATAACCCTGGAGCTGGCCATCGGCGCGGCCATAGGGATCGCGGTGGGCTGGATCGGCGCCTGGGGGCTGCGGCACGTGGCCCTGCCCGCCTCCGGCCTCTACCCGATCGCCGTGATGGCCATCGCCGTCACCGCCTACGCCGCCGGCGCCCTGGGGCACGGCAGCGGGTTCCTCGCCGTCTACCTGGCCTCGATGGTGCTGGGCAACGCGCGGCTGCCCCACTGGCCCGCCACCCGCGGCTTCGCCGAGGGCCTCGGCTGGATCGCGCAGATCGGCATGTTCGTCGTCCTCGGCCTGCTGGTCACCCCGCACGAGCTGGGCGACGACGTGTGGCCCGCCCTGGTCATCGGGCTGGCGCTGACCATGGTGGCCCGCCCGCTGAGCGTGGTGGCCAGCCTGGCGCCGTTCCGGGTGCCGTGGCGGGAGCAGGCCCTGATGTCGTGGGCGGGCCTGCGCGGCGCCGTCCCCATCATCCTGGCGACCATCCCGATGGTGAACGGGGTCGCCGGCAGCCGCCGCATCTTCAACATCGTCTTCGTCCTGGTCGTCGTCTACACCCTCGTCCAGGGGCCCACCCTGCCCTGGCTGGCGCGCACCCTGCGCCTGGGCGAGCAGGGCGAGGCCTCCGACCTCGGCATCGAGTCGGCGCCCCTGGAGCGGCTGCGGGGGCACCTGCTGTCCGTCTCCGTCCCCGCGGGCTCCCGCATGCACGGCGTGGAGGTCAGCGAACTGCGGCTGCCGCCCGGCGCGGGCGTGACCCTCGTCGTACGGGAGGGGAGATCGTTCGTACCGATGCCCACGACGGTGCTGCGGCACGGCGACGAGCTGCTGGTCGTCGCCACCGACCCGGTCCGCGACGCGGCGGAACGACGCCTGCGCGCGGTCGCCCACGGCGGCAAGCTGGCCGGCTGGCTGGGCACCGACGGGGGCGGCAACGCGCGTTAAGGGTACGTTTCGTACCGTTCACACCCCATGAAATCCCAGGTGACCACGCTCATCGTGCTCGTTTTCACAGCCGGGCAAGCAGTGATCCCTGTACGATGAAGGCGCACCCTGATCGAACCAACTCTGCCTGACGCAGAGCTGGCGCGACCGCATGGCGGCCGTGTCGCCCCCCACACCTCAGTGGGCGCCGGTATCTACCGCAGTCCGCGCAAGAGGACAGCTCTCGGCGCCCGGCCCGCACGGGGCCCGCGCTACCAGGCGGCAGAAAGGCACGGGCCGTGGGATCCACGGTCACCACCACCGAACCGGAGAAGACCTCGCCGGCGTCCTCCCGCCCCGGATACGGACAACTGCTGCGCACCCGCGGCGCCTGGACGTTCCTGCTGCCCGGCTTCGCGGCACGCCAGCCGTTCGCGATGCTCACCCTCTCCATCGTGCTGCTCGTCCAGCACACCACCGGCTCGTACGGCGCCGCGGGCGCCGCCGCGGCCGCCACCGGTGTCTCCATGGCGCTGTTCGCGCCCTACAGCGGCCGCCTCGCCGACCGCTACGGCCAGCGTGCCGTCCTGCTCCCCGGCGTCCTGGTGCACGCCGTCTCCGGCCTGTCCCTGACGGCGCTCGCGCTGGCCCACGCACCCCTGTGGGCGCTGTTCCTGGCGGCCGTCCCGACCGGCGCCTCGGTGCCGCAGGTCGGCCCCATGGTGCGGGCCCGCTGGGGCGTGAAGCTCCAGGGCTCGCCCCTGATGACCACCGCGGCGGCCTTCGAGTCCGTCACCGACGAGCTGACCTTCGTCTTCGGCCCGCTGCTGGCGACCGCGCTGTGCACCGCCGTGACGCCGGCGGCGGGCCTGGTCACCGAGGCCACGCTGACCCTCGTCGGCGGTCTGCTCTTCGCCGCGCAGAAGAGCACGCAGCCGCCGGTGTCCGCGGAGGGCGGGCACGCGCGCGTGCGGCACGCCTCCGCCCTGCGCGTCCCGGGCGTGCGCGTGCTGGTCGTGACCTTCCTCGGCATCGGCTCGGTCTTCGGCGGCATGCAGGTGTCGCTCGCGGCCTTCACCGAGTCGATCGGCGAGCCCGGCCTGAACGGCGTCCTGTACGGCGTCTTCGCCGCCGGCAACATGCTCTCCGGCATCGCCTGCGGGGCGATCGCCTGGAAGGCGGCTCCGCAGAAGCGCCTGATGGTCGGCTACACGGCGCTCGCGCTGGCGGCGTCCGCCCTGTGGACTGCGCACTCGGTGCTGCTGCTCGCCGCGCTCGGCCTGCTGGTCGGCATGTGCATCGCGCCGTCGCTGATCACGGGTTACACGCTGGTCGAGAGCCTCGTCCCGGCCGGCGCCCGCACCGAGGCCTTCACCTGGCTGACCGGTGCCGTCGCGCTCGGCCAGGCCGCCGCCGTCACGGTCGCCGGGCAGCTGGAGGACCGGCTGTGGGACGGCGCCGGATTCCTGGTGCCGATGGCCGGCACCGTGCTGGCGCTGGCCACCCTGGTGACGCTGCGCTCCCGGCTGGTCCCGCGGCAGCCGAACCGCACGGTCGCGCGTGGCGTCGGTCACCGCGTGCCCGTCACGGTGGACTGATTCCCGGGAATACGTCACTATGGATCGTCGTTAGCACTCATCGAGTGAGAGTGCCAGGAGGAAGACAGTGCCGACCTACCAGTACCAGTGCACCGAGTGCGGCGAGGGCCTTGAGGCGGTGCAGAAGTTCACCGACGACGCCCTGACGGAGTGCCCCAGCTGCAAGGGCCGCCTGAAGAAGGTGTTCTCCGCGGTCGGCATCGTCTTCAAGGGCTCCGGTTTCTACCGCAACGACTCGCGCGGCTCCACGTCGAGCAGCACCCCGGCGTCGAAGTCGACCGGCTCGTCGTCCGACTCGAAGACGTCGGCCTCGACGTCCTCGACGTCCTCGTCCTCGACCTCGTCGAGCTCCACCAGCAGCTCCGCCGCCTGAGACCTCTCACCCCGGCCCTGCCGTCCCGCGACGGCAGGGTCTTCGGCGTTCCCCGGCACCGGCTCCCCCGCGCTTTCGCGGCCCGCTAGTGTGCTGGTCATGGCGAACGCAGAGATCGGCGTAATCGGCGGCTCGGGTTTCTACTCCTTCCTGGACGACGTGACCGAGATCCAGGTGGACACCCCGTACGGAGCGCCCAGCGACTCCCTCTTCCTCGGCGAGATCGCCGGCCGGCGGGTCGCCTTCCTGCCCCGGCACGGCCGTGGCCATCACCTGCCGCCGCACCGCATCAACTACCGCGCCAACCTGTGGGCCCTGCGCTCCGTCGGCGTCCGGCAGGTCCTCGGCCCGTGCGCGGTGGGCGGGCTGCGCCCCGAGTACGGCCCGGGCACCCTGCTCGTGCCGGACCAGATGGTGGACCGTACGAAGTCCAGGGCGCAGACCTACTTCGACGGGCTGCCGCTGCCCGACGGCACCGTGCCCAACGTCGTGCACGTGTCCATGGCCGACCCCTACTGCCCCACCGGGCGGGCCGCCGCGCTGAAGGCGGCCCGCGGCCGGGACTGGGAACCGGTGGACGGCGGCACGCTGGTCGTGGTCGAGGGACCGCGGTTCTCCACCCGCGCCGAATCGTTGTGGCACCAGGCACAGGGCTGGTCGGTGGTGGGCATGACCGGCCACCCCGAGGCCGCGCTCGCCCGGGAGCTTGAGCTGTGCTACGCCTCGCTGACCCTGGTCACCGACCTCGACGCGGGCGCCGAGACCGGGGAGGGCGTCTCCCACGAGGAGGTGCTCCGGGTGTTCGCGGCCAACGTGGACCGGCTGCGCGGCGTCCTGTTCGACGCGGTGGCGGCACTGCCGGAGACCGACGAACGGGACTGCCTGTGCGTGAACGCGCTCGGGGGGATGGATCCGGGGTTCGAGCTGCCGTAGGGCGAAGGGCGGAGCTCCAGCCGGACGGGGAGCTTCAGCCGGACGGGGAGCTTCAGCCAGGCGGGCGGGAGCAGGTGAGCGCGAGCCAGGCGGGCGCGGGCCGGGCGGGGAGCTTCAGCCGGACGGGCGGGAGCAGGTGAGCGCGGGCCGGGCGGGCGCGGGCCGGGCGGGCGCGGGCCGGGCGGGGCCCGGCAGGGCAGGGCCCGGCAGGGCAGGGCCCGGCAAGGCGGGCGGAACTTCTCGTTCGGGTGGGCGAGTTATCCACAATCGGCCGGTGGTCCACCGGCTCCGGCGGGATCCGGCGCGGGGCCTCATCGTGGGACCGCAAGCCGAACTCCTCGCCGCAGGCGGTGATCCCCATGCCTTCGTCCTCCTCACCCCCGCCCCCGACCCCTTCCTCTGCCCCTCCCCTCCGGCCACCGCACCCGCTGGGTACGGACGCCCCGCCGACCTGTGAGGTGCCCCCGTTCGATCCGGTGCGGGTGCGCGGCGGGCGGTACCTGCTGCAGCGGCTGGTACGGCACCGCCGACGGTCCCTCGCGGCCGGCCTCGCGGTGACCGCGGCGGCACTCGTGGCCGCGGGTCCCCGGAGCGGGACGGAACCGCACGGCGCGGAGCGGCCCCGGTCCCACCGGACCGCGGACCCCGGACACCGGCACCCGGTGGTCGAGGCGGTGGCGGCGCCGGTGCGGATCGCCGACGCCGCCACGGTACGGCTGCTGCGGCCCGGAGACCGCGTCGACGTGATCGCCGCGGCGGACCCGTCGGCCGGAGGCGGAGTCCGGGTGCTCGCGCGCGGGGTACGGGTGACGAAGGTGCCCGAGCCGCTGGACGGCGCCGCCGAGAGCGGCGCGCTGGTCGTGCTGGCGGTGCCGCGTGCCACGGCGGCGCGGCTGGTCGGCGCGAGCGCCACCGCACGCCTGGCGGTGACGCTGTGCTGAACCGGCTCGTACGCGCTGTCGGCGGCCTGCTGTCGAGCCTCACGAACGTGCTACGGGACTGGACACGCCCGCCGCGCCGTGCCGTAGGTTGCGGAGCGTTTCGTTCCACAACCTGTGCATACGAGGAGGGTCCCCTAGGTGAGCGCGAAGAAGGAACCGAGCGTCTGGAACGGCTTCAAGGCCTTCCTGATGCGCGGCAACGTCGTCGACCTGGCAGTCGCGGTGGTCATCGGCGCGGCCTTCACGAACATCGTCAACGCGGTGGTGAAGGGGATCATCAACCCGCTGGTCGGCGCGATCGGAACGCAGAACCTCGACAACTACAGCTCGTGCCTGAAGGACCCGTGCCAGGTCGGCGCGGACGGCACGGTCAAGAGCGGGGTGCCGATCCTGTGGGGCTCCGTCCTGGGCGCCACGCTCACCTTCGTGATCACCGCGGCGGTCGTGTACTTCCTGATGGTCCTGCCGATGTCGAAGTACCTGGCCCGGCAGGCCGCGCGGAAGGCGGCGCGGGAGGGCACGAAGGAGGTCATCGAGGTGTCCGAGCTGGAGGTGCTCAAGGAGATCCGCGACGCGCTGGTCGCACAGCGCGGGTCCGGCCACGACGAACGCTGACGGCGCTCCCGCGGGCGGCCCAGCGACTCCCGCAGGCGGGCCACCGGCTCGGGCGGACGGCCGACTGGCTCCCGCAGGCGGCTCGGCGGCTCCCGCAGGCGGCTCAGAGGTGGTGGGGCGGCTTCTCGTCGAGGAAGCGCCTGAGGTCGGCGGCGCTGTCGCCGGCCGGGCGTTCGCCCCACCCGCGGTCGGTGTCGTCCGAGGACTGCTGGTCCAGCGGGTCGTCGAAGACCAGCGCGGGCTTCGGATCGCGCGGCTCGGGCTCGGGAGCGGTGCTCATGCCTCAAGGGTACGGTGCCCGCCGGGCCGCCCCGCCTGGGCTTTCCGCCGGGCCGGGGGTCCCCGGCCCGCTCGGGAACGCCTGCACAGGATTTCACCGGGATTTTCTGATCTGCTGGGACCATGACGTCGAGTTCCGCCCCGGCACCCGCTCCCTCGGGCGCACCGCAGCCTTCCGGCCCCCTGCGACGGCTCACCGCGCGGGGGCGCGACGAGGCGCACCGCGTCGCCTCTCCGCTGGAGCTGTTCTTCGACCTGTGCTTCGTCGTGGCGATCGCGCAGGCGGGTGTGCAGCTGGTGCATTCCGTCGCGGCAGGGCACGCGGGCGAGGGGATCCTCAACTACGCGATGGCGTTCTTCGCCATCTGGTGGGCGTGGATGAACTTCAGCTGGTTCGCCTCGGCGTACGACAACGACGACGCGCTGTACCGGGTCGTCACCCTCGTCCAGATCGCCGGTGTCCTGGTCCTGGCCGCCGGGATCTCCCGGGCCGCCACGCACCACGACTTCCTGCTGGTCTGGCTCGGCTACCTGATCATGCGGCTGGCGATGGCCTGGCAGTGGCTGAGAGCCGCGCGATCGGCCACCGGCGGGGAGCGGACCGCGGCATTGCGGTACGCGTACGGGGTGCTGCTGTGCCAGGTCGGCTGGCTGGGTCTGGTGCTGCTGCCGGAGCCGGCCCGGCCGTGGGTGTTCCTGGTGATGGCGGTCGCGGAACTGAGCGTGCCGCTGTACGCGGAGAAGGCCCAGGAGACCTCCTGGCATCCGCGTCACATCGCCGAACGGTACGGACTGTTCACGATCATCGTGCTCGGCGAGACGATCGCCGCGGCCACCGTGGCCGTGAAGTCGGGCGCGGACGAGCACGACGCGCTGGGCGAGCTGCTGCCCATCGCGGCGGGCGGCCTGCTGATCGTGTTCTCCGCGTGGTGGATCTACTTCGTGGTGCCCATCCACGGTCACCTGCGCTCCAGCCGGCGGGCGTTCGTCTGGGGCTACGGGCACTATTTCGTCTTCGCCTCGGCGGCGGCGATCGGCGCGGGTCTGGAGGTGGCCGTGGAACAGGCGGTCGGCAAGGCGCACATCTCCGCCCTGTCCGCCTCCGCGGCGGTCACCCTGCCGACGGCGCTGTATCTGCTGACCGTGTGGGCGCTGCACTCCCGCCACTTCAAGGTGGGCCTCGCCCAGCAGCTGGTGCTGCCGGTCACGGCGCTGCTGGTGATCTGCTGCACCTTCCTGCGCGAGTGGGCGGTGCTCGCGGCGGGGCTCGTCTCCTCCGCCGCGGTGGCCGTCGGCGCGGCCCTGACCGTGCGCACGGCCGCCCGGGACCGCGGGACGGGCGCCACCGCCCCGGCCGGCTGAGTCCTTCGGAACGGCGTGCCGGCTGGGCCAGACTGGCGTCCATGACAGCTGACGCATTGACGGATGTCGCCGGGCTGCGGGTGGGACACGCCACCCGCAGCGGCGACGGCCGGCTCACCGGCACCACGGTCGTCCTCGCGCCCGAGGGCGGCGCCGTCGCCGCCGTGGACGTGCGCGGCGGCGGCCCCGGCACCAAGGAGACCGACGCGCTCGACCCGCGCAACGTGGTGCAGAAGGTCGACGCGGTCGTGCTGACCGGAGGCAGCGCGTACGGACTGGACGCGGCGTCGGGGGTGATGGCCTGGCTGGAGGAGCAGGGGCGCGGGGTGCCGGTGGGCGCGGACCCGGCGCATGTCGTGCCCGTGGTACCGGCCGCGTGCGTCTTCGACCTGGGGCGCGGCGGCGACTTCCGGGCCCGTCCGGACGCGGCGACGGGACGCGCGGCGGTGGAGGCCGCGGCGGCGACCGCGCCGGGCGCGCGGGTGCCGGAGGGGTGCGTCGGTGCCGGCACGGGCGCCGTCGCCGGACCGCTCAAGGGCGGGGTGGGCACCGCGAGTACGGTGCTCGACTCGGGGATCACCGTGGCGGCGCTGGTGGTGGCGAACGCGGCGGGGTCGGTGCTGGATCCGGAGACGGGGGTGCTGTACGGGGAGTTGTTCCAGGGGCGGGTGGAGTATCCGGAGGGGCGCGTGCACGAAGCCGCGCGCCGGCGCCTGGACGAGGCCGCCGCCGGGAACGCGCCGGCACCGCTCAACACGACGCTGGCGGTGGTAGCGACGGACGCGGACCTCACCAAGGCGCAGGCGCAGAAGCTCGCGGGCACGGCGCACGACGGCATCGCGCGCGCCGTCCGGCCGGTGCACCTTCTGCACGACGGCGACACGGTGTTCGCCCTCGCGACCGGCGCCCAGCCGCTCGGCGCGCACCCGTTGGCGCTCAACGACATCCTGGCCGCCGGCGCGGACCTCGTGACGCGTGCGATCGTACGCGCCGTACGCGCTGCCGAGTCGGTCGACGGACCGGGCGGAGCGTGGCCGTCGTACGGGGAGTTGTACGGCCGCTAGGGCCGGGTTGAGCCCTGGATTGTCGCGGTTCTGTCACGTGATGGCGTTCCCGGGCACCGGTGGGAACCTACCCCGGCTCCGGTGCCCTCTTTCTCCACGCACTGGAACGGATCACGCACATCACACGAACCTGGAGCAGCCCGTGACAAGGCCGGACATTGCAGCGCGGCGCGCACTGGGGGCCTGTGCCGCCCTGGTGGTCGGCGCCCTCACCCTGACCGCCTGCGGCGGCAGCGCCAACGCGACCGACGACGGCAAGGGCGGCAAGGACTCCCCCAAGACGTCGACGGCGAAGATCGCGATCTCGGCCAAGGACGGTTCGACCGGGGCGTCCATCAACGCCACCGGGGTGAAGGTCAGCGACGGCAAGCTGACGGACGTGAAGATGACCGTGGCGGGCTCGGGGCAGACCGTGCCGGGGGCGATATCGGCGGACGGCCACAGCTGGAAGCCCCAGGCGCAGCTGGAGCGCGGGACGAAGTACCAGATAGCCGCGACCGCGAAGGACGCCGACGGCCGTACCGCGGCGGCCAACTCCATCTTCACCACCGTCAGCTCGGCGAACAGCTTCATCGGCACCTACACGCCCGACAACGGCTCGACGGTCGGGGTCGGCATGCCGGTGTCGTTCACCTTCGACAAGTCCATCACCGACAAGAAGGCCGTGCAGTCCCACATCACGGTCAACTCCACCAGCGGCCAGCAGGTGGTCGGCCACTGGTTCGGGGACCGCCGGCTCGACTTCCGTCCGCAGGAGTACTGGAAGGCCGGGTCCAAGGTCACGCTCGCCATCGACCTGGACGGGGTGCAGGGCGCGAAGGGCGTCTACGGGGTCCAGAAGAAGACCGTCTCCTTCACGATCGGGCGGTCGCAGGTCTCCACGGTCGACGTCCGCACGCAGACCATGACGGTCGTGCGGGACGGCAAGACCTTCAAGACGGTGCCGATCTCGGCGGGCAGCCCGCAGCACACGACGTACAACGGGCAGATGGTGATCGCCGAGAAGTTCGTGCAGACCCGTATGAACGGCTCGACGGTCGGCTTCGGCGGGGAGTACGACATCCCGGACGTGCCGCACGCGATGCGGCTGACCACGTCGGGGACGTTCATCCACGGGAACTACTGGTACAACAAGGGCAATCCCCCGTTCGGGCGCGAGGGCACCAGCCACGGCTGCGTCGGTCTCGCGGACGTGCAGGGGGCGCAGGGCGCCACCCAGGCCAAGTGGTTCTTCGACAACTCGCTCGTCGGGGACGTCGTGGTCGTGAAGAACTCCCCCGACACCACGGTCTCGCCCGACAACGGGCTCAACGGCTGGAACATGTCGTGGAGCGCCTGGACCGCGGGAAGTGCCGCCTGAGCGGCGGGTTTTGACACCACGGCGGGCCGCGCGGGAATTTTTCGCGCGGCCCGCGCGTTTTCCCGACGCACGTTTTCTCGGTTCCCGGACATGATGTCCGACCGAGGGGCTACGGTATGCACCCACAAGGTGACATGCAGCAACGCCGGGAGATGCCTTGAGCGTTCCGTACGAGACGGCAGCGTACGAATCAGCCGAGTCGCCCGAGTCTCCTGAGGAGCATCTCGCGCGGCTCCTCGGCCGTGCCCTGAACTCGTTCGAACTGCCCGACGAGGTGATAAGGCGCCTCGACTGCGCGCTGGCGCACGACAGTTCGCTGCACTCCGCGTACCACAGCGCGGGGCTGCACCGGGAGACCTACCGGCACACCTGGCTGCTCGCCGACGGCTCGGCGGTCACGCTGTGGGAGCTGGTGCACAACCCGACGCCCGGCAGCGCCCCCGAGCACGAGGTGTACGTCGACGAGGAGGAGCTGCAGACCGCCACGGCCCGGCTCGGGATGCCGCCGGAGGCGCAGCACTTCGAGCTGCCGGCGCTGATGCGGCTGTGGGCGATCCCCGAGCCCCGGCAGATGTACGCCGCCGACGACTCGGCGGACCACGCGCGTCGGCTGCTGCGCCGCGCGGAGAACCCCGACCGGCCCGGCCCGGAGACGGCGGCACTGCTGGCGACGGCGACCGCGCACGAGATCACCCAGGCGTTCGGCCGCCCCGGGCGGGCCGGCCGGACGGGGCTGAGCTACGCGCTGTACGAGCACGCCTTCCTGCTGCCGGACGGCACCGAAATCTCCCTGTGGGAGGTCGAGCACACGGCGACGCCGGACGGGCGGCACATGTGCGAGGTGTACATGTCGGAGGACGCGGCCCGCGACGCGATGGAACGACGCGCGGCCCGGCAGGGGTAGCGGGCGCACCCCCGCCCCGACAGCCGTAGCGGCCTGCCCGCGATCCGTGTAGAGCGCCGGCCGTCCGTGCGACCTGGGCAGGAAAACCGGCTGTACCTGCGCCCCGGCAGCAGAGCCGCCCGCACCGCACCCCGGCTGGAAATCCGGTCGTACGTGAGACGCGGCACGGTCCGGGACCGAAGCCCCGGGCCGTGCCGCGCAGGTGCCGTGGGTGGTGCCGTGGCGGTCAGGCCGCCACCGGCTGCTTGGTCTCCTTCGGCGTGGTGGCCTGCTGTGCGGCCGGGTCGGTGGCCCCGGACTCCGGGGCCGGCTTGCGCATGCCCTTGAGGAGGACCACCAGAGCGGTGGTGACGCAGACGCCGACCGCGATGGCCACCAGGTACAGGAACGGGTTGCCGATCAGCGGGACCACGAAGATGCCGCCGTGCGGGGCGCGCAGGGTGGCGCCGAAGCCCATCGACAGGGCACCGGTGAGCGCGCCGCCCACCATCGCGGACGGGATGACCCGCAGCGGGTCGGCCGCCGCGAACGGGATCGCGCCCTCGGAGATGAAGGACGCGCCCAGGACCCAGGCGGCCTTGCCGTTCTCACGCTCGGTCGGGGTGAACAGCCTGCCGCGCACGGTGGTGGCCAGGGCCATCGCCAGCGGCGGGACCATGCCGGCCGCCATCACCGCGGCCATGATCTTCATCGCGGAGTCGCTGGGGTTGGAGACCGCGATGCCGGCGGTGGCGAAGGTGTAGGCGACCTTGTTGACCGGGCCGCCCAGGTCGAAGCACATCATCAGGCCGAGCAGGGCGCCGAGCAGGATGGCGTTGGTGCCGGTGAGGCCGTTCAGCCAGTCGGTCAGGCCCTTCTGTGCGCCGGCGATGGGCTTGCCGATCACGACGAACATCAGGAATCCGACGATCGCCGAGGAGATCAGCGGGATCACCACCACGGGCATGATGCCGCGCAACGTCGCCGGGATGTTCACCCGCTGGATCGCCATCACCACACCACCGGCGATCAGACCGGCCGCCAGACCGCCGAGGAAGCCGGCGTTGATGGTGAGGGAGATCGCGCCGCCCACGAAGCCGGGGACCAGGCCCGGCCGGTCGGCCATGCCGTAGGCGATGTAGCCGGCGAGGACCGGGACCAGGAAGCCGAAGGCCACGCCGCCGATCTGGAAGAGCAGGGCGCCCCAGCTGGCGGTCTGCGTCCACACGAAGTGGTCCATGACCGAGGGAGCCTTGTTGACCTGCCAGCCGCCGATCGCGAAGCCCAGCGCGATGAGCAGGCCGCCCGCGGCGACGAACGGGACCATGTAGCTGACGCCGGACATCAGCCACTTGCGGAGCTTGGTGCCGTAGCCCTCGGTGGAGTCGCCGGCGCGCTCGACCGGCGTGGCCGGCCTGTGCGCCGGGGCGCTCACCTCGCCGCGCGCCGCCTTCTCGCGGACCTCGGCGATGAGTTCGGCAGGACGGTTGATGCCCGCCTTCACGCCCACGTCGACGGTCGGCTTGCCCGCGAAGCGGTCCTTGTCGCGTACGGGCACGTCGTGGGCGAAGATCACGGCGTCCGCCGCCGCGACGACCGCCGGGTCCAGCCGCGTGAAACCGGCCGAGCCCTGCGTCTCCACGACCAGCTCGACGCCCGCCTCACGGCCGGCGTTCTCCAGCGACTCGGCCGCCATGTAGGTGTGGGCGATGCCGGTCGGGCAGGACGTGACGGCGACGATACGGAAGGGAGTCCCGGCGGAGGCGGCCGTGGCGCCCGGCGCCGGGGCGGATCCGTCCGTGACGGCCGCACCCGGTGCCGGGGCCGTGCTGCCCGCCGCGGCGCCGGCGGAGGCCGCCACCGGAGCCGCAGCGGTGTCTTCGGGGGCGCCCGCGGTGCCCTCAGCAGCACCTGCGGCGCCCTGAGCGGCGCTCGCGGCGCCCTGAGCGTCCCCGGTGTCCTGCGCGCCGCCCTGGGAGGGCACCTCGTCCCCGCGGATCAGCGCCGCCGCCGTCGCCGCGTCCCGCACCGACCGCAGCGCGTCCGTGAACTCGGTGTTCATCAGCTGGCGGGCGAGGTTGGAGAGGATCGTGAGGTGGGCGTCGTCGGCGCCGGCGGGGGCCGCGATCAGGAAGATCAGGTCGGCCGGACCGTCCGCGGCGCCGAAGTCGATGCCGGCGGAGCTGCGGCCGAAGGCGAGGCTCGGCTCGGTGACATGGGCGCTGCGGCAGTGCGGGATGCCGATGCCGCCGTCGAGTCCGGTCGGCATCTGGGCCTCGCGGGCAGCGACGTCGGCGAGGAAGCCGTCCAGGTCGGTCACCCTGCCCTGGGCCACCATGCGCTCGGCGAGGGCACGGGCCGCCGCTTCCTTGCTGTCGGCGGACAGGTCGAGGTCGACCAGGTCCGCGGTGATCATTTCGCTCATCGCGGGCTCCTATGCACGCGTATCGCCCGGGGAGTGGGGTGGGCGGGAGTGGGGACGGGGATGCGGTGGGGGGAGGGGGCGGTGCGGGAGGCGGGGCCGGGGAAGCCCTGCCCGAGCGGGACGGGACGGGGGCTGGGGTGGCCGTACCGTCTGGGGGCCTCGGCGAGTAACGGGGAGCCTCGCCGCTCGTCGGCCGGTGGGGTGGGCGTCTCCGGCCGGCCGGATCCGCCGCGTCCGCCCAGGCGGCGGAAACCGGGGCGGATGCCGCCGTACGCGATCGGGATCATGACACCGGCTCCGTCAGTTCGCGGTCCAGGGGGATGTCGGCCGTGACCGTCACCGCCGCCGGATCCAGGTCGGCCGGGGTCGGCATCACGCTGCCGGGGAGCTGCACGGCGGCGGCGCCGTGGGCGACGGCGGAGGCGAGCGCCTCGGGTCCGGTGCCGCCGGCGATGAGGAAGCCGGCCAGTGAGGCGTCACCGGCGCCGACGTTGCTGCGGACGGTGGACACCCGCGCGCTGCCGAACCAGGCGCCGGTGTCCGACACCAGGAGCTGACCGTCGGCGCCCAGGCTCGCGAGCACGGCGCCCGCGCCCATCGCCCGCACCTCCTCGGCCGCCTTCAGCGCGTCGCCCACGGTCGCCAAGGGGCGTGCGACGGCTTCCGCGAGCTCCTCGGCGTTCGGCTTCACCACGTCGGGCCGCGCGCGCAGCGCCTCCAGGAGCGCGCGCCCGGAGGTGTCCAGCGCGATGCGTGCACCCCCGGCGTGGGCCCGCATGACGACGTCGGCGTACCAGGAGGGCGCGAGCCCCCGGGGCAGGCTGCCGCAGCACGCGATCCAGTCGGCGTCGGCGGAGTGCGCGCGGACGGCGTCCAGGAGGAGTTCCTGTTCGGCCGCCGACAGCTCCGGGCCCGGCGCGTTGATCTTGGTGAGCACCCCGTCGGCTTCCGCGAGCGCGATGTTGGAGCGGGTGGCACCGGCCACCGGGACCGGCGCGACCTCGATGCCCTGCGCGTCGAGCAGATCGGCGACGAGTGCGCCCGGCGCACCCCCCAGGGGCAGGACGGCGACCGTGCGCCGGCCGGCCGCGGCGACGGCCCGCGAGACGTTCACGCCCTTGCCGCCGGGGTCCATGCGCTCGCCGTCGGCGCGGATGACCTCGCCGCGTTCCAGGACGGGGACCTCGTAGGTGCGGTCGAGGGAGGGGTTGGGGGTGACGGTGAGGATCATGCGCGCACTACCTCCGTGCCGCCGCGCTCGATGGCGGCGGCGTCTTCCGGGCTCAGCCCGCTGTCGGTGATCAGCAGGTCCACATCGCTCAGGTCGCCGAAGCGGGCGAAGTGCTCCTGGCCGTGCTTGGAGGAGTCGGCCAGCAGCACCACGCGGCGGGCGGCGGCGACGGCGGCCCGCTTGACCGCGGCCTCGGCGAGGTCGGGAGTGGTCAGACCGTGCTCGGCGGAGAACCCGTTGGCGGCGACGAACAGTACGTCGGCGCGGATCTCGCCGTACGCGCGCAGCGCCCAGGCGTCCACGGCGGCGCGCGTCCGGTGCCGTACGCGGCCCCCGACCAGGTGGAGCTGGATGCCCGGGTGGTCGGCGAGGCGGGCGGCGATCGGCAGGGAGTGCGTGACGACGGTGAGCCGCGCCTCCAGCGGGACGGCCCCGGCCACCCGGGCGACCGTCGTGCCGGCGTCGAGGATCATCGTGCCCTCGGCCGGCAGCTCGGTGAGGGCGGCCTTGGCGATGCGGTCCTTCTCGTCGGCGGCGGTGGCCTCGCGCTCGGTGAGGTCCGGCTCGAAGTCGAGGCGGCCGACCGGGATGGCACCGCCGGGCACCCGGCGGACGAGACCGGCGCGGTCGAGGGCCTTCAGATCGCGGCGGATCGTCTCCGCGGTGACCTGGAACTCCTCGGCCAGCGACAGCACGTCCACCCGGCCGCCGTCACGGGCGAGCCGGAGGATCTCCTGCTGCCGCTCCGGTGCGTACATGTCCCTTCGCCTCCGCCTCGATGGTCGACCCGGTGTCCGATCACTTCCGGGCTCATGCCCGAACGTGTGGTTTCACCGGCAGGTTACGCCCGGATGTCCCGGAAAGTAAACAGATTCGGGCCTACTGCGGGCAGGAACGGGCTTCCGGTGCGTCCGGGCAGCAGAAGGGCCCGGTACCGCACCGGTACCGGGCCCCTCGTCGTCCCTGGTCAGGGCGCCAGTGCGGGCTCCTTCGCCGCTGACGCCCCCTGCGCCGCGCCCTCCACATGCTGGGCCGGACGCTTCGGCAGGGCGGACATCAGCAGGAAGATCGCGCCCATGATCCCGGCCACCCACCACAGCGCGTGCTGGAAGGCGTGCACGAACGCCGGGCCGACCTGCGCCGCGGTCAGCCGGTCACCGATCTCCCCGAAGAAGACCACCGACACCAGCCCCAGCCCCAGCGCGTTGCCCATCTGCTGCACGGTGTTGATCAGTCCGGACGCGGACCCCGCGTGCTCGCGCGGCACCTCCGAGAGCACCGCGTCGGTCAGCGGCGCGACGATCAGACCCATGCCGGCCCCCATCACGACCAGCGGCAGGGCCATCTGCCAGGAGGCGATGGCGAGGCCGTAGTGGCGGGCCTCCGCCAGGTAGAGCAGCACGCCCGCGCCCATCACCAGCGCGCCCGCCTGCAGCACCTTCCGGCCGAACCGCGGGACCAGCTGCTGCACCGACAGCCCGGCGGCCGTGGACACCGCGAGCGAGAACGGCACCCCGGTCAGCCCGGCCCGCAGCGGGCTCCAGCCCAGGCCGATCTGCATGTACAGCGTCCAGACCAGGAAGAAGATGCCGAGTGCGACACCGAAGACGGTCTGTACGGCGATGCCCGCGGCGAAGCTCTTCACCCGGAAGAGGGACAGCTCGACGAGCGGGGAACCGTCCCGGGCCGCCTTCCGTTTTTCGTACGACACCAGCGCCGCGAAGACGACGAGCGAGCCGGCCATGCAGCCGTACCCCCACAGCGGCCAGTCCAGCTCGCGGCCGCGGGTGAGCGGGTAGAGCAGCATCACCAGGCCCAGCGTCACCAGGGCGACGCCGACGAGGTCCAGCTTCAGCGCCCTGGGGGCCTTCGACTCGGTGATGAAGCGACGGCCCAGCAGCCAGGCGAGGACACCTACGGGGAGGTTGATGAGGAAGATGGGCCGCCATTCGAGGCCGAACAGGTTCCACTCCGTCAGCAGGGCGCCCAGCAGCGGCCCGGAGACCGCGCCGAGACCGACGATGGCGCCGAACAGACCGAAGACCTTGCCGCGTTCGTCGGCCGGGAAGGTGGCGTGCACGATGGACAGCACCTGAGGAACCATCAGCGCGGCCATGCCGCCCTGCAGGATGCGGGAGGCGACCAGCATCTCCGGGTTCGCGGCGAAGCCGCACAGGGCGGAGGCGAGCGTGAAGCCGCCGATGCCGAGGAGGAACAGCCGCTTGCGGCCGTGGATGTCGCCGAGCCGGCCACCGGTGATCAGGCCGGCGGCGAACGCGAGGGCGTAGCCGGCGGTTATCCACTGGATCTGGCCGACCGAGGCGTGGGCGCTCCGCTCAATGGACGGGATCGCGATGTTGACGATCGTGACGTCCACCAGGTCCATGAAGGCCGCGGTCATGACGATCGCCAGGGCCAGCCAGCGGGCGCGGTCGGGCGCCGTGGGAGCAAGGGTGCTGTCGTTCGGGGTCATGGGAGAAACGTAGAGCCCCATTAGGTCAGATCGTGTCCTATATCTGCGGCATCCTCGTCTCCATGACGACGGACACTCCAGCCCGGCTGCTCCAGCTCCTCTCCCTTCTGCAGACGCCCCGCGAGTGGCCCGGCGGTGAACTCGCCGACCGGCTGGGGGTGTCACGGCGTACCGTGCGGCGGGATGTCGACCGGCTGCGCGAGCTGGGCTATCCGGTGCAGGCGACGAAGGGCGCGGACGGCGGGTACCGGCTGGTGGCGGGCAAGGCGATGCCGCCGCTGGTGCTGGACGACGAGGAGGCGGTCGCGATCGCGGTGGGACTGCGGGCCGGTGCCGGGCACGCCGTGGAAGGGGTCGAGGAGGCCTCCGTACGGGCGCTGGCCAAGCTGGAGCAGGTGCTGCCCTCCCGGCTGCGCCACCGCGTGTCCACGCTGCAGGCCGCGACGACACCGCTGACCAGCGGGGACGGGCCGAGCATCGCGCCGGAGACGCTGACCGTGATGGCCTCGGCGGTGGCGGGGAACGAGCGGCTGCGCTTCGCCTACCGCGACAAGGACGGCAGCGCGTCCCGGCGGCTGACCGAGCCGCACCGGCTCGTGTCGACGGGACGGCGCTGGTACCTGGTCGCCTACGACCTCGACCGCGCCGACTGGCGCACCTTCCGGGTCGACCGGGTGAGCGAGCCGTTCGTGACCGGCGTCCGGTTCGCCCCGCGGGAGTTGCCGACGGGGAGCGCCGCCGAGTATCTGCGGCAGTCGATCCACCGCCGGCAGGAGACGTACGCGTTCGAGGTACGGTTCGCCGCCCCGGCCGAACAGGTCTCCGCGCGGACACCGAAGTGGCTCGGAACCCCCGAGGACGACGGCAAGGGCGGCTGCCTCCTCCACGGCACCACCGGCGACCCCGTGGAGTGGCTGGCGGTGAGACTGGCGATGACGGGGCACGAGTTCTCGGTCCGGGGCCCGGCGGAACTGGCGGATTCAGTACGGGAGTTGGGGGCCCGATTGACCAGGGCCGCGGGTGCGCGGCCGGGGCCGGGGACGGAGGACCCGGGGGCATCGGAGACGCCGGGAGCGTTGGGGGCGCCGGGAGCGCCGGAGACACCGGGAGCGTTACGGATGCCAGGGGCACCGGGAGCGCCGGAGACGCCGGGGCGCGGCTGACCAGGCCGCTGCTCTCACCGCGCGGCCTCGACCGCCCCCTCCACCACGCGCCGGCCTCACCACTCCCCGCTCACCGCCGCCGCTCACTCGGCCCCCGCGCCCATGCACCCTCCGCGCGCCTCACTGCCGCCCCCACAGCCGCCCCACTCGAAGTCCCGTAGGGCATGCAAGTTGCGCAGGGCCAGGGCTGCCGGGCCGCCGGGGCCGGTGGGTGGGTTCGTGGTGACGGCCCAGGACTCCACGGCCACGCGGACGGCGGCGCCGGCCACGGCCGCGGCGAAGCGGAGGTCCACATCGCCGGCCTTCCCGCCCGGCACCCGCGCCGCCAGGATCTCCGTCAGCGCCCCCTCCGACGTCTGGCACACCTCCGCCCACACCTTGCCCAGGGCCGGGCTGCTGCCGGCCAGGCGGATGAGGGTGCGCACCCATTCCCAGGACGCGGCCGAGACGCCGACGCCGGGCGTGAGGGTGTGCTGGACGGCGTGTTCCAGGGCCTGCGGGAGGGACAGGTGGGCCGGGGCCGTACGGACCGCCTCGGTCCAGCGCTGGGCGCCGGCCGCGTAGAGCGGGGCCACCGCCTCCTCCTTGCCGGCGAAGTAGCGGTAGAAGGTGCGCGGTGCGATGCCCGCGGCGTGGGCGATGTCCTCGGCGCGGGTCGCCCGCAGGCCCTGCTGCACGAAGAGGGCGGCCGCCGCCCGGGCGATCTCCATCCGGGTCTCGGCCTTCCGGCGTTCGGTGAGGGACATCGGCGCGGAGGCGGAAACCGGCTGGTGGGCGGCGCTGGGGGTGGTGCTCATCTCGGCAGGCTATGCCCGTGTGGCAGAATCTGCCATCCGGTGGTCCACCCCGGGGTTCAGGTACGGGGTGGGCCGCCATTCCAGCATTCGGGGCACCTGCACCGCCCCGTGCCCGCACCCGGCAGGACCGGAGACCCCCTCACCACAAGAAGAAGCCGGACTCCGGCGCCCGGGGGGGGATGGGCGCCGAAGCCCGGCTCGGGAAGGTCCCGGCGCCGGGGGGGATGTGCGTCGGGACGTGGTTCACGTGGGGCCGGCCAGGTCGTGGCCGGGGGTGCGATGTGCGTGGGGAGTGCGGTGCCCGGGGTCCACTGGGCCCGGAAGGGTTGTTCCCCCGGGCCCAGGCGTTGAAGCGGTGGTACTACGCCATCTTTGCGCCGTCTTTCGCCCCGGTGCGCGCCGCGCGGTGCGCCGTACGCCGGGTACGCCAGGGACCCTCACGGCCGCAGCCGGGGTCCCCTGCGTCACGCGGCCGCGTCGAAACCGGTGCTCCGGGCCAGCTTCTTCAGCTCCAGCAGGGCGTGCTTCTCGATCTGCCGGATCCGCTCACGGGTGAGTCCGTGCTCCTTGCCGACCTCGGTCAGGGTGCGCTCGCGGCCGTCCTCGATGCCGTACCGCATCTTGATGATGGAGGCCGTGCGCTGGTCCAGGCGGCCGATCAGGTCGTCCAGTTCCTCGCTGCGCAGCAGGGTCAGGACCGACTGCTCGGGGCTCACCGCGGAGGTGTCCTCCAGCAGGTCGCCGAACTGGGTCTCGCCCTCGTCGTCCACCGACATGTTCAGCGAGACCGGGTCGCGGGCCCAGTCGAGGACGTCGATGACACGCTCCGGCGTCGAGCCCAGCTCCGCGGCGATCTCCGCGGGCTCCGGGTCGCGGCCGTTCTCGCGGTTGAACTCGCGCTGCACACGGCGGATGCGGCCCAGCTCCTCCACCAGGTGGACGGGGAGCCGGATCGTGCGGGACTGGTCGGCGATGGAGCGGGTGATGGCCTGCCGGATCCACCAGGTGGCGTACGTCGAGAACTTGAAGCCCTTGCGGTAGTCGAACTTCTCGACGGCGCGCACCAGACCGGCGTTGCCCTCCTGGATCAGGTCGAGCAGGGGCAGCCCGCTGCGCGGGTAGCGCCGGGCGACCGCGACGACCAGGCGGAGGTTGGAGCGGATGAAGACGTCCTTGGCGCGCTCACCGGCGTCGACCAGGGCCTGGAGCTCCTCGCGGGTGGCGTCCGACCTGCTCTGCTCCTCGCCGTCGAGGACCTGTTGCGCGAACACACCCGCCTCGATGGTCTGGGACAGCTCGACCTCTTTTGCGGCGTCGAGCAGCGGCGTACGCGCGATCTCGTCGAGGTACATGCCGACCAGGTCGCGGTCTGCGATCTCGCCGCCATGAGCGCGAACACTGCTTGCCGAGTCGGCCGTCTCGCCGGTGGCGGACTGACGACGGGCGACGGCACGGGTTGCCATGCGTGCTCCCTTGCGATGGTGGGCTGGCGGGTGGTCCTGGTGAACGCCCGGCACGGCGGAGGACCGTCTACGGGACTCACTCACTCGCTCCGAGACTGTCTCCGGGTGCCCTGCATCCGTGGGAAACAACGACTGGAATCCGGACAGAATTCCCAACCCACCCCTCAATTTTTCTGATCATGCAGTACCCTGTTCCGCCGCGCAGGGAGGCGAGATGTCGTCGGAACATGCCGAGGTGCAGGTCAGGCCGGGAATCGAGGGGGACCTCGACGCCCTCACGGCGATCTACAACCACTACGTACGTGAGACGGCCATCACATTCGATACCGCGATCTTCTCCCCGGAAGAGCGCCGCCCTTGGCTGCTCTCCCACCCGGAAGACGGCCCGCACCGGCTGATGGTTGCCACGGACGCGGACTCACAGGAGATTCTGGGCTACGCCACGTCCAGCCCTTACCGGCCGAAGCCGGCGTACGCGCCCTCCGTGGAGACCTCGGTCTACGTCGCCCCGGACGCCGGCCGGCGCGGCATCGGCACGCTGCTCTACGGCGCCCTGTTCGACGCCCTGGCCGGGGAGGACGTACACCGCGCCTACGCGGGCATCGCGCAGCCGAACGAGGCGTCCGAGCGGCTGCACGCCGGCTTCGGCTTCCGGTACGTCGGCACGTACCACGAGGTGGGCCGCAAGTTCGGCCGCTACTGGGACGTGGCCTGGTACGAGAAACCGCTGCCGGAGAGGCCTCTGTAGGGGAAGCCTCCACGAGGAAGCCTCCGCAGGGGAACGCCGCGAGAGAAGCATCCGCGGGAGAGCCCGCCGCGGCTCATCCGAACTGCACGGACCGCTTCGCCATTCCCATCCAGAACCCGTCGATCACCGACTTCTGCGCGGCCGGCTCGCCGCCGGCCTCCGCCGCGCCCATGGTGACGAAGAGGGGGGCGAAGTGTTCGGTGCGCGGGTGGGCGTACCGGCCGGCCGGGGCCTTGTCCAGAAAGTCGAGCAGGGCGTCCCAGTCGCGGGCCTCCAGGGCGCGCCGGCCCCAGTCGTCGAACTCGGAGGACCAGCTCGGCACACCCCGGCCGGCGTGGCGCAGGGCGGCGAGGTTGTGCGTGAAGAAGCCGGAGCCGACGATCAGCACGCCCTCGTCGCGCAGGGGGGCGAGCTTGCGGCCGATGTCCATCAGGCGCACCGGGTCGAGGGTGGGCATGGAGATCTGCAGGACGGGGATGTCGGCGGCCGGGAACATCTCGACGAGGGGGACGTAGGCGCCGTGGTCGAGACCCCGGTCGGGGATGTCCTGGACGGGGGTGCCGGGGGCGCGCAGCAGCTTGCGGACGGCCTCGGCGAGCGCCGGTGCGCCGGGGGCGGGGTACCGGACCTGGTAGTAGTGCTCCGGGAAGCCCCAGAAGTCGTAGACGAGCGGGACGGTCTCGACCGCGCCGAGGGCGAGCGGGGCCTCCTCCCAGTGGGCGGAGACCATGAGGATCGCCTTGGGCCGGGGCAGGCCGGCGGACCAGGCGGCGAGCTGGCCGGGCCAAACGGGGTCGTCGGCGAGCGGCGGGGCGCCGTGGCTGAGGTACAGGGCGGGCATGCGCTCCTGGGTGGCGGCGGACATGGCGGCGGCTCCCGGTGATCCAGACGCTGGGACTGCTGTCGAGCAAGTTGCTTTAACTCTCAAGCTCTCACCTGGAACTCTACGCCCGACTTGTTCAAGTTTCAAGAAGACGGCTCGTACAGTGGAACCATGAACACGGCACCGGACCCCGCCGCCGCACGGCACCGCTGGCTCACCGACGAGGAACAGCGCATCTGGCGCGCCTACCTGCACGCCACCACCCTCCTGGAGGACCACCTCGACCGGCAGCTGCAGCGCGACGCGGGCATGCCGCACATCTACTACGGCCTCCTCGTCGGCCTCGCCGAGGCACCCCGGCGCCGGCTGCGGATGACCGACCTGGCGAGGAAGGCCAAGATCACCCGCTCCCGGCTCTCGCACGCGATCGCCCGGCTGGAGAAGAACGGCTGGGTACGGCGCGAGGACTGCCCCTCGGACAAGCGCGGCCAGTTCGCCGTGCTCACCGACGAGGGCCACGAGGTACTGCGGCGCACCGCGCCCGGCCATGTGACCGCCGTACGGCAGGCGCTGTTCGACCGGCTCAGCCCGGAACAGCAGAAGGCCCTCGGCGAGATCATGGAGATCGTCGCCGAGGGCCTCCAGCCCAACGAAGCGGGTGCGGACCTTCCCTGGCTCCGCTAGATCACCGTCCGGCCGCTCGCCGCACGGCCCGTCAGTGGGCCACCACCGGCACCGGGACCTCGTCCTCGACGCCCTCGCCCGAGGCCACCGGGGTGGAACCGGGACGGCCGGCGTTGACGAAGGTGAAGGCGATCAGGGCGGCGGCCGCCAGGATGCCGACGGCGAACCAGATCGCGGCGGTGTAGCCGTGCACCATGCCCTGGAGCTTCACCAGCTCCTGCTGCGGCCGGGCGGTGGCACCGGCGATGTGGTCCTTGACGTACGAGGTGGTCGCCGAGGAGGCGATGGTGTTCAGCAGGGCGGTGCCGATCGCGCCGCCGACCTGCTGCGAGGTGTTGACCATCGCGGAGGCGACACCGGCGTCGCGGGGCTCCACGCCCTGGGTGGCCAGGGACATCGCCGGCATGAACGCCGTACCCATGCCGAGGCCGAGCAGCACCATCGCGGGCAGCAGCAGCGCGCCGTACGAGGAGTCGATCTCCAGCTGGGTCAGCAGCAGCATGCCGGCCGCGGCGACCAGGAAGCCCGGGCCCATCAGCAGGCGGGCCGGGACGCGGGTCATCAGCCGGGTGCCGATCTGGGTGGAGCCGGTGATCATTCCGACCACCATCGGCAGGAAGGCGAAGCCGGTCTTGACCGGCGAGTAGCCCTTGACGATCTGCAGGTAGTAGGTCAGGAAGAGGAACAGGCCGAACATGCCGATGATCGCGAGACCCAGCGAGAGGTAGATACCGCCGCGGTTGCGGTCGGTCACCACGCGCAGCGGCAGCAGCGGGGCCTTGACCTTGGACTCCACGAGTGCGAACGCGACCAGCAGCACCACGGAGGCGACGAACATCGACACGGTCACCGCGTCGCTCCAGCCGTCGGACTCGGCGCGGGTGAAGCCGTACACGAGCGCGACCAGGCCGAGGGTGGAGAGCAGGACGCCCGGGATGTCGAGCGGGTTGCGGTTGCGGCCGCCCTCCGGCTCACGGATGACGAAGTAGGCGCCGGCCGCGGCGACCACGGCGAACGGGACGTTCACGAAGAAGGTCCAGCGCCAGTCCAGGTACTCGGTCAGGAAGCCGCCGAGGATCAGGCCGACGGCACCGCCGCCGCCCGCGATCGCGCCGTAGATGCCGAACGCCTTGGCGCGCTCCTTGGCGTCGGTGAACATCACCGCGAGCAGGGACAGCGCGGCCGGCGCGAGCAGCGCGCCGAAGACGCCCTGGAGGGCGCGGGCGCCGAACATCATCGCGCCGGTGGTGGCGGCACCGCCGAGCGCGGAGGCGGCGGCGAAGCCGCCCAGACCGAGCACGAAGGTGCGCTTGCGGCCCCACAGGTCGGCGATCCGGCCGCCGAACAGGAGCAGACCGCCGAAGGCGAGGGCGTAGGCCGTGATGACCCACTGCTTGTTGCCGTCGGATATGCCGAGGTCCTGCTGGGCGGCGGGCAGGGCGATGTTCACGATGGTGGCGTCGAGGACGACCATCAGCTGGGCGAGCGCGATGAAGACGAGCGCCTTCCAGCGGTTTGCGTCACCGCTCGGGGCGGTGACGCCGGGAGCCTTGAGGGCTGATTCGGACATGGGGATACCCACTTCGGGACTTCGTGACGGAAGGTGCGACGAAAAACGATGAGAAAACGGAGTAAGGCGGAAAGGTGAAGAGGACACGGCGGCCGGGCGGCTGCCGTGCCGGGAGGGTGGACTCGGAGCGGGAGCGGAACTAATCGGTCAGCGGGGCTAATCGGTCGGCGGGGCTAATCGGTCAGGATGCGCGCAGCTCCCCGAGGCCGACGGCCCGGCCGGGCAGGGCGGAGCGGGCCGGGGCCCGCAGACCGTCGAGGAGCAGCTGGAGATGGCGGTGGACGAAGCGGTCGCCGCGCATGCAGTCCGTGCCGGCCGGGGGCCGGCTCAGCTGCGCCACCACGATCAGCAGGTCGCCGACGCCGACGTCCGGCCGGAGCTGCCCGGCAGCCTTCGCCCGGCCCATGACCTCCTCGACGAGCTGCTCGACGCGCTTGCTGGCGGCTTCCAGATCGGGGTGGTTCTTGTCGAAGGTGCTGGAGATCATGGGGCACAGCGCACTGATCCGCTCGTCGGCGGCGGTGTGCACGAAGCGCTCAAGGGCGGCGAACGCGTCCCCGGTCTCCGCGAGGGCCAGCTCGGCCGCCTCGGCCGTGCGGTCCATCACGGAGCAGACGACCTCGCGGACGAGCGCGTCGCGGTCGGGGAAGTTGCGGTACACCGTGGCGTTGCCGACACCGGCCCGGCGGGCGATCTCGTCCAGCGGCACGTCGGGGCCGTGCTCGACGAACATCTCCCGGGCGGCGGTGACGATCCGCTCCCGGTTGCGCAGGGCGTCGGCGCGAGGCCGGGGCGCCTTGCGCGGAGCGGGGGCGGTCATGGCGGACACGGCGTACTCCTTCGAGTCGGTGGGGTGCTACGGGTTCGACAGCGCGCCACGGGGTCGTTCCCCGTCTCACGCGGTCACTCGGCCGGCGTCCGGGACGATCCGGGGAGCCGGTCCCCGTTTCGCTCGGACACAGGGCTAAACGGGGAAACCGTCCCCGGTTATTTCCCGGCCCCCGGAAGAATTCCTGTGACCTGAGACACAATCAACAGCCGCCGGGATTCACCCCGGTGCGGCTCTGCTTTCGCACGATCGGCTCCTCCAGCGCGCGCCCGCCGCGGCCCCGGCACAGGGTGAGCGCAAGGGTGCAGCCGGAGACCGGCGGCTGCCGTGGCGAAAGGTCCCTGCATGCAGTCGCAGTCGCCGCCCCGCCGCCGCATACGCCCGCGCCGGTTCGCCGGCCTGTCCGCGGTGACCGCACTGACCCTCGCGGTCAGCACCTCGGCCGGGACCGGGAACCCGACGGCGCTCACCACCGCCGGGCCGGTCAACCTGACCGGCACCTCCGCGCTCGTACCCTGCATGATCCGTGGCGGCCCGGACGTGCAGATGACCGAGGGCCTGCCCACCCCGCCCGGCTACTCCCGCTCCACAGGTACCGTCCGCGCCCTGACCCTGATGGTCGACTTCCCCGACGCGCCCGGGCCGGGCAGCGCGATGGACCGCTTCCACGAGTTCTTCCCGCAGACCCAGGAGTGGTTCCACACCGCGTCGTACGGCCGGCTCGACTACCGCCCCGAAACCCCGGTGACCACCTGGCTGCGCATGCCGAAACGTTTCCGGTCCTACGGCATAGAGCGCGGCGCCCCCTTCGACCCCGGCTACCGGACCCTGGTCCAGGACATCGTGGCCACCGCCGACCCGAAGGTGAACTTCCGCGACTACGACCTGCTGAACGTCCTCGTCACCCCGAACGCCGGCCCCTCGGCCCTGGACACCGTGCTGTCCGTGACCTTCGCCGGCAACGACGACGCCCCGGTCGCCGACGGCGTCCGCATAGCGAACGCCTCCTTCGTCTACTCCCGCCAGGACGACGGCTCCGGCTCCTACACCCGCACCGGCTACCGGGTGCTGCCGCACGAGAACGGCCACACCTTCGGCCTGCCCGACCTGTACACCCAGGACGGCGGGGGCGCGGTCGGGCACTGGGACATCATGAGCGAGGACTGGGGCGCCGACAACGACCTGCTCGGCTGGCACAAGTGGAAGCTGGGCTGGCTGGACGGCAGCCAGGTCGGCTGCGCGGCGGCACCGGGCAGCGTCGAGTACAGCCTGTCCCCTCTGTACAAGGCCGGCGGCGGCAAACTGGTCCTGGTGCCGGTCAACCCGCGCACCACCTACGCGCTGGAGGTACGCGCGCAGGGCGGCAACGACGAGGCGGTGTGCCGCCCCGGCCTCCTCATCTACAAGATCGACGCCACCGTCGACACCGGCCGCGGCCCGGTCACCGTCTACGACAGCCACCGCAACAGCGGCGGCTGCACCCGCAGCCCCAACGTCCACACCGAACTCTCCGACGCCCCGTTCACGCCCGGCGAGAGCTTCAGGGATCCGCGGCACGGCATCGCGATACAGGTGCTCAGCATGGACGAGGAGGGGAATTGCCGGGTGCGGGTGAGCCGGGGGTGAGGAGGGATTCGTAGGCGCGGCCAGGCCCTCCTCCCCGCCCTGCGCTCGACGGCCGACCCCATCAAGCAGGACCTCCACACCCCCACCCCCCGACCTCGCCCCATTCCCTCCACCCCGCCCCACCCTGATCCGGTACCCTGTGGACCGAGCGCCCACCAGGACGCCCACCCACGCCTTCGTAGCTCAGGGGATAGAGCACCGCTCTCCTAAAGCGGGTGTCGCAGGTTCGAATCCTGCCGGGGGCACAGAGAGAAGGGCCAGCTCAGGAGGGATCCCCTCCCAGGCTGGCCCTTCGGCGTTTCAGGGGTCGTGCCACAGACGTGCCACTACGGGCCCGCAGGGTCCTTATCGGAGGGCTCGGAGGTCACTCCCCCACCGCCCCGGATCATGGCACCGAGCCGGTCTGCCAGGGCGCGGTCCCGGTCGCTGGTCATGTGCTGATAGATCAGCGCGGCACGGGAGCTGCTGTGGCCCATGCGGGTCATCAGCTCACGGGTGCTGGCCCCTGCGGTCGACGCCAGCGTGTTGCCCGTGTGCCGAAGATCGTGGAAGTGCAGTTCGGCCGTGACGCCCGCAGCCTTCCGCGCCTTGACCCAGTCGTCCCGGAAGTTACTCCGTCGCAGCTGTCCGCCCTGGGGGCCGACGAAGACGTGTCCGTCACGGCCGGGGGCGGCGAAGTGCTCCAGGTGGTGCGTGACCGCATCGAGGAGTTCGGCCGGGAAGGAGACGGACCGCACCCCCGCCGCGGACTTCGGCGCCTTATCGAAGAGCCGGCCGTCCTGCAGTTCGGCCTGAGCTCGGCGCACAGTGACAGTCAGCGCCTCCAGGTCGATGTCCCGGCGCCGCAAGGCCGCCAGCTCCCCGAACCGTAGCGTGGTGAAGGCCGCCAGGAGGACGAGCAGCCGGTAGCGCGGCGCGATGGAGTCGGCCACGGCGAAGACCTCCGCCACCGTGAGGACTGGCCGTTCAGGCACGTCGTAACGGTCGGCGCCCTTGATGCGGCACGGGTTGCGCCGGATCAGCTCGTCGTCGACGGCCGTGTTCATCAGGGCACGCAGCAACTGGTACGCCTTGACGACCGACGGCTCACCGACGCCGGCCGCCAGGAGCTTGCCGCGCCAACTCCGTACGCGAGCGGTCGTCACGTCGGCCACCGTTCCGGCCCCGAAGGTGGGCAGGATATGCAGCCGCATCACCGACTCGTTCCGCTCGCGGGTGCGGTCGGCCAGCTTGCGGTCCCGCAGCCATGCGGTGGCGTACTCGGCGAAGTTCACCTGCCCGGCGTCCGGATCCGACCACTGCCCGCGCGCGATGTCCGACTCGATGTGCGTCAGGGCGACGTGAGCGTCGGTCTTGGTGGCATACGTCTTCTCAGCGGGACGCAGTTGTCCCGTCTCCGGGTCTCGATACCGGACCTGCCAACGGCCAGACGGAAGCTGTCGGACCGAACCGAAGTCCCGACGCCTCCCTTTCTTGTTGGCCATCAGGCAGCCCTCCGCAGGGAGCTGCGCCGATGACCGATCGCCTGCACCGTGTTGGCGTCGATGAAGGCGTTCAGCGCGCTCTCCGGAATGCGGACGTGACGGCCAACCTTGACGAACACGATGCGTCGCTCGGCAATCAGGCGACGCGGGAAGCGTTCCGTAGTGCCAAGGAGTTCGGCCACCTGCGCCACGGTCAGGTAGCGGTCAGCCATGAGTGGGTTCTCCTTCCGTTCCGGGAGCGGGTTCGAGGGATGCGGCAAGCCAGGCTTCGGCGTCAGACAGGCCGGTGCCGGCGAAGACCCAGTGGGCGAGGACGTACGTCGTCTCGGTCTCTGGGCCGTTGGCTGCTGCGGCTTGTGCTCGGCGCCATTCGGCGCGTGCGTCGCGGAGGGCGCCGAGGGTGGTGGAGTAACGGCGGGACTTGGTGGAGAAGTGGCCGCGGAAGCCGAGCATGTGGGCCCAGGCGCGCAGGCGGAGGTGTTCCAGGTCCTTGCGTGCGCCGAGGGTCCAGGCAGTTCGGATGAGGCGGCGGGCGTGGTCGCTGATGTCGAGCTGGGCGAGTTCGGCGGCGAACTTCAGCGGGCGGTCGAGGGCACCCGTCGCGGTCTCCGCGCCCTTGGTGGCGTACTTGGCGATGTACGCCGCTACGGCCCGCTCGGTCAGTTCCTGGCCGTCGTTGAAGTCGGCGGAGCGGATGGTACGGACGTCGAGCTGGCGGCCGAAGGCGAAGGTGTGAGCACGGCCGTCGATGACCGGGCCGTCGACGCGGACCTTGGCGGCAGCGGCCTCGATGGCGTCGGTGAGGAGTTCGGCCGTTGCCCAGGCCGGAGGCGGGGTGTCTCCTCCGCCGGGGCCGTCGAGGCGGATGACCGCGTGGAAGTGGACGGCTCCGCGCTTCTGGTACTCGGCGACCTTCGCGAAGGACACGCGCGCGTGCTCCCGGAACCGCCGCTGTGACAGGCCCGCGCGCTTGGCCACCTCACGGCGCAGGTAGACGGAGAAGCGCCGCCAGAGCTGCCCGGCATGCGCGTTCCAGAGGACGGCCGCCTCGTAGTCGTAGGTGTCTGGATCGAGCGGAGCACCAAGGCCATCGTCGTCCTGGTCGTGGTGGGTGCCGCAGCGGCAGGGGCGGCCATCAGTGCGGCGGTTGTGGACCGGGCCGAAGCCGGGGGCGGTGAAGGTGGCGAAGACGCGGGGGTGCGCAGCAACGTGTTCCGGGGTGCCCTTGCCACCGCGCAGCCCCGCAGTGATCAGGTGGAAGGTGTCGCGGCGGTAGACCTCGGCGCAGGCCGGGCAGCGGGTGGTGCGGCGGTTGTTGCACCGGACGAGGAGTTGGCCGGCGGGGAGGGTGGTCGAGTCGAGGTGGTGGAGGACGCGGCCGATCTCACCGGTGGTGGTGTCGATGTCGTACTCGGTGCGGTGGCCATCCAGGCGGATCGGGTTGGTGCAGCCGCCGAGCCCGGAGAGCTGCCGGAGGATACCGGGCAGGGTGCCGCCTTCGGCCAGCCTTGCGAGTTCCGGGAGCGGGGGCGGGGTGGTGCGGGTGAAAATAGCGGTCTCCTTCTGGCTGGATCGGTCAGGAGTGATGGCCCGGGGCGGCCGGATGCTTGGCCGTGTCGTGGCCGCCCCGGGTGCAGTTCGGCTTGTCAGCGCCGGTACTGGTCGCGGAGCAGGGAGCGCAC
The DNA here is from genome assembly GCF_017526105.1 of Streptomyces cyanogenus. NCBI lineage: Bacteria > Bacillati > Actinomycetota > Actinomycetes > Kitasatosporales > Streptomycetaceae > Streptomyces > Streptomyces cyanogenus. The sequence goes on from NZ_CP071839.1 coordinate 3,877,825, forward strand.
GACGACAGCGGCGACGGCCACGGATATGGCCGTGACAGCGACGGCGGCCAGGAGCGCGGTGAGGACCACGCCGGCGACGAGCACCGTCGCGACCGTCTTCTGATCCACGGGGAGCGACGGGAGGCCGCGTCGGACGGGAGCCGGGTCGGTCGGTGCGTGGGTGTGGGCGGGCGGCGGGGTGGGGCTGTCCGGGTACTTGGGCAGGAACACAGTGGGCGTCTCCTTATCTACTCGTCTAGGCATGTGAGCCGTTTACGACGCTCACGCCGGAGCGCGTGCCGGACTCGATGGCGGGAGCCAGGAAGGTGTGCGAGAGCCAGAAGCCGAACAGGGCGATCAGGACGACGATCCAGGTGCGTACGCCGAGGAACTTGATCGCTCCCCAGGCGAAGAAGCCGAGGACGACGACGAGCGGCAGGCTGACGGTCACGGTTGTCCGGGTCCTTTCAGCGGACGGGGCAGCGGTGGGTGCGGGCGGCCAGTTCGGCGGCGGCGCGGCTGTCGTAGTCGGCGGAGAAGCCGCAGCGCGGGGCGGTGCAGGCCGCGGTGTGCTTCTCACGGCCCCGGCTGTCGTAAGCGGTGCCGACCTGGACGGGGCCGATGCGGGTGACGTTGCGGAAGCTGCGATTGGCGGACACGGGGTCTCCTCTCAGAGGTGGGCGGCGATGGCTTCGGCCATCGGGGCCGGGACGCCGAGGCGGGCGCGGAGAGTGGGGGTGTCGATCGGGACGCCGGTACGGGCGTGGTGCTCGGCGGCGACCTTGCGGGCGTGGTCGACCAGGGCGTACGGGACGGGTACGGGCGAGGGTTGCGGTGGTGCCTCGATGGCCGGTTGGGCAGGTGGCTCGGACGCGGTTTCGGGCTCGTCCTCCTGGTCCTCGATGACCTCGGCTTCGGAGTCCATCTTGGGCGCGGTGTGAGCGAGGAGGGTCCCGCCGAGGAAGGCGATTGCGGGCCAGCCCGCGACGAGGATGCGCAGCCAGGCTGGGACGTTGCCGAGGTCGAGGAGGCCGGCGGTGGCGACGTTGGCACCGAGGGAGGCGGCGAGCGCGATGACGAACCAGCACCAGGCCGCCGCTTTGCCGTGCCCGGAGCGCAGTCGACGCCAGGCGGCGACCAGCAGCAGGTCGACGGAGACGGGGTAGGCCCACGCCTTCCATCCGTCCTGTCCGGCGGCCACAGCGACGTCGTGGAGGTGGGCGAAGGACAGCGCGGCGGCAATGAACGCCTGGACGAGCACCGCGTCGACGCGGGCCAGGTGGGCACGCATGATGCGGCTCCTTCCGGAGTCGGGCAGGGGAAGGTCAGTCGGTGACCGGGTGCGGCAGGACGACCGGCGGCGTGCTCTCGACCGGCTGCTCGGGCACGTCGGGCCGGAAGGGCTTCAGGGCGGGGACGTCGGGGACCAGGTGGGCCGACTCGCGGCAGGTCTCGGCAGCGTCGCCGAGGGAGAGGTACGGCGTGCGGATGCGGGACCAGCCGCCGGAGGTGTCGCCCGCCACGGCCAGACCGGGCCGTTCCGGGGCGATGGAGCAGGCGGCGGAGACCGCTTCGGGGGCGATGTCGCCCAGGGCCATCTTGGCGGACGCTTCGTCGTTGACTCGGTGGCAAACGCGGCCGGTGAGCTGGGCGCGGAGCATGGTGGCGCCCTTGCCGAGTTCGGCGCCGAAGCGCTGTCCGCACACTTCCAGGTAGATGCCGGCGGCGCGGCCGAGCTGGGCGAGGCGGATGAGCTGGGTGACCATCTCGTCGCGCCGTTCCTCGTCCTTCTTTGTGGCGATCATAAAGAGTTCGGCCACCTCGTCCACGAACAGCACTACCGGTACCGGGCGTTCGTGCTCGGGCAGGCCCCAGATGTCGGAGGTGATTTCCTCGTCCGGGGTGCCGGGGGCGATGCCCTGGCGGGCCTTGATCAGGTCGTAGCGGTCCTCCATTTCCTTGACCAGCACCGGCAGCAGTTCAGCCGCCTGTTCCGGGTCGGTCGCGAGTGCGGAGAGCCGGGGCGCGAAGGGCGCCAGCTCGACACCCCGCTTGCAGTCGATGCCGACGAGGGCGACCGGCTGAGGAGCGAGTCCGGCGATGAGGTGCCGCAGGTACATGGACTTGCCGGACAGCGTGGCGCCAAGGGTGAGTTGGTGGGGGATGGTGCGGTAGTCGCGGACGAACGGCGTGGCGTCCTCTCGCAGTGCGACCGGCACCTTCAGGAAGCCGCCCGCGATCTTGCGCGGCATGCGCACCCGCCGTAAGACGTCGTAACCCACGAGCCGCAGCTCGACGACCCCCGGCTTGACGGTCGTGACGTACACGGCGTGAACGCCCCACGCGTGCCGCAGGCGTTCGGCGGAGGCGGCGACGTCGGCGGGTTCCTGGCCCGGCGCCAGGCGGAGGCGTATCCGCAGCCCGGTCGTGGTGGGCCGGATGAGGCCCCGACGCGGCGGTACGGGCCGTACCACGCGCTGCGTCATGGCCTTCACGGCGAGCACCCGCAGCCGGGAGGGTGCCACGGTCAGGCCGCACGCTTCCATGACCGAGCCGTACGAGCTGAGCAGCCGGACCGTGGACACCGGCAGACCGACCGTGGACCAGTACGCCGCCGGGTGCTTGGCCCGGGCGTAGGCGGCCCCGCCGCCGAGTGCGGCGACAGGACCACCCACTTCCAGAAGCGTCGTCAGGTCGGACATCAGGCGGCGGCCCCGGTCGCGGCCGGGAAGGCGGCCGGAGTGACGGCAGCAGCGCGGTAGGCGATGCCGTGGCGCTGCTGGCCGTTGAAGACGGACTCCCACGGCCGGGCGACGAGGCCCGGCAGCGAGACCGGCGCGCCGAGAGTCAGCCCCTCGGAGATGCCGCCCTCCGGAACGGTGACCTTGATGAGCGACGACTCGCCGTCCTCGATGTAGACGACGCCGATGGTCATCAGCGCCTCGCCGCTGTTTGCGTCCTTGGCGATCTCGCCGGTCTGCCGGTCGCGGACCTTCGGCTCGGGGGCCTCGGTGAGGAGGATCGTCGCTCCGGAGGTCTCCACGCGGATGGTGCGCAAGGCACACTCCTATCTACTTGTCTATACAAGGTGGGTTCTGCGAGCCCCTTGATCGGGATCACGCACTCACCCTGCCACACAACTTGCCCACTCGTCTATACGAGTAAGCGTGTTGGGGCGTACGAGTTCGGAGAAGCGCCCTGCGCCCCATGTCAGACCCACCCGTCAGAATCCCCCCATGCTGATAGCGACCAACGGCCGTGGCTACGAGCTGAAGCGCCCCACGAAGCCGGCAGTAGGAACCATGCTCGCCAACCTGAGACGCGGAAACGAGTACTTGATCCTTGAGCGCCGGGACGAGGAACGGGAGGGCGACTGGTACATCCAGGTCTGGTTCCGCGACAACAACACCTACCAGCTGGAGTACCGCGACGGTGTCCCCGCAGAGCACTACCAGACCCGAACGGTGTCCCAGGAGAAGGTCTTGCAGGCTCTCCTCGGCTGGATGCTCGACAAGCCCGACTGGCGAGAGAGCTTCATGTGGACCAACCTCGGCCACATGTTCGCGTCGGCCGCCGACGGAGAGGACGAGCCGACCGCTTAGAGCTGTGCCGTCGCCCACCTGGTCACGTGGCCGGAAGCTGGTACGCCAGAACGTACGCGTCCGCCGCCATCACCGTGTCGCAGACCTCGACGGCCCGACCCTCGGTGTCGAAGGCCGTCCGGATGAGGTGGATGACCGGCACGCCAGCGGCCAGCCGGAGCGTCTTCACCTCTGCGGGCGAGGGCATCCGGGCGCGGATCTCTTCCTCGAAGTGGTCGAGGCGGTGGCCCAGCTCTTCCAGGCGGGCATAGATGCCGCCGGGCCCGGGGTTGGGTTCCGCGATCGGGGTCCCGCGGGCGACGTCGAGCGGGAGGTAGGAGGTGGCGAACTCCACCGGCCGCCCGTCGAGCAGGTACCGGCGCCGACGAGCCAGCACGCGCCGCACCGAGCCCAGCCGGGCGGAGACGTCCTGGCTGGCCTTCTCCTCCTTGACCTCCAGGCTGTCGACCTGGGGGTGACTGCCGGCCGCGTCGGCCTCCACGATGAACGCGGACTTGCCCTGCTCCCTGTGCCGCCGGGCGAAACGGTCCGAGGCGAGCCGCCGCACGGGCGGTCGTGGTCGCACGAAGACTCCCCTACCGTGCTCGGCGTGCACCAGGCCCTCACCCTGGAGGATGGAGAAGGCGTTGCGGACCGTCATCCGGGACACCCCGAAGTGATCGACAAGGTCGGCTTCCGAGGGCAGCTTCTCGCCCTCGCGGAATCGCCCACGGTCGATGGCCTCGCGCAGCTGGTCGGCGATCTGCCGGAAGACCGCACGATCGCTCGTGGGGTCGAGATCACCGAGGAGGCCCGAAGAAAGAGGGCTCACGTGAGTACTCCTTTAGGTATCTAGACGAGTGGGCGAGTGTTGTTGCTACGGTGGAGAGCCTAGCCAGCCGAGAGGGCCGAGGAACGTGAGCACTGAACGCCCGCACTCCGTGAGCGTCGCCGGGGTCGTCGTGGACGACCAAGGCCGGGCCCTCCTGATCCAGCGCCGGGACAACGGCAAGTGGGAGCCGCCGGGCGGTGTCCTCGAACGCGAGGAGACCATCCCGGAAGCCCTCCAGCGCGAGGTCCTCGAAGAGACCGGAATCAAGATCGCCGTTCCGGCGACCCTGACCGGCGTCTACAAGAACATGAAGGGCCTGATCGTCTCGCTGGTCTTCCGCTGTGAAGCCGCCGACGGTGTGCCCACCACCGGTGACGAGACCCGCGCACTGCGCTGGGCCCCCCGCGAAGAGGTCACCGAGCTTGCCGACGAGGCGTACGCGATCCGAGTCCTGGACGCACTCGACGCGACGACCCCGCCGGCCATCCGCGCCCACGACGGCGTGAAACTCGTCTAGCCCGAACCCGCTGCACATGGCGGCCTACCAGCACGAAGGAACTTGTATGCACGAGTATACGAGTGCAGCCCGGGTCTGGGGACTGAGTTGCCCAGGATTCCCGGAAGAAGTGAGTCGGGCCCGCCGCTGGACCCGCGACATCCTGCGCGGCTCCCCCTTAGCCGAAGACGCCGAGCTGATCGTGAGCGAGCTGAGCGCGAACGCGATCCTCCACACCGCCAGCGGCCAGGAGTACGGCAGCTTCCACCTGGCGGTCGCCGTCTCGGCTCAGGTGGTCGCGGTGTCCGTCACGGACGACGGTGGTACGGCCACGGCCCCGAAGGTCGAGCACCAGGACCAGGACGCCGAACACGGCCGGGGACTGGGCATGGTCACCGCCATCGCTCACCGGGTCGTCGTCCACGACAGCGACCAGGGCCACACGGTCACCGCGGAGTTGTACGCGGACACCCGCCTGGGAGGCCACCCATGCTGAAGCCGCCGCAGTGGGGCTACTGGTGCGAGTGCTGGACCGAGGACCTGACCGAGCAGCGGGGGCCGGCACTGCTGGCATCGTTCGACGCCTACTCGGCACCCCAGGCCGACCGTTGGGTAGCGGTCGCACTCCGCACGATCTCACCGGCCCTGGACGCGGACGCCTCCGATGAGGCATGGGAGTGGCTGTACGAGGGCCGCATCGAAACCCGTCGAGCCTTGCTGCGCGCCGAGCCGTGCACAATGTCAGTGACCCACGCCCAGACCCGCATCACCTGGACGATCCGACCGGTGCTCTTCCTGCCCCTCGCGCTCCGTCAGGCGGCTGAACTCCCAGCATGTGCTCACGACTTCAAGCCTCGCCAGACAGACTGAGTTACAACTTTCTCTACCGGTTCAAGGCGGCTCGCTCCGCTCCCCGCGCGCGGCCCGGCCCCCGGCCGGGCCTGCGCTCCTGCCTTCGTCCCGCTCCAGCCCGGTCGGCGTCCGTGCCGCGCACAGCATCATCCGCCTACCGCCGCACCCGTGACGTGTCGTCCGCAGGGAGGAAGCCGAGCTTGCCGTTCAGAAGTTCCTGTGGTGGGGGGCAAGTCTGTGTGGGATCATCGCTGTCCAGGTGATGAAAGCGTGACCAACGCCAGGAAGCGCCAGCTTCCAGTTCATTGTGGGGGCAGAATGGACATCGAACTCGTTGCAGCCACCAGCTCAGTTTTGCTGGCACAAGGGTTCTTGGCGGAAGCCGGAAAAAGCGCATGGCAGGGAACGACTGCACTGCTGGAAACCATTCGCAGACGTTTTCAGGGCAATAACAACGCTGAGTCCACCTTGGAAAAGTTGGAGCAAGACCCGCGAAACGAAGCAGTCATGGCGAGGATGACTCACTGGCTCACAACCGCCATGCTCGAAGATGCCCAATTCTTTGGTACCGTGCGAAACTTTGTAGAACAAGCACCTAGCCCCTCTGTGAACTCAGAGGTGATTGCCAAGGTTTACAACAATTACCAGAACGCCAAGATCGGTAAGATCGTCAACGTAGAGACGGTGCATGGCGACTTGAATTTCTAGCCATCAGCTGATCAGCGGAATGCGTGAGGCTGCAATCATGGGCAAAAGAGATAAAAAGAAGGCTGCACGCAACAAAAAGAAGCCTCCCTCCTCTCCTCGCACCGTTGTACATGTCTCCCACGTTGCCGGCGGTATCAATGTCGATCGGCATGGAGAAAGTGGACACGTCGCGCCAATAAGCGCAGAAAACGCCGTAACGACATCTATACGTCCCGCCCAGCTGCCCGCTGACGATCCCGAATTCGTAGGGCGATCCCAGGAGCTCTCCGATCTTTTGGAGTTTTTCAAAGAAAGGACCCCCCAAGGAGGGACCGTATCAATCTCTGGCCCGCCAGGAGTCGGAAAAACCGCCCTTGCCACGAGGCTCGGGCACGCCCTGGCGCCCTCCTATCCTGACGCTCAGATATACGTGAACCTAAACGGGGCAGACGGCAAAGGAGTCGATCTAGAGCAGATTATCGATAACATTCTACACGCGCTCGGGCTTTCCGGCCCAGATCTCCCCGAGGCCTTCGACGCGAAAATCAATCAGTTTCGCTCGGCACTGGCCACGAGGCGAGTTTTGTTGATCCTGGATAATGCCGCTAGTGAATCTCAGGTGAGGCCACTCCTCCCAGGCAATTCGGGTTGCGCGACCGTTATTACTAGTCGAAATAACCTGTCAGGACTCGTCGGCGTCAGGCGATCATCCCTTGCAACACTCAGCCGCAACGATGGCCTGGACCTCCTGCACAGAACAATTGGCCACGATAGGGTGGACGCAGATATCACGGCAGCACACCTCATTGTCGACCTATGCGGCGGCCTGCCATTGGCTCTAAGGATCTCAGCCAACAAATTGCGCGATAGAGTGACTTGGCCACTGGCATACTATGCCTCTCGCCTTCAGGATGAGCGGCGTAGACTCCAACTCTTGCAAGCTGGCGATTTGGCCGTGCGGGCGAGCTTCATTCTCTAGTATGAGAGTCTACCCGCGACCCTCAAGCATGTATTCAAGATTCTAGGCGTAGTCCCGGCATCCAGTTTTTCGTCCGAGCTGGTTGCAAATCTCGCGGATCTCGGAGAGTTCGAATGCGAAGACATTCTTGAAGATCTTCTAGATGCCAACTTGGTGCAGCTGAGTCCGCTACCCGGCCGGTATAAGATGCACGACCTGATCAGAGCATTCGCTCACGAATGCCTTGAGGGCGAAGAAGGCATTGATCACGCCAGCTCCCTCGTCACGGGTATGACTAACTGGTATGCCCATATGGTCGACGAAGCCAGCGATGCCATCTTCGGCAGCAGGGAGGCGGGAAAGAACTTCCAAGCAAACCCGCAAGCCGCCACGGATTGGCTAGAGAGCGAGGTCGCTGCGATTGCGGAAGTAGTCGAGGCTGCTTACAAGAATGGCTCTGATGACCTCTTGCTTAGAATCTCGTCGAACCTTACGACTTTCTTCCAGAGGAGATTTCACCCTAACGTATGGCGTACCGTGACCTCCTTTGCTGTCCAATCTGCGCGCCGTCTCGGATGCAATCATTGCATCATAAATGCACTGATTGAGCGTATCAAGGCAGGCGAGAGAACTCATATCCATGAGGACTCTATAAGCATGCTTGACGAAGCACGACAGTTGTCCAGGGAACTAGGAAGCCCTCGCACGGAATCCAGAGTTTTGACCCAGCTGGCAAAGGTGGCTTCGGACCGAGGGAAGCACGTTGAGGCCGAGAAACTGCTCCAGCGGTCTCTTCAATTGCTGAAGGTTAGCAATGATTCTCATCAATTGGGACACGGCTATCTCGAACTAGGAGAGATCCACCTGCGTCTGAAGGCCCCGCGCGAAGCCAAGCGCTACTACGAAATGGCGAGGCAGCGATTCCTTGCAGGGAATGATCGCCATTGCCAAGGTACGGCACTTCGACGGATCGCCAAGATCTACCTAAAGCAGAAGGAATTTGACGAAGCAGCTTCCTCGGCGGGTAAGGCCGCCCAACAATTCCGGGCGGTGCATGACCTTCATTGCCTGGCTATGACTTATACGGATTTGGCGGATATTTACATAGCTCAGAATGAGCCAGATCGGGCTAGGGCAATGCTCGCTAAGGCGTGCGATCACTTCAAAACGGTGCACGATGACGGCTGTCTTATATGGACTTTGCGACAATGGGCATCTCTGGAAGACAAAGATGGACGCACAAAATCGGCAGAGGATAAGAGGGTCCTAGCGCAAAGTCTGGCCTCGCGTCAGAAGCAACTTTCCCGTCCAGCTCTTCATTCCGACACAGGTCCTAACAGGGCTCAAGCTGATAGGGATGCCGCAACGAAGCGCATGCGTGCCTGAGCGCCGGCCCACGCCGTCGTAGCTGACTGCGGTCAGTTGGGGGTCAGGAGGCAGTCGAGGCTGGCACAGCACAGTCCGGCCGGCCGGCGGATTGCTCTAGTCGAACACCGGCAACGTGGCTGAGGCCGGTGGGGGTACAGCGAGACATACGCGCGCCTAGTTTGCTGGCGCACTCGCCGTCGTGGCTGGCTTTCGTGGGCTTGGGTTCGTGCCACTGTCGTGCCACATACATAGGTCAGCTGCGGTCAACTGGGGTGTCCTGCGGTTGGGTTTCCGGCCGCCTCACGTGGTACCGAAGCTCCAGGTCACCGGCATTGCTCCCCAGCCTCGCTCCTAAAGCGGGTGTCGCAGGTTCGAATCCTGCCGGGGGCACCAGTTCAGAGGGGTCTCACCTACAAACGTTTGTAGGTGAGACCCCTCTGGCAGCTCTGTCTGACATCAAGGCGGGCGGTCGCCAGCGATCACTGACGAGCGGGGGACGAGCATCATCGTGCGCAGGCGCTCGGGAGATCAGGTGTTGATGAGGCGGCTGTCGAAGCCGGCCCGCAGCAGGCGCTCGTAGGCCTCGTGGACGTCCCCCGGTACGTCCTGCTCGACGGCGAAGCCGAGCTTCGGGTACTCGATCACCCGCTGAAGGTCGCCGACGAGCATGTCGACCACGAGCTTCTCGTCGCCAATGGACTTGAGGTAGTCCTCCAGCTCCAGCGCTTCGGAGGCACACACGACGTCGACCTGGGGCCACAGCTTGCGACAGGTCGCGTACGAACGGCGCTCCATGTAGGGCTTGGAAATCAGCAGCAGCGACTCGACCGCGATGCCTGCTTCGGCCAGCAGCTCACGGGAGAAGGTGATGTTCTGCCCGGTGTTCGCCGCCTCCGTCTCGACCATGATCGCCTCGTCCGGCACTCCCAGACCCAGGGCGTGCTCCCGGTAGTGGACGGCCTCGCCGCGTGGAAAGCGGACCCGAGTGGTGGGGCTGTTGCCGCCGCTGAACACCAGCACCGGAAACAGACCGGCGTGATACAGCTCGGCAGCCGTGGTGGCCACGCCCAGGTCATGACTGCCGAGCCCGATCGCCACCGAGCAGGGCCGTGGAGCATGACCCATCTGGTGGTAGTTCCAGATCAGCAGCGCGTCACGCAACTGCTCATCGCTGATCTGACGCTGCTCGTGCTCCGGCACCGGCGCTCCTTGCCTCAACCCTGCTGGCCCTTGCGGATGTTCTCGATACTGCGCAACTGGTGGCTCAGCCCGTACTGCCGGGCCACCTGCGCCGCCTGATCGAGAACGGACAACCCATCATCCCGGGTCGCCGCATCCGACAGAAGGATGTGCCCGTAGGCGGTGTCCAGCCGCACCCGCTGCATCGGGGAGTCGACCGCACCGGTCGTACGCGCGATGTCGATGCAGTGCAGGGCCTGCGACAGTTCACCGGCACCCCGGTGGGCCAGGGCCAGTTTCTGGTGGGCGACCGACCAGTCCTCCGGCTCACCGAGATCCTCGAAGGCGCGGGTGGCGGTCGTCATGACCTGGGTGGCGTACTCGTTGTCGCCCTGCTTGCTCAACGCCGTACCCACCCACAGCTGTGCCCTGGCCCGGTCGCGCGGACTCAGGCGCCCGTCGGTGGCCAGGGCTTCATACCGGCGCGCGGAGGCGTCCAGCTGGCCCGACATCTCCTGGACGACGGCGAGCGAGAGTTCGATCTGGGCCACTCGGCGCGGAACGTCGAGTTCGGTGAACATGTCGCGGGCCGTCGTGTAGGAATGCCGGGCCGAGAGCGGGCCGAGGACAGCGCCTTGGTCCCGCTGAAGGTCACCGACAAGCACAAGGGAACGGCCGTAGAGGTAGAGGCCCTTGTCGTCCAGTTGCCGCGGGTCGAGGCGTCCCACCCAGCGGTTCAGCAGGGTGGTGGCGAAGGGAAAATTCTGGCGGCTGATGCTGACCACCGCTCGCTCGATGTCCTCGGTCCAGGTTTCGTGGTCCGTCGGCTGCGTGCACTTCCGCTCGGGAAAGAGCAATGCTTCGAAGCGGCTTCGAGCGGAGGAATCCGCACGAGCCAGCGCGGTGTCGAGGATGGCCTGCGTGTCCGGACGAGGCTGGGTTTCCGTCCCCAGGCTCTCCCACTTGGCAACCGTACGCAGCGCGACACCGAGATGCTCGGCGAACGCGCGCATGCTCATGCGTAAGGCGGCGCGCAGAGCGCTCGCTTCCCGGCCGGTCCATTGCTGCACGCTGACCACGGACGACCTCCCTCCGTGTATGGAACCACTCTCAGTGACGGCCCGGGACGGAAAGTGCAACGGAAGTACAACAGAGGGACATTTCCAGGCGCTCCGCGGCGGCTGAGGCTGTGGGCATGGACGACGAACTCATCACGGAACGGCGCCCCGTTGCCTTCCCACGGGTCTTCGGTTACCTGCGCCGGCTCACCGGCGGCCCGGCCCGCCATTCCGCGCTCGTCTACTCCCTCACCGAGTTCTGCCGGCAGCACGAGCTCATGCTGTGCGGGGTGTTCACGGATCGCGAGACGACAGTGGCCGTCCGGTCCCCTGCGTTCGTCGGCCTCTTGGACGCCCTGCAGTTGCCCGGGACCTACGGCGCCGTGGTGCCTGCCCTCAGCCATCTGGGCCCGAAACGCCTCGCCGACGAACGTATGCGGCAGATGGAGGCGACAGGCACCCGTCTGATGACGATCCGCCCCACCACGCTGGCAGCAGCCTCGGCGCGCACCCTCAGCCCGAACCCCCACCCTCGGCCCCAACGGAATAGCTGATGTCTGTCCGTGAAGCGCTGCGAAACGCGCCCGTGATCACCGACGTACCCGGACTGCGCCTGCTCCGAGTGGGCGACGGCTGGGACCTCGTACGAACCCCCGCGGCAATCGGCGTCCTGGCCCTCGCTCACCTGCGGGCCACCGGGGCGACGATCGGTCCGGTGCTGTACGACGGCCCCCACGAACGCCTCTACTACGTCATCGGCACGGGCACCGCCGGCACCTGGGCCGGCCTGCCCGTACGCCACCTCTCCAACAACTCATGGCTGGTCGCACCCGGCCCCGGGCAACTGGACGACTGGTTCGGCGGCTGGTACGAGCTGCCCGACGACGACACGCTCACCGACGCCGACACCCTGCGCGCCGCACTCCAGCACCCGTATGCCACTGCATCTCTGAAAGCGACGAGCCGATGAGTCGCCGGAAGCAACCCGAGCGGGGCTACTGGTGCGAATGCTGGACCCAGGACCTGACCGACCAGCGGCAACCGGAACTCCTCGCCTCGTTCGACGCGTGCTCGGCGCCTCAGGCCGACCGTTGGGTAGCGGTCGCACTCCGAACGATCTCCCCGGCCCTGGACGCCGATGCCTCCGACGAAGCATGGGAGTGGCTGTACGAGGGCCGCATCGAGACCCGCCGAGCGTTGCTGCGCGCCGAGCCATGCACGGTGTCGGTGACCCACGCCAAGACCCGCATCACGTGGACGATCCGACCGGTGCTCTTCCTGCCACTCGCCCACCGCCAGGCGACCGAACTCCCGGCGGGCACACACGACTTCAAGCCCCGCGAGACAGACTGAGTTACAACTTTCTCTACTGGTTCAAGCCCCAGCTGCGCTCCGCTCCGCCGGGCGCGCTCCCGGCTCCGCTGCGGGCGACGCTCCTGCCTTCGGCCCGCTCCGCCCGCGCTGCGCCGACGCGCGCCCATGTGTGGATAGGGCCGGTGGCCATGAGCCGAGCACCGCATATTGCGGCCCGGTCAGAACCATGCCTCCGGCGGGGGATCGGCCGGCACCGGGATGGAGGGGGCGACGTCGCCGACTGCGGGTCCGTTGTGGTGTGCGTGGGGAGCTCCCATCCCGTCCACCGCCGACCCAGGCGAAGCCGAGCAGGCGTGGTCCCTGGCGTCCAGGTCGTTCGTACAGTAGCGCGCTCCACCTGGACGCCAGGGACCACGCCTGCTCCACGGTGTGTGGGTCGACGGCGGACGGGATGGGAGCTGGGGAGAGTGGTGGCTTGAGGCAGTGGGCAACGACCGCACTGTGCTGGCCTCCTGCAGGACCGGCAACGGCGGCAGAATGGGGCCATGGATCAGGGAGTCGCCGCTGTTTTGGGTGCCAGTGTTGGTGTCGTCGGGGCACTCGGCGCGGCCACGTTGACATACATAGCCACTCGCAAGCAGGCCGTTGACCAGGGGGTAGTGGACTTCAGAAAGTCACTCAGGTCCGAGAGGCGTGAGGCCTACTTGGCCTTCATGCAGGCAGTGGAAGGCCTGCATCCAGTTCTGGTCGCGCTTGGTTGGCATGGCGAGATCACTGCCGCGGAAAGCCCACTGAGCCGGGCCGAGCAGATCTCTACTTTGCGATCGTTGGTGCGCGATCTTTGCAGGTTGCAAGCCCAGATCGATCTGGTTGGGCCGACCGAAGTCGAACGTGCAGCTGTCGAAGTTTGGGGACGCATCGCCGATCTGCGCAGTGCCGTGGAACGTGAGCCAACACCGAGCCATGACGGCTCTCGTCCAGCAGGTGTGGACTTGATCCTTGACTCCCTTGAGGATGCCAGAAGCGCCTTCTCCGTGACCGCACGGCGTGTTCTAGAGACGCCCTTCTAGCGCGACGTACAGCACGACGGCCCCTAACCGTTTCCCCCGGGTCAGGGGCCGTTCACATGGGCGGTGGCTGTGGGACTCGAACCCACGGTGGCTCACGCCACGACGGTTTCAAGATTGCTAACTACTCACTCGCCGTCGCAGCCGCAGTCCCTCGAGTCGTCGTCATCGCTATCCGAGGCGATCAGGATCTACAGCCGGCACCCCATTGGGCCAACCTCGCCTGCGCGGAACCTGGAAGTGTCTGACCATGGCCTGTAGGTAGTAGCACGCCTGATCGTAGAAGGAGAATAGCTGGTGCAGGAAGAAATCGCCGTGACACTGCTCCATCATCTTCAGGCTTGGCGTATGCGCGCTATTGAACGCATTGAACTTTCGAGCGCACTGTGGTCTGTGCGGGAGCGAGAGATCCATGTTAAACCGCTTACTCGCGTAGCAGCGGTCCAATCTGACCTACCTGGCCACATTCCTGGATTTTATGACCAACTCTCCCACCTCCCCAGGGAGAATGACGGAAAGGTTGAACTGCTACTCCCCATTGCCGAGCTTCCGAAGGTTCCCCTTCTTGATCTACATATTACGGTAGATCAAGAGCCTGTATACAGGATTCCACTCGACGAGGGGGCACGACTGGAAGCGGCATACATCAAATACCTTGCCATCAAGGCAGGGATCACTGTGGCCGACTTCGAAGCCGACCTCGAGGAATTACTAGCCGCAATCTTCTTCCTGCCGACAAGTCAATATGGGTACATTTGGAAGAAATACAATCAGCTCTCCATGGATCCTAGGCAATGGCGCCATCCGATGATGAAGCTCCTCAGGAGAAGGGATCCCCTTCAGATTTTTCTTGACGCATTCTTGAAATTTGACATCAAAGAGCACATTTTGAATGAGTGGCGCGAGGTTAGCTCAAAGATTAGAGGATACGTCCTTCAAGAGACCATGGAGGACTATCGTAACGGTGCCGAAAATCCGCTAATCGCGCTGCCTCAGATGTCGCGAGAAATGGAGCGACTGGGGCGGGGAGTGCTAGACGAAACGCAGTGTACTCGTCGACTTGAAGCTCTATACAGCCTTCTGCGCGACGCCCACGCGCAGAAATCTCACACCGAGACAGAAGAAGCACGATTGAGTGCGAAGGCTGCCTCCACGCTGCTCTCGACCTACGCGGCTTTTGGCAATAGGTGGACCGCTTTCGCGCGCTGCAGGATACCTGTGGATAGGCCGTTCATCATCACGGTAAAGGAGAAGAGGTCGATTTACTTTCAACACGCTTGGCACAAGCGGTTCAAGAGTTCACGGTTTTTTCCCACCGCTGAACACCTTGGCAAGACCGCGTGGAAGTCAGTCACATTCGCCGATGCGGAGACAAATCACATCAGCATTCAGACTACGGACACCTCTGTCCGTCTGCATGACTGTCAAGCTCTAGACGAGTTGGGAATTCCGCTTGAGAAGCCCATCCAAAGAGGAGAGAAGATCGATGGTGAGCTAGATGAGGAGTCTAAAACCTCTGAGCGTTATTTGCGGCACGACTCAACGCCAGGCCGGCGAAAGCGGATCTGGATTAAGTGTGATCTGCGGCTAAATCGAACAGTCTCGCTATTTCTCTATCTCGCTATGACTGTCACTGCATTCGGCATTTCTTTGCTGATTTGGCGAGCTGTCGAAGGGAAGGCTTCAGACAGTGACTCCCTTCATGGGCTCACCGCAAAAGATGCTGCGGTTGTCCTGATTCCAGTAGCGTTCGTTGCATCTCTCTTGATTGCTAAGGAAAGCTCAACATTGACCATGCGCCTGCGAAAGCTCCGCCAATCGGTTCTCCTGATTGAGCTATTCATTCTATTGGGTACGGCCCTTTTCCTGTACGTCTTTCACGAAATTTATGCAAAGCCTTGAGTGTGTGGACTCTCCTAATGCAGTGCTCACATGATGTCGCCGTCGGCATGACGGCAATCTGACCGGCCAACCAAAGTGTGCCCCAGTCTCATAAGCGCCGGTCCTAAGGGCCGCATGATCTAGAGATGGATGAGTACACGCGGCTGACGGCCAGGAGGTGCCGACCGTAGACGAGGTGCGGCGGAGCTGGGCGGCAACCGTGGCGGCCCTGCCCGTCGGTTCCCGGATCGCCTGCGAGGTCATCGGTCGCCAGTCCTTTGGAGTCTTGCTGCGTATAGATGGGGTGCCGGACGCGCTGGGGCTGGCGGAGATCACAGCCATGCCGCAGGGAATGGATCTCCCACCCTCCGGGACTTCATCAGTGGCGAGGTGCTCTGGCACGCCAGCCGCAACCACCAAGTCAAGGTCCGGCTCGTCGAGTGGCTGGCAGCCGACGAGTGATCTCCGCTGGGCCGTCTCTGGGCCGCCGGAGGCCGCTCAATGGCGACCGCTGACGACCACTACCGACAGTTGTAGCGGACGACACCCGCAGGTCACCCAAATGGATCTGCGACACTGGTAGCGCCATGCCTAAGCCCGGAGAACTGGCAGCCGTCAGATGAGAACGGGTCACTCACCTGCGCGTTTGGCGCTGGCAGAGTCCCTGTTTGGACCGTCTCTGGGCCGTGCGTCGACGCTCAGAAGTGAGACAGACGGCGGCGCACCACCTTGCCGCTCGCCGCTAAAAACTGCTTCATAGCAGCGCCGTGACGGTCCCAAAGGTCGTCATAATCTGCATCATTCACGTCCCCACGTCGCCAGCAGCTTCCCAGCCGCCGGCCAGCCCTGTTCAGCTGATCCAGCGACGACAGCAAAGCTTCGTCCTTGGAGAGGATGTGTACGCGGGCTGTTGCCAGCCGCAGGGCCGAAAGGTCCCAGCCAGCGACCCGCCCCTCCAAGCCCAGGTGACGTTCTTCCCAGATGCGATCCCGGAACTCCGTGGAGGACGCCGCCACGACGGCGCACTGCTCAAGTAGAAGCTCCGAGATGCGAGCCCGTTCCTCAGACCGCTTCACCAGGTGCTGGCCCACGAGCGCGATCGCGGCACCAGCGATGGTCGCTAACAACGTCCCCCATGCGCCCATGTAAGGCATTGTTCCCCTGTCTCACACGGGCGCATGCATGTCAGGTCTGGTCGGGGCGCGAGAGGCAGTGGCCCGCGGGTGACTGACCCGCGGTCCGCCCATGTGGACAGTTCGCAGGTCAGGGCGGCACTCACCTCACCTCGCTCTTAAAGTGGTATCCAGCGCGCTTACCGATCCCACACCCGCTGGAACTCTTCGGCTGAGATGCTCTCCAGCGGGTCTTCGTCAGGGTCGATCGCTTGGTCTGTCAGGAAGCCGTGCTTGTCCTCCAGGTGCTCCCAGCTGTACCGGTGGAGCTCGCCGGCCGAAGTCAACTCGGCCTGTTTGATGACGATCAACTCACTGCGGTCGGGTACGGCTTCGATGTACCAGAGGCCGCCTTCCTCGTCAGCGTGGCGGAAGTGGCTCCGCAGGGTGGCACCCTCGTCGAGTGCTCGGTAGTACGCCATGATCTCTGCCGCGATGCGCTCCAGGTCAGCCACGCGACCATCGTGCCAGCGAGCGCATACGGATACGCCGTTCTGACATCCACGCGTGACATCAACGACGCCGGACGCCAGCGCTCCTGGATGGTCTGGCACGGCCAGCGTGGCCAGGCGGCTCCACGGCGGTGCCGCGCAGCGATCGAACTCATAAAGCGGGTGTCGCAGGTTCGAATCCTGCCGGGCACCAGGGTCAAGGCCCCGGACCGATCTTGGTCCGGGGCCTTGGGCGTGTCACCTGGGCCGGCTGCCTCTCCCGTCTGCGCCGTCGTCGGACCAGTTCGTGTCCCGGCGGTGGTTCGTCTCCGGACGCGTCGTGGTCAGAGGTCCCATACTTGATCCGGGTCGTCCAGTGCCGCCCGGACCTGTGAGAGGTCGCCGATGTCCGCGAGCGGTGAGGTCTTGGCGATGTCGACGATCCCCCGCACGACGGTGTGCAGTACTTCGCCGTTGCCCTCGTCGAGTGCCCTGTCCAGCCGGGCGAACATCTCCTCGTAGAGGTTGCGTCGTTCCGCGAATGCCTGTGCGAAGTAGTTCTTGAGGACAGCCTCAGCGGCTCGGATCCGAGCGACCTCCGTGGCTTCGTAAGCCTCTGTCCGGGCTCTCTTGGTGCTCTCGACCTCGTGGATGTGGATGCACTCGCGGGCGGCTTCGACGATCTGGTTCAGCGCAGCGAAGCCGTCCATCGCCCGAACGGAACCCTTGGCCGCGTTGACGACCTTGCCTACATGCACCTTGGGCTGGTCAGGCATCTGGAGTCTCCTCGATCAACGGTCCGTATCTGATAGTGAGGTTCGCGCTCCGCTCGTCCAACTTGCCTTCGCTGTCGACAATCGGAGTCGCCGCCACGTCTCGGACGCCCATGACCAGTGTCATGGCCCGTTGGAAGCGCGCGGCGTGTCTGGGTAGATCGAACGGTTCGGACTCCAGGAGTTCCAGCGCCTCAAGTGCTCGGAAGGTGAGGTCCGTGAGAAGCTCGCGCAGCTCTGCGGCCCGGGCGTCGACGCCCTTCAGGCGAGCGTCCGTCTCGTCAAGCTCAGCGATCGCCACGGCGATCTCCGCCTCGTACTCCCTCGCCCGGGTCATCGCCTTCGTGCCTCGGCCCTTGACGACCATTCCGCCCACGAGGAGCGCGGGACCGATGGTGACGAAGTTGAGCGCCGTAGCTCCCAGGGCCATCCCGCCGCCGCCCGATGCGAGCGACCCACCGCCCAGGAAGGCGAGGGTGGCACTCTCAGCCGCAGCGCCCGTCAAGCCCGAGATCGCCGCCCCGGTGCTCGCGACTCCGAAGCTGCTCGCCACTGCCGTGATCCCAGCGCCCGCACCCGCACCCGCCGCCGCGGATCCAAGAGCCCCGCCGATCCATGCCACCGCGTCGGCATCAAGGCCGCGGAGTCCGGGGATCTGGGTCATGGTGGCGTCTATGCCCTCCACCAGCAGCCGCTCGCTCTCGCGCACCTGTCGCTCGTGGCGACGCAAGAAGTCGCCCATGCGTACGACGACATCGACGAACGCCTGCCTCTGCTGCTCGCCCAGGCCCTTGAGGACAGTGTTCGTCGCTGCCAGTGCGTCCTCGATCTGGGCCAGCCGGCGCTCGTAGCTCTGGCCCGCCTCCTTGAGCCGGTCCTTCGAACGCTTGAGGTCGTAGGCGCCTTTGCCGCCGAGAGCGACGCCGCTACCGCCGGTCGCCACACCGACACCGATAAGAACGATCGGTATGAAGAACGGCACGATTCCCCCGAGTGCCTCATGACCCTGTCCGAACCAACAGGTTCAGCCTTCGCATTGCGCCCTTGGTCAACGATGGCAGAAAGGCACCCCGATCCGGGACGTCTTTCTACCGATCGATCGTTCCGGCGGAAAGGTCCAGGTGGAACGGGGAGCCCGGAGCCGTTGGGGTCCAGCCCTCACGAAGAGCAAGCTGGATGGTCCTGGCGACATCGGACGGCAGTACGGGCTTGGCTTCGCGTCCGAACCAGTTGCTCGGATGCGGCTGGTCGGTCGTGACCGCGAGCGTTGTCCCAGGGGCGTCTGCGTGCTCGACCGCGAACGTGCACGGTGCCCAGGCAAGAGCCTGCAAGTAGCTCGGCCTGCGCCGCAACCGCCAGCGGTAGGCCGTACCGTCGACAACGATGCGTCGCGATCCCTTGTGGCCCAGCGCCATGGCTCCTCCTCGACACGGAGGATGCTAGCCAGTCCAGCCCGCCCGGGCGTCTGGGTTTCCGTCTCGCTCAGCCTCGTTCACGGCCGTTCGTCGGGGACCGCGCTCCGAGCTCGCTCATGAGCCAACCGCCCATGAACCCAGGTGAACACCGCCGAACCCGGACGGTCATGCGCCCCGTTGGGAGGGCGTGCGTCCGCCCACGCCCATGCGGGCGGGGGTGCGCGGCCGGCGCTGGCAGGTCATCTCATGGCCATCGGCAAAGCCCGACCGTCGGTGAGGTCCCGGACGAGTCTCCGAGCCGCCCCCGGACAGGCCGGGGATGAAACCTCGTCCTTCGGAGCTGGAACCCCCGGAAGCCGACCGCGCACTTGGGAGCACAGGCACGGGCACTGACAACGGACCCGCCGGCGATGGACCGTTGAGCGATGAGTGTCCCACTGCGTGGCGACGCAGACGCGTAACGGCGGACGCGCACGAACGTCTGCGGATCATCTGCGCCGGCGCGGGGCCGCCGGCCCCGCGGAAGCCGGCTGAGTGACGCCATGGCGGTCGCCGTCAGTTGCCGTGAACACGGGAAGAAGGGGCCGTCCCGGTTTCATCCGGTACGGCCCCTTTCTCAGCCCAGGGCAGCGGTGTCAGTGCTTGAAGGCGTCCTTGGCCTTCTCCTTGGCCTGGCGCGCGTCACCCGTGCTCTTCTCGGCCTGTCCCTCTGCGGCCATGCGGTCGTTCCCGACGGCGTTGCCCAAGGCCTCCTTGGCCTTGCCCTCCGCCTGCTCGGTCTTCGCCTTGGCCTTCTCACCGGCGGTCATGGATCACGCCTCCTCGTAGCCTCTGTCACGGTGAAGCCCTGGTGCCCCCGCTTCCTCCGCACAAACGGGGTCATGGGGTGGCCGACGGCGAGGGGGCTGGAAGCAGGCGATGACGTCCTTGCCGTGAGGACAGCGGTGGGCCTGCCAGGTGTCGGCGAGGGCGTCGACCAGCATCAGACCGCGGCCTCCGAGGGCACCGGCATCGGGACGGCGCTGCTCGGGCAGCTCGGGGGAGGCGTCGTGAACGGTCACGTGCAGGCAGGCCTCATCCCACAGGAGGATCAACTGGGCGGTGCTGCGGGCATGCTTGTGGGCGTTGGTGACCAGCTCGGACACGGTCAGCAGCACCGAGTCCACCAGGTCCGGGGCCGTGCGGAGCCACCCGAGCGAGGCCAGGTGGTCACGAGTCCAGTCCCGGGCCTCCTTCACCCCGTGGCTCACCGGCAGCGAGCGCGCCCAACCCACGGCTTTCAGCGACGAGTCGTCTCCCACTGCTTCCTCCTTCACCGAACAGCCGGCTGCCTTGTCCCGTATGCCCCGGATGGCGGACCCGATTCCCGGGGCCGGAGCGCCGTACCGCCCGTAGAGGAGGGCTCGTCCTCCTGCGTGCGGATGTGCGGGCAGGCCGGCGCGAGCACGATGGGGCCCATGGTGAAGATCGACGCGTTGCCCGGGGTTCCACGGTGGGCCGTCCTCGCCGCGCACACGGTGCCACTTGTCACCCTGCCGTCCGGCCTGTGGCGCATCGCCCAGGTCGCCGGGCTCCCGGTGGCCGCGCAGTCGGGCCGGGACGGTCGTGAGGCGGTCGTAGCCCTCTCGCTGACCTTGGTGACGGAGGCCCTCGCCCTGCTCACACTCGGATTGGTGCGGCCGTGGGGCGAGGTCGCGCCCCGCCGGCTTCCGCTCATCGGCGGACGACGTGTGCATACCCTCGCGGCGGTGGTGCCGGCACTGCTCGGGGCGGTGGTGCTGGCCGCGATGGCGGGCTGGTTCACCTGTACCCAGGCGGCGGGGCTGATCGGGCGCGTCGCGCAGACGCCGGCCCAGCACGTACTCCTCGTGGTGTGCTACGCCCCGCTGCTGGTCTGGGCTCCCCTCCTCGCGGCCACGACGCTCGCGTACTACCGGCGCAGGACGGCTCTGGTGTGAAGCCTGCCCTCGCTCCTCCTCACCCGGTGGGGTCCAGCCGGTGGGCCAGGTCGTGGGCGGTGGTGCCGGTGAGGTCCCCCGCGTAGGCTCCGACGATCTCGAAGCGGCCGCCGGTGATCGAGGAGGTCACGAAGGGTCTGCCCCAGAGCTTGCCGTCGATGACGATGGCGAACTCGTTGCGCGGGGCCGGGGCTTTCGCGAGGGAGCCGGTGAGGGCGGCGAAACGGGTCCGGTCGGCGGGGCTGAGGGTCACCCGCACCTGCCAGGTGCCGTCGAGGGTGCTCTTCTCGGCCTGCGCGGAGGTGACGCGGACGTCGGTCAGGCCCCTGGCCCGGTCGGCGTGGACGCAGAGCGCCGGCTGGGTCGCGGTCGCGTGCACGATGTAGCCGCCGCTGCCCTGGGTGCAGGCGTGTTCCACGGCCGAGGTGACCGGCAGGAGGGACACGGGGGCCGCCTTCCCGCTGCCGCCCCCTGCGGCGGGTTGGCCCTCGTGCGCGCGGGGGGGCATGCCGGCCGCGACGGCCACCCAGGCGGTGGCGACGACGGCGGCTGCTACGACGCCGACCCCGGCGCGGGCCAGCCGCTGCCGCCGCCGGGCGACCCGCAGCGCGCCGTCCGCCAGGCCGACCAGATGGGCACCGGTGTCACCGCCGCTCTCTCGGACGTGGGCGTGCAAGGCGTCGTGCAGCGATGTTCCGTGCCGCGGGTGTTCGGTCGAGTCGTTCATGCGGTGACGCCCCTTCGGGAGGCAGTGGAGGAGGAAGCCGACGGCCCTGCCTCGGCCAGGGTGGTGCGGAGAGAGGCGAGGGCCTTGTGGGTCTGGCTGCGGACCGTTCCCTGGGCGACGCCCAGGATCGCGGCGATCTCGTGGTCCGGCCGGTCCTCGAAGTAGCGCAGCACGATCACCGCGCGCTGGCGCTTGGGCAGCCGCCGCAGCGCGGACATGATGTCCTGCCGCTGGACCACGGTGTCGGCCCAGTCGGTGACGTGCCCGGAGGGCTGGTCCGGCAGGGTGTCCGTGACCGTCTCCCGCCCCCAGCTGAGGAGCCGGAACCGATCCACCTGGGCGTGGTAGAGGGCCCGGCGCACGTAGATCTCCGGTTGCTCCCGGTCGCGCAGCTTCGACCAACGCCGAGCGGTGGAGGCGAGCGCGGTCTGGAGCAGGTCCCTGCCCTGCTCCCAGTCTCCGGTCAGCAGGTAGGCCGTGTGCAGCAGCGATCTCGACCGCGCCGCCACGAACTCGCGGAACTGACGTTCCTCGTCGGCATTCAATGTGCCCTCCCTCGTTCCCCGGTAAAGACGGGTTCGGGAAGGGATTCGACTGCCCTGCCGGTCGGACTTTCTCGACCACGGCGCCGCCGTCGGCGACCGCGACGACGTCAGTCGGCTGCGTACTCGGGAAGAGCCGGGTGGATGGCCCGCGGCCCTCACATCCCGGCCGTACCGCCGCCGGTGAGGCCCGACGCCAGCTCCGGGAGCCAGACGACGGCGACGGCCAGGGCGATCGAGGTGATTCCCACGGTGCGGGCCACCAGGCGGCCGGCCGGAAGGAGCTTCTCGGCGGTGATCACGGCGGTCAGGAGCACCATGGCCCACAGGTTCATCAGCCCGAACACCGCCAGCAGCACCATCAGTGACCAGCAGCAGCCCAGGCAGAAGGCCCCGTGGTGGGCTCCGGCACGCAGGTCACGCGTGGGCCTCGGGTACGAGGCGTAGCGCAGCATCAGCCCGATCGGCGAGCGGCACCTCGCCAGGCAGCGGTCCTTGAGGGGCGTGAGCTGGTAGACGCCGGTGATCGCGAACACGGCGGCGGCCACCGCGGTCCCCGCGGCCGCGGGAAGGTTCGCCGCCCTGCCCAGGCCGGCGGCCAGCCCGTACGCCGGCAGCCCGGCCGCACCCCAGACAAGCAGGTAGGCGATCGTGAAGACGACCATGCGCGGTGTCCGGTGCACGGTGATGGTGCGCGCGTACAGCGCGGCGACGGGTGCCGTGGCGGGCAGCATCATCGCAGCCGTCATCAGCGTCCACATGGTCAGGAAAGCCGGCAGGCGCAGGCCCATGGTGCCCGGCATCGCCTGCATGCCACCCCAGCGTGTCACCGACCAGACCCAGGCGGCAGACGCCGCGACCAGCAGCAGCCCGGCGGGGCCCGCCCTGCGGCGGGCGGTGACCAGCCAACCGGTCACGCGGACCACGTGAAGGGCGCCGAGTGTCCGTTGCCGCCGGAGAAGTCCCAGGACCGGCCGTACACGCCGTCGCCCTTCGCCCGGGTCGACCGGGCGATGGTCAGGGTGCTGTTCACCGGGTGGAAGATGCCGGTCAGTCCCATGACCGGACCGTCCTCGCCGAACTGCGGGGCCACCTGGTCCTCGATCTCGATGTCGATGGCGCCACCCACCCGCGCGGAGTGGCGGCGGCCGTCGTCGCGGTAGTCGATGGGAACGCGCTCCACGCCGAGGACCTCGCCGATGAGCGGAGTGAGCGCCGCCATCGGCCCGCCGGCCTGCCCGGAGAAGACCCTGCCCAGCGCCTCCGCCTGTCCGTCGTCGGCCGAAGCGTCGAGGTACAGCGCCACCTGCCAGCCGCCCTCGGCCATCACCCGGGGCGCATCGATGAAGACGGCGACGTTGCGGCCGGAGACGTCCATGCCGTCCACGTTCCCGCTGTCCACGTGGAACGCGAAGGTCACCTGGCAGCGCTCGTGGTCGGCCGGTGCGGTGAGGCCCGAGGTGGTGCAGGGGCACACCACGTCGCAGTTGCAGCTCTCCAGATACGTGCCGTCGAGATTCCAGGGCATGGCTCTGCGCCTCCCTCTTCCACGTCCCCCTCGGTGAAGGGAGTGCATCGGGAGTGTCCGCTCCGCTCCGTCCCGGTGCCGCTCTTCTCCAGGCTATTCCCGACGGCCCGGCGTCGCAGGGCCGCGGCGCGGCTCACCGACCCGGCACCGGGACGCCGACGACGCCGGATTCGTCATCGCCGACGCCCTCGCGACCCCGCCGGCCGTACCGGACCCCTGCGGGGAGCGGTGACGGCTCGGCAGCGGCGCCTGCAGGACACGGTGGGGGGCTAGGACAGCTTCCATTCACCGGTCTGGTTGGCCATCCCGGAGTCCATGGTGAACTGGACGGTGGCCGTCTTGGAGGCCTTGGGGACTTCGAACACGATCCAACCCAGCGCCTTGCCGCCGGGCTTCAGCCGCACGTCGCTGGACATCGAGGGGCCCGCCGTGATGTCGGCGAAGGTGCTTTCGAACTGCTGGCCGTCGGCGTCGGTGATCTGGGCGCCGTTTCCGGGGCTGTCGCTGTAGGCCGCGGTGCCCGTGTTGACCAGCTTGAACTGGACGCCGACGAACCGGTTGCCGGACTCGGGCGTGGTGAACTCGTCGCTGGACTTCGCCGGGTCGGCGACCTTGACGACGGTGACGTCGAGCTTGCTGCCGTCTTCCATGCCCTTCAGCGCGATGGTGTCGCCGGCCTTGGCGACGTCGGGCGTGGCGGTCTTCTTGGCAACCGGCTTCTTGGCGGTGGTGGTGCCGGCCGATGCCTTGGCCTTGGCTTTGGGCTTGTCGGTGACGGTGTCGCCGCTGTTGCAGGCGGTGAGGCCGAACGTGCCGATGCCGGCAGCGACGACGGTCGCGACGAGTCTGATGCGGGTGCGGTTGTTCACGATCCCCCCAAGGGTTCTGTGGCTTGCACGTGAAGGACCCATGAAGGATCCGTATGGTTGCACGCCACATCCAAAAAAGGTGGTGTGACTGAGCAACCTGGAAGCCGTGTTCGCCGTCAGGGGCGCATCGGAGCATCCTCCTGCTGTCCGTCTCGGACGTGTTGCCGCCCGGCAGCCCGCCGTTTCTTTACGTTTCCCTGACGCCGGGGCAGGATCCGCGGTCCCTGCTCCCCATGTCCTCCCCGTTGTCGGATCCTGTCGGAGAAGGGGAGTGCCATGGAAGGCACCGTCGTCGCAGTGGTGGTCGTCGCCGTCCTCCTGCTGCTCGTGCTGAAGAGCGGGATGCGGGTCGTCAACCAGGTGGAGCGCGGAGTGGTGTTCCGGTGGGGCAAGGCGCTGCCCAGCTACCGGCAGCCGGGCATCACCTTCCTGATCCCGTTCGCCGACCGGATGCGCAAGGTGAACGTGCAGATCGTGACGATGCCGGTGCCCACCCAGGAGGGCATCACCCGGGACAACGTGTCCGTGAAGGTCGACGCCGTCGTGTACTTCCGGGTCACCGACCCGGTGCGGGCGGCCATCGAGGTGCAGGACTACGTCTTCGCCGTCGGCCAGGTCGCCCAGTCCTCCCTGCGGTCCATCATCGGCAAGAGCGACCTGGACGACCTGCTGAGCGACCGGGAGCGGCTGCACGAGGGGCTGGCGCTGATGATCGACAGCCCGGCCGCCGGGTGGGGCGTGCACATCGACCGGGTGGAGATCAAGGACGTCCAGCTGCCCGAGTCGCTGAAGCGGTCCATGTCGCGGCAGGCCGAGGCCGAGCGGGAGCGGCGGGCCAGGGTCATCACCGCGGACGGTGAGTTCCAGGCCGCGCAGCAGCTCGCCAACGCCTCCCGGATCATGTCGGACACGCCGGAGGCCATGCAGCTGCGCCTGCTGCAGACCGTCGTCGAGGTGGCCGCCGAGAAGAACTCCACGCTCGTCATGCCGTTCCCGGTGGAGTTGCTGCGGTACTTCGACCGGGCGGTGAAGAAGATCGACGCCGAGGTCACGACGGAGACCGTTCCGGCGCCGGCTCGGCCGCAGGCGGGACCGGAGTCCGTCGGGCAGCCGTAGCCAGCGCCAGGGTCACGCAGACCGAGCCCGCCGCCATCGCGGTCGTCGCCGCCGCGGGCGAGGTGAGCTGGGCCAGCGCCCCCGCCGCCGTAGCGCTGACGCCCTGGAGGGTCAGCATGCCGGCCGAGTGCAGGCCGAGGGCCTGGCCGGCCATGGTGTCGGGGGTCAGGCGCATCAGCTGCTCCTGCTGGACCAGGCTCGCCCCGAAGCCGGCGGAGGCCACGGTCACACAGACCGCGGCCACCGGTACGGGCGGGTGCGCGGCGAACAGCAGGTACGGCGTCGCCAGCAGGAGCAGCAGCGGGGTGGCCAGGCGGGCGCGGACGGCGGCGGGCAGCAGACGGCCCACCGTCACGTCTCCGGCGAACATGCCGAGCGCCCCGCAGGCGAACAGGGCGCCGGCCGCGTGCGGGGCGTACGACACGTACAGCGACTCGCAGCCGACGACCATGCCGTTGGGCAGCCACAGGCCCAGGTAGGTCAGGCGGCGCGGCCGGGACGACCACAGCTCGGCGTTGGTCCGCCAGGTCTCCGACGGCGAGGGGCGGCCGGCGGCGCGGGGCGGCCGGGCGGTCAGGCCGAGCCGCAGGGCCAGCGCGGCCGTCAGGTACAGGGCCGCCGCCAGCAGCAGGCAGGCGCGCGGGGAGAGCGCGGCGAGCAGGGCGCCGCCGGTGGCGAAACCGGCGATCTGCATCAGCCCGCTCATCATGTTGAACAGCGAACGCCCCGGCAGGTAGCCGTCCTTGGGGAGGATCTCGTTGAGCAGC
The DNA here is from genome assembly GCF_017526105.1 of Streptomyces cyanogenus. Classification (NCBI taxonomy): domain Bacteria; kingdom Bacillati; phylum Actinomycetota; class Actinomycetes; order Kitasatosporales; family Streptomycetaceae; genus Streptomyces; species Streptomyces cyanogenus. Next base: position 3,904,375 of record NZ_CP071839.1, read on the forward strand.
CCCCAGCGGACCCCGCCGCCGAGCGAGGCGGCCAGACCCAGCAGGAGTACGACGGTGAGCAGCGCGCCGGCCGGCAGGCCGGGCAGCGCCTGCACCGCCGTACCGGCCGCGGAGACGAGCGCGATCGCGGTCAGGGCCGTACGCGGGGGCAGCCGGTCGGCGCCGGACAGCAGGAAGGTGGCGCCCAGCACCTGGGCGAGCGACGAGCCGAACATGCTCAGCGCCGACAGCAGCGGGGAGCCGGTCGCCCGGAACACGAGGGTGCCGAGGGCGAGGCCGCCGACGGTCTGGGCGGCGGTCTTCGCCGCCGCGCCGAGCAGGAGCGGGGTGAACTCCGGGACACGCAACAGGGATCGGTAGCTGGGCATGCCCCGGAGTCTCGGCGGGGCCGCGGACGGCTGGTTATTGTTTCGCCGTCACGCGAAAGGTGGTGGTGGCGGGGGCGGCGGGGGCGGAACGCCGTCGCCGCGGAGGTCGCGGTCGCGGATCGCCCGCGGAACGCGTGGCCGCGGAACGCGTGGCCACGCGACGTCGTGGCCACGGAAGGTCGCGGTTGCGGAAGGTCGCGGTTGCGGAAGGTCGCGGTTGCGGAAGGTCGCGGTTGCGGAACGTCGTGGCCGTGATGGGCCGCCGTCATGAAAGGCCGCGTTCGTGGAACGCCGTGGCCTCGAGAGGCCGCCGTCACGGAATCCTTGGCACGGAAAGCCGCCGTCATGGAAGCCGGTGGTGCGGAAAGCCGCCGTCACGGAAACCCGTGACACGGAAAGCCGCCGTCACGGAAACCCGTGGCCGCGGAACGCAGCCGCCGTGAAAGGTCGCGGTCGGGGAAGGTCGTGCGTCGTACGGGGAGGGCCGGATGGGGTGGTGGCAGCTCAACGCGGACACCCTCGCGCGGAGCCGGTTCGTCATCTCGCCGCTCGCCGAGACGTTCGCCTGTCTGAAGCTGCTGCACGCGGGGCGGGGTTCGCACCCCGGTGAGCAGGCGTGGCTGGGCACCCACCTGCCCGGCTACCGGGCCCGGCTCGCGGCCGACCCCGTGACGGCCCGGCTGGTGCGGGCGGGGCTGGGCCGGGAGTGGATCGCCGACTTCCTCACCCCCGCGCCCCGCGCCGGGGAGAGCTTCGCCGAGGAGGTGGCCCGGGTGCGCGCGGCCGGTCCCGGTGCCGCCCGCGCCCATCTGCGGCTCTCCCTCGCCGGGCCGCTCCCGGCCGAGCTGGACCGGGACGACCTGCCGGAGCGGGCGGCCGGGCTGCTGGAGTGGGTGTGGCAGGAGACCGTACGGCCGTCCTGGGAGCGGCGCCGGCGGGTGCTGGAGGCGGACGTGGTCGCGCGGACCGCGCGGGTGAGCCAGGGCGGCTGGGCGAGCGTGCTGGACTCGCTGCGGCCGGGCGGCACCCGGTGGCTCGGGGACAACCGGTTCCAGGTCAACCTGCACGAGTACCCGCCGCGCGAGATCTCCGGCGCCGAGCTGGTGTTCGTGCCGGTGACCGCGCAGCGCACGGGCTGGGTGGCCTGGGAGGAGCGGGAGCGGTACGCCGTGGTCTATCCCTGCACGGGCGTCCTGGCGGGGGACGGCGGCCGCGCGGTGCCCGCCGGGCTGGGCGCGCTGCTCGGGGCGGCCCGGGCCGCCGTGCTCGTCCTGCTCGGCTCCCCCATGAGCACCAGCCAGCTGACCGCCGTCACCGGGCAGGGCCTCGGCTCGGTCGGGCGGCATCTGAGGGTGCTGCGGGAGGCGGGGCTGGTGGAGCGGCGGCGGGCCGGGCGTTCGGTGCTGTACGTGCGGACGGCGGCCGGTGACGTGCTGGTCGAGGCCGGGCGCGGGGGCCCTGACCCGGCGGGGCTAGCATCCGGGCATGACGACTACTGACCACAACGTGCTGGATGTCGAGATCGGAGCCCTCACCGGCGGCTCCGCGAACCTGCCGCAGTATGCGGGCAAGGCCGTGCTCATCGTGAACGTGGCCTCCAAGTGCGGCCTGACCCCGCAGTACACCGGGCTGGAGAAGCTCCAGGAGCGCTACGCCGCGCAGGGCTTCACCGTGCTGGGCGTGCCCTGCAACCAGTTCCTCGGGCAGGAGCCCGGCTCCGCCGAGGAGATCGCCGAGTTCTGCTCGGCGACGTACGGCGTGACCTTCCCGCTGACCGAGAAGGTGGAGGTGAACGGGGAGGGCCGGCATCCGCTGTACGAGCGGCTCGTCGGGTTCCCGGACGCCGAGGGGCACAGCGGGGACATCCGCTGGAACTTCGAGAAGTTCCTGATCGGGCGGGACGGCCGGGTCGTCGCGCGGTTCTCGCCGCAGACCGAGCCGGAGTCGGCCGAGGTGGTCTCCGCGATCGAGGCCCAGCTGGGCTGAGCCCCGCGTACCGCTCGCTCCTGGGACCGGACCAGGCGGTGAGCCCTCTCGGCAAGGACGGCGACTGGTCGAGAGGGCTCTCCTGGTGGTGCGTGTGCAGTTGTTGTCCTGGCCAGGGTCAGGGAGAAACCTTCACGCCTTGACCGAGGACACGAAGGCGTTCCACGCGCCGGCGGGGAAGGCCAGGATCGGACCCTCGGGGATCTTGGAGTCGCGGACGGCGAGTTCGGCGGCGGTGGGCGACTTGACCTCGACGCAGGCGCCGTTGCCCGCGGAATAGGAGGACTTCATCCACGTCTCCGAAGCGCCCTGAATCAGTGCCATGTCCACTCCTGTTGCGAGTTGCGGTAGTGCGGTTCACGCCAACCGTGTCGTCTGATTGGCGTGATCGACGCTACCGGGCAACTGCCCCTGCGGGAGTAGTCGTTCACTCAACCGGATGGCATATTCCGGGCGAGCCTTCCACTGGAGCCGATCGACGGTGTACGATCTCGCGCCCTACATAATCCCGGCTCAGTCGGCGTACTCTTTCGCCACGTTCGCGATGAATTGCCGGGACGCTTCCACATTGAGGGACTGCGCCCGCAGATGCTCGTACATCACGGCGTACTTCTGCACGTCCTGCGCCTTCTCCAGGTACAGGTCGCTGGTGACGCCCTCCAGGTACACCACGCTGGAGTCGGCCGCGTCGGCGAACTCCAGGATCGCGTACTGACCGTTGAGCCCCGGGTGGGCGCCCACCTCGAACGGCAGCACCTGCACGGTGACGTGCGGCAGCTGGGACATCTCGATCAGGTGCTCCAGCTGTTCCCGCATCACCAGCTTGCTGCCCACGAGCCGGCGCAGGGCCGCCTCGTCCAGTACGACCCACAGCCGGAGCGGGTTGTTCTCGGCGGTGATACGTTCCTGTCGGCGCATCCGGACCTGGACCCGCTTCTCGATCTCGGCCGTCGACGTCTCCGGCAACGCGCCCTGCACCAGGGCCTCGGCATAGGCACGGGTCTGCAAAAGGCCGGTCACCAGCTGGGGTTCGTACACCCGCAGCGACTCCGCGTCGGTCTCCAGCCCGATGTAGACGCTGTACGGGATGTCCCCGAAGGTGTGCCACCACCCCTGCTGTCTGGAGTCCCGGGCCATCTCCATCAGCGAGTCGACGATCCGCTGGTCCTCGACCTCGTACACCCCGCACAGGTCGCGCACGTCGCGCTGGCTGATGCTTCTGCGGCCGTTCTCCAGCCTGCTGATCTTCGACTGCGACACCAGCAGCCGCTCCGCCACCTCTTCGGCCGTCATGCCCTTGAGCTCACGGAGCCTGCGCAGCTCCTGGCCCAGTCGGCGCCGCCTGACGGTGGGATTGACATTGGACGCCACGGGACGTGCACCTCCGGCTGCCTGCCTGTTACTTAACACTTTGCGTATCTGCTGTTGAGCAGACTGCCACCAAGGTGCTTTCTACCGCTGGGAAACGAGGGATATGCGGCGCCGCCTCGAACTCCTGGACGCAGCCGAGCGGGGCGGCGAGACCACGAGGGTCTCGCCGCCCCGCTCGGACCAGCGGCTCCCGAACCGGGACTGTGGGGACTGGTACGACGACTCAGTGGGCCACGGCGCGTGCCATGGACCCGTGGCGCGGCTGCATCGGAACCCCGCGTGCGGGTTCCGCCGCGGGCCTGGCGCCGGGCGCGGCCTGCCGGCCGCCCGAGGCCGGGCCCCGGCGCGGCTGGGCGGCCGCACCGTTCTGCACGTCCATCACGGCGTGGGCGACGAGCCCGCCCATGGGGTCGTGCCGGATCAGGTCCCGCAGCCGGGACCGGGACGACCGTCCCTCGTTCCCCGGATACAGGTGCTTGCCGAGTCCGACGGCGTGCGCCAGCGCGGCGAGCGCCGCGGTCCGCGGGTCCGGCGGTACGCCGGTGCGGATCGCGGAGTCCAGCCGGGCACGGATCTCCCGGCTGATGTCGTTGTCCGTCGCCTGGTAGCGCGTCGTCGGCAACACCCCGCACATCTGACCCGGCACGGCGGCGACCATGCCGCACCGCTCCAGATGCGAGAGGTAGGTCTGGCGGAGCCCCAGTCGGGGTCCGCCGATCCAGTGGACGGCCCGTACGGGAGCGCCACGCCTTCGCAGCAACTCCAACGCGCAGTCCAGAGTCGGATCTCCTGTCGGCCGTGGCACCACCACGGCGATACGATCCCCGTCTGGGGCTATCCGTCCGGCCAGCGCCAGCTCCACTAGCTGTGCACCGGCCAGACCGAGGTCGAGCGACTGCGGCTGTGCAGTGGTACCCGTGGCCGGGTCCAGTGCCAGCAACAGAAGCTCCTCCGGAAGTGTTCTGCGGCTCCTGCCCATCCATGCCTCCCCGCGTGGATGAATGACAGGGTGACCCCTCTCACATTGGTCTGTCGAGGGTGCGTGACCGGTTCGTAAGGGAACCGGCAGGTATGTCGTTCTCGTCTACCGCAGGGGCCAAGCCCTCACACAGGACACTGGTACATGGTTCGGACAGGGCGCGCGGATGAACGCGCGGCGCATGAGGAGGCATCGGTGGCGGGCGAGTCCCCCGACAGGTCGAAGCAGCGCGAGTCGTCGGCGGAACCGACGTCGGGGAGCGCGGGTTCGGTTCCCGAGGCGCGGGATCCGCGTCTGGCCGTGTCCCGCGAAAAGGATTCCTCGGGGGGCGGCGCGGACACCGCGACGAAGATCCTGACGGTACGGTCCGGCGCCGGCGACGACACCGCCATGCAGGCGGCGGTGTCCTCCTGGGTGCGTGCCCCCCACCCCGACACGGCTGCAAAGCCTTCCGACGCGGAGGCCGAGTCTGAGGGGTCGTCCGAGGCAGGGCGTGGAACGAGGATTCCGTCCAACGTGAAGACGGAGCCGAAGACTTCGTCCGACACCGACGCCGACGCCGACGCCGACGCTTCGGCTGCCGCGAAGGGCGAGGCCGAGATCCCGTCTGCGGCGAAGGCGGGGTCCGAGGGCTCGTCCGACGCGAAGCCCGAGGTGGAGAAGCCGTCTGACGCGAAGCCGGAGGCCGACGGCTCGCCCGCCTCGAAGACCGAGGCCGCCAAGGGCGAGGCCGACGCTGACGTGGAGCCGGCCGTCGACGAGGACGCCGAGGGCAAGCCGAAGGCCGACGCCACCGCAAAGAGCGAAACCGACGCGGACGCGAAGCCTGCCGGGAACTCGAAGCCGGACGCGGACAGCAGGGCCACCAAGGGCACGAAGACCACCAAGACCGCGACGACCGAGGCGGACGCCGAGGGTGCGGAGGGCAAAGCCGGCACCGAAGCCGAGGCCGAGGCCGACGCGGACGCGGACGCCACGGCTGTCGCGGACGACAAGGCCGGTACGGACGCCGAGGACGTCGCGGGCGGCAAGGCCGACGAAGGCAGCGCGGCTGCCGCCGGTGGCAAGACCAGCTCCGGCGACAGGGACGTCGCGGACGACAAGACCAGCACCGCCGGCAAGCACCTCGCGGGCGGCAAGGGTGTTGCCGGTGAGGGCGAAGGCGTAGCCGAGGCGGTGGACGGCGGGGACGGGCCGGAGGCCGCCGATGGCGGGGACGCCCCACAGGGGCCACCCGCGGACGACGACGAGAGCCGCACGGGTGGTGCGGATGGGAACACGGACGCCGAAGGCGCAGCCGAGGCGAATCCCGCCCCCACCCCCGCGGCGCCCGCCGACAAGCCCCCCGTGGACCAGCCGACCGCCGTGTTCAAGGCGCCGCGGCCCAAGAAGGCTGAAGTCGATCAGCCGACGACCATGCTGAAGCTCGGCGGCAAGCCGAAGCAGCCCGAGTCCGACGCCGAGCGCACCAGCAAGTTCGTCGCGCTGAAGGACGACCTGCGCAAGCCCGCTCCCCAGCCCGCCCCGCAGCCCGCCGCACAGCAGCCGGCGGCCCGGCCGGCCCCCGACGCCACCACCCCCGTCCCCCAGGTCGGCCCCGAGCGCACCACGCAGCAGCCGCTCCCGCCCAAGCCCCCGCTGGACCTGCTGGCGGAGCTGACGAACACGCCGCCGCCCCCGGAGACCCCGGTCCGCACGCTCGTGCGGAGGGTCAAGATCTGGAGCCCCCTGGTCCTGCTCCTGGCGGTCATCCTCGCGGTCGTCCAGGCCGTGCGCCCGCTGCCGTCCCCCACCCTCGCGCTCACCGGCGAGGAGACCTACACGTTCGACGGCGGCCGGACGACCCTGCCGTGGCCCGGCGAGGGCCAGGGCTGGATCGACGCGGACGGCGTCGGCACGATGGGCCACTTCGGCAAGCAGACGCCGGTGGCGATCGGCTCGGTCGCCAAGACCATGACCGCGTACATCATCCTCAAGCACCACCCGCTGAAGCCGGGGGAGGAGGGCCCGAAGATCAAGGTGGACGCGAAGGCGGAGAAGGAGGGCGGCTACGACAAGGCCGGCGAGTCCACCCTCAACACCGTCAAGGCCGGCAGCTACCTCACCGAGAAGCAGGCCCTGTCCGCCGTCATGATCCCCTCCGCCAACAACATCGCCCGGCTGCTCGCCCGCTGGGACGCGGGCTCGGAGGCGGCGTTCGTGAAGCAGATGAACGCCACCGCCAGGGAACTGGGGATGAAGAACACGACGTACACCGACCCCTCGGGTCTGAAGGAGACCACCGTCTCCACGGCCGAGGACCAGGTGAAGCTCGGCCGCGCGTTCGTGAAGGTGCCGGCCCTGGTCGCCATCAGCAGCGCGGCCAGCTGGACGGACCCCTCCGGCCACTTCTGGCCCAACTACAACGAGCTGCCGTACCGCATGGGCGCGATCGGCATCAAGACCGGCAGCACCACCGCGGCCGGCGGCAACCTGCTCTTCGCCTCGCGCAAGCAGGTCGGCGGCCGGACGGTCACCCTGGTCGGCGCGATCCTCGGCCAGCACAAGCCGAAGATCCTGGAGACGGTCAACGCCGTCAGCAAGACCGCGCTGACCGCCGCCCAGGACGCGCTGACCTCGTCGAAGATCCTGAAGAAGGGCGACGTGGTGGGCTACGTGGACGACGGGCTCGGCGGCCACACCCCGGTCGCGGTCACGCAGGACGTCACGGCGGCCGGCTGGGCCGGTATGAAGGTGCGGCTGTCCTTCGCCCCGGGGACCGTGCCACACACCGCGAAGGCCGGCACCCGGGTCGGCACGCTCACCGTGGGTGACGGCACCTCCGGTGCGGTGAAGGTTCCGGTGGCCCTGCAGAAGGATCTGGCCGAGCCCGGTTTCGGCGCCAAGCTCACCCGGCTGGGCTGACCACCCGGCCCCCCCCGCCGGCCGCGCACCCCGCCCCGGGGCGCCCCCACCCGGGAGCCCCGTGGCGGGGTGCGTGCTAGCGTCACGAATCGGGGCGGGTCGCCGGTCCCGGGACAGGGCCGCGGACCGAACGGGAACCGGCCCGGACCACCGAGGGACGCGGCCGAGAACAGAAGACGGGATACGGGGAGTGCCTTCAGGTGGCCACAGCGGAGCCGACACGCGCCGACGACGCAGATCCGGGCCCGGGAGTGGGCCCGCGAATACGACTGTCCACGACTGACGAGGACAGCCGTACCGCGGGGGTACGCCCCGGCGGGCGCGCGCGTCTGCTCGCCGCGCTGGAGCCCCTCCGGCAGCGGATGCTCCGGCATCCCGTGCTGTCGGTCACGGTGCTCGCCGGCGTGCTGCACATCATCTGGTTCTTCACGTTCGCGAACAGCGGCGGCGATCTCGCGGCGCAGGACGCGTGGGCGGAGTTCGTCGGCCGGCACCCGGACTCGGCGTACAACCTCGCCTGGTACGGGGGCATGCACCCGGTCTCTTACAGCGTGGTGTCGCCGTACCTGATGTCGGTCCTCGGCGTCCGTACGACGATGATGATCGCCGGGACGGTGTCGGCGGGCCTGCTGACGCTGGTCCTGATCCGCAGCCGGGCGGTGAAGAACCCGCTGTGGGCCTCGCTCGGCGGGGTCGCCGCGCTCCTGGCCAACGCGATCTCCGGCCGGGTGACCTTCGGGCTCGGCACGATGTTCGCGCTCGGCGCGGTCGCGGCGGTGTTCTGCTGGCCGTACCGGTGGCGGTACAAGCGCTGGGCGAAGGCCCTGGTCGCCGCCCCGCTGGCCGCGCTCGCCACGATGGCCTCGCCGGTCGCGGGCCTGTTCGTGGGCTTCGTCGCAGCCGCGCTGTTCCTGCAGAAGCGGCGGCCGGGCGCCTGGGCGCTGGGGCTCGCGCCGTCGGCGGTGGTCGCCGTGTCGGCCTGGCTGTTCCCGTTCTCCGGCACCCAGCCGATGGGGATCGGCTCGGTGGTCATGCCGCTGCTGTACGGGCTGTTCTGCCTGTTCCTGGTGCCGAAGGAGTGGGTGACGGTCCGGCTGACGGCTGCCGTCTACAGCCTCTCCGTCGTCCTGGTGTGGCTGATCAGCTCGCAGATCGGGTCCAACATCTCGCGGCTGCCGATGCTGTTCGCGGGTGCGACGCTGGTCGCGGCCCTGCCGTACACCGTGCCGAAGACCCGCAAGTGGTACGTGACCGTGCTGGCCCTGCTCGGCTTCGCCGGCTGGATCGGCTTCAAGTCGGTGGACGACATCATCCACACCACCCCCGCCGCGTCCTGGGCCCGTGAGCTGGCGCCGCTGATCAACCAGCTCCAGAAGCTCGGCGCCGAGAAGGGCAGGGTCGAGGTGGTCCCGGCCCGCTCCCACCGGGAGGCCTCCGCGCTGGCGCCGGACTTCAACCTGGCCCGCGGCTGGAACCGGCAGGCCGACATGGAGCGCAATCCGCTCTTCTACGACGACACGCTCAACTCGGCGAACTACCACGAGTGGCTCCAGCGGTGGGCCGTGCACTACGTGGTGCTGCCCAAGGACAACCCGGACGGGGACGGCGGTCAGCGGGAGCGGGCGCTGCTGCAGCGCGGGATGCCGTATCTGAAGCAGGTCTGGGGCGACGCCAACTGGCAGCTGTTCAAGGTGACCGATCCGACGCCGCTGGCCGAGCCGAACGCGGTGGTGGACCGGGCCGAGCAGGGCGAGATGATCCTGCGGGTGCGCCGGGCGGGGCGGATCCTGATCCGGATTCCGTACTCGCCCTGGCTGAGCGTGGTCGACGAGCACGGCAAGAGCGTGCAGCCGCCGCAGCCGTCGTCCGGTACGCCGAAGACGTACCGGAACGTCCACGGGTGTCTGACGCAGACGCCGGAGGACTCGAACGGGGACCGGTGGACGGTGCTGCTGGCGCCGAAGGCCGGAACCTACCGGTTGGCTGCCCCGTACCAGTTGCCGCGCGGCACTCCCTGCCCCGAGGGGCTGGGCTGAGCGGGCCCGCTCACCGCAGTTCGGCCACGTACCTGTCCGTGCCCGGCACCGTCGGGATGAACGGTGCCGCCAGTTCCACCCTGCCCAGGCCGGTCTCGGCCACCTGCTCGTCCAGCCCGCTGAAGTGCTCCGCCCAGCACTCCCGCGGATCCCGCTCCAGGAACCACAGCAGGGTCAGCCGGGTCTCCACGCCCTCGACCTGCTTGACGTAGGTCATGCGGTCGCCCGGCAGCGGGGTCGGCCGGAACACGGTGACGAGGGCGGACGGGGAGCCGGCGAGGCGGCGCGGGAGGTGGCGGTCGCGCAGCCACTGGAGCAGTGCGGTGCGCCGCTCGGTCGAGTCGGCGTCGATCACCTCCAGCACCAGGCCGGCGTAGGGGTGGTCGAGGGCGTGGACGTCGCGGGGCCCGGCGGCGCCGTCCCGGTACACCGTCGCCTCGTGGTCCTGGAAGGCGGTGAAGACGTGGGTGCGCTCGTGGTGGACGCGGGCGTCCCGGTTGAGGCGCTTGTTGATGGCGACCGTCCACTTCATGTGGTCGTCGTAGCGGCCGGCGGTGATCCAGTAGGTGGAGAGGTAGCAGCCGGCGGTGACCGGCCGGGCGATCGCCGACTTCTCCGGGTAGCGCAGGAGTTGCAGCTCCCGGGTCGCCACCCAGCGGCGGCCCGCGTACATCCAGGGCATGGCCATCGCGCCGGCGTAGTAGTGGTCGTCCTCGTACCAGCGGTTGTAGGCGTACTCGTGCCCGGGGTGCGGCTCGACCATGGTGATCAGCGCGTGGCCGGGGCAGACGCCGTACGGGCCGACGGCGGCCAGTTCCGCGTACCGCTCGCTGCGGGTGTCGTCGCTCATGCGGTTCCCCTTTCCTGCGGTCGCCCATACTCTGACGCCCCGTCAGATGAAGCGCCATACCGAAGGAGGGGCCATGTCCCTGCTCGCGGGCAAGACCGTCGTCGTCTCGGGTGTCGGGGCCGGGCTCGGCCATCAGGTGGCGGCGGCCGTCGTACGGGACGGCGGGAACGCGGTGCTCGGGGCGCGCACCGAGGCGAACCTGGCCAAGAGCGCGGCCGGGATCGATCCGGACGGCGCGCACACGGCGTACCGGGCGACCGACATCACCGACGAGGGGCAGTGCGAGGCGCTGGCGGGGCTGGCGCGGGAGCGGTTCGGCGGGATCGACGCGGTGGTCCACGTGGCCGCCTGGGACTCGTACTTCGGCGGGCTGGCGGACGCGGACTTCACGACCTGGCAGTCGGTCATCGACGTGAACCTGCTGGGGACGCTGCGGATGACCCGGGCCTGCCTGCCGGCGCTGCGGGCGGGCGGGGGCGGCTCGGTGGTGTTCATCGGGACGCAGTCGGCCGTGGCCGCGCCCTCGCAGGTGAAGCAGGCCGCCTACGCCGCCTCGAAGGGGGCGCTGACCAGTGTGATGTACTCGCTGGCGCGGGAGCTGGGCCCGGACCGGATCCGGGTCAACTCCGTGCTGCCGGGCTGGATGTGGGGGCCGCCGGTGCAGGCGTACGTCCGGTTCACCGCGCACACGGAGGGTGTGCCGGAAGGAGAGGTGCTGGCGCGGCTGACCGAGCGGATGGCGTTGCCGGAGCCGGCCACCGACGGCGATGTGGCGGACGCGGCGGTGTTCCTCGCCTCGGACCGGGCGCGGGCGATCACCGGGCAGTCGCTGCTGGTCAACGCGGGTGAGCTGATGCGTTGACGAGGAGCGGACACGGACGGGATCGTGTTCAGGTAGGTGAATAGAGGTCAATCAGCAGAACAATTTTACTCCGACTTGACCTGACTCTTGCTTGTCGTGTTCATGTGCTCGCACCCACGATCGGGCACATGAACAGTCTCGACTGGGCCGTGCTCATCGGCTACTTCGGCGTGATGGTCGCGATCGGCGTCTGGTCGCACAAGCGCGTGGACAACGTCTCCGACTTCTTCACGGCCGGCGGCAAGATGCCCTGGTGGCTCTCCGGCATCTCGCACCACATGTCGGGCTACAGCGCCGTGATGTTCACCGGGTACGCGGGCATCGCCTACACCTACGGCGTCACCTCCTTCATCACCTGGTCCTTCCCCATCGCGCTCGGCATCGCCATCGGGTCGAAGCTGTTCGCGCCACGCATCAACCGGCTGCGCTCCCGGCTCCACGTGGCCTCCCCGCTTGAATACCTGAAGAACCGTTACAACCTGCCCACCCAGCAGGCGCTCGCCTGGTCGGGCATGCTGCTGAAGATCGTGGACGTGGGCGCCAAGTGGGCGGCGATCGCCACCCTGCTGTCGGTGTTCACCGGGATCTCGCTGAACCAGGGCATCCTCATCACCGGCGCGATCACGGCCGTGTACTGCACGATCGGCGGCCTGTGGGCGGACGCGCTGACCGAACTCGGCCAGTTCGTCATCCAGTTGCTGGCCGGCATCTCGATGTTCGTCGCGGTCGTGGTGAAGCTGAACGACCAGGACATCGGCTTCCTCGGCGCCTGGGACGAGCCCGCCCTGCACGGCCACGGCAAGCCGCTCGTCGGCCCGTACAGCACGGTGTTCCTGCTGGCGTTCCTGTTCATCAAGCTCTTCGAGTACAACGGCGGCATGCTCAACCAGGCCCAGCGCTACATGGCCACCGGCAGCGCCCACCAGGCCGAGCGCTCGGCCCGGCTGTCCGCGATCCTCTGGCTGGTCTGGCCGGTGGTCCTGTTCTTCCCGATGTGGATGTCCCCGCTGCTGGTGAAGGCGCAGAAGCCGGACGGCTCCGACTCCTACGCGCTGATGACCGAACAGCTGCTGCCGCACGGCCTGTTGGGTCTGGTCGTCGTCGGCTTCTTCTCGCACACGATGGCCATGTGCTCCTCCGACGCGAACGCCATCGCGGCCGTCTTCACCCGGGACTGCGCGCCGGTGCTCTCGGCGCGGGCGCGGGAGTGGAGCACGCGTTCGGGGCTGATCGCGGCGCGCGTCACGACGGTCGTCTTCCTCGGCCTGTCGATGGCGGCCGCGACCCAGGTCAACTCCCCCGCGTTCAAGGACATCATCACGGTCGTCATCAAGTGGGTCGCCGGTCTGATGGGTCCGATGGCCATCCCGATGATGCTCGGCCTGCTCCGCCCGTTCCGCCGCTCCGGCCCGACGGCCGCGCTCGTCAGCTGGGCGATGGGGCTGCTCGCCTTCTGGCTGGTCAACTACCCGATCAGCCGGCGGATCGACGGCGGGGTCCCGCTCCAGTACCAGGTCTCGGTCCCGCTCGCGGTCTCCCTGGTGCTGTACACCGTCATCGGCTTCCTCAAGCCGGAGGACACACCGGAACGGCTGGCGATCATCGAGAAGGTCAACACCGACGGAGACGCCGCGGCGGCGGTTCCGGTGCCGGCCGCCGCGGGGGACGACGTCGTGGGTACGCCCGACCGGGCCCGGTAGGCTGCCGATCAACAACTGGACATGATCGGGGGAACGATGGGACTCGACTCGGTGCGCGCGGTCTCCCAGGTGGTGGGCCGCCGAACGACTCTGCGCTACCTCGCCGTCGGGGTCGGAGCGTCTCTGCTGGCCGCGTGCAAGGGGAACGACGACGGCAAGGGCGGCACGACGGAGGGCGAGGGCGGTTCCGGCGGCACGTCGCCGGCGCCCGGTGTGACCGGCAAGGCGTTCGCGGCCTTCGTGCGCGGCTCGTGGAAGGTCACCTCGGAAATGCCCGGCGGCGACACCTACACCTACTCCGTGACCGTCACCGACGGCGTCTGGACCATGGACCTGGGCGAGGGGAAGTCGGCGAAGGGCACCTGGGCGCTCGGCAACGGCCGGCTGGCGTTGCAGGTGCCCGAGAGGCTGGGCGACACCGGCGCCGACCTGCAGAACGCCGGCGCCGAGAACGTCCCGGCGTCGGTCGGTGACTCCGTGTCGCTCGGCCTGCCGTGGCAGCCGCCCGGCGCGTCGGGCACCGGCGCCGGCGAGCGTCTGGAGGTGGAGTACGACAAGAAGGCCGGCATGCGGATCCGCCACACGGAGCAGAGCGGCAGCATGACCGTCCACCACTGCGTCCGGGTCTGAGGTCAGGCCCGCGGGTACCTCGCCAGCCAGCCCGGGGACGAACCCGCCGGGCCGTGCAGTGCCGGGCCCTGGGTCATCTCCATGGCGAAGTCGTCGGCGAGTTCCAGGATCGTGGGGCGGCCCTCCAGTTCGGCCAGCCAGGCCGGCGGGAGGGCCGTCTCGCCGTGCAGGGCGCCGAGGAGACCGCCGGTGAGGGCGCCCGCGGCGGCGGAGGGGCCGCTCTGGTTCACCGCCAGGCACAGCCCGTGCCGTACGTCCTCCCCCACCAGCGCGCAGTACACGGACGCGGCCAGCAGCCCGTCCGCCGTACCGTCGCCGGCCAGCTCCTCCACCCGTGCCGGGGTGGGCATGCCCTGCCGTACGGCGCCGAGGGCGTGCTGGAGGGCGTCGGAGACCGGCTGGTGGCCGGGGCGGGCGGTGAGCAGGGCGAGAGCCCGCTGCACGGCGCCGTCCAGGCTGTCGCCGCGGGCCAGCGCGTGCACGATGACGGCGTACGCGCCCGCCGACAGGTAGGCGATGGGGTGGCCGTGGGTCTGGGCCGCGCACTCCACGGCCAGCTGGACCACGAGTTGCGGCTCCCAGCCGACGAGCAGCCCGAACGGCGCCGAGCGGGCGACCGCCTCCGGTCCCAGCTCCCCGGGGTTCTTCGGGGAGTCCAGCGTGCCCATGGTCTCGTCGCCGAACCCGATGAGCAGGGCGCGGGTCGGGTCCCGGCGGGCGTAGAGCCACTCCTCGCGGGCCAGCCAGCCGTCGTCCTTGCGGCGCTCGTCGGGCCCCCAGTCCCGCTGGGTGGCCGCCCAGCGCAGGTAGGCCCGGTGCAGGTCGGTCGGCGGATGCCAGGCGCCGGTGTCGCGGCGCACCTGGGCGCGTATCAGCCCGTCCACGGTGAACAGGGTCAGCTGGGTGTGATGGGTGACCGAGCCGCGCCGCCCGTACCCGAAGGCCAGGTCGAGCAGCCCCTCACCGCCGTACGCGGCCTGGATCTCCTCCAGGGACAGCGGGTCGGCCGGACCGCCGAGGGCGTCGCCCACGGCGGCCCCGAGCAGCGTGCCGCGTACCCGGCTGCGGAAGTCCTGCTGCTCGGCACGGCCCCAGACGGCACCGGAAGTCATGCCCACCACACCTCCCGACGGGACCGTCCACCTGTACGACGCCCAGCACTGTAATCGACCGGGAACGGTCCGTTCAGTGGTGCCCGGCTGGATTCTGGCTCAATGCCCGTGGGAGCAGCCGGTGTTGGTCGGGGAGAATCCAGCCATGACCACCACCCCCACAGGCCCCACCGGCCTCCGGCTCGCCGCCGGAGTGCTCACCGGCATACTCGCGCTCTACATCGCCCTGGTCGCGCTCGGGAACATAACCGACTTCGGCACCAATCAGCAGTTCGTACGGCACGTACTGGCGATGGACACGACGTTCAGGGACGACGATCTGATGTGGCGGGCCGTGACCAGCACGGCACTGGAGGACACGGCGTACGTCCTCATCATCGTGTGGGAGACCGTGGCGGCCGCGGTGCTGGTCCGGGGGACCTTTCTCTGGGCGCGGCGCCGGGACGACCTGGCCCGGCGCTGGTCGACGTACGGGCTGCTGATGATGCTGCTGCTCTTCGGTGCCGGGTTCATCGGGATCGGCGGCGAGTGGTTCGCGATGTGGCAGTCGAAGACCTGGAACGGTCTGGACGCGGCGACCCGGGTGTTCACGCTGAGCGGGGTCGCGCTGATCGTCAACCTGCTGCCGTCCGGCCGGTACGGACGCACCGAGGGCTCGTGACCGGGCGCGTCCCGCGGGCCGGGGCGCGCAGCGGGCAGCTGCGGCGGATCGCGAAGCGGCGGTCCGGCCAGGGCGCGGTACGGCCCGCCGGCCGACGCGGGGAGCCGGGGGCAGCGGGCCGGGCTCGTCGCGACGACCCAGCCGGCGGAATCGGCTAGTCGACGACGGCGACCCGGGTGCCCTGGTCGCCGAAGGACCACAGGGCGGCCCCGTCCTCCTTGTGGAGGCGGATGCCGCCGAGCTTCTGGCCGTTCGCGGGCGGGGGCGAGGCTCCGTCCAGCGCGTTGGAGAAGGCCACGTTCACCCCGTCCACCTTGGTGAAGTACATGACGTGCTCGATCTCCACGCCGTCCGAGCCCTTGAGGGACTGGGTGCGCAGGGTGATCGAGTAGCGGCCGGGCTGCGGGCTCACCGTCCCCGGCCACACCGTGAACGTGCGGGTCGCCTTGCCGGTCGCGTCGACCAGCCAGACCCGCTTCGCGGCGAGCGAGTACACGATCCGCCGGCCCTCGCCGGACCGGTCCGGCAGGGCGGGCACGGACGGCGCTTTCGGGCTCAGGGTCGCGTGCGGGCTCGCGGACGCCGACGCGCCGGGCCTGGCCACGGCGGCCGTGGGTCGCGGCCCGTGGTCCGCCTGGACGGCGAGGGCGACGACGACCGCGGTCGCCCCCGCCGTCAGACCGGTGACCCAGGCCCACGAGGGCAGTCGGGCAGCCACGGGACGCATCTCCTCCGGTACGGGTCCCCCTTCTCGGCACAGGGGTCGGATCATCGTACTCAGTTCGCGGAGACGGCTCGGTCCGGGGAGACGGCTCAGTCCAGGACCGGCAGCAGATCCGGCAGGTGGCCGTCGGACGCCTCGGCCGCCCGCTGCCGCTCCTCGGGGACCTCGCCGTACAGCGTGGTGCGCGGTTTCGCGGGGCGGCCGGCCGCCTCCGCCACCGCGACCAGGTCGCGGACCGACTTGTACGAGCCGTAGGAGGAGCCCGCCATGCGGGAGATCGTCTCCTCCATGAGCGTCCCGCCCAGGTCGTTCGCGCCGGAGCGGAGCATCTCCGCCGCCCCCTCGGCGCCCAGTTTGACCCAGCTTGTCTGGATGTTGGGGATCCAGGGGTGCAGGAGCAGGCGGGCCATCGCCGTCACCGCCCGGTTGTCCCGCAGGGACGGTCCCGGGCGGGCGATCCCGGCCAGGTACACCGGCGCGTTCGTGTGGATGAACGGCAGCGTCACGAACTCGGTGAAGCCGCCCGTCTCCCGCTGGATCCGGGCCAGCGTGCGCAGGTGGCCGAGCCAGTGCCGGGGCTGGTCCACATGTCCGTACATCATCGTGGACGACGAGCGGATGCCCAGCTCGTGCGCGGTCGTGACCACCTCGATCCAGGTGGCCGTGGGCAGCTTGCCCTTGGTCAGCACCCAGCGCACCTCGTCGTCCAGGATCTCCGCCGCCGTACCGGGGATGGAGTCCAGACCCGCCTCTCTGGCGGCGGACAGCCACTCGCGGATCGACATGCCGGTCCGGGTCGCGCCGTTCACCACCTCCATCGGGGAGAAGGCGTGCACGTGCATGCCCGGGACGCGCTCCTTGACCGCCTTCGCGATGTCGAAGTACGCCGTCCCCGGCAGGTCCGGGTGGATGCCGCCCTGCATGCACACCTCGACCGCGCCCACGTCCCACGCCTGCTGCGCGCGGTCCGCCACCTGCTCCAGCGAGAGCGTGTACGCGTCGGCGTCCGTGCGGCGCTGGGCGAAGGCGCAGAACCGGCAGCCGGTGTAGCAGACGTTGGTGAAGTTGATGTTCCGGGTGACGATGTACGTCACGTCGTCACCGACCGCCGACCTGCGCACGTCGTCCGCGACCCGGCACAGCGCGTCCAGCGCCGGTCCGTCCGCGTGCAGCAGGGCGAGGGCCTCGGCGTCGGTCAGCCGGGTCGGGTCGTCTGCCGCCGTGCGCAGTGCCTCGCGGACGTCGGCGTCGATGCGCTCCGGGACCATCCCGGGGGCCGCCGCCTCGCGCAGCGCCTCCCAGTCGCCGTACACCTCGTCGAAGTCGGCGCGCCGGTCGCCCGTCCGGCCCTCGGTGTCGATGGACGTGTGCAGGTCCGTGCGGCCGGTGGCGGTGAACACCTCCTCCGGCTCCTGCCAGGGCAGGCCCGTCACGACCGCGTCCGCACGGGCGAGACCCGTCTCCGGGTCGGCCAGGGCCGACACGTGCGGGCGCAGCCGCGGGTCCAGCCAGGGCTCGCCCCGGCGGACGAACTCCGGGTAGACGCACAGGCGTTCCCGCAGTTCGAAGCCGGCCGCGCGGGACCGCTCGGTGAGTTCCTCGATCTGCGGCCAGGGACGCTCGGGGTTGACGTGGTCGATGGTCAGCGGGGAGACCCCGCCCCAGTCGTCGATGCCGGCGCCGATCAGCCGCTCGTACTCGGCGTCCACCAGGTTCGGCGGGGCCTGGAGGCAGGCGGACGGGCCCATGATGTGCCGGGCTACGGCCACCGTGGCGACCAGCTCGTCCAGTTCTGCGTCCGGCATGCCGCGCATCGCCGTGTCCGGCTTGGCGCGGAAGTTCTGGATGATCAGCTCCTGCACGCCGTGGTAGGCCCGGGAGATCTTCCGGAGCGCGAACAGCGAATCAGCGCGCTCCTCGTACGTCTCGCCGATGCCGATGAGCAGGCCGGAGGTGAACGGCACGGAGGAGCGGCCGGCGTCCTCCAGGACGCGCAGCCGTACGGCCGGCTCCTTGTCCGGGGAGCCGTGGTGCGGGCCGCCCGGCTCCGACCACAGCCGCTCGGCGGTCGTCTCCAGCATCATGCCCATGCTCGGCGCGACCGGCTTCAGCCGCTGGAAGTCCGTCCACGTCATGACGCCCGGGTTGAGGTGGGGCAGCAGGCCCGTCTCCTCCAGGATGCGGATGGAGACGGCGCGGACGTAGGCGATGGTGTCGTCGTAGCCGTGCGCGTCGAGCCACTCGCGCGCCTCCGGCCAGCGGTCCTCCGGCTTGTCGCCGAGGGTGATCAGGGCTTCCTTGCAGCCGAGGGCGGCGCCCTTGCGGGCGATGTCCAGCACCTCGTCGGGGGACATGAACATCCCGTGCCCGGCGCGCCGCAGCTTGCCGGGGACGGTGGCGAAGGTGCAGTAGTGGCACTTGTCCCGGCACAGCCGGGTCAGGGGGATGAAGACGCTCTTCGAGTACGTGATGACGCCGGGCCTGCCCGCCGCCTCCAGGCCCGCGTCCCGCACCCGGGCGGCGGAGGCGGCGAGGGCGGTCAGATCCTCACCGCGCGCCTGGAGGAGCACCGCCGCCTCGGCGACATCGAGGGCGACGCCGTCCCGCGCGCGTTTGAGGGCGCGACGCATGGAGTTCTCGGTCGGGCCGGTTCCGGAGGTCGCGGAAGTCGTCATTCTTTGAGCATACGTTCGCGTTGATCAACGCTGCTCGTGCCGCCCGGCAGCAGGGCGCCGTAGCCGTCGAGCGCGCCGAGCACCTCCGTCTCACCGGCCGGCGGCAGCTGCACCACGACCTCCTCGACGCCCAGTTCGGCGTAGTGGGCGAGCTTTCCGGGGGTGGGCTGGACGGCGTACGGGACGACCTGGAGGGCGGCCGGGTCGCGGCCCGCGTCCGCCCACGCCGAGCGCAGCACGGGCAGTGCCTCGGTGAGCCCGCGGCCGCCGATCGGCAGCCAGCCGTCGGCGAACTCGGCGATGTGCGCGAACAGCCCGGGCCCCGCGGCCCCGCCGACGAGCGTGCGGGGACCGACGACCGGGCCGCGCGGTTTCTGCACCGGCTTGGGGTGGGCGAGGCTGGCCCGCACGCTGCCGAACTCCCCCGAGTACCGGGTCGGCTCCTCGCTCCACAGCGCGCGCATCAGCGCCATCCGGTCCCTGACCAGTTCCCGGCGGGTCCGCCAGGTCACGCCGTGGTCGGCGGCCTCCTCCACGTTCCAGCCGTAGCCGACGCCGAGGGTGAAACGGCCGCCGGACAGGTGGTCCAGCGTGGCGATCTGCTTGGCGAGGTCGATGGGGTCGTGCTGGGCGACCAGGGTGATTCCGGTGCCGAGCGCCAGCCGCCGGGTCACGGCGGCCGCCTGGGCCAGGGCGACGAAGGGGTCCAGGGTGCGGCCGTACTCGCGCGGCAGGTCGCCGCCGACCGGGTAGGGGGTGGTGCGCTCCACCGGGATGTGGGTGTGCTCCGGCAGGTAGAGGCCGGAGAAACCGCGTTGTTCCAGTTCGCGGGCCAGGCGTGTGGGGGTGATCGTCTCGTCGGTCAGGAAGATCGTGACGGAGATACGCATGGGGCATCGTACCGACTGGTTGGTTGCCCGTCAGGAGGCGTGTGCGGGTCCGGTGTGGCCGGTCGCGTGGTTCCGCGCGCCCCTCCGGGCGCCTACCGTGGCCCTTGTGACGAGCTTGCGCGGCACTCTCGCCCCGGGGTCCCCGGACTATGTGTACCTCCCCTTCGAAGTACCGCCGGGAACAAGCGAGTTGAAGGTCTCCTACACCTACGACAGACCTCCCGTCCCGCCCGGCACCCCCGGCAACGCCCTCGACATCGGGCTCTTCGACCCGCGTGGGACCGGGCTGGGCGGGCGGGGGTTCCGGGGGTGGTCGGGGGGTGCCCGGAGCGAGTTCTTCGTGCGGGCCGACGAGGCCACGCCTGGGTATCTTCCGGGGCCGCTGACGCCCGGCACCTGGTACATCGCCCTCGGTCCCTACACCGTGGCGCCGCAGGGGCTGTCGTACGAGGTGACCGTCACGCTGACGCAAGGGGCGGCCGGGCAGACGCCCGAGGCGGTGTATCCGCCGGACCGGGCCCTGGGGCGCGGCCGGGACTGGTACCGGGGCGACTGCCATCTGCACTCCTGGCACTCCGACGGGCGCCGCACCCCGGGGGAGATCGCGGCGCTGGCCCGTGCGGCCGGGCTGGACTTCGTCAACAGTTCCGACCACAACACCAACGCCTCGCACGCCCACTGGGCCGACGCGGCCGGTGACGACCTGCTGGTACTGCTCGGCGAGGAGATCACCACCCGCAACGGGCACGTCCTGGCGCTCGGCACCGAGCCCGGCACCTTCGTCGACTGGCGCCACCGGGCCCGGGACGGCCGCTGGGCGCGCTTCGCGCGGGAGATCCGCCGGGCCGGCGGGCTGGTGGTACCGGCCCATCCGCACGCCGACTGCGTGGGCTGCGGCTGGCGGTTCGGGTTCGCGGAGGCGGACGCCGTGGAGGTGTG
Source organism: Streptomyces cyanogenus (assembly GCF_017526105.1). Classification (NCBI taxonomy): domain Bacteria; kingdom Bacillati; phylum Actinomycetota; class Actinomycetes; order Kitasatosporales; family Streptomycetaceae; genus Streptomyces; species Streptomyces cyanogenus. Next base: position 3,925,062 of record NZ_CP071839.1, read on the forward strand.
GAACGGGGCCTGGACGCCGGACGACGAGATGACCCTGGCGACGTGGGACGCGCGGCTGGCGACGGCGGGGCGGGGTGACCGGGGATGGCTGCCGGCGATGGGCAACAGCGACGCCCACCGGGATCCGGACGTGGTCGGGCTGCCCCAGACGGTCGTCCTCGCCGACGCGCTGACCAGGGAGGCGATCCTGGCGGGGCTGCGGGCCGGACGGTCGTACGTGGCCGAGTCGCGGCAGGTGTCGCTGGCGTTCACCGTGACGGCCGAGGGGGGTCGACAGGCGGGGATCGGGGAGCGGTTGGCCGTCGGGCCGGACACTCCGGTGACGGTCCGGCTGGAGGCGTCCGGCGTGCCGCGCTGCTCGGTCCGGTTCGTCACCGACCAGGGCGTGCTGTTCACCGGCGGACCGCTGCCGGTGTCCGGTACGGGGACCGTGCAGTGGCGCACGTCCCCGGCCCGCGCGGCCTACGTCCGGGCCGAGGTGCGGCACGAGACGGCGCTGGGACCGGCGCCGGGGGCGATGGCCGCGTTCACCAACCCGGTGTTCCTCGGGGCTACGTGATCTGCTGCGCGGCCCACTCGGCCCACTCGCGCCGCATGGCGTTGAAGCGCAGGCCGTACTCCAGGGCGATCCGGCCGTAGACCGAGAGGTTGCCGTCGTCCCAGTCGATGGAGTCGGACAGCCGGCGCAGCTGCTCGTAGCTCTCCTCGGACATCTCGGTGAGTTCGGTCAGGTAGGCGCGTGCCTGGTCGGGGCGCAGGACACCGAGGAAGAAGACGCGCAGCAGGATGTCGCTGCGGGTGTTGCGCTGGGGCGTGGTCTCGGTCAGCCAGTGGCGCAGCTCGGCGAGTCCGTCGTCGGTGAGGGCGTACTCCTTGCGGCCGCGCGGACCCTCGGCGGCCACGGTGATCAGGCCGGAGCCGGCGAGCTTGGTCAGCTCCGTGTAGATCTGGCTCTGGGTGGCGGGCCAGACGCTCGACAGCGAGGTCTCGAACAGCTTCAGCAGGTCGTACCCGCTGGCGGGACGTTCCGAGAGCAGGCCGAGCAGGGCGTGTTTGAGGCTCATGGCCCTCACTCTACATTCCACTATTGACATGTCGAGGCCGGACCTTCTAGTTTTGACATGTCAACAGAGGAGTTCGGCGGACCGGCCGGGCTCCGACTGAGAAACGGGGACCTCATGTCGTACCTGCGCACCTTCCTGCCGTGGATCGTCTTCGCCGTCATCCCCTCCGGGGACTGGCAGTGGGGGGCGCTGGCCGCCTTCGCCGTGGCGACGGCCCTCGTCGTCCAGGAGAAGCAGAAGGGCACCGGATTCGACGCCCTGATCATCGAGACCGGCTCGGCCGTCTTCTTCGCCGTCCTCGCCGCCGTCGCCTTCGCCGACCCGCACTCGGGGGTGCACGCCTACTCGGCGGCGCTGTCCTCCGGCACCCTGGCCGTCATCGCCGGGGTCTCGCTGGCCGTCGGGCGGCCGTTCACGCTCGGCATCGCCAAGCGGACGACGCCGCGTGAGCTGTGGGGGCTGAAGCCGTTCATCCGGACCAACGTGGTCATCACCGGCGTGTGGACCGCCGCCTTCGCGCTGACCGCCGTCGTCCTGGCCCTGGTCGAGCACGCCGGACACGCCCACTCGACGCCGGCCACGCTCGTCCAGATCGCGGGCTTCGTCGTCCCGATGGTCTTCACCGTGCGCTACGTCGCCCACGTCCAGGCCAAGGCCGGGCAGGTGGCCCGATGACCACCCCCCGGCACCTCTCCGGCAACTACGCGCCGGTCCTCGACGAACTCACCGCGTACGACCTGCCGGTCACCGGCACGATTCCGCCCGAACTGGCCGGCTGGTACCTGCGCAACGGCCCGAACCCGGCCGACGCCGCCTCCGGGCACTGGTTCTTCGGCGACGGCATGGTGCACGGGGTGCGGCTGGAGGGCGGGCGGGCGGTGTCGTACCGCAACCGCTGGGTCCGCACCAGCCGCCTCACCGAGGGTGCCCTCATGTACGACGAGCAGGGCCGGCGGGACCTGACGGCCGGCCCGGCCAACACCCACGTCGTCCGGCACGCGGGCCGCACCCTCGCCCTGGTCGAGACCGCGCTGCCCTACGAACTCACCTGCGACCTCGGCACCAAGGGCCCCTACGACTTCGGCGGCCGGCTGCGCACCGCCATGACCGCCCACCCGAAGACCTGCCCGCTCACCGGGGAGCTGCACTTCTTCGGCTACGGCCTGCTGGAGAGCGAGTACCTCACCTACCACCGGGCCGACGCCACCGGGGAGTTGGTGCTCAGCCGGCCCGTGGACGTGCCCGGCCCGACCATGCAGCACGACTTCGCCCTCACCGCGGGGCACGTCGTCTTCATGGACCTGCCCGTGGTCTTCGACGCCGAACTCGCGCTGTCCGGCTCGATGCCCTACCGCTGGGACGACGGGTACGGCGCCCGCCTCGGCGTGCTGCGCCGCGACGACCCGCACGGGGCGGTGCGGTGGTTCACGATCGACCCCTGCTACGTCTTCCACGTGCTCAACGCCCACGACGCGCCGGACGGGACGATCGTGCTGCACGTGATGCGCTACCCGGAGCTGTGGCGGCGGGCCGCGGACGGCAGTACGGTGCGGCAGCGGGCGGTGCTGTGGAAGTGGACGGTCGATCCGGCCTCCGGCAGGGTGCGCGAGGAGCAACTGGACGACCGGCCCGGCGAGTTCCCGCGCGTCGACGACCGGCTCAGCGGCCTCGACTCCGGGCACGGGCACATCACCTGCGGCACCTCGCTGGTCCGCTACGACCTGACCACCGGCGCCGCCACCGCCCACGACTTCGGCCCGGCCCGTACCCCGGGCGAGGCCGCCTTCGCCCCCGCCGACACCACACCGGGCGGCCCCGGCTGGCTCCTGACGTACGTCCACGACGCCACCACCGACCGCAGCGACCTCGTCGTCCTCGACACCGCCGACCTCACCGCGCCCCCGGTCGCCACCGTCCACCTGCCGGCCCGGGTGCCCTTCGGCTTCCACGGCAACTGGCTGGGGGACGTGGAAGGCTAGGCGGTCCTGACCCGGGTGTCCCGGCGCAGTGTCACGACCCCCGCCAGGTGTACGTCCGGGCGCGGTCCGTCGAGGAGAGCAGGAGAATCACAGGCATGTCAGGCAGCACCGACCGCAAGCAGCGCGTCATATCCCGCTTCCAGCGCCACCTCGCCAACCCGGTCAACCGGCGCCTGCCGTTCCAGACCCTCCTGGAGACGACCGGCCGCACCTCCGGCCTGCCCCGGACCACCCCGGTGGGCGGACGCCGGGTCGGCGACTCCTTCTGGCTCGTGTCGGAGTTCGGCTACCGGTCGCAGTACGTCCGCAACATCCAGGCCGACCCACGGGTGCGCGTCCGCATCGCGGGGCGCTGGCACCGCGGCACCGCCCACCTCCTGCCCGACGACGACCCGGTGGCGCGCCTGCGCAGCCTGCCCCGGTTCAACAGCATGGCGGTACGGGCGTTCGGCACCGGTCTGCTGACGGTGCGCGTCGATCTGGAGGGGTGACGGTTCACCCCGGCCACACGATCGCCTGCACCTCGCTGTAGGCGTGCAGGGCGTACGAGCCCACGTCCCGGCCGACCCCGCTCTTCTTGAACCCGCCGAACGGGGCCTCCATGTTGCGGCCGACCGTGTTGATGCCGACGCCCCCGGCCCGCAGCCGGCGCGCCACCCGGAAGGCGCGGGCCACGTCACCGGACCAGACGTAGTCGATGAGCCCGTAGTCGGAGTCGTTGGCGAGGGCCACCCCCTCGTCCTCGTCCTCGAACGGGATCACCGTCACCACGGGCCCGAAGATCTCCTCCCGGGCCACCCGCATGTCGTTCGTACCGTCGGCGAGCAGGGTGGGCGCGACGAAGAACCCACGGTCCCGCGGTGGCCGTTCACCGCCGGCCACCACCACGGCACCTTCCTTCCGCCCGAGTTCGACGTACGACTCCACCCGCGCCCGGTGCTCGGCGGAGATCACCGGCCCCACCACCGTGTCCGGCTCCCGCGGGTCCCCCACCTTCAACCGGCCCGCGTAACCGGCGAGTTGCTCGACCAGCCGCTCGTACACCCCGCGCTGGGCCAGCACCCGGGTCGGTGCCGTGCAGATCTGCCCGCTGTAGAAGGAGAAGGTGGTGCCGATGCCGGCGACGGCCGAGGCGAGGTCGGCGTCGTCGAAGACGAGCGCGGCCCCCTTGCCGCCCAGCTCCATCAGCTGGCGCTTCATGTCCCGCCCGCACACCTCGGCGATGCGCCGCCCGACCGCCGTGGACCCGGTGAAGCTCACCATGTCGACGTCGCCCGAGGCCACGACGGCCTCGCCCACCGACACGTCCCGCCCGGAGACGACGTTCACCACACCGGGCGGCACCCCGGCCGCCTCCAGCGCCCGGGCCATCCGGTACACGGACAGCGGATCCTGCGGGGCGGGCTTGACCACCACCGTGTTGCCCATGGCCAGCGCCGGGGCGATCTTGCCGGCCGGGTTGGCCCACGGGTTGTTGTACGAGGTCACGCAGGTGACGACCCCGACGGGCTGCCGTACCGCCAACGCCCCCGTCACGACCGCCCTGCCCATCGGGCCGGCCTCGTTGATCTGCGGGGCGATCGCCCACTCGGCGGGCTCCACGCTCGCGTACCGGCGGAAGCGGGCCGCGGCCACCCCGACCTGCATCGCGCGGGCCGTCCCGGTGGTCGCGCCGGTCTCGGCCCGCGCCAGGTCGGCGTACGGCACCAGCCGCTCCCGGATGATCTCCGCGGCCCGCCCGAGCACCGCCGCCCGCTCCTCCGGCCGGGTCCGCGACCACGCCCCGAACGCCTCCCGGGCCGCCGCACAGGCCGCCCGGGCCTGCTCCGGCGAGGCCTCCGGCGCCCAGCCGACGGTCTCCTCGGTGGCCGGGTCGGTCACCGGGTAGTGGCCGCCGTCCGGCGCCACCCACTGGCCGCCGACGAACAGCGGCTGGCCCTCGCTCACCGCGTGCTCACCGTCCGCGTGTCCCGCCCGGACCGCAGCACCTTCCCCGGTACGGCCCCGGTCACCACGTCGTCCCGGATCGCCTCGACCCCGTTGACCCACACGGCCCGCACCCCGAGCGCCCGGGAGTCCAGCCGGGGACTGTCCCCCGGCAGGTCGTGCACCAGCCGGGCCCGGCCGGCGTCGATCCGCTCCGGGTCGAACAGCACCAGGTCGGCGTGCCAGCCCTGCGCCACCCGTCCCCGCTCGCGCAGCCCGAAGAGCCGCGCCGGATCGTCGGTCAGCATCTTCACCGCCTGCTCCAGGCCGACCAGCTTCCGGCCGCGCAGGCAGTCCCCGAGGAACCGTGTGGTGTACGGCGCCCCGCACATCCGGTCCAGGTGGGCGCCCGCGTCCGAGCCGCCGAGCAGGACGTCCTCGTGCCGCCAGGTCTCGGCGCGCAGCGCCCAGGAGGCCGGGTCGTTGTCGCTCGGCATGGGCCACAGCACGGTCCGCAGCCCGTCCTGGGCGCAGATCTCCACCAGGCAGGCGAACGGGTCCTGTCCGCGCTCCTCGGCGATGTCCCGCACGACCCGTCCGGTCAGGCCCCGGTTGGCCTCGCTGTAGGTGTCCCCGATGACGTACCGGCCGAAGTCGGTGAGCCGCCGGAAGACGCCGGCCTCCCTGGACCGGGCCCGGCGCAGCATCTCCGCCCGGACGGCCGGGTCCCGCAGCCGGGCGATGCGCTCGGGCACGGGCAGCCCCAGGACCGGGCCCCAGCCCGGTATGAGGTTGAGCGCGCAGAAGGTCCCCAGCGACATGTTCATCGGCGTCAGGATCGGCATGGTGAGCGCCACCACCCGCCCGCCGGCCTTCCGCGCCCGCTCGCTCGCGCTCAGCTGCCGCGGCACCCGTTCCGGGACGGCCGCGTCGATGGTGAGCACGTTCCAGTTCAGCGGCCGCCCGGCCACCGCGCTCATCTCCACCAGCAGATCGATCTCGTCGTCGCCGAACTGGTCCAGGCACCCCGCGACGATCGCCTCGATCTGCGTGCCCTCGTGCTCGCCGACGGCACGGCAGAGGGCCAGCAGCTCCGCCGGCTCCGCATGCCGGGAGGCCACCGGCCGCCCGTCCCCGTCGGAGTGCGTACCGGACTGCGTGGTCGACAGCCCCCAGGCGCCGGCGTCCATCGCCTCGCGCAACAGCCGCACCATCGCGTCGAGCCGGCCGGCCGTCGGCTGCCCGCCGACCGCCTCCGGCCCCATCACGTACCGCCGCAGCGCGCAGTGCCCCACCATGAACCCGGCGTTCACGGCGATCCGGCCCTCCAGGGCGTCCAGGTACTCCCCGAACGAATGCCAGTTCCAGGGCGCCCCCTCCTCCAGCGCCACCAGGGACATCCCCTCCACCTTGGACATCATCCGCCGGGTGTAGTCGGCGTCCTCGGGGCGGTCGGGATGCAGCGGGGCCAGGGTGAACCCGCAGTTCCCGGCGGCCACGGTGGTCACCCCGTGGTTGAGGGAGGGCGTGGCGTACGGGTCCCAGAAGAGCTGGGCGTCGTAGTGGGTGTGGGGGTCGACGAAGCCGGGGGTGAGGACGAGTCCGGTGGCGTCCTCGGTGGTACGGGCCTCCCCGGTGATCCTTCCGATGGCGGCGATCCGGCCTGCGCGTATGCCGACGTCCGCGGTGTATCCGGGCGCCCCGGTGCCGTCCACGACGGTGACGCCCTTGATGAGGTGGTCCAACATGCCGGGAACCCCCTTACGCAGCCTGCCGGAACCGGGACGTCCGGTGCACCGGATCCGTGTCGATCCTCGGAATCACGTGCTCACCGATGAGCCGGATCGTCTGCAGCGTCTCCTCCTTCGGCACCCCCACCGGCAACCCGAAGCTCAGCTGATCGGCCCCGGCCTGCTCCCACCGCTTGCACTGGCGCAGCACCTCGTCCGGGTCCCCGCAGATCAGCAGCTCCTCCTCGATCAGCAGCTCCACGAACTCCGGGGTGTAGGGGGGCAGCGTCTCGGGCCACACCGGGAAGCCCTCGGGGCGCGGGAAGGTGTCGTGGTACCGGAAGACGAGTGAGGGGAGGTAGTGCAGGCCGCCGTTCACGGCGATCTCGATCGCCTCCGCGTGCGTGGGCGCGCAGACGGCGGTCGTCGTGACCATCACGTTGTCGTTGACGAAGTCCCCCACCGGCTCCGCGTCCACGATCGCCGTCTTGTACTGCTCCAGCACCCACTCCATGTCGGACACCTTCTGGATGCTGAAGCCGAGCACCCCGAGCCCCTTCTTCGCGGCCATGGCGTACGACGGCGGGGACCCGGCCGCGTACCACATCGCCGGGTGCGACCTGCCGTACGGCTTCGGCAGGACCTTCCGCGGCGGCAGCTGCCAGTGCTTGCCCTGGAAGCCGGCGTACTCGTCCTGGAGCCACATCCTGGGGAACTCGGCGATGGTCTCCTCCCAGATCTCCTTGGTGTGGTTCATGTCGGTCACACCCGGCATGAACCCGAGGATCTCGTGCGATCCGGCCCCGCGCCCGCTGCCGAACTCGAAGCGGCCCTCGCTGAGGTGGTCCAGCATGGCGACCTTCTCGGCGACCTTCACCGGATGGTTGACCGGGGCGAGCGGGTTGAAGATCCCGGAGCCGAGGTGGATGCGCTCGGTGGCGTGCGCCAGATACCCCAGGAACACGTCGTTCGCCGACAGGTGCGAGTACTCCTCCAGGAAGTGGTGCTCGGAGGCCCAGGCGTACTTGAAGCCTGACTTGTCCGCCTGGATGACGTACTCGGTCTCCTCCATCAGCGCCTTGTGCTCGGCCAGCGGGTCGGTCTCGGCGCGCTTGCCCACGTATCCCTGTACGAAGAGCCCGAATTCCACGGCGGTTCACCGTCCTCAACGCGTATCTGACGCTTCGTCAGTTGGTGTCTGTCGGCCGACTGTCGCACCGGCCACGACGACCGTCAATAGCTGACGGTCAGTCAGATGACGCTGACGCCCGCCAGCCAGCCGCCGTCGATCACGAACGGCTGCCCGGTGATGTACGAGGAGTCGTCCGAGGTGAGGAAGAGGGCGAGCCGGGCCACCTCCTCCGGCTGCCCGACCCGGCCGAGCGGCACGAGCCTGCGGTACAGCTCGTCCAGGGCCCGGCTCGTCTCCTCGGGGTCGGCGTCCGGATCCAGCCGGGCCGGGTTCGACATCGCGGTGTCGATGGCACCCGGGCAGATCGCGTTGACCCGGATCCGCCGGCCCGCCAGCTCCAGCGCGGCCACCCGGGTCAGCCCCAACACCGCGTGCTTGGTGGCGGTGTAGGTGCCCACCGCCGCCATACCGGTCAGGGCCGTGTACGAGGCGGTGTTCACGATCGTGCCCCCGTCGGCCATCTCCGGCGCCACCGCCTTCATCCCCAGGAAGCAGCCCACCTGGTTGACCTGCACCACCTGCATGAACTCGTCCAGCGGCGTGTCCACCAGGGCGTTGAAGCGCAGGATGCCCGCGTTGTTGACCAGCCCGTCGATCCGCCCGTACGCCTCCCTGACGGCCCCGACGGCCTCCCGCCAGCTCTCCTCCGTGCCCACGTCCAGGTGGACGTACAGCGCCCCTATCTCCTTGGCGAGCGCCTCCCCCCGGTCGTCCAGCACATCGGCGACGGCCACCCGCGCGCCCTCCGCCCGGAACAGCCGCGCCTCCTGCTCGCCCTGCCCGCGCGCCGCCCCGGTGACCAGGACGACCCGCCCGTCCAGCTTGCCCATACCGTCTCCTCAGTCCAGCCGGGGCGCGACCTCCGCCCCGAACGAGCTGATCTGCTCGATGAGTTCGGCCCGGCTCCGGCTGCGGAACCGCACCTGGACCTGGTCCACGCCCATCGCGCGGTAGGCCCGCAGCGACGCGGCGATCTCCTCCGGCGCCCCGGCGAGCGTGCGCCGCCCGACGTCCCAGCCGGGCCGGCCGACGTACAGCGGCTCGGTGAGGGCGCCGACGGTGTACGCCCCGGCGAGCCCCGCCTCCTCGCGCAGCCGCCGGATCCGGGCGATCTGCCCGGGCAGCCGCTCCCTGGGGTCCCCCTGCGGCAGCCAGCCGTCGCCCTTCAGCGCGGCCCGGCGGACGGCGGCCGGCGAGGAGCCGCCGACCCAGAGCGGGACGTGCGGCCGGCCGGGCCGCGGCCGCTGTCCCAGGCCGGCGAAGTCGTAGTGCTTCCCGTGGTGCTCGGGGAACTCCTCGGGCCCCAGGGCGGCGCGCAGCGCGTCCATCACCTCGTCCAGCACCGCTCCGCGCCGCTCGAAGTCCACGCCGAGCACCTCGAACTCCTCCCGCACGTGCCCGGCCCCGACCCCGAGGACCAGCCGCCCGCCGGAGAGGTGGTCGAGGGTGGCGTACTGCTTGGCGGTCAGCAGCGGGTGGCGGAGCCCGACGACGGCCACGTGGCTGAGCAGCCGTACCCGCTCGGTGACGGCGGCGACGTGGGCGAGGGTGGCCACGGGGTCGTACCAGACGGTGCCCATGGCCGGGGCGAGGCGGCGCGGTATGCCCACGTGGTCGCAGCAGGCGACGTACGCGAACCCCGCCCGGTCGGCCGCCCGGGCCACGGCGACCAGGTCCGCGGGCCCGGCGGACGTCTCCCAGGGCTCGGCGTACAGGGTGCTCTGCGACTGGACGGGCAGCTGGATGCCGTACGCCAGGGGGCTCACGCCCGCCACAGCCCCTGCGCGGTGAGCCCCAGCAGCTCGATGGCGTTGCCCCGGACGATCCGCTCGACCACGTCGGCCGGCAGGTGCCCCATCTGGGCCTCGCCGACCTCCCGGGACTTGGGCCACGTGGAGTCGGAGTGCGGGTAGTCCGTCTCGTACAGGACGTTGCCGACCCCGATGGCGTCGAGGTTCCCGAGCCCGAAGGCGTCGTCGAAGAAGCAGCCGTGGACGTGCTCGGCGAACAGCTCGGACGGCGGCCGGTGCACCTTGTCCGCGACCCCGCCCCAGCCGCGGTTCTCCTCCCACACCACGTCCGCGCGCTCAAGGATGTACGGGATCCACCCGATCTGCCCCTCCGCGTACATGACCTTGAGGTTCGGGAAGCGCTCGAACTTGCCGCTCATCAGCCAGTCGACCATCGAGAAGCAGCAGTTGGCGAAGGTGATCGTGGAGCCGACGGCGGGCGGCGCGTCGGCGGAGGTGGACGGCATCCGGCTCGACGACCCGATGTGCATGGCGACCACGGTGCCGGTCTCGTCGCAGGCGGCGAGGAAGGGGTCCCAGTCGTCGGTGTGCACCGACGGCAGGCCCAGGTGCGGGGGTATCTCGGAGAAGGCGACGGCCCGGACGCCGCGTTCGGCGTTGCGCCGCACCTCCTGCGCGGCCAGCCGGGCGTCCCACAGGGGGATGAGCGTGAGCGGTATCAGCCGCCCCCGCGCCTGCGCCCCGCACCACTCCTCCACCATCCAGTCGTTGTAGGCGCGCACGCAGAGCAGGGCCAGCTCCTTGTCGGCGGCCTCGGTGAAGGTCTGACCGCAGAAGCGGGGAAAGGTGGGGAAGCAGACGGCGGACTGGACGTGGTTGACGTCCATGTCGGCGAGCCGCGCGGACACGTCGTACGACCCCGGCCGCATCTGCTCGTACGTGATGACCTCGAGCCTGACCTCGTCCCTGGCGTACCCGACGGCGGTGTCGAGGCGGGTGAGCGGCCGGTGCAGGTCCTCGTACACCCACCAGTCGCCGAGCGGCCCCTCGTCGCTGCCCGGTCTGCCCATGACGGGCTTGAACCGCCCGCCCAGGAAGGTCATCTCCTTCAGCGGCGCGCGCACGATCCGGGGCCCGACGTCCCGGTACTTCCGCGGCAGGCGGTCCTGCCACACGCCGGCGGGCTCAACGGTGTGGTCGTCGACGGAGATGATCAGCGGGAACTGTGTGGTCTCCATACCGTGCACGGTAGCGCCGATCTGACGGTCCGTCAGCTCCCGGTGCGGGACGGGCGGCATGCGGAGAGGTTGTGAGGGCTTCGTGCACCCACGTGCGGCCCTCTGTGATCGGCGTCTCCCACGGCTGACGCAACCGCCCGGAACAAGGCAAACTGACGGGGTTGTTCGTGATGCCGAGGGGGACGAACGCATGGACGGTGGGCCGCGAGTACCCGAGCAGCGGCGTGCCGGGCCCGTCGCGGAGCCCGGCCCGCTGCGCTTCGGCGTGCTCGGTCCGGTGCGGGCCTGGCGCGGCGAGGAGGCGCTCCCCACGGGCTCCCCCCAGCAGCGCGCCCTGCTGGCCGCACTGCTGCTCCGGGAGGGCCGTACGGCCACGGCGGCCGAGCTGATCGACGCCCTGTGGGGCTCCGAGCCGCCGTCCCAGGCCCTGGCGGCGGTCCGCACCTACGCCTCCCGGCTCCGCAAGGCCCTGGACCCCGGCGTCCTGGTCAGCGAGTCCGGCGGCTACGCCGTGCGCGGCCTGGGCGAGGGCGCCCTGGACCTCGCCGTCGCGCAGGACCTGACGGCGGAGGCGGAGAAGGCACGCGGGACGGGCGACCTGGGCCGGGCCCGGTCACTGCTGAACCAGGCCCTGTCGCTCTGGGACGGCGAACCCCTGGCGGGCGTCCCCGGCCCCTACGCCGAGGCCCAGCGGGCCCGCCTGGAGGAGTGGCGGCTCGGCCTGCTGGAGACCCGCCTGGACCTGGACCTGGAACAGGGCTGCCACGCCGATGCCGTCTCGGAACTGACGGCCCTGACGGCGGCGCATCCCTTGCGGGAACGCCTGCGCGAACTCCTGATGCTCGCCCTGTACCGCAGCGGCCGCCAGGCGGAGGCCCTGGCGGTGTACGCGGACACCCGCCGCCTGCTCGCCGAGGAGCTGGGGGTCGACCCCCGCCCGGGCCTGAGCGAACTCCAGCAGCGCATCCTCCGGGCCGACCCGGCCCTGGCGGAACCCTCGGCGCCCGTGACGGAGCCGACGGCGGCCCCGGTCCGCCCCGCGCAGCTCCCCGCGTCGGTCCCCGACTTCACCGGCCGCTCCTCCTTCGTGTCGGAACTGACCGAGGTCCTGTCCTCGGCGTCCGAGGCGGAGGGCAGGGTCATGGCGGTGTCGGCCCTGGCCGGCATCGGCGGGGTGGGCAAGACGACCCTCGCCGTCCACGTGGCCCACCGGGCCCGCCCGGCCTTCCCGGACGGGCAGCTGTACGTGGACCTCCAGGGCACGGGCCCCCGCCCGGCGGAACCGGAAACGGTGCTGGGCTCCTTCCTGCGGGCCCTGGGCACGCCGGACTCGGCGATCCCCGACTCCCTGGAGGAACGCTCGGCCCTGTACCGCTCGGTCCTGGACGGCCGCCGGGTCCTGGTCCTGCTGGACAACGCGAAGGACGCGGCCCAGGTACGGCCGCTCCTGCCCGGCACGGAGGGCTGCGCCGCCCTGGTCACCTCCCGCGTCCGCATGCTCGACCTCGCCGGCGCCCACCTGGTCGACCTCGACGTCATGTCCCCGGAAGAGGCCCTGGCGCTGTTCACCAGGATCGTGGGCGAGGAACGGGTGGCCGCGGAGCGCGAGGCCGCCCTGGACGTCGTCGCCGCCTGCGGCTTCCTCCCCCTGGCGATCCGCATCGCGGCGTCCCGCCTGGCGGCCCGCCGCACCTGGACGGTCTCGGTCCTGGCAGCCAAGCTGGCGGACGAACGCCGCCGCCTGGACGAGCTGCAGGCCGGCGACCTGGCGGTCAAGGCCACCTTCGAACTGGGCTACGGCCAACTCGAACCGGCCCAGGCAAGGGCGTTCCGCCTGCTGGGCCTGGCCGACGGCCCGGACATCTCCCTGGCAGCGGCGGCAGCGGTCCTGGACCTCCCCCCGGAGGACACCGAGGACCTCCTGGAGTCCCTGGTCGACACGTCGTTGCTGGAATCGGCGGCGCCGGGGCGGTACCGGTTCCACGACCTGGTCCGCCTGTACGCGCGGGCATGCGCGGAGAGGGACGAGTGGCCGCCGAGCGAGCGGGCGGCGGCGATGTCGCGGTTGCTGGACTTCTATCTGGCTACGGCGGCGCGGGTGTACGCCATTGAGCGTCCGGGTGACCGGACCGTGGACCATCTCGAGGTGACGGAGCAGGCGGGTCAGACCTTCAGTGACGAAGGAAAGGCACTGGACTGGCTGCACACCGAGGCCGCCTGCATCCTCGCCTGCGTCCAGCAGTCCCTGGGGCAGGAGAATCTCCGCCGAGGAGTCGACCTCCTCCTGGCTTCGAAGGACTTGGTGGAGTCGGGTGCCAGTTCGCTCGTCTACGAAACGGCCACCCGGGCGGCCCGCGACGCCGCCGATGCCCTGGGCGATTCCCTGGCGGCGGGGCGCGCCCGCGTGACGCTCACCCAAGTTCTCATCAAGGCGGGACAGTTCGACGAGGCGGCCGTTGAGGCCAGGGAGGCCGTTGCCCTGGGGGCAGCGGCCGGCGACCCTTGGACGAGTGGGAACGCGCCGAACGAGCTGGGCATCATCGCCATCTGCCGGAATGATCACGCAGCGGGCGAAGCGCACCTGCTCAGGGCCATCGCCGCTTTCCGTGCGGACGACAATCGGCCTGGAGAGGCCAGCGCACTCTGCAACCTCTCGCGCGTACTCGTTTCCATGGACAGGGCAGCGGCAGGCATCGAGCTCGTTCAGCAGGGCGTCGCCATATACGACGAGCTGGGGCTGACCGTAAGGCTCGCCAACGCAAGGTACGCCCTGGGCATCGCCCTCAGTCACACGGACCGACTCGGCGAGGCACTGGAGCAATTCACCGAGGCGCTGCGCATTTTCGTGGAGAACCGGCAGCGACTGTGGGAGGGCACCACCCACTTTCGCATCGCGCAAGTACACCTCGCAGCGCACAGGGCAGCCCAGGCGGCCCAGCACGCGGAGCAGGCACTCGGGATCGGGTGTATCGGCGGGGACTGGATGCGCGCCAATGTGCTGACTCTGCTGGGCAAGTCCCTCGATGCCCTTGGACAGGTGGACCGTGCCCGCGCGTGCTGGCGAGAGGCGCTCAGCATTCACGGATCGTCGGAGGCGGCCGAGGCTGTGGAGGTACGGCGCCTGCTCCATCCCATCGCGGCGGCCTGATCCGGCCGCCCCGGCGTTCATCGAACGTTTATGACGCCCTGTCACTCTCATGGCATCGACCCGTCGCGTCGGGGGGCAGACGGATCGGAACGGGCCTCACGGATAAGGTGAACGGCCCTGGAACGCTCACTCGGCGGCCCACGGGGGAGTTGCCGGGTGGGCGTTCCCATCGCACCGCATGCAGACCGGGGAGGACCCAGCCATGAGCGAAGCCAACACCACCAACGAGGACATCACGACGCTGGACAGCCACGCGCCGGCGCCGCCCGGCAAGGACCCGGTGGCCACCACGAACGACAGCCACGCGCCCGCACCCGGCGAGGAGCCCGTCACCACGCTGGACAGCCACGCGCCAGTGCCGCCGGCGCTGGACCTGGGCAGCAAGTAAGCCACCACCCCGACGGGGATCGGCCGCGGCGGCGCGGAGGGGGAGCCGCCGCGGCCGAGGTGTGTGCGGGCGCGGGCGATCGGCGGATCTCCTCCACCAGCCCATGGCGTCGACGCAGGTCAGCCACACCAGGCACGGGACACCTCCCTCCCCCTCAGCTCGCCCTTGACCACCTTGCCGCTCGCGTTGCGTGGAAGTGACCTCACGAACTCCACCGACCTCGGCACCTTGTAGTTCGCCATCTCGCGGCGGGACCAGGCGATCAGGTCGGCGGAGGTCAGGAGTGAGCCGGGGCGGCGGACGACGTAGGCCTTGGCGACCTCGCCCAGGCGGGCGTCGGGGACGCCGATGACCGCCGCGTCCAGGACGTCGGGGTGGGTGCAGAGGAGTTGCTCTATCTCCGCGGGGTACGCGTTGAAGCCGCCGACGATGAACATGTCCTTCAGGCGGTCCGTGATGCGCAGGTTGCCCGCCGCGTCCAGGACGCCCACGTCGCCGGTGCGCAGCCAGCCGTCCTCGGAGATCGCCTCCGCGGTGGCCAGGGGGTCCTCGTAGTAGCCCCGCATGACGTTGAAGCCGCGGACCTGTACCTCCCCGGGTGTGCCGGGCGGGAGCGGGGCGCCGGAAGGGGCCGTCACCCTGACCTCCGTGCCGGGGACCGGACGGCCGGAGGTGGAGGCGATCAGTGCCGGGGCGTCGCCGCGGCGGCACATCGTGACGATTCCGGTGGCCTCCGAGAGGCCGTAGGCCGTCAGGACCGTCCCGACGCCGAGTTCCTCGCGCAGGCGTTCCACCAGGCGCAGGGGGACCACCGCCGCACCGGTCACCACCAGACGGAGCGTCGAGAGGTCGTGGGCGTCCCGGGTGGGGTGGTCCAGGAGCTGCTGGTGCAGGGTCGGCGGGCCGGGCAGGACCGAGATCCGTTCCGCCGCGATGTTCGCCAGGGCCGTGTCCACGTTGAACACCGGCTGCGGGATCATCGTCGCCCCACGCATCAGACAGGCGAGCACCCCGGCCTTGTAGCCGAAGGTGTGGAAGAAGGGGTTGATGATCAGGTAGCGGTCGGACCGGCGGAGGCCGGCCAGGTCCGCCCAGGATTCGTACGCGCGCAGGGTCTGGCCGTGCGTGATCATCGCACCCTTGGGGCGGCCCGTCGTACCGGATGTGAAGACGATGTCCGAGAGGGTGGAGCCGGTCAGCGCACCTTCGCGGGCCCGCACCTCCGGTCCCGCCACGCCCTCTCCGGTGGCCAGGAAGTTCTTCCACGTCTCGAAGTCGGGCGGTGCGTCGTCCGAGAGGACCACCACGCGCTCCAGGTCCGGCAGGGCGGTGAGGGGGCGTTCTGCGCCGGACGGTCCCGCACCGGCCGCCCTGCGCAACGACGCCACGTACGACGTGCCCAGGAACGTTCCCGTCACGAAGAGCAGCCTCGCCCCGCTGCGGCGCAGTACGTCCGCTGCCTCCGCGCCCTTGAAGCGGGTGTTCAGCGGTACCAGGACCGCGCCCGCCGACACCGCGCCGAGGGACGCGACGATCCAGTCCACGGTGTTGGGGGCCCAGACGGCGACCCGGTCGCCCACCTCCACCCCGCAGGCCAGGCAGGCCGCGGCCGCCCGCTCGATCCGGGCGCCCAGTTCGGCGTAGGTGATCCTCGTCCGGCCGTCGGCCACGGCCTCGGTGTCCGCGTACCGTCCGGCCGCCCACCGCACCAGTTCCGGGATGGTCTCCCACGACGCCGTCACGGACCGGCCTCCCCCCGCACAGGTAGCTGACTGACCGTCAGATTAGCGCTAATCTGACGGCCTGTCAGGAGAGGGGGCCGTACATGGCAGGAGCAGGGCTCAAGGACGCCGCCGCCATCGTCGGGATCGGGCAGACCGCGTTCGCCCGGCAGCTGGCCGAGGACGAGAGGACGCTCGCCTGCCGGGCCGTGCTCGCCGCGCTGGACGACGCGGGGATCGCGCCCGGCGAGGTGGACGCGCTCGCCTCGTACACCATGGAGCAGACCGACGAGGTCGAGCTGGCCAAGGCCGTCGGCTTCGGGGACCTGACCTTCTTCGGCAAGGTGGGGTACGGGGGCGGCGGCTCCTGTGCGACCGTCGCGCACCTCGCTGCCGCCATCGCCTCCGGGCAGGCCACGGTGGGGGTCGCGTGGCGGTCGAGGAAGAGGGGCAGCGGGCCCCGGCCGTGGACCGACACGGCCGTCCAGCTGCCCACCCCGGGCCAGTGGACCCGGCCGTTCGGGCTGCTCCGGCCCGTCGACGAGATCGCCATGCTGGCCCGGCGGTACATGCACGAGTACGGCGTGACGCGGGACCACCTTTTCAACGTCGCGCTGGCCTGCCGCAACCGGGCCAACCAGAACCCGGCCGCCGTGATGTACGAACGGCCGCTGACCCGCGAGATGTACATGACCTCCCGGTGGATCAGCGAGCCGCTGTGCCTCTACGACAACTGTCTGGAGACGGACGGGGCCCTGGCCTGCGTGGTCGTCGGCAGGGAGCGGGCCCGGGACTGCGCCAGGCAACCCGTCTACGTCCACGCCGCCGCGCAGGGGCTGCCCGCCCAGCACCACGGCATGGTCAACTACTGGAACGACGACCCGCTCACCGGGCCCGCCTGGACCGCCGCCCGGCACCTGTGGAAGCACGCCGACCTCACGCCGGAGGACGTCGACGTGGCGCAGATCTACGACGCGTTCACCGCGCTGGTCCCGCTGTCCCTGGAGGGCTACGGCTTCTGCGCTCGCGGCGAGGGCGGCGCCTTCACCGAGCAGGGCGCCCTGGAGATCGGCGGACGGCTGCCCGTCAACACCGGCGGGGGCGGGCTGAGCGAGGCCTACGTGCACGGCTTCAACCTCGTCAACGAGGGCGTCAAGCAGCTGCGCGGGACCAGTACCGCGCAGGTCCCGGGCGCCGCGACCTGCCTGGTCACGGCGGGTGAAGGCGTCCCCACCTCCGCTCTCCTCCTCAGGAGCTGACCGCCATGCTGAGTCCCGTCACCGACACCGACGGCGCACCCTTCTGGGAGTACGCGGCCCGCGGCGAGCTGCGCGTCCAGGCGTGCGCCGACTGCGGTGAACTCCGCTTCCCGCCCCGGCCCTGCTGCCCGCACTGCCAGTCCTTCGCGAGCGAGTGGCGGCCGGTGTCGGGGCGCGGGCGGGTGTGGTCGTACGTCGTGCCGCATCCGCCGCTGCTGCCCGGCTACGCGGAACAGGCGCCGTACAACGTGGTCGTCGTGGAGCTGGAGGAGGCCCCGCGGATACGGCTCGTGGGGAACGTGGTCGCGCACGCCGGGGCGCCGCTGAACTCCTTCGACCCGGCGCGGCTGAGGATCGGCGCCCGGGTGCGCGCGGTCTTCTCCGGCGGGCTGCCGCAGTGGGTGCCGGCGTGAACACCGTCCGCCTCGACGTCGGCGAGGACACCGGCGTCGCCGTCGTCACCCTGGACCGGCCGGGGCGGCTCAACGCCGTCGACCTCACCATGGTCCGGGAACTGGCCGAGGTCTGGCGCGAGTTGCGGTTCGACGACGCCGTCCGGGCCGTCGTGCTCACCGGCAGCGGGGAGCGGGCGTTCTGTACGGGCATCGACCGGGACGCCGTCGTACCGCAGCCCTCGTCGCCGTACATGCAGGACGATCCGCTGCTGGGTGTCGGGCCGAAGGCGAACGACCTGTGGAAGCCGGTGATCGCCGCGGTGCGCGGGATGGCCTGCGGCGGGGCCTTCTACCTGCTGGGCGAGAGCGAGTTCGTGGTGGCGGACCCGACGGCCGTGTTCTTCGACCCGCACACGACGTACGGCATGGTCAGCGCCTACGAGTCCGTGCTGATGGCCCAGCGGATGCCGTACGGGGAGGCCGCGCGGACGGCGCTCATGGGGACGGCCGAGCGGATGTCGGCGCGGCGGGCGCACGAGGTGGGGCTGGTGTCCGAGATCGCCGAGGAGGGGCGGGCGGTGGAGGCCGCGGTGCGCTGTGCCGGGATCGTCGCCGGGTATCCGCCGGAGGCGGTGCAGGGGACGGTGCGGGCGCTGTGGGCGGCGAAGGAGGCGGCGCGGGCGCAGGCGTTCGCGCAGGCGCCGCATCTGATCGCGCTGGGCAGTCTGCCGGCCGGGCGGCAGGCGGAGTTGTTCGCGGGGAGGTCGCGGGAGTACCGGGTGCGTTAGGACTCGACCTCGGCCTTCGGACGCGCCTCGCAGTGGTCGACCTTCAGCCGAAGGCGGTCGCCGACGGGCACCCGGGTGGTCGCCCTGCCCTTCGCGGGCACCGTGACCGTGTAGGAGGAGTTGTCGAGGATCTGGGTGCCTTCGTCGTCGTAGAAGGTGACCCGGGCCTGGAACTCGGCCTCGCTGTTGTTCGGGTTCGCGATCTCGACCGTGGCGTACGGCCGTTTGTCGGTGGCACAGCCGATCAGCTTCACCGTGCCCTCCTGCAGCGCCTTGCCCTTGCCGCTGCCGGTGGGGGTGGAGGTGGGGCGGTGGGCGCGCCGGTAGGAGCCGCCGCCGGAGGAGCGGTACGAGGACCCGCCCGAGGAGCCGCCCGAGGAACCGTACGAGGAGCCGTACGAGGACCCGCCCGACGAGTCGTACGATCCGCCCCCCGACGTGGACGACGACGAACTGTCGTGGTCCTGGTGCGAACTGCTGCACCCGCCCCCGCCGCCTCCGCTCCCCCGGCTGCCGTGGTGCCGGCCGGAGAAGCCGGTCAGGCCGAGCACCACCAGGGTCAGTACGGCCGTGAACCTGAGCGCGCGCGTCCGTGTAGGCATGTGCATGCCAGCACCCTAGCCGCCGGGCGCATCGCATGGCGGCCGCCGGGCGCCGGGGGTAGCGTCAGCCGTGGACGGCCGCCGTCTGGAGCCCCTTCCGTGCAGACCCGGTACGACGGCCGTCGCGCCGCTCACGCGGTCCGCGCGGTCCCCGTGCCCTTCTCCGCGTCCAGCGCGTACACGCACCGGTCCTTGCTGCACGCGTACACCACGCCGTCCCTGACCACCGGGGAGCCGGTGATCTCGCCGCCGGTGGCGAGCTTCCAGCGCAGCCGGCCGTCGTCGGCCTTCAGGGTGTAGAGGAGGTGGTCGGTGGAGCCGAAGTGGATACGGCCCTCCGCCACCGCGGGCGCGCCGACGACGTCGCCGCCCGCCTGGAACCGCCACTTGGGGGTGCCGGTGACCGCGTCCAGGGTGTAGAGGCCCTTGCCGCTGCCGACGTGCACGTGCCCGGCGGCCACCAGGACCGGCTCGACGGAGGCACGGGCCTCGGTGGCGATGCGCCAGCGGTCGCGGCCGTCGGCGGCGTCGAGGGCGTAGACCGTGCCGAGGTAGTCGGCGAGGTAGACACCGCCGCCGGTGACGGCCGGGCCCGGGGCGAAGGCGGGCGGGCTCAGGAAGACCGCCGGGGCCTCGAAGTGCCAGCGGACCCTGCCGCTGACCGCCTCGACGGCGAGCACGCGGGTGCCGGCGGAGATGTAGACGTACCCGTCGGGCGCCGGGGCGAGCCGCACCGGGACGCCGCCGCAGGAGGCCGCGTCGCCGATGGGGTAGGACCAGCGCTCCTCGCCGGTGCGGGCCTCCAGGGCGCGCAGCCGGGCGTCCTGCCAGACGTACACCGTGCCGTCGTGCACGACCGGGCCGGCCTCCGGGGACTCGAAGTCGGTCTGGCAGCCGGTGATCTCCCACAGCTTCTGCCCGCCCGTGGCCTCCCAGGCCTGGACGCCGCCGCCGCGGGTGCCGGTGACGACCGTGCCGCGGTCGGCCTGGAGGGAGTACACCCAGGCGTCCGTGGACAGCCGCCACAGGTCGGTGCCCTCGCGGGCGTCCAGGGCGAACAGGGTGGGACCGTCGGAGGCGTGGATACGGCCGTCCGCCACCGCCATGGACCAGGCGACGTCCCGGGTCTTGAAGCGGCGGCGGCCGGTGGCCACGTCCAGCGCGTGCACCTCGAAGGAGGTGACGTAGACCAGGTCGCCGTCGACGGACGGGGTGCCCCACACGTCGTTGGACATGCGGAACCGCCAGGGGCGCCAGCCGTTCGCCGTCTCCGGGGGCGACGGCGGCACGGGCGGTACGGCGGGGTCGGCACCGGCCACGCCGGGGCGGGGCCGGGACCAGCCGGCCACCAGGCCGGCCTCGGGCGGGGGTGCCTTCACTGCGGCCGCGCGGGCGTCGGCGACCCGCGGGCCGGGGCCGATGGGCACCTGGGCGCCGGCCAGCCGGACCGGGCCGGTGTCGGGGGCGCCGACCGGGACGGGCACGGGCGCGGAGGCCGGGGCCGGGGGGTCGTACGGCGGCGGCGGGGGTACGACGGCCTGCCGGTCGCCGCTGCGCGGGCCGCCGGTCGGGGCCGGGGCGGGCTTGGCGGCGGGGCGTCCGCCGCGGCGGGCCTCGATGAGGGCGACCGCCTTCTCGGGCAGCCAGGCGGAGGCGGTGCCGCTGTCGTCGGAGCCGGAGCCGAACAGGTGCGGGGCGAGCTGGGCCTGGAGGTCGGCCGGGGTGGGGCGGCCGGTCGCCTCCATCTGCATGCACGCCTCGATCAGCGGACGCAGCTCGTCGGGCAGGCCGGTGAGGTCCGGGCCCTCGCGCAGCAGCATGAAGACGGTCTCGACCGGGTTGGCGCCGTGGAAGGGCGGGTGGCCGGTGGCCGCGAAGACCAGGGTGGAGCCGAGGGAGAAGACGTCGCTGGCGCCGGTGACGCTGCGGGAGTCCTTGGCCTGCTCGGGGGACATGTAGGCGGGGGTGCCGACGGCGACGTTCGTCATCGTCAGACGTGTGTTGGAGACGCCGGAGGCGATACCGAAGTCGATCACCCGGGGGCCGTCCTCGACCACGAGCACGTTGGAGGGCTTGAGGTCGCGGTGGACCAGCCCGGCGCCGTGGATGGACTGGAGGGCCTCCGCGACGCCCGCCGCGAGCCAGCGCACGGCCTGGGCCGGCAGCGGCCCGCACTCGTTCACTATCTCTTCCAGCGAGGGAGCGGGCACGTAGGCGGTGGCCAGCCAGGGCACGGCGGCGCGCGGGTCGGCGTCGACCACGGCCGCGGTGTAGAAGCCGGAGACCGCGCGGGCCGCCTCCACCTCGCGGGTGAAGCGGACGCGGAAGAGCTGGTCCTCGGCCAGCTCGGTGCGCACCGTCTTGATCGCCACACGCCGGCCGGACGCCGAGCGCGCGAGATAGACCAGCCCCATGCCGCCGGCCCCCAGCCGGCCGAGCACCTCGAACGGCCCGATCCGCCGCGGATCGTGCTGCGTCAGCTGATCCACCACTTGCCTGCCACCTCCCCGTACGAGCCGCGCCACTCTCCATATGTACGCGACCGGAGTGCAGCGTCTCACCACCGCACCGCCATGGCGGCACGCACCCCGATTCTTCCTGGCCGGGCGGCTGGTTGCGAACCCGGTGACAATCAGGGTGTCTCATGCTGTATCGGACCAAAGCGGACCGGTCAGCGCTGGAGCAGTGCGAACGATGCCCCCTGATTGTCGGTGACGACGGCCACTCGTCCGTACGACGTCTCGAATGGCGGCGCCTGGACGCGCCCGCCGAGCCGCTGTACGGCCCCCAGTGCGTCCGTCAGGTCCGCGACCCGGAAGTGGACGAGGAAGTGCGGGGGCATCTCGGCCGGGAAGACGTCGGTGACGTCCGCGCGGCCGAAGTCGGGCTCGGCGCCGGTACCGAACAGGGCGTCGTGGAAGAGGCCGCCGTAGAAGGCGTTGGCGGCGGCGGTGTCCCGGGTGTACAGCTCGGCCCAGACGAAGGTGCCCGGCTCCCGCCGCCGTCCGAAGCCGGTGTGGGTGCCGGGCTGCCACAGCCCGAAGACCGCGCCCTCGGGGTCGGCGGCCAGGGCGGCGGTGCCGAGGTCGCCGACCGGGAACGGGGCCATGACCACCTGCCCGCCGGCCGCCGTGATCCGCCGGCCGAGGGCCTCGGCGTCGGAGGTCGCGAAGGACACCGTCCAGACGGTGGGCATACGGCCGTCCGTCTTGGGGGCCAGGGAGGCGACGAGCGCGCCGTCCTTCCGGGCCCACACGGAGGAGCCGTACGCCGCCTCGAAGGTCCACTCGAAGAGCTCACCGTAGAACCGTTTGCCCGCCTCGACGTCGGGCAGCTGGGCGTCCACCCAGCAGGGGACGCCCTCCCCGTATGTCTCTTCGTTCGCGGATGCCCTGTTTTCGGCCATGTCGTCAAAGTAACCGGGCCGCGCGCACGCCGCAGACCAGGCACACCATCCCCGAGAGCCCCGTGCACCCCATTTGCAGTCGGCCGAATCGCGCTCCGATCACCCCTCGGTAAGCTGACGGCATGACAGGACAAGTGCGTACCGTCGACGGCCGCGTGGCCGGCCGGCGTGGGCAGGCGACCCGGCAGAAGCTGCTCGACTGCCTCAGCGAGATGCTCAGCTCCTCCCCGTACCGGGACGTCAAGGTCATCGATGTCGCCCGGAAGGCGGGCACTTCGCCCGCGACCTTCTACCAGTACTTCCCCGACGTCGAGGGTGCCGTCCTGGAGATCGCCGAGCACATGGCGGCCGAGGGTGCCGGGTTGACCGAACTGCTCGAAGGACGCAGTTGGGCCGGCAAGTCGGGCTGGGCCACCGCGCAGGAACTCGTGGACGGGTTCCTGGAGTTCTGGCGCAGGAACGATGCGATCCTGCGGGTGGTGGACCTCGGTGCGGCCGAAGGGGACAAACGGTTCTACAAGATCCGCATGAAGATCCTGAACTCGGTCAACAACTCCCTCGCGGACTCCATCGCGGAACTCCAGTCCAAGGGCCGCGTCGACAAGGACGTGAACCCGGCGGCGGTGGCCGGTTCGCTGGTCGCGATGCTCGCGGCGGTGGCGGCCCACCAGAAGGGCTTCACCTCCTGGGGCGTGAAGCAGGCCGAACTCAAGCCGAACCTGGCACTGTTGGTGCACCTGGGCGTGACCGGCAGGAAGCCGAGCAAGTAGGCCACACCCTTCCGCGCCCTTTCCCCCGCACCCGAAGTCCTGTCTGGCAGGCGGCGGTTCACCGAGGTGAGCTGCCGCCTGCCGTGCTACGCGGGCAGCGGACGGTCCCGCACCACGTGCTTCATCACCAGCGTCGACGTCAGCCGCTGCACCCCCGGCAGGGTCGCCAGCCGTTCGTCGTAGAGCCGCTGGAAGGCGGCCAGGTCGGCGGTGGCCACCCGGAGCAAGTAGTCCGGTTCGCCGAACAGCCGCTGGGCGTCCAGCACGTGCTCCAGCTCGCCGACGGCCCGCTCGAACTCCGCGACCGTGTCCCGGTCCTCCTGGCGCATGGACACGAAGACCAGCGCCTCGAAGTTCAGGCCGAGCGCGGCCGGGTCCACCACCGCGCGGTAGCCCTGGACGGCACCGGAGCGCTCCAGCTCGCGCAGCCGCCGGTGGCAGGGCGAGACGCTCAGCCGTACCCGGGCGGCCAGCTCGGTCACGGTCAGCCGCCCGTCCTGCTGCAGCTCGGCAAGGATTTTCCGGTCCACGTCGTCCATGAAGAAGATATTTGCTCAGATCCGGCGATCATGGGCAAACTTCGGAAACACTTTCGGGCCATTCGCGCCTAATGTCGCCGGCATGGACTCGGGACTGCTCTTCTCCTTCCTCGTCGTGGACCTGCTGCTGGTGTGCGTGCCGGGTGCCGACTGGGCGTACGTCATCGCGGCCGCCCTGCGCGGCGGCTCGGTGGCGCGCGCGGTGGCGGGCCTGGTCTGCGGCTATGCGCTGCACACGGCCTTGGCGACGGCGGGCCTGGCGGTGCTGGTGGCGGGCTCGCCCCGGCTGCTGACGGCCCTGACGGTGGCGGGCGCGGGCTACCTGCTGTGGCTGGGCTGGGGCGTCCTGCGCCGCCCGGCCGTCCCGGACGCGGACGGCGCGGCGGCGCCCGGCGGCCGGCTCTTCCTGCGCGGCGCCACGATCAGCGGCCTGAATCCCAAGGGCCTGCTGCTCTACCTCTCCGTGCTCCCCCAGTTCCTCACCCTCACCGGCGCCCACCTCCCCGTCCCCGCCCAGACGGCGGCCCTCGGCCTGCTCCACATGGCGTGCTGCGCCGCCGTCTACTTCACCGTCGGCGCCCTCGCCCGCGTCCTGCTCACCGCCCGCCCGGCGGCGGCCCGCGCGGTCACCCGCACCTCGGGCGCGGCGATGCTCGGGATCGGCGCGCTGCTGCTGGTGGAACGGCTGTCGACGCTCTGAGGCGGCCGGGGCCGGACCGTCGCACCGGGGGCACGCCAACAGCCCGTCGGGGCCGCCCGGTTGACACCGCGCGGCGCACCGTCCGGCTCCGTAGACTGGCCGGCATGGCATGCCGCATCAGTGAGCTGGTCCTCGACTGCGCCGATCCCGAACGGCTCGCCGCGTTCTGGAGCGAGGTCCTCGGCTACGTCGAACTCGAACGGGAAGCCGACGGAAGCATCGCGATCGGTCCGCCCGACGCCGGTTTCGGCGGCCCGCAGCCCACGCTCGTCCTCAGCCCGAGCAGCGGCCCGCGGGCGGGGAAGCTCCCCCTGCACATCGACGTCAACGCCACCGACCGGGACCAGGACGCCGAGCTGGAGCGGCTGCTCGCTCTCGGCGCCAGGCCCGCCGACGTCGGCCAGACCGGCACCGAGAGCTGGCACGTCCTGGCCGACCCGGAGGGCAACGAGTTCTGCCTCCTGCGCAGCCGGCTGAAGCCCCTGTGACCTCCGGTTCCCCGACCGGGCCCGATCCGGGTGACAGGCCCTGGGGGCGCGCTGCTCGCCCTCGCCGGGGTGGGCGCCGCCTCCGCGCCGGCCGCCGGCAACACCTCCTTCTCGGTCCCCGGCACCGAGGCACAGAAGGCCTTCGACCTGCCAGAACAGCGCTTCCCCGGGATGGGCGCCGACGGCGCGACCGCGCGGGTCGTCTTCAAGGCGCCGGGCGGCGAGAAGATGACGGACAAGGACCACAAGGCGACCGTCCGCAGGACGGTGAAGGAGCCGCGGAGCGGCTCCGAGGTCGTCTCCGTCGCTTCGACGCGTTCCTCGTCCGCATGGCCACCGTCCCGGCGGTGCTCGCCCTGCTCGGCAGGCGGGCCTGGTGCCTGCCGACGTGGCTGGACCGCGCCGACGCCGATCCCGGCGGGGACCGGGAGCCGGTACGCGCCTGTGACCCAGCTCCCGACAGCAGACCAGCCGGTGAGGGCTCCGTGGGGACGGCGCGCCCTCACCGGCTTCCCGCGCACTACGCATCGGCGGTGGTGACTGCTTGGCGCCGCGCTGGACGGCACGGCCGGTCCGGTGCCTGTCAGCCGGGCGGAGTCGCCGCGGGCCAGGTTCTGCTCCCGAACGTCACCACCGGGCACAGCCCGCACGCTGCCGGCCGCGCCCTGGTGTTCACCGGGTGACGGTGCCGATGTTCCTGGAGTGGTCGATCGCCAGGCACTCGGTCTGGTTGTGGCTTCCGTCGAGAGTCATCACCGCGTTGTTGGGGTTGCCGCAGTTGTTGTTCTGCCGGCCTTCCTGAGCGGTGTTCTGCTGGAACAGGGCGGTCGCGCTCGAACCGCCCCTGGCCTCGGCGCCGCCACCGGCCTCGACCGTTTTCACGTTCACCGAGTCGTCGGCCAATCCGCAGGTGACCTCGTCCCGGGACCCATCGAGCGTGAGGGTGGAGTCGTTGGGGTTGGCGCAGTTGTTGTTCTGCCGGCCTTCCTGCGCCACGTTCTGCTGTGCCAGGTCGCCACCGCTGTCGCCGCCGCTCGCCGTGGCGCCGCCGCCCTTGGTCACGGTCTTCTTGTTGACCGAGGCGTCCACGCTCTCGCACTGACCCGCGAGTCGCCCGCCACTCACCACCGCGGCAGTGGCGTTGGGGTTGGCGCAGTTGTTGTTCTGCCGGCCTTCCTGCGCCACGTTCTGCTGTGCCACGAACCCTGCGCCGTTGCCGCCGTTCGCCGTGGCGCCGCCGCCCTTGGTCACGGTCTTCTTGTTGACCGAGGCGTCCACGCTCTCGCACTCACCCACGAGCTTCCCGCCCCGCACCGTCAGATCGCTGTTGTTGGGGTCAGCGCAGTTGTTGTTCTGCCGGCCCTCCTGGGCCGTGTTGTGCTGCAGCAGCTCGTTGGCGTTGCCGCCGTTGGCCCTGGCTCCCTTTCCTGACACGTGCGTGTGCTTGTTGACCGAGGCGTCCGCGTTGTGACAGCGCCCGGCCACCCGCGCGCCGGTCAGGCGGAAGGCGGCGGTGGAGTCCGCGCAGTTGTTGTTCTGCCGGCCCTCCTGAGCCGTGTTCAGATTGTCGCCGATTCCCGCGCCCGATCCGCCGTGGGCGCTTGCGCCGCCTCCCTGGATGTGGGTGCGCTTGTTGAGGGACGCATCGGCGTTGGTGCAGTCGGCCTCCAGGGAACTTCCGCTCAGGGTGGCGTTCGTGTCGTTTTCGTTGGCGCAGCTGTTGTTCTGCCGGCCCTCCTGAGCGATGTTCTGCTGGGACAGGACGCCACCGCTGGATCCTCCGCGGGCGTCTGCGCCACCACCCACCGTCTTGGAATGGTGATTGAAAGACTCGTCAGCGGATGCGCAGCGAGTCTCCCGTCGGCTGCCCGTCAGCGTGTCGGTGACGGCCGCGCCGTTTTGGTGGTCGCAGTTGTTGTTCTGGCGGTGGGCCTGCGCGGTGTTCTGTTCCGCGCCGACCGCCACAGCCGATCCCCCGTCGGCGGTCGCACCCGCTCCGTGTCCGTCCATCCCTTGTGAGAAGGCGACCCCCGAGCCCGTGGCCGCCAAGCCGCTCGCCGCCAACGCCGCCATGACGGCCAGCCCCAAAGTCCGGGTGCGCATCGAGCTCTCCTCTCAGAGGTGCCTGTTCCGACACCTCCAACGAGAGTTCGCCGATTTCGCACGGCCGGATCGCGAAGTACCCCCGAACAGCCCAACTGTGATGTCTACGTCATTCCCGGCGCACAGGTCCCGTCCACCGCCGACAGCCGGCACCCGCAGGGGCTCACAACCCAGCACATGCCAGCCGCCCCGCAGGCCCTGCAACGGCATTGCCCCTAGGGGCCCTCGGGCCCGCGGGTCAGCCGGAAGACCCTGATCTCCCGCTCCACCCGCCCCTGGTACACGGCGTACGGCGGCCAGAACGCCAGCAGTGCCTGCCAGACGGCGGCCCGTTCCTCGCCGGTGAGGAGGCGGGCGGTGACGGGGATCTCCCGGCCCTGCCAGCTGATGGAGGCCTGCGGACGGGCGAGGAGGTTGTGGGTCCAGGCGGGATGGCCGGGGCGCCCGAAGTTGGAGCCCACCAGGATCCAGCCGCTGCCGTCCCGCTCCGGCATGCAGGCCAGCGGGGTCCGGCGGGGGCGGCCGCTGCGGGCGCCGGTGGAGGTGAGGACCACGCCGGGCAACAGCCGGGCGCTCGGCAGCACCCTGCCCCGGGTGAGCCGGTGCACGGCCCGGTCGAGGGCCGGGATCACATGCGGGGCGACCTTGGCGAACGCCCGGGTCGAGGAGACCCTCTGCACGCACCGCAGCATCCCGGCACCGCCTCTCGTGCGCACCGCTCCGGTACCGCCCATCAGACGGCCACCTCCCCTCCCGTGAACAGTCCCGCCGCCTCGGCGGCCCGGTCGCGCAGCCGGTGCGCCGGGCCGAACAGCAGCTCGTCGCCGGCCGCCCGCTTGAAGTACAGGTGGGCGTCGTGCTCCCAGGTGAAACCGATCCCGCCGTGCAGCTGGATGCCCTCGGCGGCGGCGCACCGCAGCGCCTCCAGCGCCTGGGCGAGCGCCAGCGCGCCGGCTCCCTGCCCGCGCCCTGCCGCCCAGGCGGCGTAGTACGCGGCCGACCGTGCCGCCTGCACCGCCACGTACACGTCCGCCAGCCGGTGCTTCACGGCCTGGAAGGAGCCGATGGGCCGGCCGAACTGCATCCGCTGCCCGGCGTACTCCACGGTCCGCTCCAGCACCCGGCCGGCCGCTCCCACGGCCTCGGCGGCGAGCACCGCGGCGACGGCGTCCCCGGCCGCGGCGAGGGCGGGCAGCACGTCCGCGTCCTCCGTGCCCAGCAACTCGGCGCGCACGTCCCGCAGGTGCACACGGCCCTGGGGCCGGGTGGCGTCCAGCGTGGACTGCCGGGCCCGTGCCAGCCCCGGTTCGTCCCCCGCCACCAGGAACAGCAGGGTCCGCGACCGGGCGTACCCCCCGGTGTGCGCGGCGACGAGCAGCATGCCGGCGCTGTGCCCGTCCAGCACCTGCGCGACCTCTCCGTACAGCCGCCAGCCGCCCTCCGCCCGCCGTGCCTGTACCCCGCCCGCCCGCCCGCCGCCGGCGCTGTACCCGGTGTTCCGGCCGGTCAGCGCGAGGGCGGTGGTGAGCGCGGGTCCGGAGACGGCGAGGGCGGCGGTGAGCGATCCGGCGGCGATGCGCGGCAGCAGCCCGGCGCGCTGGGTCCCGGTGCCGAGGGCGAGGACCAGCGGGGCGGTGAGCACGGAGGTGGCGAGCAGCGGGGAGGGGGCCAGGGCGCGTCCGGTCTCCTCGCAGGCGAGGGCCAGCTCGGTGGCCGAGCAGCCGACGCCGCCGTACCGCTCGGGGAGGGCGAGGCCGGGCAGGCCGAGCCGGTCGGCGAGGGCCGACCACAGGAGGGGGTCGTGTCCGGCGGGGGTGTCGACGGCGGCCCGCAACCGGGCCGGGCCGCAGCGTTTGCGCAGCACCTCGCGCAGGGTCCGGCGGATCTCGTCCTGCTCGGCGGTGAGGCGCGTGTCCATGGCCTTCCTCCATATCTGACGGAGCGTCATATTAGGGAGGCCGGAACGAGATGCCCAGAGGGAGGAGCCCTCTCATGAAGCGCGGGACCAGGAAAGTCGCCGTGGTCGGGGTGGCGCTGTCCGACTGCGGACGGGTGGCCGACGCGACGGCGTACGCCCTGCACGCCCAGGCCGCCCGGAGGGCACTCGCCGACGCGGGCCTGGACCGCACGGTGGTCGACGGGTTCGCCTCGGCGGGTCTCGGCACGCTGGCGCCGGTGGAGGTCGCCGAGTACCTGGGCCTGCGCCCCACCTGGGTGGACTCCACCTCGGTGGGCGGCGCGACCTGGGAGGTCATGGCGGCGCACGCGGCGGACGCGATCGCGGCGGGCCACGCCAACGCCGTGCTGCTGGTGTACGGCTCCACGGCCCGGGCGGACATCAGGGCGGGCCGCCGGACGGGCACCCTGTCCTTCGGCGCCCGCGGCCCGCTCCAGTTCGAGGCGCCGTACGGCCACACGCTGATCGCGAAGTACGCGATGGCGGCCCGCCGGCACATGATCGAGTACGGCACGACGATCGAGCAGCTGGCGCAGGTGGCGGTCCAGGCGCGGGCGAACGCGGCCCTGAACCCGGAGGCGATGTTCCACGAGCCGGTCACCGTCGACGACGTGCTGTCCGGCCCGGTGATCGCGGACCCCTTCACCCGGCTGCACTGCTGTCTGCGCTCGGACGGCGGCGCGGCGGTCCTGCTGGCGGCCGAGGAGTACGTGGCGGACTGCCGTACGGCCCCCGTCCGGATCCTCGGCACCGGCGAGCACGTCTCCCACGCCGCGATGTCCGAGTGGCCGGACTTCACGGTCTCCCCGGCGGCGGTGAGCGGCCGGCTGGCCTTCGCCCGGGCGGGGGTGGCCCCGGCGGACGTCGACTTCGCGGAGATCTACGACGCCTTCACGTACATGACCCTGGTGACCCTGGAGGACCTGGGCTTCTGCGCCAAGGGGGAGGGCGGGGCCTTCGTGGAGAAGGGCCGGCTGCTGGTGCGGGGCGGGGAGCTGCCGGTGAACACGGACGGGGGCGGGCTGTCGGCGCAGCACCCGGGGATGCGGGGACTGTTCCTGCTGGTGGAGGCCGTCCGGCAACTGCGGGGGGAGGCCGGGGAACGCCAGGTCCGGCGCCGCGACGGCGGATTGCCCCGGCTGGCGGTGGCGTCCGGGACCGGGGGCTGGTTCTGCTCCTCGGGGACGGTGGTGCTGGGACGGGACTGAGCCGTGGAACAGCGGTGATACTCGCCCCATGGAACAGCACGATCTTCACGAACTGCTCCGCTCGCTGCGGGTCTGGGACCCCGGGGTGACCCGGCTGCCGCCCTTCGACCCCGATACGGCCCCTCCCACTCCGCTGGCCCTGTTCACGAGCTGGTTCGCGGAGGCGGTTGCGGCGGGGCAGCCGGAGCCGCACACCATGTCACTGGCGACCGTGGACGAGGAGGGCAGGCCGGACGTGCGGATCGTGATGCTGCACGGCGCCGATCCGGACGGCTGGTCCTTCGCCACGCACGCCACGAGCCGCAAGGGCCGCGCGCTGAGCGCCCGGCCGCACGCGGCCCTCGCCTTCTACTGGCCGGTGCTGGGCCGCCAGGTGCGGGTCCGGGGGCCGGTCACCTCGGCGCCGGCCGAGGAGAGCCAGGCCGATCTGCACGCGCGGTCCACGGGCGCGCTGGCCGCCGCGCTGACCGGCCGGCAGAGCGAGGAGCTGTCCTCCGTGGCGGAGCTGCGGCGGGCCTCGGAGGCGGCCTGGGAGCGGGCCCGGGCCCATCCCGAGGAGCCGTCGCCGACCTGGACGCTCTACCGGCTGCGCCCGCAGACCGTGGAGTTCTTCCAGGGGGACCCCCAGCGGCGGCACGTACGCCTGGAGTACCGCAGCACCGGGTTCGGCTGGAGCAGGACGCTGCTGTGGCCGTAGCAGGACTTGTCCGGCACAAGTTCTTCCCTCCGCCGGTCGCACTTCCCCCGCGCCGTCCGTCAGGGCAGTGACAGCACGTCACGAGCCCCGAGGAGCCGGCGGCGGAGAAGCGTTTCGGTGCCGCGCGCCACGATCAGCCTGGTCCGGCTGCGGGCCGGGCAGATCGTCGGCAGCACCTGCCTGACCGTCCTGCACACCGGCTTCCTGCGCCGGGCCGGGGAGTCGGAGGAGCGATCACCTCGGTGGCGTCCTGGTGCAACTCGCTGTACTTCACCGCCGCCGAGCGGGCCGCGCCGGCCCTGGTGGAGGCCGTGCTCCAGCCGTCCGCGGGCGGTGAGCGGGCGTCCGGCGAGCCGTACGCGCGGGCGGCCGAGCACTACGAGGGCAAGGCGCCGGCCACGCTGATGTCCGCGATCGGCCAGGTCGACTTCTTCGCCCCGGTCGCGCTCATCGCCAAGCCGGTGCCGGGCCGGTCGTTCAGCGAGCCGTGGAACCGAGGGCGCCCGGGCCCGGCTCGCCGCCCCCCGGCCCCGACCGGAACACCGGGATCCCGTCCCGGAACGCCACCTCCAGCGGCATCCCGGCCCGCGCGGTGCCCGCCGGGCAGTCCACCAGTTCCGTCATCATCCGGGGGCCCTCGGCCAGGTCGACCACCGCGGCCAGGTAGGGGACGCGGCCGGTGAACGGGGGGAGGTCGTTGTGGTGGACCGCGGACCACGTGTAGAGCGTGGCCCTGCCGCTCGCCTCCTCCCAGGTCACCTCCTCGCCCCAGCAGTGCGGGCAGAACTCCCGGGGATAGTGGTGGGCCCGGCCGCAGGCCCCGCAGCGGCGGACCAGCAGCCGGCCCCGGGCCGCCGCCTCCCAGTAGGGGCGGGTGAGGGCGTCGGCCTCGGGGACGTCGTGAGGCGGGCCGTCCATCAGAACCACCCCAGGGCCGCGTCCAGCGACCACGTCTGCCAGGACATGCCGAACAGGCCGGTCAGGGAGATCAGGGCCATCATCGAGTTCTGGCCCTGCTCCGCCCAGTCGTGGATCATGAGGACGAAGTAGACCGCGTTGAGGAGCAGGCCGCCGGCCAGCGCGACCGGGGTCAGGAAGCCGGCGATCAGGCCGAGGCCCAGGGACAGTTCGGCGTAGGCGACCACGTACGCCATCAGCCGCGGGCGGGGTGCGACCACCGTGTCGAAGCCCGCCCGGACCGGTGTCCACCGGTGTTTCGCCGCCACGTCCGCCGCCCAGGCGATGCCGCTGCCCCGTTCGAACCAGGCCTTCTTGTCCTTGTGCCGCCAGCTCTCCAGCCACCACAGGCCAAGACCGATCCGCAGCACCGCCAGCCACTGCGCGCCGTCGAGCCATATCGAGTCCATGGAACTGACGGTACGTCAGATAAGCGCGGATGCCCACCGGTGGGTCCGCCGGTGTCCGTGGAGCAGGCGGCGAGGGACGCGTCCTCCACGGCCGGAGCACACTTTCCGTGCACCCGTGATCAATCCGCAACCAATTCCGGTCTTGACCGAGACCCATCAACCGGGTGGGTGATTACGCTCCCGCTCATGGCCGTCTCCCGTCCTTCGCCCGTCCACCTCTCACCGACCCCGGCCGACCGCCCGGTCTACGTCATCGGCGCCGGCCCGGGCGGCCTCGCCGCGGCGTACGCGCTGCGGGCACGGGGCGTACGGGCGGTGGTCCTGGAGAAGTCCGACCAGGTCGGCGCCTCCTGGCGGCGGCACTACGACCGGCTGCACCTGCACACCACGCGGCGGCTGTCCGCACTGCCCGGCCTGCGCATGCCCCGGAGGTTCGGGCGCTGGGTGTCCCGGGACGACGTCGTGCGCTACCTGGAGAAGTACGCCGAGCACCATGCGCTGGAGATCGTCACCGGCGTGGAGGTCCACCGGGTCGAGCGGACCGTGGACGGCACCGGCTGGCTGCTGCACGCCTCCGGCGGCCGGGAGCTGACCGGCAGCGCGGTGGTCGTCGCCACCGGCTTCAACCACACCCCCCGGGTGCCCGACTGGCCGGGCCGGGAGGGGTACGGCGGCGAGCTGCTGCACGCCGGCGGCTACCGCAACGCCGAGCCGTACCGGGACCGTGACGTGCTCGTCGTCGGGATCGGCAACACGGGCGCCGAGATCGCCGTGGACCTGGTGGAGGGCGGGGCCGCCCGGGTACGGCTGGCGGTGCGCACCGCGCCGCACATCCTGCGCCGGTCGACCCTCGGCTGGGCCGCCCAGTACACGGGCGTGCTGGTCCGGCGGCTGCCGGTGCGGCTCGTGGACCGGCTCGCCGGGCCGGTGGGGCGGCTCAGCACCCCGGACCTGTCCGCGCACGGGCTGCCGCGGCCGGACACCGGCCTGTACAGCAGGGTCCGGCAGGGCGCGATCCCGGTCCAGGACGTCGGACTGATCGACGCCGTACGCAAGGGGAAGGTGGAGATCGTGGCCGCCGTGGAGGCGTTCGAGGACGGCAAGGTGGTCCTCGCCGACGGCAGCCGGATCGCGCCCGACGCAGTGATCGCGGCGACCGGGTACGTGCGGGCGCTGGAGGGGCTCGTCGGGCATCTCGGGGTGCTGGACGGGCGCGGCCGGCCGGTGGTGCACGGCGGCCGTGCGCCCGCGCAGGCGCCCGGCCTGTACTTCACCGGGTTCACCAATCCCATCAGCGGGATGCTGCGGGAGCTGGCGATCGACGCGGGGAAGATCGCCCGGGCCGTCACCAAGCAACTTCCCACCCATCGGTAACTTTGCCGTTCCGACCCATTCCTGACATTCAGTCAGTTCAGTAATCTGACAAAGCGTCAGTTACAGCTGACCGTCATGGCTGTCTCACGGGAGGCGGGCGGAACCATGCTCGGATCGACCCACGGCACCCTCACCACCGACTCCCGCCGGGCCCGGGTCATCGCCTGCGGCGAGCAGCGGCCCGGCCCCGCCGTCCACGACCGGGTGGCGGACGTCGATGTCAGCGGGCGCCCGCTCCACGCGGACGTACCGGACCTGACCCGGTTCTTCCGGCCGGAGTCGGTCGCCGTGATCGGCGCCTCGGACGCCGAGGGCCGGCCGAACACCGGTATCACCCGGCAACTGCTGGACTGGGCCGGGCGGGTCGGGGCGCGGGTGCACCCGGTGCACCCGGCCCGGTCGTCGGTCTTCGGCCTGCCCTGCGTGTCCTCGGTCGCCGAGCTGCCCGAAGGGGTCGATCTGGCCGTCCTGCTGGTGGCCGACCCGCTCCCGCTGATCGGGCAACTCGCCGAGGCGAAGGTGCGGTTCGCGGTCGCCTTCGCCTCGGGGTTCGCGGAGACCGGGGAGGCGGGCGCCGAGGCCCAGGAGCGGCTGGCCGAGGCCGTACGGCACTCGGGGCTGCGGCTGCTCGGTCCGAACACCAACCTCAACGCCTTCGAACGGTTCCGGGAGGACCTGTCCGGGCCGGCCATCGCGCTGATCACCCAGTCCGGGCACCAGGGCCGGCCCGTCTTCGCCCTGCAGGAACTCGGCATCCGGCTCTCGCACTGGGCGCCCACCGGCAACGAGGCCGACCTGGAGACCGCCGACTTCCTCTCCTGGTTCGCCGAGCAGCCCGAGGTCGGCGCGATCGCCTGCTACGTGGAAGGGCTCAAGGACGGCCGCTCCTTCCTGCTGGCCGCCGACCGGGCCGCCCGCCGCGGGGTTCCGGTGGTCGCCGTCAAGGTGGGCCGCACCGAGACCGGCGCCCGGACCGCCGCCTCGCACACGGGCAAGCTCACCGGCGCGGACGACGTGGTGGACGCGGCCATGCGGCAGTACGGCGTGATCCGCGTCGACGCCCTGGACGAACTCCAGGACACCGCCGCCCTGCTGGCGCGGGCGCGGGCGCCCCTGGCCGACGGCGTGGCCGTCTACTCCATCTCCGGCGGCACCGGCGCGCACGTCGCCGACCTGGCCGCCGGGGCGGGGCTGCGGCTGCCGAGGCTGTCACCGGAGAAGCAGGCCGAGCTGCACCAGTGGATACCGGAGTACCTGAACGTGGCCAACCCGGTGGACAACGGGGGTCATCCGGTCGGCGACCGGCGCGGCCGGAAGATCATCGACGCGATCCTCGCCGATCCCGCGGTCGGCGTCCTGATCTGCCCGGTGACGGGCCCCTTCCCGCCGCTGAGCGACAGGCTCGTGAGGGACCTGGTGGCGGCCGCCGAGGAGACGGACAAGCTGGTGTGCGTGGTGTGGGGCTCTCCGGTGGGCACGGAGGCGGCGTACCGGGAGGTGCTGCTCGGCTCGTCGCGCGTGGCCACCTTCCGCACGGTGGGCAACTGCCTCACCGCGGTCCGCGCCTGGCTGGACCACCACCGCTTCGTGAGCGGCTACCGCTCCCCCTTCGACGAGGCCCCGCGCATCCCCTCCCCCTCCTTCCGCAAGGCCGAGGCGCTGATGCAGCCCGGCCGGCAGCTGAGCGAGCACGCGGCCAAGCAGCTGCTGCGGGCGTACGGCATCCGGGTGCCGCGCGAGCAGCTGGTGACCAGCGCGGCGGCGGCCGTACGGGCGGCCGGGCAGGTGGGCTACCCGGTGGTGATGAAGGCGTCCGGCGCACAGATCGCCCACAAGACCGAGCTGGGCCTGGTGAAGATCGGCCTGACCTCGGCGAGCCAGGTCCGCGACGCGTACCGCGAACTGACCGACATCGCCCGCTACGAGGGCGTCGGTCTTGACGGGGTCCTGGTGTGCCAGATGGTCGAGCAGGGCGTGGAGATGATGGTCGGCGTCACCCATGACGACCTCTTCGGACCGACGGTGACGGTCGGGCTCGGCGGGATCCTGGTGGAGGTGCTGCACGACGCGGCGGTCCGCGTCCCGCCCTTCGGCGAGGACCAGGCCCGTGCCATGCTCGGCGAACTCCGCGGCCGGGCCCTGCTGTCCGGCGTCCGCGGCCGCCCGCCCGCCGACGCGGACGCGCTGGTGGAGGTGATCCTGCGGGTCCAGCGCATGGCGCTGGAACTCGGCGGGTCGATCGCGGAGCTGGACATCAACCCGCTGATGGTGCTGCCCCGGGGGCAGGGCGCGGTGGCGCTGGACGCGCTGGCGGTGTGCCGATGAGCGAGGCCGTACGCCACGAGATCCGCGACCACGTCTCGTACCTCACCCTGAACCGGCCGGAGTCCCTGAACGCCCTGACCCCGGCCATGCGCGACCGCCTCGTCGACCTGCTGGCCCAGGCCTCCGCGGCCCCGGACGTCCGGGCGGTGGTCCTCACGGGCAGCGGCCGGGGCTTCTGCGCGGGCGCGGACCTGCGGGGCGGGGCCGGTTCGGGCGACCGGGTCCCGGGTGACGTGGCGCGGATGCTGCGGCTGGGGGCGCAGCGGCTGGTCTGCGCCGTGCTGGACTGCGAGAAACCGGTCCTGGCCGCGGTGAACGGCACGGCGGCCGGCCTCGGCGCGCACCTGGCCTTCGCCTGCGACCTGGTGCTGGCCGCCGAATCGGCCCGCTTCATCGAGGTGTTCGTCCGCCGCGGGCTGGTCCCCGACGCGGCCGGCGCCTATCTCCTCCCCCGGCTGATCGGCCCGCAGCGGGCGAAGGAACTGATGTTCTTCGGCGACGCGGTACCGGCACCGGAGGCGCACCGCCTGGGCCTGGTCAACCGGGTCGTCCCCGACCCCGACCTGCCGAAGGCGGCCCACGCCTGGGCGACCCGCCTGTCGTCCGGACCGACGCGGGCCCTGGCCCTGGCCAAACACCTCCTGAACACCTCCCTGGACACCGACCGCGCCTCCGCCCTCGCCGCGGAGGCCTGGGCCCAGGAGATCAACATGACGACGGCGGACGCCGGGGAGGGCCTGCGAGCGTTCGCGGAGCGCCGCGACGCGGAGTTCCGGGGGCGCTGACCTCCACGGGGGTTCCTATCTGACCACCCGTCAGCTTCAATGGGCTCGTGATGGGACACGCAGGGGCGGCGGCTGCCGCCGTCCGGTATCTGGGGGCCAGGCCCGTCGAGGCGTTGCCGCGGCCGGAGTTGCGGTGCGTCCGGGCGGACGAACCGGCGCCGGTGGGACAGGGGGAGTTCCGGCGGGTGCTGGGGAGCTTCGCCAGCGGGGTCACCGTGATCACCGCGCCCGGTACCGACGGCGACGGGCCCGCCGGGTTCGCCTGCCAGTCCTTCTCCTCCCTCTCCCTGGAACCGCCCCTCGTCTGCTTCATGGTGGGCCGTACCTCCACGACCTGGCCGCGCATCGCCCGTGCCGGTGTCTTCTGCGTCAACGTGCTGAGCGCGGGCCAGGACCGGCTGTGCCGGGCCTTCGCGGTGAGCGGCGCGGACAAGTTCGCGCAGGTGGCGTACGACCCCGCGCCCGTCTCCGCGTCGCCGCGGCTCGCCGGTGCCGCCGCCTGGATCGACTGTGCCGTCCACGCCGTGCACACCGGGGGCGACCACCTCATCGTCGTAGGACGGGTGGCCGCCCTCGGTGCGGACGACACCGCGGAGCCGCTGCTCTTCCACCGGGGGCGGTTCGCGCGGCTCGGGGACCACTGAGACCGCCGGTCGGCGCCGGGGCCCTGTGGTCGAGGGTGTCCTCAGGACACGGCGAGGGTGCCGACGGCCGGTGTGCCGCGCCGGATGACCAGGGACATCAGGGCCGCCGCCGCGCACAGCGTGCCGGAGGCGTACCAGACGACGTCGTAGGAGCCGAAGACGTCCCGGGCGGCTCCGCCGAGGTAGGCGACGAGGGCCGCGCCGATCTGGTGGGAGGCGAGCACCCAGCCGAAGACGATGGCGCTGTCCTCGCCGAACTGCTCCCGGCACAGGGCCAGGGTGGGCGGGACGGTGGCCACCCAGTCCAGGCCGTAGAAGACGATGAAGAAGAGCATCGGCGGGTGGACGGCGGGGCCCAGCAGCATCGGCAGGAAGAGCAGGGACAGCCCGCGCAGGGCGTAGTAGACGGCGAGCAGGCGGCGCGGTTCGAACCGGTCGGTGAA
The DNA here is from genome assembly GCF_017526105.1 of Streptomyces cyanogenus. Classification (NCBI taxonomy): domain Bacteria; kingdom Bacillati; phylum Actinomycetota; class Actinomycetes; order Kitasatosporales; family Streptomycetaceae; genus Streptomyces; species Streptomyces cyanogenus. Next base: position 3,963,049 of record NZ_CP071839.1, read on the forward strand.
CCAGCCGGAGGCGATCGTGCCGACGACGTCGAACACGCCGATCACCGCCAGCAGCGAGGCCGCGGTCGTCACGGGCATCCCGTGGTCGTGCTCGGCGGGCACGAAGTGCGTCTGGACCAGGCCGTTGGTGGACGCACCGCAGATCGCGAAGGTGCCGGCGAGCAGCCAGAAGGTGCCCGTGCGGACGGAGGAGGACAGCACCGCGAGCGTGCGGCGGGCGGCGCCGGTGACGGGCGCCGGCCTGGGGACGAACTCCCGTGCGCCGTACGGCGCGACGCCCACGTCGGCCGGGTGGTCGCGCAGCAGCAGCCAGACGAAGGGGACCACGGCGAACGCGGCCAGGGCCACCGTGACCGCGGCGGGCCGCCAGTCGTGGCGCTCGACGATCCAGGACAGCAGCGGCAGGAAGACCAGCTGGCCGGAGGCGGAGGCCGCGGTGAGGATGCCGCTGACCAGGCCGCGCCGCTCGGTGAACCAGCGGTTGGTGACCGTCGCGGCGAAGGCCAGCGCCATGGACCCGGTGCCGAGCCCCACCAGCAGGCCCCAGCAGAGCAGCAGTTGCCAGGCCGCCGTCATCCACACGGTCAGGCCCGAGCCGACCGCGATCACGGTGAGCGCGGCGGCGACCACGCGGCGGATGCCGAAGCGGTCCATCAGCGCGGCGGCGAACGGCGCGGTGAGGCCGTACAGCGCAAGGTTGACGGAGACGGCCGCGCCGATCGTGCCGCGCGACCAGCCGAACTCCTGGTGCAGCGGGTCGATGAGCAGGGACGGCAGTGAGCGGAAGGCCGCCGCGCCGGTGATCGTCACGAACGTGACGGCGGCGACGAACCAGGCGCGGTGCACGCCGTGGCGCCGGCCGGGCGGGGCCTGGGCGGGGACGGCGGCGGGTCTTGTCTGAGTCACGTCATCCAGCCTCCGCTGTCCGTGTACGCGCATCGAGTGGCCGGGAGGACAGCCTTCGCTACGATCGGGCCATGACGACCCCCGGGGAACTCCGGCCGCACCGGATCGCCGTCCTCGCCCTGGACGGCCTGCTGCCCTTCGAGCTGGGCATCCCGCACCGGATCTTCGGCCGCCCCCGGGACGCGTGGGGCCGGCATCTGTACGAGGTCCTGACCTGCTCGGTACGGGCGCCCGGCCCCGTCCGCACGGACGCCGACTTCGCCGTGCACGTCACCCACGGCCCCGAGACGCTGGCCACCGCCGACACGGTGATCGTCCCGGCGTCGTACGAGCACGGCCCGCTCTACGACGAGGGCCGGCTCACCGACGACCTGGCCGCCGCCCTCGCCCGCATCCGCCCCGGCACCCGCCTCGCCTCCATCTGCACCGGCGTCTACGTCCTCGCCGCCGCCGGCCGCCTCGACGGCCGCCCGGCGACCACGCACTGGGCGGACGCCGAGCGCTTCCAGCGGATGTTCCCGAAGGTCAGGGTGGACCCGGACGTGCTGTTCATCGACGACGGTGACGTGCTGACCTCGGCCGGTGTGGCCGCCGGGATCGACCTGTGCCTGCACATGGTCCGGCGCGACTTCGGCACGGCCGTCGCCAACGACGTGGCCCGCCACACGGTCGTACCGCCCCACCGCGACGGCGGCCAGGCCCAGTACATCCAACGCCCGGTCCCCGACCCCCAGCTGGCCACGACGACCGCCGCCCGGGCCTGGGCACTGGACCGGCTGCACGAGCCGATCCAGCTGCGCGACCTGGCCGGCCGGGAGAACATGTCGGTACGCACCTTCACCCGCCGCTTCCGCGAGGAGGTCGGCGTCAGCCCCGGCCAGTGGCTCACCCAGCAGCGCGTGGAGCGCGCCCGGCACCTGCTGGAGACCACCGACCTGCCGATGGACCAGGTGGCCCGGGAGTCCGGCTTCGGCACGGCCCAGTCGCTGCGCCTGCACCTGCAGACGTCCCTCGGCGTCACCCCGACCGCGTACCGGCGCACCTTCCGGACCGGCGGCGCCGAGCGGCACGGCGACGGCGGGAGCCCGCACTGACCTGGCCTGCCGCCTCCCGGACGCCGCAACGGTTCCGGCATGAGGGGATCGCCGGAGCGGCCCGTGGCGTCCCGCGTTCCGTCGTCCGCCAGGTCCATGTCGTGCCGTCCGGGACGGCCCGGGAGCGCCGCGGCTGCAGCGGCGGCTCAGAACGTGAGCACCGCACGCGCCACCCGTCCCGCCTCCGCCTCCGCCCGGGCCTTCTCGAAGTCCTCCACCGGGTGGACGGCGGTCACCAGTTCGTCCAGCAGGAGGCGCCCCTGGCGGTACAGCTCGGCGTACAGGGCGATGTCCCGCTGGGGGCGCGAGGAGCCGTAGCGGCAGCCGAGGATCGACTTGTCCAGGTAGAGGGAGGAGACCAGGAAGGACGCCTCGGCCGTGGCCGGGGGCACCCCGAGCAGGATCGCCTGGCCGCGCCGGTCGAGCAGGTCGACGGCCTGACGGATCAGCTCCACCCGGCCCACGCACTCGAAGACATGGTCGGCCCCCGTCGGCAGCAGGTCCCGCACCCCCTCCGCCGACGTCAGGAAGTCCGTGGCGCCGAACTGCCGGGCCACCTCCTCCTTGGCCGGGTTGGCGTCCACGGCCACGATGCGGAGGGCGCCCGCGAGCCGCGCGCCCTGGAGGACGTTCAGCCCGATCCCGCCCGTGCCGATGACGACCACGCTGTCCCCGCGGTCCACCCGCGCCCGGTTCAGCACCGCGCCGACCCCGGTGAGCACCCCGCACCCGATCAGCGCGGCGGACGGCAGCGGGATGTCCTCGGGGATCCGTACCGCCTGCACGGCCCGGACGACCGTCCGTTCCGCGAAGGCCGAGTTCGCGGCGAACTGGTACACCGGGTCCGCGCCCCACGTGAACGGCCTTCCCGGGCGCCCGATCGCCTGCCGGCACATGGTCGGCCGCCCCCGGTCGCACTCCGCGCAGGTACCGCAGTGGGCGAGCGTGGACAGGGCCACATGGTCACCCGGTGCGACATGGGTGACGCCCACGCCCACGGCCTCCACGATCCCGGCACCCTCATGGCCGAGCACCACTGGCACCGGGAACGGAATGGTGCCGTCCACCACCGACAGATCGCTGTGGCACAGTCCGGCCGCCGCGATCGCGACCAGCACCTCGCCCGGCCCGGGCTCCCGTACCGCCAGGTCGTCGACCACCCGGACCTGTCTGCCGTCGAACACCACACCACGCATCACACGGCCCCCTTCGGCTCGGCCGGCAGACCGAGCACCCGCTCGGCGATGATCGTGCGCTGGATCTGGTCCGAGCCGCCGTACACGGTGTCGGCCCGGGAGAACAGGAACAGGTGCTGGGCCGCGTCGAGCGGGTACGGCGACCCGGGTGACCAGTCCGTGGGCCCCGCGGCGGCCGCCGCGCCCCGGACCTCCACCGCCAGCTCGCCCAGCCGCTGGTGCCAGTTCGCCCACAGCAGCTTGGCCACGCTGGGCGCGCCCGGGCCGGCCGGACCGCCGAGGGTGCGCAGGGCGTTCCAGCGCATGACCCGCAGCTCGGCCCACTGCCGCACCAGCCGGGCGCGCAGCACCGGGTCGTGTACGGCCCCGGTCTCCACGGCGGCGTCGAGGACCCCCGCCAGTTCCCGGGCGAAGCCGATCTGCTGGGCCAGCGTCGACACCCCGCGCTCGAAGCCCAGCAGGCTCATGGCGACCCGCCAGCCGTTCCCCTCCCCGCCGACGACGTGCTCCACGCGCGCGCGTGCCCCGTCGAAGAAGACCTCGTTGAAGTCGCTCGTGCCGGTCAGCTGCCGGATGGGCCGGACCTCGATCCGGCCGGGCTGGTCCATCGGCACGAGCAGGAAGCTCAGCCCGTGGTGCCGCCGCGCCTCCGGATCGGTCCGGGCCAGCAGGAAGCACCAGTCGGCCTCGTGGGCGAGCGAGGTCCAGATCTTCTGCCCACTGATCCAGTAGTACGTCCCCTCCCGCACCGCCAGCGTCCGCACCCCGGCCAGGTCGGATCCGGCCCCGGGTTCGCTGTACCCCTGGCACCACAGCTCCTCGCCGGCGGCGATCGGGGGGAGGAACCGGTTCTTCTGCTCCTCGCCGCCGTGGCCGATGAGGGTGGGCGCGAGCAGGTTCTCCCCGATGTGCCCGGAGCGAGGGGGTGCCCCCGACCGGGCGTACTCCTCGGCCCACACCACCTGCTGGGTGAGGCCGGCGGTGCGGTTGCCGTACCCCGGCTCCGGCCAGCCGAGCCCTATCCACCCGGCGGCACCGAGAGTCCGCTCCCACGCGCGCCGGTCCGTCGCGGTGCCGACGTGCTCACCCAGCCACGCCCGGGCCTCGGCACGGAAGTCCTCGTCCTCGGCGGTGAATCCGAAGTCCACGTCGTTCTCCTCTCGGTGCCGTCCCGGCCCACCACCCCGGGGGCGCGGGGAACTGCGCGGCCGGCCACGACGCGGCCGCAGCCGCAGCCGCACGACCACACCACGCCCCGGGCTCTCAGGCGTTCGGCCGGCCCCCACGCCGCGCGGCCTCTTCCATCGCCGCGAGCTCGGAGAGCATCGGCATCGGATCCACCCCCACCGAGCCCGGCAGGAACTCCGCGATCGTCTCCGGCGTCCACCCGTCGACGGCGTACGCGGCACGCAGTTCCCTCGGCTGTGCCCACACCGCGATCTTCGGCCCGGCGACCGTGTACACCTGCCCGGTGACGCCCTGGGCAGCGGCACGCTCGGACAGCAGGTACACCACCAGCGCGGCCACGTCCTCCGGCTCGCCGATCTCCGCCAGCTCCCTCGGCACGTTCGCCGACATCCGGGTACGGGCCACCGGCGCCACCGCGTTCGCGGTCACCCCGTACTTGTGCAGCCCCAGCGCCGCGCTGCGGACCAGCGAGACGATCCCGCCCTTGGCCGCGCTGTAGTTGGCCTGCGAGACGGACCCCTGGTGGTTGCCGCTGGTGAAGCCGACGAGGGTGCCGGACCGTTGCCTGCGCATGACGGCCGAGGCGGCCCGGAACACGGTGAAGGTGCCCTTCAGGTGGGTGGCGACGACCGGGTCCCACTCCTCCTCGGTCATGTTGAACAGCATCCGCTCGCGCAGGATGCCCGCCACGCACACGGCCCCGTCGATCCGGCCGTAGGACCGCACCGCCGTGTCCACGACCCGCTGCCCGCCCGCCATGGTGGAGATGTCGTCGGCGACCGCGACGGCCTCGCCGCCCGCCGCCTCGATCTCCTTGACGACGGCCTCGGCGACCTCGCTGGTGGGTGAGGCGCCGTCCACCGCCACGCCGTAGTCGTTGACGACGACCTTCGCCCCCTCGGCCGCCGCCGCCAGGGCCACCGCCCGTCCGATGCCGCGTCCGGCACCCGTCACGGCGATGACCTTGCCTGCCAAGAAGTTCCCCATGCCCGGCCCCTTCCCGCAGTTTCTGACGGATCGTTAGATTGACGGTCCGTTAGATTCTATGGCCCGCCGCACACACGGGCACAAGCCCCGGGGAGGCACCGGATGGCACTGGCGGAGGAGTTCCACGAGATCGCGGGGCGCGTGAACAACTGGGGGCGCTGGGGCGCCGACGACGAGATCGGCACCCTGAACCTGGTCACGGACGAGGTGGTGCGCGAGGCCGCCGCCGAGGTGCGCACCGGCCGCCGTGTCCCGCTCGCCCTCCCCCTCCGGCAGGACGGTGTGCAGACCGGGCTGATCCCGGGCCGGGTCAATCCGCTGCACGCGATGGTGCAGCTCAACCAGGAGCTGTTCGGGCCGGGCACGGTGGCGTGCAGCGACGACGCGGTCACCATGGGCCTGCAGGCCGGCACCCACTGGGACGCGCTGACCCATGTCTCGCACTCCGGGAAGCTCTACAACGGCCGCCCGGCGCACACGGTCACCGCGCACGGCGGCGCGGAGTTCAGCGGCATCGACAAGGTGCGCCACCTTGTCTCGCGCGGGGTGCTGCTGGACGTGGCACGCGCGCGCGGGACGGACCGGCTGGCGGGCGGCCACGCGGTGACACCGGAGGACCTGGAGGCGGCCGAGGAGTTCGCCGGTGCCCGCGTGCGCGCCGGCGACATCGTGCTCGTACGGACCGGGCAGGTGCAGGTCTACCTGGCCGGGGACAGGCACGGGTACGGCTATCCGTCGCCGGGGCTGTCGGTGCGCTGCCCGGAGTGGTTCCATGCCCGCGACGTGGCGGCGGTCGCGAACGACACGCTCACTTTTGAGACGTTTCCGCCCGAGATCGAGAACCTGTGGCTGCCCGTGCACGCCCTGCATCTGGTCGAGATGGGGATGCTGCAGGGCCAGAACTGGAATCTCGAAGAGTTGTCCACAACCTGTGGAGAAACGGGACGGTACACGTTCCTGCTGTCGGCGATGCCCGAGCCGTTCGTGGGCGCGACGGGCACACCGGTGGCCCCGGTGGCGATCCTCTGAAGGGCGGCGGCGACCGCGCGGACAGGTTGCGGCCGGCGGCGCGCCTCCCCCCACCGTCACACGTGCGCGCCGCCACCCGCTGCGACCCACCCTCGACGAGGACCACCGAACCCCCGAACGGCTGCCCTCGCCGTCCCCTCGCGGCGAATCGTCGCCCCCCAGCCTGATCAGCCGTCCGGGAGACGTCAACGCCGGTACGGGGACGCGTTGCGACACCATGCTCGTGGAACCCGCGCACGGTTGCACTCCCCGGCGCATCGCCGGTCCCGGCGGCTACACCGCTTCGAAAGCGAGATCCTCGTACGCGGACAGCGCGCCGCCGCACGCCGTCGCCGCGCTCTCCCGCGGCCCCGAACAGCGGTCCAGCTCGCACCAGATGCTCTTGCCGGCACCCTCGGAGCGCCAGCCCCAGCGGTCGGCCAGACAGTCCACGAGGGCCAGGCCCCGCCCGCCGGTGGCGTCACTGCCGGCGCAACGGGGCACGGGGGCGCGTGAGCTGCCGTCCGCGACCTCGACCCGGACCGTGGCGGACGCGCGCTCCTCGGCGGCCGGGGCCGGCAGACTCAGCCGCAGCACGGCCGGCCGGCCGGTGTGCACCACGGCGTTGGTCACCAGCTCGGAGACGAGCAGGATCAGGGTCTCGGCCAGCGGCTCGTCGGCCGCTATTCCGGATCCGGCGAGCCGAGAGCGGGCCCACCTCCTCGCGCGCCCCACCTCCGCGGGGTCGGGCCGGATCTCCAGCTGCACTTGAAGCACCTGCACCGCTCACACCATCCGAACCGGCGGACACATGACCCCACGCCGACCGCGTGCCACGGCGTCAGCCGTGGCGACGATCACGACGAGGGCCACGATCGTAGCCATTTTCTGCATGGCCAGAACAACGGCCAGAGCAGGGGTCACGGACTGTGACTCCCTTACGAGACAGCATGGTTGACGTTGAGTCACCCGAACAAGCGCTTCGGGCATATTCCCGCGCGAAGGAGTACGCGTGAGGCATACTGTGCGACGCTCGTGCCGGGGAGTCGAACAAGGGGCGGCCACCACCGCGACCACCCCGCAAGCAGCGGCGCGCACCGCGCGGTCCGGCACCGTCCCAGGGGGACCGCCGGCACGGCTCGTACGCGCAGCCACTCGCATCCCACACAAGGTACCGGAGCACCCACCCGACTCCAGTCCGTGACGAGTCTCAAGCAGGACACAACCCGGTATCAACGCTCCGTGACGCCAGGGAGCCACGATCCGCAACATCGTGGGCCATGACTTCCCGGGCGCCGCGACCCCCTGGACCCCCGCAGCCGGTTCAGTCCGCCAGCGCGGCGGCGAGCAGCTCCGCACCCTGAGTGCTCCCCCCGGCGCGCCGGGCCCGCACCCAGGCCCGTTTCAGGTGCAGATGCACGTCCGCCTCCCAGGTGAAGCCCATGCCGCCGTGCACCTGGAGGCAGTCGCGGGCCCCCTGCACGGCGGCCTCGTCGGCGAGCAGCCGGGCGGCGGCGATGTCGGCGGGATCGGCGGTGACGGCGGCGGCGTAGACGGCGACCCGGGCCGTCTCGGCCCGCACCAGCAGGTCGGCGCACAGGTGCTGGACGGCCTGGAAGGATCCGATCGGCCGGCCGAACTGCTCCCGCCGCCGGGCGTGTTGCACGGCCAGCTCGCACACCCGTCCGGCCGTGCCCAGCTGTTCGGCGGCGGTGAGGAGGACGGCGACGGGGTCCGGCGGTCCGGCGGCGGGCACCCGGTGCAGCGGGGTGAGCGGATCCACCGACCGCAGCGGTACGGCACCGGAGGCGTCCCCGCGTACGGCGCCGGCCGCGTCCAGCCACTCCACCAGTTCCCCGTCGACGGCGGCCACGACCGTCTCCCCGCGCGCCGCGCCGGGCACGCTCGCGGCCGCGAGATGCGTGGCCACCAGCGGACCGGGCAGCAGCGCCCGGCCCGCCTCCTCGAAGACCAGCACCGCCTCGGGCAGTCCCAGCCCGACCCCGCCGTCCGCCTCGGGCAGCCGCAGGGCGAAGAAGCCGGCCTCGCCGAGGGTCCGCCACAGGGCCCGGTCGAGCCGGCCCGGCGCGTCGACGGCGGCGCGCAGCGCCTCCCGCCCGAAGCACCGGCCCAGCAGCTCCCGCATGCCCGCCCGCAAGGCCTTCTGGTCGTCGGTGAGTCGGAAGCGCACGCTTCACCTCCCCCGGGGCAGGCCGAGGATCCGCTCGGCCACGATGGTGCGCTGGATCTGCGAGGTGCCGGCGGCGATCGTGTACGACAGCGAGGACAGCCGGTCGAGCACCCAGGGGCGGTCCAGGTCCAGGCAGTCCGGGCCGAGGACCTCGGCGGCGGTGTCGTACAGCTCCTGCCGGGCGTGGGAGTAGCGGAGCTTGAACACCGAGCCGCCCACGCCCGGCACCCCGCCGCTCTCCTCCGCCGCGCTCACGTTCCACTGGGTCAGCCGCCACAGCGCCCGGAACTCCGCGTCGAGCCGGCCCAGCCGCCGGCGCAGTGCGGGATCGTCCCAGCGCCCGTTGTCCCGTGCCGTGCGGGCGAGTCCGGTGAGGACGCGGCGGCAGGCGACGACCTCGCCGACGAAGGCGGTGCCGCGTTCGAAGGAGAGGGTGACCATCGTGACGCGCCAGCCGTCGTTCTCCTCCCCCACCCGGTTGGCGACCGGCACCCGCACCTCGTCCAGGAACACCTCGGCGAACTCCGCCGACCCGGCGAGCGTGCGCAGCGGCCGTACGGTCACGCCCTCGGCGTCCATCGGCAGGGCCAGCCAGGTGATGCCCCGGTGCCGGGGCGCGTCCGGGTCGGTGCGGACCAACAGTTCGCACCAGTCGGCGACTTCGGCGTGCGAGGTCCAGATCTTGGACCCGGTCACCACGTAGACGTCGCCGTCCCTGCGTGCGCGCGTGCGCAGGGACGCGAGGTCGGAGCCGGCGTCCGGTTCGCTGAACCCCTGGCACCAGACCTGCTCGCCGCGCAGGATCGGCGGCAGCCAGCGGGCCCGCTGCTCGGCGCTGCCCTCCGCGGCGATGGTCGGCCCGGCGTGCAGCAGTCCGACGAAGTTGGCGCCCACGTAGGGCGCGCCCGCCTTCTCGGTCTCCTCCAGGTAGATCAGCCGACGGGTCGGGGAGGCGTCCCAGTGCACGTCGGCGTACCCGGCGTCGTACAGCATCCGCTGCCAGCCGAGGTCGTAGGCGCGGCGGCCGGGCCAGTCGTCCGGGGACGGTTGGGCCGGCAGGGTGGGCAGCACCTTGCCGAGCCAGTCGCGCAGCCGGGCCCGGAACTCCTCCTCCTCGGGAGTGCAGGAGAGGTCCACTAGCGGTCCAGGTCCAGACCGAGCATGCGGATGGCGTTGCCCCGCATCAGCTTGTACACGGTCTCGTCGTCGAGGCCCTTCACGTGGTCGAGGGCGACCTCCTTGGTGTGCGGGAAGGTCGAGTCGACGTGCGGGTAGTCGGTCTCGAAGGTGGCGTTGTCGCGGCCGACCACGTCCAGCGAGGCGACGCCGTGCTTGTCGCGGAAGAAGCAGCAGTAGATCTGCCGGTAGTAGTACGTCGACGGCGGCTCCGGGATCAGGTCCCGGACCCCGCCCCAGGCGCGGTGCTCCTCCCACACGTCGTCGGCGCGTTCCAGGGCGTACGGGATCCAGCCCATCTGCCCCTCGGAGTAGGCGAGTCTGAGTCGCGGAAAGCGCACCAGGACCCCGCTGAAGAGGTAGTCCATCATCGAGGCCATGGCGTTGTTGAAGCTCAGGGACGCCTGGACGGCGGGTGGTGCGTCGGGGGAGGCGGCGGGCATCTGGGAGCTGCTGCCGATGTGCATGTTGACGACCGTGCCGGTCTCCTGGCAGGCGGCGAAGAACGGGTCCCAGTAGCCGGAGTGGACGGAGGGCAGCCCGAGGTGGGCGGGGATCTCGGAGAAGGTGACGGCCCGCACCCCGCGCGCGGCGTTGCGCCGGATCTCGGCGACGGCCAGCTCCACGTCCCACAGCGGGATCAGGCACAGCGGGATCAGCCGGCCGCCGCTGTCCCCGCACCACTCCTCCACCATCCAGTCGTTGTAGGCGCGCACGCAGGCGAGGGCGACCTCCTTGTCGTGGGCCTCGGCGAAGGTCTGCCCGCAGAAGCGCGGGAAGGTCGGGAAGCACAGGGAGGCCTCGACGTGGTTGAGGTCCATGTCCTTCAGGCGCTCGACCGGGTCCCAGCACCCCGGGCGCATCTGCTCCCTGGTGATCCCCTCCAGGGTCATCTCGTCCCGGTCGAAGCCGACGGCGGCGATGTTCCGTTTGTACGGGAACTTCAGGTCCTCGTAGATCCACCAGTCGGTGGGCTGGCCCTGCGGATCCATGGTGATCTGGTACTTCCCGCCGACGTAGGCCAGTTCCCCGATCCCGGCGGTCAGCGGCCGCGGGCCCCGCTCCCGGTACCTGGCGGGCAGCCACGTCTCGAAGAGGTGGGCGGGCTCGATCACGTGGTCGTCGACGCTGATGATGCGGGGCAGTTCGGTCGCCATGGTCCCCTCCGCCGGACGGTACTTATCTGATGGTCCGTCAGATAGCATGGCAGCTGACGAGCCGTCAGCCAAGCAGGGGGCACCCGTGGACGAGACCCCGCACACCCTGAGTTCCGCCCGCACGCTGTGGGAGCTGGCCGACCGGCGCGCCCGGCTCACCCCCGACCGCCCGGTGCTGCTCCAGGGCGGCCGGACGCTCACCTTCGGGGAGCTGCGGGAGGGCGCCGAGCGGGTCGCGGCGGGCCTGTACGGCATGGGGGTACGCCCCGGCACGGTGGTCGCCTGGCAGCTGCCCACCCGTATCGAGACCGCCCTGCTGTCCTTCGCGCTGGCCCGCCTGGGCGCCGTGCAGTCCCCGGTGATCCCCTTCTACCGGGACCGGGAGGTCGGCTTCGCGCTGCGCGAGTCGAAGGCGGAGTTCTTCGCCGTACCGGGCGTCTGGCGCGGCCACGACCACACGGAGATGGCGCACCGCCTCGGCGCCAAGGGCGTCTTCGAGGCGTACGACACCCTGCCCGACGGCGATCCGTCCGTCCTGCCCCCGCCGCCCGCGGAGGGCACCTCCGTCCGCTGGATCTACTGGACCTCGGGCACCACCTCCGACCCCAAGGGCGTGCTGCACACGGACCGTTCCCTGATCGCGGGCGGCTCCTGCCTGGCCCACGCCCTGCGCCTGTCGGCGGACGACGTCGGCTCCATGGCCTTCCCGTACGCCCACATAGCCGGCCCCGACTACACGGTGATGCTCCTGCTGTACGGCTTCCCGGCGGTGATGTTCGAGCACTTCGCGCTGCCGGACGCGCTGGCGGAGTACCGGCGGCACGGGGTCACGGTGGCCGGCGGCTCCACGGCGTTCTACTCCATGTTCCTGGCCGAGCAGCGCAGACGGCCGGGCGAGAAGGTGATCCCCTCGCTGCGGCTCCTCGCGGGCGGCGGCGCCCCCAAGCCGCCCGAGCTGTACCACGCCGTGGTCCGCGAGATGGGCGTCCAGCTCACCCACGGCTACGGCATGACCGAGGTCCCGATGATCACCATGGGCGACCCCGGGGACACCCCCGAGAACCTGGCGACGACCGAGGGGCGGCCCCCCGAGGGCATGGAGATCCGCATCACCGACGGCGAGGTACGGCTGCGCGGGGAGGCCGTCTGCCAGGGCTATCTGGACCCCGCCCAGACGGCCGCGGCCTTCGACGCCGACGGCTTCCTGCGCACCGGCGACCTGGGCCGCCTCACCCCGTCCGGACACCTGGTGCTCACCGGCCGGCTCAAGGACGTGATCATCCGCAAGGGCGAGAACATCTCCGCCAAGGAGATCGAGGACCTGCTCGCCGCGCACCCGGCGATCGCCGACGCCGCGGTCATCGGACTCCCGGACGCCGACCGCGGCGAACTGGTCTGTGCGGTGATCGAACAGCCCCCGGGCACCCCCGCGCCGACCCTGCCGGACATCGTGTCCTTCCTGCGCACCCGGGGCCTGGCCGTCCACAAGCTGCCGGAACGACTGGAGGTACTGGAGGCACTGCCGCGCAACGACACCCTGCGGAAGGTCCTGAAGTACCGGCTGCGGGAGCGGTTCTCGAAACCGTCTCCCCAGACCGCTCGGGCATCCTCGTCCCGCTCGGCGTGGCCGGCGTAGTAGATCAGCAGGGTGTCCGCGGCCCCGTCGACGGCCCGCAGGATGCCTCGTGGATCTGGTCAGGGGACGACGGGTCGGGGAGCACCTCGCAGTGTTCGCGGTGGAAGCCGCCCCGTGCGGGGTCGCACAGGACGTCCTCCAGGTGGACCAGGTCGCGCGGAACGTTCTTCAGCCCCCGCGCAGGGCGCGGACCGCGTCCCTGATGGACGCCTCGTCCGTACCGGTGAGAGTGATCTTCGTGCCGTCGTGTTCGATCGTCACCGTGCCGGGACGGCTGCGGGTCCGGCGCCAGCCGACGTACTGGCCGATCACCTGGGTCAGCGTGAGGCCCGTCTGGACGGTGAAGTAGATGAAGTCGGCGTCCGCGCCCATCTGTCCGGGGCGCGGCGGGGCAGACCGGAGCTGTGGCCGGGCCAGCCGCCGGACGGCGGGTTCCTCCAGTAACCAGGCGTAGAGGGAGCGCAGTTCGTCGCCCGCGCCGTCCCCGTCCAGACTCATCCGGAAGTCCATGCCGCCCCCGAAGCGTGATCAGGTGAGTGGGAGGACGGACATCATAGGGCCGCGAGCGCCCGGGCGTTGACGCTATTCGGGGACGGTGAAGTAGCGGGCGAACGCCGGTACGAGGTCGGTCTCGGTGATCTGTCCGTCGGCGTCGGTGTCGAGGGCGGCGGCCACCGCCTGTGCGGTGTCGGCCGGTACGTGCAGCACCCGCAGGACACGGGCGGTGTCGGCGACCGTGACGCGGCCGTCGGCGTCCGTGTCGGCCACGGCGAGGGCCGCGTGCAGGAAGGGACGGGCGATCTCGGCGAAGCGGCCGGGGTTGTCACGCAGCCGCTTGACCGCGCCGGTGACGAACTCCTCGCGGGTGATGCGCTGGTCGCCGTCCCGGTCGGCGATGCCGGCCATGCCCTGCCAGAACGCCTCCGCGCCGGCGTAGAGCGCCTGCCCCTTGTCGGAGCGCGCGGTCACGGCGAACTCGGCGAGCAGGGCCTTGGCCGCCGCGCTGAAGTCCTCGCGGTCGATGTAACCGTTGCCGTCCTGGTCGAAGGTGGCGAACCGGGCGGCGATCCTGCGCTCGTACTCGGTGCTGACCATGTCTTTCGGACCGCCTTACGTTGACGTGGGGGTTGATCCGGGTGGGAGCGTACGTCGCGGGCGGCGGTGAAGTGTCGGGGAAGCGGTGATTGTGCCAAAACCGGGGGAATTCCGGGACAACCCTGTGGCAGCGGACCGGAGACTGTGCTCAGGCCGACAGCGGGTCCGCGTCCTCGGCGGTGGCGGACTCCACGTCGGGGCGGACGTCGAAGAGGCGGCGGACGCCGAGCGCGCCGAGGACGCGGTTGACGTGCGAGCCGTCCTCGGCGCCCCGGTCCGGCAGGATCAGCCGCAGCCGGCCCTGGCAGGAGCGGATCAGCCGGCGGGCGGCGATGAGGACGCCGACCCCGGACGAGTCGCAGAAGAACACGTCGGAGAGGTCCACGACGAGGCTGTGGTGCCCCTCAGCGACGACGTCGTGCACCCGTTGGCGCAGCACCGGCGAGGTCATCAGGTCGAGTTCCCCGGACACCCGGAGCACGGCCCACTCGCCTTGTTCGACGCCGGTCACGTTGAATGCCACGGCCTTGCCCCTCCGCTCGCCGGATCTCGCGGAACCGCCCGGAAACGGAAGCAGTTCCTACGTTTCTTTCCGCGCGGCTGCCCACCGGCCGTTCCCTGAAACGTGACACGGCAAACGGCAGCCGATCGACAAGGGGCTTGTTTCGGTCACTATCGATCCTGTTCGATCAGGGATGTACGCGTCCCGTGTGAAGGTTGCGTGAAGAGGGCACTATCACCTGCGGCGCTTCCAGGGGCGCACATTGACACGAAGGGGCGTGCACTGTCGGACGTGCCGACTACATTCGAGAGGGCAGGAACGACAGGCTGGACGGGTCGGACACGGTGAGGGGAGGGGACCGCATGGCCGGGAAGGACGTACCGCCCCGCTGGGACCGCAGGATGCAGCAGCGGCTCGCCCGCGGCGAGGCAGCCGCCCTCGGCGAGCTGTACGACCGCTTCGCCTCCCTGGTGCACAGCCTCGCCCACCGCGTCCTCGGCGACGAGCAGGCCGCCGACGCCGTCACCCGCGAGGTCTTCACCCACGTCTGGGAGCACCCCGAGATCTACGACCCCAAGCAGGGCACGCTGCGCTCCTGGGTCGCCGCCGTCACCCACCGGGTGGCCGTACAGCGACTGCGGGACCGGGAGGAGCGGGAACAGCCGCGGCGCGAGGAACGGGAGAGCACGGTCCGCCGCGCCTCCGTGGCCGCCCGCGCCGACTACATCGTCCACTCCATGCCGGCCCCGCTGCGCGCCGCCCTGGACCTGGCCTACTTCCAGCGCCGCGACTACCGCCAGACCGCGGCCGACCTCGGCGTCACCGAGGACGAGGCCCGCCGCCGGCTCCGCCTCGGCCTCCAGCTCCTGTCCACCGCCCACGACACCGGCACACCGCCGGGATACCGGGGTGCGGTGTGAACGAGGCTGACCGGTTCGAGGAACACGACGGACACGGCGAACACGGCGGACGGAAGCAGCACGGCGAACACGGCGGTCCCGACGGGGAAGAGGGCCGCGCGGGCCGGCCGCCCGGGAAACGGCCGTACCGCGAACGGCCCGGCCCGGACGGCGGTTCGGAGCAGCCGGGGCGCGATGACGGCGGCCGCGGGGCAGGCGGTCACGGTGGTGGTTCGGGGGACGTCCCGCGCGGTGCCGGCGGGCCCGACCCGGCACCGGTGCCGCGCATACCCACGCCCCGCGCCTCCGTGGAGGACAGCGGGCTTCCGCTCCCCGACCTCGCCGACCTGGGGGACCTCGCACCCGTGCCGCTCGACCTGTCGCACGACGTCCTGAAGTCGCTGCTCGGCGCCTGGGCGCTGGCCGCCTGCTCGGCGGCGGAGACGGCGGCCGTCGAGCACCACCTGGGCGGCTGCGGCAGCTGCGCCGACGAGGCCCGCCGGCTGCGCGAGGCGGTCGGCCTGCTGCACCAGCCGGAGAGCCTGGACCTGGACCCGGAGCTGCGCACCCGCGTCCTGGACAGCTGCCTGACCCGCCGGCCGCCGCGCATCCCGGTGCCCGACTGGGCGGCGCCCTACGACGCGGAGACCGCGCGGCTGGACGCGCTGCTCCAGGACTTCGGGGACGCGGAGTGGCATGCGCCGGTGCGGCTGCGGTGGTTCGAGGCGGACGCGCCGGCGAGCCGTCGTACGACCGTCGCCGGGGTGATCGCGCACCTGCTGTCGGTGGACGGGATGATCGCCACGGTGCTCGGCCTGGAGGACCCGCTGGCCGAGGTCGCCGGCGCGGCGGAACAGGGCGCCACAGGACCGGCCGGGCGGACCGAGGCGTACTGGCGGGCCTCGCACTTCCCGCCGACGCGCTCGGTGCGGGGGCCGTGGCGGGAGCAGAGTCACCGTCTGGTGCGGACGGTGTCCTTCACCGGCGGGCACGCGGGCGGAATGGAGGTGTCGTACGGCGACTTCGCGCTGCCGCTGCACGACGCGATGCTGGACCGCGCCTTCGAGTGCTGGGTGCACGCCGAGGACATCGCGGAGGCGGTGGACTACCCGTACGAGCCGCCGGCGCCGCGGCACCTGAACCGGATGATCGACCTTGCGGTCCGGGTGTTGCCGACGATCCTGGCCGTGCGCCGCCGCGCGGGCCTGTCCGCGCCGGGCCGGCGGACCCCGCACCTGGTCGCGGCCGGAGCGCCCGGCCGCAGCCTGCGCCTGGAGATCGAGGGCTCGGGCGGCGGCGAGTGGCTGATCCCGCTGGACTCACCGGCGGCGGTGGGCTCCGCCGACTTCGAGGTGGCCCACGTGGCCCTGGACCGGGCGGAGTTCTGCAAGCTGGCGGCAGGGCACGTGCCTCCGGCGGAAGCGGCGGCCGGTCAGGTGGGCGACCGGGAGGCGATCAGGGACGTCCTGCTCGCGGTGGCTTCGCTCAGCCGGATGTGAGCGAGGGGCGGGGGCAGGCGCGCGGAGGGACGCGGGGAACCGCGTGAACGGCCCCCCACACGCCCGCGGCCGCCGAACGACCCGAGCCCCCCGGACCCTCAGGCGAACACCACCGTGCGGCGCCCGTTGAGCAGGATGCGGCGCTCCGCGTGCCACTTCACCGCCCGCGCCAGCGCCTGGCACTCGACGTCGCGCCCGACGGCCACCAGCTGGTCCGGCGTCACGCCGTGCCCGACCCGCTCGACCTCCTGCTCGATGATCGGGCCCTCGTCGAGGTCCGCGGTGACGTAGTGCGCCGTCGCGCCGATCAGCTTCACCCCCCGCGCGTGCGCCTGGTGGTACGGCTTCGCGCCCTTGAAGCTCGGCAGGAACGAGTGGTGGATGTTGATGATCCGGCCGCTCAGCTGCTTGCACAGGTCGTCCGAGAGCACCTGCATGTAGCGGGCGAGGACGACCAGCTCGACCCGCTGCTCGCGCACGATCTCCAGCAGCTTGGCCTCGGCCTCCGCCTTGGTGTCCTTCGTCACCGGAATGTGGTGGAAGGGGACGTTGTAGGAGCCCACCAGCTCCTCGAAGTCGGTGTGGTTCGAGACCACGGCCACGATCTCCACCGGCAGCGCGCCGATCCGCGCCCGGAACAGCAGGTCGTTCAGGCAGTGCCCGAACTTGCTGACCATGAGCACGATGCGCATCTTCTCGTCGGCCCGGTGGATCTGCCAGTCCATGTGGAAGGTGTCGCCGATCGCGGCGAAGCTCGCCCGCAGCTTCTCCACCGTCACCGGCGCCTCGGCCGAGAAGTGGACGCGCATGAAGAACAGTCCCGTGTCGTGGTCGCCGAACTGCTGGCTGTCCTCGATGTTGCAGCCGGTCATGAACAGATAGCTGGAGACGGCGTGCACGATGCCCTGTTTGTCCGGGCAGGAGAGCGTGAGGACGTACTGGTCGGCCGGCGCGGCGGCGGAGGCGGGCTGATCGGTCATGCCCTACAGGGTCCCACACCGGCTCCCCTCCACGGGCGGCCGTCCGCTACGCGGACCTCGTCAGGATCCGCAGCACCTCCAGGCTCTTCGGCGGCGCGTCCGGGTCCTCCCCGTCGCTCACCGACATGCGCACGTGCGCGTCCCGCGCCGCCCGCACCGCGTCCGGCCAGCCAGGGTTCTCCATGTACACGGCGACCGGCGCGTCCGGGCCGACCTGGTGCATGATCCGCAGCACCCGCAGCACGGCGGTGTCGACGAGCGCCGCCTCCTGCGAGTCCCGGAATATGGTGCCGACGTACTTCTCGGCCGACCAGTTGTCCAGCCAGGTGTCCTCCACCAGCCGGTACACGGCGTCCGTGACGTCGCCGTACCCGTCCACGCCGGCCAGCCAGACGTCCCGCTGGAACACCGGGTCGGAGAGCATGTGCAGCGCCGAGCGCACGTTGCTGCGCCACCGCCACCACGGCATGTCGTTCAAGGGCATGCCGCCCATGGTGGAGGAGCGACGGCCGCGACGGGAAGTGTTCTCCGAACCTTGCACGGTCATCGATCGTACGTTCCCCGTCCCAGGAGCCTCGCAGGCCCCCGTAATTCACCTGCGCGTCACCTTTCGTTGACTTACGGTCACTCCCGGGTTAGTCCTGTGAGGGAATCGTGCGTGTGCATGACCGGCAGGCGACGCACGCGCAGTACCCCACTCCCCGCCCTTCCCCGCCCCGTCAGAGCCACCGCCCTCGGCGCGGGCGCCGTGGCCCTCTGCGCGTCGCTCACCGCCGCATGCGGGGTCGTCCCCGGTGCCACGGGGGGCTCCGGGGACGACCCGATCAAGGTGATGACCTGGGCCCCGCAGGACACCGACGCCACCAACAAGCCGGGCATGCCCGCGATGGCCCGCGCCTACGCGAGGTGGGTCAACTCCCACGGCGGCATCAACGGCCGCAGCCTCCAGGTGCTGACCTGCAACGACCACAACGACAGCGTGGGCGCCGCCAAGTGCGCCCGGCGCGCGGCGGCCGAGAACGTGGTCGCGGTCGTCGGCTCCTACAGCCAGTTCGGCGACTCCTACCTCGCCCCGCTGGAGGGCGCCGGCATCCCCTACATCGGCGGCTACGGCGTCACGAACGACGAGTTCACCGGTGCCATGTCCTACCCGGTCAACGGCGGCCAGCCCGCCCTGCTGGCCGGCCTCGGCAAGGCCCTCGCGTCCGACTGCGGCCACGTCGCCCTGGTCCGCCCCGACAGCATCGCCGGCGACGAGCTGCCCGCGATGCTCGACTCGGGGCTGAAGGCGGGCGGGCACCCGGACGCCGGCGACCAGCTCGCCGCGGAGGACGCCACCGAGTACGGCGGCCAGGCCGAGCAGGCGCTGCGGTACGCCACCAAGGACGTGACCAGGAAGGGCTGCGTGGTGCCCGCGCTCGGGGACCGCACGGACACCTTCATGGACTCCTTCCGGCGGGCCCGCGCCAACTTCCCGGCCGTGCGCACGGCGACCGTGCTCGGCAGCGTCGACCAGACCGTGATCAACGCCACGGGCGGGGCTACGGGGCCGTACGAGGGGGCGTACATCTCCGGCTGGTACCCCGTCGCCTCCGACCCGCGCTGGGACCCGATGAAGAAGGTGATCAACGAGGAGGCCTTCGGCGACAACCGCATCGACCCCGCGGACGCCGGTGTGCAGACCACGTGGATCGCCTACACCGTGCTCAGGGCCGTCCTGGAGAAGATCGGCGACGGGGAGGTGAGCGCCGACACCGTGCGCCACACCCTCGACGACGGCCTGCGGGTCTCCACCGGCGGGCTCACCCCGACCCTGCGCTGGCCCTACGAGGGCAAGCTCGCCGCGGTCGGATTCCCGCGGCTGGTCAACGCCGACGTCACCCTCCAGGTGGTGCGGGACGGCAAGCTGGTCGCGGCCCGCAAGCGCATCGGCGGCGCCAACGGGATCGCCGACATGACCTCGACCCTGGAGAACGCGGACGTGCCGTGACGGACCCCGGCGGCGGTGTCCGCCGGGGCCGGCCGGTCAGAGCTGGGTGGGCTGGCGCCGGGTCAGGCCGTACTTCTGGGCGATCGTGTTCCACAGCGCCGCCGCCTTCGCCTTCTGCGCGCTGGCGGTGCCGCTCTCCCGGTTGCCGGCCTGGGTCTCCCCGGTGGTGCGGGCGTGGCCCTTGTGGCAGACCTTGCGGTTCTTGGCCTGGTCGGCCCAGGCCGCGTAGTGGTTGTCGGCCGCGGCGGACGCCTGCCATGCCTTGGTCAGCGCGTCGGTCAGACCGGCGTTGCCCGGCAGCTTGTCCACGGACAGCTTGCCGAGCCGGGTGACCAGCTCGCCGCGCTGTCCGGCCGCGTCCCGCAGGTTGGCGGCGGCCTGGTCGAGGTTGTCGCACCGCCTGACGTCGGCGACGGCCTGGATCACCGAGGAACGGCTGCTGCCGCTGTCCGCGAGCAGCTTGTCCAGCTCGACCGCCTGCTGCCGGGCCGGGTCGACAGCGGGCGAGGCGGAGCCCTCCGTGGTGGCGGGGGACGCGGCGGCGACCGTCTTCTCGGCACCGTCCCCGCCCTTGTCGCCCCCGCCGCTCAGCAGCGCGCCGGCGCCCACGCCGAGCACGACGATGCCCACGCCGATCGCCGCGATCAGCGGCACCCGCGACCGGCCCCCGCGCCGCCCGCCGTCGTCGTCCGGCCCGGCGTCGTACGACGGCTGCGCCGGGCGGTACGACGCCTGCGCCGGGCCCGGGTAGGCGTCCGGCTGCTGCACGCGCGGGAGCTGCTGGGTGGCCCCGGCCGGGCCGTCGCCCCCCGGGCCGCCGCGGAAGAGGTTGTCGAACTCGGCGGGCGGCTGCCGGTCGGCGCCCGGCACCTGGGGCTGGGTCTGGGTCGGGGCGGCGTAGGGCGGGATGTACTGCGTGGCCTCCGCGTCGGAGGGCGCGGGCGCGGCCTGCCGGGGCACCTGGCCGAGGTAGCGGGTCTCCTCGCCGCCCGACTCCGGCGGCAGCGCCCCGGCCGCGACGGGCGGTATGTACTGGGTGGCCGCCTCGCCGCCGGGCCCCGCGGGGACCGGCGGGAGGTACTGGGTGGCGCCGTCGGCAGGGGCGGCCTGGACGGGCGGCAGGTACTGGGTGGCGCCCTCGTCCGCGGGCGCCGCGGGGCCGGCGGGGACCGGCGGGAGGTACTGGGTCGCGCCGTCCGCCGTCGGGGGCAGCGGGGCCCCCGCGCCCGGGTGGGCGGGCGGCAGCGGCCCGGCGGGCGCGGGCTGCGCGCCCGGGTACGGCTGCGGGTGCTGCGGCTCCTGCGCGTAGGCGTCGGGCGCGCCGAAGCCCGGCTGCCGGGCGGCGCCGTAACCCCCGTACGAGCCCTCCTGGCCGCCGTGGGCTGCCTGGCCGCCGTACGTCGGGGCCGGGGCGCCCTCGGGGGGCAGCGGGCCCGGGTTCGCGGCGGGCGGGGGCTGCTCCTGGCCGCCCCACTGCGGGGCCGGGGCCCAGCCCTGGCCCTGGTCCTGCGGGGGCGTCTGCTGCCCCGGGCCCCAGGAACCGCCCCAGGCCTGCCCGCCGGCCGGGGTGGCGGGGGCGGGCGTGCCGGTCATGCCCGGCAACAGCGGCTCGCCTCCGTCGGAGGGCAGCACGATGCCTTCGCGCGCGGGCCGCGCCGAGGGCTCCTCGCCCTGTCCACTCTGCGTCACCGGGACTCCTACTAATGGGGGACCTTGTGAATCGTCGGCTCACGCTACCGGGTCCCCCGAGCCGCGTGCCACGCAGCCGGGAACGCGACCTCCCTCCCTGTGACAGCGGTAACAAACCCGCCCCGCGACGCGCTGATCACGGCACCCGGCGCGCGCCGGGTGCCGTTACCTTCCCGTTCACGCTCCCGGGGAGCCGGTGTTCACGCGGCCTGCTGGAGATCGAGGCGTGCGCCGAACTCCCGTACCACCGCCTCGTCCCGGAAGGGCTCCAGGCGCTGCTGGAGGTCGTCCAGGTACTCGGCGCCCCGGTTGGAGCGGAGCGTCTCCAGCAACTCCACCGCCTGCATACCGGTGTTGCAGGCCTGCTCGACCTCCCGCTGCTGCACCTGGGCCGTGGCGAGCAGCACATAGCCGATGGCGCGCCGGCGGGCCCGGGACTCGGGGTGTCCGGCCAGGGCCTGCTCGGCGTACCGCGCCGCCTGCTCGGCCTGGCCGAGGTCGCGGTGGCAGTGCGCCAGCTCGTCGGCCAGGTAGGCCTCGTCGAAGTGCCTGATCCACACCGGGTCGTCCCCGGCGGCGCCGTCCGCCCGTTCCATCGCGTCGGCCGCCCGCCCGCAGGCCGCCTGCGCGGCGCGCACATCGGCGAGCAGGGCGTGCCCGCGCGCCTCGGCGGCGTGGAACATCGCCTCCACGCGCGGGGTCACATGCCCGCGCGCCCCTTCCTGCGCCGCCCGCGCCAACTGGGCGATCTCGCGCGGGTTCCCGAGCTGCGCGGCGAGATGGCTCATGGACGCGGCGAGGACATAGCCGCCGTACCCGCGGTCCCCGGCGGCCTGCGCGAGCCGCAGCGACTGGATGTAGTACCGCTGGGCGAGGCCCGGTTGGCCGGTGTCGACGGCCATGTACCCGGCCAGCTCGGTCAACCGCGCGACCGCGGCGAAGAGTTCGCGGCCGACCGCCTCCCGGTACGACCCCGCGAGCAGCCCGGAGACGACGCTGTTGAGGTAGTGCACGACGACCGGGCGCACATGCCCGCTGCCGTACTGGTGGTCGAGGTCCACCAGCGCCTGGGTCATGGACCGTACGGCGGCCACGTCGGACTGGCCCACGCGCGGACCCGCCTGCCGGGCCACCTGGGCGTCCGGAGCCGAGATCAGCCAGTCGCGGCTGGGCTCGACCAGGGCGGAGGCGGCGACGGAGGAGCCGGACAGGAAGTCCCGGCGCCCCACGTCGCTGCGCCACAGCTCGCAGACCTGCTCGATGGCCCCCAGTACCGTCGGCGAGAACTGGAGACCCACGCCCGAGGCGAGGTTCTTGCCGTTGGCCATGCCGATCTCGTCGATCGTGACCGTACGGCCGAGCTTGCGCCCGAGCGCCTCGGCGATGATCGCCGGGGCCCGGCCCCGTGGTTGCTGGCCGCGGAGCCAGCGGGCCACGGACGTCTTGTCGTAGCGCAGGTCGAGACCGTGCTCGGCGCCGCACATGTTGACCCGCCGGGCCAGCCCGGCGTTCGAGCACCCCGCTTCCTGGATGAGTGCCTGCAGCCGTTCGTTCGGCTGCCTCGCCACGAGAGGCCTTGCGGCCATGTGCTTACCCCCTGCGTTGCGATCCCCTGGAGCGCGAAATTCCGGACGGGAGGATCCGGCCGGGACGATCCGTTCGGGAAGATCACTGCCCCGCTGACATACCGTCAATGCACGACATGTGCGGTTTGCCGGGGTAACAGCGGATGCCATCCCACCCCTGGCTACCCGTCTCATGCCCCGCTCCCTCCCATGCGCCCCCGGCCATGCACCCATGCGCCCCGACTGGCGAATCGATGCTCCTCCCCCGCGCGCGGTACAGCCGTAACTCCAGGTGGGCGCGGGAGTTGAGTGGAGCGTGGAAGAGACGATCGCGGGCGCCCAGAACAGTCAGATGGCTGGTCACATTCCGCAGCAGCGCGGGGAATCGCTGCTGGAGACCGCCGTACGGTACGCCGAGGAAAGGCACTGGGACGTGTTCCCGGGCACCTGGCTGGAAGCCGTCGACGGGATGCAGCGCTGTTCGTGCGGTGACACCTCGTGCCCTGCGCCGGGTGCGCACCCCACGCGCCCCGACTGGGCGAGCCAGGCGACCGGCAGTGCGACCGTCGTGCGCCGGATGTGGCAGAAGCAGCCGACGGCGTCGATCCTGCTGCCGACCGGGCGGACCTTCGACGCGCTGTCCGTCCCGGAGAGCGCGGGGTTCCTCGCGCTCGCCCGGATGGAGCGGATGGAGCTGACGCTCGGGCCGGTCACGCTGACCCCGGACCGGCGGATGCACTTCTTCGTCCTGCCCGGCGCCTCCGCGAAGGTGCCGGACCTGGTGCACAAGATCGGGTGGTCGCTGTCGTCACTGGATCTGGTGGCCCAGGGCGAAGGCGCGTACGTGGCTGCGCCGCCCACCCGGTTCGGGTCGCGGGGGGCTGTGCAGTGGGCCTGCCGGCCCACGCCCGCGAACCGGTGGCTGCCGGACGCGGAGGAACTGATCTCGCCGCTTGCCTACGCGTGCGGGAGGGATCGGTAGCCGTCGCCCACTGGTCTGCCGGGCTGTCGTCTCGTCGGCGGCTGCGGCTTCGTCGTGGCTGATCGCGCGGTTCCCCGCGCCCCTGCGGGGGCGCGGGGAACCGCGCGAGAGACCCACCACACGCCCGCAGCCACCGGCGAAGAGCACCCGGCAGACGAGCACGCACTCAGTCCCCGAGCAACCCGTCGAGGAACGGCGACACAGCACCCCGCCAAGCCTCCGGCAGGTCGTAGTGGGCGAGGTGCCCCGCGTCCGGCACCTCCGCGTACTGCCCGCGCGGCAGCACCCGCACCATCTCCTGGGCCTCCGCCCGGCCCAGCTCGCCGTCCACGCCGCGCACCACCAGCGTCGGGCACCGCACCTGTGCCAGTTCCTCCCAGTGGGCGTCGTAGACCCACGTCTCGCGGGAGCTGAGCATGTGCCGGGGCTCGAAGACGGGCCGCCAGCCGTCCTCGCGCTCGTGCATCACCTCGGCGTAGAACGCGCCGCGCGCGGGGCTCGGCCGCTCCACCCAGGGGTCGTCCTCGCCGAACCACTTGCGGACGTCGGCGAGGCTGGCGAACGGGACGGGCCAGGACCGGAACCAGTCGGCCCACTCGCGCTGCGAGGCCGCTCCGAGCGCGGAGGCCCGCATGTCGCAGATGACCAGGCCGCGGACCAGCTCGGGACGCTTGGCGGCGAGCTGCCAGGCGGTCAGCGCGCCCATGGCGTGGCCGATGAGGACGACGGGGGCGAGGCCGAGCTGTTCCACGGCGGCCTCGGCGTCCTCGACGTAGGCCTCCCGGGTGTAGGCGGCCTCGGGGGGCTTCTCGCTGCGGCCGTGGCCGCGCTGGTCGAGCGCCACGGCCCGGTGGCGGCCGGCGAGCCAGCGGGCGGTGGACGCCCAGTGGGAGGCGCGGCCCATCAGACCGTGCAGTAACAGCACCCCCGGAGCGCCGGACTCCGGTTCCACCGCGCCGTCCGGCCCCGCCTCCGGTTTCGGAGGGTCGGCGAACTCCCAGGCGGCCAGGCGCACCCCGCCCGCTCCCGTCACATCGATACGCCGTGCCATCGGCCTGGCACCCCCCAGTGCTCCGCCTGCCTCGTCGTCCAGCTGCTCAGGCTATCGAATACCCATTCGAAGATTCTGTCTCCGCGGACAACACCCCTCATTCGAGTGACACCTCTCCAGGAATGATCGCCGCAGCCGAGGGGATCTTTCTGGCAGGAGGCGGACCGCTCGGGGAAAAGCCGGTCCGAGGGGATGACCCTGAGAGCTCGGGGCTCCGGGTCAGCACAGGGGAGGACAGGCCCCGGCGCCGCTCAGCGCCGGGGCCCTCTCCTTGTCAGCGCTTGGCCACGAACACGTGGGAGGCGGTGTCCGCCTCCAGCTCGGCCGCCTCGCCGCCGCTGCCCACCAGCACACCGCCGGGCGACTCCGTCACGCTCACCACGGAACCGGGCTGCACGCCCGCCCGCCGCAGCGTGTACATCAGCTGCGCGTCCGTCTGGATCGGCTCGCCGATACGGCGGACGACGACCGTCTTGCCGTCCGTGCCCGGGTCCAGGTCGGCCAGCGACACCATGCTCTCGTCCAGGAACGGGTCCGCCCCGTCCTTCTCGCCCAGCTCCTCCAGGCCCGGGATCGGATTGCCGTACGGCGACTCGGTGGGGTGCCGCAGCAGCTCCAGCACGCGGCGCTCGACGGCCTCGCTCATCACGTGCTCCCAGCGGCACGCCTCCGCGTGCACCTGCTCCCACTCCAGACCGATCACGTCCACGAGGAGACACTCGGCCAGGCGGTGCTTGCGCATCACGCGCGTCGCCAGCCGACGGCCCTCGTCGGTCAGCTCCAGGTGCCGGTCGCTGGCCACGGAGACCAGGCCGTCACGCTCCATCCGCGCCACCGTCTGGCTCACCGTCGGGCCGCTCTGGTCCAGCCGCTCCGCGATGCGGGCGCGCATGGGGACGACGCCTTCCTCTTCGAGTTCGAGGATGGTGCGGAGATACATCTCCGTGGTGTCGATCAGTCCGGACATACGTGCCCCTCGATTACCTCTGCCGGCCGCCGGCCGCGTGCGCCGGCCCTGGCACCAATTCTGCCGGATCCCACTGACAAGCGGGCGGTACCGGGGAAACGGGGCCGACGCGGCGGCCGGACCGTTCCCGTGTGCGGGCGCGGGTGCGGGGCGGGTGCGGATGCGGTGCAGGGGCCGGCGCAAGGCGAGTGCCGGGCCGACGCGGCGCGGATGCGATGCGGGGGCCGGCGCAAGGCGAGTGCCGGGCCGACGCGGCGCGGACGCGGTGCAGGGGCCGGCGCAAGGCGAGTGCCGGGCCGACGCGGCGCGGACGCGGTGCAGGGGCCGGCGCAAGGCGAGTGCCGGGCCGACGCGGCGCGGATGCGATGCGGGGGGCGGCGCGGGTGCGGTGCGGGGGGCGGCGTGGGTGCCCGGCCGTATTGACACCGGTATGGTCCAGACCGCACGGTGATCCGCGACACAGACGCTGCGAAGGGGCACCGCATGAGCGACGGCACGCCTGCCGACCTGTTCTTCGACGCCGCCATCGGCCTGCTGCAACGGGTCCGCGACGAGGAGGCCGAAGCGATCACCGCGGCCGGCACCCTGCTCGCCGACACCGTCGCGGCCGGCGGCCGGCTGTTCGCCTTCGGCGCCGGACACTCCTCGCTCGCCGCCCAGGACGTCGTCTACCGCGCGGGCGGCCTGGCCCTGATGAACCTGCTCGCCGTACCCGGCGTCGTCGGCGTCGACGTCACCCCGGCCACCCTCGGCTCCGCCCTCGAACGCGTCGACGGCCTCGCGAGCGCCGTCCTGGACACCTCCCCGGTCCGCGCCGGCGACGCCCTGGTGATCATCTCGCTCTCCGGCCGCAACGCACTGCCCGTGGAGATGGCCCGGAGCGCCCGCGCCCTCGGCGTGAAGGTCATCGGCGTGACCTCGGTGGCGTACGCCTCGGAGACGACGTCCCGGCACAGCTCCGGCACCTTCCTCAAGGACCACTGCGACGTCGTCCTCGACTCGAAGATCGCCGTCGGCGACGCGGAACTCACCCTCGACACCATCCCGGCGCCGTTCGCCCCCGCCTCCACGGTCGTCACATCCGCCCTGATGCAGGCCGTCATGGCGACCACCGCCGCCACCCTCGCCGACCGCGGCATCGAACCCCCGCTGCTGCGCTCCGGCAACGTCGACGGCGGCCACGAGTGGAACCGCCGGGTGATGACGGAGTACGGCGACCGGATCTTCTACCGCCACTGACGGGCCACCGGCACCCGGGCGCTACCGCTCCCGCTCCCCCGGCCGTCCCCGCACCGCCTCCGCCAGGTCCAGGGTCGTCGCGATCCGCAGGGCCACGTCCTCGGCGTAGGCGGTGTCGGAGCGCTCGAAGCGGCTGCGGCCGGCGCCGCGCAGGAAGGTCACCACGCCCAGCGTCCGCCCCCGGCTGCGCAGCACCGCGCACAGCGCGTGCACCGCGTCCTCGGGCCACTGCCGCTCCAGCGCCCACTCCCGCGCCCGCTCGGCCGGCACCGGACCGGCGTCCGCGCGCACCGTCCCGGCCCGCTCCGCGCTCCGCAGCGCCGGATGCCCCTCCGGGTAGCGCACGGGCAGGCCGGCGGCGCCCGTGAGCAGACTCGGCCCCGGTGCCCCGGCGGGCGTGGCGGCGAGCCGGACCAGCCGGACCGGGCCCGGAGCGCCCTCGCCCTCCGCGCGCGGGCCGCCCGCCACCCGGTCGACGAGGGCGTGATCGGCGAAGCCGGCGAGGGCGAAGTCCAGGTGGACGGTGGCCGCCTCCGCCGGGTCCTCGCACTCGGCCGCGGCCCGGGCCGCGCGGTGCAGCTGGTTGGTCCGGAACCGCAGCAGGGCCGCCTCCTGCTCGCTCTGTTTGGCCTCGGTGACGTCCTCGAACAGCCAGCCCACCCCGAGCGGCACCGGCTCTTCGGCGAGCGGCGAGGCCAGCCGCAGGAACCCGCTGCGCCAGCAGCGCCGCCGCTCGCCCTCCGGGCTGCGGACGGTCACCCACATCTCGGCGGCCGCGGGCGGCGCGCCCTCGGCGAGGACGTGGGTCAGCGCGGCCTCCAGCTCCTCCACGCCCTGGGTGAGCAGCTCGCCCAGCGGTCGCCCCAGCACGGACGTACGGCCCGTGCCCAGCGCCCGGGCGGCGTGTGCGTTGACGACGGCGGGCCGCAGATCGGCGTCGACCAGGACGACTCCCCAGGAGGCGTTGTCGAACAGCGCCTCGCTCAGCGCGATCGACCGCTCCAGGTCTATCTGCGCGTGCACCTCGCTGAAGGCGCAGTACACCCCGGCGGGCTTCCCGTCGGGTCCGCGTACGGCGGCCGACTGGGTCCGTACAAGCACCCGGCCGCCACCCTTGGTGACCAGCGCGAACTCGTGGACCTGCCGGCCCGGCGCGTGCATCGCCGACATCAGGCGGGCCTGCACCTCCTCGGCGTCGGCGCTGCGCACCGCCCAGCCGGCGAACCCGTGCCGCCCCACGGCCTCGGCGGCCGTCCAGCCGAGGATCCGCTCCGCCTCCCGGTTCCAGTGGGTCACGACCCCTTCGGCGTCGAAGGCGCACAGGGCCGCGTCCATGCCGTCCAGCAGCGCGGCGAGCAGATCGGATCCGCCGGACTCACCGGGCTCGTCCGGCCCCAGTTCGTCAGTGGTCCCACTCCGCCGCGAAGCACTCACCTGGACCCCCTGGAAAGCCACGTCAGCGCACGCACGGCGCTCGGTTCGCTCACTGGCCCTTATTCAACTGGAACGTGACCCACCCCACATACTGTTCCCGCAAGAAAAACAGTTGAGCCCTCCTCGTCGGCTTCTTAGTGTGTCGGGTACACGAGAAGGGAGGTGGTTCGGCAGATGTATGAATACCGGACGCGTGAGGTGACTGCGGGCTAGCGGCCCGTCACCACACCATGTGCGGTGCCGGACCCGCACGCGACAGAGGCGTGCAGCCGGCCCAATCCCAAGCAGTCACCCGACCCGCGGGCTGCCGGTACGTCCGGCCGGCTCCTCCTTGAGGAACCCAGCCCGCGGGTCGTCTGCGTTTCCGGGCCGGTTCGCGGTCAGGGGCTGAGGCGTTCGACGTGCCAGGTGCCGTCGGGCCGGGCGACGTAGCGCAGGCGGTCGTGGAGGCGGTTCACGCGGCCCTGCCAGAACTCCATCGTCTCCGGGGTGACGCGGAAGCCGCCCCAGTGCGGGGGGACGGGGACCTGTTCGTCCTCGGGATAGCGGGCGGCGAGTTCGGCGTAGGCCGCGTCGAGTTCGCTGCGGGAGGCGATCACCGCGGACTGTGCGCTGGCCCAGGCGCCCAGCTGTGAGCCGTGCGGGCGGGTGCGGAAGTAGGCGGCGGTCTCGTCGCGGCCGGTGCGCCGGGCGGTGCCGGTGACGATGACCTGGCGGGCCAGCGGGTGCCACGGGAAGAGCAGCGAGACGTGCGGGTTCTCCGCGAGGTCGCGGCCCTTGCGGGATGCGTAGTTGGTGAAGAAGACGAAGCCCTCGGTGTCGAACTGCTTCATCAGCACCGTGCGGGAGCTGGGGCGGCCCGTCGCGTCCGCCGTGGAGACGACCATCGCGTTGGGTTCGTAGAGCGTGCCGTGCAGGGCCGCCCGGGCGGCATCCTCGAACCAGCGGGCGAACTGGTCCATGGGATGGGTGGCGAGGTCCTCTTCGGCAAGGCCGTCGGCCCGGTACTGCTTGCGCATGGCGGCGGGGTCGAGGACGGGATCCAGAAGCGGGTCGCGGTCGGTCACGCGGTCATCCTGCCGTATCGAACGGGTATGGCACTGGGTGTCGCGTGGTCTCCCCAACCATGGCACCGGGGGTTATCGTTCTGCTCCCTTTGCGGTTGGCTTGACCACGGGTGACCACCGACGGATCGGGGCATCACCGGGGTGACCGCCGCCCACACATCACGAGGAGCCGCCTGATGTCCGATTTCGTACCCGGGCTCGAAGGAGTCGTCGCGTTCGAGACGGAGATCGCCGAGCCGGACAAGGAGGGCGGCGCCCTGCGCTACCGGGGCGTCGACATCGAGGACCTGGTCGGGCACGTCTCGTTCGGGAACGTGTGGGGGCTGCTGGTCGACGGCGCCTTCAACCCCGGACTGCCGCCCGCCGAGCCGTTCCCGATCCCCGTGCACTCCGGTGACATCCGGGTGGACGTGCAGTCGGCGCTGGCCATGCTCGCGCCCGTCTGGGGGCTGCGTCCGCTGCTCGACATCGACGAGCGGCAGGCCCGCGAGGACCTGGCGCGCGCCGCCGTCATGGCCCTGTCGTACGTCGCCCAGTCCGCGCGCGGGCAGGGGCTGCCGATGGTGCCGCAGCGGGAGATCGACAAGGCGAACTCGGTGGTGGAGCGGTTCATGATCCGCTGGCGCGGGGAGCCGGACCCCAAGCACGTCGCGGCCGTGGACGCCTACTGGACCTCCGCCGCCGAGCACGGCATGAACGCCTCGACGTTCACCGCGCGGGTCATCGCCTCCACGGGTGCGGACGTCGCCGCCGCGCTGTCCGGTGCGGTGGGTGCGATGTCCGGGCCGCTGCACGGCGGGGCGCCGTCGCGGGTGCTGGGCATGATCGAGGAGATCGAGCGCACGGGGGACGCGGAGGCGTACGTCAAGCAGGCCCTGGACCGCGGTGAGCGGCTGATGGGCTTCGGGCACCGGGTGTACCGGGCGGAGGATCCGCGGGCGCGGGTGCTGCGGCGTACGGCGCGGGAGCTCGGTGCTCCGCGGTTCGAGATCGCCGAGGCGCTGGAGAAGGCCGCGCTGGAGGAGTTGCACAACCGGCGGCCGGACCGGGTGCTGGCCACGAACGTGGAGTTCTGGGCCGCGATCATGCTCGACTTCGCCGAGGTGCCGGCGCACATGTTCACGTCGATGTTCACGTGTGCGCGTACCGCCGGGTGGTCGGCGCACATTCTCGAGCAGAAGCGGACGGGGCGGCTGGTGCGGCCTTCTGCCCGGTATGTGGGGCCGGGGCCGCGGCGGCCTCAGGACATCGCCGGGTATGCGGACATCGCCCACTGAGAGGGGTGCCCGGGGCGCGTGGGCGGCTGCGGATGCGTGCCGTTCCCGCGCCCCGGGGAGTGATCACGCCGGCGTCAGCAGGTTGCCGTGGTGTCGCTGCGCCACCAGCGGGTGCGCCCTGAGTTTGCCCTTGAGTTCGTTGTAGCCGTACTCGGCGTAGAGGGGGTTCGTCGGGTCCGTCGTCATGCCGGGGGCCGTCGCCGCGTGCGGGAACGGGAGCGGGGCGATCTTCGCGTCCAGGCGCGGGTTGTAGAAGAACGGGACCGAGAAGCGCTCCGTGGCGCCGGGCGGGCTGACCACGCGGTGGTTGGTGGCGAGCAGGTAGCCGTTGGTCGCCACCTCCAGGAGTTCGCCGAGGTTGACGACGAACGCGCCTTCGAGCGGCGGTACGTCGTGGAAGCGGCCGTCCTCGCGCTGGACCTGGAGGCCGCCGACGGTGTCCTGGAGGAGCAGGGTCAGGAAGCCGTAGTCCTTGTGGGCGCCGACGCCCTGGCCGGTGCCGTCGTCCGCGCTGCCGGGGTAGCGGACGAGTTTGAGGTGCGGGTGGGCGTGCGGGCCGAAGACCGGGTCGTAGAAGTCGGCCGGGGCGCCGATGGCGGTCAGCAGTTCGTGCAGGAGGCGGTGGGCGACCTCGCTCAGCCGGTCGATCCAGGCGAGGGCGGCCGTGCGCAGTTCGGGGAGGGCGGCCGGCCACTGGTTGGGGCCCTGCAGCCACCAGTACGGGGGCTCGCCGGGGCCGGGGGTCCGGGCGGGGCGTTCGGCGCCGATGTCGAGCTGGTCGCGCCAGTCGCGGGCGCCGCCGGTGCGCTCGTCGCCGGTGCGGGTGTAGCCGCGGAAGTGCGGGGAGCCGACGTTGTCGAGGGCGAGCCGGTCGGCCTCGGGGAGGGCGAAGAAGGCGCGCATGGCGGTGAGCAGCGCGTCGGTCTCGGCCCGGGTGACGCCGTGTCCGACGAGCTGGAAGAAGCCCACGTCGTGGGCGGCGCTGTGCAGCTGGGCGTGGAGCAGGGACCGGGCCTGGGGGCCGCGGTCGGCGGCCGACAGGTCGATGATCGGGAGCTGGTCGTACGACGTCGCTGTGTACGTGGTCATGGGTGCGTCCGCTGGGTGTACGGGGCACGGGTGGCCGCCGAGGGTGGGGCGGGCCCCCGGGTGCCGGAAAAGGTGAAGAAGAAGGGTGCTGCGGGGGGCTGGTCAGGCGGAGAAGTGACGACAGCCCATGCTCGTGACGCGCACGTAGTCCACGTGGCGGCGGCGGACGAGCATCGGAAGCATGGGCCAAGGGTAACGCGCCCCCGCGATCGCTCCCTCAGCCCAGGGTTTCGTCCAGCAGGGCCGCCCACTGGGCGACGACCCGTTCGCGGCGGGCGGTGTCGTCGGTGAGGAGGTTGGCGAGGCCCAGGCCGCGGGCCATGTCGAGGAGGCCCTGGACGGTTTCGCGGACGCCGGGGCGGGATTCGTCGGCGCCGAGGAGTTCGACGGCGATGCGGTGGGTCTCGCGGCCGACGCGGGCCTCCAGCTCGGTGACCCGCGGGCGCAGCTGGTCCTCGTCGGAGGCGGCGACCCACAGGTGGAGG
This sequence comes from Streptomyces cyanogenus, assembly GCF_017526105.1. Lineage (NCBI taxonomy): Bacteria > Bacillati > Actinomycetota > Actinomycetes > Kitasatosporales > Streptomycetaceae > Streptomyces > Streptomyces cyanogenus. The sequence continues at coordinate 3,995,398 of NZ_CP071839.1, forward strand.
GCGGCGCGGAAGAGGGGGCCGGTGTAGAGGTCGACCAGGGCCGCGACGACGGCCCGGCGGTCGGCGGGGCCGTCCGGGAAGAGGGCGCGCAGGGCGAGGGAGCGTTCCTCGGAGACGTACTCGACGGCGGCGGTGAAGAGGTCCTCCCGGGTCGGGAAGTGGTGCTGGGCGGCGCCCCGGGAGACGCCGGCGCGTTCGGCGACGACGGCGACCGTGGAGCCCGCCCAGCCGTGTTCGGCGAGGCAGGCCACGGCGGCCTCCAGGAGCCGCTGCCGGGTGGCCCGGCTGCGGTCCTGCTTGGGAACGCGCTCGCGTTCGGTCGTACTCACACCACCCATGCCGCATCACGTCTTTCCAGGAAGGCCGTCATCCCCTCCCGGGCCTGGGGGGAGGCGAACAGCCGGGCCGAGAGCGCGGTCAGCTCGGCCGCGTCCCGGTCGAATGTCTCCAGCACCCTAGTCGTGAGCAGCCTTTTCGTCTCGGCCAGGGCCTGGGGGGCGGAGCGGCGCAGGCCGTCGAGGACGGGGGCGAGGGCGGTGTCGACGTCGTCCGCGGTGGCCGTCAGCAGGCCCAGGCGTACGGCCTCGGCGGGGCCGAAGCGTTCGCCGGTGAGGTAGTAGCGGGCCAGGGCGCGGGGGTCGGCGCGCGGGATCACCGGCAGGGAGATCACGGCGGGGGCGACTGCGATGCGTACCTCGGTGAAGGCGAAGGTGGCGTCGGTGGAGGCGGCGGCGATGTCGCAGGCGGCGAGCAGGCCGAGGCCGCCGGCGCGGACGTGGCCGGTGACCCGGGCGAGCACCGGTTTGGGCAGCTCGACGATCTGCCGGAGCAGGGCCACCAGGGCGTCGGGGTCGGGGGGGTCTCTCAGGTCGGCGCCGGCACAGAACGTCGTACCGGTGTGGGTGAGGACCACGGCCCGTACGTCCGGGTCCTTGCCGCAGTCGGTGAGGGCTTCGGCGAGTTCGGTGACGAGTGCGGCGGACAGGGCGTTGCGGGTTCCGGTGGCGTCGAGGCTGAGGGTTTCGACGGCACGCGCGCGCGTGCGGCCGATCGGTCGGGTCGGGTCGGTCACGTGTGCTCCCTGAGCTGCCGGCGCAGGATCTTGCCGGAGTCGGCGCGCGGGACGGTGTCGATGAAGGTGATCCGGCGGATGCGTTTGTACGGGGCGACGCGTTCGGCGACGTACAGGAGGACGTCGTTCTCGGTGAGGTCGCCGGCGGTGGGCTGGCGGACGACGAAGGCGTGCGGGATCTCGTTGCCGTCGTCGTTGTAGGCGCCGATGACGGCGGCGTCGGCGATGCCGGGGTGGGTGAGCAGGAGGGCCTCCAGTTCGGCGGGGGCCACCTGGAAGCCCTTGTACTTGATCAGTTCCTTCACCCGGTCGACGACGAACAGCCAGCCGTCCGCGTCCACGTGTCCGACGTCCCCGGTGTGCAGCCAGCCGTCGGCGTCGATCATGGCGGCGGTGGCGTCGGGGCGGCCGAGGTAGCCCTTCATCACCTGGGGGCCGCGGATGAGGATCTCGCCGGGCTCGCCGGGGCCGAGGTCCTTGCCGGGGTCGTCCGGGGAGACGATCCGCATCTCGGTGCCGGCGATGAGCCGGCCGACCGTGCCGGCGGGGGCCTCGCGCAGCCGGTCCAGGGGGACGACGTGGGTGCCTGGGGACAGTTCCGTCATGCCGTAGGCCTGGCCGATCGGGGGCAGGCCGAGGCGTTCGGCGCAGGCGAGGGCGAGCCGGGAGTCCAGCGGGGCGGCGGCGCTGATGACGTACTGCACCGAGGAGAGGTCGTAGCGGCTGACCGCCGGGTGCTTGGCGAGGGCGAGGACGATCGGCGGGGCGACGTACAGCCCGGTGATGCGGTGCTTCTCGATGGCGGCGAGGAAGGTCTCCAGGTCGAAGCGTGGCAGGACGACGACGGTGGCGCCGTTGCGCAGGGGCGCGTTCATCAGGGCGGTGTGGCCGTAGATGTGGAAGAACGGCAGGACGGCGAGGATGCGGTCGCCGGGGCCGGCGGGGACGGCGGGTTCCAGCTGGGCGAGGTTGGTGGCGATCTGCCGGTGCGTGAGCATGACGCCCTTGGGGGTGCCGGTGGTGCCGGAGGAGTACGGCAGCGCGGCGATGTCCTGCGCCGGGTCGATGCCGGGATCCGGTTCGGGGGCGGTGGTGGCGAGCAGGTCGATCAGCGAGCGGTGGCCGGGTGCGCTGTCGCACACGAGGATCTCCCGTACGCCGCCCGCGATCTCGGCGGCCCGGCGGGCGGTCTCCAGCAGGGGGGAGACGGTGACGATCCAGCGCGCGCCGCTGTCGCCGAGCTGCTTGGCGAACTCCTCGGCGGTGGCGAGCGGGTGCACGGTGGTGACGGTGGCACCCGCGCGCGTGGCCGCGTAGAAGGCGGTCGGGAAGACGATCGTGTTGGGGCTGTGCAGGGCGAGGACCTCGCCCTTGCGGACGCCGGTGTCGGCGAGGGCGGCGGCCAGGCGCCGGTGGAACCGGTCCACCTGCTCGTACGTGAGGGTGGTGCCGTCCGTGCCGTCGACGAGGGCGGGCCGGTCGCCGAAGGCGGCGGCGTGGCCCAGGACGGCCTCGTGGATGGGGAGTTCTACGGGCGGAACGTCTGCGTACTCGCTGCGGAACACGGTTCCTCCTCGCAGGGGCCGCTCAGTAGGACTTGGGCAGGCCCAGGGTCTGGTGGGAGACGTAGTTGAGAATCATCTCCCGGCTCACCGGGGCAATACGAGCCACGCGCGCGGCCGTTATCAACGAGGCGAGTCCGAATTCCCGGGTGAGCCCGTTGCCGCCGAGGGTGTGCACGGCCTGGTCGACGGCCTTCACGCAGGCCTCCGCGGCCGCGTACTTGGCCATGTTGGCGGCCTCGCCCGCGCCGATGTCGTCGCCGGAGTCGTAGAGGTGTGCCGCCTTCTGCGTCATCAGCCGGGCCAGCTCCAGGTCGATGTGGGCCTGCGCGAGGGGGTGCGCGATGGCCTGGTGGGCGCCGATGGGTGCCTTCCACACGGTGCGGTCGCGGGCGTACTCGACGGCCTTGGACAGGGCGTACCGGCCCATGCCGATCGCGAACGCGGCCGTCATGATCCGCTCGGGGTTGAGCCCGGCGAACAGCTGGAGCAGGCCGGCGTCCTCTCCCCCGCTGCCGGAAGCGTGGGAGGGGCCCCCGCCCACGAGCGCGTCGGCGGGCAGTCGTACGTCGTCCAGGACCAGCTCGAACTGCTTCTCCGCCGCGCTCAGTTCCATGTCGATGGGCCGCTTCTGGAAGCCCTCGGCGTCCGTCGGCACGATGAACAGGCAGGGCTTGAGGCTGCCGGTGCGTGCGTCCTCGGTACGGCCGACGATCAGGACGGCGTCGGCCATGTCGACCCCGGAGATGAACACCTTGCGGCCGGTGAGCAGCCAGTCGGTGCCGTCCCGGCGGGCCGTGGTGGTGATGCGGTGGCTGTTGGAGCCGGCGTCGGGCTCGGTGATGCCGAAGGCCATGAGGCGGGTGCCGTCGGCGATTCCGGGGAGCCAGGTGCGCTTCTGGTCCTCGGTGCCGAAGCGGGAGATCACGGTGCCGCAGATGGCCGGGGAGACGACCAGCATGAGCAGGGGTGAGCCGGCGGCGCCCAGCTCTTCGAGCACGATGGCGAGGTCCGCTATGCCTCCGCCGCCGCCTCCGTGCTCCTCGGGGAGGCTGACGCCGAGGTAGCCGAGTTTCCCCGCCTCGGACCAGAGTTCGGTGGGCGGCTTGCCCTCGGCGACGGTGCGGGTGAGGTACTCGCGGCCGTAGCGCTTGCCGAGGGCGGCTACCGCGGATCGTAGGGCCTTGTGCTCTTCGGATTCGATGACGGCGGTCATGCGGTTCCTCCGCGTGCGGGTTGTGGACGGCTGGTCGCGCGGTTCCCCGCGCCCCCTCAGGTCGGCTGCACCACCGCCAGCAACATGCCCGGCTCGACCTGCTGCCCGGGCCTGGCGTGGAGGGCGCTGAGCGTTCCTGCGGTCGGTGCCGGGATCATGTGCTGCATCTTCATCGCCTCCACCCAGATGAGGCCCTGACCGGCCTGAACCGTTGCCCCTTCGGTCAGCCCGTCGGCGACGCGTACGACCGTGCCGGGCATCGGCGCGATCAGGGAGCCCGGGGCGAGCTGGGCGGCGGGGTCGGGGAAGCGGGGCAGGGCGGTGAGGCGGGTGGCGCCCACGTGGACCTGGTCGCCGTACCGGGCCACCTCGAACTTGCGCCGTACGCCGTCCACTTCGAGTACGACGAGACGCGCGTCGGCGTGGACGACCCGGACCCCGTCCGCCGCGAGGCCGTCCCGGGTGTGCCGGTAGCGGACCTCGTGCTCCTCCCCCGCCATCTCGTACCGCTTCACCTGCGGCTGCGAGGGAACGTTGCGCCAGCCGCCGAAGCGGGAGCGGCCGTGGGCGTCGGCGAGGGCGGCGGCCAGCGGCGCGTGGGGATCCGTGGCGGGCTCGGCCAGGTCGCCGAGGTGACGGTCGTAGAAGCCGGTGTCCATGCGGGCGGCCGTGAACTCCGGGTGCCGCAGGGAGCGCACCAGGAGGTCCCGGTTGGTGACCGGGCCGTGGATCGCGGCGGACTCCAGCGCGCCGGCGAGCCTGCGGACCGCCTCCGCGCGCGTGGGGGCGTGGGCGACGACCTTGGCGAGCATCGGGTCGTAGTGGACGCCGATGGTGTCGCCGTCGGTGTAGCCGGTGTCCAGGCGGACGCCGTCCGGTACGGCGAGGCGGTGCAGGGTGCCGGTCTGGGGGGCCCAGCCGTGGGCGGGGTCCTCGGCGTAGAGGCGGGCCTCGATCGCGTGGCCCCGCGCGCGCGGGGGCTCGGTCCCCAGGGCGTGGCCCTCGGCGATCCGGATCTGTTCCGCGACCAGGTCGATGCCGAACACGGCCTCGGTGACGGGGTGTTCGACCTGGAGGCGGGTGTTCATCTCCAGGAAGTGGGCGCGGCCGTCGGCGACCAGGAACTCGACCGTGCCGGCGCCGGTGTAGGAGACGGCGCGGGCGGCGCGTACGGCCAGCGTGCGCAGCTCGTCCGCGAGCGCCGGGGTGAGTCCGGGCGCCGGTGCCTCCTCGATCACCTTCTGGTGGCGGCGCTGGAGGGAGCAGTCGCGGGTGCCGAGCGGCCAGACGGTGCCGTGGGTGTCGGCGAGGATCTGCACCTCGACATGGCGGCCGTGTTCGAGGTACGGCTCCACGAAGACCTCGCCGTCGCCGAAGGCGCTCGCGGCCTCGGCGCGCGCGCCCTCCAGCGCGGCCGGCAGCTCCTCCAGGCGGCGCACGATCCGCATCCCGCGTCCGCCGCCGCCCGCCGCCGCCTTCACCAGCACGGGCAGGTCGGCCTCGGTCACCTCGTGCAGGGGCTCGATGCCCAGCAGCTGCTTGGCGCGGGTCTTGGACGCCATGGCCTCGATGGCCTGCGGGGGCGGGCCGATCCAGACCAGGCCGGCGTCGAGGACGGCGCGGGCGAAGCCGGGGTTCTCAGAGAGGAAGCCGTACCCGGGGTGCACGGCGCCGGCGCCGGACGCCAGGGCCGCCTTCACGATCAGGTCGCCGCGCAGGTAGGTCTCGGCGGGTGCCGCGCCCGGCAGCCGTACCGCCGTGTCGGCCACGCGCGCGTGGAGCGCGTCCGCGTCGGCGTCGGAGTGCACGGCGACCGTGCGGATGCCGAGGTCGGCGCAGGTGCGGAAGACGCGGCAGGCGATCTCGCCCCGGTTGGCGACGAGCACGCTGGAAATCATGTGGTCCCTCACATCCGGAAGACGCCGAAGCCGCCGCGCGCGCCCTCGTAGGGCGCGGTGTGCAGGGCGGACAGGCACAGGCCGAGGACGGTGCGGGTGTCGCGCGGGTCGATGACGCCGTCGTCGTACAGCCGCCCGGACAGGAACATGGGCAGCGACTCGGACTCGATCTGCTGCTCCACCATGGCGCGCAGGGCCGCGTCCGCGTCCTCGTCGTACGGCTGCCCCTTCGCCGCCGCCGACTGCCGGGCGACGATCGACAGCACGCCGGCGAGCTGCTGCGGGCCCATCACGGCGGACTTGGCGCTGGGCCAGGCGAACAGGAAGCGGGGGTCGTAGGCCCGGCCGCACATGCCGTAGTGACCGGCGCCGTACGACGCGCCCATGAGGACCGACAGGTGCGGGACCCTGCTGTTGCTGACCGCGTTGATCATCATCGCGCCGTGCTTGATGATGCCGCCCTGCTCGTACTCCTTGCCGACCATGTAGCCGGTGGTGTTGTGCAGGAAGAGCAGCGGGATGTCGCGCTGGTTGGCGAGCTGGATGAACTGGGCGGCCTTCTGGGACTCCGCGCTGAAGAGGACGCCCTGGGCATTGGCCAGCACTCCGACCGGGTAGCCGTGCAGGGCGGCCCAGCCGGTCACCAGGCTCGTGCCGTACAGCGGTTTGAACTCGTCGAAGTCGGAGCCGTCCACGATCCGGGCGATGACCTCGCGGGGGTCGAACGGGATCTTCAGGTCGCCGGGGACGATGCCGAGCAGTTCCTCGGGGTCGTACGCGGGCGGCTCGGCCGGGCCGGGGTCCGGGTGGGCCTTGCGGTGGTTGAGGCGGGCCACCACGCGGCGGGCCTGGCGCAGCGCGTCGGGCTCGTCCACGGCGAAGTAGTCGGCGAGACCGGACACGCGCGCGTGCATCTCGGCGCCGCCGAGGGACTCGTCGTCGCTCTCCTCGCCGGTGGCCATCTTGACCAGCGGCGGTCCGCCGAGGAACACCTTCGCCCGCTCCTTGACCATGATCACGTGGTCGGACATGCCGGGGATGTAGGCGCCGCCGGCGGTGGAGTTGCCGAAGACGACGGCGATGGTCGGTATGCCGGCGGCGGAGAGCCGGGTGAGGTCGCGGAAGATCGCGCCGCCGGGGATGAAGATCTCCTTCTGGGACGGCAGGTCGGCGCCTCCCGACTCCACCAGACTGATGCAGGGCAGCCGGTTGGCGAGCGCGATGTCGTTGGCGCGCAGGGCCTTCTTCAGGCTCCAGGGGTTGCTGGCGCCGCCGCGTACGGTCGGGTCGTTGGCGGTGATCAGGCACTCCACGCCCTCGACCACGCCGATGCCGGTGACGAGCGAGGCGCCGACGGGGTGGTCGCTGCCCCAGGCGGCCAGCGGGGACAGCTCCAGGAACGGGGTGTCGGGGTCCAGCAGCAGTTCGATGCGCTCGCGGGCGAGCAGCTTGCCGCGCCCCCGGTGCCGCTGGACGTACTTCTCGCCGCCGCCCGCGAGCGCCTTGGCGTGTTCGGCGTCCAGCTCGGCGAGTTTGGCGAGCATGGCCTCGCGGTGGGCCCGGTAGTCGGGGCCGGCGGGGTCGACAGCGGTCTGCAGAACCGTCACAGCAGGGTCTCCGGGATGTCCAGGTGGCGGGAGCGCAGCCATTCGCCGAGGGCCTTGGCCTGCGGGTCGAAACGGGCCTGCCCGGCGACGCCGGCGCCGAGGATGTTCTCGACGGCGAAGTTGAGGGCGCGCAGGTTCGGCAGCGGGTGCCGGGTGACGGGCAGCTCACGGGTCTCGGGCAGCAGCTGCCGGAACCTCTCGGTGGTCAGCGTGTGTGCGAGCCACCGCCAGGCCTCGTCGGTCCGCGCCCACACCCCGACGTTGGCGTTCCCGCCCTTGTCGCCGCTGCGCGCCCCGGCGACCAGCCCGAGGGGCGCCCGCCGGGTCGGCCCGGGCGGCAGGGGCTCCGGGAGGGGCGGGGACGGCACGGCCTCCAGGGGCCGCGTCTCCAGGGGCGCCGACACGGGGATACGGCGTCCGTCGTGGAGGACGGCCATATGGGCTACGTCCCCATGGGGCACGTACACATCCTCGAACACCCCATAAGGGGCGCCCTTTCCCGGTGGGGACAGCACATGGAAGCCCGGGTAGCTGGCGAGTGCCAGTTCCACGGCGGCCCCGCTCAGCGCGCGCCCCACGGCCTGCTGGTCCGGGTCGCGGACGACGAGCCGCAGCAGGGCACTGGCCGTCTCCTCGGTGTCCGCGTCGGCCCGGTCGGTCCGCACCAGCTCCCACCGCACGTCCCGGGGCGGCGACTTGGCGAGGGCCTCGCCGAGCTGTTCCCGCACCAGGGCCGCCTTGGCCTCGATGTCGAGTCCGGTGAGGACGAAGACGACCTCGTTGCGGAAGCCGCCGAGCCGGTTGAGCCCGACCTTGAGCGTGGGCGGCGGCGCCTCCCCGCGCACCCCCTCGATCCGCACCCGGTCCGGCCCCTCCCGGCGCAGCCGTACCGTGTCCAGCCGGGCCGTGACGTCGGGTCCGGCGTACCGGGCGCCGCCGGTCTCGTAGAGCAGCTGGGCGGTGACCGTGCCCGTGTCCACGAAGCCGCCGGTGCCGGGGTGCTTGGTGATCACGCTGCTGCCGTCGGCGTGGAGTTCGGCGAGCGGGAAGCCGGGACGGCGTACGTCGCCCTCGCCGAAGAACGCGTAGTTCCCGCCGGTCGCCTGGGTCCCGCACTCCAGCACGTGCCCGGCGACGACGGCACCGGCGAGCCGGTCGTACTCCGTGGGCGTCCAGCCGAAGTGCGCCGCCGCGGGCCCGGTGACCAGGGCCGCGTCGGTCACCCGGCCGGTGATCACCACGTCGGCGCCGGCCCGCAGGCACGCGGCGATGCCGAACCCGCCGAGGTAGGCGTGGGCGGCGAGGGTGCCGGGATACGCGGCGGCCAGGTCGTCGCCCTCGACGTGCGCGACCCGCACCGGGACGCCGAGCCGGTCCGCCAGCTCCCGTGTCCGCTCGGCGAGTCCGGCCGGGTTGAGACCGCCCGCGTTGGCGACGATCCGCACCCCGCGCTCCCGGGCGAGGCCGAGGCAGTCCTCCAACTGGCGCAGGAAGGTGCGGGCGTACCCGGCGGAGGGGTCCTTCAGCCGGTCCCGGCCGAGGATGAGCATGGTGAGTTCGGCGAGGTAGTCACCGGTGAGGACGTCCACCTCGCCGCCGGTGAGCATCTCGCGCAGGGCGTCGGAGCGGTCGCCGTAGAAGCCGGAGAAGTTCCCGATGCGCAGCGGCCTCACCGGCCGGCCCCCTTCGGCGGGCGGCCGGCGCCGGGCGGGCCCGCGAAGGCCTGGGCGATGCCGAGCCAGCGGTCGGCGTCCGGGCCCACGGCCGTCAGGGCGAGGTCGCCGCGGTGGGCGCGCCGGGTGACCAGGAGGCAGAAGTCGAGGGCGGGGCCGGTGACGCGCTGCGGGGCGTCCTGCGGGCCGTACGCCCACACCTCGCCGGACGGCGCGGCGAGTTCCACCCGGAACTCCTCCGCCGGCGGAGTGAGTCCGTGCACCCCGAAGGCGAAGTCACGGGTCCGCACCCCGAGCCGGGCCACATGTCGGAGACGGTCGGTGGGTGGGCGCACCACGCCCAGGGCGTCGGCGACGTCCAGCGCGTGGGCCCAGGTCTCCATAAGTCTGGCCGTGGCCATAGAGGCGGCGGACATGGGCGGGCCGTACCAGGGGAAGCGGGCGCCGGGCGGTGCGCCGCGCAGGGCCTCGTCCAGGGTGGTGCGCCCGGTGCGCCAGGCCGCCAGCAGGTCGGCGGGCGGGAGCGCGGCGCCCTCCTCCGCACCCTCGTCCACGAACGAGGCGGGGGCGGCGAGCGCCTTCTCCACCAGCGCCTGGAAGGCACCGGCGTCGGTGACGGCGAGCAGTGCCGAGCGGTCGGTCCAGGCGAGGTGCGCGATCTGGTGAGCGACGGTCCAGCCGGGGGCCGGGGTGGGCAGGGCCCACTGGTCCGGGGTCAACTCGGCCACGAGCAGGTCGAGTTCCTCGCTCTCGGCACGCAGGTCGTCGATGACGGGCGTCAGGTCGGCCATGGGGGGAGCATGGCAGTGGCCCCAGAAACAATCAAGCGTGCTTGCATGAATTTCCTGGCATCACACCCCGCAACGGGACCCCGGCGCGGCGCCGCCGGAGCGGCTGGGGGCGGTGCCGGTGACGGAGAACGAAGGGCACGCAGCCTGCGCGCCCTCGTCCGCGGGGAGGTCAGGGACTGACGGGGGGCGCGGCCTCGCGCCGGCCCACCTGGGTCCGTACCGCGCCGATGCTCGCCGCGATGACCAGGGCGATCGCGGCGGCCTCGGTCGCGGAGAGGGACTGGTCGAGGATGAGGAAGCCGGCCGTGGCCGCGATGGCGGGTTCCAGGCTCATGAGGATCGCGAAGGTGGAGGCCGGCAGGCGGCGCAGGGCCAGGAGTTCGAGGGTGTACGGCAGGACCGAGGAGAGCAGGGCCACCGCCGAGCCGAGGGCGACGGTGGTGGGGTTCAGCAGGCGGGTGCCCGCGTCGGCGATGCCGATGGGCAGGAACAGGAGGGCCGCGACGGCCATGGCCAGCGCCAGGCCGTCAGCCTGCGGGAAGCGGCGACCCGTACGGGCGCTGAAGATGATGTAGGCCGCCCACATGGCGCCGGCCCCCAGGGCGAAGGCGACACCTGTGGGGTCCAGGTTGCTGAAGCCTCCGCCGCCGAGCAGGAACACCCCCGCGAGGGCCAGGCAGGCCCAGAGCGCGTTGATCGCACGGCGGGAGGCCAGGACCGAGAGAGCCAGCGGGCCCAGGACCTCCAGGGTGACCGCCGGGCCCAGCGGGATGCGGGCCACCGCCTCGTAGAACAGGCCGTTCATCGCGCCCATGGCGATACCGAAGACGATCACCGTGCCCCAGTCGGCGCGCGAGTGGCCGCGCAGCCGGGGCCGGCAGAACAGGAGCAGGACGATCGCGGCCGCGAGGAGGCGCAGGGTCACCACGCCCGGTGCACCGGCCCGGGGCATCAGGGTGACCGCCAGGGCGCCGCCGAACTGCACCGAGATGCCGCCGGCCAGCACCAGCCCGACCGGCCCGAGGGAGCCGAGGGGACCGGGGCCGCCTTTGCCGCCGGCGGGGGCGGGGGTGGCTCGGGACGGCGATGTGGTGCTGGGTGCGGTGGTCACGGGCGGTCCTGGTGGCTTGATCGAGTGCGTGCATCGCGATGTACTACCAGGTCCAGGGTAATGGACTTCGACAGGTGCGTGAACCCTTCATGGGACTGTCTCGGATGCCGCGCTCAACTGCCCGGCCAGGCTTCCTCGTTCCGGAACAGAGGACGGCCGTCCGGCCGCACCGAGGGCACGTGTCCTGCGGTTTTGTACGCGGGGGCGTACGCCTCGGAGCCGTATCCGCGTCCGTCGTGCCCGGCGTGTCCGTCGCTGTACGCGTGCCCCTGCCCGTACTCGTACGCCGGTGCCGGTGCCGGTGGCTGCCGCTCCTCCCACAGCGGCATGCGCAGCTCGCCGGTGTCCAGAATCGTGTTGTTCTGCGAGCGGTGCAGCCGGGCGTAGGCCCCGTTCCGGGCCAGCAGCTCCTCGTGGCGGCCGGTCTCCACGATGCGGCCCCGGTCCACGACGACGATGCGGTCGGCGTCGGGGGCGAGGTTGAGATCGTGCGTGATCATGATGGTCGTACGGCCGGCCATCAGCCGGCGCAGCGGTTTGACGACGCGGCGTGCGGCCATCGCGTCCAGGCCCGTCGTCGGCTCGTCCAGGACCAGGACGGGCGCGTCGCGCAGGAGGGCGCGGGCGATGGCCAGGCGCTGGAGCTGGCCGCCGGAGAGCCGGGCCGAGTGGGGGTCGACCCGGGTGTCGTAGCCGTCGGGGAGCCTGCCGATGAAGTCGTGGGCATCCGGTCCGCACGCCTCCAGTCGGTCATGTGTCGCCGCCCGGGGACGCGTCCAGTGCCTGCGCCAGTACCTCTGCCAGATGGCGGCCCCGGACCCCGGCGAGCTGGTCCAGCTGGGTGCGGCAGGAGAAGCCGTCCGCCAGGATCACCGTGCCGGCGGGTGCCTGCCGGACCGAGGGCAGGAGCTGTTCCTCGGCGCAGGCCCGGGAGACCTCGAAGTGGCCTTTCTCGAAGCCGAAGTTTCCCGCCAGGCCGCAGCAGCCTCCGCTCAGCTCACCGGTGAGGCCTGCGGCGGCGCGCAGCCGGCGGTCCGGGGTGTCGCCGAGCACCGCGTGCTGGTGGCAGTGGGTCTGGCCGGCCACCGGGCGGTCGACGGCGGGCGGGGTCCAGTGCGGGGCGTGCCGTTCCAGCGTTTCGGCGAAGGTGAGGACAGCGGCGGACAGCCGGGCGGCTCTCGGGTCGTCAGGCAGGAGTTCCGGGAGGTCGCTGCGGAGGGCCGCGGCGCAGCTCGGTTCCAGGACGACGACCGGGACGCGGGCCCGCAGCACCGGTTCCATCAGGTCCAGGGTGCGGCGCAGGACCGTGCGGGCGCGGTCCAGCTGGCCGGTCGAGATGTAGGTCAGCCCGCAGCAGACCCGGGCGCGGCGGGCGGTGAGCAGTGCGGTCACCGCCCTCGTCCTGCCGTCCCCGATCGCCCCGCGGCCCGGCAGCCGCGCGGGCGGAAGGGCCACCCGCAGCCCGGCCGCCTCCAGCACCCGAACGGCCGCCCTGCCGACGGACGGTGCCAGGTGCTCGGTGAAGGTGTCCGGCCAGAGGACGACCAGGTTCCCGCCGCCCTGGACGGGCGACTCCCCCACACCTGCGGCCGACGGACCACCCGCACCCCCGGCCGGCAGGCCACCCCCGCCCGGAACCGACGGACCGCCGACACCCTGGGCAGCAACCTGCCCCGCATCCACAGCCGACGGACCACCCGCACCCCCGGCCGGCAGGCCACCCCCGCCCGGAGCCGACGGGCCGCCGACACCGACGCGGCCGGTGCCGCCGACACCCTGAGGAGCCACCTCCCCCGCATCCACACCCGACGGACCACCCGCACCCCCGGCCGGCAGGCCACCCGGCAGCCCGCGTCCACCCGGAATCGGCCGGCCTTCCGCTCCCCCGGTGGGCTTCCGTCCCCGCCACCACCCGGTGAACGTCTGTGTCGCCAGTCTCGGGAGCTGTCGTTCCGGGGTGATCCCGCCCAGCCGTTTTCCGAGGTGTGCCAACGGCCCCACCGCTGCCAGGGCGTTGATCAGCGCGGCCGTGCGCGTGCGGGCGGTCCAGCGCAGCCACTGCGGGAGCCGGCCCATGCTGTGGTGGGCGGCGGGGCGGCGGCGACCGGCGTAGTGGTGGTGCAGGAACTCCGCCTTGTACGTGGCCATGTCGACGCCGACCGGGCAGTCCGAACGGCAGCCCTTGCAGGACAGACACAGGTCCAGGGCGTCGCGGACCTCCGTGGACCGCCAGCCGTCGGTGATCACTTCGCCCGCGAGCATCTCGTGCAGCAGCCGGGCCCGGCCGCGCGTGGAGTGCTGCTCGTCGCCGGTGGCCCGGAAGGAGGGGCACATCACAGCGGGGCCGGCCGCCGTGGCCGTACGGCACTTGGCGACGCCGACGCAGCGGCGGACGGCCGCGGTGAAGTCGCCACCGTCGGCCGGGTAGCCGAAGGCCACGTCGACCGGGCGGCTCGGCAGGACGGAGAAGCGGAGGTTCTCGTCCAGCCGCGCCGGGCGGACCAGCATGCCGGGGTTGAGCAGGTCGTCCGGGTCCCAGACGGCCTTGGCGCGTTCGAAGAGCCGGACCGTCTCCGCGCCGTACATCCGCGGCAGCAGTTCCGCGCGGGCCTGGCCGTCGCCGTGCTCCCCGGACAGGGAGCCACCGTGCGCCACGACCAGGTCGGCCAGTTCCTCGGAGAAGCGGCGGAAGCGGCCGACGCCGGCCTCGGTGAGCAGGTCGAAGTCGATGCGGACGTGGATGCAGCCGTCGCCGAAGTGGCCGTACGGCGCGCCGCGCAGGCCGTGGGCCGACAGCAGGGTGCGGAAGTCGCGCAGGTAGGCGCCGAGCCGGACGGGCGGTACCGCGCAGTCCTCCCAGCCGGGCCAGGCCTCCGTGCCGTCCGGCATCCGGGTGGCCGTGCCGGCCGCGTCCTCGCGGATCCGCCACAGGGCCCGCTGGGCCGCCGGTTCGGTGACGACCAGTGCGGCCACGACGTCGGCGGCGCGCACGACCTCCTCCGCCCGCGCGCGGGCCTGCGCCGCCGTCTCCCCGCCGGTCTCCACGAACAGCCAGGCGCCGCCCGCGGGCAGCCCGGACCCGGGCGGCACCAGGTCGGCGGCCATGCCCTCGACCGTGAGCGGCCGCAGCGGCAGCAGGCCGGCGGCGGCCTCGGCGGCGGCGCTCTCGTCGGCGTACGCCAGCACGGCCAGGGCGCGCGCCCGGGGTGTCTCCACCAGGCGGACCACGGCCTCGGTCAGGATGCCGAGGGTGCCCTCGGAGCCGCAGAAGGAGCGGGCGACGTCCGCGCCCTTCTCGGGCAGCAGCGCATCCAGCGCGTATCCGGAGATGCGGCGGGGCAGGTCCGGGAAGCCCGTGCGCAGCCGGGCCAGTGCGCCCTCGGTCAGCTCGCGCAGTCCGTCCGGGGCGCCCGCCCAACCCGGCCCGAGCCGCAGCCGCTGCCCGCGCGCGGTGATGACCGACAGCTCGCGCACGCTGTCCGCGGTGGTGCCCCAGGCGACCGAGTGGGAGCCGCAGGAGTTGTTGCCGATCATGCCGCCGAGCGTGCACCTGCTGTGCGTGGAGGGGTCGGGGCCGAAGCGGAGCCCGTGCGGGGCGGCGGCCTCCTGGAGGCGGTCGAGGACGAGGCCCGGCTGGACGACGGCCGTCCTGCCGTCCGGGTCCAGCTCCAGCAGGCCGGTCATGTGCCGGGTGAAGTCCAGCACCACGCCGGTGCCGGTCGCCTGTCCGGCGATCGAGGTGCCGCCGCCGCGTGCCACCACCGGCACCCCGCGCGTCCTGCACACCTCCAGTACGGCGGCCACGTCGTCGGCGTCCCGGGGGGCCACGACGCCCAGCGGGACGCGCCGGTAGTTGGAGGCGTCCATGGTGACCAGCGCCCGGGCGGTGGCGTCGAAGCCGACCTCGCCCCGCACGGCCCGGCGCAGGGCGCCCGCAAGCTCCGCGACCTCGGCGGCCCCGGCGCCGCCCGCACCCTCAGCAGCTTCGGCTCGATCCGTCATGCGACCAGGATGCATCCGATCACCCACAGTCACCGAGACTTTTCCACAGCCTCGTGCGTATCGTCGTACAACCTCACAAGTCCACGTCCTGGTGATCTCGTCTCATCGAACGGACACGTCTCCACCTCGCTTTACGCCACCGGCTAACCTCGTCCCGTGGCCGACATCCAGATTCCCGCTGACATCAAGCCCGCCGACGGACGTTTCGGCGCTGGCCCCTCCAAGGTGCGCACCGAGGCGCTGGACGCCCTCGCCGCCACCGGTACGTCCCTGCTGGGCACCTCCCACCGCCAGGCGCCGGTGAAGAACCTGGTCGGCAAGGTCCGCGAGGGCATCTCCGAGCTGTTCTCCCTCCCCGAGGGCTACGAGGTCGTCCTCGGCAACGGCGGCTCCACCGCCTTCTGGGACATCGCCACGCACGGGCTGATCGAGAACAAGTCGCTGCACCTGAACTTCGGTGAGTTCTCCTCGAAGTTCGCCAAGGCCGCAAAGCTCGCCCCCTGGCTGGCCGAGCCCACCGTCATCGCCTCCGACCCCGGCACCCATCCGGAGGCGCGGGCCGAGGCCGGCGTCGACGTCTACGCCTTCACCCACAACGAGACCTCCACCGGTGTAGCCATGCCGATCAAGCGCGTGGCCGGCGCCGACGAGGGCGCGCTCGTCCTCGTGGACGCCACCTCCGGCGCGGGCGGCCTCCCGGTCGACATCGCCGAGACCGACGTCTACTACTTCGCCCCGCAGAAGTCCTTCGCCTCCGACGGCGGCCTGTGGATCGGCGTCTTCTCCCCGGCCGCGATCGAGCGCGCCGAGCGGATCCACGCCTCCGGCCGGCACGTCCCGGAGTTCTTCTCGCTCCCCACGGCGATCGACAACTCCCGCAAGAACCAGACGTACAACACCCCGGCCCTCGCCACCCTCTTCCTGCTCAACCAGCAGCTGGAGTGGCTCAACGGCCAGGGCGGCCTCGCCTGGTCCACGGCCCGCACGAAGGACTCCTCGACCCGGCTGTACAGCTGGGCGGAGGAGTCGAAGTACGCCACGCCGTTCGTCTCCGAACCGGCCAAGCGCTCCCAGGTCATCGGCACGATCGACTTCTCCGACGAGATCGACGCGGCCGCCGTCGCCAAGGTGCTGCGCGCCAACGGCATCGTGGACACCGAGCCGTACCGCAAGCTCGGCCGCAACCAGCTGCGCGTCGCGATGTTCCCGGCGATCGACCCGGCGGACGTCGAGGCGCTGACGAAGTGCGTGGACTACGTGATCGAGAAGCTCTGACTTCTCGCGTACGACGGTTTTCGAGTACGACGGTGAAGGGCGCCCGGTGAGCAATCACCGGGCGCCCTTCGCTCTGCACCCCGACGGCTCACTCTCCGGCGAACAGTTCCTCGGCGGTCTCCACGGTCAGGGAACGGTCGAACCAGGGCGCCGACACCTCCAGGTCGGCGCAGGTCAAGAACCCGCACGCTGCCGAAGCCGGGGAAGTTCGGGGTGTACACGGCCGTCAGTTTCCTCCAGTGATCGCGGGCCGGACCTTCGCCCAGACCGGCCACCATGAATTCCGCCCAGTCCGCGTCGGGCCACCCCGCCGCTCCAACGCCCCGATCCGGTCAACGGAAAGGGCGCCCGGCGGCGTACGTATCGCCGGGCGCCCTGCGTTGTCGCGTGCGATGTCTACGCGAACTGCTGGAGGAAGGCCTGCCAGCTGTCGCGGGAGACGGTGAGGAGGGGGCCGTTGTCCTGCTTGCTGTCGCGGACGGCTCGGCCGCCGGGGGCCGTGTCGGCGACCTCTACGCAGGCGTTCTCCTGCCCCGAGTACGACGACTTCCAGAAGGGGCTTACGACCTCGGTCACGATGTGTCTTCCTTCAGGCTCCGCAGTATCCCCCGGATGAGCTTCGCACTCGCGTCCGGTGCCAGCGCTGCCGATCGTAGTAGGTCGAATGCATTGGCGTAAGCGGCAAGGTCCTCCGCCCCTTCGAGGACCGAGGTGCCGCGCAGATTGTCCATGGCCACCGCTTCGACCGTCGGCTCCTCGTCAAAACTGAAGGAGTAGAAGGCGGAGGAGTATCCGGCCAGGGCACCCGCGCTGAACGGCAGCACTTGCACAGTGACGTTCTTGCGTTTACCGGCCTCAAGGAGTGCGGCCAACTGTTCGCGGTGGATCTCGGCGTTCATCAGCGGATGCGCGACGACCGCTTCCCAGATGATGGCCGTGTAGGACGCCCCTCCCTCCAGGATCTTCGCCTGCCGGCCCATCCGCACCTTCACCAACTGCGCGGCACGCTCCGGCTCGATGTAGTGGGGGCCGTCTGCGATAACCGCTTCGGCATAGGCCGGGGTTTGCAGGAGCCCCGGCACCATGACCGGCTGCCATTCACGGATGTACGTCGCGTCGTCCTCAAGCGCGATGTGGTCGAGGTAGTCCGGCCGGAGGTGCTCCGCGTGTTCGAGCCACCATCCCCGGTTCTTGGAGTGTTTGGCCAACTCCTCCAGCTTTGCCCGCACTTCCGGATCGGTGACGCCATAAGCATCCAGCAGCAGCCGCACTTCGATCACGCGCGGTGTGGCGTGTCCGCTCTCGATGCGGCTGATCCTGGCCTGGCTTGTGGCGATGACCTCGGCGGCCTGCGGCTGGTCCAGCCTGGCAGCCTGTCGGTACTGCCTGAGCGCCGTGCCAAGTCGCCGGCTGCGCACGGTCGGTCGTCCACCTGCGGGCATGGGGCCTCCTTTCTCCGTCGGCAACCGTGCCACACCAGTTGGCCGTGAGAAGCGTGCATAACACGATCGAGTGAAACCAGTGCATATATTTCTCGGTTCTCATTGCAGCGGCTCTGCATGTATTCCTAGGTTCAGCCGCATGCTCGCAACCGAAACCTTCCGCATCCCCACCCGCAGCCAGCACGTCCCCACCGCCCGGCACTACGTCCGCAAGGCCCTCGCGGACTGGGGCATCACCGACGACATGGCCGACCGGGCGATCCTGTCGGCGAACGAACTCGTCACCAACGCCGTGACCCACTGCCTCGTTTCCCACGCCCGCGTCCGGGTGACGCTCGTGCTGTACGGCACGGAGCTGGTGCTGGAGGTCTCCGACCCGGACCGGGACCGGCTCCCCCGCCTCCGCGACCCCGGCCCGGACGAGGAGGGCGGGCGGGGGCTCGCGCTCGTGGAAGCCTTGGCCGACACGTGGGGGCACCGGCAGGGGCCGTACACCAAGACCGTGTGGGCCCGGTTCACGCTCACCCCCGGGGCGGTGGCCGGTGTTCCGGACCGTTCGTAAGCCGAGCCCCTACGACGCCCGGTGGCGCCGCTGGTTCAAACGCTGCCGTGCCGCCGGCCGCTGGCTGCCGTTTCCCCGCGACGAGGAGTGCCGGCAGGTGCCGCCCCGGCCGACGGCACCCCTGTGGGAATCCTCCGACGACGTCGTACGGCTGTACGTCCTCAGACCTTGATGCTCCGGCGGACGCGGGCGATCACCTGCTGGGCCTCGGCGCCGTAGACGGCCGACTCGGCGAAGGTGTCCCAGACGCGGCGGTAGAGAGCGATCGTTTCGGCATCGTCCAGCCAGAGTTCGGCGTGCCAGTCCTCGACCACGACCAGGCGCTCGTCCAGCACGTTGAAGGAGTTGCCCACCGTCAGCGGCAGCGCGCCATCCAGTGGCAGGATGCCGAGGTGGACGGTATCCATGCCCACCACGCCCAGGAGACGATCGAGTTGGGCCGCCAGTACGTCCGGTGGGCATATCCGACCCCACAACACGGCTTCAGCCATGAGCACGTTCAACCGCTTGCCCGGCCGGTACAGCCATTCCTGCCGTTTCAGACGGGCCCGCACTGCGGCATCCGTGTCCCTCGGTGACTGCTGGAGTTTTGCGTGCTGCTCGAAAACGTGCCGGGCGTAGTCGGCCGTCTGGAGCATGCCGCTGACGGCGGCGGTGCTCAGTGCGTGCTGGGTCGTGCTGCTGGATACGAGGGTGTTCCAGGTTTCCTGGACGGGAGCGTGCCCTGCCGCGAGCTGACGTCGCCACGAACGAATGTGACTTTCGAAGCCCCGCAGGCGTGAACGCAGTTCCGGGAACACGGCTGGCTGCCCGACGGCCTCGGCCCATGCCCGCAGGTCGTCGTCCGTGGGAGTCTGCCTGCCGTTCTCCAGCTTGCTGACCTTTGACTGCCGCCAACCCAGCCGCTGCGCGAGCTGGACACCGGTGAGCCGGCCTTCGGGGCTCTCCCAACGCAACTCCCTGAGCCTGCGGCCCAGTTCCTCACGTGCCCTCTGATAGTCCGTGCTCACCGGTACCCGCTCTGGTCCCTACGCGTCGCTGTGCATCTCCGCCGTGAACTGCTTCCACGGTACGGCGTGGTGCCAAGCAGCATCCCTCACCATGCAGCAGCGCACCACCTCTGCGGGCTCGGTGATCAGGTCCACGTGCGTGAGCTGATCGTCGTCATCGAACCGCAGGAGGGCGATGAGGCGGCTGTCGAACAGCCAGAAGTCCTCGGCGGGCAGCCGGAGCCGGTCCGCGTCGGCGCGCCACAGATTGCGGATGTCCTCACCCATGGCACTGTTCCGCTTGGCGTTGTCGAGGAGGTACAGCTGACCTGTGGTCGGCGGTTGGTCCACGATGCGTACGCGTTCGACGCGCTTGCCGTGGTCGGTCTGCTCGCGGATCGTCTTGCAGTACGGATTGTCGAACGTCCAGTCCGCTTGCCCCGTCTCCACGAACTGCCGCCAGTTGTCGTTGGCCTCGTCGCTCGCGTACCGCCGACGTGTCTCCAGTCGCCAAGCGGTGTGCTCGAACTTGCCGAACAGATCGCTGAATTCATCCAGATCGATCGTCCGTACCTGCCGCGTCTTCTCCTTCGGCGTCCAGTCGACCAGTAACTCACGCGGAACCACGACCGCGACCTCTTCCGCCGAAAGGTGCTGGAGCTGCGCGATGTCCTCCGGGTCGGTGAGCCGGGGGCCGTGCACAATCACCTCACCGCTGTCCAAGTCCTCGTGCACGGACGGACACCCGCCACCGCTGCTCCCCGTCCCGTTGAACCGCAACCGACGCCCCATGCCCAACCACCCCCTGGGTGTTGACGATGTCGGCCCTCAGCATGTCGGTGTCTCTGAGTGAAAGTCCATGCATCTAGAGTGACGACGCGAGAATAACCGCGAATATTCGCCTACTTGCTCCGTCCCGCCGCCCTACGGTCACCTCTCGAATCCACACCCACTCGGCTCCCGCAGCGGAGCAGGAAGGTGCCACCCATGGTGAACGGAAACGACCTGTACGCCCTAGACCTCAGCGGGGTCTCGTTCGTGACGGCGTGCGGGGGCAACACCCACCCGGACGGCGAGTCGTGCCTGATCCTCGCCCGGATCGGGCAGGACGCCTGGGCCCTCGGTGACGGCAAGCGGCCCGACAAGGAGCCGTTGCGGTTCAGCACCGAGGAGTTGGCCGTGGCCGGGATCGACCCGGCGCGGTTCGGGCTGCCCGTCTGAGCCGGCCCCCTCCTCCCACTGGTCCCGGTCGGGCACGGTCCTGGCCGGGACCGGTCCGCCTCGGCGAACTGGACACGCCCGTGCACCACCATGCCTATCTCTGGGCCGGCCCAAAGGACCGTTTCGACCAGGAAGCCCTGCGCCGGCCGCCCCACCCCGACCCGCCCCCGGCGGAGAGCAAGCCGGAAGTGATCCTGCGGTACCGGGAGGTGGCCACGGAGTTCCCCAAGTCGGACCTGCCGCCGATCGAAACGGCGTACTGGCTCGTCAAGCCGCGTTCGCTGGTGCGTGGCACGTGGCCGGACCCGGACGCGGCCGCGGCGTGGCTGAGTGACCGTCTGGCCGAGTACGCGCCCCGGTTCGCGTCCGGGACGGAGCGCAGCGGCACGCGTCTGAAGGCCCTCGTCGTCTCCGCCTCCGAACGGCTGGGCTCGGGGGGTGACGTCTCGCTCGGGTTCTACCTCGAACGTCCCTCGTACCTCTCGCTGGCCCTGGTCACCTGCTCCCCCAACCGCGGGATGCCGGCGCTTCCCTGCCCGCTCGGCGCCTGAACGAAAGGGCGCCCGGTGAACCGGCACCGGGCGCCCCTCGTGGGTCAGCGGGTCAGAAACTCGGGACCAGCGACGGCTTCACGCCCAGGCCCTGCCTGCCGGACGGCTTGCAGGTGACGTCCCGGGACGGGAGCTTCCCGGTGGCCAGGTAGGCGTTGACGTTGCCGTCGGCGCAGGAGCGCGGGTCGCCGCCGTAGACGCCGTGGCCCTCGCCGCCCTTGACGTACACCATGCGGGAGCCCTTCAGGGCGCGGTGCATGCCGAGGCCGCTGGCCAGGGGGGTCTGGGAGTCCCACTGGTTCTGGACGGTCATCAGGGGGACCTTGTTGTCGACCGTGACGACGGGCTCGACCGGCTTGTCCCAGAACGCGCAGGGCGTGATGTTGGAGCCGAAGTCGCCGTAGAGCGGATACCTGGCCTTGTCCCGGATCGCGTCCCGCCGGTACTGCTCCGGGTCGTGCGACCAGGCCGCGGTGTCACCGCAGAGCACCGACCAGAAGGCGACGCTGCCGTTGTCCGCCGGGGGCTGCGCGACCCCGGACCCCGCAGACGCGGAAGCCCAGCGGGGTGCCTGCCGGGCCGCGGGCGGCAGGAGGGCGTGGCGGGAGGAGCCGTGGCCGGCCGCGGCCTTCTTGAGTTCGGCCACCGCCTCGGCCGCGTACTTGGGGCTGAAGAACGCGGCGCGCAGGCCGGACCGGATGTCGTCGCCGGTGAACTTCTGGCCGCCGTCGTCGATGGGGGTGCGGTCGGCGCGGGCGACCAGGTTCCAGAACGTCTTGCGCACCTGGGCCGGGGTGGTGCCGAGCTTGTAGGTGCGGTGGTGCTGCGCGGTCCACTTCGTCCAGCGGGTGAACGCCGGCTCGCTGCCCTCCGCCCAGATCTGGAGCATGCCGCGCCAGATCCGGGCCGGGTCGACGGAGCTGTCCAGCACGAAGCGGTCGGTGCGCTGGGGGAACAACTGCGCGTAGACGGCGCCGAGGTACGTGCCGTAGGAGTACCCCAGGTAGGAGAGCTTCTTCTCGCCCAGGACCGCGCGGATGACGTCCATGTCACGGGCGGTGTTGCGGGTGGTGATGTACGGGAGCTTGTCGCCGCTCTTCGTACGGCACTTGTCGGCGACGGTCCGGGCCCACTTGACGTCGCGGTTGAACGTCTCCGCCTTGTAGGGGTGCTCGCTGTTCTGCTCGGTCCCCGTGAGGCCGCAGGTGACCGGGGTGCTGCGGCCCACGCCGCGCGGGTCGAACCCGACGAGGTCGTACTGCTCGCGGACCTTCTTGGGCAGCATCTCCTTCATCATGGCGGGCATGTCCAGGCCCTCGCCGCCCGGACCGCCGGGGTTGAAGAGGAGCACGCCGTGCCGCTTGCCGGGGACGCTGGTCTTCAGCCGGGAGACGGCCAGCTTGATCGTCTTGCCGTCGGGGCGGCTGTAGTCGAGCGGCACCTTGATCGTGGCGCACTGGAACGCGGCGGGCTGTGACGCGTCGCATCTGTGCCACGCGGGCTTCTGGCTTGCGAACCTCCCCAGCGGTTCCGCCGCGGAGGCCTGCGCCGGGGCGAGGGCGGGGACGAGGGTCGCCGTGACCCCCGCGGCGAGCAAGGGCGCCAAGCGTCCTATCCGCACGATGGACGTTCCTTTCCGTCAACTTACGGGACGGAACGACGATTTCGTGTCCAGGGGGGCGTACGAATCCATCTGCGGGGCGGTCTTGCTCCACCTTCCGGTGGACAGGGAAAGGGACTTGCGGAGGAGAACCGGAACGGGCTGATTTCCGTCCGCGCCCGGACGAGGCGGCAGGGGCCTGCGTCCTGCTCAGCCGCGCCGCAGCCGGCGCAGACCGAACAGGGCCGCCACGCCGACCGCGACGATCACGGCGCCGACCTTGAGACCGGTGCCGGACCCGTCCGCCGTGGCGCCCGAACCGCCGCCCCGGGATGGTGACTTGGCGGCGGCGGGCCGGTCGGGGGCGTCGACGGCCTGTACGGCGCTGTCCGCGCCCTCGCTGCCGTACATCAGCTTGCTGCCGTCGGCGGAGTACGACACGGACTCCCCCTGCCCCTGCAACGGGACGTCCAGACGGCCCTTGCGCTCGATGCGGCCGCCGTTCCAGTCGTAGTGGATGCCGCCGAAGTAGCCGCGCACGGCGAGGTGCCGGCCGTCCGGGGAGAAGGCGGCGTCGGTGGCCCACAGGTCGACGGCCGCGAGGGGCCTGAAGACGTTCGCGCCCGAGGTGGAGAGGGTGGCCGGGCCCTCGTACAGGTGCCCGCCGTCCTCCTTCTTGTCGATGATGTAGACGCGCCCGGTCCTGGGGTGGACGAGCAGCGACTCGGCGTCGCGCGGCCCGTCGGAGTACTTCACGACGTACTGCGTGGCCGTGACGGTCTGGTCGGTCAGCTTCTTCGGCTCCGGCAGCCGGTAGATCCACACGTAGGGCCACCTGCCGCCGAAGTTGTCGCCGATGTCGCCGACGTAGATCTCGTTGTGCGGCCCGATGGAGATGGCCTCGACGTCCCGCGGGGAGCCGATGCCGCGCAGGGTGATCCGGGCGACGGTCTTCCCCGTGGCGCTGTCCACGGCGTAGAGGTACGGCCCGTCGTCGCTGTCGTTGTGCGTCCAGTAGACGCCCGGGTGCAGCCGGGAGGCGGCGAGCCCGCTGGACTCGGTGATCCGGGGGTCCTTGAGGGTGAACCCCTGGTCCCCCCTCCCCTCGGCGGTTCCGTCGGCGGCGGAGGCGGGCAGCGCGCAGGCGCCGGTGAGCAGCACCCCGGCGAGGACGGCGAACGATCGACGCATGCCCCCAAGCCTGCCATCACCGCCCGGGGTTCAGGGGGCACGGCCGCCGCATCCGCGGGCGCGGGCCGGTGGAGCGAGGGCGGGCGGCGGGCACCGGGCCGCCCCGGGCCGGGTGGACGTGGTCCTCCTCACAAGCACCACGGATCCCATGCGTCACAGCGATCGTCCATGATGAGCGAATGCTTAGGTTCATGCCCGTGGGCGACTCCATGACGATCGGGAGCGCGGGCGAACACACATGGCGTTACCGGCTGTGGCAGCACCTGTGCGTGACGTACGGCGGGCCGTTCACCTTCGTCGGCCCGCGCGAGACGCTGTACGACCAGCAGGCCGACGCCCCGACGTCCCTCGCCTACGCCGACCCCGGCTTCCCGCGCGCCCACCTCGCGGGCTGGGGCGAGGGCTGGCTGCACATGGCCCCGCTGATCGGCGAGGCGGTCCGCGCCCACCGCCCCGGCGTCCTGCTGGTCTCGCTCGGCCTGATCGACCTGGGCTTCTACACGAACGCCGAGCAGACGGCGGAGAACGTACGGGCCTTCGTGGCGGGCGCGCGTGAGGCGGACCCGCGCATCCGGATGGTGCTGCTGCCGGTCATCCCGAACATCCGGGCGGCAGCCGACCCGCTCTTCGCCGAGCAGGTGGACCGGTTCAACGTCCTGCTCGCCAAGGCGGTCGCCGACCTGGACGAGCCGCGCTCGCCCCTCCTGCTCGCCTCGCCGCCGGAGGGGTACGACATCCACGCCGACACCTACGACGGCACGCATCCCAACGCGCGCGGGGAGCACCGGATCGCCGAGGCGTTCGCGGGGGCGATGTGGGAGGCGTGGGGGGTCGGACAGGCGTACGCGGCGGGAACGAGCTGACCGAAACCCGGCGTCTCCTCGTCGTGCTGCCTATCGTTGTACTGCGCGGCTGCACCTGTGTGCGGGCAGCCGGGGAGGAGCGCCACGATGACCGTCCTCGAAGACAGGATCGAGATGGCCGAGGAGAGCGAGGAGCTGACTCTGGACGCCCTGTTCGAGTCGCTTGAGCGGACCACCCCCGAGGGATACAAGGTCGAGATCGTCGAGGGGGCCATCTTCATGACGCCGCAGCGGGACACCCACTGGGAGATCATCGCCGACATCTACGAGCAGCTGCGCACCAAGTTCCCGCGCAAGCGCGTCAAGTCGGACGTCCGCATCGACTACCCGGGTCATCTCAACGGATTCTGCTCCGACGTCACGCTCATCGCCGAGGGCGCCGAGAAGACGCCCGGGGGGCTCTGGCGCTGCGGTGACGTCGAGTTCGTGGCAGAGGTCATCTCGAAGGGCACGGCACACAACGACTACGGCCCCAAGCGGACGGCCTACGCTGCCGCCGAGGTCCCGGTGTATCTCATCGCCGACCCCTACCAGCGGCGGTGCCTCGTCCACACCGACCCCAAGGACGGCGACTACGCCGTGAGCACACGGGTGGACTTCGGCACCGACGTCGACCTGACCGGCACCGTGGTCGACCTCGTCCTCACAACCGACGACTTCCCCCGCGACTAGCCACCCCCACCCCCGAAGGCCCTTGCATAGAGCGCACTCCAAGCCGTTGGCTGGTGGACCATGGAGTACACGCAGCTCGGACGCACGGGACTCAAGGTCGGCCGGCTCGTCCTCGGGACGATGAACTTCGGCCCGCAGACCGACGAAACCGACAGCCACGCCATCATGGACGCGGCGCTGGACGCGGGCATCAACTTCTTCGACACCGCCAACGTCTACGGCTGGGGCGAGAACAAGGGCCGGACCGAGTCGATCATCGGCAACTGGTTCGCCAAGGGCGGCGGACGGCGCGAGAAGACCGTCATCGCCACCAAGGTGTACGGCACCATGGATCCGGACGGCACGACCGTCTGGCCCAACCACGACAAGCTCTCCGCGCTGAACATCCGGCGCGCGGTGGACGCCAGCCTGAAGCGGCTGCAGACCGACTACATCGACCTCTACCAGTTCCACCACATCGACCGGAACACCCCGTTCGAGGAGATCTGGCAGGCGATGGACGTCCTCGTCCAGCAGGGCAAGATCCTCTACGTCGGCTCCAGCAACTTCCCCGGCTACAAGATCGCCCAGGCCAACGAGATCGCCGCCCGCCGCGGCGGCACCATGGGCCTGGTCAGCGAGCAGTGCCTGTACAACCTCGCCGAGCGCCGCGCCGAGATGGAGGTCATCCCCGCCGCACAGGACTACGGCCTCGGTGTCATCCCGTGGTCGCCGCTGCACGGCGGGCTGCTGGGCGGGATCATCAAGAAGGAGGTCCAGGGCGGCCGCCGCGCCTCCGGCCGGGCCGCCGACACGCTCAACGACCCGTCGGCCCGCGCGCAGATCCAGGCCTACGAGGACCTGCTCGACAAGCATGGCCTGGAGCCCGGCGAGGTGGCCCTGGCCTGGCTGCTCACCCGGCCCGGCGTGACCGGCCCGATCGTCGGCCCGCGCACCGCCGAGCAGCTGGAGTCGGCGCTCAGGGCGGTGGAGCTGGAACTCGGCGAGGAACTGCTGAAGAGCCTGGACGAGATCTTCCCGGGCCCGGGCCCGTCCCCGGAGGCCTTCGCCTGGTAGGCGCCGGGAAGGGTCGGCGCCCGAAGGGGCGGCGGGGCTGCATGCGACATGCGGCTCCGCCGCGTCGGCGCGACCAGCCACGGACGGCCCGCGGCCGCCGAAGCAGCCGCAGCCCCCGCCCTCTGGGCGCGCAGACCGACCGCTACCGCACCGCCGAGGCCAGGGCCACCACGACGAACAGAAGAACAAGCGCACCGGCCATGATCCGGTTCCGGGTTTTCGGGTCCACGTAGTCGAGACTAACCGGCCCCGCCCAGTGCCCAGCGCTCGACCACCTCGTACCGCGGCTGCTCCCCCGGCACCCCGGACGTCGGCAGCCGGCTGCGCACCAGCGCCGCGTCGGCCACGGTCCAGCTCCGCCCGGCGAACTCGGCGAGCAGCCGCACGTACGGCCGTACATCGACCGCCTCCCGGCTGCGGGCCAGCGTCAGATGGGCCTTGTACCGCCGGTGCTCCTCCATCGGCACCCCCGCCTTGCGCGCCGCCGCCTCCGCCCGGTCGGCCAGCAGCCGCAGCGCCTCCACGTCGCCCTGGGCGCCCGTCCACAGCGCGCGGCCCCGGCCGAACTGGCCGCCGCCGGCGAGGGCGAGGGAGAAGGGCGCCGACCGGTGGGCCGCGCGGGCCAGCCGGTCCGACAGGGCGGGTACGACGTCGTCGGGCACCTCGCCGTAGAAGGCGAGGGTGAAGTGCCAGCCGGGGCGGTCGGTCCAGCGCAGCCGGCCGGCGTCCGGCAGCTGCCGCAACCGGGCCACCTCGGCGGCGAGTTCGTCGACGATGTCCTCGGGGGGCAGTACGGCGGCGAAGAGTCTCATGGCCTCACGATCCCAGACCCCGGGCTGCATGATGGGGCCATGGCGATCACCATTCGAGAAGGCGGCCCGGACGACCTGCCCGTGATACTCGGCATGCTCGACAGCAGTGTGGAGTGGCTGGTCTCACAGGGACGCACCGTGCAGTGGGGCACCGAGCCCCTGTCGGGACACGAGAAGGCGGTGCAGGCGGTCGCGCGGGCCATGGACGAGGGCACCACGTACATCGCCGAGGTGGACGGCGTCCCGGCCGCCACCCTCACCCTCACCGACGGGCCCGGGTCCTACCTGTCCCACCTGCCGCCGCCCGGCGAGCCCGAGCGGTACATCCACTGGCTCGCCTCCGACCGCCGCTTCAAGGGGCAGGGCGCGGGCAGCGCCCTGCTCGAGCACGCGGCCGAGGTGACCCGGCGGGCCGGCGTGGGGCTGCTGCGCGTGGACTGCTACGCGGGCGGCAACCGCAGGCTCGTCGCCTACTACGAGGCCAACGGCTTCACCCCGACGCACCCCTACACCCACGGCCCGAACGACTGGCCGGGGCAGGTACTGGCCCGGAGGGTCGACTAGGCCCCGGGACCTCCGGCCGGCCGGCGACGGTCACGCGGCCGTCGCCAGCTGCTCCTGTTCGCGCGGGACGAAGCGGACCCGCGGGTGGCCGTGGTGCCAGCCCACCGACAGGCGCAGGCCGCCGACGCGGGCCAGGACCAGGCCGACCGCGGCGGCGGCCACGGCCGACACCACACCGCCGGCCGCGAAGCCGATCCGGGCGCCGTAGGTGTCGGTGACCCAGCCGACCACCGGCGCGCCCAGCGGCGTACCGCCCATGAACACCATCATGAACAGGGCCATGACCCGGCCGCGCATGGCCGGGTCGGTGGCCATCTGCACGGCCGTGTTCGCGGTGACGTTCACCGTCAGGCCGAACACCCCGATCGGCACCATGAGCAGCGCGAACAGCCAGTACGACGGGGCCACCGCGGCCACGGTCTCCAGCGTGCCGAAGGCCAGCGCGGCGGCGATCAGGACGCGCAGCCGGGCCGTGCCGCGCCGGGCGGCCAGCAGGGCGCCGACCAGGGAGCCGACGGCCATCAGGGTGTTGAAGAGGCTGTAGGCGCCGGCACCGGCGTCGAAGACGTCGTCGGCGTAGGCGGACAGCCACACCGGGAAGTTGAAGCCGAAGGTGCCGATGAAGCCGACCAGGACAATCGGCCAGATCAGCTCCGGCCGCTTCGCGACATAGCCGAGGCCCTCCCGCAGCTGGCCCTTGCCGCGCGGCGCGCGCTCGACCACGTGCAGCTCGCGGGCGCGCATCAGCAGCAGGCCGGCGATCGGCGCGGCGAAGGACAGGCCGTTGGCGAGGAACGCCCAGCCGGTGCCCACCCCGGTGATCATGAGGCCGGCGACGGCGGGGCCGACCAGCCGGGCGGACTGGAAGTTCGCCGAGTTCAGGCTGACCGCGTTCTGCAGCTGCCCGGGGCCGACCATCTCGGAGACGAAGGACTGCCGGGCCGGGTTGTCGACCACCGTGGCGAGGCCGACGGCGAACGCGGCGACGTAGACGTGCCAGACCTGGACCTGGCCGGAGAGGGTCAGCGCGGCGAGCGCGAGACCGGTGACGGCCATCGCGGTCTGGGTGACCAGCAGGGTGGGCCGCTTGGGCAGGCGGTCCACGAGGACGCCGCCGTACAGGCCGAACAGCAGCATCGGCAGGAACTGCAGGGCCGTCGTGATACCGACGGCCGCGGAGGAACCGGTCAGGCCGAGGACGAGCCAGTCCTGGGCGATGCGCTGCATCCAGGTCCCCGTATTGCTGACGACCTGGCCGAGGAAGAAGAGGCGGTAGTTCCGGATCTTCAGCGAGCTGAACATCGAGGACGTACGAGAGGTACGGGGGGTGGGGGTGGTTGGTGCGGGGGCGGAAGGTGTTCCGGATCCCGTACTCAAAAGGGTTCGCCTCCTTCGGTGGTGCGCTTACAGGTGTGCGAGCTTCTCCAGTACGGGGGCGGCGGCACGCAGGGCGGCCCACTCGTCCTCGTCGAGGCCCTCGACCAGGCCGGCCAGGAAGGCGTTCCGCTTGCGGCGGCTCTCCTCCAGCATGGCCTCGGCCTGCTCGGTCTGGGTGACGACCTTCTGGCGCCGGTCCTCGGGGTGCGGCTCCAGCCGGACCAGGCCCTTGGCCTCCAGCAGCGCCACGATGCGGGTCATCGACGGCGGCTGGACGTGTTCCTTGCGGGCGAGTTCGCCCGGGGTGGCGCTGCCGCAGCGGGCGAGGGTGCCGAGCACCGACATCTCGGTGGGGCTCAGCGACTCGTCGACCCGCTGGTGCTTGAGCCGACGGGACAGCCGCATCACGGCGGAGCGGAGGGCGTTCACGGCGGCAGCGTCGTCGCCATGGGAAAGATCCGGCATGTTCCTTAGCGTAACTCATTACTCTCGCTAAAGAGCAGTCGGGCGCGCCCGTGCCGCCCGTGACCCCCGCCACTGCGCCCGACGATCACCCGTACGAGTGAGCCGGTTCCGGAAAGTGACGCATCGGACGGCCCGGTGTGGCGACCCTCGTAGGCATGGGGACCACTGTGCTGAGCCTGCGGATAGACGGGGAGCTGCTGGAGCGGCTCCGGCACCACGCGGCGAAAAGAGGAATGAGCGTCCAGGACTATGTCGTCCGGACGCTCATTCGGGATGACTTCGACGAGCGGTTCCAGACCGCCGTCGAGGAGACGGAGAGGTTCTACGGGGTCACCTGACGGCTCCCGCGCGGGCTCAGGTGAGGCCCAGGGCCGGCATCAGGTAGTAGAAGGTGAAGACGGCCGAGACGACGTACATCGGCACCGGGACCTCCCGGCCCCGGCCGGCGGCCAGGCGCAGCAGGGTGAAGGTGATGAAGCCCATGCCGATGCCGTTCGTGATCGAGTAGGTGAACGGCATCATCAGCATCGTCACGAAGGCCGGGACGGCGATGGTGTAGTCCGCCCAGTCGATCTCCTTGACGGAGTTCGACAGGATCAGGAAACCGACCGCGACCAGCGCCGGGGTGGCCGCCTGGGACGGGACCATCGTGGCGACCGGGGTGAGGAACAGCGCCACGGCGAAGAGGCCGCCCGTGACGACGTTCGCGAGGCCGGTGCGGGCGCCCTCGCCGACACCGGCCGTGGACTCCACGAAGGCGGTGGTGGCCGAGGAGGAGCTGGCACCGCCCGCCGCGACCGCGAGGCCGTCGACGAAGAGGACCTTGTTGATGCCGGGCATGTAGCCCTCGGCGTCGGTCAGCTTGGCCTCGTCGCCGATGCCCATGATCGTGCCCATCGCGTCGAAGAAGCACGACAGCAGGACCGTGAAGACGAACAGGATGCCGGTCAGCACGCCGACCTTGGAGAAGCCGCCGAACAGGCTGACCTGGCCGATCAGGCCGAAGTCGGGGCTGCCGACCGGGTTGCCCGGCCACTTCGGGACCGTCAGGCCCCAGGAGGGGATCGTGGCGACCGCGTTGATGATCACGGCGAGGACGGTCATGCCGACGATGGAGATGAGGATCGCGCCCGGCACCTTGCGGACCATCAGCGCGAAGGTGAGCAGCGTACCGAGGATGAAGATCAGCACCGGCCAGCCGGTGAGGTGACCGCCGGTGCCCAGCTGGACCGGGACGGTGGTCTGGGCGGCGTCCGGCATCCGGGTGACGAAGCCGGAGTCGACCAGGCCGATCAGCATGATGAACAGGCCGATACCGATCGCGATCGCCTTGCGCAGGCCGAACGGCACCGCGTTCATCACGCGCTCGCGCAGGCCGGTGGCGACCAGCAGCATGACCACGAAACCGGCGAGGACGACCATGCCCATGGCGTCCGGCCAGGACATGCGCGGCGCGAGCTGGAGCGCCACGACCGAGTTCACACCGAGGCCGGCGGCGAGCGCGATCGGCACGTTGCCGATGACACCCATCAGCAGCGTGGTGAACGCGGCCGTCAGCGCGGTGGCCGTCACCAGCTGGCCGTTGTCCAGGTGGTGCCCGTACATGTCCTTCGCGCTGCCGAGGATGATCGGGTTCAGCACGATGATGTACGCCATCGCGAAGAAGGTGGCGAAACCGCCGCGCACCTCACGGGCGATGCTGCTGCCGCGCTCGGAGATCTTGAAGAAGCGGTCGAGGGCGCCGTAAGCGGGCGAACCCCCCGGCCTTTCGGGGGTGGGGGCCTTGGCGGGAGCCGAGGTGGACATGGAGGACCTCATCCCCAGCAGGGTTCCCCCGAGCCCTGTTGGAGTTTCATACGATCAGAAGCGGTCAAAGACAAACGGTTTCAGTATGAAGGTATGAGGGGAAGTTCGCTATCTCCGCGCGTAGACACGGGCGGCACATAAGCTGTGCCCATGGCTAAGTGGACCCCCAAGCACGAGGCGCCGGAGCCCCTGGAGGGGCCCGTGGTCGCCACGATCACCGGCGGCACGATCGTGTGGTTCGTCCTCTTCCTGGTCCAGCTCCCCTTCTACGGCTGGCTCCAGGACCACGGACACCTGTGGTGGCTGTGGACGTGCCTGGCCGGGGGCGGGCTGGGGCTGATCGGCGTCTGGTACGTGCGCAGGCGGGACGCCGCGCTGAAGCGGGCGGCGGCTTTGAAGGCGGCGTCGGCCGGATGAGTCCGGTCCCGTCGGCCGGCCGGGCCTGATCCGTCCGCCGCGGCTGGATCCGGTTCGTCGGCCGAATGGCGCGGTCCCGTCGGCTGAACAGCTCGGTCGGCTGGGCGGGTGGACGGCATCGCACGTAACGTCGACTGCATGAGCCATATAGACGCGGGCGCCGAACTCGACCCCGTCCACCCCGTGGCCCTGCCGGGGACCCGGCCGTCGGGGCTGACCGGTGCGGAAGTGGCGGAGCGGCGCTCGCGTGGCCAGGTCAACGACGTGCCCGTGCGCAGCAGCCGGTCGCTGGGACAGATCGTCCGGGCGAACGTCCTCACCCGGTTCAACGCCATCATCGGCGTGCTCTGGCTTGTCATGCTGTTCGTCGCGCCGATCCAGGACAGCCTCTTCGGCTTCGTGATCCTCGCCAACACCGGCATCGGCATCGTCCAGGAGTGGCGGGCCAAACAGACCCTGGACGCGCTCGCGGTGATCGGGGAGGCCCGGCCGACGGTCCGCCGGGACGGGGTGGCGACCGAGGTGGCCACCCATGAGATCGTCCTGGACGACCTCATGGAGATCGGGCCCGGGGACAAGATCGTCGTCGACGGGGTGTGCGCGGAGGCGGACGGGCTGGAGATCGACGAGTCGCTGCTCACCGGCGAGGCCGACCCCGTCGTCAAGCGCCCCGGCGACCGGGTGATGTCCGGCAGTTTCGTGGTCGCGGGCGGCGGCGCCTTCACGGTCGCCAAGGTCGGCCGCGAGGCCTACGCCGCCCGGCTCGCCGAGGAGGCCTCCCGCTTCACGCTCGTCCACTCCGAGCTGCGCACCGGCATCTCCACCATCCTCAAGTACGTCACCTGGATGATGGTCCCGGCAGCCCTCGGACTCGTCGTCACCCAGCTCGTCGTCAAGAACGACGACCTGAAGGACGCCGTGGCCCGCACGGTCGGCGGGATCGTGCCGATGGTCCCCGAGGGGCTGGTGCTGCTCACCTCCGTGGCCTTCGCGATCGGCGTCATCCGGCTCGGCCGCAAACAGTGCCTGGTGCAGGAGCTGCCGGCCATCGAGGGCCTGGCCCGCGTCGACACCGTCTGCCTGGACAAGACCGGCACGCTCACCGAGGGCGGCATGGACGTCAGCGAGCTGCGGCCGCTGGACGGGGCCGACGAGTCGTACGTCCGCAAGGTGCTCGGCGCGCTCGGCGAGTCCGACCCGCGCCCCAACGCCTCCCTCCAGGCGATCATCGACGCCTGTCCGGACAGCGAGGACTGGCGCTGCGTCGAGTCGCTCCCCTTCTCCTCCGCCCGCAAGTACAGCGCGGCCACGTTCAGCGAGGGCGACGGCGAGACCAGCACCTGGCTGCTGGGCGCTCCCGACGTCCTCCTCGCCGCCGACGACCCGGCCCTGGCCGAGACGGAGAACCTCAACGAGCAGGGGATGCGCGTGCTGCTGCTGGCCCGCGCCCGCCGCGACCTGGACGACTCCGAGCCGGCCCGGGGCGCCAGCCCCACCGCCCTGGTCGTCCTGGAACAGCGGTTGCGGCCCGACGCCTCCGCCACCCTGCGCTACTTCGCCGAGCAGAACGTCCACGCCAAGGTCATCTCCGGTGACAACGCGGTGTCGGTCGGCGCGGTCGCCGGGAAGCTGGGGCTGGACGGTACGGCGGTGGACGCGCGGCGGCTGCCCGCCGACCGGCCGGCGCTGGCGCGGGCCCTCGACGCGGGCACCGTCTTCGGGCGGGTCACCCCGCAGCAGAAGCGGGACATGGTCGGCGCGCTCCAGTCGCGCGGGCACACGGTCGCGATGACCGGGGACGGGGTGAACGACGTCCTCGCCCTGAAGGACGCGGACATCGGGGTCGCCATGGGCTCCGGTTCGGAGGCCACCCGGGCGGTGGCGCAGGTCGTCCTGCTGGACAACAGCTTCGCGACCCTGCCCTCGGTGGTCGCCGAGGGCCGCCGGGTGATCGGCAACATCACGCGCGTGGCGACACTGTTCCTGGTGAAGACGGTGTACTCGGTGCTGCTGGCGCTGCTGGTGGTGTGCTGGCAGGTCGAGTACCCGTTCCTGCCCCGGCACCTGACCATGCTCTCCACCCTGACCATCGGCGTCCCGGCCTTCTTCCTGGCCCTCGCGCCGAACACGGAGCGGGCCAGACCGCACTTCGTCCGCCGGGTGATGCGGTACGCGGTGCCGGGCGGGGTGCTGGCGGGCCTCGCGACCTTCGTCACGTACCTGCTCGCCCGCCACCACTACAGCGGTCCGGGCGCCCTGGAGGCGGAGACGAGCGCGGCCACCCTGACCCTGTTCCTGGTCTCCATGTGGATCCTGGCGATCATCGCCCGCCCCTACACCTGGTGGCGGGTGGCCCTGGTGGCCGCGATGGCCGTGGCCTTCCTGTTCGTCCTCGTGGTCCCCGCCCTGCAGGACTTCTTCGCCCTGAGACTGGTCGGGGTCGCGCTGCCGTGGACGGCGGTCGGCGTGGCGGTGGTGGCGGCGGCCGCCCTGGAGTACCTGTGGAGGTGGGTCGACCGCCGCTTCCCGGACTAGGTGCTACTGCACGTCGACGTAGTCACCCGCGGCGCTGACCGCCGGGGTGGTCGAGGTGCCCGCGAAGCTGAAGCGCCAGTAGCCGTCGTAGTTGGCGGTGGTGGTGGTCTTCAGGTTGCCGTACGAGTCCGTGTTCACGGTCTTGACCGTGGTGTACGTGGTCGTGCCCGCCTTCTTGAACTGGAGCGCGACCGGCTGGCCGGAGTAGCCGTGGTACTGGTGGTCCTCCCAGTTGGCGCGGGTCAGCTTGCCGGTCACCGTGAGGGTCTTGCCCTTGCCGACCGGCTCGGGGCCGGCGTTGACCGTGAGCTTGGAGTAGCGCTGCACCAGGGTGCTGCCGAGGCCGCTCTGGTCCTTGTAGCCGACCTTGCTGAGGTCGGGGTTGTTCTGGTCCTGGCCGTTGAAGGCGACGGCCTCGGCGGCCACGCCCCAGGAACCGGCCCAGGCGTTCTTCAGGTCTCCGTCGGCCGGGTAGATGTCGACGGTGCCCTTGCAGGTGGCCGTCGTCGCCGAGGTGGCGGTGCAGGTCGCCGGGTTGTCGCCGTACAGCTCGGCGGTCGCGGTGTCGTACGAGCCCTTGTAGAGGAAGGCGTCGCTGTAGAAGTCCTTCGCGGTGATGTCCACGTCGGCGCCGTGCGTCAGCGTGTACGAGTAGCTGGCGCTGACCATGTTGGTGGTGCCGACCTTGATCGCCTTGGCGATCGTGACGTTCGAGAAGCTGACGTTCAGCGTGTACGGCGTGCCCGAGTCTCCGGTGGCGTGTGCGGCCGGGACTGCGAGGGCGGAGAGGGCCAGGGCGCCGGAGACGGCGGCCACGGTGGCACGTATGCGCATTGCGTTCCCCTGGAGGGAGAAGTGATCGTGGAGTCGGTCGACTCACGCGATCAGATCCGCGAGACACACGAAGGGTTGTACCGCAAGACGCCTTCTCGGCCAGATTTGGTCTGGCCGTTACCTGTGCATGGCACAAGTGAGAGGGAGCGTTCCGGCCCCGGGAGCGGCACGCGCTCCCGGGGCCGGTCGGCTGCCGCCTACTTCACGTCGACGAAGTCACCGGCGGCGCTGACCGCGGAGGTGGTCGACGTGCCCGCGAAGGAGAAGCGGTAGGAGCCGTCGGCGGTGGCCTTGACCGTGGTCTTGAGGCGGCCCTTGGAGTCCGTCTTGACGGTCTTGACCGTGGTGTACGTGTTCGAGCCGTTCTTGCGGAACTGGAGCTTCACGGACTGGCCGGAGAAGCCGGCGTACGAGCCGCCGTTCCAGTTGGCGCGGGTCAGCGCGCCCGTGACGGTGAGGGTGCTGCCCTTCGCCACCGGCTCGGGGGAGGCGTCGGTCGTCAGCTTGGCCAGCCGCTGCGCCTGGAACGTCTTGGCGTTCTCCTTCTTGACGTAGTCGGTGTCCTTGCCCTGGGCGATCGCCCAGACCTTCCAGTTCCCGGCCACCTCGTTGATGAGGTTCTTCCGGGCCGTCAGCGTGTAGGTCGCCTTGCAGTTCGCCTTGGTGGCGCTGACCTTGGTGCAGACGGACCGCTTGTCGGCGGTGTTGGCGACGGCACCGCTGTCGGCGTGCTCGATGTCCTTGCCGTGGTACAGGATCGCCTGGGCCCAGGCGATGCCGGAGTTGTCGGTGGCGGTGAAGGAGACCGTGATGGTCTTGCTCCCGGTCGCGCCGACCACGACGGGCTTGCCGCCGTTGACCACGACGTCCGAGATCTTCGTGTCGCCGCGGTGGGCGTCCGCCGCCTGCGCGGCCGGAACGGCCAGAACGGACAGCGCCAGGGCGCCGAGGACGGCCGTACCAGCGACTCGCATACGCATGGGTGTGTGTCTCCCCGTGATCATGACGATGGTTACTCACCATCAGATCGACTGCACCCACCGGAGGTTGTACGAGATCTTCACTTTTCCTTCGACTGTGTGGGACGTCACCTCAGTCGAACCAGCGGTCCCGGGCCAACTCCTCCGTCCGCGAGGGGTCTTCCAGCAGCGCGGCCACCTCGAACCGGCGCGGCCACTGTCCCGCCGCCCACGCCAGCCCGGCGGCGACCCCCTCCAGGGTGGCCGCGTGCAGCACCCCGTCGTCGGTCAGCCGCCAGTCGATCTCCACGCCGTCCACGACCAGTTCCTCGTGCTCGACGTAGGTCCCGGGCGTCCGCGGTCCGAGCAGCACCCGCACGGCGTCCGGTACGTCGTGCTCGGTCCCCTCCGAGTGCACCTCGCCGGTGACGGACTCGCTCAGCCGCCGGACCTGGAACAGCTCGGCCAGCTCGGCGGCCCGCGCGGGCCGGACCGGCAGCAGCGGCACACCGGAGGTGAACGGCAGCAGATCCGGCGAGTCGACCACGACCGCCGCCCCGGCGTCCACGACCTCCACGCGCCCGTCGACCACGGCCCGCAGCTCGTCCGGCAGGGTCACCTGCTCGGGGTCCAGTTCCGCCAAGGCGCTGTACAGGCCGTGCAGTTGGGCGGGCGTGACCGGGCGGTCCGGGTCGGCGAGCCGGTCCAGCAGCTCGGCGGCCCCGCCGGGCTCGTCCAGCAGCGCGCCGACCGAGGTGCGCACGCCGAGGGCCCGCAGCACCTGCTCGTCCTCGAACCCGGTCGCGTCGGCCTCGTCGTACAGGCCGCGCAGCAGCGGGTCTCCGCCGGCGGCCAGCAGTCCGGTCGGGCGCCGCCCGTCGAGCACGGGGTGCCCGCGCAGCCACCACGCGGTGTACGGCCGTACGACCTCGTGGGTGCCGTCGGGGAGCAGGATCCGCACGGGCTGGGTGAGGGCGTCCCGCAGCGGCGGCCGGGCCAGCAGGGCGAGCGCCTCGGGCCAGTGGTCGTCGTCCACCAGGTCCAGGTCGCGGACGGCGACGAGTTCGGTGGCGACCGGTGGCACCGGGCTGTCCGGGAACCGGTCGAGGATGTCCTCGCACCACACGTCGACGGCGTCGAGCAGGCCGGCGTCGTCGGGTTCGGCATAGTCGCCGTCCCGGGGCTCCAGCTCGTCCGGGTCGAGGACGACGTCGGTGGCGCGGACCAGCGCGAAGTCGGCGAGCACCCCGCACGCGGCGAGCGGCTGCT
Organism: Streptomyces cyanogenus; assembly: GCF_017526105.1. Taxonomy (NCBI): domain Bacteria; kingdom Bacillati; phylum Actinomycetota; class Actinomycetes; order Kitasatosporales; family Streptomycetaceae; genus Streptomyces; species Streptomyces cyanogenus. Next base: position 4,032,790 of record NZ_CP071839.1, read on the forward strand.
CCCCCCACTTCTCCGCCAGCTCGGCATCGACGGCGGCGAGTTCACCCTCCCGGATGACCCGGGCGAAGGGGCTGCCGGGGAACACCAGCTCACCGGCGGGGGCGAGCTCCCCGTCCTCGTCGGGCAGCGCGAGCGCGCCCAGCCAGGGCTCCTCCCCCGGCTCCAGACCGGCGTCCCGCACCAGCCCGAGCACCGTGTCGGCCAGCTCCTCGGCGTCCGGCGCGTCCTCCTCCCAGGCGAGGCCGCCGTCGTCCTCCAGGGAGCCCGCCACGGCGACCCGCACCTGCGGGGTGGTCAGCACCGCACGCGGCGTCGCGGGCAGCGCGCCGAGCTTCTCCAGCAGGGGGTGCGCGGCGTCCGCGTGGGCCACCTTCAGCCCGAGCCGGCCCAGCACGTCCGGGTCGATGCGGGCGGCGTCCGGGGTGGGCAGCAGCACCTGACGCGGCCCGATGGTGGTCCGTCCTCCCCCAGAGCCGAAAGCCTGGGAGGTGCCCCCAGCCAGCGGCACCGGCAGCCCCGACAGCCGCTCCGGATCGACCCCGGCGAGGCTGTCGTACAGCCGCCACCACCACTCCGGCTCCTTCTCCAGCCCGGCGAGCCGGTCGACGGCGTCCGCCAGGGGCAGCCGGGCGACCCCGAGGGTGCGCAGCTCCGCGCGCCGCTCCAGGCCGGCCGGGAGCAGGGTGGGCAGCACCTCGGCGAGCACCCGCACGGTGCCGGCGCCGGCACCCTCGACGATCTCGGCGTCGCGGGGCCGCAGGGCCTGAGGCAGCTCGTCGTCGCCCTTGCCCTCGACGGCCGGGGGCAGGAAGGCGGTGCGCGGCAACCGCTCCAGCACGGCCTGCCGCAGCGCTCCGTCCAGCTCCGCCCTGCCCAGCGGCCCGGGCACGAGATCGATGATGCCCTCACCCACCGGTCGCCAGGCGGCGAGCAGTTCGGTGTAGGCGTCGGCCGCGCGCTGCACCAGGAAGTCGGTGAGCGGGCCGGGTGCCGCGTGCCGGCGGGTGGTGTCCAGCGGGAACGAGGCGATGAGCAGCGCGGGCACGCCGAGGGGTTCGTCGCTCGGGGTGGGGGCGTGCAGCACCGGGGTGGTGCGGGGGCGGGTCGGGGCGCCGTAGGCGTCCACCGGTACGGCCCAGGTCACCGACCAGTGCGGGCGCAGCCGCTCCTCGACCGGCCGGTCGGCGAGGAGGTCGGGGGTGAGCGGCCCGTGGGCGGACGCGGTACGCCAGTTGGTGATCCCGTCGCGGGAGTCCTCCACGACCGTGAAGGCGCCGTCGGTACGCCGGCCGAGCGTGCGGGGGGCCTCGCCGTTGATCTCCACGACGACCTCCGCCAGCCCCGGCAGGGCGAGGAGCAGGGCGTCGTCGATGCCGGCGAGCAGCCGCTCGGCGAGATCGGCGGCGGCGGCGTCCCGCAGGGGCAGGATGACGGCGGTGTCGTACGGCTCCGGGGCGGTGCCCTCGGCGGCGAACGGCAGCCGGAGCAGGGGCACGTGCCCGTCCCGGCGCCGCACCTCGTCGCCCAGCCCCGGGCTGTGCCGGGCCACGTCGGAGGCCAGTTCCCGGGCCTCGGCCAGCGACCAGCGCACGCCCCCGTGCCGCCCCACGATCGCCGGCTCGTCGGTCACGGCGAGGACGGCGGCGAAGCCGACACCGAACCGGCCGACGGCGCTGTGGGCCGCCTCGGCGTCCCGCTTGGCGGAGGCCCGCAGCGTGGACAGCGACTCGACACCGGCCGCGTCGAGCGGGGCGCCGGTGTTCGCGGCCACCAGGACACCGTCGCGGAGGGTGAGCCGCAGGCGGCCCGGCACACCCGCGCGGGCGGCGGCGTCGGCGGCGTTCTGCGCCAGCTCCACGACGAGCCGGTCCCGGTACCCGCCGAGCACCAGGTCCTCCTCGGCGTTGGCGTCCTCCCGGAAACGGGCGGGACTGGTCGCCCAGGCGTCGAGCACCCCGCGACGCAGACGGGCGGTGCCGAAGGGGTCGGCGCCCTCGGCCGCCGGCCGCACGAACTTGCTCACGTTGACTCTCCTCTACGACGTGAGACCGAACCTACAGCGCGGACGGACCGGAGACCGAGGGGACGTGGTGGCAGCGGGAGCCATCGGTGCGCACGAAGGGGGTAAGCGGAGGTGGCACGCATCCCTTCGCACGAGAGTGGAGCACGTCCATGACCCCGACACAGGACGTCGTCGAGCTGATCCTGGAGGACCACCGGCGCATGGAGGACCTCTTCCGCCGGATGCGAAGCGTCGAGGACGACCGGGCGGCCGCCCTGCGCGAGTTCGCCGACCTGCTGATCGCCCACGCGCTGGCCGAGGAGGCCGAGGTGTACCCCGCCCTCAAGCGGTACAAGAACATCGAGGACGAAGAGGTCGAACACGGCGAGCACGAGCACGACGAGGGCAACAAGGCCCTCCTGGAACTCCTCCAGGTCGAGGAGGTCGGCTCCGAGGAGTGGGACGAGAAGCTGGAGGCGCTGGTGCAGGCCGTCACCCACCACGCCGACGAGGAGGAGCGCACCATCCTCAACGGTGCCCGCGAGAACGTGGCGGCCAAGCGGCGCGCGGAGCTGGGCGTGGCGTTCCGGGAGGAGCGTGAGCGTCAGCTGAAGTCCGGCTGCGGCTCCGTCGACAACGTGCGCCGCATCGTGGAGTCCTGACCCGCGCACCGCCGCCGGGCTCTCACGGGCCCGGCCCGGGGTCCGGCCGCACGGCCCGGCCCAGTCCGGCGCGGGCCGCCTCCAGCTGCGCGGCGAACGCGATGCCCAGGAACAGGGCGACCCCGGTCAGGTTGGCCCACAGCAGCAGGGCCACGAAGGCCGTGAGCGGCCCGTACACGGCGCCGAAGGAGCCGCTGCGGGAGACGTAGAGCGTCAGCAGCCAGGTCGCGGTGACCCACAGCACCAGGTGGACGGCGGAACCGAAGGCCAGCCAGGTGTACCCGGGCTGGTCCCGGCGCGGGGACCAGCGGAAGACGACGGCGGAGGCGATCCAGGCGAGGGCCGTCCCCACCGGCACCTCCAGGGCACCCCACCAGGAGGGGGGCCGCGGGGTGCCCAGCGCCTCGGTCGTCGCGGCGGTCACGGCCTGGCCGGCGACCAGGACCAGGAACCCCAGGACCATGGGCACGCCGGCGGCGAAGGCGAGCAGCACGGCCCTGCCGTACTTCCGGGGGAAGGGCCGGTCCCGTTCGATGCCGTAGATCCGGTTGGCGCCCCGTTCCACCTGGCCCATGGCCGAGGCCAGGTTGAGGACGGAGAGGGCCAGCCCCAGGCAGAACGCGAGGGTGCTCCAGGCGTCGGAGCCGGCGGTGCGGCGGGTGCCGCGCAGCGCCTCCCGGATCACGTCGGCGCTGGCGCCCGGCACGATCCGGCCCAGGGTCAGCTCGATGATCCGCCCCACGCTCTCCGTGTGCGCGGCCGTGGCCAGGCCGACGAGGGCGATGGTGAACGGCACCATGCCCAGCACGATCTGGAAGCCGAGGGCGCGGGCGTTGGTGAAGCCGTCGGCGTAGCGGAACCGGGAGAAGGCGTCGACCAGCAGCCGCGTGCCCCCGTAGCGCCGCAGCGCGGTGAAGGCCTCGTCGCCGGAGAGCTCGTCCCCGATCATGTCCCGCGTCTGCGGGACGTGCACCACCGTTCCCATGGCCCCTGCGCCTCCTCAGCCGCGGCCGGCCGGCACCGCGGGGTCCGGGTGGTTCCCGGGTCCGCCGCCCGGTCCGGCCAGCGGGGTCGGCGACAGGGCCGTGGGTTCCTCACCCGGTTCGAGCAGGGTGTCCGCCGCACCGACGATCAGCGGGTCGGGGGTGCCGACCGCCTCGTGGTCCTTGGCCGGGTAGTCGAAACGGTCCAGGAGGCTGCGCATCGCCTCCAGCCGGCCCCGCCGCTTGTCGTTGTTCTTCACGACCGTCCAGGGCGCGTGCGCGGTGTCGGTCGCCCGGAACATGTCGACCTTGGCCGCGGTGTAGTCGTCCCAGCGGTCGAGGGAGGCCAGGTCGGTGGGGGAGAGCTTCCAGCGGCGCACCGGGTCGACCTGCCGGATCGCGAACCGGGTCCGCTGCTCGGCGCGGGACACCGAGAACCAGAACTTCACCAGCAGGACGCCGTCGTCGGTGAGCAGCCGCTCGAACAGCGGCGCCTGCCGCAGGAACTGCCGGTGCTCGGCTTCCGAGCAGAACCCCATGACCCGCTCGACCCCGGCCCGGTTGTACCAGGACCGGTCGAAGAAGACCATCTCCCCGCGGGCCGGCAGGTGCGTCACGTACCGCTGGAAGTACCACTGCCCCGACTCCCGCTCGGTCGGCTTGTCCAGCGCCACCACGCGGGCCCCGCGGGGGTTCAGCCGCTCGGTGAACCGCTTGATGGTGCCGCCCTTGCCGGCCGCGTCCCGCCCCTCGCACACCACGACGATCCGCTGCCCGGTGTCCTTCACCCAGCGCTGGAGCTTGAGCAGTTCGATCTGCAGGATCCGCTTGGTCCGCTCGTACTCGCGCCGGCCGATCCGGTGGTCGTAGGGGTGGTTCTCCCGCCAGGTCTCGACCGGCCGGCCGCCGGCGTCCAGCAGCACCGGCCGCTCCGGCTGCCGGTCGTCCACCGCGAACCCCCGCAGCAGGTCCTCCTCGCGCACCGGGCCGCGGGTCTCCCCCGCCTCCGCCGCCTGCTCGTGCTCGTGCTCGGCCACGCCACCGCCTCTCCGTCACCGCTCACCGGGGCCCCACCCCGGTCTCCTCACACGTGCCCGCACAGCCGGGTCCCAGACGCCTGTACCGTCGCTGGGGTCGTTCCTTTCCGTACCGTCCGAGACAGGAAGGCGATCACATGGCCGAACTGCGCCTGGGTCCGCTGCTGAGGTACACCGACGGCTCCTGCGCGACCGTGTGGGTCGAGGCGAGCCGGCCCTGCACGGCCGAGGTGCGCTGCTCCGACGGCGCGGCCGGCACGGCCCCCACCTTCCAGGTGGCCGGGCACCACTACGCGCTCGTCACGGTGACCGGACTGGAACCGGGCACCTCCCCCTCGTACGAGGTGTTCCTGGACGGCACCCGGGTGTGGCCCCTGCCCGGCTCCCGCTTTCCGCCCTCCGTCATCCGCACCCCGGGCGCCGGCGACGCCGTCCGCGTCACCTTCGGGTCGTGCCGCTGGGCCGCGCCCCCGGCGGACGGCAAGGACCCGGTCGGCCCCGACGCCCTCGACACCCTGGCCACCCGCCTGGCGGCCGACCCCGGCGCGGAGCGCCCCGACGTCCTGCTGCTCCTGGGCGACCAGGTCTACGCCGACGAGACCTCCGAGGAGACCCGGCGCCGGCTGGCCGCCCGCCGCGACCTCGACGAGCCGCCCGGCGCCCAGGTCACCGACTACGAGGAGTACTGCCACCTCTACCACGAGTCCTGGCTCGACCCGGAGGTGCGCTGGCTGCTGTCCACCGTACCCAGCTTCATGATCTTCGACGACCACGACATCGTGGACGACTGGAACACCTCCGCCGCCTGGCTCGCCGACATGCGCACCACCGGCTGGTGGCAGGAACGGCTGCTGAGCGGCCTGATGTCGTACTGGGTCCACCAGCACCTGGGCAACCTCTCCCCCGCCGAGCTGGCCGACGACCCGACCTGGGCCGCCGTCCGCGCCACCCCGGACGGCACGAAGGCGCTGCGCGCCCTGGCCGAACAGGCCGACGCCGACTCCTCCACGGTCCGCTTCAGCTACCGGCGCGACTTCGGCCGGGTCCGGGTGGTGATGGTCGACTCCCGGGCCGCGCGGGTCCTGGAGGAGAACCGCCGCGCCATGCTCGACGCGGGCGAGGCCGCCTGGCTGCGCGAGCAGGCCCTGGCCGACGAGGGGGCCTACGACCACCTGCTGATCGGCACGTCCCTGCCCTGGCTGCTGCCGCACCTGGTGCACGACGCCGAGAGCTGGGACGCGGCCCTGTGCGCCGGGGAACGCGGCGACCGCTGGGCCCGCTTCGGCGAGTGGCTGCGCCGCGGGGCCGACCTGGAGCACTGGGCGGCCTTCCCCCGCTCCTTCGCCGACCTCGCCGGCCTGATCGCCGAGGCCGCGGCGGCGCCGGGCGCCCCGGCGAGCGTGTGCGTGCTGTCCGGGGACGTGCACCACGGCTACGTCGCCGAGGCGACCTGGCGCTCCGGCGACCTCGGCATCCCCGTCGTCCAGCTCACCTGCTCACCGGTGCACAATTCCGTGCCGCTCGCCATGCGGATCGGCTTCCGCATCGGCTGGAGCGCGCCGGCCCGCTCCCTGGGCCGCCTGCTGGCCCGGCACGGTCGCTGCGCGCGGCTGCCGGTGCGGTGGCGCAAGCGGGGCGGCCCGTGGTTCGGCAACCAGCTCATGACCCTGACGCTGAACGGCCGTTCGGCCCACCTGCGCCTGGAACGCACCGGCAGGGAGGCGAGGCTCGACACGGTCCACGAGAGGAGCCTCACCGGTTAGCTCAGTGCCGGGCGGCGTACGAGACGAACTCCGTCCAGGTGGCGGGGGCGACGGTGAGGAGGGGGCCGTTGTCCTGCTTGGAGTCGCGGATGTGGATGGTGGCGGGGGTGGGGGCGACGGCCCAGTCCAGACCGACTTCGACGCAGGAGTCGCCTTCACTGCTGCTGCTGTAGCTGCTCTTGAACCAGCGGATCATGTTGCCCCCAGCAGATGCTCGATGAAGGTCGTGGACTCACGGGGGGTGAGCGCCTGCGCCCGGATGCTTCCATAGCGCAGCTCCAGGATACGGAGATGCCTCGGCTCCTCGACCGGTCGGCCGTTGACCACTGCTGGCGAGCGGCCCACTGCCGAGCCGTCCGCAAACTTCAGCACCTCGATGCCACCGGCCAGTCCAGCGTGTTCCTCGCAGTCCATCGGCATCACCTGAAGCTCGACGCCGCGCAATTGCCCTGCCATGGCGAGGTGTTCCAGTTGGCGCCGCAACACTTCCCTGCCTCCGAGCGGTCGTCGCAGCGTCCACTCCTCCAGGACAAAGCTGATTTCGGGCGCCGGATCCCGTTCGAAGATGGACTTGCGAGCCATCCGTGCCGACAGGAACCGCTCCACCTCTTCGCTGCTGTACGCGGGACGCCGCATGAGGAGCAGCGCTCGTGCATACTCGGGCGTTTGGAGCAGACCGTGGATGTTCAGCGGGTCGTACAGCTTGATCTCGACCGCCTTGGCCTCCCTCTCCGCCAACGCCCGAACCTTCTTCGGATACCGGACCTTCTCCACGTCCTCCTTCATCGCGGAGAGCAACCCACCCGCGTCCAAGACCTTGTCCGCCTTGTCGAGGTACTCCGGTCTCGGGATCCGCTTGCCGGACTCGATCTTGTAGACCATGTCCTCGCTGTACCCGACCGCCCTGGCGAACTCGGCCGCGCGCATGCCCAACGCCTCGCGCCGCAGCCTCAGCTGGCGGCCCACCGTGGCGATGACGGCGACACCCCACTCGTCATCCGGTTCGACCTCCCACCCCGGCTCCTCTTCCTCACTCACACCGCACCCCCTGGTCGACAGGTCCGGACACCACAGGACAAGCGACGGACAGTGACCCTACGCAACCCTTCCGTCACTGTTCACAGGTAGCAGTCTCCGCCACTCTGAGTGATGTGAACCAGGAAATCTCCACCCACATCTCCACCCCCGTCCCGCACTTCACGGTCCGCCTCTCCCCCACACCCCGAGGCGCCCGGCTGGCCCGGCTGCTCGCCAGGGAGCAACTCCGCACCTGGGGGCTGCCGCTGGAACCGGCGGAGCTGATCGTGGCCGAGCTGGCGGCGAACGCGGCCACCCACGGCCGCGTGGCCGGGCGGGACTTCAGGCTGATGATGTACGCCGTCGGGGACACGCTCCGTATCGAGGTGACCGACACGCGCGGTGACCGCGTCCCGCAGGCCCTCCGGCCCACGCCGGACGCCGACGGCGGGCGGGGGCTGCTCCTCGTGGACACGCTGGCGGAGCGCTGGGGTACGGCGCCCGGGCCCTCACCGCGCAAGACGGTGTGGGCCGAGGTGCGCGTGAAACCTCAGGAGTGGCCGAGTTCCGCCGTCTCGTCGTCGCCGGTCTCCGGGACCGAGCCCGAGTCGCGGGCCGGGCGGAGCGGGAAGGGGTCGACCCGGGTCTCGTCGATGACCGGCGCGGCGGGCTGCGGGGGCTTGGGCATGACCGCCGCCTCCGAGTGGCCGCCGCAGCCGTAGGCCAGCGAGACCACGCGGCCGTCCGCCGGCGAGAACTCGTTGGCGCAGACGCCGAAGGCCTGGCCGAGGGAGCCGCCGATGGGGACGAGGAAGCCGCAGCTCACGCAGGAGGCGGGAGCCGCCTGGGCCATCGCGGTCTTCGGGCCGAAGGCCTCCTCCCAGCGGTCCGCCGCCGTGTGCAGGCCGTAGCGGGACAGGACGCGCGCGCGGCGCATGCCCAGTTCCTCGGCCACGGACGCGACGGAGCCGCGCAAGGGGAGCGTCGGCTGGACGGCGGGCGCGCCCGGGGCGACGTCGGCGTCCTCGGCCTCCGCCAGTTCGCGCATCTCCTCGGAGACCACCGAGTTCGGCGGCGGCTCCTCCTCGCCCGTGTAGCCGGGCTCCAGGCGCAGGTCGTCCTGGTCGGTGGGGAGCAGGTCGCCGGGGCCGAGGTCGCCGGGGCGCAGGCGCTCGCTCCACGGGACCCACTCGGGGGCGAGCAGGGCGTCGGGGCCGGGCAGCAGCACGACCTCGTCCAGGGTGACGATCTTGGCGCGGGAGGCGCGGGCCACCGTCACCGCCCAGCGCCAGCCCCGGTAGCCCAGTTCCTTGCACTCGAAGAAGTGCGTGACCACGCGGTCGCCCTCGGACACCAGGCCGGCGTGCTCGCCGACCACGCCGGGCGCGGCGGCCTCCTCGGCGGCGGCGCGGGCGAGGTCGACGGCCTCGGCGCACAGGCGGTCGGGGGTGCGGCTTCGCGTGGTCGCTGCGCTCACAGGTATCGCTTCTCTCCTACGCCGTCTCGTCGAGTGCGGCTGCCTCCGGCGGTTTCGCCGACGGAGCGGACCTGGGGACCGCATCGACGTCTGCATCCGCGCGCCTGGGCGCACCTCTGCCATCCATTCTGCGTTATGGCTGAGATAGGCACGCTACACCGGACAGGATTCGTGGATTTTCCCACCCGCCCCCTGCCTGGGCCGACCGGGGCCGTACGCCGCCACGCGGGCCGCGTCCGCACTATACGGCGGCATCTCGGGGCACTATGAACGTCGTGGCAGCCGCGGACAGGGCGAGTGGTCGGGGCGGCGGTTCGGGCCGGGTGGGCGGTGCCGTCCGCGCGGTCGGCCGTGCCCTGCACCGTCCGGTCACGGGTGCGGCCCGGGGCATCCGCAGGGTGACGCACGCGCACGGAGCGGGCGAGTCCGGTCTGGGCAAACTGATCGAGCTGCACGCGGTGAACGGCGCCGGGGACGTCATGGTCACCGTGGCGCTGGCGTCCACGGTGTTCTTCTCGGTGCCGACGGACGAGGCCCGCGGGCGGGTCGCCCTCTACCTCGCCATCACCATGGCCCCGTTCACCGTCCTCGCCCCCGTCATCGGCCCCCTGCTGGACCGGCTGCCGCACGGGCGGCGGGCCGCGATGGCCGGGGCGATGCTGGCGCGGGCACTGCTGGCGCTGGTCATCTCGGGCGCGGTGGCGAGCGGCGGCCTGGAGCTGTATCCCGCCGCGCTGGGCGTGCTGGTGGCGTCGAAGGCGTACGGCGTGGTGCGCAGTGCCGTCGTACCGCGGTTGCTGCCACCGGGGTTCTCGCTCGTGAAGGCCAACTCCCGGGTCACGCTCGCCGGGCTGCTGGCCACCGGTGCCGCCGCGCCGGTCGGGGCGGGCCTGCACGCCCTCGGCGACCCCTGGCCGCTCTACGGAGCCTTCGTGATCTTCGCTGCCGGGACGTTTCTGTCGTTCTCCCTGCCGCCGAAGGTGGACTCGGCCAAGGGCGAGGACGTCGCCCTGCTCGCGGCGGACGAACAGCATCTGCGCGGGCCGCACCGCAAGGAGGTGAAGCGGCCGGGGCTGCGGACGGTCGGGCCGGCCGTCACGCACGCGCTCGGCGCCAACGCCGCTCTGCGCTGCCTGTCCGGCTTCCTGATCTTCTTCCTCGCCTTCCTGCTGCGCGAGCACCCGCTGACCGGGGAGAGCGCGGCGGTGTCGCTGGGGATAGTGGGGGTCGCGGCGGGCGCGGGCAACGCGCTGGGGACGGCGGTGGGGGCCTGGCTGCGGTCACGTGCCCCGGAGATCATCATCGTGACCGTCGTCGCGGTCGTGCTGGGTGCCGCGGTCGTCGCCGCCCTGTTCTTCGGGGCGTTCCTGGTGGCCTGTCTGGCCGCGGTCGCCGGGTTCGCGCAGGCGCTGGCCAAGCTGGCGCTGGACGCGCTGATCCAGCGGGATGTGCCGGAGCTGGTGCGCACCTCGGCGTTCGCCCGCTCGGAGACGCTGCTGCAGATGGCGTGGGTGTTCGGCGGCGCGGTCGGCATCGTGATGCCGCTCAACGGCACGGTCGGACTGCTGGTCGGCGCCGCGTTCGTGGCCGTCGGCTGGCTCGGCACGCTGAAGGGCCTGCTCGCCTCGGCCCGGCACGGCGGCCGGGCCCGGCCGCAGGTGGCATGAGGCCGGGTGTGACGTCGGCCGGCGTAACGAACCGGGCACGCCGCACCCCACGTGGGCGGACTGCTGCGGCGGCCCGATAGCCTTCGGCCATGACCACGCTGCAATCCGTTGTGCGACGCCGCCGCGCCGTCGCCGTTGCCGGCGCCGTTTCCGCCGGACTGCTCGTCCTGTCGGCCTGTGACAAGCCGACGCCCGTCGCGACGATCACCGTCGGCCGGGACTCGGTCAACTCCGAGGCCCTCTGCTACAACGACGGCAAGCCCCTGGACGCCGAGTCGCTCAAGAAGTGCGTCAAGAAGGCCGGCGAGGCCAAGTCGATCAAGGTCGGCCAGGACCAGACCGTCCGCATCGGCGTCGATCCGAAGATCGCGGACGCGGGATGGGTCCTGCTGGTCAACGGCCGCCCGGCCGGCGACTTCAGCAAGGAGACGTACCGCACGATCCCGAGCAGCGTGTTCTTCAACCTGCAGTACGGCACGCAGGGTGAGACCAACACGCTCGCGGTCCAGATGGGCGAGGACAAGTCGAAGAAGGGTCTGTGGACCTTCAAGCTGAAGAAGGCCTGAGCACGACCTCCTTCCCGGTCCTCGTCGCCACCGCGGTCCCCGTCGAACGGGACGCGGTGGCGGGGGCGCTGACCGCGGCGCCCCAGGACCCGGCGGCCCGGGAGACACCGCTGCCGGGCGGGTCCCTGTGCCGTACGGCCGCGGGCTTCGACCTGCTCGCCGCCGGTGTCGGCCCGGCGCTCGCCGCCGCCACCACCGCCGGCGCCCTCACCGCCGCCGCGCTGGCCGGCCGCCCCTACGGCCTGGTCGTCTCCGCCGGGATCGGCGGCGGCTTCCTGCCGGAGGCGCCCGTCGGCTCCCTCGTCGTCGCCGACGCGATCACCGTGGCCGATCTGGGCGCGGAGACCGCCGACGGCTTTCTCCCGGTCACCGAACTGGGCTTCGGGACCGTCACCCACCGCCCGCCCGAATCACTCGTACGAGTCGTGTCCGAGGCCACCGGCGCCCGTACCGGCACCATCCTGACCGTCTCCACGGTGACCGGCACCGCCGCCCGCGCCGCCGCCCTGCGCGCCCGGCACCCCGGCGCGCTCGCCGAGGGCATGGAGGGCTTCGGGGTGGCGGAGGCGGCCGCCGCGCACGGTGTGCCCGTGCTGGAGATCCGCGCGGTCTCCAACCCGGTGGGTCCCCGGGACCGCGCCGCCTGGCGCATCGGGGACGCCCTCGCCGCCCTCACCGAGGGCTTCGGGAAGCTCGCGCCCGCATTGGAGAGTTGGAACACGCATGACCAGTGAGCAGCAGCAGTCCCTGCGGATCGCCTACTCCCCCTGCCCGAACGACACCTTCGTCTTCGACGCCCTCGCGCACGGCCGCGTGCCCGGCGCCCCCGCGCTGGACGTCACCTTCGCCGACATCGACATCACCAACGGCATGGCCGAGCGCGGCGAGTCGGACGTACTGAAGGTGTCGTACGCCGTCCTGCCGTACGTCCTCGACGAGTACGCGCTGCTGCCGTGCGGCGGCGCGCTGGGCCGGGGCTGCGGGCCGCTGGTGCTCACCCGGGAGGCCGATGTCGAGCTGACGGGCCGTACGGTCGCGGTGCCGAGCGAGAAGTCGACCGCGTACCTGCTGTTCCGCCTGTGGGCCGCGGACACCCTGCCCGGCGGGGTGGGCGAGATCGTGGTCATGCCGTTCCACGAGATCATGCCGGCCGTGCGGGACGGCAAGGTGGACGCGGGCCTGGTCATCCACGAGGCCCGGTTCACCTACCGGAACTACGGGCTGCACAAGCTCGCCGACATGGGCGAGCACTGGGAGCGGACCACCGGGCTGCCGATCCCGCTGGGCGCGATCATCGCCAAGCGGTCGCTGGGTGCCGAGACGCTCGGCCGGCTCGCCGAGTCCGTCCGGGCCTCCGTACGGGCCGCCTGGGACGACCCGGAGGCCTCCCGGCCCTACGTCATGGCGCACGCCCAGGAGATGGACCCGGCCGTCGCCGACCAGCACATCGGGCTGTACGTCAACGAGTTCACCGCCGGCCTCGGCGAGGACGGCTACGCGGCCGTGCGCGGGCTGCTCACGCGCGCGGCGGCCGAGGGGCTCGTACCTCCCCTCGGCCCGGATGCGCTCGCTTTTCCCTGACGGGTCCGGTTTCCCTGACGGGTCCGGCCGGTTCTAGACGTCCAGCTGGTCGGCGACCGCGCGGAGCAGGCCGGCGATCTTCTTGCCGGACGCCTTCTCCGGGTAACGGCCCTTCTCCAGCATCGGAGTGATGTTCTCGAGAAGGGTCGTCAAATCCTGCACGATCGAGGCCAGCTCGTCCGGCTTCTTGCGCTGGGCGGCGGCTACCGACGGGGTCGGATCGAGCACGGTCACCGAAAGTGCCTGGTCACCGCGCTGACCGGCGACGACACCGAACTCCACGCGCTGTCCCGGCTTGAGCGCATCGACTCCGGCGGGGAGAACCGAGGAATGGACGAAGACGTCACCGCCGTCGTCGCGGGAGAGAAAGCCGAAGCCCTTCTCGCTGTTGAACCACTTGACCTTGCCGGTAGGCACGTCTGTCCTCGTCCTCGTACTCGTCGGGAAAACTACTTCGGAAACGGCTCTTGATAGCACTGGGGCGGGTCGACCATGACCCGCCGCTACCAAGCGCTACAAGGCTAATGGTCTTCGGGCGGGTGACAAGACGTCCCCCGGTTGTTCTCTCGCGCAGGGAACTACCCTGGTCCGGTGCGTGACAAAACCCAAACGAATTCCGCCGCGCCCGGTGACCGGCTGATCCGCGCCGGTGCGGTCGTGTTCTTCATCGGTGCCGTGGCCACCCTCGTCACGGTGGCCCCGCTGTTCCTCGGAGCCACACCTTTTCCGACCTACATGTTCGGTCTGAGCATGCTCATGGCCGTCGGATTCCTGGTGGCCGGCGCCGGTGTCCTGCGGTCCGTCGCCGCCGGACGGCGTCAGGCGAGGAAGACGGCGCCGGGTGCCTCCCGGTAGCCGCTGAGCCACGCCGGGAAGTCGGACAGGGCGGTCAGCACGACGTCCGCGCCGGCCTCCCGCAGCTCCCCGGCCGGGCACGGGCCGGTCGCCACGGCGACCGAAAACGCACCCGCCGCCCGGGCTCCCCGGACGTCCCCGACGTGATCGCCGACGTACACGCCGGCGCCGTGCTCGCGCAGCGCCGCCGCCTTCTGCTCGGCCCACAGGTCACCGACGATCACGTCCGGTTCGATGCCGAGGTGGGCCAGGTGCAGCCTGGCGTTCGGCTCGTACTTCGCCGTGACCACCATCGTCCGGCCGCCGGCTGCCCGCACCGCCTCGACCGCCTCCCGGGCACCGGCCATCGCGGGCGTCGCGGCGATGGCTATGGAGGGGTACATCTCCCGGTACAGATCGGCCATCGCCGGCACCTCCTCGGCCGGGAACCAGTGGATCAGCTCCTCCACGAGCGGCGGGCCCAGCCGGGTCACCGCCAGGTCGGCGTCGATGAACGTCCCCGTCCGCTCCGCCAGGGCCAGGTAGCAGGCACGGATGCCCGGGCGGGAGTCGATGAGGGTCATGTCGAGGTCGAACCCGACGGTCAGTGAGGAGGCCATGCGGGACATTGTGCCGGGTACCTCCGGCGGTCCGGCCGAGTGGGATTTGCGGCGTGGGGGTGCGTGTTGCGCGCCGGGCGCGGGTGCGCGGTGCCGACGAGGGCGCGGTGCGCCCTGGGGCCGGCGTTGTCTGCCGGGTACCGACCGCAGTGGGGGCCTTGCGGGGTCGCGCCGTGGGAGTGGCTGTCGTGTGCCGGGTGCGGGTGCCTGGTCGGCCGGTCGCGCAGTTCCCCGCGCCCCTGGGGCGGGGTGGCCGCAGCCGGACACCGGCCGCAGCCGCGCCGGCGCTAGCGCTTGCGCTGTGAGCGCCAGAGGAGGAACAGAGCCGAGGCGACCGCCGCTCCTCTGACCACCCACGGCCAGGTGTCGCCGACCGCGTCGTTCATGTGGCCTCGGGCGATCGGATCGCCCCAGCGGCCCTCGTTGCGTCCCCACAGCCACACCACGCCGGCCGCGACCGCGGTGCCCGGCAGCACCATCACCGCCCACTTGGTCTCCGCGGCCGTCAGCCGCCGGGAGCCGTAGGCGATGGCCCAGCCCAGGAGCAGCGCGAACCAGTTGCCGAGCACGGCACCGGCGACCAGCGCGGCGGCGGCCAGTAGCAGGAGGGGGTTGGACCAGCCGGCGGAGGGGAGGGGGAGCAGGCGGCGGCGCCGGGCGGGCACGGCCTCCGGTGCGGCCTCGGCGGGCTCGGCCACGGGCTCGGCCTTCTCGGCTGCGGCCGCCTGCGGGGGCCGTCTGAGCAGCTCCGGGATCTCCACGCCGCCGACGAACCCCGGCACCGGGTCGACGTCCCCCAGGGGACCCGCGGTGCCGACGCGCCACCAGTCGGGCGGAGCCGTGCCGTCCCCCAGCTCGTGCGCGGGAGCGAGATGCGGCGGGGCCGGCGTGTCGCGCGGGGCGGGCGGTGCCGGCTCGGCGGAGCGCGGGCGGGGTACGACCCGGCGCAGCCCCTTGGGCCGCTGCTGCTCCGCCGCCTCCGGCGCACGCTCCCCGGAGGGCTGGGCCGGTACGCCGGTGGGAGGCGGCTGCGGGCCGCCCCCGGTGCCGCCGGCCGCCGCGACCACGTCGTCCGGGGTGCCGAGGCGGTCCAGGATGCGGCGGACGGCGGCGGGCGAGTCCACCGTCGTCTGCGCCCGGTACCGGTCGATCTCGTTGCGCAGTTCCGACACCAGCCGCATCCGTGTCGCGGACGGCAGCTGCCGCTGCTGAGCGATGTCTCCGACGCGGCTCAGATACTCGTAGACGACCTGGTCGCTCTCGATCCCCACGGAAACCCCTCCGGGGTGCGCCGACTGATTCCCCGGTGAGGACGGTACCGCGTCTCGCGGACGCCCTCGGTACGGCGAATTCCGCTAACGTTGGCCGGATGAGCCCCGAGGCCCACTCAGCCCCTCGGTCCCTCGCGGAGGCGCTCCGCGCGCGGGACGACGCGTCCCTGGCCGTGCTCCTGCGCAGCCGCCCCGACCTCATCACCCCCGTCCCCACCGATCTGACCCAGCTCGCCACCCGCGCCGGCACCCGAGCCTCGGTGCTGCGCGCGCTGGAGCGGCTGGACCGGTTCGCGTTGCAGACGGCGGAGGCGCTGGCCGTGGCCCCGGACCCGGCGTCGTACGACACGCTGCTCGGTCTGATGGCCGGGGACGCCGGGGACGAGACGGTGGCCGGCGCGCTGCCGCGGGCCCTCGGGACCCTGCGCGCGCAGGCGCTGGTGTGGGGCGGGGACGACCGGCTGCGGCTGGTGCGGACCGCCCGCGAGCTGCTCGCGCCGTCGCCCCAGCACCCGTCGCCGACCGGGCTCGGGCCGACCGTGCAGGAGGCCACCTCGGGCATGTCGCCCGGGCGGATCCAGGAGATCGTGACGGCGGCCGGGCTGCCGTCGACGCACGACTCGGTGTCCGCGGTGGCCGCGCTGACCGCGCTGTTCACCCACCGCAAGAAGATGGCGAAGCTGCTCGCCGGGGCCCCGGAGGCGGCCCGCGAGGTGCTTTCCCGGCTGGTGTGGGGGCCGCCGTACGGGCAGGTCACCGCGGAACCGGCGGCGCATCTGCGCTGGCTGCTGGACCGCGGTCTGCTGCTGCCGACCACGCCCGGCACGGTCGTACTGCCCCGCGAGGTCGCCCTGCACCTGCGGGAGGGCCGCGCCCACCGGGTGCCCGAGCCGCTGCCGCCCGCCGTGGCGACGGCCGCGACGCACAGCCCCCAGGTGGTGGACGCCACCGCGGCCGGGCAGGCGTACACCGCGCTGGCCACCGTGGAAGAGCTGCTGAAGGACTGGGACGAGGGCGGCCCCGCGGTGCTGCGGGCCGGCGGGATGAGCGTCCGTGACCTGAAGCGGACCGCCGTGGCGCTGGACGTGTCGGAGCCGGTCGCCGCCTTCTGGACCGAGCTGGCCTACGCGGCCGGTCTCATCGCCTCCGACGGCGAGGCCGACGAGCGGTACGCGGCCACCCCCGCCTACGACGAGTGGCTGGAGCTGCCGCCCGCCGAGCGCTGGGCCCGGCTCGCCCAGGCGTGGCTGACGGCCACCCGGACGCCGGGGCTGGTCGGCGGCCGGGACGCGAAGGACCGCGCCCTGTCGGCGCTCGGCCCGGGCCTCGACCGGTCCGCCGCGCCGGAGGTACGGCACCGGGTGCTGTCCCTGCTGGCCGGTCTGCCCCGGGGCGCGGCCCCGGACGCCGAGTCGGTGCTGGCCCGGCTGCGCTGGGAGCGTCCGCTGCGCGGCGCCCAGCGCGACGGCGACGACGACGATCTGCGCTCCCGGCTCGCCCGCTGGGCGCTGTCGGAGGCGGAACTGCTGGGCGTGACCGGGCGGGGCGCGCTGTCGGCGCACGGCCGCGCGCTGCTGGGCGCACCGCCCGCCGCGGGGACGGCCGGTGGCCCCGCTGCCCGTACCGGCGAACCCGCCGCGCCACCCGGTGCCCCGGCGGCCGGCCCGTCCGAGCCCGCCGGTCCCGGGGACAAGCTCCCGGTGCACCACCACCGGGCGCCCGACCGCCTCGCCCCCCTCTCCTCCGCCGAGCAGGCGGTCGCGACCGCCGCCGCGGCCCGGCTGCTCGCCCCGCTGCTGCCGCAGCCGCTGGACCACGTCCTGCTCCAGGCGGACCTGACGGCGGTCGCGCCCGGCCCGCTGCGGCGGCCGCTCGCGGACATGCTGGGGGTGCTCGCGGACGTGGAGTCCAAGGGCGGCGCGACCGTGTACCGGTTCACGCCGGCGTCCGTCCGCCGGGCCCTGGACGCCGGCCGGACCGCCGCCGACCTGCACGCCTTCCTCGCCGAGCACTCCCGCACCCCGGTGCCGCAGCCGCTCGCCTACCTGATCGACGACGTGGCCCGGCGGCACGGCCATCTGCGGGTCGGCGCGGCCTCGGCGTACGTCCGGTGCGACGACGACGCGCTGCTGAACGAGATCCTCGCCGACAAGCGGGCCGCCGCCCTGCGCCTGCGCCGCCTCGCGCCGACGGTGCTGGCGACGCAGACCGACCCGGCGACGCTGCTGGAGGGGCTGCGCGCGATGGGGTACGCACCCGCCGCCGAGTCCGCCGAGGGTGATGTCCTGATCGCCCGGGCGCACGCCCACCGGACCCCGCCGCGCACCGCGCCCGAGCCGGTGCCGGACGGCCCGCCGCCGCCCGACGCCACGCTGCTCGCGGCGGCGATCCGCGCGATCCGGGCCGGTGACCTGGCCGCCACCGCCCCGCGCAAGCCCGTCGGCGAGCCCCTGACGGGCGGTCAGCTGCCCCGCACCTCCGCCGCCGACACCCTGGCCACCATGCAGGCCGCCGTCCTGACCGGCGACTCGGTGTGGATCGGCTACGTCAACGCCGACGGCGCCGCCAGCCAGCGGGTCATCGCCCCGATCCGCGTGGAGGGCGGCTTCGTGACGGCGTACGACCACACGGCGGACGAGGTGCGCACGTACCCGCTGCACCGGATCACCGGGGTCGCGGAGCTGGCGGACGACTGAGGAGGCCCGGGGCGACAGGCCTCAGCAGTCCCTGACCGGCGCGTCCGCGGTCAGGCCGAAGTGGGCTCGGGCGGTGCTCTGCAGCGTGTCGGACGGCATCGTGTCGTCCAGGGCGGCCCGGGCGAAGAAGCCGAAGTGGGCCTTCGTCCACTCCCCGTTACCGGCGCCGTCCGGCGGCGCCTCGCGCGCGACCACCCGGTAGCCGCCGTGCGGGTCCCGTTCCAGCCGCACCACCTGCGGGACCCGTCCGCCGCCGCACTCCACCAGGCCGCCGTCGCGCATCCCGTACTCCACGCACAGCGTGTCCACGCCCGCCCGCACCTCGTCGCCGCGCTCCGCCAGGTCCAGCGCCTCGGCCCGGCAGAACCAGCGCGCGTGCAGCGCGGGCACGTCCTCGCCGTAGCCGGTGCCGTGGCTCTCCGCCGCGAGCCGGGCCTCGATGACGGGCCGCACCTCGTCCCACAGCCGCGTGTCGACGCTCCCCGGCCGCATCACCCAGGTGCCGGTGCCCACCAGTACCACCACGGCTCCGGTGCCGACGGCCCATCTGCGTGCCGACATCCCTGAACTCCTCACCCGGCCGCGCGCCCGCGCCGCCTTCCGGGTGTCAGGACTCGCGGCGGGGCGAGGGGGTTGCACGCGGCGCTCGGTTCCGCCGTCGATCTTGCGACCGTGGAGCGCCCCGGCCGCATGAGGCACACTGGACGTTTGGCCGTCATGGAAGGGTGTGCCGCGCGTGAATGGTCCGCTGATCGTCCAGTCCGACAAGACCCTGCTCCTCGAAGTCGACCACGAGCGGGCCGACGACTGCCGGCGTGCCATCGCGCCCTTCGCCGAGCTGGAGCGGGCACCCGAGCACATCCACACCTACCGGGTCACCCCGCTCGGCCTGTGGAACGCGCGCGCCGCCGGGCACGACGCCGAGCAGGTCGTGGACGCCCTGGTGCAGTACAGCCGCTACCCGGTGCCGCACGCGCTGCTCGTGGACATCGCCGAGACGATGGACCGCTACGGCCGCCTCACCCTGTCCAAGCACCCCGCGCACGGCCTGGTCCTCACCACCACCGACCGGCCGGTGCTGGAGGAGGTGCTGAAGTCCAAGCGGATCGCGCCGCTGGTCGGCGCCCGGATCGACCCGGACACCGTGGCCGTGCACCCCTCCGAGCGGGGGCAGATCAAGCAGACGCTGCTGAAGCTGGGCTGGCCGGCCGAGGACCTCGCCGGGTACGTCGACGGTGAGGCGCACCCGATCGAGCTGCTGGAGGACGGCTGGGCGCTCAGGCCGTACCAGAAGCAGGCCGTGGAGAACTTCTGGCACGGCGGCAGCGGGGTCGTCGTGCTGCCCTGCGGTGCCGGGAAGACGCTGGTCGGTGCCGGGTCCATGGCCCAGGCGAAGTCGACCACGCTGATCCTGGTCACCAACACCGTCTCCGCCCGGCAGTGGAAGCACGAGCTGGTGAAGCGGACCTCGCTGACCGAGGACGAGATCGGCGAGTACAGCGGCACGAAGAAGGAGATCCGGCCGGTCACCATCGCCACCTACCAGGTGCTGACGACCAGGCGGAAGGGCGTCTACCCGCACCTGGAGCTGTTCGACTCCCGGGACTGGGGCCTGATCGTCTACGACGAGGTGCACCTGCTGCCCGCGCCGGTGTTCAAGTTCACCGCCGACCTCCAGGCGCGGCGCCGGCTCGGGCTCACGGCCACCCTCGTGCGCGAGGACGGCCGCGAGTCGGACGTGTTCTCCCTCATCGGGCCCAAGCGGTTCGACGCGCCCTGGAAGGAGATCGAGGCGCAGGGCTACATCGCGCCAGCCGACTGCGTCGAGGTCCGGGTGAACCTCACCGACTCCGAGCGGCTGGCGTACGCCACCGCCGAGACGGAGGAGAAGTACCGCTTCTGCGCGACCACCGAGACCAAGCGGAAGGTCACCGAGGCGATCGTCCGCCGGTTCGCCGGGCAGCAGATCCTCGTCATCGGGCAGTACATCGACCAGCTGGACGAGCTGGGCGAGCACCTGAACGCCCCGGTGATCAAGGGCGAGACCTCCAACGCGCAGCGCGAGAAGCTCTTCGACGCGTTCCGCCAGGGCGAGATCAGCGTGCTGGTGGTGTCGAAGGTCGCCAACTTCTCCATCGACCTGCCCGAGGCCACCGTCGCCATCCAGGTGTCCGGCACCTTCGGCTCCCGGCAGGAGGAGGCCCAGCGGCTCGGCCGGGTGCTGCGCCCCAAGGCCGACGGCCACCAGGCCCACTTCTACTCGGTCGTCGCCCGCGACACCCTCGACCAGGACTTCGCCGCCCACCGGCAGCGCTTCCTGGCCGAGCAGGGGTACGCCTACCGGATCGTGGACGCGGACGAGATCCTGGCCGAGAGCTAGCGGGTTTCGTCTGGATCGGACGAAACCCCGCAGGTCCGCACCGGACGCCGGGCACCGCCCCGCAGGGGCAGCGGCGCCCGGCGCGGCTCACGCCGTGTGGACCTCCAGGGCGGCGCGCACGGCGGACTCCAGCGCTCCCTCGATCCACGCCGGTTTGACGGAGGTGTGGTCGCCCGCGAAGTGCAGGGGCCCCTCGGGAACCGGAATCGACGGGAGCAGTTCCGTGTGCTGGCCGGGCAGCAGCACGGAGGCCTCGCCGTAGGCGTAGGGGTCGCGCAGCCAGCTCTGGGTGCGGCCCGCGCCGGTGTAGAAGACCTCGATCCGCTGGCCGTAGACCTCCTGCAGGCCGCACAGGGCGTGCGGATAGCGGGCGTCCTCGCCGAGGGAGTCCCAGCGCAGGGCGTCGTCCGCCCAGCTGTAGGAGGCCAGGACCACCCCGCCCGCGCTGCCGGGGACCGGGTGGGACGGGTGGTACATGAAGCGGTTGGCGTTGTCCGACACCGAGCCGCCGCCGATGACACCGGCCGCCTCCGGCTGGTCGCGGGTGACGGCGCGGTTGGCGGCGTAGTGCACGCGCTGGCCGGCGGTGATGTGGCCGGACGGGACGGAGGGGTGGGCGCCGAGGAGGCTGCCGTCGCCGGGGGTCCGGCCGGTGCGGTAGGCGTCGTAGAGGCCGGCGTCGATGCGGTTCAGCTCCCGCTTCCAGTCGGACTCGTCGAACTCCCACCAGCGGCGGCTGAACTCCAGCAGCACCTTGGTCGCGCAGTCGTAGTGCAGTTCGGTGATCGCCCGGCGCTTGGTGTACGACATCAGCGGGCTGACCTGCACGTGCCGCAGGCCGGAGAAGGGCACGGTCACGACGGCCGCGTCGGCGGTGAACTGCTCCCGCACGACCGGGCCGCCTCCCCGGCCCTCGGAGACGGTGTCCACCCAGACGTGGGGCCCCGCGGCGTGGACGTGCCGTGTGTCGCCGCCGGCG
The DNA here is from genome assembly GCF_017526105.1 of Streptomyces cyanogenus. Lineage (NCBI taxonomy): Bacteria > Bacillati > Actinomycetota > Actinomycetes > Kitasatosporales > Streptomycetaceae > Streptomyces > Streptomyces cyanogenus. The sequence goes on from NZ_CP071839.1 coordinate 4,054,325, forward strand.
CGGTCGGGGTCGTAGTACTCGATCCGCGTGACCCGCCGGTCGAACCGCACGTCCTCGCGGACCTTGGCCAGCAGGGCGTCCGGCAGGACGGCCGTGCCGCCCTCCAGCTCCCAGAACGCGGTGTCCGGGCTGATCAGGGAGGAGCCGATGAAGCTGTGGACGAAGGACAGGGGCAGCCGTGAGGTGAGGTTCTCGACGGTGCCGACGAGGTCGACCGTCCGCTCGTCCAGGCCCGCGTGCTCGGTCAGGAAGCGGTACATCGACCAGTCGCCGAAGCGCTGGATCACCCTGGCCCAGCCGCGGACCCGCTCGGGCAGCGGCTTGTCGATCCGCCTGCCGTCGGCTCCGACCGTGCTGAACTCGTCGCGCACCGGATCGAGCACCGAGCGCAGGATGGCCGCGGCCGGCGTGTCCCAGTGGGCGCGCGGGACACCGAAGGAGCGGTTGATGCGCCGGGGCGCACGGGCGTAGTCGGCGCGTCGCATGCGGATGCCGTTGACGCGGATCCAGGTGTGGGAGGCGGGACGTCCGTCCGCGTCGACGTCGACGTAGTGGAAGGGCCGCTTCTTCAGGCCCAGTCGGTCGACGAGGTCCATCACCAGCGGGTGGCTGCCGGGCAGCCGCATCGCGCCGGCCTCGGCGTACTGGCGGGGGTCGGCGAAGGGCTGCGCCGCCTTCTCGTGGCCGCCGTGGCGGAAGGTCTTGATGCGTCCGCCCGCCCGGTTGCCGTTGGCCTCCAGGACGGTCACGCGGTGTCCGGCCCGCTTCAGCAGCCAGGCCGTGACCAGGCCGGCCGGGCCCGCTCCGATGACGAGGACGGTCTTGGGCCCGCCCGCCCGCCGTCGGGGGAGACCGTCCTTGAGCACCCGCCGGTAGCCGGGGACGAGGGGCCGGTCGCCGGAGTCCACGACGAGCAGGGCCCGTGCGGCGGCGAGGCAGCGGTCGAAGTCCGCGCCGCCCGCCCTCGCGCGGGCCGCAGGGGCGGGGCCCCGGGAAGGCGCCTGGGCGGGCCGGGCCGCCGCGCTGCCGGCCCCGGCTCCGAGGAAGGTGACCGCGGCCGTCGTGCCGGCGGCGGTCGTGAGCGTACGCCTGGTCAGGCAGCCGCTGTCGGCGGCCGCCTGGTGATCTTGGGTCATGACGAACTTCTACTGGTCCGCCGGGCCGGTGCGCCCCGGGTCGCGGCGGATTGCCACGGACGAGGGAAAGCCGCAGTTCAAACCGGTGGCGCCGGGGTGCGCGGAGGCACGCGGAGGCGGTCCCCTGCATCCGGTTGGGGCGAAGGGGTGAATCGCGCGCCGTGCCGCGCGTCGCGGGGTGCCGGGTCAGGACACTGCCCCCTACAGGCCGGTGGCGGAGGGGGAACAAGGTGGAGCAGCGGCGTCCCGGGGTGGGTGCCCGAGCGCGGTACTGGTTCGACACGACCCTGGCGCGCGGGAGCTCGGCCCTGGTCGGCTGGCTGGTGGTGGTCTGCCTGGCGGTCGTCGTGCCCGCGAGCGCGGTGCTGGTGTGGACGAGCGGGCACACCCCCGCCACCCTTCCCGGGAAGCTGGCGGCGGTCTGGCGCCTGACCGGGGAGACGCTGCGGCTGGGCGGCACCACCGGTACCCCCTTGCGGGTCGTGCTGTCGGTGCTGCTGGCCCTGGTCGCCCTGGTGTACGTCTCGACCCTCGTCGGTCTCGTCACGACCGGGCTGACCGAGCGGCTGATCGCCCTGCGGCGCGGACGCTCCACGCTGGTGGAACGCGGCCATGTGGTGGTCCTGGGCTGGTCGGAGCAGGTGTTCACGGTGGTGGGCGAACTGGTCGCGGCGGGCGCCAACCAGCGGGGTTCGGCCGTCGCGGTCCTGGCCGACCGGGACAAGACGGCCATGGAGGAGGCCCTGTACGGCAAGGTGGGCCCCACCGGCCGGACCCGGCTGATCTGCCGCAGCGGTCCGTCGGCCGATCCGGCCGTGCTGGCCCTGGCCAGTCCGGCCACGGCCGACTCGGTGATCGTGCTGCCGCCCGACGAGTCGCGCAGCGACGCGGACGTGGTCAGGACCCTGCTGGCGCTGCGGGCGACGGCGCCCGGGGACGCCGTGACCCCGCCCGTCGTGGCCGCGGTCCGCGACAGCCGCTACCTGCTCGCGGCCCGTCTGGCCGCGGGAGAGCGCGGAGTCGTCGTGGAGAGCGACACGGTCACCGCCCGGCTCATCGCCCAGGCCGCGCGCCGCCCGGGGCTGTCCCTCGTCCACCGCGAGCTCCTCGACTTCGCCGGGGACGAGTTCTACCCGGCCTCACACCCCTCGCTGGTCGGCCGGGACTTCGGTGACGTGCTGCTCGCCTACGGCAACGCCAGCGCGGTCGGGCTGGTCCGTCACGGTGTGCCGTGGCTGAACCCTTCCCCGCGGACGGTGATCGAGCCGGACGACCGGATCATCGTGATCACCGCCGACGACGACACCGCCGAACTCGCCGACTGCACGCGGTTCGTCGAGGAGCGGCTCATCACGAGTCCCCGGCCGCCGGATACCCGGCCGGAGCGCGTGCTGTTGCTGGGCTGGAATCGCCGGGCGCCGCTCGTGCTGCGGGAATGGGGGCGCAACGCACCCCCTGGTTCCGTCGCCGACGTGGTGGCGGACGAGGACGAGGCCACGGTGCGGGCCGCGTACGATGCGGGCGGCGCCGACTGGACCTGTGTGCCCCGCAGGGGGGACACCACCCGGCCGGAGACCCTGGCCGACCTGGACCTCGCCCGCTACGACAGCGTCATCGTGCTCGGCCGGGAACCACGGCCCGGCGAGGCCCCGGAGGAACCGGACACCCGCACGCTCGTCACCCTGCTCGTGCTGCGCCACCTCGAACGCCGGATCGGCCGGGAACTGCCGGTGGTCACCGAACTGACCGACGACGGCAACCGGCCCCTCGCACCGCTCGGCCCCGGAGCCGACGTGATCATCAGCGGCAAGCTCGTCGGGCTGCTGATGGCGCAGATCTCCCAGAACCGGCACTTGGCGGCGGTGTTCGACGAGCTGTTCTCGGCCGGCGGCACCCAGATCCATCTGCGGTCGGCCGCCGACTACGTACGGACCGGCCACGAGGCGTCCTTCGCCACGGTCGTCGCCGCGGCACGCGACCGGGGCGAGTGCGCCATCGGGTACCGCAGCCACGCCGAGGCCGGCCGTGCCCCCGGCTACGGGCTGCGCGTCAACCCGCCCAAGACCGACCGCAGGCGCTGGGCCGCCGGTGACGAGGTCGTCGTCATCGCCGGCGACGGCGACGGCCGGGTGGGCGGCAGCGTCCCGCGGAGCCGCGGTGCGCGGGACGAGCCGCGCGCCGGTGACCGCGGGGGCCGGCCCGGCGAACGGGGCCGGCCCGGCGGCCGGGGTCCGGCCTAGAAGAACGCGTGGTACTCCATCCAGCCGGTGGTCCTGCCGGACTTGCCGTAGTACCAGTCGCCGCCCTTCGCGGTGCAGTAGACGCGCACGCTGCTGCCCGCGAAGACGGACTTCTTCACCTTGGACCTGAAGCTGGGGCTGGTGTACATGTCGGCGTGGTCCCACTGGACCACCTGCAGGGTCCGGTCCTTGATGTTCTTGGTGCAGGCGGAGGAGCCGACGGCCGAGGCGCCGGGAGCGGCCATGAGGGTGGCGCCGAGGGCGAGGGCGGTGGCGGCGGTCAGACCGCTCACCGCCTTGCGGAGCGGAAGCTTCGAGAAAGCCATGTCAAGGTCCCCGTTTGCTCGTTCGGAAGTGCTGGACAACGGATGATCATGCTGTCATACGAGCTGAGCAGCCCGAGCACCAGGAGGGGGTAGGCGCCCGCCAACGGCTGTTGCCACCAGGGCAGTTCCAGGTCCAGGGCGCCCTCGTGGGGCACCAGCCACATCGTGCGGGCGGTGAAGACCAGGGCCACCAGCGCGGCCGTACGGGTGCACCCCTCCGCCAGCAGCACGGCGAGCAGCGGCACGCACCACACCCAGTGGTGGGTCCAGCTGATCGGGCAGACCAGCAGGGCGGTGAACGCGGTCAGCAGGACGCCGTGGCTGTCCCGCCGGGCGCGGGCCGCCAGTGCCAGGCCCGCCACCGCGACCGCCGCCGCCGGCAGCGCCCAGGCCGGGCCCGGTGCGGGGTCGCCCAGGAGCCGGGAGACCAGCCCCCGCAGGGACTGGTTGTCCACGATCCACGCCTTGCCCACCCGGCCGGTCTCCCACAGCCGCCGGGTCCAGAAGTCGGCGCTCGCGGACGGGAGCAGGACGGCACCGAGCACGGCCGTCCCCGCACCGGCCGCCACGGCCGTCACCGCCTCCCGGTTGCGGCCCCGCAGCAGCAGGTAGACCACGAACACGGCCGGGGTGAGCTTGATGCCGGCCGCGATCCCGAGGGCGAGGCCCTTGGCGCGGGCGCCCGGGGGCCGGGTCAGGTCCCATAGGGTCAGGCAGGTGACGGCCAGGTTGATCTGGCCGTACAGCAGCGTCTGGAAGACCGGTTCGAGCCAGAGGGCGAGGGCGGTGGCCGTGCAGAGCGGGGCCGGCGGCAGCGGGCGGGACGCCAGGCGGGCGGAGAGGGCGACGAGGGTGGCGAGCAGGAGGACGTTGCCCGCCAGCACGGCCGCCTTCAGGGCCGGGACCGGGAGCCAGGCGGCCGGGACGAACAGGACCGCCGCGAAGGGCGGGTAGGTCGCCGGGAGCCGCCACTCGGTGACGGTGAAGCCGTACAGGTCGGTGCCGCGGACGACGGCCGCGCCCTCGGCCCGGTAGACGAGGAGGTCGGCCATGGGTGCGCCGCGCAGGGCGCACAACGCGGCGAACGAGGCGAGGGAGAGGGCGAGCAGGAGCAGGGCAGGCAGGCAGGGCGTCACCGTCCGTTTGCACACACGTATGACCCTATGTCGCTACTTACGGCGTATGCCCGCTTCCTCGCCGTACTCGCCGAGGATGAGGACGCGGAAGGCCGCCTCCGCGAACACCTTCACGGCCCGCAGGGCACTGCCCAGGCGGTGGTGATGGGTGCCCTCGACGGCGGTGGCGCCGCAGGGTGGCCGCATCGGCGCCGGGGTGATGGCTGCTGCGCTCATGTCTCCATGGTGGAACCGCGCGGGGGTGGAAATCCATTGGACCGGTGCCGCGGGCCCCGCCTAAAATCTCCGCCCTTGCCCGCCTCCTCCAGGAGTGCCGCCGCCCGGCCGGAAACCGGACGGCATCGTCGTCGCCCACGCAGCAGGCCCACCGGAGGCACCCCCTTGTCCACGCCCGCCCACGCCCCGCTCGACGATCCACTCGGCCGAGAGCGCTCCCACCTCGCCGCCTCCCGGGCCGCCCTGCGCGCCATGCGCGAGGACGTGGAAGCCCTGGACATCGGGGACGTCACCGCGAACTGGGTCAACGCCGCGGTGCTCGCCCGCCAGATCGACGAGCGCATCAAGGCGCTGGCCGACCTGAGCGACACCCCGCTGTTCTTCGGCCGGCTCGACTACCTGCACGCGCCGGGCGCGCAGCAGGCCGAGGGCGCCGAAGGGGAGCGGTTCTACATCGGGCGGCGGCACGTGCACGACGCGGACGGCGACCCCATGGTCATCGACTGGCGTGCGCCGGTGTCGCAGCCGTTCTACCGGGCGTCCAGGAAGGACCCGATGGACGTCGCGCTGCGCCGCCGCTTCGGCTACACCGGCGGCGACCTCACGGCGTACGAGGACGAGCGCCTGTCCGACCCGGCGGAGGCGGCCACCACGAGCAGGCTGCTCCAGCAGGAGATCGAGCGGCCGCGCGTCGGCCCGATGCGGGACATCGTCGCCACCATCCAGCCCGAGCAGGACGAGATCGTCCGCAGCGGGCTCGGCGGCACGGTCTGCGTGCAGGGCGGCCCGGGCACCGGGAAGACCGCCGTCGGCCTGCACCGGGTCGCCTACCTCCTCTACGCCCACCGGGAGCGGCTGGCCCGCACCGGCACCCTCGTCATCGGGCCGAACCGGTCCTTCCTGCACTACATCGAGCAGGTGCTGCCCGCGCTCGGCGAGCTGAGCGTGCAGCAGGCCACCGTGGACGACCTCGTCGCGCGGGTCGAGGTGCGCGGTACGGACGAGGCCGCCGCCGCGATCGTCAAGGGCGACGCCCGGATGGCCGAGGTCCTCAGGCGGGCCCTGTACTCCCACGTGACCATGCCCGGCGAGCCGGTCGTGGTCGTGCGCGGCTCCCGGCGCTGGCGGGTGCCGGCGTACGAACTGGAGGAGATCGTCCGGGAGTTGCTGGCCCGGGACATCCGCTACGGCGCCGCCCGCGAGGCCCTGCCGCAGCGCATCGCGCACGCGGTGCTGGTGCAGATGGAGCGGGCCGGGGAGGCGCCGGACGACCGGGTGCAGGACGCGGTGGCCCGCAACGGCGCGGTGAAGGCGGCGGTGAAGGCGGTGTGGCCGGCCGTGGACCCGGCGAAGCTGGTGCTGCGGCTGCTGACCGACGCGGAGTTCCTCGCCGCGCACGCGGACGGGCTCCTGGACGAGGACGAGCAGAAGACGGTCCTGTGGGCCAAGCCGGTGCGCAGTGTGAAGTCGGCCAAGTGGTCCGCGGCGGACGCCGTGCTGATCGACGAGGCGGCCGACCTGATCCAGCGCACGCACTCGCTCGGCCACGTCGTGCTGGACGAGGCACAGGACCTCTCCCCCATGCAGTACCGGGCCGTCGGCCGCCGCTGCACCACCGGCAGCGCGACCGTCCTGGGCGACCTGGCGCAGGGCACGACCCCGTGGGCGACCCGGAGCTGGGAGGAGGCGCTGGCCCACCTCGGCAAGCGGGAGGGGGTCGTCGAGGAGCTGACGGCCGGATTCCGCGTCCCCACCGACGTCATCGCGTACGCCTCCCGGCTGCTGCCGCACATCGCCCCCGGCCTCACCCCGGTCGCCTCGGTCCGGGAGAACCCCGGCTTCTTCGAGGTCCGTACGGCCACGGAGGCGGCCGACGTCGTCGCCGCGTGCGCGGAGCTGCTGCGCAACGAGGGCTCGACCGGCCTGATCGCCGCCGACGCCCGCGTGCCCGCCCTCGCCGAGGCCCTCACGGCGGCCGGGATCCCCTGCCTGGCCCCCGGCGAGGAGACGACCCGGGAGACCCGGCTGACCCTGGTCCCGGCCTCCCTCGCCAAGGGCCTGGAGTACGACTACGTGGTCCTCGACGAGCCGCAGGCGGTGGTGGACGGCGAACCCGACGAACGCACGGGCCTGCGCCGCCTGTACGTGGCCCTGACCCGAGCGGTGTCGGGCCTGATCGTGACCCACAGCGCGCCACTGCCGCCGCAGCTCGCCGGGTAGCCCCTCAGCAGGCGGCGCCGTCCAGCACCGAGCGCCACTCGGCGACCCGCGCCGGGGAGACCGGGCCCTGCCAGCCGGCGGGGCGGGCCGCGCCGCCGATGTGGAAGGCCTCGATGCCGGCGGCCCGGAGCCGGGGCACGTGGTCGAGGCGGAGTCCGCCGCCGACCATGATCTGCTGCTCGTACCCGGGCTCGCCGTCGTGGGCCGCCTCGGCGAGCAGGGTGGGCAGGCCGTCGTCCACGCCCGCGGCGGAGCCGGCGGTGAGGTAGGTGTCCAGGCCGGGCAGGTCGGCCAGCTGTCGGCGCAGGGCGTCACGGTCGGCGGACCGGTCGATCGCCCGGTGGAAGGTCCACCGGCAGCCGGCGAGCGCGTCGACGACCCGCTCCACCGCGGCCAGGTCGGCACCGCCGTCCGCGCCCAGGAACCCGAGCACGAACTGGTCGGCGCCGGCCTGCCGCAGCTCGCCGGCCACCCCGACCAGCCGGTCCACGTCACCGGCCGCGAAGCCGTTCGCGAGGCGGAGCATCACGCGCAGGTCGATGTCGACGGCGGCGCGGATCGCGGCGACGGTGGCGGGCGCGGGGGTGAGCCCGTCGGCCGCCATCTCGGTGACCAGCTCCAGCCGGTCCGCGCCTCCGGCCTGGGCGGCGACCGCGTCCTCGACGTCGAGGGCGATCACCTCCAGGACTGCACGCTTGCTCATGGCACCCCATTCATCGGCGTCTACAGGCGAACACAGGACAGGACTACGACCCGACAGGTCTAGTCCAATTCAAGAGTACGCCGGTACCGGAGCGCCACGGCGCCCCCCTCAGCCGAAGATGTTCAGCTCCGCCTCCCGCACCCCCACCAGCTCGTAGGCCGACCCCGCCACCGGCCGCCCCGCGTACAGCCGGACCAGCGTGGCGGCGTCGCCGATGTAGCGGGCCGGCGGACCGTCCGCGCCCCGTGCGCCGAACCGCAGCGGCTCGTCCACGTCGTCGAGGTCGGCGTGCAGCGGCACGTGTTCGTTCTCCCGGGTGACCCGCGCCAGCAGCGTCAGCGCGGCCGGCAGCCCGGCGCCCGCGTACGCCCCCGGCTCACCGAGGACCTCGCGCACGTCCCCGGCGTGCACCCACTCCCCCAGGGCGAGCATGTCCAGCCGCCCGTCCCAGCGGGCGATCACCGGGCCGGCCTCGGTCATCCCGCGCTCCAGCTCGTCCACCACCCGCGCGTTCGTCCAGTCGGCCCGCTCGGCGATGTCCCGCTCGTTGGACTCCGGCGAGAACACCCCCTTCTCGAACCGGTTCTCCACCACCCGCATCAGCGCGGCGGAACAGTGCGCCAGCACGTCGCGCACCGTCCACCCCGGACACGCGGCCGTCGGCAGCGCGAAGTCGGCGTCCGGCCGGGACCGCAGCAGCGGCACGAGGACGTCCCGCTCCATGACCAGCAGCCGCCCGGGCAGTTCGGGGTCACGCACATCCACAGTGTCAGTCATGGGGGCCACGCTAGGTGCGCCGCCGGGCCGGCGTCACGGGAGAATGGGGGGCATGGCCGACCTCGACGCCCTGCGCCTCCGCTTCGCCCGCGCCCTGGAAGCAGCCCGCGCCCCGGGCGGCGGCCCCGACCCCGGCCCCTACGCCGACAACCTGCTCGCCCGCTGGCAGGAGCCGCAGCGCCGGTACCACACGCCGACGCACCTCACCGCCGTACTCGACCACGTCGACGCCCTGGCGGAGTACGCGGCCGACGCGGACGTGGTCCGGCTGGCCGCCTGGTTCCACGACGCCGTCTACCACCCGGAGCGGTCCGAGAACGAGGAGCGGTCCGCGCGGCTGGCCGAGCGCGCCCTGCCGGAGGCCGGTGTGCCGGACGCGAAGACGGCCGAGGTGGCCCGGCTGGTCCGACTCACGGTCACCCACGACCCGGCCGACGACGACCGCGACGGCCAGGTGCTGTGCGACGCCGACCTCGCGATCCTGGCCGCGCCGCCGTCGGCGTACGCCGCCTACACCGCCGAGGTCCGCGAGGAGTACCACTTCGTGCCGAACGAGGCGTTCCGCCAGGGCCGTTCGGCGGTCCTGCGCCAACTGCTGGACCTGCCCCGCCTGTTCCGCACCCCGTACGGCCGGGAGCACTGGGAGGCCACCGCGCGCTACAACCTCGCGGCCGAGCTGGAAATGCTGTCGACCTGAGATCCTCGCCCCCGTACTGTGCGCGCATGCGGACCATGAGCGGGGACCAGGTGGAGGCGGCTGTCACCAGCTGCACAGCGGCACTGCGCGCGGCGCTGGACCGGGACTGGGAGGCAGTCGACGCGGCCGGCCTGGACTGGAGCTGCCGCACGACCGCGTTGCACATCGCACAAGCCCTCACCAAGTACGCCGGCCAGCTCGCCACCGGCGCCCGGCACCGCATCCCGCTGAACCTCACCCTCCCCGAGGACACCGACAACGCCGGACTGCTGCAGGTGATCGAGGCGGCCGGCGCCCTGCTGGCCGCCGCGGTCCGCACCGCACCCCCGGGCGTGCGCGCCTTCCACCCCTACCCGTTCGGCAGCGCCGACCGCGAGGGCTTCGCCGCGATGTGCGTCACCGAGGCGATGCTGCACACCCACGACATCACCCGCGGCCTCGGCCTGCCCTACGAACCCCCTGCCGACCTCGCCGAATCCGCCCTGGCCTGGCTCTTCCCCCACGTCCAGCCCGGCCCCGCACCCTGGCCGACCCTGCTGTGGGCGACCGGCCGCGGCGAGCTGCCCGGCCGCGCCCCGGTCACCGACTGGAACTGGTACAACAACCTCGTCATCCCCGCCGGACCCGTCACCCTCACCGGAATCCGGCCGGCCCAGGCCGACGATCTGCGCCTGGGCGGCACGGGCGGCTTCGACTGGCTCGACGGCGGCCCGTACGAGGGCACCAGGGAGGCCTGCACGCTCCTGGTGAAGGCGTACGAAGCCGGCGTGCACCGCCCCGAGTTCGGCGTCTTCGCCCTCGTACGGCCCGAGGACGGCCGGGCGGTCGGCGGCATCGGCTTCCACGGCGCCCCGGACGAGGAGCGCCGGGTGGAGATCGGCTACGACCTCGTCGCCGGCGCCCGCGGTCACGGCTACGCGACCGAGGCGCTGCGCACCCTGTCCGGGTGGGCCCTGGCCCGCGACGACGTCGACACGGTCATCGCCACGATCGAACCGGACAACGTGCCCTCCCAGCGCGTGGTGGAACGGGCCGGCTTCACCCGGGCGACGGTCGAGGAGGAACGCACCGCCCGGACCGACCACGACATGGACGCCGGGCTCCTGCTCTACCTGCGCCGCTGAACCAGACCCTTGGGCCGGCGCAGACCGGCGGACCTCAGCAGCCGCACCACCTCGCGGCTGCCGACCTCCACCGCGCCCGCCGCCACGGCGTCCGCGTAGCGGTGGGACGGGATGTCGTAGTGGTCACCGTCGAAGGCCCGCCGGGGGACGCCCAACCCGGCGGCGAACAGGTGGAGTTCGTCGTACGACACATCGCTCACCAGGTGCGACCACAGGCGCCCGTGGCCGGGCCAGGTGGGCGGGTCGATGTAGACGGTCACCGGCGCCTCACGAGGACGTCATCCCGCCGGTGGCCGAGCCCAGTGAGCCCACCGAGGCGACCTTCACGCCGGCCTTGTGGCACACCCAGTGCGGGTCGGGACCCAGTTCCGGTTCCACGTCCAGCGCGTGCGGGTCGCCGGAGCCGCACACCGGGCACAGCGGCCAGCGGCCGTACCGCTCCAGGAGCGCGTCCTGCACGTCCTGGGCGACCAGCCCGGCGACGAAGGCCAGGCCGTCCGGCCACTGCTCGACCCACCAGCGCCGCTGGGCGACGGACTCCTCCACCAGGGAGACGACGTCCGCCTCCGCGACCTGGCCGGCGACCAGATCCGCGAGTACCAGGGCGCGGGCCGCGTGCAACGCCTGCTCCAGGGGGCTGATGGGGTCCATGCACCCCATTGTGCGCACTCTTGACCGCGACACCGAACCGAAAATATCTTTCATGCGTGACCCAGGACGTGAAGGAAAGTTTCGGCAGCCCGGTCGGCTCCCTCGCCGCCAAGGTGCGCACGCTCGCCCCGACCATGACCCGGTCCATGCAGCGCGTCGCCGAGGCCGTCGCCGGCGACCCGGCCGGCTGCGCCGCCCTCACGGTCACCGGCCTCGCCGAACTCACCGGCACCAGCGAGGCGACGGTCGTGCGCACCGCCCGGCTGCTCGGCTACCCGGGCTACCGCGACCTGCGGCTCGCCCTCGCCGGACTGGCCGCCCAGCAGCAGTCCGGCCGCGCGCCCGCGATCACCACGGACATCGCGGTGGACGACCCCATCGCCGACGTCGTCGCCAAGCTGGCCTACGAGGAACAGCAGACCCTCGCCGACACCGCCGCCGGACTCGACACCGCCCAGCTCGACGCGGCCGTCACCGCGCTCGCGAGCGCCCGCCGCACCGATGTGTACGGCATAGGAGCCTCCGGGCTCGTCGCCCAGGACCTCACCCAGAAACTCCTGCGCATAGGACTCATAGCCCACGCGCACAGCGACCCGCACCTCGCGGTGACCAACGCGGTGCAGCTCCGTTCGGGTGACGTGGCGATCGCGATCACGCACTCCGGGTCCACGGGGGACGTCATCGAGCCGCTCCGGGTCGCCTTCGAGCACGGGGCGACGACGGTGGCCGTCACCGGACGGCCCGACTCCGCGGTCACCCAGTACGCCGACCTGGTGCTGACCACGTCCACCTCGCGCGAGAGCGAGCTGCGGCCCGCCGCGATGTCCTCCCGGACCAGCCAACTGCTGGTGGTGGACTGTCTGTTCGTGGGGGTGGCGCAGCGGACGTACGAGACCGCGGCTCCGGCGCTCGCCGCGTCGTACGAGGCGTTGGCCCACCGGCACCGGAGCGCTTCGCGATAGACCGTAGGGAAAGCACGTCCCCGTACTGGAGAGAGCCACCCCCCATGACCTCTCATGACCTGCGCAGTCAGCTGGCCTCCCTGACCACCGAGGCCTTCCGGCCCGAGCTGGCCGAGATCGACCGGTTGCCCACCCTCGACATCGCCCGGCTGATGAACGGCGAGGACGCGGGCGTGCCCGGCGCCGTGGCACGGCAGTTGCCGCGGATCGCCGCCGCCGTCGACGCCGTGGCCCAGCGCATGAGCCGCGGCGGACGGCTCGTCTACGCCGGCGCGGGCACCGCCGGCCGGCTGGGCGTCCTGGACGCCTCCGAGTGCCCGCCCACCTTCAACACCGACCCCGACCAGGTCGTCGGGCTGATCGCGGGCGGTCCCGCGGCCATGGTCACCTCCGTGGAAGGCGCCGAGGACTCCGCGGAGCTGGCCCGCCGGGACCTGGACGCGCTCAAGCTCACCCCGGACGACAGCGTGGTCGGCGTCTCCGCGTCCGGTCGCACGCCCTACGCGGTCGGGGCCGTCGAGCACGCCCGGTCGCTCGGCGCGCTGACCGTCGGCCTGGCCTGCAACGAGCACAGCCCGCTGGCCGCCGCCGCCGAGCACGGCATCGAGGTCGTCGTGGGCCCCGAGCTGATCGCCGGCTCCACCCGGCTGAAGGCGGGCACGGCCCAGAAGCTGGTGCTGAACATGCTGTCGACGATCACGATGATCCGGCTCGGCAAGACGTACGGGAACCTGATGGTCGACGTGCGCGCCTCCAACGACAAGCTGCGCGCCCGCTCGCACCGGATCGTCTCCCTGGCCACGGGCGCGGACGACGCCGAGATCGAGAAGGCCCTCACCGAGACCGGCGGCGAGGTGAAACCCGCGATCCTCGTCCTGCTCGCCGGCGTCGACGGCCCGACGGCCGCCCGCCTCCTGGAGGAGTCGGGCGGCCACCTGCGGGCCGCCCTGACTCACGCGCCCGGCTGACCCCGCACCGGCCTCAGGCCGCGGGCGCCCGCCACACCAGCGTGTACCGCCAGAACAGCCGGCGCCGCAGCCGGGCGCCGGGCAGGAGCCGGCGGGCCGTGCGGGAGATCTCGGCGTAGGTCTCCCGTGGTTCCCGGGTGAGGGCCGTCATGGACGTGGGCCGCCGCGAGGCCGGGCGGCCTCGGTTCTTCACCCACCCCACCAGCAGGTTGAGCGGGACGGACACCAGCCCGAGCGCGTGGTCCGGCAGGCCCGACGCCCGCGCGCAGCCGACGACGACCAGCGCCCCGCCGGGCGCGAGCCGGTCCCGGAGCCGCGTGAGGGTCTCGGCGAGAGGGAGGTGGTGGAGCACGGCGACGCAGGTGATGACGTCGTAGGGACCGGCGGGGAGCGCGCGGGAGGCGTCGGCGACGGTGTAGGTGACGGGAGCGGAGGCGGGCGTCAGCCCCCGTGCCCGGGCGAGGATTCCGGCGTCGGCGTCCACCCCGTGCACCTCCCGGGCCCGCCGGGCGAGCAGCCGTACCAGGTCACCGCTGCCGCACCCCACGTCCAGCGCGGCACCGAAGCGGCGGGGCAACTGCCGTGCCAGCCACGGATGGTAGTGGGCGTTGTGGTCCCAGGGGTGGGCGGCGTTGAAGCGGCCCAGGGCGTCGGCGAGGCGCGCCGCAGGGGTCGTCGTCATGGCCCCCACTCCACCACGGTCCTCCCCGAGCCGTCATCGGTCTCCGGACCGGGGCACCATGGAGGCGAGGAGGCACCCACCGATATGAATCACGCCCAGCTCACCGCCCTAGGACGGGCTCTTCGGCTGCTCGGGGAGCACGGGGAGGCCCTGACCGCCGACACGCCGGACGCCCGGCTGCACGAGATCAAGGACGATCTGCGGCGCGCCCTCGACCTGCTGGACGACACCGTCACCACGGGCGCGCCCGCCACCCGGTGCCCCGAGCACCCGCAGGGCCCGGTGGACGAGAGCGCGCCCGACCTGTGCCTGCTGTGCGAGACCCGGCGCCGGGCCGCGCGCCGGTCGGAGTTCCAGGGCAGCAGGCCCCGGCCGGGCGAGCCGGTCCGCACCGCCCCGTCCCGGTACGGCGTGCGCGACGACCGGCCGCAGCCGCAGCAGCGGTGGCTGCCCGAGCTGTGGAACGGGCAGGAGTGGCAGCTCTGCGGCACACCGAGGCGGGACCGGCACGAGGCGGAGGCCTATCTCGCGGCCCAGCGGCGCGGGTCGCGGCCCGCGATGGCCTACCGGCTCGTGCACGAGTTCACCGACTACGAGGTGCTGCGGGTGTGGGGGACGCCGGTACGGGTCGACATCGAGCCCCTGGGCAACCTCTGAGCCCGAGCGCCGGTCAGCTCAGGGTCTTCACGGCCGCCGCGTCGTACGGCTTCAGCTCGTCGAAGCGGTCGCCGAGCACCTTGGCCGCCCACTCCGGGTCCTGGAGCAGCGCGCGGCCGACGGCCACCAGGTCGAACTCGTCGGACTCCAGGCGGTCCAGGAGGTTGTCGATGTTCTTGACCGGGGAGCCCTCGCCCTTGAACGCGTTGACGAAGTCGCCGTCGAGGCCGACCGAACCGACGGTGATGACCGGCTTGCCGGTGAGCTTCTTCGTCCAGCCGGCCAGGTTCAGGTCGGAGCCGTCGAACTCGGGCAGCCAGTAGCGGCGCGTGGAGGCGTGGAAGACGTCGACACCGGCCGCGGCGAGCGGGGTGAGCAGGGCCTCCAGCTCCTCGGGGGTCTCGGCGAGCCGGGCGGTGTAGTCCTGCTGCTTCCACTGCGAGTAGCGGAAGATGACCGGGAACTCGGGCGAGACCGCCGCGCGCACGGCGGCCACGATCTCGGCGGAGAACTGGGTGCGGGCCACCAGGTCGCCGCCGTAGGCGTCCGTACGACGGTTGGTGCCGGACCACAGGAACTGGTCGAGCAGGTAGCCGTGCGCGCCGTGGATCTCCACGCCGTCGAAGCCGATGCGCTCGGCGGCGGCAGCGGCCTCGGCGAACGCGGCGATGACGTCGTCCACGTCCTGCTGGGTCATGGCCTTGCCGGTGGGCTCGGCACCGGCGGTCTCCAGGCCGGAGGGGCCGACGGCGGGAGCGTCCGGGTAGGGGGCGTCACCCTGCTTGCGGACCATGCCGATGTGCCACAGCTGCGGGACGATCCGGCCGCCGGCCGCGTGCACGTCCTCGGCGACCTTCGCCCAGCCCGCCAGCTGCTCCTCGCCGTGGAACCGCGGGACGCGGTCGCTCTGACCGGCCGACGCGTGGCCGACGTAGGTGCCCTCGGTGACGATGAGGCCGACGCCGGCGGCGGCGCGGCGGGCGTAGTACGAGCGGACGTCCTCGCCGGGGACGCCGCCCGGGGAGAACATGCGGGTCATCGGCGCCATCACGATCCGGTTGGGAACGGTGAGACCGTTGAGCGCGATCGGGCGGGACAGGATCTGGGCCGCTCGGGAGGCGGGCGTCGTGGCGGTCACGTGGGGGCTCCTCGTGGATGGCGGATTAAACCGGTCGGTATGTGAGCACGCATTGTTGCAGCTTCTTAAGTAATCACCTATGCGCTGCCCCACATTCCGCCCCACGGGAATCCATTGCGTGGCGCCGCTCACACTCCGATCACCTCAAGCGGCCCCAGAGCTGGGTCGCCGTCTGTTCCGTGAACCCTGTCGGTGAGGGATCCGTCGGCAGCTGCGCAGGCACCGTCGTGTCCTTCTTCCTGCCCGGCTTGTCGGCGAAGAGGGTGACGGTCAGGGTGAGCCGGGCGTCGTAGGCGACGGTCCACACCGTGCGACGGGTGATGCCGCCGCCCGCTCCCGCCGTGAACAGGCTCGCCGGAGGGCCTGCGACCGGGGTGGCCCCGGCACCGGCCTGTACCGGCGTGGCCGCCGCGCGGGCCGCCTGCCCGGGCAGGACCCGGTGGCGGTCGGGATGCGCGGAGTAGACGGTGCGGCCGTCGCGGGTGATGCGGGCGACGGTGTACGGCGCGGCGTACATGCCGTCGGCCGCGACCGCCGCGTACGCCGACGTGAGCCTCAGCGGAGTGGGCGCGGCCGTCTTCGCAAACCCGGTCAGCGGCGCCCCGAACGGCATCCTCTCCAGCGGCGTCATCACCGTACCCGCCTCCACCGCCCCGCTCACCGCGTCGTTGAAGGGTTGCCGGGCGTAGTCCGACCCCCCGTACAGCACCCGCACCGCACCGTCGCCGGGCTCCATGCCCACGACGGCGGTGTGCAGCCGTACCCCCTTGCCTGCCGTCCGCCCCTTGACCAGTTCCGCCGTGGAGACCTGCAGGGGGAGGTCGAAGGTGGTGCGCACGGTGTAGCCGCCGCGCGCCAGTTGGTCCTCGCTGATGCCGAGCCGGTCGGCGGCCTCTTTCGCCGCGACGTCGATCAGGTACTGCCGCTGCCCGTCGGTCGCCCCCGGCGGATAGAACCGGAACGCCGGGAAGCGGGCCCCGGAGCGCTGCTTCGCCGTGATGTCCCCGCTCGACGCCATGGCGTCCAGCACCCACTCCCAGCGCTTCTGGAGTGTCGCCGTGACCTTCGGGTCCGAGCCGGCCTTCTCGTAGTAGGAGGGGAGGTTGATGATGGCGGCCAGGGCCGCACCCTGGGAGACCGTGAGGTTCCTGGTGTCGACGTCGAAGTAGTTGCGCGCGGCCGACTGGATGCCGGCGGCGCCCCGGCCGAAGTACACGGTGTTGAGGTAGCCCTCCAGGATCTCGTCCTTGGAGCGCGTGCGGTCCAGCTTGACCGCGATCAGCGCCTCGCGCGCCTTGCGTGACAGGGTCTGCTCGGGGCTGAGCAGCGCGTTCTTGACGTACTGCTGGGTGATGGTGGAGCCGCCCTGCCGTTCGCCGCCGGTCAGCGCCGCCGCGACGGCACGGACGAGGGCCTTCGGGGAGACGCCGGAGTCGGTCCGGAAGGAACGGTTCTCTGCGGCGATCACCGCGTTCTGCACATACCGCGGGACCTGCGACAGCGGCACTTCCTGACGGTCGACCGGACCGCGGCGGCCCAGGTAGGCGCCCTTCTCGTCGAGGAAGACGGTGCTCTGGACGACCGTGTCCGGATGCGGCTCGGGAATGACGGTGAGCTTGTACGCGACGACGACCGCCCCGCACAGCAGGGCGAGCAGGAGAAGGAAGGCGCCCAGCAGGTGACGCGCGATACGGCCCCGGTTGCGGCGCAGACGGACGCGGAACGGGACGCGCCGCGACCTCGCGCGTGCGCGCGCCTTCTCGGGCGCCTTCCGCGGTTCCTCCCTGGGCTTCTCCTCGGGCCTCTCCCTGGGTTCCTCCTTGAGCTCCGGGGTCATGCCGACCACCCCCCGCTCCGCAGCCGTGCCACGACGGCGCCGGCGGCGTCGTACACCCTGACGCCCTCACCGCCCCGGGTCTTCTCCATGCCCTCGACGATGAGCGCCTTGGTGTCCTGTGCGGACAGCGACGTGGTCGCGTACCAGACCCCCCAGCCGGGGCTGCCCGCCAGGGTGAGTACCTTGGCGGCGACCTGACGGTGACCGGTGCTCAGCTCGACGCGTCCCGGGTCCCCGGTGACGCCGTAGTACAGGCCGGACAGGAAGTACCTGCCCTCGACCGGCTCCGCCTGCAGGGACACCCCCGGCTCGTGGCGCGAGTAGGCGTCCAACCCGCGGAACCGATCGGCCTGTTGCGGCGTTGACCAGTGACTGCCGTCCGCGGTCAGCCACATCTCCACGCCGGGCGCCGCCTGCACCCGCTCCCCGGGCGCCACGATCCGCACGGAACCCACCACCCGACTGCCCGCCGTACCGGACGACTCACCGTGGCCGCTCCCGGCGACCCGGCCGACGGCGAGGGAGCCCCCGGCCACCAGCACCACCGCGCAGGCACCGGCGGTCACCGCGGCCCGGCGCCGCCGCCTCGCCCGCCCCCGTGCGATCACCGCGTCCAGCGGGAGCGGGCCGGGAACCACGTCACCGGCCACGGCGGCGTAGGCCTCGCGCAACCGCTGTTCGTCACCCCCGGCCGCCTTCGTCCCACGCCTGGCGACGTGGCGCACCGCGCCCTTGGAGATGCCGAGCAGCTGACCGATCTGCGCGTCCGGCAGCCCCTCGCCGTACCGCAGCACCAGCACGGCCCGCTGCCGGGCGGCACGGCCCACGAGCGGCCACGGCCGCCGCAGCCGGCTCCGCACGAGGTGACGCCGTACGTGGAAGTCGACGTCGTTGCGCGGAACGCGGCGCCAGCGCGCGTACACCCGTACCAGCGTCCTCCGTGCCAGTTCCTCCGCCTCGGGCAGGTCCTCGGTGAGCAACCGCGCGGTGACGAGGAGCCGGGGCCAGCAGGCGCGCGCGCAGGCAGCGAAGTCGTCATGGATCCGGGCACCCGTCCGCATCGTCTTCTCCTTCGGTCACGTGTGTTTCGATGTACGCCGCGCCTGCGGCCCACGGGACCTGTACGCACGGGCGGGACAGGCGGGTTGCACGGGAAACGCAAGACACAGAAAGAAAGCAGAGAGACCCGGTAAGACTCAGCAAGACGCGGCAAGACTCCGGCGGAGGGCATGACCGAGGACGAGTTCGACGCTTTCTACGCGGCGGCCTTCCCCCGCCTGACCGGGCAGCTCTACGCCTTCACCGGAGACCACGGCGAGGCCCAGGACGTGGTGCAGGAGGCGTTCGTGCGCGCCTGGGACCGGCGGAAGTCCTTCCTGGCCGACAGCGCCCCCGAGGCCTGGATCCGCACGGTCGCCGTACGGCTGGCGGTCAGCCGCTGGCGGCGCGCCAGGCGCTGGCTGGAACTGATGCGACGGCACACGCCGCCCGAGTCGACTCCCGGCCCCGGCCCCGAACACACCGCCCTGGTGGCAGCGTTGCGCCAATTGCCCCAGGCGCAGCGGTTGGCGATCGTCCTGCACCATCTGTGCGACTTGAGTGTCGAGCAGGTAGCCTCCGAGACCGGCGCGCCCGTGGGTACGGTCAAGGCCCGGCTGTCCCGGGGCCGGGCGGCACTGGCGAGGCAGCTGGGCACGGACGAGGCCGATGAGCCGGTACGGAAGGAGGGCGGCCGTGTCGGATGACCTCGTCCCGGACGACCTGACCACCGCACTCCGCGAGTTGGCGACGGCGAACGAGAGACCGCCGGCCCTCGGCGCTCCCGGGATCCGCCGCCGCGCCGTCCGCCGGAACCGCCGCCGTCGCACGGCCCTCGTCCTCGGCGCGGGCGCCGCGGCCCTCGCCCTGGCGGCCTTCGCACTGGCGCTGAATCCGGGCGACGGCACTCCGGCCCACCGCCAGGCCCCGGCGGCCACCGCTCCCCGGCTCCCGGCGTCCCCCACGCCCACGCCCACCCCCACCCCTCTCACGTCCCCGGTCACCGGCACGGTGGACGTCGAGAGGCGGGTCCTGACCGTCGACGGCCGGGTCATGCGCATCACCTCGGGCTACCCGACCCGCCCCTCCGCCGGCCTGCTGACCGTCGCCGCGAAACTCGACCTCACACGGGACACGGCCTACGGACTCACCAAGTCCGCCTGCAAGGTGGCCGAACCGTACGTGGTCGAGCTGCGTGGCACCGACAGGTCCAGCCTCTACGTCGGCTCACTCGCCTGCGGCCCCCGCGGCGCCTGGATCGGCCTCGACACGAAGAACGCCGTATGGCTCTACAACAGGCTGAGGCCGGGCGACACGCTGTCGGTGGCGGTCACGCCGAGGACCTAGCCTTCGGCAAACGCCCGAGGGCGGCACCCCCAGCCACCAGCTGGGAGTGCCGCCCTCGGTCCGAAGGACAGGCGATCAACCGTCAGGTCGATCAGAAGTCCATGTCACCGCCCGGCATGCCGCCGCCGGCCGGCGCGGCGGCCTTCTCCGGCTTGTCGGCGATGACGGCCTCGGTGGTGAGGAACAGCGCGGCGATGGAGGCGGCGTTCTGCAGGGCAGAACGGGTCACCTTCGCCGGGTCGATGATGCCCTCGGCGACCAGGTCGACGTACTCGCCGGTCGCGGCGTTCAGGCCGTGGCCCGGGGTCAGGTTGCGCACCTTCTCCACCACGACACCGCCCTCGAGGCCGGCGTTGACGGCGATCTGCTTCAGCGGGGCCTCGAGCGCGATGCGCACGGCGTTGGCGCCGGTCGCCTCGTCACCCTCCAGCTCCAGCTTCTCGAAGACCTGGGAGGCCTGCAGCAGGGCCACGCCACCACCGGCGACGATGCCCTCCTCGACGGCCGCCTTCGCGTTGCGGACGGCGTCCTCGATGCGGTGCTTGCGCTCCTTGAGCTCCACCTCGGTGGCGGCACCGGCCTTGATGACGGCCACGCCGCCCGCGAGCTTCGCCAGGCGCTCCTGGAGCTTCTCGCGGTCGTAGTCGGAGTCGCTGTTCTCGATCTCGGCGCGGATCTGGTTGACGCGGCCGTTGACCTGCTCGGAGGAGCCGGCACCGTCGACGATGGTGGTCTCGTCCTTGGTGATGACGACCTTGCGGGCGCGGCCCAGGAGGTCCAGGGTCGCGTTCTCCAGCTTGAGGCCGACCTCCTCGGAGATGACCTCGCCGCCGGTGAGGATGGCGATGTCGCCGAGCATGGCCTTGCGGCGGTCGCCGAAGCCCGGGGCCTTGACGGCGACGGACTTGAAGGTGCCGCGGATCTTGTTGACGACCAGGGTCGACAGGGCCTCGCCCTCGACGTCCTCGGCGATGATCAGCAGCGGCTTGCCCGACTGCATGACCTTCTCCAGGAGCGGGAGCAGGTCCTTGACCGAGGAGATCTTGGAGTTGGCGATGAGGATGTACGGGTCCTCCAGCACCGCCTCCATGCGCTCCATGTCGGTCGCGAAGTAGGCGGAGATGTAGCCCTTGTCGAAGCGCATGCCCTCGGTGAGCTCGAGCTCCAGGCCGAAGGTGTTGCTCTCCTCGACGGTGATGACGCCTTCCTTGCCGACCTTGTCCATCGCCTCGGCGATCAGCTCGCCGATCTGGGTGTCGGCGGCGGAGATGGACGCGGTGGAGGCGATCTGCTCCTTGGTCTCGACGTCCTTCGCCTGCTCCAGCAGGGCGGCGGAGACGGCCTCGACGGCCTTCTCGATACCGCGCTTCAGGGCCATCGGGTTGGCACCGGCGGCGACGTTGCGCAGGCCTTCCTTGACCAGGGCCTGGGCGAGCACGGTCGCGGTGGTCGTACCGTCACCGGCGACGTCGTCCGTCTTCTTGGCGACTTCCTTGACCAGCTCGGCGCCGATCTTCTCGTACGGGTCCTCGAGCTCGATCTCCTTGGCGATGGAGACACCATCGTTGGTGATCGTGGGGGCGCCCCACTTCTTCTCGAGGACGACGTTGCGGCCCTTGGGGCCGAGCGTCACCTTCACGGCGTCCGCGAGCTGGTTCATGCCGCGCTCGAGGCCGCGCCGCGCCTCCTCGTCGAACGCGATGATCTTGGCCATGTGAAGTGGTCCCTCCAGGACTGGGGGTGATTCCTTCGGACCGCGCCCGCGCCCGCGACGGACGGCTCGCCGGCCTCGTGGTTCCTTGCCCCACCCGGCCCGCGGGCCTCACCGACCCGGTCCTTCACTGTCACTCTCACCTTCAGAGTGCTAACGCCAATGATTAGCACTCGGCATGGTCGAGTGCAAGCGCCTGCACGGGTACGGGCCCCGCGTCAGCCGCCCGCGAACAGTGGAACCCGGGGACGGCGAAGGGCCCGCACCCTCTGCGAGGTGCGGGCCCTTCGGACAAGAAACGTTCAGGCGGTGACGCGAACCATGTCGGCCTGCGGGCCCTTCTGGCCCTGCGAGATCTCGAACTCGACCCGCTGGCCCTCTTCCAGGGTGCGGTAGCCGTCCATCTGAATCGCGCTGTAGTGGACGAAGACGTCCGCACCACCGTCGACCGCGATGAAGCCGTACCCCTTCTCCGCGTTGAACCACTTGACGGTGCCCTGAGCCATGCCTAACTCCCCTATTACTGGCCCTTGCACAGATCCACACTTCGCGGACCCGGGTCAGACCTCACCCCCCATTGGCCGGGGGCGTGCGCCGGAACGCGTCGACCGCGGCTGAATGTATCTGTCCAACTGCCGTCTGCAACAGGTCAATCGGACGAGAATTCTGGACGCGGGAGGTCCGGAAAGTGGTGAGAATTCACCTGGATTCAGGGCAAGTCGGGCCCCACAAAAGCCGCAGAGAACCCGCACACTTTGGCTACTTCTTGTCGGGCCACTCGGCATGATTACAGGGCCGCCGACCTGGGGGCCGAGACCGTGTTCCCCAACTCTACCGCGCTCAATCACGCAGAATTGCCCCCTCCGTTTCTCTTACGGAGGGGGCAATCCGATGAACAATCGGTAACCGATGTTACCGAAGGTAATGGAGAGCCGGCCGGCGGGCCGGTCAGCCTCCGGCCACCGCCGGGATGATGGACACACCGGCACCGTCGGGGGTCGCCGTGTCCAGGCCCTGCTCGAACCGGACGTCGTCGTCGTTGACGTACACGTTGACGAACCGGCGCAGCTTCCCCTGGTCGTCCAGCACCCGGGCCGCGATCCCGGTGTGGTT
Organism: Streptomyces cyanogenus; assembly: GCF_017526105.1. Taxonomy (NCBI): domain Bacteria; kingdom Bacillati; phylum Actinomycetota; class Actinomycetes; order Kitasatosporales; family Streptomycetaceae; genus Streptomyces; species Streptomyces cyanogenus. The sequence goes on from NZ_CP071839.1 coordinate 4,077,004, forward strand.
CTTCTCCAGGTCGGCGATGACCTCGCCGAGCGTCGCCCCCTCGGCGGCGACCTCGGCCTGCCCACCGGTGTAGGTGCGCAGGATGGTGGGGATGCGAACGGTCACGCTCATGCGAGGCCAGCCTCTCGGAAGGAGTCCAGGGTCGGGCGGATGGTGGCGGTGACGCCGGTCCCGGCCACCGCGTCCAGGGTCTTCAGGCCGTCGCCGGTGTTGAGGACGACCGTGGTCTTCGCCGGGTCCAGCACCCCCGCCTCCAGCAGCTTGCGGGTGACGCCGACGGTCACGCCGCCCGCCGTCTCCGCGAAGATGCCCTCGGTCCGCGCCAGCAGCTTGATCGCGTCCACGATCTGCTCGTCCGTCACGTCCTCCACGGCACCGCCGGTGCGGCGCGCGACGTCCAGGACGTACGGCCCGTCGGCCGGGTTGCCGATGGCCAGGGACTTGGCGATGGTGTCCGGCTTCTGCGGACGGACCACGTCGTGGCCGGCCTTGAAGGCGGTGGAGACCGGGGAGCAGCCCTCGGCCTGGGCGCCGAAGATCTTGTAGGGCCGGTCCTCGACCAGCCCCAGCCTGATCAGCTCCTGCAGGCCCTTGTCGATCTTCGTGAGCTGGGAGCCGGAGGCGATCGGGACCACGATCTGGTCGGGCAGCCGCCAGCCGAGCTGCTCGCAGATCTCGTACGCCAGGGTCTTGGAGCCCTCCGCGTAGTAGGGCCGCAGGTTGACGTTGACGAAGCCCCAGCCCTCGCCGGCCGGGTCGCCGATCAGCTCCGAGCAGAAGCGGTTCACGTCGTCGTAGTTGCCCTCGATGCCGACGAGCTCGCCGCCGTAGACCGCGGCCATGACGACCTTGCCCTGCTCCAGGTCGTGCGGGATGAACACGCAGGAGCGGAAGCCGGCCCGGGCGGCGGCTGCGCCGACGGCGCCGGCCAGGTTGCCGGTGGAGGAGCAGGAGAGCGTGGTGAAGCCGAAGGCGCGGGCGGCCTCCAGGGCCTGGGCGACGACCCGGTCCTTGAAGGAGTGGGTCGGGTTCCCGGAGTCGTCCTTCACGTACAGACCGCCGGTCACGCCCAGTTCGCGCGCCAGGTTGTCGGCCTTGACGAGCTCGGTCCAGCCGGGGTTGAGGTTGGGCTTGCCGGCGACGTCCGCCGGGACGGGCAGCAGCGGCGCGTACCGCCAGATGTTCGCGGGGCCGGCCTCGATGCGCCGGCGCAGTTCCTCGGTGTCGTAGGCGGAGAAGTCGTAGGCGATCTCGAGCGGGCCGAAGCACTCCTCACAGGCGAAGACCGGACCGAGCGGGACGCGGTGACCGCACTCGCGACAGCTCAGGGCGGCGGCGGGGCCGAGGTCGACGGTGGTTTCGCTGGAGGTTGCAACTGTCTGCACAGCCATGGAGGCGAGGCCCTTTCTCCTCATCTTCCTCACGACGCATCTCGCCGTGAGACGGATTTGGCACCTTCCCTAGCCGGGAGCCTCGCTGCGAAGACGAGAGCCGGCTGGAGGGTTGCCGGGGCTTCATCGGGCCGTGTCCCTCTGCCCCTCTGGATGAGCGGTATTCGGTTGTGGACGCTCGTGACCCCCGACATGCGATGGTCATCGGCGTTGTTCAAGACTGTAACCGAAGGCCAGGACAGTTGAGATAGTCGTCCGAACCGCGAGATGGATCACACGGTGACGTGTGGTCGTGACAGTGAGGAGCCGCCGACCGTGCTGGAAGAAGTCGAGCGCTGGCTGAGCACCCGCTCCTGGTCCGTGGCCGACCGACCGCTGCACCAGGTCCTGGCCGCCAAACAGCGCACGGGCCGGACGATCAGCGTCGTCCTGCCCGCTCTCAACGAGGAGGAGACGGTCGGCGAGATCGTCGCGGTGATCCGGCACGACCTCGTGGACCAGGTCCCGCTCGTCGACGAGATCGTGGTCGTCGACTCCGGCTCCACCGACCGCACCTCCGAGGTCGCCGCGCGCGCGGGCGCCCGGGTCGTCCACCGCGACGACATCCTGCCGCGCATACCCGCCGTCCCCGGCAAGGGCGAGGTGCTGTGGCGCTCGCTGCTGGTGACCAGCGGCGACATCGTCTGCTTCGTCGACGCGGATCTGAAGGAGTTCTCCTCCGACTTCGTCACCGGGACCGTCGGCCCGCTGCTCACCGAACCGGACGTCGACCTGGTCAAGGGCATGTACGACCGTCCGCTCGGCGGCACGGCCGGGCAGGGCGGCCGGGTCACCGAACTCATGGCCCGCCCGCTGCTGAACATGCACTGGCCGCAGCTGGCCGGGTTCGTGCAGCCGCTGGGCGGCGAGTACGCGGCCCGCCGCTCCCTGCTGGAACAGCTGCCGTTCCCCGTGGGCTACGGCGTGGAGCTGGGCATGCTGGTCGACGCGCTGCACCTGGTCGGCCTGGACGCGCTGGCCCAGGTCGACCTGGGCGTGCGCAAGCACCGGCACCAGGACGGGCAGGCCCTGGGCCGGATGGCGGCGGCGATCTACCGCACGGCTCAGCTGCGGCTCGCGCGCGGGCATCTCGTCCGGCCCGCGCTCACCCAGTTCGAGCGGGGCGAGGACGGGTTCGAGCCGCGTACCTACTCGGTGGACACCGAGGAACGGCCGCCCATGGTGGAGATCGCGGAGTACGCCGAACGGAAGGTGGCGTGAAGCGCCGTATACGGCCGCCTGCCCCGCCCTCGCCGGGCGGAACGTACGTTTGAGTGTTTCCGGGCCGGGCTAGGTTGAGGCGTATGGCTTCCACGCGTGCTGCTGCTGAAAAGGCCCGGGTGCTGGTCGCGTCGAACCGCGGCCCGGTCTCCTACCAGGTGGGCGAGGACGGCTCGCTGCACGCCAGACGGGGCGGCGGCGGGCTGGTGTCGGGACTGTCCGCCATCGGCTCGGACGCGGGCTCGGTCTGGGTGTGCGCCGCGCTCGGCGACGGCGACCGGGCGGCGGTGCGACGCGCGGACGGCGGCCTGCTGCCGGCCGAGGAGACCGGCGGGCAGCGGGTGCGGATGCTCGACATCGACGCGAGCGTGCACGCCGAGGCGTACAACGGCATCGCCAACTCGGTGCTGTGGTTCGTCCACCACATGCTGTACCAGACCCCGCTGGAGCCGGTCTTCGACGCCGAGTTCCGGCGGCAGTGGGGGTCGTACGAGGCCTACAACCGGGCGTTCGCCGAGGCGCTGGCCGAGGAGGCGGCCGAGGGCGCGGCGGTGCTGATCCAGGACTACCACCTGGCCCTCGCCCCCCGCATGCTCCGCCAGCTCCGTCCCGACCTGCGCATCGGTCACTTCTCGCACACCCCCTGGGCGCCGCCGGACTACTTCCGGCTGCTGCCCGACGACATCGCCGCCGAGCTGCTCGGCGGCATCCTGGGCGCGGACCGGGCGGCGTTCCTCACCCGGCGGTGGGCGGACGCGTTCACCGACTGCTGTCACGCGGTGCTCGGGCCCGGTATCCCGTCCGGCACCCGGATCGGGGTGCACGGGCTGGGCGCGGACGCGGACTTCCTGCGCAAGCGGGCGCACGAGCCGGACGTGGACGAGCGGATGGCGGCGCTGCGGGCGGAGATCGGAGAGGGCCGGAAGACGATCGTCCGGGTGGACCGGACCGAGCTGTCCAAGAACATCGTGCGCGGGCTGCTGGCGTACGAGCAGCTGCTGGCGGACCACCCCGAGTGGCGGGAGAAGGTCGTCCACCTCGCGTTCGCCTACCCGTCCCGGCAGGACCTCGCGGTGTACCGCGAGTACACCGCCGAGGTGCAGCAGGCCGCGGAGGAGATCAACGAGCGGTACGGCACGGCGCAGTGGACCCCGGTCGTGCTGCACGTGAAGGACGACTTCGCGCGCTCCCTGGCGGCGTACCGGCTGGCCGACGTGGCCCTCGTGAACCCCATCCGGGACGGCATGAACCTCGTCGCCAAGGAGGTCCCGGTCGTCTCCGACCAGGGCTGCGCGCTGGTGCTGTCGCGGGAGGCCGGGGCGTACGAGGAGCTGGGCGAGGACGCGTTCGTGGTGAACCCGTACGACATCGCGGGCACGGCCCGGGCCCTGCACGAGGCGCTGAGCCTGCCGGAGGCGGAGCGGGCGGAACGCTCGAAGCGGCTGGCCGCCGCCGCGACCGCGCTGCCGCCGGCCCGGTGGTTCCTGGACCAGCTGGACGCGCTGACCGATCAGCCGAGCTGAGCGGCGAGCGCCCGGAGGAGGCCGACGACCCCCTCCGGGCCGTTCACCACCAGGTCGGCGCGTTCCGCCAGCTCGGTGACCTCGGTGCTGCCGCTGCAGACCAGCAGGCCGGGGGTGCCGTCGGTGCGGAGTTTCTCGACGGCGGCGAAGGCGGGGAGGTCGCCGAGGTCGTCGCCGGCGTAGACGACGCATCCGGCGCCGATGGCGCGGGCGTGGTCCAGCAGGGCCACGCCCTTGTCCATGCCCGGGGGACGCAGTTCCAGGACCAGACGGCCGGGTTCGACGATCAGGCCGTGCCGGCCGGCGAGGTCGGCGAGGGGGCCGCGCAGGGACTCGAACGTGGCCTGCGGGTCGGCGGCGCGCCGGGTGTGCACCGCGAGGGCCCGGCCCTTCTCCTCGATCCACGTGCCCTCGCCGGCGCCGGCGCGCTCCAGCAGGCGGGGCAGCTCGGTGCGGACGGCGGCCACGCCGGGGTGCGGGGGCGGGGCGGTGACCGTGCCGGTGGCCGCGTCCCAGCGTTCGGCGCCGTAGTGGCCGAGGACGGTGAGGTGCTCCAGGCCGGGGACGCCGGCGAAGCCGCCGTAGCGGACCGCGACCTCGGGCGGGCGGCCGGTGACCACGGCGACGGAGGCCACCTTCGGGGCGAGCGCGGCCAGTGCGGGTACGGCGTCGGGGTGGGCGCGGGCCTGCTCGGGGTCGGCGACGATCGGGGCCAGCGTGCCGTCGAAGTCCAGGCCGATCAGCGCGGTGCGGGGCTGCGCCAGCAGGGCGGCGAGACCGTCCCGGCCGGGCTGGGTCTGCGGGGTGGGCAGAGGGTCCATACCGGGACAGTATCCGGCCCCGGCCGCCCTCACGCCTGGGTGACCCCCACCGGTTCAGCGCTCCGCTCGGCGCGCCTCCCGTACCCGGCGCAGGCGGTTGACCGTCACCGGGTCGTGGGCCAGGGCCCGCTCGTCGTCCAGCAGGGCGTTGAGGAGCTGGTAGTAGCGGACCGGGGAGAGGTCGAGTTCCTCGCGTATCGCTCGCTCCTTGGCGCCGGGGCCGGGGAAGGCGCGGCGCTCCAGGGCGAGGATGGCTTTCTCTCGGGTGCCCAGTTCCATGCCCGCCACCGTAGCGGCGGGCACCGACACCGGGCTCAGTTCGCGGTGCTGCTGTCGGCCGCGGTGGCCGTGGACTGCAGGCGGGTCAGGACGGCGGCGGGGCTGCCGCCGGGGGCGACGGCCTGGCCGATGTTCTGCTTCACGGCCGCGCTGACCGCCGCCCAGGAGGTCTTGCCGACGGGGTACAGCTCGGAGGTGGGCAGCTGCTCCAGGAAGGGCTGCAGGGCCTTGTCGGTGGGCGCGGCCGACGCCGCCATGGCGTTGGAGGCGGACCCGGTGACCGGCAGCAGCCCGTACCTCCGGGAGAAGTCCAGGACGTTCTTCTCGCTGTAGACGAAGTCGAGGAAGTCGCCGATCCGGTCGGCTTGCCCGTTCTGCTTGAAGGCCATCATCCAGTCGGCGACGCCCATGGACGCCCTGGCCTTGCCGGTGCGGCCCGGCATCGGCACCATGCCGAACTTCACGCCCTTCTTCCCGGCCTGCTGGATCAGCGTGGGGTGGCCGTTGAGCATGCCGACCTGGCCGTCGGCGAACGCGGCGAACGCGTCCGCGCGGTTGAGCTTGCCGGGCGCGACCGGGCCGGTCAGGTCCTTGCCGACCAGCTCGTCCTTGAGCCAGGTGAACGTCTCGACGTTCGCGGAGGAGTCGATGGTGTAGGTACCGACGTCGTCGGTGTAGCCGTTGCCGCCGCTCAGCAGCCACTGCATGGTCTCGGCCTGGGCCTCCTCGGGCCCGAGCGGCAGCGCGTACGGGTACTTCACGCCCTGCGCCTTGAGCGCCTTGGCGTCGGCGGCCAGCTCGGCCCAGGTGGTGGGCGGCGTGAGGTTGGCCTTGGCGAACAGGGTCTTGTTGTAGAAGAGCACGCGCGTGGACGCGGCGAACGGGATGCCGTACTGCGTGTGCTTCCACTCGCCGGCGTCGGCGAGCGGGGAGAGGAAGTCGGCCTGGGTGCGGATGGAGAGCAGGTCCGAGGCCGGGTAGAGCTTGTCCGCTGCGGCGTAGTCGGCGTAGGCGCCGATCTGGGCCAGGTCGGGGGCGTGGCCGGCGTCGACCATCTCCTTGACCTTGCGGTCGACGTCGTTCCAGGAGTAGACGCTGACCTCGATCTTCACCCCGGAGTGCTGCTTCTCGTACTCCTCGGCCAGGGCGTCCCAGTACTTCTTGGAGCTGTTGGCGGCGGAGTCGCCGTAGTCGGCGGCGACGAGTCTGAGGGTGACGTCGGAGGAGCCCGTACTCCCGCAGCCGCCGAGAACCGCCGTCATGCCCAGTGCGGACACCACCGCGATCGTTCCTGCCGTAAGCCGACGCACCCTCAAAGCCCCAACCCTGCTGTCTCACCGTTCAACATATGGACACATAAGGTCTACACCACGTGAGTGGACTAGACCTCTCCCGGGTGGGGGAGTCACACTAGGCCACGTGGTGAGACATGTCATCGCCCTCGACGTGGGCGGTACCGGGATGAAGGCCGCCCTCGTCGGCGACGACGGCGCACTGCTGCACCGCGCCCGCCGCGCCACCGGCCGCGAGCGCGGTCCCGAAGCCGTGCTCGCGGGCATCCTCGACTTCGCCGCCGAGCTGCACGCCCACGGCGTCGCGCACCTCGGCGAGGCGGCCGGGGCGGCCGGCATCGCGGTCCCCGGCATCGTCGACGAGCAGGCCGGCACCGCCGTCTACGCGGCCAACCTGGGCTGGCGGGACGTCCCCCTGCGCGCCCTGCTCGCCGAGCGGCTCGGGGTGCCCGTCGCCCTCGGCCACGACGTCCGCACCGGTGGCCTCGCCGAGGGCCGGCGCGGCGCGGGCCGGGGCGCGGACCGGTTCCTGTTCGTGCCGCTGGGCACCGGGATCGCCGGCGCCATCGGCATCGACGGGCGGGTGGAGGCCGGCGCGCACGGCTTCGCGGGCGAGATCGGCCACGTCGTCGTACGGCCCGGCGGGACACCCTGTCCCTGCGGGCAGCGCGGTTGCCTGGAGCGGTACGCCTCCGCGTCCGCCGTCAGCGAGGCCTGGGCCGCGGCCTGCGGCGACCCCGGGGCGGACGCGGCGGACTGCGCCGAGGCCGTCGTGTCCGGCGACCCGAACGCCGTCCGGGTCTGGCACGAGGCGGTGGACGCGCTCGCCGACGGACTGGTCACCGCCCTCACCCTGCTGGACCCCCGCACGCTGATCATCGGTGGCGGGCTGGCCGAGGCGGGGGAAGTGTTGTTCCGACCCCTGCGGGACGCCGTCCGGCGGCGGGTCACCTTCCAGAAACTGCCCACGATCGTCCCGGCGGCGCTGGGCGACACGGCCGGTTGCCTGGGTGCGGGGCTGCTCGCCCAAGACCTGCTGACAGCCACTTCAACGACTCCGGAGGTAAGCACCTGATGGCAACCGAGCGGGAAACTCCGGCCCCGGGCAGCGCGCCGTCAGGGGCGCGGGGCGGTGGCGAGACGCGGCTCGGCCGCGGGTCGCGGCCAACCCCCACCGGCCCGCACCTGCTCACCGGCGCGAACGTGGTGCTCCCCACCGGAACGGTGAAGAACGGCCGGCTCGCGATCGAGGGCACGCGCATCACCGGCACCCCTCCGGCCGGCGCCCAGGTGATCGACGTCACCGGCCACTGGCTGGTCCCCGGCTTCGTCGACCTCCACAACCACGGCGGAGGCGGGGCCTCCTTCTCCGGCAGCGCCGAGGACGTCCTCACCGCCGTCCGCACGCACCGCGCCCACGGCACCACCACCCTCGTCGCCTCCACCGTCACCGACGAGATGGACCTGCTGGTCCGTCAGGCCGGCCTGCTGAGCGAGCTGGCCGAGCAGGGGGAGATCGCCGGCATCCACTTCGAGGGGCCATTCATCTCCCCGTGCCGCAAGGGCGCGCACTCCGAGGGGCTGTTGCGCGACCCGGACCCGGCCGAGGTCCGCAAGCTGATCGACGCGGCGCGCGGCAGGGCGAAGATGGTCACCCTCGCGACCGAGCTGCCGGGCGGCATCGACTCCGTACGGCTGCTCGCCGAGCACGGCGTCATCGCGGCGATCGGGCACACGGACGCCGGCTACGAGCAGACGATCGAGGCGATCGACGCGGGCGCCACGGTCGCCACACACCTCTTCAACGCCATGCCCGCCCTGAACCACCGCGCACCCGGCCCGGTCGCCGCCCTGCTGGAGGACGAGCGGGTCACCGTCGAGCTGATCAACGACGGTGTCCACCTGCACCCCGCCGCGCTGGAACTGGCGTTCCGTCACGCCGGCGCGGACCGGGTGGCGTTCATCACCGACGCGATGGACGCGGCCGGCACCGGCGACGGCCGCTACATGCTCGGCCCGCTGGAGGTCGAGGTCAGCGAGGGCGTGGCCCGGCTGGTCGAGGGCGGTTCGATCGCGGGCTCCACGCTCACCCTGGACCGCGCGTTCCGGCGGGCGGTGACCGTCGACAAGCTGTCGGTGGAGGACACCGTGACCGCCCTGTCGGCCAACCCGGCCCGCCTGCTCGGCCTCTCCGACCGCATCGGCTCCCTGGAGCCCGGCAAGGACGCCGACCTGGTCCTGCTGGACGCGGACTTCGAGCTGAAGGGCGTGATGCGACAGGGTGAATGGGTGGTAGTGCCCCAACTGCCCTGATCCGTACCGCTGTCGACAGGACGGTGGCCGACCCGCGCACTGGGCCGGCCGCCGTCTCTTTGGCATGATCGGGACCCCGGAAACCGAGACAGGCGCATTGACTTCGAGGGAGGTCGGCCCGGGTGATCCTCACGGTCACGCTGAACACCGCTCTCGACATCACCTATCGCGTACGGTCACTGCGCCCGCACACCTCGCACCGCGTCTCCGAGGTCGCCGAGCGGCCCGGCGGCAAGGGCGTGAACGTGGCCCGGGTGCTGGCCGCCCTCGGGCACGAGGTGACGGTCACCGGGTTCGCGGGCGGACCGACCGGTGCGGTGCTGCGTAAGGCGCTCGCGGGCGTGCCCGGGCCGGTGGACGCGCTGGTGCCGATATCCGCGGCGACCCGGCGCACCATCGCGGTCGTGGACGAGCTGACCGGTGACACCACCCAGCTGAACGAGCCGGGCCCGCACATCACGCCCGGCGAGTGGGGCGCCTTCCTCGACCGGTACGAGGAACTGCTCGGCGGTGCCTCGGCGGTGGCACTGTGCGGCAGCCTGCCGCCGGGGGTGCCGGTGGGGGCGTACGCCAACCTGGTCCGCACGGCCCGGTCCGCCGGTGTCCCGGTACTGCTGGACACGAGCGGTGAGCCGCTGCGCCGCGGGGTCGCCGCCCGCCCGGACCTCATCAAGCCGAACGCCGACGAACTGGCCGAACTCACCGGCTCGCACGAGCCGTTGCGCGCCACCCAGGACGCCCGCCGGCGCGGCGCCCACGCGGTCGTCGCCTCACTCGGCGCGAACGGCCTGCTCGCCGTCACCCCCGAGGGCCGCTGGCACGCGGCCCCGCCGGCCCCCGAACTCGGCAACCCCACCGGCGCCGGTGACTCGGCCGTGGCCGGCCTGCTGTCCGGCCTGCTGGACCAACTGCCCTGGCCGGACCGCCTCGCCCGCGCGGTCGCCCTGTCGGCGGCCACCGTACGGTCCCCGACAGCGGGCGACTTCGACCTCGCGGCCTACGAGAAACTCCTGACGCGGGTGTCGGTGGCAGCGGCATGAGAGCCGCGGCGGCTCAGCCGCTGGAGTTGACCCAGCCCTTGACCAGCCACAGCTGGTCGATGAGAGCGTCGCACTGATTGCCCTGCTCGCACGAGAGCTTGATGGTGTTCGTTCCCTTGTCGAGCTGGATCCAGTTGTACGTCTTCGTCCAGCCCTTCTCGTAGTCGCCCTCCGGGCCCTTCGCCCAGTTCTTCAGTCCGACGGGCCTGTCGGAAGCCGTGCCGTTGACCGTGAGGGTGGCGGTGGCGTCCTTGCCGGGAACGCTGTACCCGATGTAGACGCTGTATTTACCGGCCTCGGGGATGCCGTTGACGGTCCAGGTGATCGAGGATCCGGTCTGGTTGAAGCCCGTCACGTAGACACCGCCGGCCGCCTGCGCGCCCGGTACGTCCGTCGCCTTGGTCGCTCCGCCGGTCAGCTGGAGGGCGTTCGCGTCCGTCTTCGGCAGCTCCCCCGGCGTCGGCGAGCCGCTGCCCGACGGGCTCGGGCTGCTGCTGTGGGACCGGGTCGGGGCGGGGCCGGCCTGGTTGCCGGACTTGTCGTCGTCCGTGTTGCCGTTGATCATCGCGATGCCGATGCCGATGACGACCGCGGCGACCACCGCGATCGCGCCGATCAGCAGGCCCTTGGTGTTGGGGCCGCGGCGGCCGGGCGCGGGGGCCGCGGTCCGGCGGCCGGCCGGGGCGCCGCCGGGCAGCGTCTCGGGGGCCTGGTAGTGGGCGTTCGGCTGGCCGGGGGCACCCTGCTGGGGGACGCCCTGCCCGTAGGTGGCCTGCGGCGGCTGGCCGTACGGCGCCTGCTGTGCGCCGTAGGAGCGCTCACCGACCGTACGCACTCTGCTGACCGAGTTCGGGTAGCCGTAACCGCCGGACGGCGGCTGGGCTCCCCGGGCCTGGCCGTCTGCGTACAGGTAGCCGAACGGGTCGTCGTCCTCGGGCGTGCTCGCGCCGTTGTCGCCGGGCGTCATCCCTTGGTACTCCTCAACAGGTGCGGGCGGATGCGGTACGGGTTGGAATGGCGAGCCTACCCGCTCTCCCTGGCCCAAACGGGGGGCCCGGACCGCTTCACCTCGCTGACCTGCGGTTCATCCGGCACGGCGATGCTGTTTGGGACGAGATCGTTTCTCTACGTACATCCGCTCGTCAGCGGATTTCAGCACCTCGTCCGCCGTCATGCCGCAGTGTGCCCAGCCGATGCCGAAGCTCGCGCCCACCCGGACCGCCCGGCCCTCGGCGCGGATCGGCTGGATGATCTCGTTGCGCAGCCGTACGGCGAGGTCCTGGGCGTCGGCCCGGCCGAGGCCGTCGGCGAGGATCACGAACTCGTCGCCGCCGAGCCGGGCGACCGTGTCGCCGTCCCGGACGCCGTTGCTCAGCCGCCGGGCGACCTCGATGAGGACCGCGTCGCCCGCGTTGTGCCCGAACCGGTCGTTGATCGACTTGAAGCCGTCGAGGTCGCAGAAGAGCACCGCGAGGCCCTTGGTGCCGTCGTCGCGGCCCTCCTCGGGGGCGACGGTGTGCACATGGTGGTCGTACCCCTCGAAGCCGTCCGTGCCTGGCGCGAAGTCGAAGCCGTGGCCGGCGGGGACGCCGAAGGCGGGGTGGCCGTAGGCCGCGTCCAGGGAGTCGAGGGCGTCGGCGTGCGCGGGGCGCTGACAGAGCCGGGCCGACAGGCGCGAGCGCAGCTCGGCGGAGTTGGGCAGCCCGGTCAGCGAGTCGTGGGAGGCGCGGTGGGCGAGCTGGAGCTCGCGCCGCTTGCGCTCCTCTATGTCCTCGACGTGGGTGAGCAGGAAGCGGGGGCCGTCGGCGGCGTCCGCGACGACGCTGTTGCGCAGCGACACCCAGACGTACGTGCCGTCGCGGCGGCCGAGCCGCAGCTCCGCGCGTCCGCCCTCCGCGGAGGTGCGCAGCAGGGTGCCGACGTCCTCGGGGTGGACGAGGTCGGCGAAGGAGTAGCGGCGCATCGCGGAGGCCGGGCGGCCGAGCAGCCGGCACAGGGCGTCGTTGGTGCGCAGGATGCGGCCGTGCTGGTCGCCGCCCATCTCGGCGATGGCCATGCCGGAGGGGGCGTACTCGAAGGCCTGCCGGAAGGATTCCTCGCTGGCGCGCAGCGCCTGCTGCTCGCGTTCCAGCCGGACGAGGGCGCGCTGCATGTTGGCGCGCAGGCGGGCGTTGCTGATCGCGATGGCGGCCTGGAAGGCGTACATCTGGAGGGCCTCGCGGCCCCAGGCGCCGGGGCGGCGGCCGTTGCGCGGCCGGTCGACGGATATGACGCCGAGCAGTTCCCCGCAGTTGCCGCCCTGCACGCCGGGCGTGTACATGGGCGCGAAGAGCCGGTCGGAGGGGTGCCACTCGTCCTCGAAGCGGGGGGCCGGCCCGTCGGTGTACCACTGGGGTACGTCGTCGTCGTCGAGGACCCAGCCCTCGGTGTGCGGTATGAAGACGAGGTCGCCCCAGCGTTCGCCCATGGCCAGCCGGCGGTCCCAGGACTCGCGGGAGCCGACCCGGCCGGTGATCAGTGCCTCCGCGGCGGCGTTCCCGGAGAAGGCGGCGACCACGAGATCGCCGTCCTGGCGGACCAGGTTGACGGCCGCCATCTCGTAACCGAGGGCGTCCACGGCGCCGTCGGCGACCGTCTGCAGTGTGTCCGCCAGGCTGCGCGCCGTGTTCATGTCGGCCATGACCTGGTGCAGCTGTCGCAAGGACGCAAGGCGGACGTACGGCTCCGACTCGGTCTCCATGCTCGCCCTCCCCCCGAGACCTCGCAGCGAATGAAGGGTTGTCCCGCCACTGAATCACAGCGCGCTGCCCACTCGGTACACAGGGTCAACAATTCCTGCCCCTTGTGACTCAAGTCACAGGAGAACGTGAACAATTGAGTAGAGTTTCTGCGTTTTGCCTATGCGCTTATTGAACACAAGGCGTGCGGACGTGCACACATACCGCGCCCCCGCGGCGGCACGCGTGCGCCGCTGGTCCTAGGACCCGGCTCGGGCGAAGGGCCGATGCGGCCCGCGCGCGGCGAAGACTAGCGTTTCCGGCGTGCTGAAGACTCCCTCCCCCACCACCCCCCTGCCTTCCGGGCATGCTGAGGGGGTGAGCAACGACGAGTTCCGGGCCGCGATGTCCCGGCTGGCCGCGGGCGTGGTCCTGGTCACCGCGCAGGAGCCGCCGCTGGACCCGGACGACCCCGAGGCGCCGGGCGTGGAGGACGTCGGCATGACCGCCACCGCCTTCATGTCGGTCTCCCTGGACCCGCCGCTGGTCCTGGTCAGCCTGCGCACGGGCGCCCGCATGGACGACCTGCTCGACGAGCAGCCGCTGTGGGCGGTGTCGGTCCTCGCCGAGAGCCAGCGGCACATCGCGGGCCGCTTCGCCATGAAGGGCCGCATCAGCGACCGGCTGCTCTTCGAGGACATCCCCTACGTCCGCGGCGAGGTCACCGGCGCCCCGCTCGTCGGCGGTGCGCTGGCCACCCTGGAGTGCCGGACCGAGCAGCGGGTGACCGCAGGCGACCACACCCTGGTCATCGGCCGCGTCCTCACCGCGCACGTGCCCAGCGCCGAGGGGGGCCCACTGCTGTACTTCCGCGGCCGGTACCGGCAGCTGGGCTGAGCTGTACCCCCCCCCCCACCACGCCGGCAGGGCGGTCCTGGACCTCCTCGACCGTCAGCTCCGCCAGGCGGGCCGGGTCGGCGACGATGTCGATCCCGGTGATGCGGTCGGCGACGAAGGTGAAGGCCAGGACCCGCTCCGGGCGGCCGCCGGCGAAGACCGCGAGGCCGGTCGCGCCGTCGACCAGGACCGCACGCGCCACCCGGGCCAGGTGGGCGAAGCTCGCCGCCCCGGCGGCCACCCGGGCCGCACCGCTGTTCACACCGGCCTCCGTGCGGGCCACCACGTCCGGGTCCAGCACCGCGAGCAGCCCGTCGAAGTCGCCGTTCCGCGCGGCCGCCAGGAAGGCGTCGACCACCTCCCGCTGCCGGGCCAGATCGGCCTCCGGCGCCTCCACGCCCCGCACCCGGCGCCGGGCCCGGCCGGCGAGCTGCCGCGCCGCGGCCGCGTTGCGCCCGAGGATGCCGCCGACCTCCTCGAAGGGCACCCCGAACAGGTCGTGCAGCACGAAGGCCGGCCGCTCGGCCGGCGAGAGCGTGTCCAGGACGACGAGGAGGGCCAGCCCGACCGAGTCGGCGAGCAGGGCGTCCTGGGCGGGATCCGGTTCCGCGGACGGCGCGGGCCGCCAGCCGTCCAGGGGCTCCTCGCCACGGGTGCGGCGGGAGCGCAGCATGTCGAGGCAGACCCGGCCGACGACGGTGGTCAGCCAGCCGCCGAGGTTCCCCACCTCCCGCGTGTCGGACCGGCTCAGCCGGAACCACGCCTCCTGGACGGCGTCCTCGGCCTCGGCGGCGGAACCGAGCATCCGGTAGGCGACGGCCCGCAGATGCCCCCGGCAGGTCTCGAACCGCTCGGCGAGAAAGTCGTTGTCGGTCATGGTGGTCCCGGCCTCCCGGTCGTCGTCCGCGATGCTCCTGCACCCCTTTGACGACCGGGCAGAGGCGGATGTGACAGGGCGCCGGCCCCCTAACCCCAGTCGCGCCCCGAGCGGCCGCGCTTCGTCTCCGCGCGCTGCTTCTTCTCCCGCAGCCGGCGTTCGTTGATGCCGCGCGGTATGCGGGTCGGCTTGCGGGGCTTCGGCGGCGGCGCGGTGGCCTCCGCGAGGAGCGCGGCGAGGCGTACGGCGGCGGCCTCGCGGTTGCGCCACTGGGAGCGGTGCTCCGAGGCCCGTACGGACACCACCCCGTCGACGAGGCGGCCGGCCAGCCGCAGCAGCGCCCGCTCCTTCCACACCGGGGGCAGTGCCTCGGTGCGGGCGAGGTCGAAGCGCAGCTCGACCTGCGAGTCGCTGGTGTTGACGTGCTGTCCGCCGGGCCCGGACGACCTGGAGAAACGCCACATCAGCTCGGCCTCGGGAAGCGAGACGGAGCCACGGATGAAGTAGGGCCCGGACATGCCCTCCATGTTCCCGGCCCGGCCGGGCGCACGTCACCTGGATTTCCGGTTCGGTAAAAAAGGTAAAGGGATCCGGAACCGCGGGGACCCCCGTCGACGTTGTCCCGGGTGACGGTAGCTTCGTCGGCACAGAGTGCACGGATATGCACGGGTATCTAAGGAAGGGACTCCCAACATGGCTGTAAGCCTGTCCAAGGGTGGCAACGTCTCGCTCACCAAGGAGGCTCCGGGCCTGACCGCCGTCACCGTGGGCCTCGGCTGGGACGTCCGCACCACCACCGGCACGGACTTCGACCTCGACGCCTCCGCCATCGCGGTGAACGGCCAGGGCAGGGTCTACTCGGACGCCCACTTCGTCTTCTTCAACAACAAGCAGACCCCGGACAACACGATCGTCCACACGGGCGACAACCGCACGGGCGAGGGCGCCGGCGACGACGAGGCGATCAACGTCAACCTGGCCGCCCTGCCGGCCGACATCGACAAGGTCGTCTTCCCGGTGTCCATCTACGACGCCGAGAACCGCGGCCAGAACTTCGGCCAGGTCCGCAACGCCTACATCCGCATCGTCAACCAGGCCGGCGGCGCCGAGATCGCGCGCTACGACCTGTCCGAGGACGCGGCCACCGAGACGGCCATGATCTTCGGCGAGCTGTACCGCAACGGCGCGGAGTGGAAGTTCCGCGCGGTGGGCCAGGGCTACGCCTCGGGCCTGGTCGGTATCGCCCAGGACTTCGGCGTGAACGTCTGACGAGCGAAGTCGTGCGCGAGGACCCCCGGTTCCAACCCGGGGGTCCTCTTCACGGCACCCGCGGGAAGCGGGCCTGGAGGGTCCAGACCGCCGGGTTCTCCGCCAGGTCCTCGTGCAGGTCGGTGAGGTCCGCGAGCAGGTCGTGCAGGAAGTCCCGGGCCTCGCGGCGCAGCTCGGTGTGGGGGAAGGACAGCGGGGACTCCTCGGCCGGCACCCAGTCGGCGGTGATGTCGACCCAGCCGAAGCGGCGCTCGAAGAGCATCCGGTCGGTGGACTCGGTGAAGTCCAGCTCGGCGCGCTGCGGCCGGGCGGCGCGGGAGCCCATCGGATCCCGGTCCAGCCGTTCCACGATGTCGCACAGCGCCCACGCGAAGTCGAGCACCGGCACCCATCCCCAGGCTGTGGACAGCTCCCGGTCGGCCTCGGTGTCCGCGAGATAGACGTCACCGCAGAACAGGTCGTGGCGCAGCGCGTGGACGTCCGCGCGGCGGTAGTCGGTCTGCGGGGGGTCCGGGAACCGGTTGGAGAGGGCGTAGCCGATGTCGAGCACGGGGGAGATGGTGTCACGCCGGTCCGGCGACCCCTGTCTGCGGTGCGTCCCGCCCGCCTAAGATCACTGACATGTCCAGATCCGTACGCCTTGTCCCGGCCCTCGCCGCCCTGCTCGCCCTCGCGCTGACGGGCACCGCGTGCGACGGCGGGGTGCGGGGTAACCCGGGCGGCTCCGGCCTGCGCGACCCGTACTTCCCGAAGGCCGGCAACGGCGGCTACGACGTCGGGCACTACGACCTGACCCTGGACTACACCCCGGCCACCCGCCGCCTCACCGGAACGGCGGTCGTCACCGCCCGGGCCACCCGGGACCTGTCCGCCTTCGACCTGGACCTCGCCGGGCTGCACGTCGACTCGGTCACCGTCGAGGGCAAGGACGCCCGCTGGAGCCGCACCGGCCAGGAACTCACCGTCCGCCCGCACGACGACCTCGGCCAGGGCGAGACGTTCCGCACGACCGTCCGCTACTCGGGCACCCCCCGCACCCTCACCGACCCCGACGGCTCCGAGGAGGGCTGGCTGCGCACCGCCGACGGTGCCCTCGCGCTCGGCGAGCCGGTCGGCTCCATGGCCTGGTTCCCCGGCAACCACCACCCCTCCGACAAGGCGTCCTACGACATCACGGTCACCGTCCCGAAGGGCCTCCAGGCCGTCTCCAACGGCGAGTTGACGGACCAGCGCGCGAAGGGCGGCCGTACCGCCTACCACTGGCACACCGCCCAGCCCATGGCGAGCTATGTGGCCACCGTCGCCATCGGGCACTACGACATCGCGCGCACCACCGGTCCGCACGGCCTGCCCGTCGTCACCGCCGTCGACCCGAGCCGGGCCGCGGCGAGCCGGAAGGTCCTCGCGAAGATCCCGGACATCCTCGACTGGGAGGAGTACAACTTCGGGCCGTACCCCTTCTCCTCGGCCGGCGCGATCGTCGACCGGTCGGGCGACGCCGGCTACGCGCTGGAGACCCAGACCCGGCCCGTCTTCCCCGCCGACCAGCTGACCGTCCCGATCCTCGTGCACGAGCTGGCCCACCAGTGGTATGGCGACTCGGTCACCCCCGCGAGCTGGCGTGACATGTGGCTCAACGAGGGATTCGCGACCTACGCGGAGTGGCTGTACCAGGAGGACCACGGCGGCAAGAGCGCCGAGGAGAGGTTCACCGAGCTGTACGAGGAGGGCGGCGAGGCCGTCTGGGCCTTCCCGCCCGCGAAGCCCTCCGGCGCCGCGCACATCTCCGACAGCCCCGTCTACGAGCGGGGGGCGATGCTCCTGCACAAGATCCGGCAGAAGGCCGGCGACGACACCTTCTACGACATCATCCAGGGCTGGGCCGCCGCCCACCGCCACGGCACCGTGAGCACCGCCGACTTCACCGCGTACGTCGAGAAGAAGGCCCCCGACCAGGACTTCGGCCGGATCTGGAAGGACTGGCTGTACGGGGACGGCCGGCCGGACCACCCGTGAGGACGGGCGGCCCGGCCGGCGTAGCGCCGTGGGCGCGCGGCTACTTGACGTTCACGGCCGTCCAGGCCGCCGCCACCGCCCTGTACTCCGCGCTGCCCGAGCCGTACAGGTCGGCCGCCGCCTGGAGGGTGCCGGTGCGGGCGCCCGCGTAGTCGGTGGACGAGGTGAAGTACGTGGTCAGCGCCTTGTACCAGATCTGGGCCGCCTTGTCCCGGCCGATGCCGGTGACCGTGGAGCCGTCGTAGGTCGGGGAGTTGTAGGAGACCCCGTTGACGGTCTTCGCGCCGCTGCCCTCGGACAGCAGGTAGAAGAAGTGGTTGGCGACACCGGACGAGTAGTGCACGTCCAGGCGGCCGACGGTGCGCGACCAGTAGTCGGCGGAGCCGCCGTCCCTGCTGGGCTTGTCCATGTAGCGCAGCGGCGTGCCGTCGCCGTTGATGTCGATCTTCTCGCCGATGAGGTAGTCGCCGGCGTCGGCGGAGTTGTTCGCGAAGAACTCCACCGAGGTGCCGAAGATGTCGGAGGTGGCCTCGTTCAGGCCGCCCGACTCGCGGCTGTACTTCAGGCCGGCGGTGGCCGCGGTCAGCCCGTGGCTCATCTCGTGGCCGGCGACGTCGAGGGAGGTCAGCGGGTCGGCGTTGTTCGCGCCGTCGCCGTACGTCATGCAGAAGCAGCTGTCGTTCCAGAAGGCGTTGACGTAGGCGTTGCCGTAGTGGACGCGGGAGTAGGCGGCCTTGCCGTCTCCCGCGATGCCGTTGCGGTTGAACGCGGCCTTGTAGAAGTCCCAGGTGACGGCGGCGCCGTAGGCGGCGTCGACGGCGGCTGTCTGGCGGTTGGTCACGGTGCCGTCGCCCCAGAGGTCGTCGGCGTCGTGGAACAGGGTGCCGGTGCCGGTGGTCCCGCCGTTCAGGTCGTAGGTCTTGTGGCCGCCGCGGCCGCCGTCGGTCAGGTCGTAGCCCCCGGAGGCGGCGGTGGTGCCGAGCGGGACGGTGCCGCTGTACCGGCTGGTGCCCGTGCCGGTGTCGACGGCCTCGAAGGAGTGGAGCCGCTTGCCGGTGCGCGCGTCGGTGATGACGTGCAGTTCGCTCGGGGTGCCGTCGTGCCGGCTGCCCTTGACGACGGACTCGTAGGCGAGGACCGGCTTGCCGGCCGCGGCCCACACGACCTTGCGGGCGGTGGTCGCGGTGGCCTTGGCGGTGCCCGCGGCCCTGAGCGCGGCCTTCTCGGCGCCGGCCGGGGAGACGGTGGCCGTCGTGCTCGGCACGGATATCCGGGCCGTGGTCGCCTTGCTGACGCCCTTCAGCGATCCGTTCTTCGCCGCGTGCACGACCAGGTCGCCGCCGAGCACCGGCAGACCGGCGTAGGTGCGCTCGTAGCGGGTGTGGACGGTGCCGTCCGCGTCCTTGATCACGTCCCGGACGACCAGCTTCTCCCTGGCGCCGAGCCCGAGTTCACGGGCCGCCGCGCCGGCGTTCCGCTGGGCCGACTTCAGCGCGGCGGCGCGGGCCGGGGCGCTGAGCGCGACGGCCTTGGCGCCGGAGGGGTGCGGCGCGGGCGCGGCGGTGGCGGCGCCGTTCTGCAGCGCGAGGACGACCATCGCCGCGGAGCCGACCAGGGCGGCGGCGCGCACGGCGGTCTTACGGGGAGTACGGGAGGCGCCGGTGACGTGGGGCTGCTGTCTCACTCGATCTCCTTCTGTCTGGTCTCGTGGGGTGGAGACACAGAGGGGCCACAGGGGATGCACAGACTTGCGGCGGGCGAGGAGAGAGTGACACCGGAACCCGTCTGTTTGACAGGGCGCCGTCAAGACTTTACGTGTTCGTATCCGAATGCCGTGCCGCGGAATCCGTTATACGGACGCGGGATCCGGACCCAACCTCCTTCTGTCACAGCGCACTTGGGGCGTGGAACGTCACACCCGGCTCACCTCCCGCCAACCCGGCGGCCGCGGGTGCGTCACACCACCCGGATCCCCATCGCCGCCGCCAGCACCGGGGCCAGGTCCAGCAGTTGGCCCGGGCTGATCACCGCGCCGGACAGGCGGTCCAGGCCGCGGGTGATCTCCAGCGGGACCGCGCCTCGCAGGTCCACGTCCTTCAGGGTGGCGCCGCCGAAGTCGGCCCCCTTCAGGGCACAGTCGATGAACTCCACCCGCTCCAGGCGCGCGCCCGCGAAGTCCGGCTCGACCAGGACGCAGGACTCGAAGACGACGTCCTTGAGGCGGGCCTCGCGCAGGTTCAGGTAGTCGATCTTGCCGCCGCGGATCACGACTCTCTCCAGCACGGAGCCGTGCAACTGCGTGCCGCCCAGGCGCGCGTCCACCAGCTCGACGTCCCGGAACGTGGCCTCGGCCCACCGCGTCCCGACCCCGCGCAGCCCGGTCAGCACCGAGTCCAGCACCCGGGCCCGGCCCAGCGCCGTCTCGTCCACCGCGCAGCCTGTCAGCGCGCAGTCCATGAACCGGGCACCCGCGCCGTCCTGCCCGGCCAGGTCGCACTCCCGGAACTCCAGCCCGTCGTAGTCGCCGTCCGGCTCCAACTCCCCCTCGGTCCAGGGCTCCAGGGCCGGCAGCCGCACCTCCGGCCGCCGCGCTCCCCTCACCCCTGCCGCACCCGCACCCGCCGCTCGCCTCACCATGCCCCCATGCTGCACCCCGCCACTGACAACCCGGTCCGAGCTGGGGAAACACCCGGGATGTCACATCCGGCGGGGCGCCGGCCGTCGTACTCCCGAGCAGGGGCACCGACCTCAGGGAGAACCATGCACAAGCCCGCGCACCACATCACCGTCATCGGCGGCGGCTTCGCCGGACTCACCGCCGCGATCACCGCCGCCGAGGCCGGCGCCCGGGTCACCGTGTACGAGGCCCACGGCACCCTGGGCGGCCGGGCCCGGACGGCGCAGGGGCCGTACCGGACCAACGAGGGCCCGCACGCGCTCTACGCCGGCGGCCCGCACTGGACCTGGCTCCGGCAGCGGTACCTGATCGGCCCGCTCGCTCCGCTGCCGCCCCTGGAGGCCGCCCGGCTGCGGCTGCGCCACCACGGGGTGCTGCACCGCACCCCGCCCTTCGCCATGCTCAAGCTGCTGCGGCGCCGCATCGGCCCGGCCCCCGTCGACACCGACTTCCTCGGCTGGGCCACCGGGATCGCCGGCGAGGAGGGCGCCCGCGCGGCGGCCCACTACGCCGCGGTGGCGCTGTTCCACCACGATCCGGGCGGCCTGTCCGCCGCCTTCGTGCAGGAGCGGCTGCGCCGGGCCGCCAAGCTGCCGCCGGAGGCCCACTATCCGCGCGGCGGCTGGGGAGGGGTCGTCGACCGGATGGCCGCGCGGGCCTGGAACATGGGTGTGCGGATCGAGACCGGGGCCCGGGTGGACGAGCTGCCGCAGGACACCCCGGTGGTGGTCGCCACCGGCCTGCCCGCCGCCCGGCGGCTGCTCCGCGACGACTCGCTGGAGTGGCCGAGCGGCCGTACCGTCCTCCTAGACCTCGCCGTACGCACCCGGCGCGGGGACGTGTTCGCCGTCTCCGACCTGGACGCGCCGGGCTGGATCGAGCGCTTCACCGCACAGGACCCGTCCCTCGCGCCGGCCGGGGAGCAGCTGCTCCAGGGGCAGTTCCCGATCGGCCCCGGCCAGACCCGGGCCGACGGCGTGGCCCGCGCCGAGCAACTGCTCGACCTGGGGCTGCGGGGATGGCGGGAGCGGGTGACCTGGCGGCGCGAGGCCGTGGCGGACGGCCGTACGGGGGCCGTGGACCTGCCGGGCCGCAGCTGGCGGGACCGGCCCGCCGTGGACCGCGGCGACGGGGTGTACCTCGCGGGCGACCAGGTGGCGGCCCCGGGCGTGCTCGCGGAGGTGTCCTTCAACAGCGCGGTGACGGCGGTGTCCCTGATCCTCGGCCGGCCCGCCCTTGACCTCAAGCGCGCTTGAGGTCCGAGGGTGGACTCACACCGAGCCTCACCCTGGGGGATCCCATGCACGCCGTCCGCCTGTACGCCTTCGGTCCGGCCGAGAACCTGACCTACGAGGAGGTCCCCGACCCCGTGCCGGGCCCCGGCCAGGTGCGGATCGCCGTCGCCGCGGCCGGCGTGCACCTGCTCGACGCGGCCCTGCGGGAGGGCCACCAGGGCCCGTTGCCCGAGCCGCCCCGTCTGCCGACCGTGCCCGGCCGGGAGGTCGCGGGGGTCGTCGACGCGCTCGGCGACGGCGTGGACGAGCTGTGGCTCGGCCGGCGCGTGGTGGCCCACCTGGGCTTCGCGCCCGGCGGGTACGCCGAACGCGCCGTCACCGCGGTCGAGCGCGTGCACGACATCCCGGAGAACCTTGACTTCGCCGCCGCCGTCGCCATGATCGGCACGGGCCGTACGGCGCTCGGCATCGCGCAGTTCGCCGAGCCGGGACCGGACGACGTGGTGGTCGTACCGGCCGCGGCCGGCGGCATCGGCACCCTGCTCGTGCAGCACGCCGGGAACGCCGGGGCGACCGTGATCGGGCTCGCGGGCGGCCCGGAGAAGACCGCCCGGGTACGCGCGAACGGCGCCGGCCTCGCCGTCGACTACACCGACCCCGACTGGCCCGCCGAGGTCCGCGCCCACCTGGGCGGCCGTCCCGCCTCCCTCGTCTACGACGGCGTGGGCGGCCGGGTCGCCCGGGAGGCCGTCGCCCTGCTCGGACCCGGCGGCCGGCACCTGGTGTTCGGCTGGTCGGCGGAGGGCACCGGGCAGGGCGAGGGCTACCACGTCGAGGGCGTCTCGGAGTCCGTTCTCGGCCCGGCGATGCTGGAACGGGCCGGCGGCCTGCGCGCACTGGAACTGCGCTCGCTCGCCGAGGCCGCCCAGGGCCGCCTGCGCCCGGCCGTCACCCGCTTCCCGCTCGCGGAGGCCGCCGCCGCGCACCGGGCTCTGGAGGGGCGGGACACGATCGGCAAGGTCGTGCTGGAACCCTGACGGACGGCGGCCGGCGCGTGCCGGGGCGGCGCGGCTGTCCGTCGTGTGCGGGCCCGTGGTGGTGCTCACGCCCAAGCGGCCGGACCGCGCACGGATACCGCCCCGCGCCCGGGCACCCTGCGGCTCGTCCACCCGAGGGGCGCGGGGAACCGCGCGACCGGCCACGGACGGCCTGCGGCGGCCGGACCACCGCCAGCGGCCCCCGGCCGTCGGGGTCGGTCGTCGGAGTCGGTCGTCGGAGTCGGCCGTCGGATCAGCCGGCCGAGCCCAGCGCGGTCAGCGCCTCGTCCGTGAGCCGGTACACCGTCCACTCGTCCTGCGGCCGGGCGCCCAGCGCCTCGTAGAAGCCGATCGCCGGCTCGTTCCAGTTCAGCACCGACCACTCCAGCCGCCCGTACCCGCGCTCCGCACAGATCCGTGCCAGCTCGGCCACCAGCGCCCGCCCGTGTCCGCCGCCGCGCGCCCCGGGCCGGACGTACAGGTCCTCCAGGTAGATGCCGTGCACCCCGCGCCAGGTGGAGAAGTTGAGGAACCACAGCGCGAACCCGACCGGCTCCCCGCTCTCCTCGTCCACCGCCAGGTGCGCGAACGCGGCCGGCCGTTCCCCGAACAGCGCCTCCCGCAGCTGCTCCTCGCTCGCCCGGGCCTCCTCGGCTGCCTTCTCGTACTCGGCCAGCTCACGGATCAGGGTGTGGATGACAGGGACGTCGGCAGGAGTCGCGGTACGAATCATGCCGCGACGGTAACCGCCGTGCGGCCCGGGTCTCAGTGCCGTCCCGCCACCCGGTCCGCCACCTTCGCCAGCCGCGAGGACTCCGTGCCCGGGCGGAGGCGTTCGCGCTGGTCGGCGGCGCGGTAGGTGGCGTACATGCCCTGGACGCCCAGCCAGCGGAAAGGTTCCGGCTCCCACTTGCGGACCTTGTGGTTCACCCACGGCAGGTCCGTCAGCTCCGTCCGGCCGCCCTGGCCGGAGTCCCGCTGGACCAGGTCCCGCAGGGTGCGTGCGGCCAGGTTGGCGGTGGCCACCCCGGAGCCGACGTAGCCGCCGGCCCAGCCGAGGCCCGTGGAGCGGTCGAGCGTCACCGTGGCACACCAGTCCCGGGGCACACCGAGCACCCCCGACCAGGCGTGCTCGATCCGTACCCCGGCCAGGGACGGGAAGAAGCGGGTCAGGATCTCCCGCAGGGCCTCGACGGTCGCCGCCTGCGTCCGGCCGTCGTTGTCGGTGCGCGAACCGAAGCGGTACGGCACCCCGCGCCCGCCCAGCGCGATCCGGCCGTCCGCCGTGCGCTGCGCGTACATGTAGGCGTGCGCCATGTCACCGAGGGTCTCCCGGCCCGACCAGCCGATCGCCGCCCACTGCTCCTCGGTCAGCGGCTCGGTCGCGATCATCGAGGAGTTCATCGGCAGCCAGATCCGCTTCTGCCCCTTGAGGGAGGCGGTGAAGCCCTCGGTGCAGCGCAGCACGTAGGGCGCGCGCACGGTGCCGTAGGGGGTGACCGCGTGCTTGGGGCGGATCTCCGTCACCGGCGTCGACTCGTGGATCGTGACCCCGAGCGCCTCCACGGCCGCCGCGAGCCCCTTGACCAGCTTCACCGGGTGCAACCGGGCCCCGTGCGGGGTCCAGGTGGAGCCGACCGCGTCCGCGATCCGGATCCGCCCGGCGGTCTCCCGGGCGCCGTACAGCTCCCGGTCCTTCTCGCCGTACGACAACTCGTGCGCGTGGAACGCCTTCAGCCGGGCCAGCTGCGCCGGCGTGGTGGCCACCTCCAGGACGCCGCCCCGGTGCACGTCGGCGTCGATGCCCTCCGCCTCGGCGACCTGGACCACCTCCGCCACGGTGTCGTTCATCGCCCGCTGGAGGCGTACGGCGGCCTCGTGACCGTGCAGCTTCGCGTAACGGTCCCGGCCCGCGATCCCGTTGTACAGCCAGCCGCCGTTGCGGCCCGAGGCGCCGTACCCGCAGAACTTCTGCTCCAGGACGGTGATGCGCAGGAAGGGGACGGCCTTCTTCAGGTAGTACGCCGTCCACAGGCCGGTGTAGCCGCCGCCCACGATCACGACGTCGGCGGACGCGTCCCCGGGCAGCGGCTCCCGCACCGCCGGAAGACCGTCGTCCGCGTACCAGAAGGAGATGCCACCGTTCACGACACTGCTCGCCGAGCTGCTCATGGCCGGGACGTTAACCCCTGAGCCCGGCCGGTGTCTCCTTCGGATCCCATGCTTTTCCCCGGCCCCTGACCAGCGGATAACAGGCGAGACCGATCAGCACCGCGACGGCGTGACCGAAGTCGGTGAAGGCCGGCCCGGCGGCCAGCGGCAGCCCGAACACGGCCAGCACCGCGAGCAGGTACGCGTACCGCCAGGGCGCCGCGATCCGGTGGACGAGCACCGCCATCACCCCGGCCAGCGCGTAACTCACCCCGATGTCCAGGGTGTTCACGGCCGCGTGCGGGGCCATGCCCCGGCGGATCGCTTCCAGCAGCACCCCCTCGCTGATCAGCGAGGCCAGCACGTGCGCCAGCGCGCACACCGCCAGCCAGCGGGCCGTACCCAGCCAGCGCTCGGCCGGCGCGTGGAACACCGTGTACAGGAAGGCGTACGGCACCCAGTTCCCGCTCTCGATCCACATCGCGCTGGCCACCAGCACCCGCACCGGGTTGCGGGACAGCTCGTGGATGTTCGTGGACCGCCGCCGCAGGAAGTGCTCCTCGAACTCCGGCGACATGTGGTGCAGCGCGACGGTCGTCACGAACAGGATCCCCAGCCACACGTACGTGCCGGGAGCACTGCGGACATACGCCCACACGCCACTCGGGCCCCGGATGATTCGCATGAGCCGATTCACGCACGCCGGTATCGCCCGACACGTGATCGACATCCCCGGTACGCCGGCCGAGGCACGGGAGACGTACAGCGGCACCGGCGGGGCGGCCCCTGGGCCACGAGCGGCCACCGGCACCATGCTCCTGGAGCGATCAGGAGGTGTCGTCATGCCGCCCCACGTGGTCCTGGTCGAGCCGGCCGCACGCGCAACCTGTCGGCCGGCTCCGCCGGGTTCCGGCTCGGCCGGCCGCGCTGTCGTCACGCGGCTGTCGCACCCCGTGTCCCGTACGTGACGTCGGACACACAGCGCGAGGGCATCGGCCACAGGGACCGCCTGCTCGGGCGACGTGTCGACCGTGCGTGACCGCCCCGGTTGCTGTCACCCGTGGATGCCGAACGCCCCGGACGGATCATCCGTCCGGGGCGTTCGTACTGCTCAGAACCAGAGCCCCCTGTCGGATTCGAACCGACGACCTTCGCTTTACAAGAGCGGCGCTCTGACCAGCTGAGCTAAGGAGGCGTGCACCTGGGTGCCCGTGCAGTGTACCCAGGTCTGGGGGGCGCCCCGTCGAAAATTTCCGCGAAGTTCACCGGGGTCGAAGTGCTGACAGAGCCGGTGGAGGCCAGGTACCGTCCTGACCCAGTTCACCCTGGTGGACTACACCAACCACCTTCCTACAACGGATCGTCCGGCACGTTCCTGCCGGTAGAAGGGGGCCCATCACCATGGCCACAGTCACGTTCGACAAGGCGACCCGGATCTACCCGGGTTCCACCAAGCCCGCCGTCGACGCGCTCGACATCGCGATCGAGGACGGCGAGTTCCTCGTCCTGGTCGGACCGTCGGGTTGCGGAAAGTCCACCTCGCTGCGGATGCTCGCGGGCCTGGAGGACGTCAACGGCGGCGCCATCCGCATCGGTGACCGCGACGTCACACACCTGCCGCCCAAGGACCGGGACATCGCCATGGTGTTCCAGAACTACGCCCTCTACCCGCACATGACGGTCGCCGACAACATGGGCTTCGCGCTCAAGATCGCCGGCGTCAACAAGGCGGAGATCCGGCAGAAGGTCGAGGAGGCCGCGAAGATCCTCGACCTCACCGAGTACCTGGACCGCAAGCCGAAGGCGCTCTCCGGCGGTCAGCGCCAGCGTGTCGCCATGGGCCGCGCGATCGTGCGCGAGCCGCAGGTCTTCCTCATGGACGAGCCGCTGTCCAACCTGGACGCCAAGCTCCGCGTCTCGACCCGTACGCAGATCGCGTCGCTGCAGCGCCGGCTCGGCATCACCACCGTCTACGTCACCCACGACCAGGTCGAGGCCATGACGATGGGCGACCGGGTGGCCGTGCTCAAGGACGGCATCCTCCAGCAGGTCGACTCGCCGCGGAACATGTACGACAAGCCCGCGAACCTCTTCGTCGCCGGCTTCATCGGCTCCCCCGCCATGAACCTGGTCGAGGTGCCGATCACCGACGGCGGCGTGAAGTTCGGCAACAGCGTCGTCCCCGTCAACCGGGAGGCTCTGAAGACCGCCGCCGACAAGGGTGACCGTACGGTGACCGTCGGTGTCCGCCCCGAGCACTTCGACATCGTCGAGCTGGGCGGCTCCGTCGCCGCCTCCCTGTCGAAGGACGCCGCGGACGCGCCGGCCGGTCTCGCCGTCTCCGTGAACGTCGTCGAGGAGCTGGGTGCCGACGGCTACGTCTACGGCACCGCCGAGGTCGGCGGCGAGGTGAAGGACCTGGTGGTCCGGGTCAACGGCCGTCAGGTGCCCGAGAAGGGCTCCACCCTGCACGTCGTTCCGCGGCCGGGCGAGACCCACGTCTTCTCGACCTCCACGGGCGAGCGGCTGTCCGACTGACGGCCCACGGCATCGGGAAGGGCCCCGCGCGCTCGGCGTGCGGGGCCCTTCCCATGAGGCCCGTACAGCGATCATTCCGGGCCGCGGACGTCAACCCCTTACCCAGAAAGCGGCGCGTTCTCATCCCCCATAAGGGTGACTGAATGTCTTCGCGTCATTACAGGGCGCTACCCTCACAGGTGTGAAGCACTCCACCACCCCACAGACGCGAAGCGGCCACCGGGGCGGCCCTGCCCGCCGGATCGGCCGCACTCTCGCCCTCGTCCTGCCCGTCGTCCTGGTGCTCTCCGGGACCCTCGCGGTCACCCGGGTCAACTGGACGGGCAGCCCCTCCAGCTCGGTGCTGGCCGCCTCCGACGTCTCGGCCGCGGAGATCTCCGCCAAGCAGGTCACCCGCGCCCCGCAGGACGTGCTCCGCGACCAGCTGATGGCCGAGCTGCAGAACGAGAACCCGGGGGTGGTCCTCACCCACCTCCAGCAGGCCGTCAACGGCCACCCCTCACTGGCCCGGCACTGCTCCTCCATCGCCCGCGCCCTCGGCCAGGCCGCGGTGCGCATCTACGGCGCCTCGCGCGCCCAGTCGTACGCCCGCCCGGTGTGCGACACGGCCTTCGCCTCGGGCGTCCTGACCGCACACAGCTGAGCCTCGGTGAGAACCCGGTAACGGCTCCCCAAGGAGCGCGTTGCCGTCTCCGCACCGCCGTGGGGCGCCACGTACAGTGCGGTCATGACCCATCCGAACGCCGCGTCGCGTCCCACTCAAGCCGTGGTCCTGGCCGGTGGCCAGGGCTCACGGCTGCGTCCGTACACCGACGACCGGCCCAAGCCGATGGTCGAGATCCCCGGTACGGGCACTCCGATCATCGGCCACCAGCTCACCTGGCTCGCCGAGGAAGGCGTGACGGACGTGGTGGTCTCCTGCGGCCACCTCGCCGACGTCCTGCAGAAGTGGCTGGACTCGGCCGACCTGCCCGTCTCCGTCACCACCGTCGTGGAGACCGAGCCCCTCGGCCGCGGCGGCGGTCTGCGGTACGCCGCGGCGCGCCTGCCGCACCCCGACCGGCCCTGGTACGCCACCAACGGGGACATCTGGACGCGTTTCTCGCTGCGGGACATGGCCGACTTCCACACCGAGCGGGACGCGGTGGCCACGCTGGCGCTGGCCCGGCCCCGCATCCCGTGGGGCGCCGTGAAGACCGACGGGTTCGGGCACATCACCGACTTCATCGAGGCGCCGCCGTCGACGTTCGAGATCAATGCCGGTGTGTACGTGTTCTCCCCGGAGTTCGCTTCTCTGCTGCCGGAGCGGGGGGACCACGAGCGGACCACGTTTCCCCGGCTGGCCCGGGAGAAGAAGCTGGCCGGCTTTCCCATTCCGCAGGGCGCTTACTGGCGGGCCATCGACACCGCGAAGGACTTGACGGAGGCGGCCAGGGAACTGGCGGCTCTGGGGCGTTAGTCACCGCTCTCCGGGCGCTGGTCACCGCGCCCTGGGGCGTTGGTCACCACGTTGGTCACCACATGGAAAGGGCCCCGTACCTTGCTCGGTACGGGGCCCTCTGCCGTCGTCGCGCTCGCTCAGCCCAGCAGGCCGCCCACCAGGCCCGGCTGGCCGGTGGCCGTGCTCCCGCCGCCCGAGGACGTGCCGCCGCCGGTGGCCGAGCCGCCGGTGCTGCTGCCGCCGGTGCTCGTCGGGCCGGCCGTCGTGCTCGGGGCGCCGCCCGTCGGGGAGGTCCGGCGGGGCGGGACCTGACCCGTGGTGCCCTGGGTCTGGGTGGGCGTCGTGGTGGTGGAGCCGGCCGTGCTGGGGTCGGCGCCCGGGGTCGTCGCCGCCCCGGAGGGGCTCGCGCCGGCCGTGGCGCTGCCCGTCGGGGAACTGGAGGCCGCCGGGGTCTCCCTGTGCCGCTCGCCGGGCTCCTGCGGCAGCGGGGAACCGGGGAGTTGGTTGCGGGGTGCCTCGCCGGGGCCGGGGACGACCACGCGGCTGGAGTCGCGGACCGCGCCGCCCAGCAGGGCGCCGATCAGCAGGGTCACACCGACCGTGACGGCCGTGACCAGCGCGCCACGGCGCAGGACGAAGGCGCGCAGCTCCCAGATGTCGGCACGGGGGCCGAGCCGGCGCCAGGCGCTTGCCGCGAGGCGGCCGTCCACGGAGTAGACCGGGGCGCCGGCGATGATCAGCGGGGACCAGGCGGCGAGGTAGATGATGTCCGGGGCGTCGTAGACCGGGACGGTCTTCCAGCTGACGGTGACGATCAGTGCGGCGGAGAGCAGGGCGCCGACGACCGCGGTGACGCGCTGCCAGCAGCCCAGGATGGTCAGGACGCCGACGACGACCTGGAGGAAGGCGATGACCAGGCCGGAGCCGACCGGGTGGTGCAGCGCGAACTGGCGCAGCGGCTCGGCCACGTCCCAGGGGTGCAGGGTGTTGAGCCACTTGACCATGGAGCCGCGCTTGCCGCCGTCGAAGTAGACGGGGTCGCACAGCTTGCCCATGCCGGCGTAGACCGAGATGAAGCCGAGGAAGATGCGCAGCGGGAGGAGGACGACACCGCGGTTGAGCCGGCGGCCGGGGTAGTACGCGTGCCGGGCCGGGTCGTCGCCCTGGCGCCGGGCGGTGCGCGGGCCGTCGGGGCCGGGGCCGGCCGGTTCGGCGTAGCTGTCGTACGGCTCGTGGTCGGCGTCGGGGTAGGAGTAGGGCCCGTCGTCGTAGGCGCCGGTGACCGTGCGCATGTGGGGCAGGAGCCGGGTGCCGTCGGCGTCGGGGGCGGTGCGCTGGTGGCCGACGACGGGGGTCTCGACGGTCTGGTCGAGCGCGTCGTAGGTGTCGGCGTACCCGGTCTGGGCGCGTGGGATGACCTGGGTGGCGCCGGCCTCGGGCTCGTCGGCGTGGCGGACGCTGCTGCCCCTCACGGCCTGGAGGAGCCGGTGGGCGCCGGTGTCGTCGGGGGCGGACCTGCCGCTCCACACGACGGGGCGGCGGCGGGCGGTGGCGCCGGGCCGGCCCTCCGTGCCCACGGCGGGCATCCGGGCGGTGTCCTGGCCGGCGTTCAGGTGCCGGGCGATCCGCGGGGATTGGGTGCGCTTGGCCGCCGCGCCCAGCTGCACGCGGAAGCTGGCGTGATTGACGATGACCTGCGCCGGATCGCTCGGCACCTTCACCATGCTCAGCGCGGGAGCGTCGTCGTATCCCGACGAGCGGTCCCCCGTGGGTGTGCGGGGTGTTCTGGTGTCCACACTCATCTAACCGATGACGTGGCGTTAGGACACTGCTTTGACCGGGCGGATGTGTCCGGACCCCGTCAAAGCCGCCTTCAACGCCATATGGACGCGCGAATTACCCCGCACGGGTGAAGTTCCGGACGGTTGTTCAGCCCGTCCGGGGCCTCGGTCAGCCGCGCCGGCGCGCGGCCTCGTACAGCACGATGCCCGCGGCCACACCGGCGTTGAGCGACTCCGCGCCGCCCGGCATCGGGATGCGCACCCGGTAGTCGCAGGTCTCGCCGACCAGGCGGGACAGGCCCTTGCCCTCGCTGCCGACGACGATGGCGACCGGCCCCTCCAGCGCCTCCAGGTCACCCAGCTCGACCTCGCCGTCCGCCGCCAGGCCGACCACCGTGAGGCCGGCCTTCTTGTAGGCCTCCAGGGCGCGGGTGAGGTTGGTGGCGCGGGCGACCGGCGTACGCGCGGCCGTACCGGCGGAGGTCTTCCAGGCGCCGGCGGTCATGCCCGCCGAGCGGCGCTCGGGCACGACCACGCCGTGGCCGCCGAACGCGGAGACGGAGCGGACGACGGCGCCGAGGTTGCGCGGGTCGGTGACCCCGTCCAGGGCGACGAGCAGCGGGTCCGCACCCTCGTCGGCGGCGGCGTCGAGGAGGTCCTCCGGGTGCGCGTACTCGTACGGCGGGACCTGGAGGACCAGGCCCTGGTGGTTCAGGCCGTTGGTCATGCGGTCCAGCTCGGGGCGCGGGGCCTCCATGAGGTTGATCCCACCGCGCTCGGCGGCGAGCTGGAGGGCCTCGCGGACACGCTCGTCGTTGTCGATGAACTGCTGGACGTAGAGCGTCGAGGCGGGCACACCCTCGCGGAGCGCCTCGACGACCGGGTTGCGGCCGACGACCAGCTCGGAGGCGGACTTGCCGCCGCGGCCCCGGGCCACGGGGCGGCGCACGGCCTGCTTCGCCTTCGCGTTGGCGATGCGGTTCTTCTTGTGGCCCTTGCGCATCTCGGCCGGCGGGGTCGGCCCCCGGCCCTCCAGCCCCCTGCGCCGCTGGCCGCCACTGCCGACCTGCGCGCCCTTCTTGCCGGACATGCGACGGTTGTTCGCGGCCATGACCTACCTGTCTTCGTGAAGCGTGCGGATACGTACGTCTATGCAGTGTGCCGCCCGGGAGGCCGGGCGGCACAATCGATCACCGGATCGAAAAGCGGTCAGCGGGCGCCGAGCGTCCAGCGCGGGCCCTGCGGGCCGTCCTCGATGACGAGCCCGGACTGGTTGAGCTGGTCGCGGATGGCGTCGGCGGTGGCCCAGTCCTTGCGGGCGCGGGCGGACTCGCGCTGGTCGAGGACGAGGCGTACGAGGCTGTCGACCACGCCGTTCAGGTCCTCGCCCCGGTCGCCGGACTCGCCGGCCCAGTGCGGGTCGAGCGGGTCGAGGCCGAGGACGCCGAGCATGGCCCGTACCTCGGCGAGCCGGGCGACGGCGGCGTCCTTGTCGTCGGCGGCCAGCGCGCTGTTGCCCTGCCGGACGGTGGTGTGCACGACGGCGAGGGCCTGCGGGACGCCCAGGTCGTCGTCCATCGCCTCGGCGAAGGCGGGCGGGACCTCGGCGGCCGGCTCGACGGTCTTCCCGGCCAGCTCGGTGACCCGCTGGACGAAGCCCTCGATCCGCGCGAACGCGGACTCGGCCTCGCGCAGGGACTCCTCGCTGTACTCGATCATCGAGCGGTAGTGCGGGGTGCCCAGGTAGTAGCGCAGGACGACCGGGCGCCACTGCTTGACCATCTCGCTGACCAGCACGCTGTTGCCGAGCGACTTGGACATCTTGTCGCCGGCCATGGTGACCCACGCGTTGTGCACCCAGTAGCGGGCGAAGTCGTCGCCGTAGGCCTTGGCCTGGGCGATCTCGTTCTCGTGGTGCGGGAAGATCAGGTCGAGTCCGCCGCCGTGGATGTCGAAGGCGCTGCCCAGGTACTTGTGCGCCATGGCCGAGCACTCCAGGTGCCAGCCGGGGCGACCCGGTCCCCACGGGGTCGGCCAGGTCGGCTCGCCCGGCTTGGCGGCCTTCCACATGGCGAAGTCGCGCGGGTCCCGCTTGCCGGTCTCGCCCTCGCCGGACGGCTGGAGCAGGTTGTCCAGCTCCTGCCGGGACAGTTCGAGGTAGCGCGGGAAGGACCGTACGTCGAAGTAGACGTTCCCGTCGGCCTCGTAGGCGTGCCCGCGCTCGATGAGGGCCTGCATCATCTCGACCATCTCGGTGATGTGGCCGGTGGCGCGGGGCTCGTAGGTCGGCGGGAGGCAGCCGAGGGCGGTGTAGCCCTCGTTGAACGCGCGCTCGTTGTCGTACCCGATCGACCACCACGGGCGGTTCTGCTCGCGGCTCTTGGCGATGATCTTGTCGTCGATGTCGGTGACGTTGCGGATGAACGTCACCCGGTAGCCGCGGTACTCGAACCAGCGGCGCATGATGTCGAAGTTCAGGCCCGACCGGATGTGCCCGATGTGGGGTGCCGCCTGCACGGTGGCGCCACACAGGTAGATCGAGACGCAGCCCGGCTCGAGCGGGGTGAAGTCACGGATCTGCCGGGCGCTGGTGTCGTACAGGCGAATCGTCACGACTCCAGAGTAGTGGGCGCCGGGCAGTGCCATGCCCCTTCCCACCGGGAAGCCGCCACGCACCGACGAGCGCGGCCCCGCCAGCGGGCTCCGCCCGCGGGCAGCGCAGTCCCTGCCGGCGCGGCCCGCCTCCACACCCGCACAGGCAACGGCACCGCCGACCAACCCCACCACCGGAAACGCCCCTCAGGGACGCGCGCCGGCCCTCACAACCTCCCGACGACCTTCCGCGGCCGGATCCGGACCACCACCCGCTGGGCGTCCTGGGCCGCGGCGGGGTTGAAGTCCGCGTAGTCCTTGCCGGTGTACTTGCGGCTGAGTCGGTCGATGAGTTCCGGGCCGCCGTCCGTCGTCAGTTCGGCGGTGCCGCGGATCTCGGCGTACTCGTACGGCTCGTCGGGGTTGAGGACGGCGACCGTCACCCGGGGGTCGCGGTCCAGGTTGAGGTACTTGCGGCGGTCGACCGTGGTGGAGAAGAGGAGGTCGTCGCCGTCGCGCATCACCCAGACCGGGGACAGCTGCGGGCTGCCGTCGGGCTGGACGGTGCCGACGACGATGAACACCTTGCCGTCGAGCACGGACTTCAGGCGGTCGGACAGAACGGCGGACATGGGCACCCTCCGGAGTCCAGGGATCACTGCTGGTCGTGTGGGTACCCTCGCACGCCCTCAGCTCACCCGCACCACGAGTGCCGTCGCCACCGCCATCAGCCCCTCCTCGCGGCCCGGGAAGCCGAGGCCGTCCGTCGTGGCGCCGGAGACGGAGACGGGGGCGCCGGCCGCCTCGGAGAGGATCTTCTGGGCCTCGTCCCGCCGCTTGCCGATCTTCGGGCGGGGGCCGATCACCTGGACGGCGACGTTGCCGATGGTGAAGCCCGCCGCGCGGACGATCCGCGCGGCCTCCGTCAGCAGGGTGACCCCGGACGCGCCGGACCACTCGGGCCGGCCGGTGCCGAAGTGCTGCCCGAGGTCACCGAGCCCGGCGGCGGAGAAGAGGGCGTTGCAGGCGGCGTGCGCGACCACGTCGGCGTCCGAGTGGCCGGCCAGGCCGGGCCCCTCGCCCTCCCACCTCAGGCCCGCGCACCACAGCTCGCGGCCCTCCTCGAAGGCGTGGATGTCGGTGCCGATCCCGACCTGCGGCAGCACGAAGCCCGCCTCAGAAGCCATCGTTGAGCCTCCTGCGCGCCAGCACCGCCTCGGCGAGGACCAGGTCCAGGGGGCGGGTGACCTTGAAGGCCTCCTCGTGACCGGGGACGGCCACGACCGGCACCCCCAGCTGCTCCACCATGCCCGCGTCGTCGGTGACGTTCTCGGTGACGCTCTCGTGGGCGCGGACCAGGGTCTCCCGGTCGAAGCCCTGCGGGGTCTGCACCGCACGCAGCCGGGAGCGCTCCGGGGTGGCGACGACCGGCTCGGGGTCGCCGGCCACGGCCGCGGGCTCGACCTCCTTGACCGTGTCGGCCAGCGGCAGCGCGGGCACCACGGCGGGGGCGCCGTCGCGTACGGCCTCGATGACCGCGTCGACCGTGTCGACCGGGACGAGCGGCCGGGCCGCGTCGTGCACCAGCACGATCCCGTACCGCGGCGGCAGCGCCTCCAGGCCGAGCCGGACCGACTCCTGGCGGGACTCCCCGCCGGGGACGACCAGGAAGTCGGTCCGCTCGGGCAGCGCGTGCGCGTCGAGGAGGGACTTGACCTCCGCGGCGCCCTCCGGCGGTGCCACGACGATCACCAGCGAGACATGGCGGGACGCGGCGAGGGCCCGGATCGCATGGATCAGCATGGGGGTGCCGTTCAGCGCGCGGAGCGCCTTGGGGGCGCCCGGACCGAGCCGCACGCCCCGGCCGGCGGCGGGAATCACGGCGGCGACGGGGGTCTGCGCGGGCGTAGGACGTGATTCGTCAGACATCGGATCCTGTCAGGTTTGTGTGCTCGACCTACGTGGGTATGGCCTGGAGGAGTGCCGGGCGCGACGCCCTGACCGGACCCTTTCCGTGACTCTGGTCGAGCCAGCCGCCCGGGCCCGGCATCTCAAGTATCGGGGGGCTTTCCGCAGGCTTCCCCGAAGAGCACCCGCTGCGGGGACGAACATGCCGCAGCGCCCGGCGACAGGATCAGTGTCATCGGGCACCGCGGCATTTCACTGTGCTGAGCGTGCCGGAAGCGAAGGTTCGCTGCCGCTGCGCGTCAGGAGGCGAGCACCTCGTCGAGCAGGGCCTCGGCCTTGTCCTCGTTCGTGTTCTCCGCGAGAGCCAGCTCGCTCACCAGGATCTGGCGGGCCTTGGCGAGCATGCGCTTCTCACCGGCGGACAGTCCGCGCTCGCGCTCGCGACGCCACAGGTCACGCACGACCTCCGCGACCTTGATGACATCGCCGGAGGCGAGCTTCTCCAGGTTTGCCTTGTAGCGACGGGACCAGTTCGTGGGCTCCTCGGCGTACGGCGCGCGCAGCACCTCGAAGACCCGGTCGAGCCCGTCCTGCCCGACCACATCACGCACGCCGACGAACTCCGCATTGTCCGCTGGCACACGCACCGTGAGGTCACCCTGGGCGACCTTCAGCACCAAGTAGGTCTTGTCCACGCCTTTGATCTGACGAGTTTCGATGGCCTCGATCAGCGCGGCCCCGTGATGGGGATAGACCACGGTGTCGCCAACCTTGAACGTCATGTGACAGGTACCCCTTCCGTGGCTATCCAGGGTAACACGGATACGGCGTCTTCTGAATGGCGTTTTCGCAGGTCAGGGCATATCTCGGGGCTTGACAACAGCAACCGGAACGTGCTGCGGGGAGTCCTCGGAAGCGGGTATTCGCAGGTCGGAGGGGCTCTCCGGGCAGGGTGAAACGCGTACGTTACACACCCCGGGAGGTGGTTCCAAGGGGCGGAACATCCCGATATGTCCGATCTCAAGCGTACGACTTCCGCTACTCCGTTCGGTGGCCGCAGGCGGATGTGAGCCGATTCCAAAATTGATCAACCGTCCCCGGACGGGTGCTCCGTGATCAATATCGGGAAGGTCGCGCATTCCTCCACAGAAATTTCGCGAGGCGCGCCGGAGGCGTGTTGAGAGGCGTCACGGTCGCGTTATGTGAATGACGGACGAGCGGTTCCGCAATGTCACCGCGGAGTCACTCGGGCCCCGCCGGGTACCCCCACCTGGAGGGAAGCCCGGGGCTCGGGGAGGGTCGGGTGCGAGCGCCCGGGAACGGCTCGGTAGCCTAAGGCCGCTGACAGACACTTAGGGCGGCTTTATTAGGGGAGCCGCCCGCGCGTTCAAGGAGTTGCCGCCGCCGTGAGCAGCAGCCTTCGACGCGGCGCCCTCGCCGCCTCCGCCATCGTCTTCTCGATCGCCTCGCTCGCCGCCTGCGGCGCCGGAAACGACTCGCAGACCCTGCAGATCAAGCCGGACAACGCGGCGACCAGCGTGGGCGACATCAAGATCCAGAACGCCCTGGTCATCACCCAGCCCGACCTGCACGCGACCGGTCCGGCGGTGATCTCCGCGACCCTGTTCAACTCCGGCCGCAGCGACCAGACGCTCCAGTCGGTCACCGTGGAGGGCAACGGGACGTCCGCCGAGCTGAAGCCGGCCAAGGGCCAGAGCCTGACCGTTCCGGCGGGCGGCTCGCTCATCCTGGGCGGCAAGGACAACGCCTCCGCGACCCTGCCCAGCGGCCGCGAGGCCGTCCAGGACGGCAACGCGCAGAAGATCACCTTCACCTTCAGCAAGACCGGCAAGGTGAGCCTGAGCGCCTTCGTGGTCCCGGCCACGAGCTACTTCGACAAGTGGGGCCCGACCGAGATCCCCTCGGCCTCCGCCGGCAGCGGCGCCCCGGGCGCCACCCCCTCGGGCAGCGCCTCCGGCAGCGGCAAGCCGCACAAGGGCCACGGGGCGAGCCCCTCGGCCACCGCCTCCGAGTCGGCCGTCACCCCGAGCGACTCGGCCTCCCAGTCGGCCGCCGGCCACTGACCGGCGACGCGAGCCGTACGCCTGGAGGGCGGCACCCCGCACGGGGTGCCGCCCTCGGTCGTGTCGGGGCGGTACGGCCCACGGCTCGAACTCGTAGCCCAGCCCCGGACCGTCACCAGGGAGCGCGGCGCGCCCGGGTCCGGCTCGATCTTGGCGCGCAGGCGCTCGACGTGGACGTCGACGGAGCTCTCCCCCACGCAACCCCTCGCACCGGTCCGCGGGCTTCGGGATGCAGCGCCGGACTCCGCCCGGCAGCCGAGGCGTACCCGGTCTACGGCTCGAACTTGTAGCCCAGTCCCCGGACCGTCACCAGGTAGCGCGGCGCGCCCGGGTCCGGCTCGATCTCGGCGCGCAGGCGCTCGACGTGGACGTCGACGGAGCCCTCCCCCACGCAACCCCTCGCACCGGTCCGCGGGCTTCGGGATGCAGCGCCGGACTCCGCCCGGCAGCCGAGGCGTACCCGGTCTACGGCTCGAACTTGTAGCCCAGCCCCCGGACCGTCACCAGGTAGCGCGGCGCGCCCGGGTCCGGCTCGATCTCGGCGCGCAGGCGCTCGACGTGGACGTCGACGGAGCCCTCCCCCACGCAACCCCTCGCACCGGTCCGCTGGCTTCGGGATGCAGCGCCGGACTCCGCCCGGCAGCCGAGGCGTACCCGGTCTACGGCTCGAACTTGTAGCCCAGCCCCCGGACCGTCACCAGGTAGCGCGGCGCGCCCGGGTCCGGCTCGATCTTGGCGCGCAGGCGCTTGACGTGGACGTCGAGGGTCTTGGTGTCGCCCACGTAGTCGGCGCCCCAGACGCGGTCGATGAGCTGCATGCGGGTGAGCACCCGGCCCGCGTTGCGCAGCAGCATCTCCAGCAGGTCGAACTCCTTCAGCGGGAGGTCGACCTTGGAGCCGGCGACGGTGACCACGTGCCGGTCGACGTCCATGCGGACCGGGCCCGCCTCCAGCGCGGCCGGGGTGACCTCCTCCGGCTCGCCGCGCCGGCGCAGCACCGCGCGGATGCGGGCGACCAGCTCACGGGAGGAGAACGGCTTGGTGACGTAGTCGTCGGCTCCTATCTCCAGGCCGACGACCTTGTCGATCTCGCTGTCCTTGGCGGTCACCATGATCACGGGGACGTTGGAGCGGCCGCGCAGCTGGCGGCAGACCTCGGTGCCGGGCAGACCCGGCAGCATCAGGTCGAGCAGGACCAGGTCGGCGCCGTTGCGCTCGAACTCGTCCAGGCCGTCGGGGCCGGTGGCCGCGACGGCGACCTCGAAGCCCTCCTTGCGGAGCATGTACGACAGGGCGTCGGAGAAGGACTCCTCGTCCTCGACGACGAGCACTCGGGTCACGGAAGGACCTCCGGGGCGGGAAGCGGTTCGTACGGGGATGAGTCGGTGCCGGCCTCGTCTTCGAGGTCCGGGTGCTGCTGTGCGCGGTCGCGGGCCGCGCCCGCCTCCGGCAGCCTGAGGGTGAAGGTGGAGCCCTGGCCTTCGGCGCTCCAGACCGTGACCTCCCCGCCGTGCGAGGCGACCACGTGCTTGACGATGGCGAGACCCAGACCGGTGCCGCCGGTGGCCCGCGACCGGGCCGGGTCGACGCGGTAGAAGCGCTCGAAGATGCGCTCCTTGTCCTTGTCCGAGATGCCGATGCCCTGGTCGGTCACGGCCAGCTCGATCATGTCACCGCCCGGCGCGGACACCCGGCGGGCGGCCACGCCGACGCGGGTGCGGGCCGGGGAGTAGTTCACGGCGTTCTCGACCAGGTTGCCGAGGGCGGCGGCCAGCTGCCCCCGGTTGCCCCAGACGTGCAGGTCGGCCGTGCCTCCGGCGGCGATGGTGATCTGCTTGGTGCCCGCCTGGTGCCGGCAGCGGTCGACGGCCTCGGCGACCAGCTCGTCCACCCGGACCGGCTCGGCGTCCTCCAGCGGGTCGTCGTTCTGCACCCGCGAGAGGTCGATCAGCTCCTGCACCAGGTTGGTCAGCCGGGTCGCCTCGATCTGCATGCGGCCCGCGAAGCGCTGTACGGCCTCGGGGTCGTCGGAGGCGTCCATGACGGCCTCGGACAGGAGGGAGAGCGCGCCGACGGGCGTCTTCAGCTCATGGCTGACGTTCGCCACGAAGTCGCGTCGTACCGCCTCGATACGGCGGGCCTCCGTCAGGTCCTCGACCAGCAGCAGGACCAGGCGGGAGCCGAGCGGGGCCACGCGCGCGGAGACGGCGAGCGCCTCGCCGCGCCCGGTGCCGCGCCGGGGCAGATCCAGCTCGACCTGCCGTATCTCCCCGTCCCGTCTGGTGTCCCGAGCCATCTGGAGCATGGGCTCGACGGCCAGCTTGCCGCCGCGGACCAGCCCGAGGGCGTAGGCGGCGGAGCTGGCCTTGACCACGGCGTCGGCCTCGTCGAGGACGACGGCGGAGGAGCGCAGCACCGACAGCACGGTGTCCACGCCGGGCGGGAGTACGGGATCAGTGTGCAAGGAAGTCCTGGTCGGTCGCTTCTGGTCGCGTTCGCTCCAGCGGAACGCCAGGACGGCGATGACACCGGTGAGCGCCCCGGCGATCGCTGCCGCTGCGGCGACCGCCGCGTTCACGTCCATGTCTCCAGGTTAGGCATGGGCCACGACATGACCACAGCCGCGGAGGACCGACCTCGGACACTCGTCGCCCAGAGTTCACCTTGGAGCCAGTATTGGTTCATTTGGGGTGGCGGAAACAGACGCGTGCGGGGCAGAACGTGGGAGCGTGGGGACCAAGCACGCCAATGAGAGGGAACCCTGATGCGGGACGCGTACCACGAGGAACTGGACTCGATCGGCGACGGTCTGGTGGAGATGGCCCGGCTGGTCGGCTCGGCGATCGGGCGCGCCACGACCGCCATGCTGGACGCCGACCTGAAGCTGGCCGAGAGCGTCATCGAGGCCGACCAGAAGGTGGACCAGCTCCAGCACGACCTGGAGGCCCGGGCGATAGCGCTGCTGGCCCGGCAGCAGCCGGTGGCGACGGATCTGCGGATCGTCGTGACGTCGCTGCGCATGTCCGCCGACCTGGAGCGCTCCGGCGACCTCGCCCAGCACGTGGCGAAGCTGGCGCGGCTGCGCTTCCCGGAGCGGGCCGTTCCGAACGACCTGCACGCCACGATCCTCGAGATGGGCCAGCTCGCGCAGCGCCTGATGGCGAAGGCCGCCGAGGTCATCATCACCAAGGACGTCGACCTCGCGCTCCAGCTGGAGCAGGACGACGACGAGATGGACCTGCTGCACCGCACCCTCTTCCAGCACCTGATCGACGACCGCTGGAAGCACGGCATCGAGACGGCCGTGGACGTCACCCTGCTGGGCCGCTACTACGAGCGGTACGCCGACCACGCCGTGGCCGTCGCCAAGCGCGTCGTCTACCTGGTCACCGGCGAGCACGCGGACGATCTCCAGCAGGACATCCAGCCGGTGACGGGCGTCGAGGGCGCGTAACCCCTCCTGGAGGGGAGGGCCGGGGCGTCGCCGGGTGCGGTGCGCGAACGCCTCCGTGCGCCGTTGATGCGCCCGGCGGAACGGGCATGGAATGGATGAGGGCATACCTGCCCAAGGTCTAGGAGGGACCCATGGCCGAATCCCCCAGCACCACGCCCGACCCCACGCAGGAGCGCGAGACCGAGCAGCCCGCCGAGATCAGGAGCCTTCCGTTGTTCGGCGCGTGCGGCTGCGGCTCCGGATGCGGCTGCGGGTGCCAGTCGGGCAACCCGTGCCAGTGCGGCTGAACGACACCGGGCCGGTGTGAACGCGTTCACACCGGCCCTTCGCCGTACCGGATGCCCCTGCGGCCCGCCGGGCGCAGCATGGACGTGAGCGGGTGGGGGGCAAGAACCGGCGAGAACAGGAGGTGTCGGACCATGGCCAAGTTCATGGACATACACCGCGGCATGCAGGGCATCACGGCCGACCAGCTGCTGGAGGCGCACCAGGCCGACCTCGCCATCGAGAAGGACGAGTCCGTGCACTTCGAGCACGCCTGGGCGGACCCGGAGTCCGGCACCGTCTACTGCCTCTCCGAGGCCCCCTCGGCCGACGCGGTCCAGCGCGTCCACGAACGCGCCGGCCACCGCGCGGACGAGGTGCATGCGGTACCGCTGGAGGCCTGAGGGCGAGGGGCGGGGGCTGAAGGCGAGGTCCGCCGACGGGGTCTGCGGGGAGGTCCGCCGACGGGTCTGCGGCGTGATCCGCGGGCGCCGTCTGCGGGCGGGGGCGCGCCGGCAGGCTCTCGCGTCCCTACGGCCATTTCGTACGGGCCGGACGGCGGGGGTCCTAGGGCCACGCGGGGTCGCCGCCGTACGCCTCCGGGCGGAAGCTCAGCCGGCGGGCCAGTACCTCCCGGGCCACCTGGCTGACCGTGCGGCCGTCGGCGTACGCGCGGGCGCGCAGCCGGTCCAGGGCCTGGGCGGGGTCGACGTCCAGCTGCACCATGACCATGCCCACCGCCTGGTAGACCTCGGTGTGGCCGGCCTCGGAGGCCGCCACCCAGGTCGCCACCACCTCCTCCGTGTCCTCGTCGCGGCCGCCGCAACCGCTGATCCGGAGGTTCGTCAGCGCGAAGGTGACCGCGTCCCGCACCCACAGCGCGACCCTCAGATCGGGCGCCGCGAGCCCGCCCACCTGCTCGCTGTAGAGGTCGAGCGTGCCGATGGCCGCGCCGGTGACGCCGAGCGGCAGGGAGAACACCGCGCGGGCGCCGAGCGCCACCGCCTCGTGCGCGAAGATCGGCCAGCGGCGGGCGTCGGGGCCCCGGGTGAGGTCGGCCGCGAGGATCGGGGCGCCCCGGTCGAGGGCGTCCTGGCAGGGGCCGTCGCCCAGGGTGTACTGCAACTCCGCCAGCCGCGCGGCGACCCGGTCGCTGGCACACCAGGTCACGCGGATGCCGGTGCCGCCGGAGATCGACACCGAGGAACCGGTGACCGGCAGCAGCCGCACGCACGCCGCGCACAGCGCGCCGGGCACCGCCTGCGGGTCGTCGGCACGCCGGGCGGCGGCGTCCAGCGTCTCGCGGACCCTCAGCCGTACCTCGGCCTCGGGCGGCCCGCCGCCGCCGGCCGACGGTCCGTACTTCTCGGGCGGCATGCTCATCACCCCCGCCGCAGCACAGTTATCCACCGAATAATCCACTTATGTCCTGATGTCGGGTTCCCAGGACACGGGAAGTAACCGGTGGGCGGCGAAAACGCCTTGCGGAAGACCTCCCTGATCGCCTTTCCTCACCACCATGACCGATGGCTCCGCAGTCGACGTCGCCGACGACCAGATCCTGAACCGGAAGATCGTCCTCGGCATCATCGCCCTCCGTGAGCACCTCGGCTGCTCGGTCCACGACGCCCTGAGGGCCTACGGCGCCAGGTACGAGGTGCTGCGGGAGGAACGGCCGGACGACTTCGTGTGCGGCCGTGCCGAGTACTGGGCGGGCTTCCACTCCTGACGACCGCGCGGACGCCGGCCGCCTACGCCGTCCGGACCGCCGTGCTGCCCTGCTCCGGCTCCGTCTCCGCCCTGCCCGGCGCCGCCTGCTCCGGGGGCAGGCGGCGCATGAGGACGCCGTAGCCGAGCGCAGCCGCCGTCCCGACGCCCGCGCACATGCCCCACAGCCAGCCCGCGCCGAGGCGGTCGATGACCGCGCCCGACATCAGCGGGGCGACCAGGGCGGCGACGGACCAGGAGAGGGTGTACATGCCCTGGTAGCGGCCGCGGCCGTGGAGCGGGGAGAGGCGG
Source organism: Streptomyces cyanogenus (assembly GCF_017526105.1). Classification (NCBI taxonomy): domain Bacteria; kingdom Bacillati; phylum Actinomycetota; class Actinomycetes; order Kitasatosporales; family Streptomycetaceae; genus Streptomyces; species Streptomyces cyanogenus. The sequence goes on from NZ_CP071839.1 coordinate 4,119,880, forward strand.
ACGACCAGGCCGGTCTGGGTCGGGGCGCTGACGATCTCGGCGAGCGTCCACACGCACACGGTGAGCATGAAGACGCCGACCGAGCCGGCGAAGGCGGTGAGCCCGAAGCCGTATCCCGCGAGGAGCGAGGAGGCGACCAGCAGGGTGCGCGGGTCGCGGTGCTCGACGAACCGGGTGACGGGGATCTGCAGGGCGACGATCAGGACGCCGTTGACGGCGATGGCCAGGCCGTAGTCGGCGGGCGAGAACCCGGCCCGCCCCATGGCGACCGGGAGCCCGACCGAGCCCTGCTGGAAGACCAGGGCGACGAGGAAGGACAGCCCGACGACGGCCATGTACCGCCCGTCCCGCAGCACCGTGCCGAGGCCGACCTGTGCCTGCGACTGCCTGGCCGCGGGCGCGGGCCGCGACTCGGGCAGCTTGGCGAAGACGACGACCGCGCAGGCCAGGGTCATCCCGGCCTCGATCAGGAAGCCGGCGCGGTAGCTGACCTCGGCGATGAACCCGGCGGCCATCGAGGAGACCGCGAAGCCGAGGTTGATCGCCCAGTAGTTGAGGGAGAAGGCCCGTACCCGGTCCTCGGGGCGGACGATGTCGGCCATCATCGCCTGCACGGCCGGCCGGGAGGCGTTGGAGGCCATGCCGACGAGGAAGGCGACGCCGGCGATGGCGACCGGGTCGGTCGTGAAGCCGAGCAGCGCGACGGAGGCGGCCGTGGCGGTCTGCGCGATGAGGAGCGTGGGCCGCCTGCCGAGCCGGTCGGCCATCACCCCTCCGCCCAGCGAGGAGACGACCCCGCCGAGCCCGTGCAGGGAGGCGACGAGGCCGGCGTACGAGGCCGAGTACCCGCGGTCGAGGGTCAGGTAGAGGGCCATGAACGTGGCCACGAACGCGCCCAGCCGGTTGACGAGGGTGCTGGTCCACAGCCACCAGAACGCGCGGGGCAATCCGGAGACGGATTCGTGGACGGCACGTCTCACACGGGCTGGTGACATCGAGGATCCCCCACGTCTGTAAGCGGCTCAGGCCAAGAGCACAAGTTACAAACGGGGGTCTCGGCGGCGCCACCCAATTAGCGGACGGCGTCCATCGGGCCGCGTGCGTCCATCGGGCCACGGGCGGACGCGCGGCGCGACGGGCGGCGCCGCGCGGGCGCCCCCCGTCCCGCGGCCGGGTACGACGGGGTCCGGGCCGCCCGCTCGAAGCGGCTCGGGAACGGATACTTCCGTTCGAGGAAGGCACGGATGGCCGCCTGCGCCGCCGCCCGGTCCGCCGGGGCGGTGTCCACGTCGTTGAGGCAGAAGAAGTCCACGTCCTCACCGGCCGCGAGGCGCGCCAGACGGCGCCGCATGTCGGGCGTGCCCAGCTGGACGTACCGGAAGCTGTAGTCGGCCGGCACCCCCCGGCCCGTCGCGATCGCCCAGTGGTGGTGCAGCGTGGACGCCGGGGCCACGTCGGTGGTGGACCGGAAACGCGAGTACGACGTCCGCTCCAGCTCCTCGATGCCGAGGCCCTCCATCTCCCGCATGACCGACATCAGCTGCGGGTGCGGGGTGTGCAGCGACTTGTGCGTGACGTACCTGCCGTGGAAGCGCCGGATCACCTCGCGGGCGTTCTTCCCGGCCGAGTTCGGCGCCGGCTCCAGCGGGTGCGGGGCGCCGACCCCGAGCTTGAGCGGGGACAGCGGGATGCGGGCGATGCCGTTGCCGTGGAAGAAGTGCTCGGCCCGCACCGGGCGGTTGATGAAGACGTCGTCGTTGAAGTAGAGGTAGTGCTCGGACAGGCCCGGGATGTGGTGCAGCCGGCTCTCGATCGCGTGCGAGTTGAAGACGGGCAGCGCGTCCGCCGGGAGGATGTCCCGGTGGTCGACCACGGTCAGGCCCGCCGCGTCCGGGTCCAGCCAGGACGGTGTCTGCGAGTCGGTCACGAGATAGACGTTCCGGATGAAACCGGCGTACATCTCCAGCGACCGCAGCGCGTACTTCAGCTCGTCGTGGCTGGTGTAGCGGGAGGCGCCGGTCTCGCGCGGGGCGATGACGTTGTCCGAGAGCGCCTGGTGGGCCCGGCGCTTCACGGCCATCACCGGGTCGTCACCGTCGACCCAGGTGTACACGGCGTCGACGGGGAAGCAGACCTGGTCGATCCCCGGCTCGGCGAAGGCCGCGAACGTCGGCACGACCCGCCGTGCCCCACCAGCCCCGGCCGGCGCCGGTCCCTGCCCCCCGACCGGCGCGGATCCCTGTCCTCCGGCCGGCGCGGATCCCTGTCCTCCGGCCACGGCCGGCAGCCGCCCCGCCCCCGTCGCCGTACGCTGCTCCGGCATCGCGACCGGAGACGGGCCCGGCATCGCGACCGAGGACGGGCCCGGCGCCGTACCCGGGTGCTGCCCCACGATGGCGGCCGGCTGCCCCGCGACCGCGGCCGGCTGCCAGGCCTCCGCCGGCAGTACCTCGGACACGGCGTTGCGGCGCGGAGCGACCAGCGCCGGGCCGAAGTCGTCCTGCAACCGGGTCCCCGGCACCGTCAGGTGCGCCGGGTCCGCGCCCAGCTCCCGCCCGTACCGCCAGAACTCGATGTCGCAGCCCGCCTCCAGCCCGCCGAGCACCTGCCCGCCGGGCCCCAGCCGCACCACCCCGGCCCGCAGCACCGGGGCCGCGCGCAGCGCCCGCGGCAGCCGGCCGTCGGCCCACAGCACCGCGCTCGTCACCGCACCGTCCGGCCCCACCGCACCGACGTACGCGGCGCTGCGCGCGAAGTGCTCCCCGGCCCGGGCGAGGACCGCGGCACGGTACGACTCCGCCACCCCGACCACCGGCCGCGGCACCCCGGGCCCCTGCTCGGCCGGGACGAGGAAGTACGGCACGCCCGCCGACTCCAGCAGGGCGCACACCTGCTCCAGGTCCGCGGCGGCGGCCTCCGCCGCGGTGTACCCGGCGACCGTACGCCCGTACAGCCGCGCCGGTCCGCAGGCGACCCGGCGCAGCCCCGGGACGGCGGCGCGCAGCCGGCGGCGGGCCGGGGCGGCGCGCAGCGCCCAGAGGCGGGCCGCCAGCCACAGCCGCAGGCGCACCAGGAGGTCCCGGACGGCCCGCAGTCCCGGCGCCGGCGCCGCGAGACGGTGACGGATGTCGATGGCCATGGCCGCGGCCCGTCAGCTCTGCTTCTCGAAGGGGCTCGGGAAGGGGAAGTAGTTCTCCAGGAACTCGTGCATCCGCACGCTGACCTGCTCGCGCTCCTCCGGCGGCACGTCGACGTCGTTCAGGCAGAAGAAGTCGAAGCGGCGGTTGCGGCGCAGGTCGGTCAGGCGGCGCTCGGCGTCCGGCCGGCTGATGTTCACGTACCGGAAGCTGAACTTGCCGGGCACGCCCTGGCCGGTCATCAGCGCGTACTGGTAGAGCAGCGGCGCGGTCATGGCGATGTCCTGCGGCGAGCGGAACCGGGACGCGGTGGTGCGCCGGATGTCCTCCGGGAACAGCTCCTCCAGCGCCAGCAGGGTGCCGCGCTGCTGCGGCAGCGGGGTGTGCATGAAGTTGTTCGTGGTCATCCGCCCGAACTTCTCCAGCAGCAGCCGCCGTACGTTCTTGCTGGCGGAGTTGGTGGCGGTCTCCTCGGCGTGCGGCTTGCCGACGCCGATCTTCAGCGGCGACACCGGGATCTTCATCAGACCGCTGCCGAAGAAGAAGTGCTCCGGGGTGACCCGGCGGCCGACGAAGACGTCGTCGTTGAAGTACAGGTAGTGCTCGGACAGGCCCGGGATGTGGTGCAGCCGGGTCTCGATCGCGTGCGAGTTGAAGACGGGCAGCGCGTCCGCCGGGAAGATGTCCCGGTGGTCGACGACCGTGATCCCCGGGGCGGTGTCGTCGAGCCAGTGCGGCTTCTGGCCGTCGGTCACGATGTAGATGTGCCGGACGAAGTCGGCGTACATCGCGAGCGAGCGCAGCGAGTACTTCAGCTCGTCGTGGCTGGTGTAGCGGGAGGCGTTGGTCTCCTTGTCCAGGATCTCGGCCATGCCGTGCTCCTGGTACCGGGCCCGCTTGGCCCGCATGGCCGGCTCCTCGCCGTCCACCCAGGTGTAGACGACGTCGACCGGGAAGGTCACGTGGTTCACGGTGGGCAGCGTCAGGGGGGCGAAGCTGGGCAGCTCGCGCTCGCCGACCCGCACGGTGACCGGCTTCTGCTCGCTCACCGGCAGCACGTCCGTGACCCCGTTGTTACGGGGCGTGACGAGCGACTCGGCGAAGATGTCCTCGGACGCCTGCGGCTGCACCTTGGCCAGCCGCCGGGGCCCGTCGGCGGAGGCGAGCAGCGCCCCGCCGTCCTCCCAGAACTCCACGTCACAGGCCAGCTCCGGCCCGGCGAGCAGCTGGCCGGCGGGGCCGAGGTGGTTCTCGCCGACGCGCAGCACGGGGGCGGTGCGCAGGGCGGCGGGCAGGACGCCGTCCAGGAACAGGGCGGGGTGCTTGAGCTGGCCGCCGGGCAGCGGCCGGCCGATGAACACGGCCGTGCCCGCGTGCCGCGCCTCCAGCGCGGTGAGCAGCCGCTCCCGGTCCACGGCGTTCACGCCGACCGTGTAACGGCTCCGGGACGACACCAGGAAGTAGGAGATCCCCTCCTGCTCCAGCGCGCCGACCACCAGGTCCAGGTTCGAGGCGGCCGCCTCGGCGGCGGTGAACCGGTCCACGACCCGGCCGTAGAACTGCTGGCCGCGCACCGCGACCGGGCGCAGCACCGGGTCCGTCACCGCGGCCTTGCGGCGCCGTCGCATGGTACGGAGCTGCCACACCCGCTCGGCGGCCTTCCGCTCGACTCGCGGTCGCATCCGCCGCGCAAAGGAACGCACGGTCACGTTCTGTGCTCCTCTTCCTGACCCCTCAACCTTCCTGGCGATAAACAGACACACGATCGTGGCGAATGGTTGTACGAGAATTAACCCAAACGTAGCGAGCGCGGGGTGCCCCTGAAGCCGGCCCGTGGGCGGCCGTGCTGTGACGCCCGCGCGCGTCCCGCCCCGGAATCCCTTAGGTAGGCTCAAGGCCATGGCCGACGCACCGTACAAGCTGATCCTCCTCCGCCACGGCGAGAGCGAGTGGAACGCGAAGAACCTGTTCACCGGCTGGGTGGACGTCAACCTCAACGAGAAGGGCGAGAAGGAGGCAGTCCGCGGTGGCGAGCTCCTGAAGGACGCCGATCTCCTGCCCGACGTGGTCCACACGTCCCTCCAAAAGCGCGCGATCCGCACGGCCCAGCTGGCCCTGGAGGCCGCGGACCGCCACTGGATCCCCGTCCACCGCTCGTGGCGCCTGAACGAGCGGCACTACGGCGCCCTCCAGGGCAAGGACAAGGCGGCGACGCTGGCCGAGTTCGGCGAGGAGCAGTTCATGCTCTGGCGCCGCTCGTACGACACCCCGCCCCCGCCGCTGTCGGACGACTCCGAGTTCTCCCAGGCGAACGACGCCCGCTACGCCTCCATCCCGCCGGAGCTGCGCCCGCGCACGGAGTGCCTGAAGGACGTCGTCATCCGCATGCTCCCGTACTGGTACGACGCGATCGTCCCGGACCTGCTGACCGGCCGCACGGTCCTGATCGCCGCCCACGGCAACAGCCTGCGCGCCTTGGTCAAGCACCTGGACGGCATCTCCGACGCCGACATCGCGGGCCTGAACATCCCGACCGGCATCCCCCTCTACTACGAGCTGGACGCCGACTTCAAGCCGCTCACCCCCGGCGGCAAGTACCTCGACCCGGAGGCGGCGGCGGCCGCGATCGAGGCGGTCAAGAACCAGGGCAAGAAGAAGTAAGCCTGTTTGATCAAGCCCCTTGCCTGCGGTTTCTCCGTGGGCAGGGGGCTTTTCGCTGCCTGTGGGCCGTCTCCGGGTCTGGATCAGCAACCGCTCGACCGGGCCGCCACGCGTGACGGTTCCGGCTCACCTTGGCTACCGTCCCGGGACGATCTCTTCCACTGCACCGAGAACCAGGTGCCACGGATACTCGCTCGGCTTGCCCTGCCCTGGCTGGTTCGGGACAAAACCACCATCGCCGTACAGAACGCGCACGCCCATCTCGCGCAGTTCCGCGACGCTCCGCTCGAACTGCCGATGCCGCACGTAGGCGGCGTTCACGCACGGCATCGCCACCATGGGGATGCCCTTGCCGATGCCTTCGGCGACGACACCGACCACGAAGTCACGCGTGATGCCGAGGGCCCACGCGTTGACGGTGTTGAAGGTCGCGGGAGCCACCGCGATCACGTCCGCCGTCGGCCACACGTCCGGCTCCCCCGGCAGCTTGTACGCGCTGCGCACGGGGTGCCCGGTGAGCCGCTCCAACTTGGTCTTCTGCGGTTCCAGCCAGCGTGCCGCGGTCGGAGTCAGCCCGAGACACACCTCGAACCCCCGGCCCTGGGCCTCCGCGACGACCTCCGCCATATCGAACACCGGCGGGGCAGCGGAGCCGAACAGGTAGAGGACGGGACGCGTTGTCGTCATGCATCTATCCGATCACACGCAAGCACCGGCACCCACGGGCGATGAGAAACGGAAACCCTGTACGCGTACGCCTCCCCCGGTACATTTCCAGCGGGTGCTCAGAACGGAGACCGGCATGCCGACTCGGGACGATGACCACACGGGCGCACGCATCAAGGAACAACGCAGGCTGGCCAGACTCACCCAACGACAGTTCGCCGAACGGCTCCCCTACTCCTACAGCTATCTGAACCAGGTCGAGTGCGGAGCCCGCCCCGCCACCGCCGCCTTCGTCGCCGCCTGCGCGAAAGCCCTCAGCATCGATGTGACGGTCCTGACCGGGCAGCCGTACGTGACCGAACTGCAGCGCGACCGCCTCGCTGAACTGGTCCGGCCCATCCGCGAATCCCTGGACTTGTACGACCTTGGCCCCAACCCTGATCTGATCCCCCGGCCGGCGCCACAGCTCATCGCCGGCGCTGACCGCCTCTGCGCCGAGGTTCGGGCGACTCACTTGCGTGGTGCGGCCCGTGCCCTTCCCGGGCTCATCGCCGAGCTGACCCACACGGCATGGTCGACCCCCTCCACGGAACTGTGGCAGGCGCTGTCCTCCGCTTACCGCACGGCGCACGACATCAGCGTGAAGCTCGGCTACTACGATCTGTCCACAGTCGCTCTGGACCGCATGGACTGGGCGGCACACCGTGCATCCGACCCGTGTCTGGCCGCCGTACGGCAGTACATGCGGGCCCTGGTCTACTTCCGCGAGGGCGAGTATCGGATCGGACAGCGCCTCATCGCCACCGGGCATCAGGTAATCGCACAGAACGATCCTTCACGAGAAGCGCTTGCCGTCGCCGGACAATTGCACCTCGGCGGTGCTGTCATCGCCGCCCGCGCCGAGCAACAGTCGTCCGTCGCACAGCACATAGGCGAGGCCCACCGGATCGCACAGCGCATCGGTGACGCCTCCGATGTGCACTGGCTCAGCTTCGGCCCGGCCAACGTCGCCCTGCACAAGATGTCCGCCGCCGTGGAGATGTGCCAGTACGACGATGCCTTGAAGCAGGCTCGGCACCTCAAACTGCCTCCCCGGCTCCCTACTTCACGCCGCGCCCACTTCCTGATCGAACGGGCCCGTGCCGAGATAGAGACCGGGCACACCGACGCCGCGCTGAAGTCCCTCGTAGAAGCTCGCCACCTGGCCCCCGAACAGACCCGCTACCACCCGGCCGCCCGGGAAACGGTCACCGGTCTGGTGCGCCAGTCCCGCCGCACACCGGAGACGCTCAACCACATGGCAGCCTGGGTCGGCCTCTAGCCCCGCTCACAACGCTCACAAAACTGCGAGCGTTCCTCCTTCAGCAGCTTGTCACCCTGTACTCACGCATCGTCACCGCCACGCGATGGCGACGAGGCGAGATGCGCCCCGGCGGCCGCGCGAACGACCCCGGGGCCGGCCAACGCTGCGAAGGAGCGTCGACATGACGAACGCTACATGCCCGCCCCAGGACGACCCGCCGACCGCCAAGATGACCATCAGGGTGTACCGGGTGAACCGCTACGGCGCCGTGACCCAGGAGTGCGGCACGGTGAGCGTCCCACCCCTCGAAGGGCCACCACCGTTCACAAGCGCCTTCCCGTCCTGCGAGTGCCCGAACTGCCGGGCCGGAAGGACGGCTGCCCGGTGACTCGGACTGTGCAGAACGACGCCCTGGCTCTTCCTGACGACACGCAACGACCGCCAACGCTGACGAACACGGCGCGGTACGGCTACTGGTGCGAGTGCTGGACCGAGCACCTGACCGAGCAGCGGGGGCCGGCACTGCTGGCATCGTTCGACGCCTACTCGGCACCCCAGGCGGACCGTTGGGTAGCGGTCGCGCTCCGCACGGTCTCCCCGGCGCTGGACGCGGACGCCTCGGACGAGGCGTGGGAGTGGCTGTACGAGGGCCGCATCGAGACCCGACGAGCCCTGTTGCGCTCCGAGCCGTGCACGGTGTCCGTGACACACGCCAAGACCCGCATCACCTGGACGATCCGACCAGTGCTCTTCCTGCCACTCGCCCACCGTCAGGTGCTTGAACTTCCGACGTGCGCGTACGACTTCAAGCTCCGCCGGACAGTGTCGGATCCCAGCTGATGCCTGACGTTTCTGTCCCGGGTGATGCTTGACGGTGGGCCTAGACAACGTAGGGAGCCCCGTGGGGCTTGTTCGCTTTCACGTTACGGATCGGGACGTCGGTCGTGCGGCGGATCACCCGGACCTGGCCATCCAGCTCAACGCTGATCGTCGCGTCGGACACGTGGACGGTCACGGTCTGCCCTGCATAGGGGCGGCCGAGGGAGACGACCTGCCGGCAGACCATGACCGTGCCGACCGCGCTGACCCGCCGCTGCACCCGCACCGGCTCGACGCCGGGCCGTGGCGGCGGTCCGGCCGGACGCAGGCCCCGCAGCCTGCGGACTTCCTCGCTGGTCAGCGGGTTGGGCCGCACCCGCAGCAGCTGTCGCGAGGACAGGTCGAAGAACGACAGCGTCTCGCCGTCGACGCGGATGCCCACCTGGCGGCCGCCGAGGATCTCCGCCGCCAGCACCTGGTGCCCGCCCAGAGCGACCAGACCGCTGTTGTTCACCACCCGGTCCACCTCGAACGCCGCCCCGTCACCGCCCGGCAGCGGGACCGGCCCCGCCGGACGCCCGCCCCGGGCCGCCAGCCGTCCCAGATCCGCCACCGACAGATGCGACCGCACGGTCTTGATCCGCGCCCCCGCGATCAGCAGATGGATCACCGAGGTGTCGGCCCAGAAGGTCACCGTCAGCCCTGAGCGGGTCGGACCCAGCCAGAACTGCTTGCCCGCGACCTGCAGATTCCCGCTCGCAGGCACCACCCGCTCGAACTCCACCGGTCCACCCTCGTTCACCTGCACCGCTGCCGGCACCTCAGGCAGGGCGGCAGGAACCTCGGAGGCTTCAGCCCCAGCCAGCTCCAGATCCGGGTCTGCTGGGGATGTCCGCTGCTGCGGCACCAGCGCGAGCACTCCGGGGATCTTCAGGCCCAGGACCTCCCGTTCCTGTTCCGCAACCGGGGTGAACCGGTCTCCCGGGGACTGCATGTCCAGCGCCTGATGCGGCCGGTCGGAGTTGTATTCCTCCACCCACGCATCCAGTGCCGCCTGAGCCTGCTCGATGTTCTCGAAAGCGCCGCAGTCGTCGAGGAGCTCACGCCGCAGTGTCTGATGGAACCGCTCGACCTTGCCCGTCGTGGTCGGGGATGCCGGCTGAGTGAGGCGGTGCGCGATCCCGTTCTCCCGGCAGATCCGGTCGAACAGCACCTCACCGCCCTGCCCGAACCGGTCGGTGAACTGCTTGCCGTTGTCGGTCAGCACCTCCTCCGGCACCCCGAACGCCTGCAAGGCCCGGACGAACGCTGAGCAGACCGCCCGTCCGGTCGCCCTCTCGACCACCGACGCGATCACGCAGTACCGGGAATGGTCGTCCACCCCGGTCACGACCTTCGCCTCGGTCAGCTCGCCGGTGACCGGGTTGACCAGCATCACGCCGCCGACGATGTCCATCTGCCACAGCTGCATCGGCCGGTCCCGCTGCCAGCGCTTGTAATCCGACCGCTTCCGGCGCCGCACCCCCGGCTCCACCAGCCCGTGACGGACCAGGATCCGATACACGGTCATCCGCGACGGCACCGGCGTGACTGTCCCGGACCGCTCCAGCACATGAGCGATCCGCCGCGGACCCCACTTCGGGTGCTTGCGCCGCAGCTCACACACCGCCGCCTCGACCTCGGCAGAAGCCTGATGCGGACACGACGCCGGCCTATGCGACCGGTCAGCCAGACCCGCCAGACCCGAAGCCTCATACCTCGACTTCCAGCCGCTGACCGTCTGCCGGGACACCCCCAGCGACGCGGCGACCTCGGTCACCGTCGCGCCCGCCAGCACCGCCAGGACAGCCCGGTATCTCTGTTCGACAACCGACAACTCCACCAGCGCCAATCCCGGCCTCCCCACACACGCCGCAACGACGTGCACAGAAAGACCGATCACGGCCACCGTCAAGCATCAGCTGGGATCGAAGTGTCAAGCATCTACCGGGACCGGACAAGCCCCGCCGGACAAACTGAGTTACAACTTTCTCTACCGGTTCAAGGCGGCTCGCTCCGCTCACCGCGCGCGGCCCGGCCCCCGGCCGGGCCTGCGCTCCTGTCTCCGCCGCGCTCCAGCCCGGCCGGCGCCCGTGCCGCGCTCATGGCAATCAGCAGCCTGATGCCAGAGAAGAGGTACGTCGTGGCTGGGGCGGTCGGCTCCACGGCTTTACGGAGCCACTTTGGCGCGAGCCTCGCAGATCATGGCCCCAACGTCGTGCTTTACCGGGCAGGTCCACAGACTGCCCGACGCGCCGGAAGCTTACGGGGCCATGATCACTCGCGCCAAAGCAGCGCCACCCCAAAGCCGCTACGCCGACCTTGCCGTTCTAGTCTTCCCGCCTCCTGGCATCGATTCTTCTGCGTACTTCCTCAATACTGCGACTCAACGCAGAGGAGACAGAAGGCCAATCGAAACCGCCTTCAGGGCGAGGTGCCTCTTCCCAACTGGTATCCAAATAGCCTACAAAGTGAGCCGCCCTGTCTAGTCTATCTTCGATGTACCAGACATCAGTGATGATCTCCCTGAATCCCTCATCGAGGATAGGTGTATCAACCACTACGGCATCAACATAGACGAATTCCGTGACCAGCTTCCTCAGAATATAGGCGCCCCTCTGCGTAATTCGGAGCCGAGTTGGCGCCTCCTCGTCCGTCATCGCGAAGTCACAGAGTTTCGATCTTTCTGCGCGAGCAAAGGCAGAACTGATCTGCAAGTCCCGGTATCCCAGCGACTGCAGATAAGAGAAAACATCATTCTGCAAAACATAGCCCGCCTCAGATTTAGGGCTTTGAGATGACCTCAAGCAGTAATCAATCATGTGAGGCATGAGGAAATGTTCTGAGCTATTCAACGAGATTACGTCGAACATGTTCGCAACGAAAGAATTATCCGGAGAATAGTGCTCATTGTCGCCATAGATCACCGCACGAAGGAACTCATGCAGTGGAATATAGTACTTACCAGTTCTGATCTTGATTTCGAGGATTTTTCCAGTATCCACATGGCCACTACCAACAAAAATCGTCAGCAAGTCGAGAGCATCTCGGACGTTGCCCGCACTAACGTTATCGATGCACTCCGCAAGAGAGGAATTGCGATCGATCGAGTCGACGATTACCTCAATGTATTCGCGCAGCATGTGACTTTCGACGGATACGCCCTCCCCTGACAGAGTTAGCCCTCCGTCGCGCAACTGCTCTAGCGCGAACTCAAGTCGCTTTTGCACCACCAAGTCGATGCGTGGGGGCGAGATGGTGAAAACGCGGTTCTGATACGCGCTAAGAGAGCCCTGTCTCCGGCTCTTGTTGTAGGTGGAAGGCCGCAAAGTAACGAAGCAAGTGACTGGCCAAGTCTCGGCCATGCTCTGAGCGATTAGGAACACTTCTTCCTGGAAGTCATCTTGCCTCTGATCAATATTATCCAAGAAGATGACGACGGTTCTACGCTCGCCAGAAGTAAGGTGCTCGATAGCCTTTTTGAGATGTCCGCTCTTATTTTCGATCTTCGCTGCGAGGAGTTCCACCTCCTTGAGACGATAGGCCACTGGGTCCTCCTCGCGCAGGAACCCGTAAATGCCGTCTCGCAGAGCGAGCAAGTCTCCATGGTAAATACCGCGAACAAAAGTATCGCTTGCGAGATTTACCTGATGATCTTCGCGAAGCTGACGCTCGAAAGAATCCAGTACGTAGTTTTGCAGGTCGGTGCGCAAGGCTGGCTCTCTGCCGAAGTCCACGTAGAGAACGATTCCCCGCTTTAGCTCTTCACTCGCCTCGACCGATACCAGATTCTTAATAAAGCTGGTTTTGCCGACACCGACATCCCCGAGGAGAATTACGGGTCTCTTCGTTACACTCTTTGCCAGCACCGCATTGAGAAGATCCTTCGAAACCCCCTTTTTGTCACTCGCCGAGGTGACAGTCTTTTTCATTCCCTGGCCGGACGCGGCGTAGCGGTTTTTAAGAATCTCCTTGCTGATTAGTGCGTACTGAGAGAGAGCGCCACTGCTGCAGTAGCATTTTTCGATGAACTCATCTTTGAAATCTTCGTCTTTTACAAGATCCTGCAGAAAAATCTCACCAAGAGTCCTGAGTTCGTGTTCGAGTTCATTCCTCCTTTTGACTCCCGGATAACGCAAAAGTCGGCTGGATAGTTTCTCCGGAGGTGGTGCCAATGCCTCCTTAGTGACACGACTCTCAAGATGCCTACGCTCGATCGCGGGATAAGATAGGCAGTTCCAGAGCGTCTGGAAGTCGTCCCTCATTTCGGCGAGGCTGCGAAAAATGATTGCGCGCCCTTGAGTCGGCGGAACGCCGTCGATGCGACTTCCGATAAAAGCAACTAGTTGGTGCCCATTACTGGCTACGGCTACCGGAATTCCTCGACTAGTGCAGTACCCGCCCACTTGCTTGAGGGCGGCGTCGAGGTTTCCATTATTCCGCGCTAGAGAAGGGAGTGATACTTCTCTCGTTTTGGCTTCTACTGGCAGTTCGAAATAGACGCCTTCCTTCTTAGCCTCCCAAATCACCTGTCGCTTAGGCAGGCCGAGAACATAGTCGGCATACAAGCCGCCATGGCTTTCTTCGGGCGTACATTGATCCTTGGGCCATTGCAAAGCGTCAAAAACAATGCGATCAATAAGATGCATGCGCGTGGTCGCCTCGTTACGCCCCCTAGAGCCGTCATCAGAGGCCGCCAAGTCTGAGATTACGTCGAATCCGATTTCATACTTTGACGCAGACATGCCTCGTCCCCCTGTGCTCAAAGCCTAGATGCGTCATGGTAGCCAGTCATGAGTGCTTCGCACCCTCTTCGCACGAAAAATGATCAGCTCTTCTTCGCCGGTGCTGTGGCCTGAGCAAGGAGGACAAGATCGTGCACAGCTAGGCCTGGAGACACGGATCGGGGCCAGCGTGCGATGAGCTGGCACCACTATCGAGGGACCGGCGGGGCACGACCATGTCGATCACTGAACCCCGACGTGCAGAAAGTCCCGCTCCGGGTCGTCTCAGTTACCGTCTCATTCAGGTACGTGCCGTTCAGACGGGTCCTTCATCAGCGACCGTATGGCTTCCACTCGCCCACATGCCCGGTTACGGCCCGCGCCTTGAGCGGCCAAGGAGCGTCTCCGTGCCGATCTGTACGGCGGAGTCGGCGAGTCGACGGCACCAGGCCAGGACAGGACCGACGCACCAAAAGCGCACCAGATAGAGCGGGGAACAGCGGGGAACCACGGTGGAAGTGGCTGCGGCCGATGAGACCTCGTCGTGGGCATCAGCCCAGCTCAGCACCCCGAAGCCTTCCAAATGCTCTCAGCTTCCCAAGCTGATGGCTCGCCGCTCGTCTCGTAACGATCAAGCATCATCACCACAGCGGCCAAGGCGCCGGTGTGATGATCTCGCCATGGCCAGCGAGGACACCTCAACTCCCGACAGTGGCTCAGTCGTGGGCTCCCCCAAGGAAGCGGCTTCGGCTCTCACGAAGCGCCGTCGTGACCCTGCAAAGAGCATGCTGGTCCTCACCGCAGTGCTCTCTCTTGCTGTCGGCGCCGGCCTCGGCTACGCCATTGCGCACTCATCTGGGTCTACAAGCGCCTCGGCGCCTGGAGACGCTCCGATCATGGCCGGGGTCAGCAAGAAGACCGTCTGCAAACTCGTGAGCGGTGCGATGCAACAGCAGCTCAGTATTAGAGAGGCATCTCCGATGGCTGAGGAGAAGGGTGGCGCCTCCTGCTATCTGCTGATGACACAGGACGACGCGGCTGAACCAGCCGGGTTCGTGGTCGCCTTCTACCCCACCACAGAGTCCTTGCAGCAGACGGTGGATGGTACAGACGTACTCCCAGAGAAGGCAGAGCCGTTGCTGATCGAGGGGCGTGCCGCTGCCCGCCAAGTCCTGTACGGCGATGCCTGGAAAGCTCAGCTCACCGTTGATGTAGGTGATGGAGCAACGCTCTACGTTGAGCGGTTCGGCCCCAAGGATTCACTGTCGGATCGAGAGCTCCGTCGGTCTGTCGACGACCTAGCCGCAAGTGTTCTCAAGCGCCAAAAAGTGTGAGGTCAGCGAGCGGCCAACGTAGGCCCAACGCCCGCTAGCACCGGACTCGTCTGCGTGTCTAACTGCGTGACAACGCCGACGCACAGCGGCGGACAACCGCGGACGTCCGTGGACCGTCACGGCAGGTGAGAGGCACACCGACCCAAGGTCAACCGCTTATCCAAGTTGCTTCGGGACGAAGAGGTCATCACGCAAGGTGTCACGTATCCGCTTCCGTAGTAGCGGCTTGTGCTGTTCGACGGTCGACAGCGTGGCTAAGGCCGGCGGGGGCACAGCGAGGCACACGCGTGCCTGCACGGGCGGCTGACCCATCGTCGTGGCTGGCTGTCGTCGGCTGAGGTTCAGACTGAGCGCATCGAGGGTGCTGGCCGTCAGCCGAGCGCGCTGAAGCTGGGCCGTCTCTGGGCCGTCCGAGGGCGCTCAACAGCAGCCAATGACGACCAACGACGACCACCAGGCGCACGAGCCCACCGCTCCTGAGCAGGGAAAACCCAGCTCACCAAGATCCCCGACAAGACCCAGGGCAAGAAGAAGTAGCCCTGTTTGATCAAGCCCCTTGCCTGCGGTTTCTCCATGGGCAGGGGGCTTTTCGCTGCCTCTGGGCCGTCAGGGCGATGGCGCCGTGCGCTCTCCGGGCTCCGGCTCCTGTCTCCACTCCGCTCTGGCGCCGGCGCTCAGGAGCACGGCGACAGCGGACTGGGCCCTGTACGCAGACAGACCCCCGACGAGGGTGACGGGCGCTCGGCGCGCCAGGACCCGGCTGTGCCACAAGCTCTGCCCGGTCACCTTGCGCACTGCCAGGATCACATCCGTCTCGCGGGGCCCGCAGTCGAGGAGCACCACCTCGTGGGACGGGTCGTCGCAGAGCAGCGTGTCGTACCCGGTGGACTCCTCGTCGGACATCTCGCCCTCCCGCCTCAGCGAACGGGAGCGTATGCGCCCTGGAAGACGGCAGCCACGGCTTTTCGGGTGCGCTCCTGGCTGGACGGCATGAGGTGTGCGTACACCCGCGGAGTCAGGCCGGGGTCGGACGGCCCACGCCTGCGCATCTGTTCAAGAGGGGCGCTCTCAGGAATGGAACCAGACACGGAGATGATCCGAGAGCTGATTCACCACCTGCACGAGCCCGTCTACGCCGACAAACGAGGTACGAAGACGCTCAAGGGCTCCGCGGACGCGGCTCGGATCCCGCTCGTCCTCGGGAGCCCTCAATTCACGGTCCACTTCACCGAGATCGCCTGCGGCCCGCCGTCGAGTCAGATCCGACAGGCCGTCGGCTTCGGAGAGAGCCGCGCGCAACTGTTCCATCAGTTGCAGCACAGCAGGCAAGTCCAATTCTTTCGCCGTCGGACTGCTCGGCGCCGCATTGTTCACGGTGGTTCCGTGAACCCCACCCTCGATCGTGTGCGCGACCGTGCCGGCTCCACGCGCGTCGATCCTGATGCTCGGCTGGTTCCGCTTCTTCTCTGCCTCGTTCATGCGCTTCCTGTCTCCCGCGTACTCTTCGAAGATGCGGCGTCCGCGGCTGGTGAGCCGCCAACGGCGTCCATCGTGCACCGCCAGGCCTTCGCGGCGCGCCCTCTCGCGCGCTTCCCCTACCTCCGCCTCTCTGAGCTGCAGCCCCTGGAACGCCCGGACAGTCCACTCGTCCGTCGGTGAACCGTGGAGCCACCTCAGGTAGTGGTCCAGGACTGCATCTGGCCACTTGGGGTCGGCGCGCAACTCGCGGGCACACTGCAGCTCGCGTTCGACCCGCTTACGCTGCGCCTCCTCGTCCCGCCTCTTCCAGGCCTCGTCGCGCGCTCTCTGTTGGGCACGCACCCTACGGCTGGTCCGCTCGCCCGACAGGAAGTGGAGGAGAAGGAGGAACAGCACGAAAGCCCCGACGAGGCCAAGCAGCACGAGCCCCAATTGCCCGAGCAGTTCTAATGCATCCGCGTACAACGTCGCCGCCGCAGGCATCGGATCCCCCTATCGGACTCGCCCGTCGCCCAGCCGCGTTGCCGTGCCTGACTGTGGCCAGTCGACACCCAGAAGTTAGCAGCTGTTTGGGGTGTTCCATCCTTGATCGCCTGGAATGGAGCCACGCGATCTCCCGCTCAGGCCCCTCCAAGACGTCGTTTCAGTTGGTAGATCGAGGACCGGAGTCCGATGCGAGGGCGGCCAGCCGCCGCAGGCGTCGGAAGTACCGAAGTTCTTCCGCTTCGGTCGTCGAGGCCAGGACCTGGTCCAGGTCTGCGACGCAATCGCGCAGGATCCGGTTTCGCTCCGCGTCGAGGCACCCACCCTTGTTCTGCCGGGCGGACACGCATCCGGCGACGGTCGCGTCGAGCAGCACGATGTCGATGCCGCCCGGCTCCGCTCCACGCAGTCTGGCGGGGAAGGGCGCGTCCAGATGTTCCTGCCACAGACACGCGATGGTGGCTCCATGCTCACTCGTTCTGCTCACACGGCTCATCTTCCTGCAGGGGCCCGGCTTGGGCGTCGCTGATCTGCAGAGGCGGTCGCTCGGCAACCAAAGACGACCGATGACGACCACCGCGCACGAGCCCACCATTTCTGAGCAGCGAAAACGCAGGTCACCAAGATCCCGGCAAGACCCAGGGCCGACTCGCTTCGATCAGGCTCCTTGCCTATGGGTTTCTCGCAGTCAGGGAGCTCCATTGGCTACCGTCCGGCGACGATCCCCTCGACCGCACCGAGGACCAGGTGCCACGGATATTCGTCCGGGTTGGTTACCCCGTCCCGGCTGGTTCGGGACAAAACCCAACCACCTGGTCGACGTCACCGCAGATCACTCTCAGCCCGTCTCGTCCTGCTGCTGCCAGACGCGGGGCCAGTTGCCGGACGGTGGGGGAGGCCCCGAGATGCCCAGGTCACGGCGTGCGAGAGCGTAGAAGTCGTCACGTGCTCGGCTCATCTGCCGAACCGCTCTCTCCCAACCGGCAAGGTCGTCCTTCAGGCCTCGAGCATAGAGTTCGACGTTCCACACGGCCTCGTGCCACTTGCGAGCCGCCCCTATGGTCTCGGCATCCCCGACGAGCAGGACGGATTCCCACTCGGCTGCACGCCGCGCCTCGGCCTCGGCGAGCTGGGTGAGGCCCTGTTCCGGATCCAGCGGGTCCACAGCGTGCTGGAATCCCCTTGCTGCCCCTAAGCGCTGCGCAATGTTGATCTGATGCTTCAAGGCGTTTGCATAGGATGTGTAGGTGTCCAGCCTCTTCTGATCCCAGCGTTCGGTTCTGGCCCGTCGCCACCGGTTCCGTTCCGTGAGGCTGGCCGCCACGTAGGAGCCGACGGCTCCTACGACAACGCCGACCAAGGCAGGCAACTGCTCCCACAAGGCCGATCCCCCTATGAGTGACGCAGACGGTCGGAGACACAGTGCCGTACTGAGCGGCTTCGGGGTAGGTGGCACGTCCCCCTGAGGAAGCCATACGGCGAGGCCGGCAGGTTGGTCCACGGGGAACTGGGCGCGCGCCGGCAGGAAGCGGGAGCGTGTGGCTCCGGTCAGGATCCGGCGGGTGGGAGGGGGAGGGTGGCGAGTTCGCTCAGGAGTCGGGCCGCCGGGGCCGGGGCGACCAGCCACTTCAGGTGGCTGCTGGTGAGGGTGCGGACGTCGTAGGGGTTCTGCGGTGTCAGCGCGTTTCCCTCGCGGATCATCCGGTCCTGCATGGCGAGCGGCACGCTGGTGTCCTCGGTCAGCCGGACGTACGTCTTGGGGATCCGCCCCCAGGTGCCGGCCTGCGCCCGGTCTTCGGACGTGCCGGCGTCGAGGTTCTCGTCGGGCTGGAGCGTGTTGAGGAAGACCATGAACTCCTCGTCCGTACCGTCGGCGAGGAAGGCCGCCTT
Source organism: Streptomyces cyanogenus (assembly GCF_017526105.1). Classification (NCBI taxonomy): domain Bacteria; kingdom Bacillati; phylum Actinomycetota; class Actinomycetes; order Kitasatosporales; family Streptomycetaceae; genus Streptomyces; species Streptomyces cyanogenus. Next base: position 4,138,415 of record NZ_CP071839.1, read on the forward strand.
GAAAGCCGCGAGGACGGCGGGCGCGGCGGTGCGGAAGTTGGCGCGCAGCAGCCCGAGTTCGGCCGGGTTACCGACCATGGCCGAGGCCAGCCCCGTGGTGTCGACCGTGGCCATCTCGGGTTCGGCGTAGTAGGCGCTGACGTCGAGGTCGACGGGGCACCAGGCGGAGACGTAGACGATGCGGTCGATCAGGTCGGGCCGCCGGTTGGCCGCGGCGGTGGCCGTCACGCCGCCGCGGCTGTGCGAGACGAGGATGACGGGCCCGTTCCGCTTGGCCCGTTCCAGTATCCCGATGAGGTGCGCGGCGTTGTCGGCGAGGGTTACTCCCTTGATCGCCCCGGGCGTGGTGGCGAGCGCCTCGAGGTCCTGCGGCGCCTGGTAGGCCCGCGGGTACGTCGCGGCGAATCCGTGCCCCGGAAGGTCGACGGCGACGGAGCGGTGTCCGAGGAGGCCGAGTTCGGCCTGGAGCGGCGCGAAGCAGAAGGAGTTCGCGAAAGCTCCGTGAACCAGTACGAACGTCGGTTGCATCTGTCTGCTCACTTTCTGGCCTCTGCGGCCTTGGCGGCACGCGCACCGCTCGTTCCGGCACCGCGAACACCTCACGGCCGGGGCACGAGTTGTCGTCCCGCGACGCGCCGTCCCGCCATGGAGGCGTCCTCGTGCGGGACGAGCGGCGGCGGTCAAACGCCGGTCGGCGAGGGCGAATCAGTGAACAGCCGTCCGCCGTCGGAGGGTTCACAGTAGTCAGTGAGAGATCATCGCACTACTCGTACGAGCCGTTCCGCTTGTGCACGTCACCGCCGCCTCGGCTCGGCCGTCCGACCCGACATGGGCCCTCCGGCCGTGCTAGCCCTCCGGATCCCAGGCCTGGAGCCGGTCGAAGAGGGCTCGGTCGCCGGTGAGGGTGAGGGAGTCCAGCGGGATGCGGCCGTGCAGGGCGAGGACCAGGTCGCGGGCCGTGGCGCGCGCGGAGGCGGTGGCCGCGTCCGGGTCGTCCACGGCAGCGGGGGCGGACGGGGTGAGACGGGTGCTGCGGGCGCCGTCGGCGGTGAGCGTGAGGCGCCACGAGCGGCCCTCGGTGGCGTGGAAGTCGACGGCGGCGGGCTTGTGCGGCCAGAAGCCCTTCCACGCGCAGCTGGTGGACAGGAACTCCTCGACACCGTCGAGTGCCACCTCGTCCGGCAGCGGCTGCGGGGCGCCCAGGGTGGTCTGGGCGTCGTAGGTGTGCACCGCGGCCTCATGGACCTGGTGCCGGGCGACGGCGCCGGAGGTCTGCGGGGACTCCGACGGCCCCCACCACGTCCAGCAACCGCGGTCCGGGCCGGCCTCCCGCAGCGCGCTCAGCAGGCGCTTGGCCGACTCGGCCGACCAGGCCAGCAGGGCCTCGCGCTCCCGGGGCGTTTCCGGAGGCGTTTTCGGCAGGCGAGTGCCGGCGGGCCCCGCGGCGACGGTGGCGGCCCAGTAGCGCTGTCCCCCGCCCAGGTGCCGCACCAGATCGAACAGCGTCCACTCGGGGCAGGTCGGCACCTGCTCGTCGAGGCTGGACGCGGAGGCGACCGCGGCACGGAAGGCGGTCGACCGTTCGTCGATCAGCCGCAGGAGAACGGGGAGCTCCGGAGTCTTTTCCACGCCGGATGTCTATCAGCGGGCGCCGCCGCCCGGACAGCGGTTTTCCCGGGCGGCGGCACCAAGCGCCCTCGGCGGTCCGCCCACGGCTGCGGACCGGCCGGCACCGGGACGGAAGGGTGCCGGTCCCGGAGCCGTCAGGTCAGGTCGGGTACGCAGCCGAACCAGTTCACCGTGTGGTCGTCCCGCGTGTAGCCCAGGCATCTGATGGTCTTGTCGTGCAGGGTGCTGGTGCCGTCGAGGTCCTCGCCCAGGTAGTCGTTCTTGTGGCGTGGCTGTACGAGGGTGTCGATGTCGATGACGTACCAGCGGTGGTCCTGGTCCGGGATGTCGCAGCCGCGCGCGGTGACGTTGCGGCTGGGTCCCTCGCTCCATATCGGGCGTTCGGCGCGTTCGCAGTGGGCTCTTTCGGACGCTGCGGCGGTGCCGGCGCCGGTGCCGAGCAGGGCGGTGGCGCCTGCGGCCAGCGCCGCGGCAGCGCCGAGCAGGCGGTACGAGGTGCGGTGCGTCAAAGGATCCTCCTGGCGGCGCGGGTGACGAACGGGAGTCGTCCTGTTGCCTGATGTGATCGTCACACGGGGGCCGCGGTCCGTCCTGGCGGGCGGTGGGGCTGTCCCACGACCCGGTGACGGGGGTGGTGCCAATGCAGGAAGAGGGGTGAGCCAGGTCACATCTGTCCGTGTCACATCCTCGGCGGCCCGTCCGTCAGTGAGGTGTAAGCAGCCACAACCACCCAGGAGCCCACCATGGACGCTCGGCTCAACCTTCACACCAACCCCTTCGCCGGCAAGCTGTTCAAGCACTTCAACGCGGCCGGGAAGGTGCTCGCGGAGTCCACGCTGCCCGCGGCCACGCAGGAGCTGGTGAAGCTCCGGGCCAGTCAGATCAACGGGTGCGGGTTCTGCACCGACATGCACACCAAGGACGCCCTGCACCACGGGGAGACGCAGACCCGGCTGAACCTGGTCGCCGCCTGGCGGGAGGCCACCGTGTTCAGTGACGCCGAGCGGGCCGCGCTGGAGCTGACGGAGCAGGGGACCCGGATCGCCGACGCGGCCGGCGGGGTGCCGGACGAGGTCTGGGCGAACGCCGCCAAGCACTACGACGAGGACCAGCTCGCCGCCCTGGTCGCCCTCATCGCGCTGATCAACGCGTACAACCGCGCGAACGTCATCGTCCAGCAGCCCGCCGGCGACTACGTGCCCGGCATGTTCGGCTGAGGCTCACCGGTCCAACCCACCGGGTCACCGGTCCACCGTCACGGGTGCATCCGCGCCCCCTTCAGCACCTTGTCCACGCCGTTCCGGGGGCCGTACACCGCCAGGCCCACCAGGTCCAGGCCGGCCGTCGGGACGGCGCGGACGGCCGCGCGGTTGTCGCGGTCGTGACCCGTGGCGAACAGGTCCGCCGTGAACACCGCGCGCGGCAGGACGCGGGCCAGTGCCCTGCCGTGGGCCGCCCTCAGGGTCTCCTTCGTGCCCTCGAAGACCAGTACCGGCTGGCGGAACATGGGCAGGTACGGCACTCCGTCCGCGTCCTCGTACGGGGCGCCGATCACCTCGGGGGCCGTGGTGCCCAGGCCGCTGACCAGGAACGCGGTCACGTTCAGCCGCTGCCAGGGCTCCAGGTCCTCGCGCAGCAGGACGGCGATCTTCGTGTCGAAGCGGGCGGGGGCGGCACCCGGGCCGGCGCTCGGCTCGGTGGTCGGTTCGGCGTTCGTGTTCATGGAGTGAGACTCTCCGCTGGAGCACGGCCGCGTCTTGTACGTTCCTTGCATGGCCGCCGGGCAGGAAGTCACCGCGTGGCGTCCCCGGGTCCCGGGCGTCACCGAGGTCTTCCACGCCCGCTTCACCGAGTACGCCTATCCGATGCACGTCCACGACGCCTGGACGCTGCTGATCGTGGACGATGGGGCCGTACGGTACGACCTCGACCGGCACGAGCACGGCACCCCGCACGACACCGTGTCGCTGCTGCCGCCGCACGTGCCGCACAACGGGTCGCCGGCCACGCCGGGGGGCTTCCGGAAGCGGGTGGTCTACCTGGACGGCAGCCGGCTCGGGGAGGAGTTCATCGGGCCGGCCGTGGACTCCCCCGATCTGCGGGACCCCGTACTCCGGCGGCGCGTCGGGCAGTTGCACTCCGCCCTCGCCCGGCCCGGCGACGAACTGGAGGCGGAGAGCAGGCTGACCCTCGTCGCGGAGCGGCTGCGGGACCACCTGCGCCGGCGGCCCCGGCAGCGACGGCTCGTGGATCCCGTACTCGCCGGTGAGCTACGGGAGTTGCTGGACGCGCGGGTCGTCGAGGGGATCTCGCTGGAGGAGGCGGGCCGGCTGCTGCACGCCCACCCGGCGCATCTCGTCCGGGCGTTCAGCGGCGCGTACGGCATCGCCCCGCACCAGTACCTGATGTCCCGGCGGGTCGGGCGGGCCCGGCGGCTGCTGCTCGACGGGCTCCCGCCGGGCGAAGCGGCCCCGGCGGCCGGGTTCTACGACCAGGCTCATCTCACCCGGCACTTCAAGAAGTTGGTCGGGGTGACGCCGGGGCGCTATCGGGGCGGTACGCGCCGGGCCTCGTAGGGCAGGTCTCTCTGCGGAAGACCCCCGTCCGGTGATCACACCTGGTTAACCTCACCCCATGGATGACACAGAGAAGGCACAGGAACCCCAGACTCCGCGCGATGCATCCAGCAAGACCTCTTCCCTGCCGCTCCGGCGCCTGTCGGTCGCGGTCGTGGGTGCGGCGGTCGTCGTCGCCCTCGGCGTCGGCGTGGCCCTGGCGGCTCCCTCGGACGGCTCCCGCCCCGGGCGGGGCGTGACCAGCACCGAGCCAACCGGGGACTCGTCCGGCGGCGACGTCGCCGGCTCGGGCAGCACCGGCGGGCTCTCCGACGGTGGCACCACCGACGGCGGCAGCACCGCCGGCAGCACCTCCGACGGCAGCGTCGCCGGTGCCGCGGACGGCGGCAGCACGGCCGGCGGCGACGACGGCCAGCCGAGCCCGACCACGCCCCCGTCCTCCCCACCGGTGGACCTGCAGGAGCTCAACCGGCGCATCTCGGAACTCGACAAGAAGGTCGACAAGCTGCCGACCAAGAAGGAACTGGCCGACGCACTGCGGGCGTTCGCCGACCAACTGGACCACCGCGGCAGCGGAAGGCCGGAGCCGGACCCGTCCTGAACCACCGCTCGGCCGGGCGTCAGTCCGCCGGGCGGTCGATCAGGTGCCTGAACGCCTCCAGGTTCCGCGTGGACTCGCCGCGCGAGACCCGCCAGGCGTACTCCTTGCGGATGGAGGAGGCGAAGCCCAGCTCCAGCAGAGTGTTGAAAGCGCCGTCGGCCGCTTCCAGGACCTGGCCCAGGAGGCGGTCGACCTCCTCCGGGGTGACGGAGGCGAGGGGCAGCCGGGAGGTGACGTAGACGTCGCCGTGGCGGTCGACGGCGTAACTCACGCCGTACAGCTTGAGGTTGCGCTCCAGCAGCCAGCGGTGGACGCCGGTCTCGTTCTCGTCGGGGTGGCGGATGACGAAGGCGTTCAGCGACAGCGAGTGGCGGCCGACGAGGAAGGACACCGTGGTGGACAGCTTCTTGCTGCCGGGGAGCCTGACCACGTAGTTCCCGGGCTCGGGGTTCTCCCACTCCAGTTCCGCGTCCTTGAAGACGCCCTCCAGGACCTGCCCGGCCTTCTCCACGTCACCCATGGTGGGAGCGTACGCGACGGCGGTGGGACTGGGTCGCGGCCGTGTAGACGTCGGCGGTGGCGGCGGCGGCCGTGTCCCAGCCGAACGACCGGGCGTGCCGGGCCGCGGCCTCGCCCATGCGCGGGGCGAGGTCCGGCTGGTCGGCGAAACGGCGCAGCACGCGCGCGTAGTCGGCCGGATCGTGGCCCTCGACGAGGAAGCCGGTCTCACCGTCGCGCACGGCCACCGGCAGACCGCCGACGGAGGCCGCGAGGACCGGGGTGCCGGCCGCCTGCGCCTCGACCGCGACCAGGCCGAAGGACTCGCTGTACGACGGCATGACCAGCACGGACGCGGCCCGGAACCAGTCCGCCAGCTGCTCCTGGCCGACCGGCGGGCGGAACCGTACGACGTCGGCGATGCCCAGCCGGGCCGCGAGCTTCTGCAGGCCCTCCGGCTTGGTGAGCCCGCTGCCGCTGGGGCCGCCGACGACCGGGACGAGGATGCGGGAGCGCAGGTCGGGGCGCTCGTCCAGCAGGACCGCCACGGCGCGCAGCAGGACGTCCGGCGCCTTCAGGGGCTGTATGCGGCCCGCGAAGAGCGGGATCAGGGCGTCCTGCGGGAGGCCGAGGCGGGCCCGGGCGGCGGCCCGGCCGTCGGCGGTGCGGAAGCGGTCGAGGTTGACGCCGGGGTGGACCACGGCGACCTTGGCGGGGTCGGCCGCGTAGTGCCGTACCAGCTCGTCGGCCTCCTCGGCGGTGTTGGCGATGAGCCGGTCGGCGGCGGCCACTATCTGGGTCTCGCCGATGACGCGGGCGGCGGGCTCGGGGGTGTCGCCGTCGGCCAGGTTGGCGTTCTTGACCTTGGCCATGGTGTGCATGGCGTGCACCAGGGGCACGCCCCAGCGCTGGGCGGCGAGCCAGCCGACGTGGCCGGAGAGCCAGTAGTGCGAGTGGACGAGGTCGTAGTGGCCGGGGCGGTGGCCGGCCCACGCCTGCATGACGCCGTGCGTGAAGGCGCACAGCTGGGCGGGGAGGTCCTCCTTGGCCAGGCCCTCGTAGGGGCCCGCGTCGACGTGCCGGACGAGGACGCCGGGGGCCAGCTCGACCGAGGGGGGAAGGCCGCCGGCCGTGGCCCGGGTGAAGATCTCGACCTCGATGTTGATCGCGGCCAGCCGCTGGGCCAGCTCCACGATGTAGACGTTCATGCCGCCGGCGTCGCCGGTGCCGGGCTGGTGGAGCGGGGAGGTGTGCACGGAGAGCATGGCCACCCGGCGGGGCCTGCGGTGCAGCCTGAGCCGCGCGCCGGCCGACGGGGAGCGTCGCCCGAGCCTGCTGACGTACTGGCTCACGTGGCGTTCCTCCTTGCTGCGGGCATGCCTGCCGAGGGCCCACCTCGCCCTCCAAGGGGGTCCAACAGCGACCGGGTGCCCGGGCATTTCCCGTGGAACCGGCTTTGCCCAATCATTACCCTTGATCGATCAACGGTTCGAATACCGAGGGCGTCGGCGGGGTGGCCCGCGGGGCGCTTACCCTCGTACGCATGGCAGCCCGCACCACCTCCCTCCCCCACTCTCGGCTTCGTTCGAGCAAGGGGACCGCCGTCGTGGGGACGGTGACGCGCGGGACGACCAACCCCAACCGGCTGCGCCGCATGGACCGCTGGATCGCGGCCGTGCACGGCGCGGCGCTGCGGCGCGCGAGCGATCCGGTGGCCGTCGACCTGGGCTACGGCGCCGCGCCCTGGACCGCCGTGGAACTGCTGACCCGGCTCCGCGCGGCAGCGCCCCGCGCGCGTGTGGTGGGCATCGAGATCGAACCCGCCCGGGTCGCCGCGGCCCGGCCGTACGCCCGCGAGGGCCTGGTCTTCCGGCACGGCGGCTTCGAGGTGCCCATCCCCGAGCGGCCGCTGCTGATCCGCGCGGCGAACGTCCTGCGCCAGTACGACGAGGACGAGGTCGCCGCGGTGTGGCGGCAGCTGTGCGGGCGGCTCGCGCCGGGCGGGCTGCTGGTGGAGGGGACCTGCGACGAGATCGGGCGGCGGCACGTGTGGGTGGCGCTCGGCCCCGAGGGCCCGCGCACGGTCACCTTCGCCACCCGTCTCGGCTCCCTGGACCGCCCCTCCGACCTCGCCGAACGCCTGCCGAAGGCGCTGATCCACCGCAACGTCCCGGGTGAGCCGGTACACGCCTTCCTCCGCGACTTCGACCGCGCCTGGGCCGCCGCCGCGCCGTACGCGGCCTACGGCGCCCGGCAGCGCTGGATGCGCGCGGTACGGGACCTGACGGCCGACTGGCCGGTGGCGGATTCCCCGGCCCGCTGGCGGCAGGGCGAAGTGACGGTGGACTGGGGCGCGTTGGCACCCCGAGGCGGACAGAGCCCGAACTGACCCCGCCCGGGCATCACCCATCGGGACATCACCCATCGGGACATCACCCGTTCGTGCCGCCGGAGACGGAACGATCCCCGTGCGTCGTTCGTCACACCGGCGAGGAGATCGTCGTATCCGGCGGTGAGCGGGGGAAATCCGGTTTCCGACGGCCTCTGTCGCTTTGCGCGCGGCCGTGGCACGATCCCTCAGGCGACCGTAAGTTACTGACGGTAAATCAGTTTGGGGGAAGTATGCGTTCGGGCAAGCGCGGCCTGCTCACGGCCGCCCTGACCGTGGTCTGCGCGGTGACCGTCCTCGCGGCGCCCGGCACGGCGTTCGCCTCCGTCGCGCCCGCCCCCACGCAGAAGGCGGCCCCCACACCGCCGGCGACTCCCGCACCGACGCCGACTCCGGCGCCGGACAAGGGCCTTGAGGAGGTCCGGCAGAAGCTGGACCGGCTCTACCACGACGCGGCCGTGGCCACCGACGCCTACAACGCGGCCGAGGAGAAGGCGAAGAAGCAGTCCGCCGAGATCGTGGCGCTGGCGAAGAAGATCGTCGAGGGCCGGCAGAAGCTGGAGAAGCTCAAGGACCAGGCGGGTGCCGCGGCCCGCGACCAGTACCGCACCGGCGGCCTGTCCTCCACCGCCCAGTTCCTGCTGAGCGACGACCCGGGCCGGTTCCTCGACGACGCGGGCCGGGTGCTCCAGGGCCAGCAGGCGGCGAAGAAGCTGATGGAGGAGAAGGCCCGCACCCAGCGGGAGTTGCAGCAGTACGCCGACGACGCCTCCGACCGGTGGCAGAAGCTGGAAGCCAACCGCAAGGCCAAGGCCGCCGCCAAGAAGAGGGTCGAGAAGCAGATCGACGCGGCCGAGGAACTCCAGTCCCGGCTGGAGAAGAAGGAGAAGGAGCGGCTCGCCCAGCTGGAGCAGGAGGCCGCGGACAAGGCGCAGACCGCCTGGCTGGACACCGGCGTCCTCAAGGACGTCCACGGCAAGGCCTCCGCGCAGGGCGAGAAGGCCGTCCGGTACGCCACCGAACAGCTCGGCAAGCCGTACGTGTGGGGCGCCGAGGGTCCGGACTCCTTCGACTGCTCGGGCCTGACCTCCCAGGCCTGGGCGACGGCCGGGCACCCGGTGCCGCGCACCTCGCAGGAGCAGTGGAGGCAGCTGAAGCGCGTCGACGTGAAGGACATGCGCCCCGGCGACCTCGTCATCTACTTCTCCGACGCCAGCCATGTCGGGATGTACATCGGCGACGGCGCGATCATCCACGCCCCGCGCCCCGGGCGGACGGTGACGATCACGGGCGCCGGTTCGATGCCGATCCTGGGCGTCGTACGACCGGACGCCTGAGGGTGACGACCGTGCCGCGTGCCTGATGGGATACGCACCGTGGACCCGGTGACGTGCGTCATGTGACCCACCGCACGGCCAACGCCCGCCCAAACTCCCGCAGGACGTGAGCTTCGTCATCCCCTCCGGCCCGCCGCCGTGTCCAACTGCGGTACAAAACGCGGCATATGACAGCGGCGGGAGCCGGAGCGACGCGGCTCACACCATTCCATCGGGGCGGTCCCAGCCGCTATGGTCCCGGTCGGTGGGTCGAGACCCCTCGACACCGCCGTGCCCTCGGGGGGAGGGAAGGAACCCAGGACAATGCCCGTACCCGTACCGCGGCAGAGAGCGATCCCGGCCGTGGAGAGTGGTCAGGCGCAGGCCGCCCGCGCAGTCGGCGGCCCCCTCAAGGAAGAGGCCCACCGCGACGCCACGCCCGTGAACGGCGCCGGCGCCACTCTCACCCTGCTGCTGATCGAGGACGATCCGGCCGGCTCGCCGATCGTGCCCGACCTGCTGGACCCGGCCGGCAAGCCGATCCGCGTGCGCACCGCCCGCAACCTCACCGAGGCCGAGCGGCTGCTCACCGACGACGTCCACTGCATCCTGCTCGACCTGGCACTCCCGGCGCCGGGCGGCAGCGACACCGACGACGAGCTGGCCGTGCTCAAGCACGTCCTCCAGCTCGCGCCCCGGCACGCCGTGCTCGCGCTGACCGCCTCCGGCGACGCCGAGCGCGGCGCCGAGGCCGTGCGCGTGGGCGCCCAGGACTACCTCTTCCGGGACGAGCTGGACGGCCGGCTGCTCAGCCGCGCCATCCGGTACGCGGTGGAGCGCAAGCGGTCCGACACGGCCGAGCGGCGGCTCGCCGAGGGCAGGCTGCGCGCGCAGGAGAACCGCCGCCTGGAGCGCGGCCTGCTGCCGACCCCGCTGCTGGAGGGCTCCTCGCTGCGCTTCGCCGCCCGCTACCGCCCGGGCCGCTCCCGGGCGCTGCTCGGCGGCGACTTCTACGACGCCGTGCGCACCCCGGACGGCACCGTGCACGCCATGATCGGTGACGTCTGCGGGCACGGCCCGGACGAGGCCGCGCTCGGCGTGGAGCTGCGCATCGCCTGGCGGGCGCTGACCCTGGCCGGGCTGTGCGGGGACGAGCTGCTGAACACCCTGCAGCAGGTGCTGGAGCACGAGCGCGCCGACGAGGAGATCTTCGCGACGCTGTGCACGGTGGACATCGCCCCCGACGGCCGCCGGGCGGGCCTGTGCCTGGCCGGCCACCCGGCCCCGCTGCTCGCCCGCCCGGGCCGCCCGGCGCGGCTGCTGCCCTACGACAACAACGGCCCCGCGCTCGGTCTGCTGCCCGGCGCCCGCTGGCCGCGGATGCAGGTGGAGCTGGGTCGCGAGTGGAGCCTGATGCTCTACACCGACGGCCTGATCGAGGGCCGCGTCGGTGAGGGCGGGGAGCGGCTCGGTCAGGACGGCATGCTGGAGATGATCCGCCGGCAGCTCTCGGAAGGCCTGCGCGGGGAGGAGCTGCTGCGGGCCGCGGTGAGCGAGGTGCGGGACCTCAACGGGGGTGAGCTGACCGACGACGTCGCGGTGGTGCTGCTGGATCGCACGCGGTAGCGGGACCGCGGTGGGCGGGATCCCGCCGTGAGGTCTACGCGCCGTCGCCGGGTGCGGGCAGGTCCTGGCTGGTCGCGCCCACGCGGCGGAGCCGCATGCCGAGCACGGCCCCGCGCCCCTTGGGGCCGGCTGCGGTGCGCCGGCCTGAGGGGCACGGGGAACTGCGCGAACGAGCCCCCGCGCACGCACCCGGCGACCGCCAGGCGGCCCCACGGCGGGATGCCGCTAGCGGCCCCCGTTGTACGGGCCGTAGGGACCGTCGCTGCTGCTTCCCCGGCGGCGGCCCCAGCCGCGGCCGCCGCCCACCTGCTGGAGGGCGGGGCGGACGTCGACGATGTAGACGATGCTCGCGACCGCGCCGGCGATGGGGAGGATCGACAGGATCGAGAACAGGTAGCTGACCACGAGCGCGATGCCGAGGATGATCAGCCAGAAGACCTTGTTCTGCTTGTCGGCCGCGCGGAAGGCGTCCTCGCGCCGGAACGCGGCGTCGAACAGCCCGAACGCGGCCAGGGCCATCAGAATGATCTTCAGGATGCCCATGAATCCCGCGAAGCCCAACATCAGCATGCCGTCCACCGCCCGTTGATAGCCCGTCCTGCTACGCCGCCACCGTACCCATAGAACGGGCCGGACACCCCAAAGGTGCCCGGCCCGGACCCGTATCGCCCGCCCTGGTCACTTGGCCGGCGGGACCGTCTTCTTGGCAGTGGTGGTCTTGCGCGGGGCCGGCGCCTTCTTCGCCGCGGGCTTCCTGTCCGCGGCGGACTCGTCCGCGGCCGCGGCCGGCTTCGGCTCGTCGTCCTTGACCTGGACCGCCTCCGGCTTGCCCTCGACGACGATCGCCAGTTCCTCGATCTCCTCGGCGGCCTCGCCGCGCCAGGTCTTCACGGCCTGCTCGCCGTGCTCGGCGACCCGCTCGTAGGTCTCGCGGGCCTTGACGGCGTACTCGGCGGCGACGCCGACACCGCGCAGGGCGAGGTCCTGGGCGGTCTCACCGAGCTTCTTCAGGTCGACGTCGAGGGTGCCGATGAACTCGTTGACCTTGGCCTGGAGGGTCTCCTGCGCCTCCTTGGCGCGGGCGGTGGCCTTCTCCTGCACGGCCTTCGGGTCGGTCTGGCGTACGGCTTCGATACGGGCCGGCGCCTCGGCGCGCAGCTGCTCGACCAGGGCCGGCACCTTCTTGGCCTGCTGAAGCGCCAGGTTGGCGGTGCCCGCGGCGAAGTAGAGCGGAGTCGGGTCGCTGAAGGTCTTGCGCAGGTCGTCGGTGATGGCCATGGTGAGGGTCCTCCCGGATCGGATTCGCGTTCGGCTGGGTTGGTGTGGTCCGCGGCGGGCGTCCGGAGCCCTGGTCCGGCTTATCCGGCCGTCCGCCGCGGACCGTCGTCCGTGTCACTTCCTGCGGCATCGCCGGCGCCGGCCGTAGGGCCGCCGTAGCCGGGCCCCTGGTGCGCGGTCCCGTCCCCGTCCTCAGTGCCCCGGAATCCGTTCTCCTTGCGGAAGGAGTCGTAGATCTGGAGCAGCACCTGCTTCTGCCGCTCGTTGAGGGACGGGTCGGCGAGGATGACCGCCCGGGTCTCCACGTCGTCCCGGTCCCGCTCGGCGTCGAGGATGCCTGCGCGGACGTACAGCGTCTCGGCGGAGATGCGCAGGGCCTTGGCGACCTGCTGGAGCACCTCCGCGCTGGGCTTGCGCAGCCCGCGCTCGATCTGGCTCAGGTACGGGTTGGACACCCCGGCGGCGTCGGCGAGCTGCCGCAGCGACAGCTGGGCGTTCCGCCGCTGTTCGCGCAGGTAGTCACCGAGATTGCCGACGTTCAGCGATGCCATGCCTCCACCATGCCCCACTCGCGCTAACAATTGCAAGCATCCTGCTTGCAAGAGTGTGTCGCCGGTTCGGGAAGCGTCGCGAAGAGCGTGCAGGAAGTGTCAGGAATGGAGAAGCGCCCACGCCGGGAGCGCCGCTACGGTGACCGGCATGGACGACGCCACCGCACAGCACGCCGCCGACAGTCACGACCTGATCCGTGTGCACGGCGCACGTGAGAACAACCTCAAGGACGTCAGCGTCGAGATACCCAAGCGCCGGCTCACGGTGTTCACCGGGGTCTCCGGCTCGGGCAAGAGCTCGCTGGTGTTCGACACCATCGCCGCCGAGTCGCAGCGGCTGATCAACGAGACGTACAGCGCGTTCGTCCAGGGCTTCATGCCGAACCTGTCGCGGCCCGAGGTGGACGTCCTCGACGGTCTGACCACCGTGATCAGCGTCGACCAGCAGCGGATGGGCGCCGACCCGCGCTCCACGGTCGGCACCGCCACCGACGCCAACGCGATGCTGCGCATCCTGTTCAGCCGGCTCGGCACGCCCTACGTCGGCCCGCCCGGGGCGTTCGCCTTCAACGTGCCCTCGGTCTCGGCGTCCGGCGCGATCAAGGTGGAGCGCGGCGCCAAGAAGGCGGAGAAGGTCACCTTCAACAAGGTCGGCGGCATGTGCCCGCGCTGCGAGGGCCGCGGCTCGGTCTCCGACCTCGACCTGACCCAGCTCTACGACGACAGCAAGTCGATCAACGAGGGCGCCTTCACCGTCCCCGGCTACACCGGCGGCGGCTGGAACTCCCGGCTGTACGCGGAGTCCGGCTTCTTCGACCCGGACAAGCCGATCCGCGAGTTCACGAAGAGGGAACTGCACGACCTCCTGCACCGCGAACCGACCCGGATGAAGATCGCGGGCATCAACATGACCTACGAGGGTCTGATCCCGCGCATCCAGAAGTCGATCCTGTCCAAGGACAAGGAGGCGATGCAGCCGCACGTCCGGGCGTTCGTGGAGCGTGCGGTCACCTTCGCCACCTGCCCCGACTGCGACGGCACCCGGCTCGCCGAGCACGCCCGCACCTCGAAGATCAGGGACGTCTCCATCGCGGACGCCTGCCGGATGGAGATCAGGGACCTGGCCGCATGGGTGCGCACCCTGGACGAGCCGTCGGTGGCGCCGCTGCTCGCCTCGCTGCAGCAGAGCCTCGACTCGTTCGTGGAGATCGGTCTCGGCTATCTGTCGCTGGACCGGCCCGCGGGCACGCTGTCGGGCGGTGAGGCGCAGCGCGTCAAGATGATCCGCCACCTCGGTTCGTCGCTCACCGACGTCACGTACGTCTTCGACGAGCCGACCGCGGGCCTGCACCCGCACGACATCCAGCGGATGAACGGCCTGCTGCTGCGGCTGCGGGACAAGGGCAACACGGTGCTCGTCGTGGAGCACAAGCCGGAGGTCATCGCGATCGCCGACCACGTGGTGGACCTCGGCCCGGGCGCCGGTACGGCGGGCGGCACGGTGTGCTTCGAGGGCACCGTCGAGGGGCTGCGGGCCGGCGGCACGCTCACCGGGCGGCACCTGGACGACCGGGCGGCGCTGAAGGCGACGGTCCGCAGGCCCACCGGGGCGCTGAAGATCCGCGACGCGCGGGCGCACAACCTCCAGGGCGTCGACGTCGACATCCCGCTCGGTGTGCTGGTGGTCGTCACCGGGGTCGCCGGCTCCGGCAAGAGCTCGCTGGTGCACGGGTCGATCCCGGCCGGCGAGGGCGTGGTCTCCGTCGACCAGGCGCCGATCCGCGGCTCGCGGCGCAGCAACCCGGCGACGTACACCGGGCTGCTCGACCCGATCCGCAAGGCGTTCGCCAAGGCCAACGGCGTGAAGCCGGCGCTGTTCAGCGCCAACTCCGAGGGCGCCTGCCCCACCTGCAACGGCGCCGGGGTCATCTACACGGACCTGGCGATGATGGCCGGCGTCGCCACCACCTGTGAGGACTGCGAGGGCAAGCGGTTCGACTCCTCGGTGCTGGAGTACCGGCTGGGCGGCCGGGACATCAGCGAGGTGCTGGCGATGCCGGTGACGGAGGCCGAGGAGTTCTTCGGCGACGGGGAGGCCCGTACGCCGGCCGCCCACCGGATCCTGCGGAACATGGCCGACGTGGGGCTCGGGTACCTCACCCTGGGCCAGCCGCTCACCACGCTGTCCGGCGGTGAGCGGCAGCGGCTGAAGCTGGCCACGCACATGGCCGACAAGGGCGGGGTCTACGTCCTGGACGAGCCGACCACCGGTCTCCACCTCGCCGACGTCGAGCAGCTGCTGGGCCTGCTCGACCGGCTGGTCGACGCCGGCAAGTCGGTGATCGTCGTCGAGCACCACCAGGCGGTCATGGCGCACGCCGACTGGATCATCGACCTCGGCCCCGGCGCCGGCCACGACGGCGGCCGCGTGGTCTTCGAGGGCACACCGGCCGAGCTGGTCGCGGGGCGGTCGACGATCACCGGTGAACACCTCGCGGAGTACGTCGGGGGCTGAGCCCCTCCCGGGTGCGGGTGCGTTGCGGCCGGGCGCGCAGTTCCCCGCGCCCTTCGGGGGCGCCTCCCCTCGGGTCCGTCAGAACGGCAGCGGTCGTTCGTGCACCACGTCGAGGCGGGAGACCGCGCGGGTCAGCACCACGTACAGGCGGTGCGCGCCGCGCGGCTCCGCCTCGGCCACGGCGGCCGGTTCCACGGCGATGACGTGGTCGTACTCCAGGCCCTTGACCACGCTCGCGGGGACCAGGGTCAGCCGGGCGCCGAGCGCGTCGGGGCCGGCCGGGTCGAGGCCGGCGTCGCCGAGCGCCGCCCGTACCCGGTCGGTGTCCGCGTCGGCCGTGACCACGCCGACGGAGCCTTCCCGGGCGAGGGCGTCGCGGACGGCGGTCACGGTGGTGCCGAGCAGGTCGTCGGTGGGCCGCAGGGTCAGCTCGCCGTCGGTGCGCAGGGAGGTGGCGGCGGGGACGGCGACGTCGAGGCGGGCGAGCAGCCGGTTGGCGAGCTCCAGGACGGCCGCCGGCACCCGGAACCCGGTGGTCAGCGGCACCACGGCCGCGTCCGGCCGGCCGAGGTGGCGCAGTTGCACGGACCAGTCGCGGGCGGCCCACGGGGTGGTGCCCTGGGCGAGGTCGCCGAGGACGGTCAGCGAGCCGAACGCGGCCCGGCGGGCGATGGCCCGGCACTCCATCGGGGAGAGGTCCTGCGCCTCGTCCACGACGAGGTGGCCGTAGCCCTCGGGGTGTTCGACGAGTCCGGCGAGTTCGTCCAGCAGGACCAGGTCGGCGGGCGACCAGCGGGCCGACTTGTACGAGCGCGGCGGGCGCGGCCACAGCAGCGCCGCCTGCTCGTCGGGGTCCAGCAGGCCGTCGGCGGAGCGGGCCAGCGCCTCGCCGTCGGTGAGGAGTTCGGCGAGGACCTCCTCGGGCCGGACCTTCGGCCACACCGCGTCGAGCTGCTCGGTCAACGGCCGGCAGCGCTCGATGCGGCGCACCCAGGAGGCGGGCAGCACCCCGGAGCGCCGCTCGGCGCGGTCCCGCAGCCGCCGTACCACCCGGGTGCGCACGCGCTCCCGTCCGACGGCGTACGGCGGCTCCTCGGCGCGTACCTCCGCGACGATCTCGGCGAGTTCGTCGGCGGGCACCCGCCAGCGGTAGGAGCCGTCGGGTACGGCGAGGTCGGTCACGCCGTCGGCGGTCACGCGCGCGTACAGCGCCCGGCGCAGCACCTCGGCCATGCGCGGGTCGTGCTTGACCACCGCGGTCCGCACCGGATCGGTCCCGGTGGGCCGGTGGCGGGCGATCTCGTCCAGCAGGGTCGACTGCCGGACGCCGGTCTCGCCGAGGGAGGGCAGCACCTCGGCGATGTAGGAGAGGAAGGTGCGGTTCGGGCCGAGGATCAGCAGGCCGGAGCGCTGGAGCCGCTTGGGGTGGGTGTAGAGCAGGTAGGCGGCCCGGTGCAGGCCCACGGCGGTCTTGCCGGTGCCGGGGGCGCCCTGCACGCACACGGAGTCGGCGAGGCCGGCCCGGACGAGGTCGTCCTGCTCGGGCTGGATGGTGGCGGCGATGTCCCGCATGGGGCCGACGCGGGGCCGCTCGATCTCGCGGGCCACGATGTCGCTGGTCCGGGACTCGCCGCGGGCCAGGTGCTCGTCCTCCAGGCCGGTGAGGTCGGCGGAGTCGCCCCGGCTGCCGGGCGCCCAGCCGAACCGGCGCCGGACCGCCACGCCCTGCGGGTCGCGGGCGCTCGCCTGGTAGAAGGCGCGGGAGACGGGGGCCCGCCAGTCGACGACGAGCGGCGGGGCGGCCGGGTCCTCGGTGATCCGCACCCGGCCGACGTGGTAGCTCTGGCCACCGTGCCCGGGGTCGCCGTCGGCGAAGTCGAGCCTGCCGAAGAACAGCGGCCCCGGCGGGAG
This sequence comes from Streptomyces cyanogenus, assembly GCF_017526105.1. Classification (NCBI taxonomy): domain Bacteria; kingdom Bacillati; phylum Actinomycetota; class Actinomycetes; order Kitasatosporales; family Streptomycetaceae; genus Streptomyces; species Streptomyces cyanogenus. The sequence continues at coordinate 4,155,305 of NZ_CP071839.1, forward strand.
TTCGCGCATGGCCTTGGCCTGGCTGCGCAGCCTGTGGCCGAGGACTTCGGCGTCGGCTCCGGATGCGGAGACGTCCTCGCCGATGACGACCTGTTCGGCGGCGCCCTCGACCATGGCGGTGAGGGCCGTACGGCAGGTGTCGTGGTAGGCGCGCTCGGTGTGCAGGGTGGCCTGGAGTGCGGAATCGAGAGGCGTCATGACGCCAGCGTACCCGCGAAATCGTTACCGAGTTACATTTTTAACCAAGTCTCAACCGATGGTCCGGCTCCTCGCGTGCGGCAGCGCCTCCGCCAGCTGCCGGAACGCCCGCTCGGCCGCCCGTACCGCGTCCGGCGCCACGGCCTCCACGGACTCGCCCGCCGCGATCCGCCGCCAGTTCTCCTGGGCGAGGATGCGCTGCACGGCGATGATCTGCCCGGCGGCCAGCCGCGCGTCCAGCCCCCCGCCGAGCGCCTCGGCGAGCGCCGCCTCGGACCGCTCGACATGGGCGTACGCCCGCGCCACCAGGGCCGGGGTGCCGTAGAGCAGCCGGTGGAAGGCCAGCACCTCGGGGTGGTCGTTCAGGCCGGTGACCGGGTCGCGCCGGTCCAGGCCGGCGAGGAAGTTCCGGCGCAGCGCGTCCACCGGGTCGGCCGCTCCGGCCACCACCCGCGCGGCCTCCGTCTCGTGGTCCGCGATCCGGTGCAGGACCAGGTCCTCCTTGGCCGGGAAGTACCGGAAGAGGGTCGGCTTGGAGATCCCGGCCGCCGCGGCGACCTCCGCCACGGAGACCGCGTCGAAGCCCCGCTCCAGGAACAGCCGTACGGCGATGTCCGACACGTCCTGGTACATCCGCTGCTTCTTGCGCTCGCGCAGACCCATCTCACCCATGGGGCGAGCCTACGCAGCCCCGCCCGTTCCCCCCGCCGTCCCCCGCGCCGGGCGGCTGCCCGGCGCGGACGGCCACGCCACCGGGGCGCGGCCCGGGTGCGGGCCGCCGTACCACCGCGCGGACAGGCCCAGCGAGGCGGTGGCGGCGGCCAGGGTCATGGCGTACGACTCCACCGCGCGCCGCACGTTGGGCGCGTCCAGGGCGGCCCCGGTGACCAGGCGGTCGAGGTCGACGTAGGCCGAGCGGACCAGCTCCATCCAGCGGTACACCCGCCAGTCCCGCTGCCAGCCCTGGGTGAAGCGCGGCTCCAGCCGGGCCTCCCAGCGGCGGAACATGCGGTCCCGGATCTCCGGGCGGGTCGGGGTGAGGTGCATGTGCCGGACCAGGTCGTACAGCGGGTCGCCGACCAGCGCCATCTCCCAGTCGATCAGGGTGAGCGGCGGGCCGTCGTCGCGGCGCACCAGGTTCCACGGGTTGAGGTCGCCGTGCAGCAGGGCGGGGTCGCGGGGGGCGACCCGGTGCCGGGCGAGGATCTCGCGCAACCGGGGCGCGTCGGGCAGGCCGAAGAAGCGGGCCAGCCGCTGGGACTCCTTCGGCAGGCCGGCGACCAGCGCCACCAGCTGGTCGCTCAGCCGGTCGTGGAAGCCGGGCGGGGCGATCGGGTCGAGCGGGGCGTGGTCGACCAGGGTCAGCGCGGCCAGCTGGTCGACCAGGCAGTCGGCCTCGTGCGGCCGCAGCCCGTCGACCGGGTGCTCGGGACGGCGGCCGAGGTCGGCGGCGCCCTCGTAGGTGTGGACGGCGAAGCGGTCCCCGCGGTAGCCCAGGCCGGGGTCGGTCGCATGGCTCTCCCCCAGCGCGAGCACCCGGGGCGCGGCCACCGGCGCCCCCGACCGCTCGATCGCCCGCAGGACGGCGTGCTCGCTCAGGAAGCCGGTCTCGCGCCGCAGGACGACGGTCGCCTCGCGGCGGACGACGACCGGAAACGGGGTGCCGGGCACCCGGATCACCGTGTTCAGGTGCGCGGCGCCCTTGAACACCCGGCCGGCCGGTGCGGCGCCCTCCAGGAACAGCGCGTCGGCGACCGCGGAGCGGGGGAAGTCGGGGTGCTCGGGGACGCGTTGGTCCGGTCTCCAGCAGACGACCCGCTTGCGCGGGCTGCCCGACGCCCCGCGCCGGAACAGGATCCGCTCGATCTCGTCCGGCTCGGGCACCCGGCCCAGCCGCAGCGGCCCGGCGGCGGCGCGCAGGGCGTCCCGGACGGCGGCCGTGGCCTGCTCCAGGCGCTCCCGGCCGAAGGACTCCTCCAGCGAGCGCGCGGCCCGGACCACGTCGGCGTACAGGGACTGGGCGTGCTCGAAGGCGACGTAGTGCCGCAGGTCCCGGTGCAGGCCGGCGGTGGCGGCGGGGCGCACCCGCTGGACGGCCTCGGCCCAGGCGTCCACGACCTCCCGCCGCTGGTGCTCGGGGTAGCGCATGCGCACCAGGTGGACGGCCAGGTCGTGCAAGGGGTCGCCGTACCCGGCGAGTTCCCAGTCCACGCAGTGCAGCGGCGCGGTACCGGCGGCCGGCAGGACCAGGTTGCCGCGGTGCAGGTCGCCGTGGAGCAGCCCGTACGGCCGCCGGGTCATCGCCGGGACCCGGTCGGCGAACCGCGCGAGGGCGTCCTCGGGCACGCCGAGGGCGGTGAACAGGCCGCCGTAGCGGTGCCGGTTGGGCCGCCGGATCTGCTGGTCGGCGAGGTGGGCCAGGGTGCGCAGGAAGCCCTGGGAGTCGGTGTGGTTGCGGGGCCGGTGGGCGGGCAGGGGCGGCAGGGCGCCGCCGCGCACCTGGGCGATGGCGGCGAGCAGCTCCGCCAGGTCCTTCAGCAGGGGCCCGTCGACCGGTTTGCCGGGGCCGCAGACGTCGGCCAGGACGGCGCCGTCCACATAGCTGTGGACGGCGTACCCCGGGCCCTCGGCCAGGCACTCCGGGACCTGCGGGAGCACCCTGCGCACCGACCGCAGGATCTCCGGCTCGCTGGACCAGGTCCGGATCACCACCGGCACCGCGTCCGGGCGCGGCACCCGCACGGTCACCAGGGTGCCCGGCTCCCGGCCCAGCAGCCCGGCCAGCGGTTCGGTGAGCGGCACGACGTGGTTGCGGTGGTGGAAACCGCCGCTCGCCCGGCCCGCGACGACGGCACGGGCCACGAACTCCCGGACGACGGCGTCCGTCCGGGCGGCACGGGGAACAGGCGGTGCGCCCACTGGCCGCTCCGGGGTCGATCGCGCGGGAAGAACGGGACGGGAGGCCAGTCGAGCAGCCGCGCGGGTGGTCCGCCACTCGTCTGTGCCGGGCGGGCGCCCGGGGACGGCTCGTCGCCGCTCCCTGCGCACGGGGATATGCACGCGTCACAGGGATGCGCGTGCGTCCGAGCGATGACTCGGACGAGCGGAATGCTAGCCGACCGGAGGCCGCCTCCGGAGCAGCCGCAGCAACGGCTCCAGGGACCGTACGACGTGTACGGCGCCCGCCGCGCGCAGGTGTTTCTCCCTGTCCTCGCCCCGCGCGAAGCCCAGGAACGGCACCCCGGCCTCGCGGGCGGCCGCCAGGTCCGTGAGGGAGTCGCCGATCATCAGGGCGGCGCCGGGCGCGGCGCCCATCGCGTTCAGGGCCCGGTTGAGGCAGTGCGGGTCGGGCTTGAGGTGGTGCAGCTGCTCGGTACGGCCGTACAGGTGAGGGGCGAAACAGCCGGCGATGCCGCGGGATTCGAGGTAGCTGCGGGCGGCTCGGGGCGAGTTGTTGGTGGTGACGGCCAGCCGGGCGCCGACGGCGGTCCAGGTGCGGATGAGCGGGTCGGCATAGGCGGTGGGCAGCGCGGAGGCGGCGGCCCGCAGCTCCGCCTGGGTGAGCCGTTCCTCCAGGCCGGCGACGAGGTCGCTGCCCGGCCGGCGGCGGCCCACGGCGCGCAGGACGACCTGCGGGTCCAGCGTCTTGCGTTCGGACTCGGTCAGCAGCCCGCGCAGGCCCTGCCGCTCCAGCCAGTCCACCAGGTCGGCGGCCACCCGTTCGGCCCGGTGGCGGGCGAACAGCCGGCAGATCGGTCCGTCGAAGTCCCACAGCACGAACCGGGCCGATGTGATCAGTTCCCGAAGCTTGTCGTTCTCGCCCGCATCAGAAGTCGCATCAGAAGTCACTAGGAGAGTGTCAGGTCCGTCGTGATGGTTTCCCAGAGGGCGTCGAACCACATCTGCGACTGCTCCACGAACGCCGCGTCCCGCTGTCCGGCCCGCTTCTCGAAGGAGAAGAGCAGGGATTCCGAGCCGAGGGTGTCGTACATCTCCAGGGTTCCGCTCTCGGTGGGCTCCGCGCGGCGGGTGATCATGTAGTACGCGTACAGCGCCTCCGCGCCGTTGAGCAGGTACAGCTTCGCCGGCGGGGTGAACGGCAGGGCCCGGAAGGTGACATGGACGTCGATGTCGTGGGTGCCGCGCAGCGCCTGGAGGTTGTACTGGAGCACCTGCCCCTGGGCGTTGCGCATCGCCAGCCAGCGCTGGTGGACGGCGTCGTCGTCGCTGCCGGCGTCGACCGAGACCGGGAAGGCGAGATTGATGTCCCGGGACGGCAGCAGTATGCGGACGTCGATCCGCTCGGGCCGCAGCCGGCCGTCGTGGATCAGGCGCAGCGGCTCACCGAGGGCCGGGATCAGGCTCTGCGCGGTCAGGCAGACGGCGTCGATGCGCACGTGCGGTTCGGAGAAGGCCTGGGTCAGCCGGGGGGCGAGGGCGACCATGGTCGGCTGCGGCTCCTCGCGCGCGGGGGCGGGCTCGGCGACCCGGGGCGGGCTGCCCTTGCTGACGTTGCTGAGCAGACCGTCCTCCTGCAACATCCGCAGGGCCTGGCGTACGGTGCCCCGCTCCACACCGAACTCCTCGGCCAGCTCCGCCTGGGTGGGCAGCCGGTCACCGACACGGAGGACACCGCTGCGGATGCGTTGGCGCAGGGTGTCGGCGATCTGCTGGGGCGTGAGCCTTCTGCTGCCGTTCACTGCCATGGGCTCTGCCATGTTCTCCTGGGTCACGACCAAACGCTACAACCGTGATCCATCTACGGGGAGTTGTCGAGAAGTTGTTTGTCGATGTTGGCCAAGTGGGGACAACTTAAGCAGAGTTGGTTGCCAACTTGGTCAAGTTGGCAGACCGAAAGGGGGAACGTCCATGCCTGTCCTCGCGCTCCTCTCCGCCCTCCTCGTCGTCGGCTTCGAGCAGTTGGTCGAGTGGAGGTTCGGAGCAGCCGGCATCCTCGGGCTGCTCCTGCTGACCGTGGGCATCAAGGCCAAGAGCCCGGCCGTCAGCTCCGCCGGCGCGGTCCTGCTGGCGCTGCTCCTGGCCGGCCCCGCGCTATAGCGTCAGCACCAGGTCCGAACTGATCGTCTCCCACAGCGCGTCGAACCACAGGCGCGACTGTTCCACGAACGCCGCGTCCCGCTGCCCGGCCCGCCCCTCGAAGGCGAACAGCATCGACCGGGTGCCGTCGGCGTCGTACAGCTCCACGTGCTCGTGTCCGATCTCCCGCTCCCGGCGGCCCAGCGTGTAGTACGCGAACAGCGCCTCGGAGCCGTTGAGCAGGTACAGCTTCACCGGCGGGGTGAAGGGCAGCGCCCGGAAGGAGACGTGTACGTCGATGCCGTGCGTGGTGCGCAGTGCCAGCAGGTTCTGCCGCAGCACCAGACCCTGGGCGTTGCGCTGGGACAGCCAGCGCCGGTGCAGCAGACCGCCGTCGTCGGCGGCCACCGGGGTCGGGAAGGCGAGGTCGATGTCCCGGCTGGGCAGCAGCAGCCGGACGTCGATCTTGGCCGGTTCCAGCCGTCCCGCGTGGATCTGCCGCAGCGGCTCGCCGACCGCCAGGGTGAGCGAGACGGAGGTCAGGCAGAGCGCGTCGATGCGCACGTGCGGGGCGGCGAAGGCGGCGGCGATGCGCGGGGCGAGACCCACCATGGTGGGCTGCGGCGGCGCCGCGGGTCCCGCCGGGGGACGCGCCGGCCCCGGTACGGCGGCCACGGTGGCGGGGCTGCCCTTGGAAACGTCGGTGAGCAGATGCTCCGACTGCAGGATGCGCAAGGCCTGCCGCACCGCGCCGCGTTCGACACCGAACTCGCGGGCCAGCTTGGCCTGCGTGGGCATGCGCTCGCCCGGCCGCAGCACACCGGACCTGATCCGGCTGCGCAGTTCGTCGGCGATCTCGCGGTGGGACGAACGGTGCCGCTGGGGCTTCGTCCGCCCACTGGCGGAGGCGTGCTCCGGGTCCACGAAGGAACCCTACAACTTCCCGCCAACTTACGGCAGTTCCGCGGCGGCTGGTTATAAGACGCATCCCAAAGGAGATAAGTACAGTGAAGTTGGCAGCCAACTTGGCCGACATGGTCGAGCTTCCCAGTGGTTGGCCGACCGGGTTCCCTTCCGGAGGGGAGCCGGGAGCCCGGACAGGGGACGGCCACCGGAGCGCACAGCCACAACTGAACAGCGACATCTGAATACCGACATCGCACAGCCACAACTGAACAGCACGCTACGGATGAACAGCACGCGGAAGGGAACGACCGGGCGCCGCCTCCGAAGAGGCGGCGCCTTTCGTGTGCCCCGGGACGCCCACCGTCACATCAGCAGATCGTCCACCTGCGCCTCGCCCTCCCGGTACCGGCGCGCGATCTCCCCGCTGCAGTCGTCGGCCGTACGCTGCAACCGCTGGCGGCACCGCGAGACCTGCTGCTCGTAGCGCACCAACCGCCCCATCGCGGCGTTCAGTTCCAGGTCCGTGCGCGCCGTCAGGTCGGACAGCTCCACCTCGCCGAGCATCTCGGCGGCCAGCCGCCGGTACTCCTCGTTGTGCGGGGTGCCGAGCGTGACATGGCGGGCCGAGGAACGCTGCCGGGCCGGGGCGTCCTGCAGGATCTCCGGGAGCCGGTCGACCACGGAGCCGTCCGCCGGCGCCGGCACGGCCGCCCGGCCGCGCCGGCCCAGCTCCGCGCGCAGGATGTCGATCCGCCCCTGGAGCAGCCGCCGCACATAGCTGAGGTCCGCCTCGTCCCGCTGGGCGTCGCGGCGCAGTGTGCGCAGCTCGGGCAGGCTCAGCCGGGCCAGGTCGTGCTCGGGAGGCTCGGCGGGCGGCGCCGGGTCCGCGGAACCGTCCGCGCGCTGCACGGGCGGCCGGTACGTCCCCTGCGTCTCCAGCCGCCCGCTGGTACTCGGTGTGCTCATCTGCTTCTGACCGTCCCCTCGACCGGCGTGTGCAAGCATCGTGCCACCCCAACCGGCCACAATGTGACCGAGTGCCCCCGAACGGACGTAGATGGGCGGTAACAGATCCATATTGGACCCCGTGCGGGCGAGTGCGGGGCACCGGGCATGATGGTCCGCATGCGTGCGGTGGTGCAGAGAGTGGACGGCGCGAGCGTCGTCGTGGACGGCGAGACGGTGGGCGCGATCGAGGGCGAGGGCCTGTGCGTCCTGGTCGGGGTCACCCACGAGGACACCAAGGAGAAGGCGGCCCAGCTGGCCCGCAAGCTGTGGACGATCCGCATGCTGCAGGACGAGAAGTCCTGCAGCGACATCGCCGCCCCGCTCCTCGTGATCAGCCAGTTCACCCTCTACGGTGACGCCCGCAAGGGCCGCCGCCCCACCTGGAACGCGGCGGCCCCCGGCGACGTCGCCGAACCCCTGGTCGACGAGGTCGTGGCCCGGCTGCGCGCCCTGGGCGCGACGGTGGCGACGGGCCGGTTCGGCGCGCAGATGAAGGTGTCGCTGACCAACGACGGGCCGTTCACGGTGCTGCTGGAGATCTAGGCGCCGCCGACCGCCCGCCGACCGCCACGGCCACAGCCGCGGCCACGGCGGCCGCAACGGTTACGGCAGCGGCTACGGCTCGACCACCGTCTCCTGGGCCGCCGCCGTCTGCCCGGCCAGGAGGCGCGCGTCGACCGGGATGTTCCGCTTCACCAGGGCCAGGGCCACCGGGCCCAGCTCGTGGTGGCGGACCGACGTCGTCACGAAGCCGACCTTGCGGCCCTCGGGGCCCTCGTCGGCGAGGCGGATCTCCGTACCCGGCACCGGCAGGTGGACCTCGCTGCCGTCCAGGTGCAGGAAGACCAGCCGGCGCGGCGGCTTGCCCAGGTTCTGCACCCGGGCCACGGTCTCCTGCCCCCGGTAGCAGCCCTTCTGGAGGTGTACGGCCGTGCCGATCCAGCCCAGCTCGTGCGGGATGGTGCGGTGGTCGGTCTCGAAGCCGAGCCGGGGCCGGTGCTGCTCGACGCGCAGCGCCTCGTAGGCGAGGAGCCCGGCGGCGGGCCCGTGCCCGGCGGCGAACTCCTCGAGCTGCTCACGCGGCAGGAAGAGGTCACGGCCGAACGCCGTCTCGCGTACGACGACCCCGTCCGGAACGTCGGCGATGGAGCCGGCGGGCAGGTGCACCACGGCGAAGTCACCGGTGCGGTCGGCGACCTCCACCCGGTAGAAGAACTTCATCGACTCCAGGTACGCGATCAGTGCGTCCTGGGTGCCGGGCTCCACGTGCGCCCAGACGGTCGTACCGTCGTCCACCAGGTACAGCGCGTGCTCGATGTGTCCGTTCGCGGAGAGGATCAGGGCCTCGGTGGCCTCGCCCGCGGGCAGTTCGCTGACGTGCTGGGTGACCAGGAGGTGCAGCCAGCTCAGCCGGTCCTCGCCACTGACGGTGAGGACACCGCGGTGGGACAGGTCGACGAAACCGGTGCCGTCGGCGAGGGCGCGCTGCTCGCGGAACAGGTCGCCGTAGTGGGCGGCGACGCCTTCGTCCACACCCTCGGCGGGGACGGCGCCGGGCAGGGACAGCAGGGGGCTCTTCATACCGCAAGCCTACGTCGTGGTAGTTGAACCCTTCAGGGAACAGTCCTGGCACCGGCCGAAGATCGCGAAATGCTTCATGTCGGTGTCGAACCCGAACTGCCGGCGCAGCTTGGCCGTGAACTCCGCGGCCACCTCGACGTCCGCCTCGATCACGTTCTCGCAGTCCCGGCACACCAGGTGCAGATGGTGGTGGCGGTCGGCGAGGTGGTAGGTCGGGGCACCGTGCCCGAGGTGGGCGTGGCTGACCAGGCCCAGCTCCTCCAGCAGCTCCAGCGTCCGGTAGACGGTGGAAATGTTGACCCCCGACGCCGTCTTCCTCACTTCCACGAGGATGTCGTCGGGGGTCGCGTGCTCAAGGGTGTCCACGGCTTCGAGGACAAGCTGCCGCTGCGGCGTCAGCCGATAGCCGCGCTGCCTGAGGTCGCTCTTCCAGTCGGTGCTCACCACACCGGAAAGTCTAGAGCCACCGGGCGGCGGACCCATGGGGAGAACGGGTGGCGGGCCTGCCCGAAGAAGCGACGGGGCCTACTTGAAGAAGGCGATGCCGTCGTCCGGGAGGTCGTCCGGGAGGGCCTTCGCCCAGCGCTCGACGTCCTCCGGGGTGACGACCTTCTTCAGCTGGGCCGACATGTACGGGCGCAGCGTGACCTCGGGGGTCTGCTTCTCGCCGACCCACATCAGGTCGCTCTTCACGTAGCCGTACAGCCGCTTGCCGCCGCTGTACGGCTGCGAGCCGGGCGTGCGGGCCACGGCGTCCGTCACCAGGTCGATCTGCGGCTTCTTGTCGGCCATCTCGCCGTACCAGATCTCGATGACGCCGTCGTCGCGGGTCAGCGTCACCTCGACCTTGCGGTCGGCGTGGATCCGCCAGAAGCCGAACTCCGACTCCAGCGGGCGGACCTTGTTGCCGTCGTTGTCCAGCACCCAGGTGCGCGAGTGGTACTCCAGGAAGTCCCGGCCGTCGTGGCTGAAACTGACCTCCTGCCCGAAGTTGCACTTCTCCGAGCCGGGGAAGTCGTGCACGCCCGCGCCGGCCCAGTTGCCGAGCAGGAAGGCGAGCGGGACGAGGTCCTTGTGCAGGTCGGACGGGATCTCGATCATGAGCGACAGCTTTCCTCAGGCGTGGGTCAGCGCTGGCCCTGGTACAGCTTCTTCACGGTCAGACCGGCGAAGGCGAGCACGCCGACGCAGACCAGGACCAGCAGGGTTGAGAAGAAGATCTCCACGGGTGCTCCTTGAGCGAGGGTGGGCGAACGACAGAGCCGCAGCCCAGCTTACGCGGCCGCGACCGGGCACTCCGTGCGAGGGGCGGCGGCTTTCGTCGCGAGGGCGGCGGCCGTCGCCGCAAAGGCCGGTGGCCGTCCTCACCGGACCCGTGGCCGTCCTCGCGAGGGGCGGTGCCGCCGAGGGCTACGCTTCCCGCATGGCGAAGAAGCTCGTGATCAAGGTGACGGCCGGTGCGGACGCTCCCGAGCGGTGCTCGCAGGCGTTCACGGTGGCCGCGGTGGCCGTGGCCAGTGGGGTCGAGGTCTCGCTGTGGCTGACCGGGGAGTCGTCCTGGTTCGCGCTGCCGGGGCGGGCCGCCGAGTTCGAGCTGCCGCACGCCGCGCCGCTGCCCGACCTCATCGAGTCCCTCCTCGCCGGCGGGCGCATCACGCTGTGCACCCAGTGCGCCGCCCGCCGGGAGATCACCGAGAAGGACGTCATCGAGGGCGTGCGGATCGCGGGCGCGCAGGTGTTCGTGCAGGAGTCCCTGGCGGACGACACCCAGGCCCTCGTCTACTGAACTACGGCCGGGGGCGTTTCCTGCCGTCCAGCTCGTCCCACCACTCGTCGGACTGCGGGTCGCCGGAGGGGTCGTCCCACCAGCGGTCCTCCGGGCCCCTGCGGTTGGCGACCATCGCGGCGACGGGCGGGATGACCATGGCCACGACGCACATCCCGACGGCCGCCGGCACGGACCACAGGCGCACGACTCCCCACGCCAGGACGAAGAGTCCGATGCAGGTCCCCATCATGGCGAAGTAGATGTGCCGACGCCGGGCGTACACAAGTCCAGGGTAGGGCCGCCGGGCCCTGTCACAACTGATCCACAAATCCGCTCCGGCCTGCCCCGGCAGAGTTACCGTGGGGTATCCGTACCGGATTCCGAACACCGTCGCCGACCCGGGGGAACCAACCACATGCGCGCCCTGCGAATACTCCTGATCATCGTCGTGATCCTGGGCGGACTCTTCGTGATCGTGGACCGGGTCGCCGTGCACTTCGCCGAGGGCGAGGCCGCGGACAAGCTGAAGGCCACGGAGAACCTGGCCTCGACCCCGGACGTGGACATCAAGGGCTTCCCGTTCCTCACCCAGGTCGCGGGGGGCTCCCTGGACGACGTCGAGGTGAGCATCAAGGACTACCGGGCGGCCACCGGCAAGGCCGGCCAGACGATCCGGATCGACGATCTGAAGGCCGACATGAAGGGCGTCGAGTTCTCCGGCGACTACAGCTCGGCCACCGCGGCCACCGCGACCGGCACCGCGACGGTCTCCTACGCCGAGCTGCTGAAGACCGCCAGGTCCGAGCCGACCGAGGTGGCGCCGGGGGTCACCGCCCGGATCGTCGGACTCTCCGACGGCGGCAACGGGAAGATCAAGGTCGCGGTGGAGGGAACCGTCTCGTCCCTCGGGCTCAAGCAGACCGTGTCCGTGCTCAGCTCGGTGAGCGTCGTGAACAACAAGGTGGAGGTGCACGCGGACTCGCTGCCCAGGCTGGGCGCCGCCGCGATCGCCGAGAACCGCATCCGCGAGATCACCGACTTCCAGCAGGCCATCGACCAGCTGCCCGGCGGCATCGAGCTGGACAAGGTGCAGGCGGCGAAGGACGGCGTGGAGATCAGCGTGAAGGGTTCGGACGTCCGGCTGGCGGGGTAGAGCACGGACACCGGCGGTCGTACCCCGCCGGGCAGGCCGCCCGCACACCGGCCGCCACCTGCTGTCCGACTGGCGAGACGATCACGTCCGTAGCGTAGATGCGATGACCCGAGCGAGCGCCCGGAGACCGTCCACCGGTCCCCCGGGCGCTCTTCTCGTTCCGCCATGCGGACGATCGCGTCTCGCCATATGACACGCCGGTGACACGCCCGCCCGGACGTCCCTACGATCGACCGCATGAAGCGACAGGCGGATCTCACGAAGCGGCGGGCAGTGGACCTGTGCCGCGTTGCCGCCATGCTCTGTCGCCCCTTCTGAGCGGAAGCCCCGGCTCCCGCGTCTCACCCCCGCCCTGCTGCCAGGGCATCCGTGCGCCGCTCGGGCCCCGAGCGCGCACCCCTCTCTACTCGCACGCCCCGCCGCGACTGCCCCGGAGGAGAAAGAGCATGAGCCGCAGCGACGTCCTGGTCGACGCCGACTGGCTCCAGGAGCACCTGGACGACCCGACCATCGCCATCGTCGAGGTGGACGAGGACACGTCCGCCTACGAGAAGAACCACATCAAGAACGCGATCCGCATCGACTGGACCAAGGACCTCCAGGACCCGGTCCGCCGTGACTTCATCGACCAGGAGGGCTTCGAGAAGCTCCTGTCGGAGAAGGGCATCGCCAACGACCACACGGTGATCCTCTACGGCGGCAACAACAACTGGTTCGCGTCGTACGCCTACTGGTACTTCAAGCTGTACGGCCACGACAGCGTCAAGCTCCTCGACGGCGGCCGCAAGAAGTGGGAGCTGGACGCCCGCGAGCTGGTCCCCGGCGACGAGGTGCCCGAGCGCCCGAAGACCGACTACAAGGCCAAGCCGCAGGACACGTCGATCCGTGCCTTCCGCGACGACGTCGTGGCCGCCATCGGCTCCCACAACCTCGTCGACGTGCGCTCCCCCGACGAGTTCTCCGGCAAGCTGCTCGCCCCGGCGCACCTGCCGCAGGAGCAGTCGCAGCGCCCGGGCCACGTGCCGTCCGCGAAGAACATCCCGTGGTCGAAGAACGCCAACGACGACGGCACCTTCAAGTCGGACGAGGAGCTGAAGGAGCTCTACGCCGAGGAGAACGTCGACCTCGCCAAGGACACGATCGCCTACTGCCGCATCGGTGAGCGCTCGGCCCTGACCTGGTTCGTGCTGCACGAGCTGCTCGGCGTGGAGAACGTCAAGAACTACGACGGCTCCTGGACCGAGTACGGCTCCCTCGTCGGCGTGCCGATCGAGCTCGGCGCCGGCAAGTAGATCCCGACCGACCTTTTCCCTAGGAGTTGCACATGTGCGGAGCGAAGGCCGGTGGCCCCGACGCCTCGACGATCAAGCCCGGTGAGACCACGATCCAGGGCCAGGTGACGCGCGACGGCGAGCCGGTGACGGGCTACGTCCGTCTGCTCGACTCGACCGGCGAGTTCACCGCGGAGGTCCCCACCTCCGCGACCGGCCAGTTCCGGTTCTACGCGGCCGAGGGCACGTGGACGGTGCGCGCGCTGGTGCCCGGCGCGACCGCCGACCGCACGGTCGTCGCCCAGAAGGGCGGGCTGGCGGAGGTCGCCATCGCGGTGTGAGCAGGTCCTGACCGGACTCTGTGACGGCTGAGGGCCGCATCCCCTGGGTTGGACGCCAGTGGGGGGTGCGGCCCTTCGGCTTGCACGGGGCGAGGAGCGGGGCGTTCGGTGTTTCCCCTGTGTTCCCTGTGCGCGGTGATGCGGTGGGCAGTAGACCGTTCGGGTTAATCCCTATCCCGCATATGGTCGGCATTTGGCTGATGTGCTTGTAATGGAGTAACCGACTGTGGGTGCCCATCCTCTGTCGGGGCGTCAGGACGACGATTGTCTGACCGATCGTCGTTCACGTCCATGGGCACCCCGGCAGTTGAATGCGCGAACCGCACCATCGATGCGTGCGGTCGTGACGGCAGCCCACACCCGATTCTCCGCAAAAGGGGCTGCTCTCATGGCAGTGATCATCATTCCATCGACGGTGGCGGCTTGCTCGATCTTCTCCGCCATCGCCACCGGCGCACCCGCCGGTGCCACCTCGGCCGTCTTCACCTACGACGGCGCCGCCCCCCAGACACTGCCGGTGGTCAACGGCGTCGCCGGCGCGGCGACGTTCACGGCCGTCGGCTCCGGCGCACAGCAGGTCTCGGTGACCTACCTCGACGCCGGCGGTGCCCAGGTGGGGACCACCAGCGGCACGGTGACCGTCACCGCGGCGCCGGCAGGGACGATCTCGACGACGCTGTCCGCTCCCGGCGTCGGGACCACGACAGCCACCACCACGCTGACCTGCAGTGGCGGCCTGGCTTCCGTCAACGGGACCCTGACCTACACCCTGCCGGGCGGGGCCACGGTCACGGCCGCAGTGGTCAACGGCGTGGTCGCGCCGACCGATCTGGGGGTCGCGCTGACAGCGGGTCAGACGGTGAGCGTCAGCTTCACCCCGGCACCCGGCTCCTGCGCGGCGTGCACCTTCGCCGCGGTCACCGTCACCGTCCCCCCACCGCCGCCCTGCATGGTGTTCCTGCTGCCGCCGTCGGGGACGGTGGTGGCCGGGCAGCCGACCAGCCTGACCGCGGTCGTGCTGTGCAACGGCGTGCCGGTCTCCGGCGCCTCGGTCACCTTCAGCGGCGGCGGCGCCACCCCGGTGACCGTCACCACCAACGCCCTGGGCATCGCCACCGGATCGCTGACCTTCCCCACCGCAGGACCCGCCACGGTCACCGCGACGGTCACCGCCGCCGGCACCGCCTGCTCCTGCACCAACGTCTCCTCCAACCCCATCACCGTCAACGTCACCGCCCCGCCGACCTGTTCGGTGGTGCTCCGGCCCGTGGTCGGTCCGGTCGTCGTCGGACAGCCCACCACCGTGACCGCGGTCGTGCTGTGCAACGGCGTGCCCGTCTCCGGCGCCTCGGTCACCTTCAGCGGCGGCGGCGCGACCCCCGTGACCGTCACCACCAACGCCCTGGGCATCGCCACCGGATCGCTGACCTTCCCCACCGCAGGACCCGCCACGGTCACCGCGACGGTCACCGCCGCCGGCACCACCTGCTCCTGCACCAACGTCTCCTCCAACCCCATCACCGTCAACGTCACCGCCCCGCCGACCTGTTCGGTGGTGCTCCGGCCCGTGGTCGGTCCGGTCGTCGTCGGACAGCCCACCACCGTGACCGCGGTCGTGCTGTGCAACGGCGTGCCCGTCTCCGGCGCCTCGGTCACCTTCAGCGGCGGCGGCGCCACCCCGGTGACCGTCACCACCAACGCCCTGGGCATCGCCACCGGATCGCTGACCTTCCCCACCGCAGGACCCGCCACGGTCACCGCGACGGTCACCGCCGCCGGCACCACCTGCTCCTGCACCAACGTCTCCTCCACCCCCGTCACCGTCACCGTGACCATCCCGCCGACCTGCATGGTGTTCCTGCTGCCGCCGTCGGGGACGGTGGTGGCCGGGCAGCCGATCAGCCTGACCGCGGTCGTGCTGTGCAACGGCGTGCCCGTCTCCGGCGCCTCGGTCACCTTCAGCGGCGGCGGCGCCACCCCGGTGACCGTCACCACCAACGCCCTGGGCATCGCCACCGGATCCCTGACCTTCCCCACCGCAGGACCCGCCACGGTCACCGCGACGGTCACCGCCGCCGGCACCACCTGCTCCTGCACCAACGTCTCCTCCACCCCGATCACCGTCACCGTGACCGGGGCAGGGACGAGCGTGACGCTGTAGGCGCTGCCCTCATGCCGACAGCCCAGCCCGCGGATACCGCTGCCGAGCACCTTCGGCGGGCAACCGGTGGCCGCCGGCCTGTCTGCCGGTGTGGCAGCCCGATCTGACGGTTCGCCGACAGGCGATCGTCTTTCCCCCACACACACAGAGAGTCGTCCCCCCGTCGTGCAAGGACGGGGGGACGACCCGATCTCCCAGCCTAGCGGCGAGCGCGTACACGCCGCCCGGCCCGCCGACAAACCCGCCTGCTGAGGGGAGACCCCATGAGCCTGACGGCGTTCCTGCTGGCCCTCGGCGCCACTTGCCGCATCACCCGTCTCCTCACCAAGGACACGCTCGCGGCCGGCTTCAGAACACAGGTCGCCGATCGCTTCGGCGACGACTCCAAGGCCGCCTACCTGGTCGGTTGTGGATGGTGCGCGAGCGTGTGGGTCGCGGCCGCCATGACCGTCTACGCCCTCGCACTGGCGGACAGCGCCTGGTTCACGGTCCCGACGACCGCCCTGAGCCTGTCCTACCTCGTGGGACTGGCCTCCCGATGGCTGGACTGACCGGCGCCGACACCCGTCGGCGGCCGCGACTTCGGTGCTCAGGCACCGAGACACCAAAGGAGAACGCGCATGGCCTGCAACTGCGGCGGGGCATCCCCGCAGCCCCCCGTCCTCTACCAGCTGAACCTGCCCGACGGCACCATCCGCCAGTACGTCACCTACCAGGAGGCCCTGGCCGCCCAGGAACGAGCGGGCGGCATCGGCACGATCACCGTGACCACCCGGTGAGCCTCATCGCCGCGTGATGCAGTCCTGGGGCGGCCGGAACGGCTCCTAGCCCAGCGCCCGTCCCAGGACCCACACCACCGGTGCCGCCGCCGACAGGGGCAGGGCCACGCCCGCCGTGAAGTGGACGAAGCGGGACGGGTAGTCGTAGCTGGCGACCCGGTGGCCGATCAGGGCGCACGCCCCGGCGGCGGCGCCCAGCAGCGCGCCCTTCGCGCCGAGGTCGGTCATGTTGCCCACCGCGATGCCCGCGCCCGCCGCCGCCAGCAGGGCGACGACGACCGAAACCGGGGTGGGGAGGGGCACGGCACGGGCCAGGACGGCGACCGCCACCGCCGCCGCGCCGGCCGAGACCGTGTGCGGGTCGGCGGCCAGACAGCCCGTGGCCAGGATCGCGAGCGCCGCCGAGGTGACCGTGGCCATCAGGCCGTACATCCGCTCGTCCGGCGAGGCGTGCGAGCGCAGCTGGAGGACGAGGGAGAGCAGGACCCAGAGGCCGAGCGTGCCGAGGATGGCGACCAGGGCGTGGTCGCGGCCGGCCGCCAGGACCGCCACGTCGGCCGTCAGCGCGCCCGCGAAGGCCAGCGCGATGCCCTGCCGGGCGGGCCACATGCCGTTCAGTCGGAACCAGCCCGCGGCCGTCACCGCCTGGAGCAGCACCAGCGGTACGGCGAGGGCGTACGAGGCGATGGGGGCCGTGGCGGCCAGCAGCAGGCCCAGGACGGCGGTGAGCAGCGCCGGCTGCATGCCGGGCTCGATGATCGGGGAACGGCCCTCCAAGCGGGCCCGCTGCGCGTCGGTGATGCGCGCGTTGCCGGCCACGGTGGCGGGGCCGTAGGAGGGCTCGGCCTCCGCCGTTTCGGCCGTCGGAGCGGCCGCCCGCGGGGGCGCCGCCGCTGCCGGTTCCGGAGCTGGTGCGTACGTCCCGGCGTACGGGTCCGCGTACTGCTGGGGCTGCTCGTACTGCTGAGACGGCTGGTACTGCTGAGACTGGGACTGCTCGTACTGCCGAGGCTGGTGGTACTGAGGCGGCTGGTACTGCTGCTGCTGCTCGTACTGCTGGTAGCCGGCGTGGCCCTGCTGCTGTTGCTGCGCCGGCACGTACGCCGTCTCCGCCTGCACCGGCGCGTGGGTCTGGGTCTCCCAGGTCTGGCCCTGCCACTGCTGGGTCGCCTCAGGGTCGTGGCCGGGCTCGCCGTGGTGCGGGTCCTGTGCGGGCCACTGCTGCTGGTAGGGGTCGTAGCCCTCGTAGGGGCCGCCCTGGTACGGCTGGTCGGTCATCGCTCACCCTCCTGCGAACGGCGGGAGCACCTCGACCGTGCCGCCCTCGGCCAGCCGTACCGTCTCATGCGCGCGGGTCCCGACGGGGTCACCGTCGACGAGGAAGGAGCATCGCTGCAGCACGCGCGTGAGCTCACCGGGGTGTCGCGCACGCACGGCGGCCAGCGCGTCGGCCAGCGTGTCCGCCTCGTGCGGCTCGTCGGCGACCCCGGCCGCGGCCTTGGCGGCGGCCCAGTAGCGCACCGTGACCTTGGGCATCTGAATCCTCAATCGACGGCAGAACAAGAAAACGTCAAAGACAGTGTGAGTCAGGCTAGCCCGCCGCCGACACCGCCCACTGACCGATCCGGGCCATCAGGGCGTCGTCGGCCGCGTGCTCGGCGTGGCCCATGCCCGGTTCGACCCAGAGTTCGCCGTGCTCGCCGGCCGCCTCGGCGAGCATCCGCGGATGGTCGAGCGGGAAGTAGCCGTCGCGGTCGCCGTGCACGACGAGCAGGGGCGTCGGGGCGATCCGGGGGACGGCCTGCACCGGGGAGAGCGGGACGGGGTCCCAGTCGCGGTGGTGGATGCGGGTGCGCAGGCCGTAGCGGCCGACCAGGCGGCCCGCGGGACGGGTGACCAGCCAGTGCAGGCGGCGCATGGGTGCGGTGCCCCGGTAGTACCAGCGGGCCGGGGCGCTGACGGAGACGACGGCGTCCGTGCCGCCGTACAGGGCCGCGTGCCGCAGGACCACCGAGCCGCCCATGGAGAAGCCGACGGTGACCACGCGCGTGTGCCCGAGGCGGCGGGCCCGGTCCACGGCGGCGGCCAGGTCCAGCACCTCCTTGTCGCCGACCGTGGAGCGGCCGCCGGAGCGTCCGTGGCCGCGGAAGGAGAAGGTGAGGACCGCGCCGTGGCCGCGCAGGACGGCCGCCACCCGGCGCACGTGCGGGCGCTCCACGTCCCCGGTGAAGCCGTGGGCGACCACGAACACCAGGTCACGGGAGGGTGGCCGGGAGGCGTCGGGAACCGCTTCGTATACGGCGGACCCGGGATCGTATACGGAATCGATCGCAATTCCGTCGGCCGTGCGCAGAAACGTCCGGATAGGGCCCTGTCTGCCTGTCTCGCCATTCGGACGAACGGTGGAACGTGTCCCATGACCTGCCGAACGGTTGCTCATGTGGGCTATTCTGCTGGGCAGAGGACTCGGGCAGCGTAGCCCCCGGGTCCTTTTGTGCTTTCGGAAGCGTTGTATACACAGCGGGAAACCCCAGGTGACCGCCGGTGTACGGGGCCTTCGGGATCGCAGGGCAGTACCCGTCCGCACAGTCCTCGCAGGGACCGAGGAGGAACCAGACGTATGAGTTCTCTGCTGCTCCTGACCAACGCCCTCCAGCCGTCGACGGAGGTGCTCCCGGCCCTCGGCCTGCTCCTGCACAACGTGCGGGTCGCCCCGGCGGAGGGGCCCGCCCTGGTCGACACCCCGGGCGCCGACGTCATCCTCGTCGACGGCCGCCGCGACCTTCCGCAGGTCCGCAGTCTGTGCCAGCTGCTGCGCTCCACCGGCCCCGGCTGTCCGCTGCTCCTCGTCGTCACCGAGGGCGGCCTCGCCGCCGTCACCGCCGACTGGGGCATCGACGACGTGCTGCTGGACACCGCCGGTCCCGCCGAGGTCGAGGCGCGCCTGCGGCTCGCCATGGGCCGCCAGCAGATCGTCAACGACGACTCGCCCATGGAGATCCGCAACGGTGATCTCTCGGTGGACGAGGCCACGTACAGCGCGAAGCTCAAGGGACGGGTCCTGGACCTGACCTTCAAGGAGTTCGAGCTGCTCAAATACCTCGCCCAGCACCCGGGCCGGGTCTTCACCCGTGCCCAGCTGCTTCAGGAGGTGTGGGGCTACGACTACTTCGGCGGCACCCGTACGGTCGACGTGCACGTACGACGGCTGCGCGCCAAGCTCGGCCCCGAGCACGAGTCGCTGATCGGAACCGTCCGGAACGTCGGTTATCGATTCGTTACGCCCGAGAAGCCCGACCGCTCCGCCGAGGAGGCCAAGGCCAAGGCCGGCCGGGCAAAGCCGGAGGATGCGGACGCAACCGCCGCCCTGGACGGCGCCGAGGTGCACGCGGAGGCGTGACCGGGACGCAGCCCGACGCGTGGGCGGTGCCCGGAACGGGCAGTGTCCACGCGCGGCCGCCATGTGATACGCCCTGCCCAGGACGGGTCAATCCGCGTAGACTCCGCGCGTGGCCAAGGTGACTCGGGATGACGTGGCACGGCTGGCTGGAACCTCCACCGCCGTCGTCAGTTATGTCATCAACAACGGACCCCGGCCGGTCGCCCCGGCCACGCGCGAGCGTGTCCTCGCGGCGATCAAGGAACTGGGGTACCGGCCGGACCGGGTCGCCCAGGCGATGGCCTCGCGGCGCACCGACCTCATAGGCCTCATCATCCCCGACGCCCGCCAGCCCTTCTTCGGCGAGATGGCGCACGCGGTCGAGCAGGCCGCCTCCGAGCGCGGGAAAATGGTCCTGGTCGGCAACACCGACTACATCGGCGAGCGCGAGGTCCACTATCTGCGCGCCTTCCTCGGCATGCGCGTCTCGGGGCTGATCCTCGTCTCCCACGCCCTGAACGACCTCGCCGCCGCCGAGATCGACGCCTGGGACGCCCGGGTGGTGCTGCTGCACGAGCGGCCGGAGGCCATCGACGACGTCGCCGTGGTGACGGACGACCTCGGCGGCGCCCAGCTGGCCGTTCGCCACCTGCTGGAGCACGGCTACGACTACGTCGCCTGCATGGGCGGTACGGCGCAGACGCCGGCCGTCGGCGACCCGGTCTCCGACCACGTCGAGGGCTGGAAGCGGGCCATGGCCGAGGCTGGCCTGTCCACCGAGGGCCGGCTGTTCGAGGCGCCGTACAACCGGTACGACGCCTACCGCGTTGCCCTGGAGATCCTGTCCGGCCCCCGCCGGCCGCCCGCGATCTTCTGCTCCACCGACGACCAGGCCATCGGCCTGCTGCGGGCCGCGCGTGAACTGCGCATCGACGTGCCCGGACAGCTCGCGGTGGCCGGGTTCGACGACATCAAGGAGGCCGCGCTCGCCGACCCGCCGCTGACCACGGTCGCCTCCGACCGCTCGGCGATGGCCCGGGCGGCGGTCGACCTGGTGCTGGACGACGGGCTGCGGGTCGCCGGGTCCCGGCGCGAGCGGCTGAAGACGTTCCCGTCCCGGCTGGTGGTGCGCACCAGCTGCGGCTGCGTTTAGCTCCGCCGGTTCGGCCGTCCGGTTCGGCCGTCCGGTTCGGCCGTCGTGCGTCCTGCCGCCTGGCGGTGGCCGGTCGCACAGTTCCCCGCGCCCGTCCGGGGCGCGCTTCCGTGCAGCTCTTCATATCGGACAAACGAGGTTCTGCCGGGCTTCTCAGGGAGCACTCAGGAAGCTCTCATGGTCACGGGGGAACCTCTCCTCATGACCGAGAGCCAGGGCACCTACGAGCAGCCGTACTCCTCCTCCGCCCCCGTGAACCCCGAGTGGCCGCCCCCGCCGCCGTACCAGCCGATCACGGAACCCGCTCCGCACAGGAAGAAGCGGACCCGGGGCCCGGTGGGCCTGCTCGCGGCGGTCGCGATCGTCGCGGCGGCGGTCGGCGGCGGCACGGCCTACGCCTTCCAGGAGCTGACCGGCGAGGGCACGACCGCCACCGCCGGCACCAGCACCACCGTGGTGCCCACCGGCAAGCGGGGTGACGTCGCCGCCATAGCCGCCGCGGTCAGCCCCAGCGTGGTCGAGATCAACGCGACCCTCGCGGGCGGCTCCTCCACCGGCTCCGGCGTGATCATCACGTCGGACGGCGAGATCGTCACCAACAACCACGTCGTCTCCGGCGCCTCCTCGATCAAGGTGCGCACCAGCGACGGCAGGAGCCACACCGCCGAGGTGGTCGGCACCGACAGCTCCAAGGACCTGGCGCTGATCAAGCTGCGGGGCGCCTCCGGCCTGAAGCCGGCCGCGCTCGGCGACTCCGGCGGCGTCCAGGTCGGCGACACGGTCGTCGCGATCGGCTCCCCCGAGGGCCTGACCGGCACGGTCACCAGCGGCATCGTCTCCGCCCTGAACCGGGACGTCACCGTCTCCACCGACGAGAACCAGGGCCAGGGCGGCGACGGGCAGTGGCCGTTCCAGTTCGGCGGCCGTGAGTTCAACGGCGACACCGGCTCGTCCACCACCACCTACAAGGCCATCCAGACCGACGCGTCCCTCAACCCCGGCAACTCCGGCGGTGCCCTGATCGACGCGAGCGGACACGTCATCGGCATCAACTCCGCGATGTACGCCGGCTCGCAGGCCGCCTCGTCCTCGGACGCGGGCAGCATCGGCCTCGGCTTCGCGATCCCCGTCGACACCGTCAAGTCCGACCTCGCCAAGCTGCGGGCGGGCTCCGGCAGTTAGCAGCACGAGTGCAAGGAGCAGGTCATGATCAAGAACGTTCCCCACCAGTTCGCCGAACGCGGTCCGGCCGGCCTCGCCCTGGCCCTGTCCATCGTGGCCGAACTGCACGTGCCCCTTCCGGCCCCCCGCGCCCCCGAGGTGGCGGCCGTGACGCCGGTGCCCCAGCTGATGGGCCTGCGCACCTCCGCCGCCCGCCCGCACCGCCGCAAGGTCCCGCTGCACCGGCTGAACACGGTCGCCGCCTGACCGGCGGGCGTGTCCCCGGCCCCCTGACATGGGAGGCTGAAGGACACCGACCGCCCCGTCCACCGCACCCCGAGGAACCGCGAGCGATGAGTCCCGCCGAAGGCGACCGCGACACCCAGCGCATCCTGATCGTCGACGACGAGCCGGCCGTACGCGAGGCCCTCCAGCGCAGCCTCGCCTTCGAGGGGTACGACACCGAGGTCGCCGTCGACGGCGCGGACGCCCTGGAGAAGGCCAGGGCCTACCAGCCGGACCTGGTCGTGCTGGACATCCAGATGCCGCGCATGGACGGTCTGACGGCGGCCCGCCGCATCCGGGGTGCGGGGGACACCACCCCGATCCTGATGCTCACCGCCCGCGACACGGTCGGCGACCGGGTCACCGGCCTGGACGCGGGCGCCGACGACTACCTGGTCAAGCCCTTCGAACTGGACGAGCTGTTCGCCCGCATCCGGGCCCTGCTGCGCCGCAGCTCCTACGCGGCGGCGGTCTCCGCCCAGGCCCAGGCGGACGAGGCGCTCACCTTCGCCGACCTGCGCATGGACCTCGCGACCCGGGAGGTCACGCGCGGCGGCCGGCCCGTCGAGCTGACCCGCACCGAGTTCACCCTGCTGGAGATGTTCATGGCACACCCGCGCCAGGTGCTGACCCGTGAGCAGATCCTGAAGGCGGTGTGGGGCTTCGACTTCGAGCCCTCCTCCAACTCGCTCGACGTCTACGTCATGTACCTGCGGCGCAAGACCGAGGCCGGCGGCGAGCCCCGCCTGGTGCACACCGTGCGCGGGGTCGGCTACGTCCTGCGGCAGGGCGGCGCCGAGTGAACCGGCTGACCCGCCGCTACCGGGCCCTGCCGCTGCGGGCGCGCCTCGCCATGCTGGTCGCGGCGGCGGTGGCGTTCGCGGTGGCGGCGGTCTCGGTGACGTGCTGGTTCATCGTGGAGCGGAAGCTGTACAACCAGCTCGACCTGGATCTGCAGAAGTCCCTGCGCAACACGCAGATGGACCAGCTGCAGTTCACCCTCGACCACTGCACGGACACACCGCAGGCGAACGGCTTCTTCCGGGACCGGTACTCGCAGCTGGTCATGGAGGACGGCAGGATCTGCCTCTTCGGGGGCGCTTCCAGCAGGATCAAGGTCCTCCAGGCCGACAAGACGGAGATCAAGAACCTCGACCCCGACAACAACATCCTGTACTTCCGCAACGGAACGGACGACGAGGGCAACGAGCTGCGGGTGCTCACCAAGCCCATCGGCCCCACCGCGACCGTGACGGGCGGACGCGGGCCCAACGTCGGCGTGCTCGTCGCCGCACCGCTGAAGACCACGCAGAAGACCCTCAACGACCTCGCGCTGATCCTGCTCCTGGTGTCCGCCGGCGGCGTCGTCGGCGCCGGGGCCGCGGGCCTCGCGGTCGCCCGGGCCGGGCTGCGGCCCGTCGACAAGCTCACCGAGGCCGTGGAACACGTGGCCCGCACCGAGGACCTGACCATCCGCATCCCCGTCGAGGACGTCAGCGAGGACGAGGTGGCCCGGCTGTCCCGGTCGTTCAACTCGATGACCGCCTCGCTGGCCAGCTCCCGTGACCTCCAGCAGCAGCTGATCGCGGACGCCGGCCACGAACTGCGTACGCCCCTGACCTCGTTGCGGACGAACATCGAACTCCTCACCCGCAGCGAGGAGACCGGCCGGCCCATCCCGCCGGAGGACCGCAAGGCGCTGCTCGCCTCGGTGAAGGCGCAGATGACCGAGCTGGCCGCACTGATCGGCGACCTGCAGGAGCTGTCCCGCTCGGAGGGGCAGCACGGTGAGCGGGTCCAGGTGGTCTCCCTGCGGGACACCGTCGAGGCGGCCCTGCGCCGGGCGCGGCTGCGCGGTCCGGAGCTGTCGATCACCGCGGACCTGGAGCCCTGGTTCGTCCGGGCGGAGCCCTCCGCGCTGGAGCGGGCGGTGGTCAACATCCTGGACAACGCGGTGAAGTTCAGCCCCGAGGGCGGCACGGTCGAGGTGCGGCTGAGCGGCGGTGTGCTGACGGTCCGCGACCACGGTCCCGGCATCGCCGAGGACGAACTCCCGCACGTCTTCGACCGCTTCTGGCGCTCCCCCAGCGCCCGCGCCCTGCCGGGTTCCGGCCTCGGCCTGTCCATCGTGGCCCGCACGGTCCAGCAGGCCGGCGGCACGGTGGTGCTGGCCCGTGCGGAGGGCGGCGGCACGGTGGCGACGGTACGGCTGCCGGGCGCGCCGACACCACCTCCCGAGACGCCCGGGACGCCCGAGACCCTTCAGCCGCCGGAGCCGCCGGAGCCGCCGGAGGCACCGGCCGGCTGAGGCGGGGGCTGGTCCGGCCTGGGCAGGGTGCGCAGGCGCTCGATCTGGGCCTGGCCGAGGTCGTGCGCCCGGCGCATGTGCCGGGTGATCGCCCTCAGCTCGTCCTCGCTGTGGTCGTCCAGCAGGGTCTGCCAGGTCCGGCCGAGGTCGTCCCACAGCGCGGTGACCCGGGCGAGGCGCTCGGGGACCGGGGTGACCAGCACACGGCGGCGGTCGTGCCGGTCGGGGGTGCGGACGACGTAGCCGCCGCGTTCCAGGCGGTCCACGAGGCGGGTGGCCGAGCCGGTGGTGAGGCCGGTCCGGTCGGCGATCTGCCGGACGGTGAGCGGTTCCGGCTCGGCGGTCAGCAGGCTCAGGCACTGCACGTCGGTCGGGTGCAGCCCGAGGTGGTCGGCGACGGCCTGGTTGAACAGGACGTACCCGGCCAGGTAGCGCCGGGACTCCAGGGCCAGCTCCTCGTAGAGGCGGGTCCGGTCGGGGTCGGTCACGGCGGGGCTCCTTCCCGAAAATCACTGCGCGGCGCAGCGAACTGTGGCTAGTCTGCTGCGTGGCGCAGCAAATGCGTCACACAGCAATGCTATCGACCCGGGGGAGAACCATGCTCACCATCGCCGTCACCGGCGCCACCGGCGCCCAGGGCGGGGCCACCGCCCGCGCCGCCCTGGCCGCCGGCCACCGCGTCCGCGCCCTGGCCCGCCGCCCCGACGCACCCGCCGCCACGGCCCTGCGCGACCTGGGCGCCGAGGTCCGGCACGCCGACTTCGACGACCCCGCCTCCCTCGGCACCGCGCTGGCCGGCGCCGACGCGCTCTTCGCGGTGACCACCCCGTTCGGCACCGGCACCGCCACGGAGATCCGGCAGGGCACGGCCCTGGTGGACGCGGCGGCCGGTGCCCGGCTCGGCCATGTCGTCCTCACCTCGGCCGCCCACGCCGACCGCGGCACCGGCATCCCGCACTACGAGAGCAAGTGGGCGGTCGAACAGCACCTGCGCGCCTCCGGCCTGCCCTGGACCGTGATCGCCCCGGCCGCGTTCATGGACAACTACGCGAGCGGCTGGACCCTCGACGGGCTGCGCACCGGCGTCTTCGCCTGGCCCATGCCGGCCGGCCGGCCGCTCACCCTCGTCCCCGCCGCCGACATCGGTGCGTTCGCCGCGCTGGTTCTCGGGCGCCGGGACGACTTCGCGGGCCACCGCATCGACATCGCCTCCGACGCACTGACCCCCGCGCAGATCGCGGCCGCCCTCACCACCGCCCTGGGCCGCCCGGTCACCCACCAGGAGGTGCCCCTCGCCCGGGTCCGCGCCCATTCGGCCGATCTCGCGGCGATGTTCGCCTACTTCACCGACGCCGGTCTCGACGTCGACGTGGCCGGCCTGCGCCGCGCCCACCCGGAGGTCGGCTGGCACACCTTCACGCAATGGGCGCACGGCCAGGACTGGGAGGCGCTGCTGGGCGAGTAGCCACCCGGAGTCGCGGCAACCTTCCCGCACCCCGCGGCAACTGCGGTCCAGCACCCCATCCGGACACCGACTGGAGTCGCCACGGCGAGGAAGCCCGACGGGCCGGGCACGTACGGCACCGGCGGCAGCGCCACCGTCGCCGTGGAGGCCGACGACTTCCAGGCCCGCAACCTCAGCATCTCCGACGACTTCGGCGAGGGCGCCCACCAGCTGGACGGACATGAGCGGCTTCTCCTGGAAGGACAACCGCTTCGCCGAGGTACGGGAACACCCGCGCGGGCTCCGGCACGGCGAGCGGCGACCGCCCCCGGCTGACCGACGGAAGGCGGTGCCAGGGGGTGTGCGGGTGCGACCGGCGTACCCGCACACCCCGCGTGTGCTACTGCACGACCGTGATCCGGCCCGTCTTCGGCGGGGCGATCGGGGACGCGGCCGACGAGTTGGCCGTCAGGTACTTCTCCAGGGCGGACAGGTCGTCCGTGCCGACCAGGTCGCCCGTGCCCTGGCCGAGGGTCGGGAAGCCGTCGCCGCCGCCCGCGAGGAAGCTGTTGGTGGCGACCCGGTAGGTGGCCGCGGGGTCGACCGGGGCGCCGTTCAGGCGGATGGAGTCGGTGACCACGCGGTCCGCGCCGGACTTGGTGAGGTCCAGGGTGTAGGTGAGCCCGGCGGACGGCTGGAGGATCTTCGGGGCCGCCGTGTTGACGCCGCTCACCTGCTCCTTGAGCACCTGGATCAGCTGGGCGCCGGTGAAGTCCTGGAGGTTCACGGTGTTGGCGAACGGCTGCACCGTGAAGCCCTCGGCGTAGGTGACCACGCCGTCGCCCTCGGCGCCCTTGGCCGCGTAGGTGAGGCCGGCGCGGACCCCGCCGGGGTTCATCAGGGCCAGGCTCGTCCGCGGGTCCAGTTCGCGGCCGTAGGCGAGCTGCGCGTCGGCGATGAGGTCGCCCATCGGGGACTCGGTGCCGGTGTTGCCGATGTCGGCGGAGATGTAGCCGATGGGGCGGTTGCCGATCGGGGCGGCCAGGGTGTTCCAGCGCGAGATCAGGTCGGTCATGTCCGGCGCCTTGGGGACGTCCCGGGTGACCACGTGGTTAGCGGACTTCACCGCCGTACGCGCGATGTCACCGGTGCGGCGGTCGTACGTCAGCGTGGTGTCGGTGTAGAGACGGCCGAAGGAGGCCGCCGAGGTCACCATGCGGGGGCGGCCCGACGGGTCGGGGACCGTGCAGACGTACGCCTGGTGGGTGTGGCCGGTGACCAGGGCGTCCACCGCCGGGGTCACGTTCTTGGCGATGTCCACGATCGGGCCGGAGATGCCGCTGCCGGCGCCCGGGGAGTCGCAGTCGTAGTTGTAGGAGCCGGAGGCCGGGTAGCCGCCCTCGTGGATCAGGGCCACGATCGACTGCACGCCCTGGCGCTGGAGCACCTTGGCGTACTTGTTGATGGTCTCGGCCTCGTCCTTGAAGCTCAGGCCCTTGACGCCGTCGGCGGAGACGATGCCCGGGGTGCCCTCCAGCGTGACCCCGATGAAGCCGATCCTGACGTCCTTCTTCTTCCAGACCCAGTACGGCTTCAGGATCGGCTTGCCGGTCTTGTCGTCCTGGACGTTCGCGGCCAGGTACGGGAAGTCGGCGCCCTCGAACTCCTGGTCCGTGTAGCAGCCGTCCTTCGGGTGGCAGCCGCCGTTCTGCAGGCGGGCCAGCTCCTTCGCGCCCTCGTCGAACTCGTGGTTGCCGACCGAGGTGACGTCCAGGTCCAGCTTGTTCAGCGCCTCGACGGTGGGCTCGTCGTGGAAGAGGCCCGACAGCAGCGGAGAGGCGCCGACCAGGTCGCCGCCCGCCGCGGTGATCGAGTACGGGTGGCCCTGGCGGGCCTGGCGGAGGTGGGTCGCGAGGTACTCGACGCCGCCCGCGTCGATCGTCTTCGTCGTGCCGTCCGGCTGGAGTTCGGTGACCCGGCCGGAGGACCCCGACGGGGGCTCCAGGTTGCCGTGCAGGTCGTTGAAGGAGAGCAGCTGGACGTCCTGGTAGCGGCCCGGCCGGTGGTGGCTCTCGTGCGCGTCCGCCGGGAGGGCGGCGGTCAGGGCGCCCGCCGTGGCGAGGACGGCTGCGCTCGCGAGGAGGGCGTGGGTACGACGTCTGGTGCGCCGGGGCGCGGCTGGCATGGGACCCCCCTGTGGGTCGGCTGTGGTGGCTCGGCGCAGCCTAAGGTCAACGCGCGTAGCACGACAGGGGGTTCGTGGTTACATCCTGGTTTCCCTTTGCCGGCGGCCCGGGTGTTCCGTCACCGGCTGCCCGGGTTTCCTTGCCCGTTCCGTGCGGCCGGTGCGCCGGGACTTCGCCCCGGCCGCCCCGTACTCTCGTACGCATGAGCAGCGACGACTCCGTACGGGGCTTTCCCGCCCGCTCCATCGAGACCACTGCGGCGCTCACCCCGGACCGGGCCGAGGCCGTCCTGAGCCTGATCGGCGAGGCCGCCCGGGTGGACGGGCAGCAGCCGGTGTCCGAGCAGGGCCGGCTGCAGCTGCGCGGCGGGGCCCGGGAGGGCGTCTCGCATCTGCTGCTGGCCGTCGACGGCGAACTCGTCGGCTACGCCCAGTTGGAGGACACCGACCCGGTGGAGGCGCCGGCCGCCGAACTGGTCGTGCACCCCGGGCACCGCGGGCACGGGCACGGGCGGGCGCTGGGCGCGGCCCTGCTCGCCGCCTCCGGCAAGCGGCTGCGGGTGTGGGCGCACGGCGGCCACCCGGCCGCCCGGCATCTCGCCCAGGTGCTCGGTCTGACCCTGTTCCGTGAACTGCGCCAGATGCGGCTGCCGTTGGCCGGTCTGGAGCTGCCCGAGCCGACGCTGCCGGAGGGCGTGACGGTCCGCACCTTCGTGCCCGGCAAGGACGACGCGGCCTGGCTCGAGGTGAACGCCGCCGCCTTCGCCCACCACCCCGAACAGGGCTCGCTGACCCGGCGCGACCTGGACGACCGCAAGGCCCAGCCGTGGTTCGACCCGGCCGGGTTCTTCCTCGCCGAGCGGCGCGGCGAGCTGATCGGCTTCCACTGGACCAAGGTGCACGCGGAGGAGGGACTCGGCGAGGTGTACGTCCTCGGGGTGCGGCCCGGCGAGCAGGGCGGCGGTCTCGGCAAGGCCCTCACCGCCGTCGGCCTGCGCCACCTGGCCGCCCAGCAGGTGCCGACCGCCATGCTCTACGTCGACGCCGACAACAAGGCGGCGGTGTCGGTCTACGAGCGTCTGGGCTTCACGGTCCACGAGACGGACCTGATGTACCGCACCGAAACCTGACATCTCCCCCACTCGCGGGAGCACGAGGGGCGGTCGCCTTGACGGCCGCCCCTCTTTTGCACCACCCTTTCACTACTCAATTAGTGAAAGGGTGGACCCGATGGTCGAGTACCGCATCGACCGGCACAGCGGCGTGGCCACCTATGTGCAGATCGTCCAGCAGACGAAGCAGGCCCTGCGCATGGGCCTGCTGCGGCCGGGCGACCGGCTGCCCACCGCGCGCGAGGTCGTGGAGGCCACCGCCATCAACCCCAACACCGTCCTGAAGGCCTACCGCGAGCTGGAACGCGAGGGCCTGGTGGAGGCCCGCCGCGGCCTCGGCACCTTCGTCCGGCGGTCCCTCGGCACCGCCCCCGCGGACTCCCCGCTGCGCACGGAACTGGAGGCCTGGGCGGACCGCGCCCGCGCCGCCGGGCTGGAGCGCGAGGACGTGGCCGCACTCTTCACTGCCGTACTCGACAAGCACTTCCAGGGAGACCCGACATGAGCAGTGACACGGCGTTGAGGGCCGACGCTCTGGGGAAACGGTTCGGCCTCCGGGGCGGCTGGGCCCTGCGGGACTGCTCGTTCCGGCTGCCCGCCGGGCGCGTGTGCGCGGTCGTCGGCCCCAACGGCGCCGGCAAGTCCACCCTGCTTGCCCTGGCCGCCGGGCTCACCGCCCCCACCGAGGGCAGCGTGACCGTCCTCGGCACCACCCCGGGCGCCGCCCGCCCCCGGGTCGGCTACACAGCCCAGGACAAGCCGCTGTACCCGCAGCTCACCATCGCCGAGACCCTGCGCATGGGCGCCGACCTCAACCCCGGGCGCTGGGACGCCGCCGGCGCCGAGCAGGTCGTCGCGGGCGGCGACCTCGACCCCCGGGCCCGCGTCCGCTCCCTCTCCGGCGGGCAGCGCACCCGGGTCGCGCTCGCCCTCGCCCTCGGCAAGCGGCCCGATCTGCTGCTCCTGGACGAGCCGATGGCCGACCTCGACCCGCTGGCGCGGCACGAGCTGATGGGCACGCTGATGGGGCAGGCCGCCCGGTACGGCACCACCATCGTGATGTCCTCGCACGTCGTCGCCGAGCTGGAGGACTCCTGCGACCACCTGCTGCTCGTCGGCGGCGGCCGGATCCGGCTGGCCGGGGAGATCGACGACCTGCTCGCCGCCCACCTGCGGGTGACCGGCGCAGGCGAACCGGCCCGGCTGGAGGCGCACACCGTGATCGAGTCCCGGGTCACCGGCCGTCAGCTCACCGCGCTGATCCGCCCGGCCGGACCGCTCACCGGCGACTGGCGCACCGCCACGCCCTCCCTGGAGGAACTGGTCCTCGCCCACCTGCGCAACCCCGGCGCCCCCGCACCGACCCCGGACCAGAACGCCGAGACCGCCCGGAACGCCGAGAACGAGGAGCACGTCGCGTGACCGCCGCCCTGGGCGTCACCGCCCCGGCCACCCCCGCCCCGCGCCAGATCCGCTGGCTGCTGCGCCTGCACCGCCCCGCCCTGTGCGCCTGGGCCGTCCTCGTCGCCGGCCTGGCCGGCGCGCTGCTGTGGCTGTGGGGCCCGCTCACCGAGGCCGCCGCGGCGGCCTGGCACGACTACGACACCACCTGCGCGCGCGGCGGCCCGTGCCGGTACGACCAGGACGCCATCCTGCGCTACAAGGACGTGTACCAGTACACGACCACCGCCCTCCTCCTGATCCCGTTCCTGACAGCCGCCTGGGCGGGCGCCTCCCTGACCGGCCGCGAGGTGGAGACGGGCACGGCACGCCTCGCCTGGACCCAGGGCGTCACCCCGCTCCGCTGGCTCGCCGCCCGGCTCGCGGTCCCGGCCGTCCTGGTCACCGCCGGCACCGGTCTCCTGGGGATGCTGCACCATGTGGCCTGGTCGGCGGGGCACGGCCGGATCGACACCGCCAAGCCCTGGGAGGACGTGCCCACCTTCTACTCGGGCGGCCCGCTGATCGCCGGTCTCGCGCTGGCCGGCCTGCTCCTCGGCGCCCTAGTCGGGCTTCTCGTGGGCCGCTCGCTGGTCGCGCTGTGCGTCTCCGCGCTCTCCGTGGCGGCGCTGTGGATCGCCGTCCACATCAGCCTGCCCCACCTGTGGCCGGTCTCCACCAGCGTCAGCGGGCGCCGGGGCTTCCCGTCGTACTCGGGCATCAAGGTCGAGGAGGGCATCGTCACCTCGACCGGCGCCCACCAGCCCGTCTCCTCCTGCACCGTCGACCTCAGTCCGGCCTGCCGCGCCCTCAACGACCACCGCGGCACCGCCGGCTTCTACATCGACTACCACCCCTACTCCCACCGCTGGCCCCTCCAGCTGGCCACGACCGGCATGCTCCTCGCCGTCGCCGCCCTGCTGGTCCTCGCCGCGCTGCGGCTGCTGCACCGCCGGACCACGGCGGGCGGCACCGGCGCCGGCCGCGAGGGGCGTGCCGCATGAGCGCCACCGCGCCGGTCCTGCACCGCACCGTGCTGCGGCTGCACCGCACCGCCCTGGCCTGCTGGGCCCTGTTCGTCACGGCCGTGCTCGGCTGGCTGGGGTGGCTGGGCGGGGTCAGCGCCCCGCACCTCCGACACCTGGAGGCGACCTGCGACCCCGTGCGCGACCTGTGCAACATCCCCTATCTCGGCTGGGTCTACGGCGAACGCCTCGGCTACGTCGCCTCGCTGATCGGCTACGGCTTCCTCGCCGTCGCCGCCTACGTCGGCGGCGCGCTGATCGGCCGCGAGATGGAGACCGGCACGGCACAGCTGGCCTGGACGCAGGGGGTGACGCCCACCCGCTGGCTGGCCGCCAAGCTCGCCGTGCCCGCGCTGGCGCTCACGGCCGGCGACGGCGTCCTGGTGGCCGCCTTCCGCTGGGGCTGGGCGCCCCACCGCGACCTGCGCCTCGGTGACGACTGGTCCTTCGGCGGCATCTTCCTGGCCCGCGGCCCGGCCACACCGGCGTACGCCCTGTGCGCCCTGGCGGTCGGCGCGCTCACCGCGCTCTGGCTGCGCCGCGCGCTGCCCACGCTGGCCGTGTCCCTGGGGGCGACGGGGGTGCTCCACCTCGTCCTGGCCCACGTCCGCCCGTACCTGTGGCCGACGCTCACCCGGACCGAGCCGCACGCGTTCGAGCTGGACAACAGCGCCTGGGAGGTGGAACGGGGCACGACCGCCGGCGGCGACCACTACGCCACCTACCACCCGCCGTCCCATTTCTGGCCGCTGCACCTGATGGAGACCGGCATCGTGCTGGCCACCGCCGCGCTCGCCACCGCCTGCGCCTTCGCGCTGGTGCGCCGCCGCACGGCCTGACCCCTGCCGCCGTTCGCCCCTCCACGGGGGGAGGGACGAACGGCGGCGGCGCCCCGGACGCCCGTGAGCCGCCCCGCCATATCCCGCACGTCATGTCACCGTAACCATTGATTCAGCCGGGCTTGCGACGCTCGGCGAATGAAGCCCGCCGTGCCAGAGCCTTCGCCGCCCCCCGAGGGGCCCGCGGGGAACGGGGCCGTGACGCTCCCGCCCGCACGATCCGACGCGCCTGTGTCGCCCGTCGCGCGGAAGAATGGGTTCATGAGGCAGCAAGACACCCAGGCAGACGCACAGGCAGACGTCCACCCGTCACCGGCCACCGCCCCCGGCACAGGCGCTGCCGGCCGCGGCGACAGCCCGCACCCCCAGCCCTCCGTGGGCTCCCTCGCCGCGCACCGCCAGCGCGCCGTGGCCGCCGCCGTGTCCGACCTGGAACCCGACATCGACGCGGATCTCGACGCGTACCAGGAGGAGGCCCGGGCCGAGGGCGCCCCCCTGCCCCAGGGCCGCTTCCTCGACCGGGAGCGCAGCTGGCTCGCCTTCAACGAGCGCGTCCTGGAGCTGGCCGAGGACCCGAACACCCCGCTGCTGGAGCGCGCGAACTTCCTGGCGATCTTCGCCAGCAACCTGGACGAGTTCTTCATGGTCCGGGTGGCCGGCCTGAAGCGCCGTATCGCCACCGGCGTCGCCACCCGCTCCGCCTCCGGGCTCCAGCCGCGCGAGGTCCTGGAGATGATCTGGGCCCGCTCCCGGGAGCTGATGGCCCGGCACGCCGCCTGCTACCACGAGGACGTCGCCCCCGCACTCGCCGACGAGGGCATCCACCTGGTCCGCTGGTCGGAGCTGACCGAGAAGGAGCAGGCCCGCCTCTTCACGCTCTTCCGGCACCAGATCTTCCCGGTGCTCACCCCGCTGGCCGTCGACCCCGCGCACCCCTTCCCGTACATCTCCGGCCTCTCCCTGAACCTGGCCGTCGTCGTGCGGAACCCGGTCAGCGGCCACAAGCACTTCGCCCGCGTGAAGGTGCCGCCGCTGCTGACCCGCTTCCTGGAGGCCTCCCCGGGCCGCTACGTCCCCATCGAGGACGTCATCGCCGCCCCCAACCACCTGGAAGAGCTGTTCCCGGGCATGGAGATCCTGGAGCACCACGCCTTCCGGATCACCCGCAACGAGGACCTGGAGGTCGAGGAGGACGACGCCGAGAACCTCCTCCAGGCCCTGGAGAAGGAACTCATGCGGCGCCGCTTCGGCCCGCCCGTGCGCCTGGAGGTCGAGGAGTCCATCGACCGCGAGGTGCTGGACCTGCTGGTCCGCGAGCTGAAGATCTCCGAGGCCGAGGTCTACCCGCTGCCCGGCCCGCTCGACCTCACCGGCCTCTTCCGCATCCACGGCCTCGACCGGCCGGAGCTGAAGTACCCGAAGTTCGTCGCCGGCACCCACCGCGACCTCGCCGAGGTCGAGTCGGCCTCCCCGCCCGACATCTTCGCGGCCCTGCGCGCCCGGGACGTGCTCCTGCACCACCCGTACGACAGCTTCTCCACCTCCGTGCAGGCCTTCCTGGAGCAGGCGGCGGCCGACCCCGACGTCCTCGCCATCAAGCAGACCCTGTACCGCACCTCCGGCGACTCCCCCATCGTCGACGCCCTCATCGACGCCGCCGAGTCCGGCAAGCAGGTCCTCGTCCTGGTCGAGATCAAGGCCCGCTTCGACGAGCACGCCAACATCAAGTGGGCGCGCAAGCTGGAGGAGGCCGGCTGTCACGTCGTCTACGGCCTGGTCGGCCTGAAGACGCACTGCAAGCTGTCCCTGGTGGTCCGCCAGGAGGGCGACACCCTGCGCCGCTACAGCCACGTCGGCACCGGCAACTACCACCCGAAGACCGCCCGCCTGTACGAGGACCTCGGCCTGCTCACCGCCGACCCGCAGGTCGGCGCGGACCTGTCCGACCTGTTCAACCGGCTGTCCGGCTACTCGCGCCGCGAGACCTACCGCCGCCTGCTGGTGGCCCCCAAGTCGCTGCGCGACGGCCTGGTCGCGCGGATCGACAAGGAGGTCCAGCACCACCGGGCGGGCCGTCCGGCCTTCGTCCGCATCAAGGTCAACTCGATGGTGGACGAGGCGGTCATCGACGCGCTCTACCGGGCCTCCCAGGCGGGCGTACCGGTCGACATCTGGGTGCGGGGCATCTGCGCCGTCCGCCCGGGCGTCACGGGCCTGTCGGAGAACATCCGGGTCCGCTCCATCCTCGGCCGTTTCCTGGAGCACTCCCGGGTCTTCGCCTTCGGCAACGGCGGCGAGCCCGAGGTGTGGATCGGCAGCGCCGACATGATGCACCGCAACCTCGACCGCCGGATAGAGGCCCTGGTCCGAGTGGTCGACCCCGGCCACCGCGCGGCCCTCAACCGGCTGCTGGACACCGGCATGTCCGACAGCACCGCCTCCTGGCACCTCGGCCCGGACGGCGAGTGGACCCGGCACGCGACCGACACGGACGGCCAGCCCCTGCGCAACGTCCAGGAGATGCTCATAGACGCCCGGAGGCGCCGGCGTGGCACAGCAACACCTTGACCCGACGGACCCCACGGCCGAGGCGGTGACCGGCGACGCCCTCGCGGACTATCTGCGCGCCCGGGCCACGGAGTTCCTCCGCGCCCTGCGCCTGCACCGGGAGGGCGGCGCGGAGGGGTCCGTCGACGCGGCCCGCGCGCTGCGCCGCTCGGCCCGCCGCATCAGCGGCAGCCTGCACACCTTCCGCCCCCTCCTCGACCCCGACTGGTCCGAGGAGATCCGCCCGGAACTGGCCTGGCTGTCGGGCACCCTGGGCCTGGAGCACGCGTACGAGGCACGCCTGGAGCGGCTGTTGCTGGCGCTGCACCGGTTGTCGGGTGCGACGGCCCTGCCCGCACAGGCCGTGGACGTCGCCGTGGCCGCGGGCAGCCGTGCCGCCCGGGTGGGCGGTGGGGGTGTCTCCGCGCGGGCGAAGCAGAGCGCGGGGGAGGCGCCGGCCGGCACCGGTGGCCCTGCCGACCGGACGGCGACGGCGGAACGCGGCAACCTCACCGTGGGCGCGGCCAAAGCGGGCGCCCTGCTGGAGCGCCAGCTCACCCTGGCCCGGACAAGGGCCCACTCCACCGCCCTGCAGGCACTCGGATCGAGCCGCTTCCACGCCGTGGCCGACAGGGTCGCCGTACTCGCCAGCGAAGTCCCCCTCACGCCCGCCGCGCCCACCACCGGCCTGTACCCCCTCGCCGCCGCGGCCCAGGAGCGCCTCACGGACGCCGTCGCCGCGCTCCCGCTGGTCACCGCCGGCCACCCCTACAACGCCGAGGCCCTGGTCCACGGCCTGTCCCCGGACCCGTCCCCGCATCCCCAGGACGGCCCCTGGCACCAGGTACGGCTGCTGCTGCGCCTGCACCGGTACGCCCGTGAGGTGCTGCTCGGCGCCCGCTCCGGCACGGACGTACGGCTGCTGACGGCGGGCCAGGCGCTGAACCGGCACCGCGACGCCTCGGAGGCGGCCGCGGCGGCGGCGCAGGCGGCCCGTACCCCCCGGATCACCCCGGCGACCGCCTACGCGCTCGGCGTGCTCCACGCCGACCAGCGGCACGAGGTGGAGGCGGCCCGTTTCGCGTTCCAGCAGGCCTGGCAGAAGCAGACCGTCAACGCACCCCTGAGCCAGGAGGAGGCGGTGTGAACGACACCGTGGTCCAGGCGGCCGGCTGCGTGCTGTGGCGCCGCTCCCCGGTCTCCGGCGACCTGGAGATCTGTCTGGTCCACCGGCCGAAGTACGACGACTGGTCCCACCCCAAGGGCAAGCTCCGACGGGGTGAGGACCCGCTCGCCGGCGCGCTGCGCGAGGTCGCGGAGGAGACCGGGTACACGGCCGAACCCGGCGGCGAGCTGCCGGCCGTGCACTACTCGACGGGCGGCCGCCCGAAGCGGGTGCGGTACTGGGCGGCCGAGGCGGTTTCCGGCCGCTTCACGCCGAACTCCGAGGTGGACCGCATCCTGTGGCTCGCCCCGGCCGCGGCCCGGTCCCGGCTCACCCAGCCCCGCGACTGCGACCTGGTGGACGTGCTGCTGCGGGCCCTGGAGCACCGGTGACGGCCGCCCGGGGCGGATGACCGCTACCGGCCCGCCGTGTGCCCCTCCGCGTCCGCTCGGGCCTGGCTGCGGGCCCGGCGGGCGGGGCCGCGCCAGCCGCATGTGCACCGGGCCACACAGAAACGGCCCTGCTCGTTCGTCGTCGTGAGGTGTTCCTGTCCCGGCCGGGCACGTTCCGGCCCGTCCTCCGGTACCGCGGTGACTGCCACGCCGAGAACGTTACCCAGCCGCGGACAGAGGGGTGCGTCCGGATCCGCGGCTCCCTGCGGCGCGTGACGGCGTCCGCTACCCGTCGTTAACCGGACGACGGGGGGCCGTGACGGAACACACCGGCTGGGGGTAGGCAGGCGATGGATCGGCGGCAGCACAGGCACGCGGGCAGGACGGCCGTCGCGGTGGGCATCCTCCTCGGCCTCGGAGCGGGCGCCACGGGCTGTTCCGGCAGCAGGGCCGCCGCCGAGGACGTCAAGGGCGCCGGCGACCCCGTCAGGGCCCTGTACCGGGCCGCCGACGCGCTGCGCGACGCGGGCACTTCCAAGGCCACCACCTCGATGGAGATGGCCACCGGCGGCACCCGGGTCACCATCCGCGGCAAGGGCGTCCACGACTACCGGCGCCGCCTCGGCCGGCTCATCGTGATGCTCCCCGAGGACCCCACCGGTGCCGCCGAGCACCGGCCCATCACCGAACTCCTCGCCCCGGGCGCCCTGTTCATGAAGAACCGGGGCGCGGGCGTGCCCGCCGACAAGTGGGTGCGGGTGGAGACGGCGACCCTGTCCGACGGCAATCTGGTCACCGGCGGCGCGACCGACCCGTACACGGCGGCCGAGGTGCTGCGCGGGGCCCGGGAGGCCGCCTTCGTCGGCCGGACGAAGGTCGCCGGCACGGCGGTACGGCACTACCGGGGCATCGCCGATCTCGGCCGCGCGTCCCGGTACGCCGCCGCCGGCGACCGGGCGGCACTGGCCGCGGCGGCGAAAGGGTTCGCCACGGCCCAGGTGCCGTTCGACGCCTACCTGGACGACCAGGGCCGCATCCGCAAGCTGCGGCAGCGGTTCAGCTTCGTCAACGGCCGCCAGAAGACCTCCGTGGAGGTCGCCTCGACGCTGCTGCTGTACGGCTTCGGCACACCCGCCGACGTACGGCTGCCGCCCGCGGCGGACATCTACGCGGGGCGGATCGCCGAGGAGGGCAGCGGTGGCGGCGCCTGAAACCGGCCAGTCACTAGTCCGGGACGCCACCCCGTAAGTAGCCCGTCCGTGCCATGCGCGGTGTGTAGAGCGCTGCCTACCCTAGGGAGCGGTGACGGCAGAGGAGAGGTGAGACGGGTGGCTCCGGTCGGCGGCACGGCGGTTCAGGACCACGTGGCCCTCGCCGAGATCGAGCTGTGCGGAGAGCTGATCATCGCGGCCTCGGCCGCCGAGGACCGGCTCAGCCTGGAGAGCATCGACGCGGTGCTGCGCGTGGCCGAGGAGCGAAATCCGGACTGAACCGGATCCGGGTCCCCGACCGGGACCCGCGCGATCCGGACGGCTCAGCTGCGCAGCAGGCGGCCGATCGCCTTCGTGGCCTCCTCCACCTTCGCGTCGATCTCGTCACCGCCCTTGAGAGCCGCGTCCGCGACGCAGTGCCGCAGGTGCTCCTCCAGCAGTTGCAGCGCGAAGGACTGCAGGGCCTTGGTGGAGGCGGAGACCTGCGTGAGTATGTCGATGCAGTACGTGTCCTCCTCCACCATCCGCTGCAGGCCGCGGATCTGCCCCTCGATCCGGCGCAGCCGCTTGAGGTGCTCGTCCTTCTGCTTGTGGTAGCCGTGCGTGGCGCCGGCCTCGGTCGTCGTCGTCATCGCGGGCCTCCGTCTCGGGACGAGCTCCGGACACAAAACGGTATACATACCCCTAGCGGGTATATCGTAACGAACTTTCCGGGGTAGAGGGCCCTTCGTCCGCCCCCGTGCCGACCACTCTGCCCGATGGGCGACACTGGGATGCGGCCCGATAGCCGTGGCCGGATGATGCGCCTAGCATCAGCCTGACCGAAACCGAAGCACCCCGAGGACCCCACGTGCGCTTTCGTCTGACCCCCAGGGAGACGAGCTTCTACGACATGTTCGCCGCGTCCGCGGACAACATCGTCACCGGCTCGAAACTCCTGATGGAACTGCTCGGGGCGGACTCCTCCGCCCGGGCCGAGATCGCAGAGCGTATGCGGGCCGCGGAACACGCAGGTGACGACGCCACGCACGCGATCTTCCACCAGCTGAACTCCTCGTTCATCACGCCGTTCGACCGCGAGGACATCTACTCCCTCGCCGGTTCCCTGGACGACATCATGGACTTCATGGAGGAGGCCGTCGACCTCGTCGTCCTCTACAACGTCGAGGAGCTGCCGAAGGGCGTCGAGCAGCAGATCGAGGTCCTGGCCCGGGCGGCCGAGCTGACGGCGGAGGCCATGCCGAACCTCCGCACCATGGACAACCTGACCGAGTACTGGATCGAGGTCAACCGGCTGGAGAACCAGGCCGACCAGATCCACCGCAAGCTGCTCGCCCACCTCTTCAACGGCAAGTACGACGCGATCGAGGTGCTGAAGCTCAAGCAGATCGTGGACGTCCTGGAAGAGGCGGCGGACGCTTTCGAGCACGTGGCGAACACGGTGGAGACCATCGCCGTCAAGGAGTCCTGAGGCGTCGATGGATATCCTCGCCCTGGTCGTGACCATCGCGGTCGCGCTCTTCTTCACGTACACGAACGGTTTCCACGACTCGGCGAACGCGATCGCGACGTCGGTGTCGACGCGGGCGCTGACCCCGCGGGCGGCTCTCGCCATGGCCGCCGTGATGAACCTGGCCGGTGCCTTCCTGGGCTCCGGGGTCGCCAAGACGGTCAGCGAGGGCCTCATCGAGACCCCGCGGGGCTCGACCGGCATGGGGATCCTCTTCGCGGCCCTGGTGGGCGCGATCGTCTGGAACCTGGTCACCTGGTACTTCGGCCTGCCGTCCTCCTCCTCGCACGCCCTGTTCGGCGGCATGGTGGGCGCGGCGCTGGCGGGCGGCACGACCGTGATCTGGCACGGGGTCGTCGACAAGGTCGTCATCCCGATGTTCGTGTCGCCGTTCGTGGGCCTGATCGTCGGCTACCTGGTCATGACGGCGATCCTGTGGCTCTTCCGCCGGGCCAACCCGCACAAGGCCAAGCGCGGCTTCCGGATCGCCCAGACGGTCTCCGCGGCCGGCATGGCACTGGGCCACGGTCTCCAGGACGCCCAGAAGACGATGGGTGTCGTCGTCATGGCACTGGTGATTTCCGGCCATCAGACGTACGGCGACCCGATCCCGGTCTGGGTGAAGATCATCTGCGCGGTGATGCTGTCCCTCGGCACCTACGCCGGCGGCTGGCGCATCATGCGCACCCTGGGCCGCAAGATCATCGAACTGGACCCCCCGCAGGGTTTCGCCGCCGAGACCACGGGCGCGTCGATCATGTTCACCACGGCGTTCCTCTTCAAGGCCCCCATCTCCACGACCCACGTCATCACCTCGGCCATCATGGGCGTCGGCGCCACCAAGCGCGTCAACGCCGTCCGCTGGGGCGTGGCCAAGAACATCGTCCTGGGCTGGTTCATCACGATGCCGGCGGCGGCCCTGGTGGCCGCCCTGGCCTTCGGAGTGGTCAACCTGGTGGCCCTGTAGCGGCCCCGCGGCCGGCAACGCAGTGGGCCCGCCCCCGGGAGCCGGGGGCGGGCCCTTTTGCGTCCTCGCGGTGGCACCGCCATGCAGCACCGCGAGGGGATCGTGGGATCAGCCGAAGCGACCGGAGATGTAGTCCTCGGTGGCCTGGACGGACGGGTTGGAGAAGATCCGCTCCGTGTCGTCGATCTCGATCAGCCGGCCGGGCTGTCCGACCGCCGCCAGGTTGAAGAACGCCGTACGGTCCGAGACGCGCGCCGCCTGCTGCATGTTGTGCGTCACGATGACGATCGTGAACCGCTCCTTCAGCTCACCGATCAGGTCCTCGATGGCGAGGGTGGAGATCGGGTCCAGGGCGGAGCACGGCTCGTCCATCAGCAGCACCTTCGGCTCGACGGCGATCGCCCGGGCGATGCACAGCCGCTGCTGCTGACCGCCGGACAGACCGGAGCCCGGCTTGTTCAGGCGGTCCTTCACCTCGTTCCAGAGGTTCGCGCCCCTGAGCGACTTCTCGACGACGTCCTCGAGCTCGCTCTTGCGGTAGCTGCCGTTCAGCCGCAGTCCCGCCGCCACGTTGTCGAAGATCGACATCGTGGGGAACGGGTTCGGCCGCTGGAAGACCATGCCCACCTCACGGCGGACGGACACGGGGTCGACCCCGGTGCCGTACAGGTCCTCGTCGTCCAGCATCACCTTGCCCTCGACGCGGCCACCGGGCGTGACCTCGTGCATACGGTTCAGGGTGCGCAGGAAGGTCGACTTGCCGCAGCCGGAGGGGCCGATGAACGCCGTCACCGATCGCGGTTCGACGGTCATCGAGATGTCCTCGATCGCCTTGTGGGAGCCGTAGTAGGCGGTGAGTCCGCTTACGTCGATGCGCTTGGCCATGTCTGCTTCACTTCCGGGAGTTCAGGCTCGGTCGCTGTGTGGCCGCGCTCAGCGACCGGTCTTCGGGGCCTTCCAGCGGGCGATGCCGCGGGCCACCAGGTTGAGGATCATCACGAAGGCGATCAGCGTCAGGGACGCCGCCCACGCGCGGTCGTACGCCGCACCGGAGCCCGCGCTGTTGGCGAACTGCTGGTAGATGTACAGCGGCAGCGACGCCTGCGCGCCCTCGAAGGGGTTGTTGTTGATGAACGGGTTGCCGAACACCAGCAGCAGCACCGGCGCGGTCTCGCCGGCGATACGGGCGACCGCCAGCATGATGCCGGTGGTGATACCGCCGATGGAGGTGGGCAGGACCACCTTGAGGATGGTGCGCCACTTCGGCACGCCGAGCG
Source organism: Streptomyces cyanogenus (assembly GCF_017526105.1). Taxonomy (NCBI): domain Bacteria; kingdom Bacillati; phylum Actinomycetota; class Actinomycetes; order Kitasatosporales; family Streptomycetaceae; genus Streptomyces; species Streptomyces cyanogenus. The sequence continues at coordinate 4,196,908 of NZ_CP071839.1, forward strand.
CCAGGGACGCCTCGCGCAGCTCGTTCGGGACGAGCTTGAGCATCTCCTCGGTGGAGCGGACGACGACCGGCATCATCAGGATGGCCAGGGCCAGCGAACCGGCGAAGCCGAACGGCTGCATCTCGAAGATGAGCATCAGGCTGAGGATGAACAGACCGGCGACGATCGACGGGATGCCCGTCATGACGTCGACGAAGAACGTGACGGCCTTGGCGAGCCGGCCGCGGCCGTACTCGACCAGGTAGATCGCGGTGAGCACACCGATCGGGGCGCCGATGAGGGTGGCGAGGCCGACCTGCTCCAGGCTGCCGATGATGGCGTGGTAGATGCCGCCGCCGGGCTCGGTGTCGGCGACGACGCCCATCGAGTGGGTCAGGAAGTAGACGTCGAGGACCTTGATGCCGCGCGCGACGGTCACCCAGATCAGGGAGACCAGCGGCACCACGGCGAGCAGGAAGGCGACCCAGACGAGACTGGTGGCGACGCGGTCCTTTGCCTGGCGGCGGCCCTCGACGCGGGCGGCGACACCGTACGTGCCGAGGACGAAGAGGACGGCGGCGATCAGACCCCACTGGATCCGGCTGTCCAGGCCGGCGGCCAGGCTGATGCCGATGCCCAGGGCGAGCGAGCCGGCGGCGATGGCCCACGGCGTCCACCGGGGCAGGCTGGCGGCGCGCAGCGTGCTGGGCCGCTTGTCGGTGACGGCTGCGGTGCTCATGCGTTGGCCCCCGAGTACTCCGCGCGGCGGGCGATGATCAGCCGGGCCGCGCCGTTGACCAGCAGGGTGATGACGAACAGGACGAGACCGGAGGCGATGAGCGCGTCCCGGCCGAACTCGTTCGCCTCGCTGAACTTGCTGGCGATGTTCTGGGCGAAGGTGCCGCCGCCCGGGTTGAGCAGGCTGGCCTGGATGTCGAAGGACGGCGAGAGCACGGTGGCGACGGCCATCGTCTCGCCGAGCGCGCGGCCGAGACCGAGCATGGAGGCGGAGATCACACCGGAGCGGCCGAAGGGCAGCACGGACATGCGGACGACCTCCCAGCGCGTGGCGCCGAGGGCCAGGGCCGCCTCCTCGTGCGTCTGCGGGACCTGGCGGAAGACCTCACGGCTCACGTTGGTGATGATCGGCAGGATCATGATGGCGAGCAGGATGCCGACAGTGAGCATCGAGCGCGGCGCGCCCTGGTCCCAGGAGAAGACGCCGGTCCAGCCGAAGAAGTCGTCGAGCCAGCCGAACAGGCCGTTCATGTGCGGGACGAGCACGAGGGCTCCCCACAGGCCGTACACGATGGACGGCACGGCGGCGAGCAGGTCGATCACGTAGGCGACCGGGCCGGACATGCGGCGCGGGGCGTAGTGCGTGATGAACAGCGCGATGGCGACCGCGACCGGGACCGCGATGACCATGGCGACGACCGAGGAGACGATCGTGCCGAAGACCAGGACCGCGATGCCGAACTTCGGTTCGAGGACGTTGGTGTTCCACTCGAACGTGGTCAGGAAGTTCGCGTGGTCCTTGCTGATCGCGAGGGCGGCGCGGTAGGTGAGGAAGACCGCGATGGCGGCCATGATCGCCAGCAGCAGGATGCCGGAGCCCCGGGACAGGCCGAGGAAGATGCGGTCGCCGGGGCGGGTGGCGCCACGGGCCGCGCGCTTCTGCTCGGCGACCGTGGGCTGGGGGGCGGGGGGAGGTGCGTCGGTTTTCGTCGATATGTCCATCGGGTTCTCCGGTCTGCGGAGCCGGGCCCCTGAAGGGGGCGCCAGGCTCATGGCGGCGGTGCACCGGACGGTGCGGCCCGGCCGTTTCCGGTACCGGGCCGCACTCTCGGATCAGGTCAGCTCAGGCCCTCGATGGTGGTGCGGACCTTGGCGATGATCTCGTCGGGCACCGGCGCGTAGCCGATGCTCGGGAGGATCTTCTGGCCGTCCTCGCCGGCGATGTAGCGCAGGAAGGCCTTGGTGGCGGGCAGGGTGTCGGCCTTGTTGCCCTTGTCGCAGACGATCTCGTAGGTGACCAGGGTGATCGGGTAGGCACCCTCGGCCTTGGTCTTGTAGTCCAGCTTCAGCGAGAGGTCCTTGCCGGTGCCGACGACCTGCGCGGCGGCGATGTCGGCGGTGGCGCTCTCGGAGCTGGGGGCGACCGGCTTGCTGGCACCGGTGTCGATGGACACGGCCTTGAGGCCGTCCTTGACGTAGGACAGCTCGAAGTAGCCGATGGCGCCGGAGGTCTGCTTCACCTGCTGGGCCACACCCGCGGACTGCGGAGCGGACTGGCCGCCCTTGGCCTGCCAGGCCTTGCCGCCGGAGTACTTCCAGTTGTCCGGGGTGGTGGCGATCAGGTACTTGGTGAAGTTGTCCGTGGTGCCGGACTCGTCCGAGCGGTGGAACGCCTGGATCTTCAGGTCGGGGAGCTTCGCGCCCTTGTTCAGGGCGGCGATCGCCGGGTCGTTCCACTTGGTGATCTTGCTGTCGAAGATCTTGGCGATGGTCGGGGCGTCCAGGACCAGGTTGTCGACGCCCGGGACGTTGTAGCCGAGGGCGATCGGGCCGCCGACCATCGGCAGGTCGATGCCCTGACCGCCCTTGCAGACGCTCTTGGAGGCGGTGACCTCTTCGGGCTTCAGCGCCGAGTCGGAACCGGCGAAGGCGACCTGGCCCTGCGTGAACGCGGTGACACCGGCGCCGGAGCCGCCGCCCTTGTAGTTGATCTGCACGCCGCAGGCCTGGGAGAAGTTCTTCACCCAGGCGTCGATCGCGTTCTTCTGCGCGGAGGAGCCGTCTGCGAGCAGCTGGCCCTTGGCGTTGTCGCACTTGATCGAGCCGGCGCCGGCGGACGTGGACGGGTTGCCCGACGCGTTGCCGCCGCCGCCGTTGTCGTCGGAGCCGCACGCCGTCAGGGCCAGGGCGCCGGTGACGGCGACAGCACCGAGAGAAAGGGCGCGCAGCCGGTTCTTGCGCTGAAGCTTCACTTTCGGGAGTTCCTTCCAGGAGCCGCCGCTGTCGGCGGCGCGCGAGGTCGTAGAGGTGCGTGTGCGTGTTTCATGGCCGCACTCGGCACCCGGTACGGCCGAAATTAGGCAGAACAGGTGAAGCCGCCGATGGCCGGAAGTGAACGGGGGGTGAACCCCTGCCGTCAGCCCGGTGAGGTCACGGAATGCTTACGGGGAGGGCACGTGGAGGTTCCGACGACGGGGTTGCACGCACGTGTATTCGACGTTCATCGCCCGGCCGGGGGAACCCCGCGCCGCGGTGCGTCGTCTCGTTCCACGACAGCCGAGGAAAGGCGACGGACATGGAACGGCGTACGTTCATCTCGGGCGGCGCGGCCGCCGTGGCGACGACCGCACTGACCGCGTGCGGTGCGGGCGGAGGCTCTTCCGCCGCTGCGGCGGCGCACAGTGGCACGCCGTCGCGCTCATCCTCGCTCACGGCCCTGAAGACCACCAACGCGAGCGCCGCCGCGAACTGGGCGGCCCTCGCCCGTGATCTCGACGGCACGCTGGTGCGGCCCGGCGACGCGTCCTGGAAGACCGCCCACCAGCTGTACAACACGCGCTTCGACGGACTGAAACCGGCCGCCGTGGCCTACGTGGCGCACCCCGCCGACATCCGTACGACCCTCGCGTACGCCCGCGCCCACCACCTCAAGGTGTCGATCCGCAACGGCGGCCACTCCTACGCCGGCTACTCCTCCGGCGACAACCGGCTGATCGTCGACGTGTCCAAGCTGAACCGGGTCCGGGCCGGCGGCGGCCAGGCCGTCGTCGGCGCCGGCGCCAAGCTGATCGACGTCTACCGCGCGCTGGCCGCGAAGGGCGTGACGATACCGGCGGGCTCCTGCCCCACCGTCGGCGTCTCCGGCCTGGTGCTCGGCGGCGGCCACGGCGTCGTCTCCCGCGCCTACGGCCTGACCTGCGACAGCCTCACCCAGGCCACGCTGATCACGGCGGACGGCACCCAGGTCACCGCCGACGCCACGCACCACTCCGACCTGTTCTGGGCGCTGCGCGGCGCCGGGAACGGCAACTTCGGCGTCGTCACCGAGCTGCACTTCAAAACCCATGCCGCGCCGCAGGCCGTCACCGCCTATCTGACCTGGTCCTGGTCCAAGGCCGCCAAGGTGCTCAAGGCCTGGCAGGAGTGGGGCCCGAACCAGCCCGACGAGATCTGGTCCTCGCTGCACCTGGCGTGCTCCCCGGGCCGCACCCCGACCGTCTCGGTGGCCTGCTTCTCCCTGGGCACCTACGGCGAGCTGCAGAACGCCGTGGACCGCCTGGCCCACCAGGCCGGTGCCGACGCCGCCTCCGTCTCCCTGCGCCGCCGGGGCTACGAGCAGGCCATGGAGATCTACGCCGGCTGCTCCTCCTTCTCCACCGACGCCCAGTGCCACCTGCCCGGCTCCACCCCGGGCCGCTCCCCGCAGGGCAGGCTCGGCCGGGAGACCTACGCGGCCCGCTCCGACTTCTTCGACCGTTCGCTGTCCGCGGCCGGCATCCAGACCGTGCTGAAGCAGATCGGCTCGGTGCGCGGCGGCGGGGGCAGCATCGCGTTCACCGCGCTCGGCGGCGCGGTGAACCGGGTCTCCCCGACGGCCACGGCCTTCGTCCACCGCCGCTCGCGGATGCTGGCCCAGTACATCGCCTCCTGGGGCGCGGGGTCCTCCGGCAGCACGGCCCAGTCGTGGCTGACCTCCGCCCACAACGCGATGAAGCCGTACGCCTCGGGCGCCGCCTACCAGAACTACACCGACCCGACGCTGAAGGACTGGAAGAAGGCGTACTACGGGGACGCGGCGGCCCGGCTGGGCAAGGTGAAGCACCAGTACGACCCGCAGCGGTTCTTCTCCTACGCGCAGGGGCTGTAAGCAGGAGGGGGCCGCGGCCGTCAGCAGTGGCAGAGCACGTCGACCACGACGGCCTCCGGGTCGAGGTGCTCCAGCTGCTCGTCGGCCCACTCCCGGTAACCCTCGCTGTCGGCGTCCCGCCAGCGGCCGTCCAGGGTGAGCAGGGCGTACCCCGTGAGGGCGGTGCGCAGGGCGCGCTCGCGGGCCGCCGCGTGGTCCCGGGCGAACCAGGCGACCGGGTCGGCGGTCAGGAACGACATCCCGAAGTGCGGATCGCCGGCCACCGCCCGCTGGGCCACCTCCTGCACCAGTGGCTGGAGCAGGTGCTCCTCCTTGGCCCGGTCCAGCGGATAGCCGTCCGGGTCGGCCTCGTGCCGGGCGACGAACTCGGCGAGCGGGCGGGCCGGCGGGTGCGCGGCGACCAGTTCCTCCCAGGCGGCGCGCAGCTCGTCGTACCCCTGCACCGTCCGCTGCCGCATGGTGTCGAAGTCGAGCAGTCCGCGGGGGCCGCCGTAGCACTCCAGCGGGCCGAGCGGGGCCAGGCCGGCCTGGGGGACGGTGGCGGGCGTCAGGAGCCGGGGGTCGCCGTCGTACGCGGGCCGGACGAGGTAGGGGCTCGCGCTGTGCACCCGGAGGGCCCACCAGTCCCACTCGCCCACCGGGTTCCAGTCGTCCGTGGCGTTCATGTCGTACGGCGCCAGGGCCACGGCTATGGCGTCCGGCACCCGGTGGGGCGGGGTGGGCGGCAGGCACACCGTGGCGAAGAACTTGGTCATGCGCGGGAGGGTACGACCACGCCACCCACCCACGCTCCCGGGTTTTCCCACTCCCCGTCACGGCTCCCTCGGCCGCCCGGGCCGCCCGGCCGCTCCCGGCTCTCCCCGCACTTCCGGATCTCCTGGCTCCCGCCACAGCCCCCCGGCCGTCTGGACCGCCCGGCCGCTCCCGGCTCTCCCCGCGCCTCCGGGTCTCCTGGCTCCCGCCACAACTCCCCGACCGGCCAGACCCCCAGGCTGCGCACCCGGGTTCAGCCCCCCGCCACAGCCCCCCGGCCGCCTAGGCCGCCCGGCCGCTCCCGGGTCTCCCCGCACTTCCGGATCTCCTGGCTCCCGCCACAGCCCCCGGCCGTCTGGACCGCCCGGCCGCGCTCCCGAGATTTCCCGCCCCCCGTCACGGCCCCCGGCCGCCTAGGCCGCCAGGTCGCGCTCCTCGGTCTCCGGGGACGTGCGGGTGCCGGGCAGCAGGGTGTCCCGGCCGGCGTCCGCCGCCGGCCGGCGCCGCACGAGCCGGCCGGCGCGCGGCGAGCGCTCCACCGCCCGCATCAGCGGGGTGAGCAGGGCCATGGCGAGCGGGGACAGCAGCAGGACGACCGCCGTGCCCAGCGCGAAGCCGCCGATGACGTCCGTCGGGTAGTGCACGCCCATGTAGACCCGGCAGAAGCCCTCCAGCAGGGCCAGACCGATACCGGCCAGCCCGAAGCGGCGGTTGGCGACGAAGAGCCCCACACCGAGCGCCATCGTGATCGTCGCGTGGTCGCTGACGAAGGAGAAGTCGGTCTTGCCGCCGACGAGGACGTCCAGGCCCTGGTGGTCCACGAAGGGGCGGGGGCGCTCCACGAAACCGCGTATCGGCACGTTCACGAGGACGGCCAGACCGGCCGCGAGCGGCGCCCACACCAGCGCGGCCACCGAGGGCGCCGCGTCCTCCCCGCCCCGCCGCCGCACCGACCACCAGCACCACAGGATCAGCAGGACCATGGCGAGCAGCAGGCCGTACTCGCCGACGAACTCCATGACCCGGTCGAACCAGTGCGGCGCGTCCTTGGCCAGGCCGTTGATGTCGTAGAGCAACTCGACGTCGGGGTTCGATCCGGATTCGGCGAGTACAGCCATGGTGCTGCGGCCCCTTCGTCGTCTTCCCGGACGCACCTCGTGTGCGTCGCGCCTGCCCCCCGGTGGTACGTAGATCCGCTTCCGCTGCACTGCCGCACTGACGTCCGCTCGGCTACGTCAACAGGAACGCACAGCCACCTTCAATACGTTCCACTCTCCACTGAATGATCACGCAGACGTTATCGAAGAGAGACTCATCGCCGCAGCTCAGCGGGTGGTTTAACACACTGTCACACACTTGTCGGGAGCGCTTTTGCGCCATCTTCGGTGACCCGGGTCGCACCGAAGTAGTCGGGGGTGTCGATCGGATCGAACCGGATCACGGCACCCGTGCGCGGGGCGTCGATCATGTACCCGCCGCCCACGTAGATCCCGACGTGCCGGATGGCCCGGGAGTCGGTCAGGTCGTCCGAGAAGAACACCAGGTCACCGGGGAGCAGCTGGTCCCGCGAGGGGTGCGGCCCCGCGTTGTACTGGTCGTTGGCCACCCGCGGCAGGCTGATCCCGACCTTCTCGTACGCCGCCTTGGTCAGACCCGAGCAGTCGAACCGGCCACCCTGCGCGGCGGTTCCCTCGCCGCCCCACAGGTACGGCGTGCCGAGCCGGCTCTGCGCGAAGGCGATGGCCCCGGCGGCCTGCCGGGTGGGGTCGATCCGGGTGACCGGCGCGGCGAAGCTCTTCTCCAGGCTGCGGATCCGCTGGACGTAGTTCTGCGTCTCGCTGATCGCCGGGACCCCGCCGGCCCGGATCACCCGGTAGGCGCCCGCGTTGTAGGCGGCGAGCATGTTGTCCGACACGTTGCCCGGCACGTCCTTCACGTACTTCGCGAGTTCGCAGTCGTAGGAGGCCGCCGACGGGATGGCGTCGTCCGGATCCCAGATGTCGCGCTTGCCGTCACCGTTGCCGTCGATGCCGTGCGTCGCCCAGGTGCTCGGGATGAACTGGGCGATGCCGCGGGCGTCGGCCGGGCTGACGACGGTCGGGTTCCACCCGCTCTCCTGGTAGAGCTGGGCGGCGAGCAGCGCGGGACTGAGCGCCGGGCACAGGTTCCCCCACTTCTGCACCAGCGACGTGTAGGCGGCCGGCACGGCCCCCTTGGCCAGCCCGCGGCCCCCCGAGGCCACCCCGCCCAGCAGGTTGCCGGCCACGAGGTAGACACCGACGACGAGCAGCATGACGAAGCCCATGCCGAGCGCGACGGCCGCGCCACCGATCACCCATACCTTCCGCACGGTTCAACTTTCCCCCATGCGGACGCCGTTCAAGGCCATTTGGGCGCGAAGTGGCGTCATTTCACAGTCAGCCGGGCCGCAGTGACGCATCCTCAGCCCGCTCGGGGCCGGCCGCCGCGTCCTCAGCCCGCTCGATCGCCGGCCGTCGCGTCCTGGTACAGCTCCGCCGCCTCGCGCCCCAGCACCACGCTGTACGAGGTGTCGGCCGTGGCGCCGCCCTGTTCGTGGCCGCCGAGGACGCCGACGACCTGCGCGTCGCCGTTGACCCAGGGGCTGCCGCTGGTGCCGCCCGTGAAGTCGGGACAGTCGATGCGCTGCTGCGTACGGCTGTGCGCGGTCGGTCTGTTGGTGCAGCTGATGGGGGTCTCCCGCGAGTCGGGATAGCCGGTGACGGTGACCGCGGTGGCGCCGGTGGCCACCCCGGTCGCGAACCGGTTGGCCCCGACCACGTCCTCCAGCCGCCTGCCGTCGCGGCCGGCGACGGTGGCGAGGGCGAGATCGCTGTCCTCGTCCTGCCCCTCGGCCCACCCGTCCGGCAGGAACCGCCGCGTCACCTTCCACACCCCGTACGGCGAGCGCCCGTCCCGGTAGCCCGGTACGAACACCAGGTCTCCGCCGGCACCGTCCACGCAGTGCGCCGCGGTCACGATGAGATCGCCGCGCGGGCTGTGCACCACCGAGGCGGTGCAGAAGTGGCCGCCCGCCGGCCGTCCGGCCCGGTCCGCGCCGAACAGCGCGCCCACCCGCGCGCTCCGCCGGCTCGCGACGGTGTCCGCGGTGACCCCGAGCGGGCCCGGCCCGTCGTCCGCGGCAGCCACGGAGGCCGAGGTCAGCGCGAGCACCACCACAGAGGTGACCGAGATGCGTGAGATGCGCTTCATCAGTTCACACTTTTGCCCACGCAGGTGAGAAACGTGCTTCGACTTCCCTGAGATTTACCTGTGAATCTCCGGTGCACCGCCGTTGGAGCGTCGAAAAGCCGTGCGAGATCCGGTCCGCCGCCATCGGCGGGCGGCCCTCGGCGGGGGTGGTCCTTCCGTCACCGGACCGGCGCCGCCAGCGGCCACCGGACGCCCGTCAGCTCCTCCGACAGCGTCCACAGCCGCCGGGCCGCCGCCGGATCGCTCGCCGCGGCGCTGCGGCCGACCAGGGTCGGGGCGCCGCGCATCTCGGCGGGACCGTCGGGGCCGACGTAGGCCGCGCCGGGCAGGTCCTGGGTGGCCGCGTAGAGGGTGGGCAGGGCACCGGCCTCCTCGTCCTGGGCGAGGAACCGGTTGCCGGCCACCATGAACGCCCTGGCCAGGGGGTTCGCGGCGTGGCTCTGGAGGTTGGTGGCCGACCAGCCGGGATGGGCGGCCAGGGCCCGTACGCCGGACCCGGCCTCGGTCAGGCGGCGCTGGAGTTCCAGGGTGAACAGCAGGTTCGCCAGCTTGGACTGGGCGTAGGCGCGGGCGGGGCTGTAGGTCCCGCGCAGGTTCACGTCCTCGAAGTGGATCACCTTGTCGCCCCAGCGGTGCGCGCCGGAGGACACGGTCACCACCCGGTCGGTCACGTGAGGCAGCAGCAGGTTGGTCAGCGCGAAGTGCCCCAGGTGGTTGGTGGCGAACTGCATCTCGAAGCCCTGCTTCGTGCGCTGCTCCGGCAGCATCATCACACCCGCGTTGTTGATCAGCAGGTCCAGCGGGCGGTCCCAGCCGGCGGCGAACTCGCGCACCGAGTCGAGGTCCGCGAGGTCCAGCCGGCGCACCTCGGTACTGCCGGTCACCCGCGCCGCCGCGGCACCGCCCCGGGCGAGGTCCCGTACCGCGAACACCACGTGCGCCCCGGCCCCGGCCAGCGCCCGGGCGGCGGCGAAGCCGATACCGCTGTTGGCGCCGGTGATCACGGCCGTGCGGCCGGTCAGGTCGGGGAGGCGGGTCGCGTTCCACTTGCCGCGCTTGGCGGTCGTATCAGTCATACCCCCAATGTAGGCAGCGCCAACAATGCTGTCAACGACAACATCGCGATACGATGATGCGCATGCCCACGAGCCGCCCCTACCACCACGGAGACCTGCGCGCCGCCCTGCTCAGGAGCGCCGAGCGCACTCTGCGCGACAAGGGGGTCGGGGCGCTCTCGCTGCGCGAACTGGCCCGGGACACCGGCGTCAGCCACGCCGCCCCGGGCCGGCACTTCAAGGACAAGCAGGCCCTGCTCGACGCCCTGGCCCTGGACGGGTACGAGCGCCTCAACCAGGCCCTCGCCACCGCCGCCGGCCGCACGGAACCCGCCCTCGAACAGCGGATGACGGCCCTGGCCCGCGCCTACCTGGGCTTCGCCGTCGAGAACCCCGAACTGCTCGAGCTGATGTTCGCGCGCAAGCACGACCCCGACCGGACCGCCCAGCTCGCGGCGGCCGTCGACCGCTCCCTCGGCACCTTCACCCGGCTGGTCGCGGACGCCCAGGAGCGCGGCGAGATCGTCCAGGGCGACCCCGAGCGCATCACCACCGTGGCCGCCGCGAGCCTGCACGGTCTGGCCGCCCTGATCGCCGGCTGCGCCCTCGACGCGACGGAGGCCCTGGCCGGCCTGGAGGAGCACGTCCACCTCCTGCTGCACGGCCTGCGCCCCCGCTGACCCGTGAGAACATCGACGCGACGCCTCACCCGACCAGCCGTCAGAAACCGTGCGGCGCGCAAAGGGGGTCAACGACGGAACCACACGAAGGTTCCGGTCGGACCTCGTTGCCCGGCGTGACCTGCCGTGATACACAGAGTGACCGTACGGGCTATTCGTACGAAACCCGCCAGTTTCAATGACGTCAAGTCGACATACGTTGGCGGCGTTGTCGGCGACAATGAGGCCTGACCTCTGCACAACCGCAGGGGCACACGCGGAACTACCCACCAGGGGCGGTGACTTACATGCTCTTTGCGGCCGACAAGGGAGACATCAACACCATCATCGGCGGGATCGCTCCGGACTGGGGCCCCTTCGGCAGCCTGGGCAACGAGGCCAAGGTGATGATCGAGGTGGTCATGGCCGTGGCCATCCTCCTCTGCCTCGGCATCGCGGTGTGGGGCGCGGCGAAGCAGCGCATCGGCGCCACGGCCCTCCGGGACACCTTCAGCGCGGAACAGGGCAAGGGCCTCATCATCGCCGGCCTCACCGGGGTGTTCATCATCGGGTCCCTCGGCACACTGTTCACCATCGTGTACGGCATGGCGGTATAGCCCCGGCCCCTCCCGGCCCTCGCCCGTCCCCTCCACCCCACCCGTCCGTCGTGCCCACCGGCTGAGGTTGCGTTTCCCTGATGTCGAGTCACCACACCGCGCCCGCGCGGGAACCAGCACGGCTACCGTCGTATGTCTACGAGGGTGAGGGAGCGCAGACGGCATGAGTCCCGGAGACGAACAGGGCTACACCGACTACCCCGAGACGGGCCACACCCGAACCCGCCTCCCCGACCCCGACCCCTACGGCGGCGCCCCCCGCCGCCCCCACCGCTCCTCCTCCCGCAGCCTCGTCACGGTGGTAGGCGTAGTGGTCCTCCTCATCGCCGCCATCGCTTTCGCCAACAGGGGGGACGACGCGGCCGGGGACGACGCGACCACCAAGGGCTCCCAGCCGAGAGCGGCATCGACGGCAGCCAGTGGGACCAAACCGGTCGACACGAAAACCGGCAACATCCCGAGCGGGTTCCCACACACGAATGAGGGAGCGCAGAGCGCGGCGGCGAACTATGCGGTGGCGTTGGGGTCGGCCGAGATGTTCACCAAGTCCGGTAGGGACTCCATCCTGCAGGCCATCATCACTCCGGACAGGGTGGCGAGTTCCGAGGCGGCGTTCGACAAGGCGTACACCTCAGCCTTCAACAAAAGCCTCGGCCTGAACGACGACGGCACCGCTCCGAAGGGCTATACGTTCGTTTCCCGCACGAGTCCCATCGGCACGAAGATCACCGAGTCAACCGGCGACACGGCCACGGTCGAGGTCTGGTGCAGCGGCCTGCTCGGTCTCGCGGGCGAGAATTCCACGAACCCGGTTACCAACAGCTGGTTCACCATCACGATGAAACTCGAGTGGGCAGCCGGCGACTGGAAGATCATCACGCATTCCCAGAAGGAGGGCCCCGCGCCTGTTCCCGGCGACGACAGGGCCTCCAGTGCCGACGAGATGTCGAAGGCCGTCGATGAGTACGGAGGGTTCACCTATGCCCGCTAACCGCCGCGTACTCACGCTGACCGCCGCGGTCACCGCGGTCCAAACAGCCGCGGTTCTCACGGCCGCGCGTGCCTTCGCCGCTCCCACGCCCCCGTCCTCACCTTCACCCACCCCCACACCCACTGCCACGAAGAGCAGTGACACCTGCGGCCTGATCCACGGCGCCGCCCGAGAGTTCTGCGAAAAGGACAACGGCTCCTCCGGCGGATCCCCCGGCAGAGGAGCCACCAACCCCCTCACCGAGACCCTCGACCCCCTCTCCTCCCTCGCCAAGGGATGTGCGGACGCCGCGTCGTGGACCATCGGGAAGCTGAGTGACGCCGTGAAGGAGACCGCCAACGTCGACTTCACCAACCAGGCCTTTCTGAAGCAGTACGCCGTCGTCTTCGCCGCCTCCACGATCCTCACGCTGCTGCTGTGGCTGCTGGCCGTCGCCAAGCGAGCCGTGCGCGGCGTGCCGCTCACCACCGCGCTCTCGGAAGCCGTCGGCTTCCTCTGGCTCACCGTGCTGGCCTCCGCCTTCACCCCCCTGATCCTGTACACCGTCGTCTCGGCGACGGACGGCGTCACGGACGTCCTCGCGAAGGCCACCGGCGACCAGGCCGACACATTCTTCGGCACCTTCTCCGGCGCCCTGAAGAAGGGCAACGACATCGGCGGCGGCCCGATCATGCTGATCGTCGTGTCCCTGGTCAGCATCCTCGCCGCCGGCATCCTCTGGCTGGAGCTGGTCATCCGCGCCGCCCTGCTCTACGTCGGCGCCCTCCTCGGCACCGTCGTCTACGCCGGCCTGGTCGACAAGAACCTCTGGGGCCATGTCCGCCGCTGGGCCGGCATCATGATCGCCGTCATCCTCGTCAAGCCGGTCATCGTGATCGTGCTCGGCCTCGCCGGCGCCCTCTCCGGCGACAGCGGCCCCGACGCCTTCTCCGCAGTCGTCTCCGGCCTCGCCATCATCCTGCTCGCCATCTTCGCCAGCGCGATGATCTACCGCTTCGTCCCCGGCTTCGGCGACGAGATCGCCGGCTCCCGCAACAACCGCATCATGCAGGGCGCGGAGAGCAAGGCCGCCGCCGTCATCAGCTCCCCCGCCACCCTCGTCGCCCAGGGCATCAAGACCCACAGCACCCGCGCCGACAACAACGGCGGACCGAGCAGCAGCGCCCCCCGCCCGGCCAACCCCGCCACCGGCGGCGTCGCCGCCCACAGCGGCCGTACCCCGGCCGGGGGCGTCGGCGGAGCCGTCCCCTCCGCCACGCCCGCGCCCCGCGCGTCCAGCCCGGTCAACACCCCGCACGCCAGCAACACCCGCAACAACCGCTCTGGAGGTGAAGGGCGTTGACGACCGAGTCCCACCTGTCCCATCCGGTCACGCCCCGCCGTACGTATCTCATCGGCCGCGCCCGGCCGAACGCGATCATCGGCCGGAACCGCGAGTCCGGCGAGATCGCCCTGATCGTCGCCGGCGCGTTCCTCGGCATGATGAGCGGTCTCCTCGTCCCGGTCCTGGCCCTGCGGATCGTGCTGCTGACCGGCTTCCCGCTGCTCGCGCTCGCCGCCGTCTACGTGCCGTACAAGCGCCGCACCTTCTACAAGTGGTTCGAGATCAACCGCTCCTACAAGCGCACCGTCAAGCGCGGCGCCGCCTACCGCTCCGCCGCCATGGAGGCCGGGACCCGGCTCGACGGCCGGGAGATCGAGATCGGCCCGCCGCCCGGCATCGGCCGCATCACCTGGCTCGCCGCACCCTTCGGGCCCGACGAGATCGCCGTACTCCTGCACGCCGACCGCAAGACGGTCACCGCCGCCATCGAGATCGAGGGCCCCGGTGTCGGCCTGCGCGACTCCGAGGACCAGGAGGCCCTGGTCGACCGCTTCGGCACCCTGCTCAAGCACGTCGCCAACGGCGACGGCTTCGTCACCCGGCTGCAGATGCTCGCCCGGACCCTGCCCGCCGACCCGGACGCCCACGCCAAGGACGTCGCCCAGCGCGGCGACAGCCGCGCCCCCGGCTGGCTCCAGCAGTCCTACGACCAGCTGCAGTCCATGGTGTCCACCAGCAGCGAGCAGCACCGCGCCTACCTCGTCGCCTGCATGCACTACACCCGCGAACTGGCCGCCGAGGCGCACGCCATGGCCCGTGCCGCCCGCGCCCACGGCGCCAAGGTGGACCGGGACGCCGGGCTCGCCGTCGTCATGGCCCGCGAGCTGACCGACATCTGCTCGCGGCTCCAGGAGGCCGACATCCGGGTACGGCAGCCGCTCGGTCAGGGACGGCTGGCCTCCCTCATCCACTCCATGTACGACCCCGACCACCCCATCGACCACATCCAGGCGATGACCCAGCGCAACGCCTGGCCGGCCGAGCTGGACGCCATGGAGCCCACCTACCTCCAGGCCAAGACCCGGGAGTCCTCCACCCGCGCGCCCTGGTGCCACGCCACCGCATGGGTGAAGGAGTGGCCGATGACCCCCGTCGGCGTCAACTTCCTCGCCCCGCTCCTCGTCCACACCCCGGACGTCATCCGCACGGTCGCCGTGACCATGGACCTCGAACCCACCGAGGTCGCCATCGAACGCATGCTGACCGAGAAGACCAACGACGAGGCGGAGGCGTCCCGCGCCGCCAAGATGAACCGGACCGTCGACCCCCGGGACATCGCCGCCCACAACCGCCTCGACCAGCGCGGCGAGGACCTCGCCAGCGGCGCCGCCGGTGTCAACCTGGTCGGCTACATCACCGTCTCCTCCCGGTCCCCGGAGGCCCTCGCCCGCGACAAGCGGACGATAAGGGCCTCCGCCGGCAAGTCGTACCTCAAGCTGGAGTGGTGCGACCGGGAGCACCACCGCGCCTTCGTGAACACACTTCCCTTCGCCACCGGCATCCGAAGGTAGGGGCTGTCGCCGATGCGGGATCCGCTGTCCGTCCTCACCGAGGCCTTCACCTCCTTCCTCTTCGGGAAGGTGGAGACGACCCGGCTGCCGGTGCGCACCTCCACGGGCCAGGCCCAGGCCGTCTACCTGCCCACGGCCGCGCCCGGCCTCGGCGACTCCGGCGTCATCATCGGCCGCGAGGTGTACTCCGGGAAGGGCTACATCTACGACCCGTTCCAGCTGTACGGCCAGCAGCTGCCGGCCCCGCACTGGCTCGTGCTCGGCGAGTCCGGCAACGGCAAGTCGGCGCTGGAGAAGACGTACGTCCTGCGCCAGCTCCGCTTCAGGGACCGCCAGGTCGTCGTCCTTGACGCACAGGGCGAGGACGGGGTCGGCGAATGGAACCTCATCGCCCAGGAGCTGGGGATAACCCCCATCCGGCTCGACCCGACGGCCGCCCTCGACCACGGCATCCGCCTCAACCCCCTGGACCCGGCGATCACCACCACGGGCCAGCTGGCGCTCCTGCGCACGATCATCGAGGTGGCGATGGGCCACGGCCTGGACGAGCGCTCCGGCTTCGCCCTGAAGGTCGCGCACGCGTACGTCAACGAGTCGATCGTCGACCGCCAGCCGGTCCTGTCCGACATCGTGGAGCAGCTACGGCACCCCGAGCCGGAGTCGGCGGAGGCGATGAACGTCGCCATAGACGACGTACGGGCCTGGGGCCTCGACGTGGCGCTGGTCCTGGACCGCCTGGTCGACGGTGACCTCAGGGGCATGTTCGACGGCCCGACGACCGTCGGCATCGACCTGGACGCGCCGCTCATCGTGTTCGACCTGTCCCACATCGACCGCAACTCCATCGCCATGCCGATCCTCATGGCGATCGTCGGCGTGTGGCTGGAGCACACCTGGATCCGCCCCGACCGGAAGAAGCGCATCTTCCTGGTCGAGGAGGCCTGGCACATCATCAACAGCCCGTTCGTCGCCCAGCTGTTCCAGCGACTGCTGAAGTTCGGGCGCCGGCTCGGCCTGTCCTTCGTCGCGGTCGTCCACCACCTGTCCGACGTGGTCGACGGCGCCGCCGCGAAGGAGGCGGCGGCCATCCTGAAGATGGCGTCGACCAGGACGATCTACGCCCAGAAGGCCGACGAGGCCAGAGCGACCGGCCGCGTGCTGGGCCTCCCGCGCTGGGCCGTGGAGATCATCCCGACCCTCACCCCCGGCATCGCGGTCTGGGACGTCAACGGCAACGTCCAGGTGGTCAAACACCTGATCACGGAGACGGAACGGCCACTGGTCTTCACCGACCGCGCGATGACCGAGTCTTCCAGCGACGTCAGCGCCGACGACGCCCTGCGCGCCGCCGAACTGGAGGCGGAACAGCGGGCCGCGGCCTTCGTGGAACAGCACCTGGGCGACTCCGAGTCGACGGTGGCGTAAGGGAAGCAGGGAACGTAGGGGAGTACAGGGTGAGACCGGACGACCGCCGTGACAGTCGCCGGGAGGGCCAGGGCGGCATCCCCGACGGCCTGCTGATCGGCGTACTGGCGTTCCTCCTCGGCATGACCGTGCTGGTGTGGACGGCCACGGGCCTGGCCGCCTGGTTCGCCCAGGGCGCCTGGCCCGCCGGCGTCACCTTCACCCGCACCCCGCCGGCCATGCGCCACCTCATCGGCCGGCCGCACGACGTCGCCGGCGCGTGGCCGGACACGCCACCGGACCAGCTGTCCGGCTGGGGCCTGTTCTGGGGCCTGTTCATCGGTCAGCTGATGATCCTCTTCGTCCTCACGATGTTCGTGATGGGAACGGTGGCGCGGTGGCGCGCGGGCAGGGCCCGGCGGACCGCTGCCGCGGTCGAGGACGCGGAGGCGGTGAGTATCGCGCCCGCGGAGGCGGTCGGTGCCGCGCCCGCCCCGGCGGTGGGTGCCGGGCCAGCGGAGCCGGTGAGTGCCGGGCCCGCGGTCCTCAGCCCTCCGCCCGCACCGCTCGCCCCCGCACCTCAGCAGGAGGTCCCGGCACCCCGCAGCGAGGCTGAGCCACCGTCACCGGGCCCCCTGCCGGCCGACGACGCACGGGCGGGCGCAGGGGGAAGGCTCCTCATCGCCCCCAGGGAAAGCCGCCAGGCGACCGCCGTCCAGGCGGTACGCGACGCGGAAGGCGCCGTCCTCCTCGTCACCTCGAACTCCGCCCTGTGGACGGAGACGAAGGACACCCGCGCCAAACTCGGCCCCGCCCTGCTCTACGACCCCGCACACCTCTGCGACACCCCGGCCCGCCTGCACTGGTCCCCGACCACCGGCTGCGAGGACAAGCAGACGGCCCTGCACAGGGCGACAGCCCTGCTCGCCCCCGTACAGCCCACCGCCAGGATCGACCAAGCGGTGGCGGACACGGCGACCACCCTCCTGCGCAGCTATCTGCACGCGGCCGCCCTGGAGAACCGCACCATCCGCCACGTCCACCGCTGGTCCCAGGGCACCCAGGTGCAGGACGCCGTCCGCACGCTGCGCACCCACCCGAAGGCGGCCCCCGGCGCCGCGGGCGAACTGGAGGCGGCGCTCACCGCACACCCCGAACGCCGTGACATCGCCCAGGAGCTGACCAGCAGGGCGTTGTCGGCCCTGTTCACGGTCAACGTCCGCGAGGCCTGTACCCCGAACCGAACTGATGCGCTGGCCCTGGATTCCTTCGTCCACGAAGGGGGCACGCTCTATGTGGTCGGTGAATCCATCGAGGACCCGCGGAGCAACCCGGGCGCGATGCCGCTCCTGACGGCCCTCGTCTCCAGCGTGGTCGAGCGCGGCCGGCGCATGGCCGAACGGTCATCCTCCGGTCGGCTCGACCCACCACTCACCCTGGTCCTGGACGACATCGCGGCCGTGGCCCCGTTCCCCGAGCTGCCGGCCCTGCTCGCCGGCGAAGCGGACCGCGGCCTGCCGACGCTCGCCCTGCTCCGCTCCCGCGAACAGGCCCGCGCGCGCTGGCCGCACCAGGAACTCCCGGTTTAGGCGGGCGGCTCCAGGACGAACTCCAGCTCGTTCTCGGCCGCGTTCTTCGTGAACGACACGACCCGTCCGCTCGGCCTGAAGCCGATCTTCCGGTACGCCGCCTGCGCCCGCGCGTTCTCCTCGTGGACGAACAGCCGCACCCGCTCGGCCCGCTGCTCCCACGCCCACGCCACACCGGCGTCGACCAGGCGCTTGACGAGCCCGTTCCCGCGGTGCTCCGGCCGTACGAACACGCCGACCACATGCGCCTGCCGCCGCTCGACGGGATACCCCGCCCAGTCCTTCTCCCCGGCCTCCTCCAGGAGCACGGTGACCGTGCCGGCCCAGGTCCCGTCCGGCGCCTCGGCGATGACCTGCCGTGCCGTACCGGACCCCTCGGCGGCTCCGGCCGCCCGCTCCTGCCAGAAGGAATCCGGCTCCGCCACGGCCTGCTCGTACGTCGTCAGGAAGGCGATGTCCGCGACCGGATCCCGCAGCGAGTCGAGGCAAAGTTGCTTCACCGTGGGCCACTCGTCGGTTCGTATGGCGCGGATCCTGTAGTCGTCGCAGGCAGCAGTGTTCATGGGGCCACCGTAGCCAGCGGGCCGCCGCCATCTCATCCGAATTCGGGTCCCGTTGTCAGTGACGGTGTCATCGCGAACATCAACACCCTGATCGACAAGGCCCGCGCGGAGGACGTGCCGGTCGTCTGGGTGCAGCACTCCGACGACGAACTGAAGTACGGCTCCGAGAAGTGGCAGTACGTGCCGGAACTGATCCGCCAGGACGGCGAGCCCCTGGTCCACAAGAACTACCCGGACTCCTTCGAGGAGACGGAGCTGGAGTCCGTACTGGCCGAGCGGAAGGTCGGCCGGCTCGTCGTCACGGGGGCGCAGACGGATGTCTGTGTCCGCTCCACCCTGCACGGCGCGATCGTCCGGGAC
The DNA here is from genome assembly GCF_017526105.1 of Streptomyces cyanogenus. NCBI lineage: Bacteria > Bacillati > Actinomycetota > Actinomycetes > Kitasatosporales > Streptomycetaceae > Streptomyces > Streptomyces cyanogenus. Next base: position 4,215,889 of record NZ_CP071839.1, read on the forward strand.
CGTGGAAACGGCCGAGGTGACCTTCTAGCCCGGAAGGAAAAGCCCCTAAACGCAGAAAACCCCCGCATCTTGCGATGCGGGGGTTTTCTCAAAGATTGTTCGGCGGCGTCCTACTCTCCCACAGGGTCCCCCCTGCAGTACCATCGGCGCTGTGAGGCTTAGCTTCCGGGTTCGGTATGTAACCGGGCGTTTCCCTCACGCTATGACCACCGAAACACTATGAAACAATCAACAACCGTTGGCTGTTCGTGGTTTCAGAACCAACACAGTGGACGCGAGCAACTGAGGACAAGCCCTCGGCCTATTAGTACCGGTCACCTCCACACGTTACCGTGCTTCCAGATCCGGCCTATCAACCCAGTCGTCTACTGGGAGCCTTACCCCATCAAGTGGGTGGGAGTCCTCATCTCGAAGCAGGCTTCCCGCTTAGATGCTTTCAGCGGTTATCCCTCCCGAACGTAGCCAACCAGCCATGCCCTTGGCAGAACAACTGGCACACCAGAGGTTCGTCCGTCCCGGTCCTCTCGTACTAGGGACAGCCCTTCTCAAGACTCCTACGCGCACAGCGGATAGGGACCGAACTGTCTCACGACGTTCTAAACCCAGCTCGCGTACCGCTTTAATGGGCGAACAGCCCAACCCTTGGGACCGACTCCAGCCCCAGGATGCGACGAGCCGACATCGAGGTGCCAAACCATCCCGTCGATATGGACTCTTGGGGAAGATCAGCCTGTTATCCCCGGGGTACCTTTTATCCGTTGAGCGACGGCGCTTCCACAAGCCACCGCCGGATCACTAGTCCCGACTTTCGTCCCTGCTCGACCCGTCGGTCTCACAGTCAAGCTCCCTTGTGCACTTACACTCAACACCTGATTGCCAACCAGGCTGAGGGAACCTTTGGGCGCCTCCGTTACCCTTTAGGAGGCAACCGCCCCAGTTAAACTACCCATCAGACACTGTCCCTGATCCGGATCACGGACCCAGGTTAGACATCCAGCACGACCAGACTGGTATTTCAACGACGACTCCACAAACACTGGCGTGCCTGCTTCACAGTCTCCCAGCTATCCTACACAAGCCGAACCGAACACCAATATCAAACTGTAGTAAAGGTCCCGGGGTCTTTCCGTCCTGCTGCGCGAAACGAGCATCTTTACTCGTAGTGCAATTTCACCGGGCCTATGGTTGAGACAGTCGAGAAGTCGTTACGCCATTCGTGCAGGTCGGAACTTACCCGACAAGGAATTTCGCTACCTTAGGATGGTTATAGTTACCACCGCCGTTTACTGGCGCTTAAGTTCTCAGCTTCGCCCACCCGAAAGTGAGCTAACCGGTCCCCTTAACGTTCCAGCACCGGGCAGGCGTCAGTCCGTATACATCGCCTTACGGCTTCGCACGGACCTGTGTTTTTAGTAAACAGTCGCTTCTCGCTGGTCTCTGCGGCCACCCCCAGCTCACGGAGTAAATCCGATCACCAGGCGTGGCCCCCCTTCTCCCGAAGTTACGGGGGCATTTTGCCGAGTTCCTTAACCATAGTTCACCCGAACGCCTCGGTATTCTCTACCTGACCACCTGAGTCGGTTTAGGGTACGGGCCGCCATGAAACTCGCTAGAGGCTTTTCTCGACAGCATAGGATCATCCACTTCACCACAATCGGCTCGGCATCAGGTCTCAGACTATTGCCAGGCGGATTTACCTACCTGACGTCCTACACCCTTACCCCGGGACAACCACCGCCCGGGATGGACTACCTTCCTGCGTCACCCCATCACTCACCTACTAACCGCTTGGTTCGGCGGCTCCACCACTTTCCTTTCCCCGAAGGGTCCGGAACGGCTTCACGGCCTTAGCATCACGATGCTCGATGTTTGACGCTTCACAGCGGGTACCGGAATATCAACCGGTTATCCATCGACTACGCCTGTCGGCCTCGCCTTAGGTCCCGACTTACCCTGGGCAGATCAGCTTGACCCAGGAACCCTTAGTCAATCGGCGCAAACGTTTCTCACGTTTGTATCGCTACTCATGCCTGCATTCTCACTCGTCAACCGTCCACGACTACCTTCCAGTGCCGCTTCACCCGGCAGACGACGCTCCCCTACCCATCACAACACCCGTTGGGGCTTATGCTGCAATGACACGACTTCGGCGGTACGCTTGAGCCCCGCTACATTGTCGGCGCGGAATCACTAGACCAGTGAGCTATTACGCACTCTTTCAAGGGTGGCTGCTTCTAAGCCAACCTCCTGGTTGTCTGTGCGACTCCACATCCTTTCCCACTTAGCGTACGCTTAGGGGCCTTAGTCGATGCTCTGGGCTGTTTCCCTCTCGACCATGGAGCTTATCCCCCACAGTCTCACTGCCGCGCTCTCACTTACCGGCATTCGGAGTTTGGCTAAGGTCAGTAACCCGGTAGGGCCCATCGCCTATCCAGTGCTCTACCTCCGGCAAGAAACACACGACGCTGCACCTAAATGCATTTCGGGGAGAACCAGCTATCACGGAGTTTGATTGGCCTTTCACCCCTAACCACAGGTCATCCCCCAGGTTTTCAACCCTGGTGGGTTCGGTCCTCCACGAAGTCTTACCTCCGCTTCAACCTGCCCATGGCTAGATCACTCCGCTTCGGGTCTTGAGCGTGCTACTAAAATCGCCCTATTCGGACTCGCTTTCGCTACGGCTTCCCCACCCGGGTTAACCTCGCAACACACCGCAAACTCGCAGGCTCATTCTTCAAAAGGCACGCAGTCACGAGACACCAGCAAGCTGATGTCCGACGCTCCCACGGCTTGTAGGCACACGGTTTCAGGTACTATTTCACTCCGCTCCCGCGGTACTTTTCACCATTCCCTCACGGTACTATCCGCTATCGGTCACCAGGGAATATTTAGGCTTAGCGGGTGGTCCCGCCAGATTCACACGGGATTTCTCGGGCCCCGTGCTACTTGGGTGTCTCTCAAGCGAGCCGTACAGATTTCGACTACGGGGGTCTTACCCTCTACGCCGGACCTTTCGCATGTCCTTCGCCTATCCATACGGTTTCTGACTCGCCGACCAGCCGGCAGACTGATCAAGAGAAATCCCACAACCCCGCATGCGCAACCCCTGCCGGGTCTCACACGCATACGGTTTGGCCTCATCCAGTTTCGCTCGCCACTACTCCCGGAATCACGGTTGTTTTCTCTTCCTGCGGGTACTGAGATGTTTCACTTCCCCGCGTTCCCTCCACACTGCCTATGTGTTCAGCAGTGGGTGACAGCCCATGACGACTGCCGGGTTTCCCCATTCGGAAACCCCCGGATCAAAGCCTGGTTGACGACTCCCCGGGGACTATCGCGGCCTCCCACGTCCTTCATCGGTTCCTAGTGCCAAGGCATCCACCGTGCGCCCTTAAAAACTTGGCCACAGATGCTCGCGTCCACTGTGCAGTTCTCAAACAACGACCAGCCACCCGTCACACATCGCTTACACGATGCTTCACCGGGGCCGGCAACTGAGGAAAGTTCATTCCCTCAGACACCCAACAGCGTGCCCGGCCGGCTCCCGTCCGGTGATCATGCGTTCCACGCTCTTGCGAGCAGTACTAGCAGCCACCGACCCGAGGTCCTGACCGAATAATCAACGTTCCACCCATGAGCAACCAGCATCGGACGTTCGCCGATGTACTGGCCTCTGACCAACCGAAGTTGGTAAGAAGTGCTCCTTAGAAAGGAGGTGATCCAGCCGCACCTTCCGGTACGGCTACCTTGTTACGACTTCGTCCCAATCGCTAGTCCCACCTTCGACAGCTCCCTCCCACAAGGGGTTGGGCCACCGGCTTCGGGTGTTACCAACTTTCGTGACGTGACGGGCGGTGTGTACAAGGCCCGGGAACGTATTCACCGCAGCAATGCTGATCTGCGATTACTAGCAACTCCGACTTCATGGGGTCGAGTTGCAGACCCCAATCCGAACTGAGACCGGCTTTTTGAGATTCGCTCCACCTCACGGTATCGCAGCTCTTTGTACCGGCCATTGTAGCACGTGTGCAGCCCAAGACATAAGGGGCATGATGACTTGACGTCGTCCCCACCTTCCTCCGAGTTGACCCCGGCGGTCTCCTGTGAGTCCCCATCACCCCGAAGGGCATGCTGGCAACACAGAACAAGGGTTGCGCTCGTTGCGGGACTTAACCCAACATCTCACGACACGAGCTGACGACAGCCATGCACCACCTGTACACCGACCACAAGGGGGGCACTATCTCTAATGCTTTCCGGTGTATGTCAAGCCTTGGTAAGGTTCTTCGCGTTGCGTCGAATTAAGCCACATGCTCCGCTGCTTGTGCGGGCCCCCGTCAATTCCTTTGAGTTTTAGCCTTGCGGCCGTACTCCCCAGGCGGGGAACTTAATGCGTTAGCTGCGGCACCGACGACGTGGAATGTCGCCAACACCTAGTTCCCACCGTTTACGGCGTGGACTACCAGGGTATCTAATCCTGTTCGCTCCCCACGCTTTCGCTCCTCAGCGTCAGTAATGGCCCAGAGATCCGCCTTCGCCACCGGTGTTCCTCCTGATATCTGCGCATTTCACCGCTACACCAGGAATTCCGATCTCCCCTACCACACTCTAGCTAGCCCGTATCGAATGCAGACCCGGGGTTAAGCCCCGGGCTTTCACACCCGACGTGACAAGCCGCCTACGAGCTCTTTACGCCCAATAATTCCGGACAACGCTTGCGCCCTACGTATTACCGCGGCTGCTGGCACGTAGTTAGCCGGCGCTTCTTCTGCAGGTACCGTCACTTTCGCTTCTTCCCTGCTGAAAGAGGTTTACAACCCGAAGGCCGTCATCCCTCACGCGGCGTCGCTGCATCAGGCTTTCGCCCATTGTGCAATATTCCCCACTGCTGCCTCCCGTAGGAGTCTGGGCCGTGTCTCAGTCCCAGTGTGGCCGGTCGCCCTCTCAGGCCGGCTACCCGTCGTCGCCTTGGTGAGCCATTACCTCACCAACAAGCTGATAGGCCGCGGGCTCATCCTTCACCGCCGGAGCTTTCCAACCCCCAAGATGCCTTGGAGGCTCGTATCCGGTATTAGACCCCGTTTCCAGGGCTTGTCCCAGAGTGAAGGGCAGATTGCCCACGTGTTACTCACCCGTTCGCCACTAATCCCCTCCCGAAGGAGGTTCATCGTTCGACTTGCATGTGTTAAGCACGCCGCCAGCGTTCGTCCTGAGCCAGGATCAAACTCTCCGTGAATGTTTTCCCGTAATCGGGATGAACACCACGAGAGCGGAACAGTCAGGCGGAATAGGCCCGACCGTTCACAGCGTCCTCGCTGTGTTTTTTCAAAGGAACCTCGCCCCAGTCATGATGACCGGAGACGGGGTATCAACATATCTGGCGTTGATTTTTGGCACGCTGTTGAGTTCTCAAGGAACGGTCGCTTCCTTTGTACTCACCCTCTCGGGCTTTCCTCCGGGCGCTTCCCTTCGGTCTTGCGTTTCCGACTCTATCAGATCTTTTCTCGATCCGATTTCCTCGGTGCTTTCCAGGTTCCCGCTCTCGCGTTTCCCTTTCCGGCGGTTCCGACTCTATCAGATCCTTTCGGCGTCTGACTCCCAGTCAGGGGGGCTTGTCCTCCCGGCCGTTGGGCTGTTCCGACGTCTCAAACCTTAGCGGATCCGCCCGGCGATTCCCAATCGGGCCGCCGAGTCCCTATTCGAATTGAATTCGGGCACGCCGAAATCAACCCGGAGGGAGATCGTGCTGAAGGTGTGAGGGGTGCCGCTCAGGGCGGCTGAGGTGCTGCCGAAGAACCGTTACGGCTCTGTGGCAACCCGAAGAACTTTACGGATCGGGCGAGGCCGTGTCAAACGGCCGCTGTCAAGATCTTTAATCGAGGTCGCTGAGCCGGCCGCCGGCGTCCGGCTGGGCGTGCTCGACCCGGCGCAGGAGCCTGGTCAGGACCTCGCCGAGCACGGCGCGCTCGACGGGGGTGAGGTCCTGCAGCAGGTCCTCCTCGAAGACCGTCGCCAGGCGCATCGCCTCCAGCCACTTCTCGCGGCCCTCGGGGGTCAGCTCCACGATCACCCGGACGCGGTTGGACTCGTCCCTCTCACGGGTGACCAGTCCCTCGGCGACCATGCGGTCGATCCGGTGGGTCATCGCGGCCGGCGTGAGGCCGAGCCGCTTGGCCAGGTCGCTCGGGCCCATGCGGTACGGGGCGCCGGAGAGGACCAGTGCCTTGAGGACCTCCCACTCGGCGTTGCTGATGCCGAGCGCGGCGGTCTGGCGGCCGTAGGCGACGTTCATGCGGCGGTTCAGCCGGGACAGGGCCGACACGATCTTCTCGACCTGCGGGTCCAGGTCCTGGAATTCGCGCTGGTAGGCGGCGATCTGTTCTTCGAGCGTCGGCTCGGTGACGCCGGGAGTGTCGGCCATGGGCGCAGTATCGCACGATACCGCTTTGCCTTGAAGTCCTTGACTGTGTACTCTTTAGCTTCGAACTTTAGCTTCGAAGTCTTCAGGCCTAACTAGTGAGAGAGGTGAACGTGACCAGGGCGATGGGCGCAGCGATGCGCCGGATCCACGTGGGCAACGCACTCAGCGCGTTCGGGCTCGGCTTCACCGTCCCCTACCTGTACGTCTACGTGGCGCAGGTCAGGGGTCTGGGAGCCATGACGGCGGGCCTGGTGCTCGCCGTCTTCGCCGTGGCCGCGCTGATCGTGCTGCCGTTCGCCGGGCGGGCGATCGTGCGGCGCGGCCCGCTGCCGGTCCTGCTCGCCGCCCTGGTGACCGCCGCCCTGGGTGCACTGAGCCTCGGCCTGGCGGCCGGTGCCGCGACCGTGCTGCTGTCCGCGGCGGCGCTCGGCGCCGGCCAGGCCGTGATGCAGCCGGCGCTGGCGACGATGATCGTGGACTGCTCCTCTGCGGACACGCGCTCGCGTGCGTTCGCGATGCAGTTCTTCCTGCAGAACCTGGGGCTGGGCGTCGGCGGGCTCATCGGCGGTCATCTCGTCGACACCACGCGGGTCTCCTCCTTCACGCTGCTGTTCGCGATCGAGGCGGCGATGTTCCTGCTGCTGGTCGGCGTGCTGGCGACCGTGCGGATGCCGCACTCGCCGCGGATGGAGGACGCTCCCGGGTCCTCGGCGAAGGGCAGCTGGAAGCAGCTGTTCGGTAACCGGGCGATGGTGCAGCTGTGCGTGCTGGGCTTCGTGCTCTTCTTCGCCTGCTACGGACAGTTCGAGTCGGGGCTGAGCGCGTACGGCGTGGAGGCTGCCGGGATATCCACGTCCGCGCTGGGGACGGCGCTGGCCGCGAACACGCTGATGATCGTGGTCGCCCAGTTCGCCGTGCTGAAGCTCGTGGAGCGGCGCCGCCGGTCCCGGGTCATCGCCGCGGTCGGGCTGATCTGGTCGGTGGCCTGGCTGGCCGCGGGGTACGCGGGGCTCGGGCACGGCAGCCAGGAGATGGCGACGGCCGCGTTCGTGTCGACGTACGCGCTGTTCGGGCTCGGTGAGGCGATGCTGTCGCCGACGGTCGCGCCCCTGGTGGCCGATCTGGCGCCGGAGGGCATGGCCGGGCAGTACAACTCGGCGTTTGCGCTGGTCAAGCAGCTGGCGCTGGCCGTGGGGCCGGCGGTGGGCGGTCCGCTCGGGGCCGCGCTGCACGGGCCGTACATCGTGACCTTCCTGCTCTTCTCGCTGGGGATCACCGTCCTGGCGCTGCGGCTGGGCCGGCAGCTCACCGCCGTACAGGACCGGCCCTGGCTGGCGCGCGGGACCCGGGTGGTCAGGCGGGGCGGTGCGCCCGCGGAGCATGGCGCTCCGCTGGCGGAGCCGCGTTAGGCCGTGTGTCGTCCGCGGCTGCGTTCCGGCGCAGCCGCGTGACCTCCGGCCCCGCGCCTTCGGGGGCGCTCAGCGGGTGGCCGTGACCAGGATCGCCGTGAACGGAAGCGTTGCCGTGCCGTCGTCGGCGAGGTGCCCGGCCAGTTGCTCACGGACCAGGGCGGCGGCCTGGTCCAGGGCGTCCTCGCCGCCGGCCTGCCTGATCAGGCCGCCCCAGAGGGTGGACAGGTGGGCGCGGGCGTACGCGTCCAGAGGGGGCAGGGCGATGCCGAAGGTGATCTCGCGGTGAGCGGTGCCGCCGTAGCCGGCCGTGCGGAGGCCGGTGGTGAGCTGCTCGGCGGTGACGGCGAAGGCCCGCGCGAAGTAGCGGAGCGCGTCGGGGCCGCCGTACTCGTGGACGGCTCGCTGCTGGGCGAGGAAGTAGGGCTGGCGGTCGACGGGCGCCCAGACGGTCGCCGCGAAGCGGCCCTCGGGGCGGGTGACGCGGGCCACCTCGGCGAGGACGGCGTCGAGGTCGGGGAAGAACTGGGCGCCCTGCTGGCAGACGACCACGTCGAAGGCGGCGGTGTCGTACGGCAGGTGGTCGGCGGGGGCCACCGTGAACTCGATGTCCGGGTAGAGGCGGGGGTGCCGCTCCCGGGCCACCCGGATCATCTCGGCGTCGTGGTCGGCGCCGCGGACCCGGCCGGTGGGGCCGACCAGGGCGGCCGCCGCGCGGGCGGCGAAACCCGTGCCGCAGGCGAGGTCCAGGACGGTGTCCCCGGGGCACAGGTCCACGGCGTCCAGCAGCTCGCCGACGAACGGCGCCATGATCGGCGTGGAGTAGGTCTCGTAGCCCTCGGGCCCGTCGGGCGCGCCGTTCCGCGCGCCGGATCCGTCTGTCATGGTCAGCTTCTAGCACCGGGCGCGCGTGTCGGCGGACCGCCGCGCTGCCCGGGGCCCCGGCGGGTCAGTGTTTTGCCTTCGGCAGGACGAACTCGCACCAGACCGCCTTGCCGCCGCCGGGGGTGCGGCGGCAGCCCCAGTTGGAGGCGATGGTCGCCACGATCGCGATGCCCCGGCCCGACTCGTCGCCGGGTTCGGCGCGGCGGCGCCTCGGCAGGTGGTCGTCGCCGTCGGTGACCTCGACGATCAGGCGGCGGTCGGTGCGGCGGAGCCGGAGCCGCATGGGCGGGGTGCCGTGCTGGAGGCTGTTGGCGACCAGTTCGCTGGTGGCGAGGACGCCGAGGTCGTGCAGTTCGGCGGGGAAGCGCCAGCTGGTGAGGACACCGGAGGCGAAGGCACGTGCGCGCGGGGCGGCTTCGACACCGCCGAGGAGTTCGAGGGCCGCGTTGCGGAAGAGGTCGCCGTCGGGGCCGGTACGCGCCGGGTGCTGGAGGACGAGGACGGCCACGTCGTCGTCGTGGTCGGCGGTGACGCCGGCCGAGCGGACCAGGCGGTCGCAGACGACCTGCGGGGTGCCGGTCGCTCCGGCGAGGGCGCCTTCGAGCGCGGCGATGCCCTCGTCCAGGTCCTCGTCGCGGCGTTCGACCAGGCCGTCGGTGTAGAGCACGGCGGTGGCGCCGGGGCCGAGGGCGATGGAGCCGGAGGCGTGGATCCAGCCGCCGGTGCCGAGCGGCGGGCCGGTGGGCTCCGCGGCGCGGGACACCGTGCCGCTCTCGTCGCGGACCAGGATCGGCAGGTGGCCGGCCGACGCGTAGACCAGGCGGCCCTCGTTGGGGTCGTGGACGGCGTAGACGCAGGTGGCGATCTGGTTGGCGTCGATCTCGGCGGCGAGGCCGTCGAGCAGCTGGAGCACCTCGTGCGGGGGCAGGTCGAGGCGGGCGTAGGCGCGGACGGCGGTGCGCAGCTGGCCCATGACGGCGGCGGCGCGCACCCCGCGGCCCATGACGTCGCCGATGACGAGGGCGGTGCGGCCGCCGCCGAGGGTGATCACGTCGTACCAGTCGCCGCCGACCGCGGCCTCGGTGCCGCCGGGCTGGTAGACGGCGGCGATGCGCAGGTCGTCGGGTTGTTCGAGTTCCTGCGGGAGCAGGGAGCGCTGGAGGGCGACGGCGGTCTCCCGCTGGCGGCGCTCGCTGGCGCGCAGGCGTTCGGCGGCCTCGGCGTGGTCGGTGACGTCCGTGGCGAAGACGAGCACGCCGGCGTCGCGGTCGCCGTCCTCGGCGACGGGGGTGCAGGTGAAGGTGTACGAGCGGCCGTCGACGGCCTTGCGGGACTTCAGGGTGCGGGGCTTGCCGCTGCGCAGCACCTGGTCGAGCAGCGGGAGCAGGCCGAGTTCGGCGAGTTCGGGCAGGGCCTCGCGGGCCGCGGCGCAGGTGGGGCGGGCGCCGAAGGCCGCCGTGTAGGCGTCGTTGACGTAGGAGATGCGGTGGTCGGGGCCGTGGACGAGGGCGACGAGGGCCGGGACGCGGTCCAGGACGTCCCGCGCGGGCAGTTCGTCGACGGCGGGCACCGGGGGTGTGCCGTCGGCGGGCTGTTCGGCGCGGGCCGCGGGCACGCAGCCTTCCCCCCGCCGGTCCGGGGTGACCGCCGTCTCGGTCCGCGCGACGGCGCGGCGCTGCGTTCCGGGGAGCCGGGCGCTCCAGCGCGTGAAGTTCACTTGGGGAAAGCCTCGTGGGTGCTAGGGCGGGCGGGTGGCCCGTCCGACGTCGTAGGGCAGTCTGGCAGGGAGCGGGCCACGGCGGGCGACAACCGTCAGACGCCGCCGCGGGCCGTGGAGTTCCTGAGTCCGGTCAGGACGACCCCTTCGGGTCGTCGGAGGGGCTGTGAGGAGGCTTTCCACCGGCCGCGAGTTCGAACTCCGCACGGGGGTGTTCGAGTGAACCGAGCGAGACGATCTCCCGTTTGAAGAGCCCGGCGAGGGTCCATTCGGCGAGCACCCGGGCCTTGCGGTTGAAGGTGGGCACCCTGCTGAGGTGGTACACGCGGTGCATGAACCAGGCAGGGTAGCCCTTCAGCCGGCGCCCGTAGAACTGGGCGACGCCCTTGTGCAGGCCCAGGGCGGCGACCGAGCCGACGTACTTGTGCGCGTACGTCTCCAGGGGCTCGCCGCGCAGGGAGTGGACGATGTTGTCGCCGAGGACCCTGGCCTGGCGGACCGCGTGCTGGGCGTTGGGTGCGGTCTCGGCGCCGGGTTCGGCGGCCGTGACGTCGGGTACGGCGGCGGCGTCGCCGGCGGCCCAGGCGTGCTCGGTGCCGTCGACGGTGAGCTGGGCGGTGCAGCGGAGCCGGCCGCGGTCGGTGCGCGGCAGGTCGGTGGCGGCGATCAGCGGGTGCGGTTTGACGCCGGCCGTCCACACGAGCGTACGGGTCGGGAAGCGCTGGCCGTCGCTGAGTACGGCGACGCGGTCGGCGCAGGACTCCAGGCGGGTCTCCAGCAGCACCTGGATGTTGCGGCGGCGCAGCTGGGTGACGGTGTAGCGGCCCATCTCCGGGCCGACCTCCGGGAGGATGCGGTCGGTGGCCTCCACCAGGATCCACTTCATGTCCTCGGGGCGGAGGTTGTGGTAGTAGCGCGCGGTGTAGCGGGCCATGTCCTCCAGCTCGCCCAGGGCCTCGACGCCCGCGTAGCCGCCGCCGACGAAGACGAAGGTGAGGGCGGCGTCGCGGATCCCGGGATCGCGGGTGGAGGAGGCGATGTCCATCTGTTCGATGACGTGGTTGCGCAGGCCGATGGCCTCCTCGACGGTCTTGAAACCGATGCCGTACTCGGCGAGGCCGGGGATGGGCAGGGTGCGGGCGACCGAGCCGGGGGCGAGCACGAGTTCGTCGTAGCCGAGGAGTTCGGAGGTGCCCTCCTCGGCGGTGGCGAGCGTGGTGACGGCGGCGGTGCGCACGCCGTGGTCGATGGAGGTCACCTCGCCGATGACGACGTGGCAGTGGTCCAGGACGCGGCGCAGCGGTACGACGACGTGGCGCGGGGAGATCGAGCCCGCGGCGGCCTCGGGGAGGAACGGCTGGTACGTCATGTAGGGGTCCGGGCTGACGACCGTGATCTCGACCTCGCCCCGTCTGAGCTCGGCCCTCAGCTTCCGCTGGAGGCGCAGCGCCGTGTACATCCCGACGTAGCCGCCGCCGACAACCAGAATGCGCGCACGTTCCTTCACCATCCCATGACGCACCCGGCGCTGGTGTTTGTCCACAGCCCCGGCAATTTGTGTGACCGGCGGCCGGGTGTGCGCAGGGCCGGCCGGGGTGGCGGTGCGGGACGAAAGGGGGCAGGTCAGCGGGGGCGGGCTACAGGGGGCGAAGGGGCGGAAAAGGTACGTACATACCTCGTACTCCGATCGGGGGGCGCACTGTGCGGAACCTGCCCCTTCTGAATTGACTGTCTCTCAACTATGTTCGTGTGTCGACGGAGTGTAGGGAATGTGGTCGAACGGGTCCGCGACGGGCGGGTCCGGTCGGGACCGATGCCAGTTCCGCGCGCTTCGCGTTCAGTGGCGGGGAGAGTCTCCGGGGGGAGACGTCATTACCGGGGGAAACACATGCATGTTCAGGAAACTCATTGGGCATCCGCAGCCTCCATCGCGACCGGTGGGAAGGCGATGACCGCGGCGGGGGCCAACGGACGAGCGGACGGGGTGCGGACGACCCCGCTGCGGGTGGACGCACAGCGCAATCTGGAGCACGTGCTGCGTGCGGCGCGTGAGGTGTTCGGCGAGCTGGGGTACGGCGCGCCGATGGAGGACGTGGCGCGGCGCGCCCGGGTCGGGGTCGGCACGGTGTACCGGCGCTTTCCCAGCAAGGACGTGCTGGTCCGGCGGATCGCCGAGGAGGAGACGGCGCGGCTGACCGAGCAGGCGCGGACGGCGCTCGGGCAGGAGGACGAGCCGTGGTCGGCGCTGTCGCGGTTCCTGCGGACGTCCGTGGCGTCGGGGGCGGGGCGGTTGCTGCCGCCGCACGTGCTGAGGGTCGGGTCCACCGGGCCGGGCGAGTCGGTCGCGCCGGCCGAGGAGGCTCGGGTGCCTCAGCAGCGGGTGCAGCCGGGGGGTGCCGAGCTGCGGCTCGTGGCGGAGGAGGCCGCGATGGTGGCCGACGACGCCGGGGCCGGGGCGCTGCTCGACGTGGTCGGGCAGCTGGTGGAGCGGGCTCGGGCGGCGGGTGAGCTGCGGGCGGACGTGTCCGTGGGTGACGTGCTGCTCGTGATCGCCACGGCAGCGCCGTCGTTGCCGGACGCGGCGCAGCAGGCCGCGGCGTCGGCGCGGTTGCTGGACATCCTGCTGGAGGGGCTTCGGTCCCGCCCGGTGTAGGGAGCGCCGGCCGTTCTCGGCTCCGCCGTCGGATCTCCGGTTCGGCGTCCCGCCGGCACCACCGCCCGCACCACCCGTGCAGCTGTCGCGGTCGGGTGCGGGCGGCCCCTGTGCGACGGACGCGCCGCCGGCGGCTGCGGCTGGAGCCGTGCGGCTGTCCCAGGCCGGTACGGGTGGCCTCCCCCCGTGCGGACTCGCCCTCGGCGGGTGCGCGTGGCGGCGTGCGGCCGTCGCCGTCGCCGTCGGGTGCGGGTGACCCTCTTTGGGGTGGACTTGTCGTCCCGCGCGTGGGTGGTGCCGGGGGCGGGGCTCGCGGGTGTCGGGGCGGTGCGGCTGGGGTGACGTCTCGGCCTGGGCCGCGTTCGGGCGAGGCGGTCGGGGCCCCGGGTGGGTGAAGGGTGTTCGGCGCTGTGGGGCAAGTCCGCTCGGACGAGTGGACGGGGTGGTCGGGAGGGAAATCCGGAAATGATCTGTATGGCACTCTGAGCCGGTGACGGGTTGGGCTGGGCCGGTGTCGGGGGCTGTCGGCGATGGGCGTTGACGGGTGGGGCGGGTCACACGGTGACGACGACGGGGATGCGGAGATCCTCAGGCCGGTCGCACCGCAGGTACCGAAGCAGGGCGGGCGCCCGGCTTCGTCCGGCGTTTCCGGTGGGACGAGCGTGCCGGCCCAGCGCGAGGGAAGCATGCTGCCGCCCCGGGAGACGCCGCCCGCCGACGGCGAGCTGATCGAGCGGATGCGGGCCGGCGACGACTCCGCCTACGAGGAGCTGTACCGGCGGCACGCGGACGCGGTACGCCGGTACGCGCGCACCTGCTGCCGGGACGGACACACCGCCGACGACCTCACCGCCGAGGTCTTCGCCCGGATGCTGCAGGCGGTGCGCGGCGGCTCAGGCCCCGAACACGCCGTACGGGCCTATCTGCTGACCTCCGTGCGGCGCGTCGCCGCCCACTGGACCAGGTCCGCCCGGCGGGAGCAGCTCGTCGACGACTTCGCCCTCTTCGCCCAGCAGGCCGCCCGCATCCCGCAGGCGTCCGGCGACGACGCCCTCGGTCTCGGCGCCGACGTGCGCGCCCTGCACGAGGCCGAACAGTCCCTGGCCGTGCGGGCCTTCCGCTCGCTGCCCGAACGCTGGCAGGCCGTGCTGTGGCACACCGAGGTGGAGAACGAGTCCCCGAGCGAGGTGGCCGTCCTGTTCGGGCTGGACGCCAACGGCACCCGCGTGCTCGCCAGCCGCGCGCGCGAGGGGCTGAAGCAGGCCTACCTCCAGGCCCATGTCAGCGCCGCCCTCACCGGTGACGAGGAGTGCGCCCGCTACGCAGACCAGCTGGGCACCTACGCCCGCCGCAAGCTGCGCGTCCGGGCCGAGCGGGGCCTGCGCAAACACCTGGCGGAATGCGCGCGGTGCCGGCTGGCGGCGGCACAGATCGAGGAGGTCGCGAACGGCATCCCCGGCGTCGTACCGGTCGCGGTCATCGGCTGGTTCGGGGCCGCCGGGTACGCCAAGGCCCTCGGAATCGTGGCCGGCGGCGCCGGCGCCGGGGCGGCGGGTGCCGCCGCCGCGGCCACCGGCTCGTCCGGCGGCGCGTCCGGCGCGGGCGGGACCGCTGCCTCCCAGGGGCTCGGCGCGCCGGTGAAGGCCGGTATCGCGGCCGGTGTGGTCGCGGTGGCGGCCACCGCGGTGGCGCTGGCCCTGGTGAACGACAGCCATCCGGCGAAGGAGGTCGCCCAGTCGGCACCGTCCACACCCGCCGCCCAGCCACCGGCCGCCCAACCGCCCGCCGCCCAGCCGCCCGTCCTACGGCCGCCTGTCGTACGGCCGGAGACGCCCGCGCCCGCCTCGCCTGCCGGCGGGCCCGCGCCCCAGCCCTCTCACGAGCCCCGGCCCGCCGTCCCCGCTCCGGAGCCGTCCCCGACGCCCACCCCACCCCCGGCCGCGCCCCCGACCGCGAAAACCGCGCCGCCCTCCACCCCCGAGCCCACGTCCACGCCGACTCCGCCGCCGGCGCCCGCCGTCTACGAGTTGAGCGAGCTGCGCCACGACGCCACCGGCGACGGCACCGAGCCCGAGATCGTCCTGGGCGAGAGCAGCTGGGTGTGGCAGCGGTACGGCATGTCGATCGGCGGCCGGCGGTACGCGAGCGGGATCACCGTGCACGGCAAGTCCTCCGTCACCATCGCCCTGAACCGGCCGTGCACCTCCTACGACGCACTGGCCGGCGTGGACGACATGACGCTCGGGCTCGGCAAGGTCTCCTTCGCCGTCTACGCCGACGGGGTCCTGCTGTGGCAGTCGGACATGGTCAAGGGCCGCGACCAGGCCCTCCCCGTCCATGTGGACCTCGCCGGGCGCAGTGTCGTACGCCTCGTAGTGGAACCGCACAGCAACGCCGTCGACGAGACGGCGCCCGCGGACTGGGCCGAGGCCCGCTTCACCTGCCGCTAGCCGGGCCCCGGCCCTCCTCCACGACCGTGACCGCGGTGCCCAGCTCCCGCAGCACGCCGGACACACCGAGGGACGCGCCCCGGGCGCACTCGGCGGCGTAACGGTCGGCCGGGAGGGACGCACGGGCATCGGCGCGCACCCGGGCGGCCTCGCTGCGCTCCGGCTCGGGCCGGCTGAGCCCGTCACGCCAGTGGTCCGCGGCGGCGAACAGCCGGAGCGCGCCCGGCAGATCGCCGATCCGGGCCAGCAGGACGGCCGCCACGTCCACCAGACCGGCGGTGATCGACTCGGCGCACCGGTCGGCCACGGCCTGCCGCAGCGCGTCCGCCAGGATCGGCACCCCGTGCGCGGGTCCCGACTCGTCGGCCGCGAGCAGCGCCTGGACCATCCGCCGGGCCGCCGTGAACTGCGGGGGCGGGGTGCCGTCCCCCACCACCGCGCCGATCGCCTCGTACAGCTCCCTGGCCAGGGCCGGCCGCCCGTCGTGCAGGGCGATGTGGGCGCGCAGCAGCAGCACGAAGGCCCGCGCCTCCGGCACCGCGTACCGGTCGGCGGCCGTGCCCGCCTCGGCCAGGGTGGTCCGCGCGGCCTCCGGGTCGCCGGAGCGGTAGGAGATCTCGGCGAGCCGGGCGAGCAGGAACGGCGACTCGGCGTACGCGCCCACCTCGTAGGCGAGCCGCAGCGCCTCCTCGTACTCGCCGCGCGCCTCGTCGTACCTGCCGCGCGCCATGGCCGCCTCGCCGGCCGCGCTGCACACCTGGGCCCGCATCCAGCGGTCCCCGACGCGCCGGCTGAGCGTCCGCAGCTCGGTCAGGTCCTCGTCCACGCCGCGCAGGTTGCCCGGCGAGTCGACGGTCACGTGGGCGCGGTACATCAGGGCGACCGCGAGTTCCCAGTCGCCGCCGTGGGTGCGGGCGTTGTCCACGGACGTCGTCATGTGCGGGCGGATGTCGGCCGGGCCGCCCAGGTAGTAGGCGGTCAGCGGCCAGATGATGCCCGGGAGCCGGGCGGCCCGGGGACCGCCGCGCTCGTAGTAGGCCCGCACGCGCGCGAGGTACTCCCGGGCGCGCTCGTCGGCGGCCAGGTTCTCCGAACCCGTCTCGGAGGTCAGGAACAGGTCGAGCATGCGCAGGTCCATCCGCAGCTCGGACAGCGGATGTCCTTCCTCGCCGTCGGGGGCGGCGAGGAAGGCGCCGACCGGGTCGGCGGACTCCGCGCGCGCCAGCGCCTCGCCGGCCGGTGCGCCCGGGGGCAGGGCGTCCAGGGCGACGCCCAGCCGGAGCACCAGCCGGACCCAGGCCACCGCCTCCTGGCGGTGGTTGCGCAGCCACCAGAACCAGCCGATGGCCAGGACGATGGCGCCCGCCTCGGCCTCGTCGCCCGCGCGCACCGCACGGTCCAGGGCCGCACGGACGTTGTCCAGCTCGGTCTCCAGGCGGGAGAACCAGGGGAGCTGGGCTCCCGACCGCAGCTGCGGTTCGGCCTCCTGCACCAGCGCCCGCACCCACGCGCGATGGCGCCGCTCGGCCGCGGCGCGCAGTCCGGGGACCTCGGCCGCGCGCTCGGTGGCGTACTCGTGGATGGTCTCCAGCATGCGGTAGCGCATACCGGTGCCGGAGCCGGTGCCGTCCGGGTGCGGGGCGGCGACCACGAGGGACTTGTCGACCAGCGCGCCGATCAGGTCCGCCACCGGGCCGGTGCACACGGCCTCGGCCGCCGCGAGGTCCCAGCCGCCGGCGAACACCGACACCTCGCGCAGGACGGTCCGCTCCCGCTCGTCCAGCAGTTCCCAGGACCAGTCGACGACCGCGCGCAGGGTCTGCTGGCGGGGCAGGACCGTGCGGCTTCCGGAGGTGAGCAGGCGGAAGCGGTCGTCCAGGCGGTCGGCGATCTGCCGCGGGGTCAGCAGTCTGAGCCGGGCCGCGGCCAGCTCGATGGCCAGCGGCAGTCCGTCCAGGCGGCGGCAGATCTCCGCCACGGCCTCGGTGTCGGCGAGCACCGCGTCGGCGTCGGGACGGACGGCCTTCGCGCGCTCGGCGAAGAGGCGGTGCGCCTGCTCCGGCACGAGGGGCTCGACCGGGCGCACCGACTCACCGGGGACGCCCAGGGGTTCACGGCTGGTCGCGAGGATCGTGAGCCCGGGGCAGCGGGTGAGGAGGGTCTCGGCGAGGGCGGCTGCCGCGCCGATGACGTGCTCGCAGTTGTCAAGGATCAGGAGTTGGCTGCGCGGGGCGCAGTACTCGATCAGCAGGGCCGTGGGGTCGGCCTGCGAGGTCGCCAGGTCGCCCGTCAGCAGCGCGGTCTCGCGCAGACCGAGCGCGCTGACCACCGCGCCGGGCACCGCCTCCGGATGGTCGAGCGGGGCCAGCTCGACCAGCCAGGCCGAGGGGAGCGTGGCGGCGGCCTCCTCGGCGAGACGGGTCTTTCCCGAACCGCCCGGTCCGGTGAGGGTGACCAGGCGGGCCCTGTGCACATCGGAACGTATGGCCTCGAGTTCCGGTTCCCGCCCGACGAAGGACGTGAGGCGGGGGCGGAGGTTCCCGGTGCGCTCGGGGGGCCGGGCGGGCGTCCTGGGCTGGGGACGGGCCGTGGCGTCCGCGGGTGCCGGGTGCTCCTGCTTCAGCAACGACACGTGCAGGGCCCGGAGTTCCGGGCCGGGGTCGGTGCCGAGGGTGTCGGCGAGGGTGCGGCGGGCGGACTCGTAGGCGGCGAGGGCGTCGGCCGGGCGGCCCGTGTCGCGCAGGGCGCGGATGAGGAGGACGTGGAGCGGCTCGTCGTACGGGTACGCGGCGGTCAGTTCGCACAGTTCCGGTACGGCCTCCTGGGCGCGGCCGAGGTCGAGCGCGGCGGCGGCGCGGGCGCGGGCCGCCTCCAGGCGCAGGGCGTCGGGGCGGGTGGCGGCGGTGCGGTCGGGGAGGTCGGCGAGGGCCGGGCCGTACCAGAGGGCGAGGGCCTCGGTGAGGGTGCGGTGGGCGGCGGCCGGGTCACCGGCGGTGAGGGCCTGGGTGCCGGTGCGGGTGAGGCGTTCGAAGACGTGGAGGTCGACGTCGTCCTCGGTCGCCTCCAGGCGGTAGCCGCCCGGGGTGGAGGCGATGGTGTGTCTGCCGAGGGTACGGCGGAGACGGCCGACGAGGGCCTGGAGGGCGGCCGGGGCGTCCTGGGGCGGGTCGTCCGCCCAGATCTCGTCGATGAGGGTGCCGGGGGTGGTGGTGCGGCCGGGGCGGAGGGCGAGGGCGGCGAGGAGCGTGCGGAGGCGTTGGCCGCCGATGGGCAGGGGTGTCCCCTGGTCGTCTGCTGCTTGGGTTACGCCCAGGATTCTGTACCGCACCTGGTCATTGTGGCGGGGTGGCCGGGGCGGGGCACGGGGTTTCCCCGGCGGGCGCGTTCGCGGTGCCCCGCGCTGTGGCCGGCCGGGGGTGGGCTTCGCTCGCCTGCGCCGGCGGGGTGCCGCTTGTTCCGGGAGGGGTACCGCCCCCAACCGCCCCCGGCGGCACGACTGCCCGCAGCGACGGCGGCACCGCGAAGCCGACGTCCCCAAGAGCACGGAAACTGCGCGAGCGGCCGCGACGGGGCCCGCGGATGCATCACAAGCTCGGGCACCCCCACGGCTCACATCCGCACCGCTCAGACCCCAGGCTCACACCGGCACCGCTCACACCCCCCACGGCTGACACCGGCACCGCTCAACCCGCACCGTCAGACCCCCACGGCTCACGCCCACACGGCTCAGACCCCCACCGGCAGACCCCACAGCTCACGCCCACACGGCTCAGACCCCCACCGCTCAGACCACAACGGCCAAAACCCCCACCGCTCACGCCACCACCGCTCACACACCCCCACGGCCAAAACCCCCACCGCTCACGCCCCCGGCGTCAACGCGCTGCGCCTCGGCTGGATCCCCGAAGGGACCGCGCGGGAGCGGGTCGGGGTGCCGGTCCAGCAGGTGCCGCGGCGGGAGAGGAGGCGGCGGAGCCACAGTTCGAGGGAGACGAGGTCGGCCAGGCCGTCCAGGGGGAGCGGCTCGCCGGCCGCGGCGGAGCGCACGGCCTTGCGGACGACACGCGCCTCCACCAGGCCGGCGTCGGCGAGCAGGGGCGTGGCGAAGAGGTCCACGAGGGGGTCGGCCGCGGCCCGCAGCCCCGCGCGCGCGGCCGCCGCCGTGGGGACGTGGGAGGGGGCGCCCCAGCCGGCCGGGAGGTCGGTGACACCGGCGCCCTCCAGGACCGTACGGAGGATCGCGGCGCGGGCGCCGGGCTGCACGCGCAGGGCCTCGGGGAGGTCGCGGCAGGCGCGGACGACCTGGTTGTCGAGGAACGGTGCGTGCAGGCGCTGGGAGCGGATCTCCGCGGCCTGTTCCAGGACGCGCAGGTCGGCGGCGTGCCGGGCGAGTGCCGCACGCGCGCGGTAGTCGCCGGGACGCTGTACGCCGGTTCCGGAGCGGTCCGCCTCCGCCTGGAGCAGAACCGATACTTCAGCCAGCGCCTCACCCGTCAGCCACCGGGCGGCCGGCCCGGGTCTCGCCCAGGCCAGCGCGGCGAGCGACGCGCCGACCGCCCCCTTGGGCTCGTCGAAGCGGCGCCGCATCAGCCGTTCGGCCAGCACCTCCAGGCCCGCCCGGTAGGGGGTGCGGGCCAGCCGCCGGGCCGCGCCGTACACGCGCGCGGGGACGAGGACCGAGCCGTCGGCGCGGGCAAGCGCGGCGACCGGCCGGACCAGGTGGCGCCGGCGGCGGTCGACCAGGAGGTCGGCGAGGCGGGCGGGGTGGGCGTCCAGGACCTGGCGGGCGCCGTGGCCGGTGAAGTGGTCGGCGCTGCCGGCGGCGAGCCGCGCGCGGTGCCGGGCCGCCTGGACCAGGGAGGGGCCGGGTTCGTCGGTCAGGGGGCCGTCGAGGTCGGCGTACGGCAGGGTCTCCTCGCCGCCGGTGACCACCACGTGGTGCAGCCGGGGATTGGCGGCCAGGACCCCGGCCCGTTCGAGTTCGGCCTCGCGGCCGGTCACGGCCAGATCGTTGAACGTGACGGCGAGGAGGCGTTCGCCCGCGCCGGTGCCGTGGCCGAGGAGCGTGCCGGGTCTGCCGGGCAGCCCGGCGGCCAGCAGCGCGAGGGTGCCGGAGGCGGGCCCGCCGGACAGGTCGGCGCCGATGCCGGGGACCGGCATCCCGCGCGCGGCGCGCCGCTCGGCCGGCCCCATGCCGGGCACCGGTCCGGGGTCCAGGTCGGGCACGTGCCGGGGTGCCGCCAGCCGGGTGCGGACGGCCTCCACGAGGGCGTCCCGGACGGCGTCAACGGCGCGGCCGGGGTCGGCCGGGGGCGCGGTGACGGCGAGGGAGGCGACCGGCTCGTACCCGGCGATCTCGCGTGTCCCGGCGCGCAGCACCAGCGCATGCCCCGGCGGAATCCGCCGTACGCCGTCGTACGGGGTGGTGTCGCGCAGCGCGGCCGGTACGTCCGGGGCGGCCAGCAGGGCGGCGAGGTGGGTGAAGTCGAGGTTGGCCTCGACGAGGTCGGCGAGGGGGAGCGCGGCGGTGGCGTAGGCCGTGCCGCCGGCCCACGGGGTGTGGAACACCGGGCGGGCGCCGGCGAGATCGCCGCAGACGGTGATCCGGCGGCCGGCCTGGACGACGGCCGTGTAGCTGCCGGGCCAGGTGGTCAGATGGCGCACCGCGCCCCCGCGCGCGGTGAACAGGCCGCGCCGCAGCTCCTCGTCGGTGGCGCCGCAGATGCCGAGGACGGCGATGCGGTGCTGGGCGTCGGCGTGCACCACGCGCACCTCGTCCGGTCGCCAGTCGCCCACGGCCCACAGCGGATCCGGGTCGCCCCACAGCAGTTGGGAGCCGACCGGATGCAGGGTCTCGCCGTCGTAGCCGACGGCACCCGCGGAGCCGGTCCCGGCGCCCGCGGCGGTGCTGCTCCACCCCACCAACCACCGCATGGACGCCTCCACAGGCTGTGGACAACCAGTGCACCGTACGAACCGGTTCCCCATGCTGCCATGAAGGGCGCGCCGGAGAGGGGCGGCGGCACCGCCTTCGATCGAGGGAAGTTCCCCGTGCGGGCCAGGGAAGTTGACGGGCGGACGGCCCGTGCGGGGCGGGTCCCGGCCGGACCGGGCGCAGGTGGCACGGCGCGAATGCGCCCCCTATGCGCTCCCCCAACCCGCCCTTCGCGCCGCCAAGTTGCATGGTCGGAGCGGCAATTCATCACACCGGACAGGGTCGGTTTTCGGCCAAATAACCGGCGGGGCACAGGATATGAGCACGCTCCGTACAGGCCCGGCGCAGCGCGCGGCCACGCGCACGCGCGCACGGTCCGGGAGGCGGGCATCGCCTCCCGGACCGGTCCGCCACCCGCGGGGATGAAGGTGGCGGTGTCCCCCAGCCCACTGGATCCAGTACAGCGGGCCGACCCACGCGAGTGCCATGGAACCGCTCCCCCGGTGGCCGGAGAAGAGCGCACGGGCGGGCGCACGGCCACACGCGCGGGGGCACGCGACCACAGTCCGTGCACGGTGCGTGCAGGGCCGCTCCTGCGTACCGACCACAATCCCGCCAACCGGAACAATGCCCCTTAACGCTTGGGATGCGGCGAACTACGCTGGGTTTACGAATGCCGCGTGGTTATGCCAGAGCGGCAGCCGTCTGTGTCGAGGGGTGGCGCATGTCCAGGGAGCAACGCGGGCCGAACGAAAAGCTCGGCACCGTTCTCGCCCTCGCGGGAATCAGCAACGCGGGTCTCGCGCGACGCGTCAACGACCTCGGCGCGCAACGCGGTCTGACGCTTCGCTACGACAAGACGTCGGTGGCGCGCTGGGTGTCGAAGGGCATGGTGCCGCAGGGTGCGGCGCCGCACCTCATCGCCGCCGCCATCGGCCAGAAGCTCGGCCGTCCGGTGCCGCTCCACGAGATCGGGCTGGCGGACGCGGATCCCGCGCCCGAAGTCGGCCTCGCCTTCCCCCGGGACGTGGGACAGGCGGTCAAGTCGGCGACCGAGCTGTACCGCCTCGACCTCGCCGGCCGCCGCGCCGGCTCCGGTGGCATCTGGCAGTCCCTGGCCGGGTCGTTCGCAGTGAGCGCATACGCAACGCCCGCCTCACGCTGGCTGATAACCCCCGCCGACAGCTCGGTCGCGCGGGAGGCGGGCTCCGCCGAGGGCTCCGGGGCACCGATCAAAGTCGGCCACAGTGACGTGCAGAAGCTGCGGGAGGCCGCCGAGGACGCCCGGCGGTGGGACTCCAAGTACGGCGGCGGGGACTGGCGTTCGTCGATGGTGCCGGAGTGCCTGCGGGTGGAGGCGGCGCCGCTGCTGCTCGGCTCCTACTCCGACGAGGTCGGCCGCGCCCTGTTCGGGGCCTCCGCGGAACTCACCCGGCTCGCGGGGTGGATGGCCTTCGACACCGGACAGCAGGAGGCCGCACAGCGGTACTACATCCAGGCGCTGCGGCTCGCGCGCGCGGCGGCGGACGTCCCGCTGGGCGGTTACGTGCTGGCCTCCATGTCGTTGCAGGCGACGTACCGGGGCTTCGGGGACGAGGGCGTGGACCTCGCGCAGGCCGCGCTGGAGCGCAACCGGGGACTGGCGACCGCCCGCACCATGAGCTTCTTCCGGCTGGTCGAGGCGCGGGCACACGCGCGTGCGGGCGACGCGCAGGCGGCCGGCGCGGCGCTGAAGGCCGCCGAGAGCTGGCTGGAGCGGTCCCGGCCCGGCGACAACGACCCCTCGTGGCTCGGTTTCTACGGATACGACCGGTTCGCCGCGGATGCCGCGGAGTGCTACCGGGACCTGAAGGCGCCGCGGCAGGTCCGGCGCTTCACCGAGCAGGCCCTGTCGAAGCCGACGGAGGAGTTCGTGCGGTCGCACGGGCTGCGGCTGGTCGTGTCCGCGGTGGCCGAGCTGGAGTCCGGCAACCTCGACGCGGCGTGCGAGCAGGGGGTGCGGGCCGTCGAGGTGGCCGGGCGGATCTCGTCCGCGCGTACCACCGAGTACGTGAAGGACCTGCTGCACCGGCTGGAGCCGTACGGGGACGAGCCGCGGGTGGTCGAGCTGCGCGAGCGGGCCCGGCCTCTCCTGATGGCGCCGGCGTGAGAGTCGCCGCCGGGTCGCCGCCCTCCCGGGGCCTCGGATGCGCGGTGACTCGTCGCGCGGTCCTCCGCGCCCGTTCGGGACACGTTTGAAGCGGTTGTCAGTGGCGCAGTGCACTATCGGAGGCGGAGGTGGTGCAGGTGCGGGCCGGGGCGTACGACTGTGATGTGCTCGTGATCGGTGGGGGGATCGTCGGGCTGTCGACGGCGTACGCGATCACGCGGGCCACGCCGGGCACACGCGTGATCGTGCTGGAGAAGGAACCGGGACCGGCCCGGCACCAGACGGGGCGCAACAGCGGGGTCATCCACAGCGGGATCTACTACCGCCCGGGCTCCCTCAAGGCGCAGTACGCGGTGCGGGGCGCCGCCGAGATGGTGAAGTTCTGCGCCGAGTACGGCATCGCGCACGCCGTCACCGGCAAGCTGATCGTCGCCACCGAGCGCGAGGAGCTGCCCCGGCTGCACGGACTCGTGCAGCGGGGCCGCGAGAACGGCATTCCGGTGCGGGAGCTGGGGCCGTCCCAGATCACCGAGTACGAACCGGAGGTGCGGGGCCTGGCCGCCATACACGTCGGTACGACCGGGGTGTGCGACTTCGTGGGCGTCGCCCGGGAGCTGGCGCGGGCCTCCGGGGCGGAGATCCGGTACGGCGCGCGGGTCGTGCGGGTGGACCGGCGCCCGGAGCGGGGCGTGGCCGTGCTCACCGCCGGCGGGGACGTCGTCCGGGCGCGCGTGCTGGTGAACTGCGCCGGGCTGCACTGCGACGAGGTGGCCCGGCTGACCGGCGACGAGCCCGAGGTGCGGATCGTGCCGTTCCGCGGGGAGTACTACGAGCTGGCGCGGCCGGAGCTCGTGCGGGGGCTGGTGTATCCGGTGCCGGACCCGGCGTTCCCGTTCCTCGGGGTGCATCTGACGCGCGGGATCGACGGAGGCGTGCACATCGGCCCGAACGCGGTGCCGGCGCTGGCCCGGGAGGGGTACGGCTGGGGGGTCGTACGGCCCCGGGAGCTGGCCGGGACACTGGCGTGGCCGGGTTCGTGGGCGATCGCCCGGCGGCACTGGCGGTACGGGGCGGGTGAGCTGCGCCGGTCGGTGTCCAAGGGCGCGTTCCTGGAGGCCGTGCGCCGACTGCTGCCCGGTGTGGAGGCCGGGGATCTGGTGCGGGCTCCGGCCGGGGTGCGGGCGCAGGCGGTGCTGCGGGACGGAACCCTGGTGGACGACTTCCTGATCCGGGAGGGAGCGCGGGCGGTGCACGTGCTCAACGCCCCGTCCCCGGCGGCGACGGCCTCGCTGCCGATCGGGCGGGAGGTCGGGCGCCGGGTGCTGGAGATGCTCGCGGCGGCCGGCTGAGCGGGCACCCGCGCGGGGCGCCGTAAAATCGGTCTTACTGTGTCTGACTCGCTGAACACCCCCGAAGCCCCGCTCTCGGCACCCCACGCCCCCGGTGTCCCCGTCCGGCACACCCGGGCGAAGGGGGAGCCGCGCTTCCCGGACGGCCCCAAGGCGGATCCCGCCGGGTCGCACTTCGAGCGGCGGATCCGCAGCTTCCAGCCGCGGCGGAGCCGGGTGACGGCCGGGCAGGCCGATGCCCTGCAGCGGCTGTGGCCCCTGTGGGGGCTGGACATCGACGGGCAGCGGGTGATCGACCCCGGCGAGCTGTTCGGGAACGACCACCCGGTGGTCCTGGAGATCGGCTTCGGGATGGGCGAGGCCACCGCGCAGATGGCCGCGGGCGACCCGGACACCAACATCCTGGCCGTCGACGTGCACACCCCGGGCCAGGGGAACCTGCTGAACCTCGCGGACCGCAACGGCCTGTCCAACGTCCGGGTGGGCAACGGCGACGCGATCATCCTGCTCCGGGAGATGCTCCGCCCGGACGCGCTGGACGGGCTGCGCGTCTACTTCCCCGACCCGTGGCCCAAGAAGCGGCACCACAAGCGGCGGCTCATCCAGCCCGAGTTCCTGACGCTCGCCGCGACGCGGCTGAAGCCCGGCGCGATCGTGCACTGCGCGACCGACTGGGAGCCGTACGCCGAGCAGATGCTGGAGGTGCTCACCGCGCACCCCGACTTCGAGAACACCCAGCCGCACGGCGGCTTCGCGCCGCGCCCCGACTTCCGGCCGCTGACCCGTTTCGAGGGACAGGGACTGGACAAGGGACATGTGGTGCGAGACCTGCTGTTCCGGCGCGTTCCGCACAGCACCGCCGGGCAGGACCGGTAATCCGCTCCAGCCCCTCGTCCCGCCACCGTTAGGGTCGATGCCGTGGCCACCAGTCCTCCGTTTCCGACGTACTCCCCGAGCCCCGGCGACGGTGTGCTCCGCCACCCGCACTGGTGGCAGCGCAGGTGGGTGCGGTACGGAGCACTGAGTTCCCTGCTGGTGCTGTCCGGCCTGGTCATCCTGGCGCTCGTGCGGCGGCAGACCGGCACGGAGGGCTTCCTCGTCGGGCTCGGGCTGGCGGTGCTGCCCGTGCCCTGGCTGATAGCCGCCTTCCGGTGGCTGGACCGGGTTCAGCCGGGCCCCTGGCGGAACCTGGTCTTCTCCTTCGCCTGGGGAGCCTGCGCGGCGGCGCTGATAGCGATCGTGGCCAACAGCTTCGCGACCAAGTGGATAGCCACCTCGACGGCGGACCCGGCCGGCGCCGACACGCTCGGCGCGACGGTGATAGCCCCGATCGTGGAGGAGTCCGCGAAGGCCGCCGCCGTGCTGCTGGTCTTCCTCTTCCGCCGGCGCGACTTCACCGGGATCGTGGACGGGGTGGTGATCGCGGGGGTCACCGCCACCGGCTTCGCGTTCACCGAGAACATCCTCTACCTCGGTACGGCCTTCGGGACCGACCAGCTCACCGGCGACCGCGGCATCGCCTCCGTCACCGCCGCCACCTTCTTCGTGCGCATCGTGATGTCCCCGTTCGCGCACCCCCTGTTCACCGTGCTCACCGGCATCGGCTTCGGCATCGCCGCGCTGTCCGCCGAGCGGCAGCACCTGCGGCGGATCCTGCTGCCGGTCTGCGGCCTGCTGCTCGCGATGGGCATGCACGCCTTCTGGAACGGCTCCTCCACCTTCGGCGAGTACGGCTTCTTCGCCGTCTACGGCGCCTTCATGGTGCCCGCGTTCGCGCTGCTGACCTGGCTGGCGATCTGGACCCGGCAGCGGGAGCTGCGCACCGTGCGGGCGGAGCTGCCGGCGTATGTGCTCGCCGGGTGGCTGGGTCCGGCCGAGCCGTTCGCGCTCGGGTCGATGCGGGCACGCCGGATGGCCCGGGACTACGCCCGGCACCACCAGGGGCGCCCGGCGGCGCGGGAGGTCGCCCGGTACGAGGCGGACGCCACCGCGCTGGCCTTCCTGCGGCACCGGGGGCGGGCGGGGAAGACCGGGGCCGACTTCGTCGTACGGGAGCGGGAGCTGCTGGACGAGCTGTGGAAGCGCAGGCACGTGGCCCGGCCGGCCCTGGAGTACGCGAGCCGGGCCTCCGTACCGGCGCCGGCGCACTGGGGCGCGGCGCCGTACGGGTACCCGGCGGTGCCGTACGCCGCGTACAACCCGTACCGGACGTAGGCGCGGCCGGCCGACGAGGGTTCGGCACCGCCGGGCCGGGCCGCCGCGGTGGGGGAAGGCTAGGCGGAGACCTGGGTCAGCCGGGTCACCTCGGCATCCGTCAGCGTCAGTTCCGCCACCCCCAGCAGCGCCGGCAGCTGTTCCACCGTCCGCGCCGAGGCGATCGGGGCCGTGATCGTCGGCTGGGCGGCGAGCCAGGCCAGGGCGACGGTGGCGACCGGGGCCTCGTGGGCGGCGGCGATCTCGTCCAGGGCGGCCAGGACCCGCTGGCCGCGCTCCGAGCCGGCGTACTTCTGCGCCCCGCCGGCGCGGGCGCTGTCGACGGTCGTACCGGGCCGGTACTTGCCGGTGAGGAAGCCCGAGGCGAGGGAGAAGTACGGGACGGCGGCCAGGCCCTCACGGGCGGCCAGGTCCTGCAGCGGGCCCTCGTAGGTGTCCCGGGAGACCAGGTTGTAGTGCGGCTGGAGGGCGACGTAGCGGGCGAGGCCCTCGCGGTCGGAGAACTCCAGGGAGGCCCGGAGGCGTTCGGGGGTGATGTTGGAGGCGGCGATGTGCCGGACCTTGCCGGCCTTCACCAGCTCGTCGAGCGCGCCGATGATCTCCTCGACCGGCACCTCGGGCTTGTCGTAGTGGGTGTAGTAGAGGTCGATGTGGTCGGTGTCCAGGCGACGCAGGGAGGCGTCGGCCGCGGCCCTGATGTTGGCGGCGGACAGCCCCTGGTACTCGGGGTGCTGGCTGACCTTGGTGGCGATGACGACGTCGGAGCGGTTGCCGCGGGCCTTGACCCACTTGCCGATGATCGTCTCGGACTCGCCGCCCTGGTTGCCCTCGACCCAGGCGGAGTAGGCGTCGGCGGTGTCGATGAAGTTGCCGCCGGCCGCCGTGTAGGCGTCGAGGACGGCGAAGGAGGCCTGTTCGTCCGCGGTCCAGCCGAAGACGTTGCCGCCCAGGCAGAGCGGGAAGACCTCGAGATCGGAAGAGCCCAGTGTGCGAAGTGACGTCATACGACAGGTCAACACCGGCGGCGGAAGATCGCATCCCGCCACCGGTGTCGAATTCCTGCACGGCGTCCCGCGCGGAGCGCAGGCGTCAGGGGGTGAGGCCCTTGCCGCGCAGCCACGCCATGGGGTCGATCCCGGTGGGCTGGCCGCCGGGGTGGACCTCCAGGTGCAGGTGCGGGCCGGTGACGTTGCCGGTGGCGCCGACGCGGCCGATGACCTCACCGGTGGAGACCTTCTGGCCGGCCTTGACGTTGATCGAGGACTGGTGGCAGAACCACAGCTCGGTGCCGTCGTCCAGGGTGAGGATCGTGCGGTAGCCGTAGGCGCCGGCCCAGCCCGCCTCCGTGATCGTGCCGCTGTGGACGGCCTTGATCAGGGTGCCGGTGGGGGCGGCGAAGTCGAGACCGGTGTGGTAGCCGGAGGACCACATCGAACCGGCCTGACCGAAGGTCGAGGTGATCGTGTACGAGGAGGTCGGCAGCGTGTACTGCTTGGCCAGCCGGGCCAGCCGCTCCTCCTCCGCCTTCTTCTCGGCGGCGGCCTCCGCCTTCTCCTTGGCCGCGGCGGCCTTGGCGGCGGCTTCCTTCTCGGCCCGGGCGGCGGTGTCGGCGGCCTGCTTCTCGGCGGCGGCGAGCGCGACGGCGGTGGCCTTGCTCTCGGCCTGGCCCTGCTGCTGCTCGGCCTGGGCCATGATCCGGTTACGCAGGGCCTCGCCCGCGTCGGAGCCGTGCTCGCCGTCGACGGTGGCCACGCCGACGCTGCTGAGCGTGGTGGTGGCCTCGGCGGCCGGGGCGTCGTCGGAGCCGTCGTCGAAGAGGGAGCCGACGGAGGGCAGGTCCGGCAGGGAGACGGAGACCGGCGGCTTGCCGGTGTTGGCGCTCGCCATGCCGCCCGCGCCGACCGCGGCCATGACGCCGACGCCGAGGACGGTGGAGCTGCGCGCGAAGCCGCCCCGCTGCTTGGCGACGCGGTGCCGGCCACGGACCGGGGCGACGGAGTCCTCGGTCGGGTTCCACTCCTCCCAGGGGCCCTCCTCGGCGCGGTAGGAACCGTAGCCGAAGGTCTCGCGCTGAGCCGGTATGAACGGGGCTTCTGGGGCAGGCCGGTTGGACGCCACGCGGGCGTACTCCTTTCCTTCCTCCGCCTACCGGGTTAGCTGACGGGTTCGGAGCAGGAAGGTCTCCTACGCGCGTATACCGGTCGTGGACTCCATGAGTTCACGACGGCGTCCGCGTGATTCACCCCAAGGTGGTGGTTCCCCGGTTCCCTTGCGGGATTCGGCGCGTGCGCACGGAGCCGCCTCTTGTGACGGCTGGGACGACCGCGCTGCGTTATCGAACGTTAATAGACCTGCCAGTCACTTTCCAAGCCGTCCGGCTTGATCATTAACCTTTTTGCCGATGGAGCTATCGGCCACTACTCCGCCAAAACGGGCGAGTTGACCGGAGTACGGGAGAGTTCAGCAGTCACTTCCGGTTTTGATGGTGACTCAGATGTTATGCGGAGGGCGCTCGTCCGCTCACCGTCGGTGACGGCCCTCAGGGCCGTCGTACGGCGAGCAGCGCCATGTCGTCGGTCATGCCGCCGCCGCAGTGCCGGCGCACCTCCGCGGCGAGCCGGTCGAGCAGCGCGGTGGGACCGGGGAAGGTGCGCCCGGCGAGCCGCCGCTCGGGATCGTAGAACCGGCCGTGGGCGTCCCGGGCCTCGGACAGGCCGTCGGTGTGGAGGAGCAGGGTGGCTCCGCTCGGGAAGCCGGCCTCGGTGGCCCGGTCCGGCCACCGGCCCAGGTCGCCCATGCCGAGCGGCAGCGCGGGCTCGGCGGGGGCGAGGGTGCGCAGGGTGCCGTCGGCGTGCAGCAGCAGCGGCGGTGGGTGGCCGCGGTTGACGATCCGTACGAGGCCCTCGCCGTGCGGGAGTTCGGCGAGGACCGCGGTGGTGAACCCCTCCAGGGCGTCGATCCCGTCGCGCCGGGTGCCCTCGCGGGCCAGCGCCCGCTCCAGCCGCTCGGCCACTTGCTCCAGGGTCGCCTCCTGCTCGGCCGCCTCGCGGAACGCGCCGATCACCACGGCGACGGCGGCCACCGCCCCCATCCCCTTGCCGCGCACGTCCCCGACGACCAGCCGGACGCCGTGCGGAGTGTCCTGCACCGCGTACAGGTCGCCGCCGATGAACGCGTCCCGCCGGGCGGCCTCGTAACGGGCGGCGATCTCGAAGCCGCCGATCCGGGCGTCCGGCTCCGGCAGGACGGCCCGCTGGGCGGCCTCGGCGACCTCCCGGGCGGAGGCGAGCTGCCGGTCGCCGCGCCGGACCACCCGGTTGATCGCGGCGGCCAGCAGGGCGACCGTGGCCACGGTGACCACGTCGGTGACGGTGCTCACGGTCGGGTGGGCACCGGCGTCGTCGTGCACGGCGTAGGCGGCGGCGAGGGACGCGAGGCCGGCGAGCACGGTGGTGCGCAGCGCGGACAGGGGGGCGGCGACCAGCGGGGCGGCGGTGAAGAACGGGACCGGAGTGAAGTCCTGGGGGGTCAGCAGGCCGTACAGGACGCCGCAGACGACGAGGAGCGCGGGCAGGGCGCGGGCCAGGCCGCGCGGCCCCGGGCGGCGGCGGGCGCGCACCGGCGCGGGTTCGGCGCCGACGCCCGGGTCGGGCACGGGATCGCCGGGAGGCCGATCGCCCGCCCTGGCGTACGGGCTCTCCTCCACCTTTCCAGGGCGCACCGCGTGTCTCCCACATGTCCGACGTGCTTCCAGGTTTCCGGGCCCCGGGACACCGGGCGACCGCTGTGGGCCGAAAGGGGTGTGCGAGTGGTCCCGCGCATGACGTACACTGGAGTCACAACGACGCGGGGTGGAGCAGCTCGGTAGCTCGCTGGGCTCATAACCCAGAGGTCGCAGGTTCAAATCCTGTCCCCGCTACTGAAGACTCAGGGCCCGGAATCCACTGGATTCCGGGCCCTGGGTGTTTCCGGCCGGCCGGAGCGCCCCCGGAAGGGGCGCGGGGAACCGCACGACCGGCCCCACCGCACCCACGGCCGCGTACGAAGCAGCCGACGGAGCGGACGGGACGCTCACAGCAGGTGGACGTTCGGCGCCTTGGCGAGATCCTCCAGCTCGGGCAGCACGACGACCCGCGCACCCCCCGCGACGAGAACCCCCGTCCCGTCGGCCGCCTGGACGAACGTGTCGGGCTCACGCCACGCGGTGACGACCCTTCGCACCCCGGCCCGCAGGATCAGCTCCGCACAGGGCGCCGGCCGGGACGCACGCCGAGCGCAGGGCTCCAGGCTGCTGTACACCGTCGCACCGGCCAGCCGTGAGTCATTCGGAGCGATCTTCGCGAGCGCCGCCTCCTCCGCGTGCACCACCGGATCGGCCCCCTCGCGCGAGTACCCGCGCGCCAGCTCCGTGCCGTCCCCGGCCACCACCACCGCACCGACGCTGAACGCCGTCTCCGACGGCGGGCACTGCGCGGCCAGCTCGCAGGCGGTGCGCAGCCAGTGGCGGTCCGCGGCGGTGGGCAGCGGGCCGGTGCCGGGGGCCGTGGGCGCGTACCGCATGAGGACGACGTCCTCGATCCGGCTCGTGTCGAGCAGGCGCAGGCGTCCGGCCTGGTAGGCGCCCGGTCCGAACAGGCGCGGGGCCGCGGGGTCGCCGACAAACAGCGGGGCGAGGACCAGCTGGAGCTCGTCGGCGAGGCCCTGCTGGACGAGCTGGGTGTGGATCGTGCCACCGCCCTCGACCATCAGGCGTGTGACCCCGCGCACGTCGTGCAGGTGCTCCAGCAGGGCCCGCCAGTCCAGGGCGGGGCCGAGCGGGACGACGTCGGCGGTGCCCCCGAGGAGGCGGGCGGCCCGCTCGGCGCCCCGGTCGGTGCTGTAGACGAGCTTCTCGCCACCGGTGTGCCAGAAGTTGGCGGCCGGGTCGAGGTCACCGGTGGCGGTGACGGTGATCTTCAACGGGTACTCCGGCTTGCCCGCGGCCGTGCGGGCCGCGCGCCGTTCGGCCGAGTTGACCAGCAGGCGCGGGTTGTCGGCACGGATCGTGCCGGCGCCGACGAGGATGGCGTCGACGGAGGCCCGTACCGCGTCGACCCGGTCGAAGTCGGCCGGGCTGGACAGCAGGAGCCGCTCGGGACCGGTGTCGTCCAGGTAGCCGTCGAGGGAGACGGCGGCGGACAGCAGCACGTACGGCAGGGGCATCGGCGCGCTCTCTCTTCCGGAGGCGGGGGTCGGCAGGACTCGTTGGCCGGCGTACGGCTTGGTTCAAGTTTGAAACAAACCTACACTGGCGGCATGACGACCCGCTGGCTCACCCCGGAGGAGCAGCGCGCCTGGCGCGCCTACATCGCCGCCTCCCGCCTCCTGGAGGACGCGATCGACCGGCAGCTCCAGCAGGAGGGCGGCATGCCCCACCTGTTCTACACGGTGCTGGCCAACCTCTCCGAGGCACCCGACCGGCGGCTGCGCATGACCGACCTGGCCGAGACACTGAAGATCACCCGCAGCCGGCTGACGTACGTGGTGGGCCGGCTGGAGCGGGACGGTCTGGTGCGCCGGGAGGACTGCCGCTGGGACAGGCGCAGCTCGCTCGCGGCGCTGACGGACGAGGGGATGGCCGTACTGGAGCGTACGGCGCCCGGGCACGTCGGGACGGTGCGGGCCGCGCTGTTCGACCGGCTCACGCCGGAGCAGGTGGGGCAGTTGGAGGAGATCTGTACGGGGATCGCGCGCGGGCTGCAGGGCGAGGACGCCGAACCCGGCGCCGGGGACGTCCCGTGGCGGCGCCGGTCCTCCTGCTCGCCGTAGCCGCCCGGGTCCCGCCGGGGCAGGGCCCGCAATTGCTTTAACTTTTAAGCAGCGGTAGGGTCCCCGTCGACAGCGCTGCTTCAAATCTGAAGCAACCCCTCGGAGGGACCCCACATGCCCGACATCCCCGACGCCACCCCGCGCGCCCGCGTCCGGGTACCGCTGCGCTTCGCCGACGGCTACAGCGCCGACGCGGAACTCGTCACCTTCCACGGCCTCACCGACGGCCGGGAGCACCTCGCCCTCGTCCTCGGCGACCCCGGCCCGGTCCCGCTGGTGCGGCTGCACTCCGAGTGCCTCACCGGTGACGTCTTCGGCTCGGCCCGCTGCGACTGCGGCCCGCAGCTGCGCGAGGCGGTCGAGCGCATCGCCGGCCGCGGCGGGGTCCTGCTCTACCTCCGGCAGGAGGGCCGGGGCATCGGCCTCTACAACAAGCTCGACGCGTACGCCCTCCAGGACCAGGGGCTCGACACCTACGAGGCGAACGCCGCCCTCGGCCTCCCTGAGGACGCCCGCGACTACACGGCCGCCGCGCAGATGCTCGGCGCCCTCGGCGTCACCGAGCTGGACCTGCTGTCCAACAACCCCGACAAGGCCGGGCAGCTGCGCGCGCTCGGACTCGCGGTACGGGACCGGGTGCCCACCGGCGTCTTCCCCACGGCCCACAACGTCCGCTACCTCCGCGCGAAGGTCCTCCAGACCCAGCACACGTTGCCCCTGGCCGAACTGACGGCGGGCTAGCACCGGGCGCACGGGCCGGCGGCCGGATCCTGCGAGCCGAGGGCGGGCCGAGGGCGACCGTCGGACCGGGGACCCGGCGACGAACCAGGGTCTCGACGCCCGGCGGTGAGCCGGGAGTCAGCCCTGATGGTTGAGCCGGAAGCCAACCCTGGCGGTGGGCCGGGAGTCAGCCCTGATGGTTGAGCCGGAAGTCAGCCCTGGCGGTGGGCCGGGAGGCAACCCTGACAGTCGAGCCGGAAGCCAACCCTGACGGTGGGCCGGAAGTCAGCCCTGACGGTGGGCGGAAGCCAACCCTGACGGTCGAGCCGGAAGTCAGCCCTGACGGTGGGCGGAAGCCAACCCCGACGGTCGAGCCGGAAGTCAGCCCTGACGGTGGGCGGAAGCCAACCCCGACGGTCGAGCCGGAAGCCAACCCTGACGGTGGGCCGGAAGTCAGCCCTGGCGGTGGGCCGGGAGGCGGAGGGCCGGGAGGATGGCGGAGGCCAGGAGGGTCGCCGTGACGGCGTAGGCGAGGCGGAAACCGGACGGGGTCTGGCCCGCCGTGGCCAGCAGCACCGACAGCAGGGCCGTGCCGGCCGACGCGGCCAGCTGGGCGTTGATGCTCAGCGCGGTGCTCGCGCCGGCCAGCCGGTCCGGGGGCAGGCCCCGGGTCGCGGTGGTCATCGCCGGCATCAGGGTCATCCCCGACCCCACCCCCATCACCATGCCCGCGGCGACGATCCGCCAGGGCGCGACCCCCGCCGTACCGGTCTGCCACGCCAGCAGGGCCATGCCGAGCGCGGCCACCGCGCAGCCGGCCGCGACCAGCCGGCGCGGTACCGCCTGGTCGATCCGCCGGGCGGCGATCTGCATCGTCGTACCGACCACCAGCCCGACCGGCGCTCCGAGCAGCCCGGCCGCCGTCGCGGTCACGCCCCGCTCCTGCTGCCAGTACAGCGGACCGAGCAGCATCGAGCCGAAGTAGCCGCAGGTGAACAGGGCGAGCGTGCCGATGCCGGCGCCGAAGGTACGGTCCCGCAGCAGCCGCAGATCCAGCAGCGGCGCGTGGACGGTGAGCGCCCGCCGTACGAAGGCCGCCGTGAGCACGGCACCGGCGAGCGTCGGCACCAGCGCGCCGGGGATCGTGACGTCACCGCGTCCGCCGCCGCGGGCGAGGCCGTACAGGAGCAGGGCCAGGCCGGGCGAGAGCATCAGCAGGCCGGGCACGTCCAGCCGGGGCAGCTCCCGGCCGCGCGAGTCGGGCGCGTCCTTCGGCAGCAGACGGGCCGCGAGCAGCAGGGCCAGGGCGCCGACCGGCAGGTTGATCAGGAAGATCCAGTGCCAGGACGCGGAGTCCACCAGCCAGCCGCCGAGCACCGGTCCGGCCACCGGGCCGACCAGGACCGGCAGCCCGAGCAGGCCCATCGCCCGGCCGAGCCTGGCCCGGTCCGCGACCCGCATGCCCATCGCCATGCCGACCGGCTGCAACAGCCCGCCGCCCAGCCCCTGTACCGCGCGGAACGCGATCAGACTGCCCGCGTCCCAGGCGCAGGCGGCGAGCAGCGAGCCCAGCGTGAACAGCACCAGCGCCGTCACGTACGTCCGCTTCGCGCCGATCCGGGCCATCGCCCAGCCCGCCGTCGGAATGACCGCGGCCAGCGCCAGCGTGTACGCCGTCGCCGTCCACTGGATGGTCTGCAACGGCGCCTGGAACGACTCCGAGAGCCGGCGCAGCGCGACGTTCACGATCGTCATGTCGAGCACGGCCATGACGGTGCCGAGGACCACGACGGTGACGACCCGGTAGAGGGCGGTGGGTGAGGTGGGGGCCGGGGCGGCGGGCGAGGCGGAGACCACGCCCGGTGCGGAGTCGGAGGCGGTCATCGGCGGCCGTCCCCTCAGGCCGCGTAGGGACGCTCGGCGCGGGCGGTGCGCAGGGCTCGGGCCCACCAGACGAGCTGGCCGAGCATGCCCTTGGCGGCGCCGGTGCACACGTCGGCGTCGCGCGGGACGCCCTCCTCGCCGAGGCCGGACCAGGGGCCGTGCAGACTGACCGAGTCGCGCACGGTCACGGCGTGCAGCTCGGCGAAGACCAGCCGGAGCTGCTCGACCGCGCGCAGCCCGCCGCCGAGACCGCCGTACGACACGAAGCCGACCGGCTTGGCCTGCCACTCGCGCAGGTGCCAGTCGACGAGGTTCTTCAGCACCGCAGGGAAACTGTGGTTGTACTCGGGCGTGACCACCACGAACGCGTCGGCGGCCGCGAGCCGCGGCGAGATCTCCTTCAGCGCGGCGACGGCCTCGGGGCTCGGCGTGCCGCCCCAGCCCGGCATCACCAGCGGAAGGTCCACTTCGGCGAGGTCGACGACGTCGAACTGGAGGCCGGGGTCGAGGGCGGCGGCGGTGGTCAGGAACCAGTCGGTGACGGCCCGCCCCAGGCGTCCCTCGCGCACGCTGCCGACGATGACGGCGACGCGGAGCGGACGGTCCTCGGCGGCACGGGCACCGGAAGCGGAATCGGTAACGGACACAGCTGTCCCCCTGTGAGTGAAGTCGATGCCGGGCGACCGCTCACGACGACCGCCCCGACAGCAAAGTACAACGCTCGTTGTAGAAATTACAACGCTCGTTGTAGGTCAGTTAGAGTGGGCTGGTCACGAAGGAGGCGGGCGTGGGCCAGACGAACGAGTCCCGGCTGGAGCAGGCGCAGCGCGAGGTGTCACCGCGCAAGCTGCAGAAGCAGATGGCCATCGCGAGCGCGGCCTGCACGGTCTTCGGCCGCGAGGGGTACACCCGCGCCTCGGTCGACGCGCTCGCCGCCGCCGCCGGCGTCTCCACCCGCACGCTCTACAACCACTTCCCCGGCGGCAAGGCGCAGCTCTTCCAGACGGTCGTGACCTGGACGTCGAGCGAGGTCCGGGACGCCCAACTGGCGCGGCTGCACGCCGTACTGGACCCGGAGCGCCCGCCGCACCCCGACGACCTGGAACGCGACCTGGTCTCGCTGGCCCGCGGCTTCCACGGGCTCATGACCGACTACGCCAACCACTTCGCCCTGGTCCGGCACATCCACGCGGAGGCCGACCACGTACCGCCCGAGGTCCTGCGGGCCTGGCACGAGGCCGGCCCGGAACCGGTCGGCCGCGCCCTCACCGAGGCGATGGCCCACCTCCAGGACGCCGGCCTGCTGTACCTGCACGGCGACGCGTCCCTGGCGGCGGGCCACTTCACGGCCCTGATCTCACACCGGATCGTCCAGGCCACCCACTACGGCGTCCTCCCCCTGCCGGAACCGGAGACGGACCGCCTGCTCAGAGCCGGGGTGAGCGCCTTCCTCCGGGCGTACCGGGCGCCGTAGTCCGCGCGCACCCGGCGCACCAGTGCGCACGGTTCGGAAGCAGCCGGCACGGCCGTCAAACTCCCGTAGCCCGCCGTGAACTGGCTCGTCGTCGAACAGCTCACCCTGCCCGGGGTGCTGACCGAACCGGAACGGCACGCCCCGGGGCGGCGGCGGAGTGCGCGGTGAAAGCGGACGACCCCAGGTCGAGCGCGTGCTGACCTGGGGTCTTTTCGGTAGGCCGTGTGGGACTCGAACCCACAACCAAGGGATTAAAAGTCCCCTGCTCTGCCAATTGAGCTAACGGCCCGTGCGGCGGTGCCTGTCCGAGCATAGCCGGACGCGGCCGTGTCGCCGATCGGGTATCGGTGACACGGCCGCGTCGGGGACGGCGGAAGCGGGGGGATGGTTACTTTTCGGCCGGGACGGGGGCGGGGGCAGGGCGCCGGGTGAGGAACCAGTGCCGGGCCGAGGCCAGCCACCAGGTCGTGGCGAAGCCGAGGACGGCCAGGACGGCCACCGGGGCGTAGTTGAAGGTCTTCCAGGTGACCGGGGAGACCTGCGGCAGCATGAAGAGGACCGTGATCACCGCGACCCAGACCACCGAGACGACCCCGACGGCCCCCGACCACCTGCCCAGGTGCCAGGGGCCGGGGGTGAACGCGGTGCCCTTGCGGACGCGGAGGTAGGTCGGGATGACGTACGCGATGTAGAGGCCGATGACCGCGATGGACGTCACCGCCGCGTAGGCCGTCGTGTTGATCAGGTACGGCAGGCCCAGGGCGAGCGCGCCCAGTGCGGCCAGCCAGACCGCCGCCACGGGGGTGCGGGTGCGGGGGCTGACCGTGTGCCAGACACGGGAGAAGGGCAGCGCTCCGTCCCGGGAAAAGGCGTAGATCATGCGGCTGTTGGCGGTCACGGAGGCCATGCCGCAGAAGAGCTGGGCACCGATCACCACGAGCAGCAGGAGCTTGCCGGCCGTGGCCCCGAGGGCGTCCAGGAGGATCTGGGCGGGCGGGGCGCCGGTGGGGGACGCGAGTTCCTTGTCGTACGACTGGATGGCGAAGGTGAAGCCGAGGAGCAGGACGAAGCCGGCGATCCAGGAGGTCCAGATCGAGCGGACGATGCCCTTCGGGCCCGCGGTGGCCGCGTCGCGGGTCTCCTCGGTCATGTGGGCGGAGGCGTCGTAGCCGGTGAAGGTGTACTGGGCCATCAGGAGGCCCAGCAGCACCACGTACGGGCCGCTGCCCCAGCCGGTCCTGTCGACGAAGTGCGTGAAGACGAAGGACGCCGACTGGTGGTGGTCGGGGACCAGCG
This sequence comes from Streptomyces cyanogenus, assembly GCF_017526105.1. Classification (NCBI taxonomy): domain Bacteria; kingdom Bacillati; phylum Actinomycetota; class Actinomycetes; order Kitasatosporales; family Streptomycetaceae; genus Streptomyces; species Streptomyces cyanogenus. The sequence continues at coordinate 4,254,253 of NZ_CP071839.1, forward strand.
CGAGCGCGGCGACGATCACCGCGACCCCCAGGACGTGCCACCACACGCTCACGCTGTTCAGGAACGCCACGATCCGGACGCCGAAGGTGTTCAGCAGGCCGTGCAGGACGAGGATCGCCGCGAACAGCGCCACCGTGCGGCCCGGGGTCACCTCGAAGCCGAACTGGAGGTTCAGCCAGGCGCCCAGGAAGGAGGCCGCGCCGAAGTCGATGCCCGCGGTCACCGCCACCTGGCCCAGCACGTTGAACCAGCCCGTGAACCACGCCCAGGCCGCCGCCGAGCGCGGGGGTGCCAGGCGGTGCGCCCAGAAGTACAGGCCGGCCGAGGTCGGGTAGGCCGAGCAGATCTCGGCCATCGACAGGCCCACGAACAGGGTCATCAGGCCGACCGCGACCCAGCCCCAGGTGATCACCGCGGGGCCGCCCGTGGTCATGCCGAAGAGGTAGAGGGTCAGACAGCCGGACAGCACCGAGATGATCGTGAAGGAGACGGCGTAGTTCGAGAACGCCGACATGCGGCGGGCGAGGACCTGGGTGTAGCCGAGCTGGGCCAGCCGTTCCTCGTCCGACGGTCCGGCCGTTCTCGCGTCATCTGTCATGCCCCCAGCAATTCCCTCACCGGGGACGTGACATGCGTCACTCGGTGACCGGAAATCGATCCCGGGTACGGGAAGGGCCCGTACGAGCGGTGTCGTACGGGCCCTTGCCTCACTGCCTCACTCGGCGTCAGCCGTTGCGCTTCCAGCGCGGCTTGTCCTCGCGGCGGCCGAAGGAGCCATTGCCACGGTGGTCGTCACGACGGCCGAAGGGGCGCTCGTGGCCGCCGGTGCGGAAACCCGGGCGGTCGTCGCGGCGGTCGCGGTTGAACGGGCGGTCGCTGCCCCGGTGGCCGCTGCGCTCGTCCCGGCGGAAGCCTCCACGGTCGTCACGGCGCTCGAAGGAACGGCCACCGCGGTCACGGTCGAACGGACGGCGCTCGCCCCGGTCACCCCGGTCGTCGCGGCGCTCGAAGCCACGGCCACCCCGGTCGTCACGACGGTCGTCACGACGCTCGAAACCACGGCCACCGCGGTCGTCACGACGCTCGGAACCACGGCCACCGCGGTCGTCACGACGGTCCTCGCGGCGCTCGAAGCCACGGCCGCCCCGGTCGTCACGACGGTCGTCACGACGCTCGAAACCACGGTCACGGTCGAACGGACGGCGCTCGCCCCGGTCACCCCGGTCGTCGCGGCGCTCGAAGCCACGGCCACCGCGGTCGTCACGACGGTCGTCCCGACGCTCGAAACCACGGTCACGGTCGAAGCCGCGCCGCTCCCGGCGCTCGTACGGCGCCGAAGCCGCCGGACGCTCCTCGCGCTCGGTCTCGCGCTCCGCCGGCTCCTCGGCCACGGCGAGCTGCTCCGCCGCCGTCGCCTGCGCCTCGGCCACCGCGGCCTCCGGGTCGTCGCCGCGCTCGCGGGCGACCCGGGCGACCAGCCGGTCGGCCTCCTCGCGCAGCTCGGTCGCGCGGCGCTGGGCGCGCTCCAGCTGCTTGGTCAGCTGGGCGACCTCGCGCTCGGCCTGCTGGGCGGCGTTGGCGGCGGACTCGGCCTGGACCTCGGTCATGGAGCGGGCGCCGGTGATCTCGGCGACCTCCGGGTCGAAGGCGGCGCCGCCCTGGATGATGTGGCGGGCCGCGTCGACGCCGGCGTCCTCCATCAGGCGGAAGATCTGGCGCCGCTGGTGCGGCAGGGACAGCGAGACGACCGTGCCGGTACGGCCCGCACGGGCGGTACGGCCGGCGCGGTGCAGGTAGTCCTTGTGGTCGCCGGCCGGGTCCACGTTGAGGACCAGGTCGATGCCGTCGACGTGGATGCCGCGCGCGGCGACGTCGGTGGCGACCAGGACGTTGACGTAGCCGTCCTTGAAGTCGGCCAGGGTGCGGGTACGCGCGCCCTGGGTCATGCCGCCGTGCAGCGCGTCGGCCTTCACGCCGGCCTCGCGCAGCTGCTCGGCGACGCGGTCGGCGCCCAGCTGGGTGCGGACGAAGATGATCGTGCGGCCCTTGCGGGAGGCGATCGCGGCGGTGACCGGCGCCTTGTCCTTGGGCTTCACGATGAGGATGTGGTGCGACATGGTCGTCACCGCGCCCTGGGCCGCGTCCACCTCGTGCAGGACGGGCTCGTTCAGGTAGCGGTCGACCAGGGTCTTGATCTCGTTCTCCATCGTGGCGGAGAAGAGCATGCGCTGGCCGCCGGCCGGGACCTGGTCGAGCAGCTCGGTGACCTCGGGCAGGAAGCCCAGGTCGGACATCTGGTCGGCCTCGTCCAGGACCGCGATCTGCACGTCCTCCAGGGAGCAGGCGCCGCGGTTGATGATGTCGCGCAGGCGGCCCGGCGTGGCGACGAGGATGTCGACGCCGCGCTCCAGGGCGTAGATCTGGTTGCCCATGGAGGTGCCGCCGCAGACGACCTTCATCTTCAGGCCGAGGACGTCGCCGTACGGCTGGAGGGCGTCGGCGACCTGCATGGCCAGCTCGCGGGTCGGGGTGAGGATGACCGCGCGGGGCTTGTGCTTCTGCGTCCGGCCGCCGGCCAGCTGGGCCAGCGTCGGCAGGCCGAAGGAGAGGGTCTTGCCGGAGCCGGTGCGGCCACGGCCGAGGATGTCCTTGCCGGCCAGGGCGTCCGGGATGGTCGCGGCCTGGATCGGGAAGGGGGTCGTCACGCCGTTCTGTGCGAGCTTGCGCACGATGCCCTCGGGGAGGCCGAGGTCGGCGAAGGTGATCTGGGGGGACTGGGGGGTGGTGTCAGCGGCCTCGGGGGCCTCGGTGACCTCGGTCGTCACGTCGAGGAGTTCGTTCGCGAACTCGTTCTCGTTCTCGGACACGACGATCTGGTCAGTACTGGACACGGACATGCGAATGCGAAACCTTCCGGAGTCTCTTCGGCACGCGCCCGTCAACTCCGTGATTCGCTCACGACCGCCTCAATGCGGTCCGCCACGGCAAAGGAGAGTACGCGCCACACGGCGCGCTCTGTGGTGGCGCCGGGCAAATGGGATCAAACGATCTACCACCATACGCACCTCTCACCCCTGAAGGCAAACCGGCTCATGGAGACGCTGGTCACGCCCTAGACGGGCACCCCTGCCCGGGGCGCCGGCTCCCGCTGGACCAGCTGCGGCCCGGTCTCCTCGTGCGCCGACGAGGACGGCTCGGCCGACGGCGGCTCCGAGACGGGCGGCGGCGGGGTGGAGGCCGGCGGCTCGGGCGGGGCGGAGGTCACGGGAGGAGTCGGCTGGTCTCCGGTCGGCTGCGGGTCCCCGGGCTGGACGGTCCGGCCCGGCTCGGCCGGTGCGTGCGAGGCGCTGCCGGCGGCCGACGGGGTCGCCGACGCCGAGGCCGACTTCCCCTTCTTCGCCTTGCCGCCGTGCCCGTGCTTGCCGTCGCCCGCCCCGCCCGCCTCACGGCCGAGGCCGCCCACGCCGCCCACCGGGCCGCCGTCGGGGGCGTCGCCGCCGTGCCGCCCCGCCGGATGGGAGGGCCGGGTCCGGCCCGCGTCGTCGCCCACGCTCACACAGCCGGCGGCGGCGGTGACGGCCAGGACCGCGGCGGCGAGACGGACGGGTACGTACAAGGGGCGCACGGTGGCCACCTCCGGGGGCAAGGAAAGACGTCAACCTCCCCAACTCCCCTCACCGACAAGAGGACACGCGCCCCGCACGCATCGGCGCCCGACCGCGCGCCCGGTCAGCCGTACCCGAGGGCGTGCAGCCGGGCGTCGTCGATACCGAAGTGGTGGGCGATCTCGTGCACGACGGTCACCTCGGTCTCGGCGACCACGTCCTCGCGGCTCTCGCACATCCTGAGCGTCGGCCCCCGGTAGATGGTGATCCGGTCCGGCAGGACGCCCGCGTACCACTCGCCCCGGTCGGTCAGCGGCGTCCCCTCGTAGAGCCCGAGCAGCTCGGGATCGTCGGCGGGCGGTTCGTCCTCGACGAACACCGCGACATTGTCCATCAGCCGTGTCAGCTCCGGCGGGATCCGGTCGAGCGCCTCGGCGACCAGTTCCTCGAACTCCTCGCGCGTCATCTCCAGCACAGGGCCATTGTCGGGTAACGGTGCCGCATATCCACCGTGGCACCGGGGCATACGGCACCAATGGCCCGCGTCCCCCTCGCAGCCCTGAGCACCATGCTGAACCGGACCTCGAACCGCACCCGCCCGCTGCCCGCCCTCGAACTCGCCGCCCGCCCCCGCCCCTGGCTGCGCGCCCTCGGTCTCACCGCGGTCGTCCTGGTCGGGGCCTGGCTGGGTCTGCTGGTCGTCGGCAACGTCCGTGCCCCGGTCGGCCCGATGGACACGACGATGGCGCTGCGCCCCTCCCTGAACGGCGGCACGAAGATCAACGTGTCGCCGCTGGGCGCGCTGACCCTGGACAGCCATGTGGCCCCGGTCCGTCTGGACGTGAACGTCGACCAGCTGGATCCGCTGCGCTCGCAGGCGCTGGTCGACCACCCGGAGCGGATCTCCGGCCTGCAGCAGGAGGTCGCCCGGGACGTGGAGCACGGCACGCTGGACCTGGCCGTGCGCTCCGGCGTCGCCGTGGTCTCCGGGGCCACGGCCCTCGGCCTCGCCGTCTACCGCCGCCCGCGCCGGGCGCTCGCCGCCGGCGGGCTGGCCCTGGCCCTGCTGGCCGCCTCGGGCGCGTCGGCGTACGCCACCTGGAACCCGAAGTCCGTCCTGGAGCCGAGGTTCTCCGGGCTGCTCAGCTCGGCACCGTCCGTGGTGGGCAACGCACGCAGCATCGTCACGGAATTCGACGTCTACCAGAAGGAGTTGGCACGCCTGGTGACGAACGTGACGAAGCTCTACGACGTCACGTCCACGCTCCCGGCGTACCGGCCGGACCCCTCCACCATCCGGGTCCTGCACGTGTCGGACATCCACCTCAACCCGGCCGCCTGGAAGATCATCGGCTCGCTGGTGAAGCAGTACCAGGTGAACGTGATCGTCGACTCCGGCGACACGATGGACCACGGTACGGCGGCGGAGAACGGCTTCCTGGACCCGATCCGGGACCTGGGCGCGCCGTACGTCTGGGTGCGCGGCAACCATGACTCGCGGACCACCCAGCGCTACCTGGAGACCATGAAGAACGTGCACGTCCTGGACGACGGGCGGGCCCGGACGGTGGCGGGCCTGCGGTTCGCGGGCATCGGCGATCCGCAGTTCACCCCCGACCGCTCGGCGGTGCCCGGCGGTGAGGCGTCCGAGCAGCTGGCGGGCGACCGGCTGGCCAGCGCCCTGCGCGACCAGCGGGCGGCCCGCACCCCGGTGGACGTGGCGGTCGCGCACGAGCCGACCGCCGCCCGGGAGACCGACGGCGAGGTGCCGCTGGTGCTGTGCGGGCACCTGCACCACGAAGGGACGGAGCTGCTGCCGTACGGCACCCGCCTGCGTATGGAGGGGTCGACCGGCGGCAGCGGACTGCGTGCCGTGGAGCGCAAGTACCCCGCCCCGATCGAGGCCTCGATCCTCTACTTCGACCGGGACAACCACCGGCTGCAGGCCTGGGACGCGATCAAGCTGGGAGGTCTGGGACTGACAACGGCCGAGGTCAGCCGCCATCTGGCGGACGAGAACCAGCCGGGCGGTCCCGGCGCCTCGCGCTCTGCCTCGCCGGGCGCCACGGGCACCTCCCGATCCCCCTCGCCGGCCGCTCCCGCCACCTCGCCGTAAACCGTTTTGGCGATACCCCTCGCCATCCCATATGCTTCTCACGTCCCCGACGCGCTGACAAGCGCCCAGGCGGGCCGATAGCCCTCATCGTCTAGCGGCCTAGGACGCCGCCCTTTCAAGGCGGTAGCACGGGTTCGAATCCCGTTGGGGGCACGCAATACCGTGTGCGACACTGTTGCACGCACGCTTGGTCCTGTGGAGCAGTTTGGAGTGCTCGCCACCCTGTCAAGGTGGAGGCCGCGGGTTCAAATCCCGTCAGGACCGCTGGTGTTTCACGTGAAACACCGTGGCTGGGTAGCTCAGTTGGTACGAGCGTCCGCCTGAAAAGCGGAAGGTCGCCGGTTCGACCCCGGCCCCAGCCACAGCCGCCCTGACCAGGGCAAACGGCCCCACTGAAGATCTTCAGTGGGGCCGTTTTCGTGCCGCGTACGCCCTCGTGCACGCCAACCGGGATGTGTTCAGCGCGCACGGACTGCCCTACCCGTTAGCCCTCTCTCGGGCGATCCTGCGATCACGCACCCGAGCAACCCGGGCTTGATGAGCAAACCGATGGAGGCGGCGGAGAGCCTCAAGGTAGCGGCTCGATCCGTTCTCGATATGTCTCAGACAGGTTCGTACGATCCTCTCAAGGTGCTCATCGTTGGGGATATACCGCCCTTCTAGATACATCTCGACCTTGGTCCCGAAGTAGTCGTCGAAGAGCAACCACCGCTCTTCATCCAAGCCGGTCTCTCGGATCAGGCCTCGTAGGGCATCGATAAACCTGCGCTGCTCTGGTGGAAGATCAATGGCCACCGGAACCGCCCTGTCCTGCGAGTCTCGGAGTCGGAAAACCTCATCCGCCAGGCGCTCATATCGGGCCTGCCATTCGGCACCAAGTCTGCGTCCAACATGTTCTTCGGGGAGGCGGCGCATCCACCTCCAGGCCGGATCTGCGTAGGGGTCTTCTGGCCCACTTTCGTCGCCGGGGCTACCGGCCCACCAGCGCAGCAAGGTGCCAACCGTGAGCGGCTTAGGCAGGCGCGAGCCGGACAACGCGGCATAGAGCGCCGGCCGGGAAACGTCAGTCTCCTGATGTCCGGCAATCCAGCCGACGGAAACCTTCCCTCTACCCAACTGGCGAAGGTCGAACGCAAAGGCCTGTAGGGGCCCTCTCTCGGGGTCAGGAATGCGCGGTCGAGCTGGCATATGCCAATTTCCCTCCTCGTCCTGTCCATGATGTCTCGCGACATCTTTTTACACCGTGCCACTGTCAGTGCGCACCGATACGCTTCTTCGTGCGACGAGAGCAGCCGTGAGGACAAGGCCGGATTAACGGTCGTCCGATGACGGCACCGCGCCAACGGGCTTCCGTCGCGCAGCAGTCCGAGGGTCTCCACCTGGAGGTGACATGACTGCGGCCCCCCGCGCCAACGGGGGGCCGCACAGCAGTCCGACGGGTCTTCAGCCCGAGCAAGAAGCACGCGCAGCACTTCAGCGGAAGGAGAAGAACCATCAGTTCCAACCCCGAGGTTACGGGGCAGCCCGACCTGCCGTCGAGCCAGAACCCCCGTTGGAAGTCATCGTGGACGGCCATCCGTGCCTTTACTTCCCGGCACCGGGCCCTCACCACGCTGACCGGCGCAGCCGCTCTCGGCCTCACGAGTGGCATGTTCCGGGTCTTCGGCGAGAACTTCGCCAACGAGATCATCGGATGGTTCAGCTAGGAAGTGGCCGTCTTCGCCCTGGTAGTCGGAGTAGGGAAGGGACGCTCCCCTACTCCGACTACCAGGAGCACTACAACAGCAACGTCATGGCGCTATGGGAGCGGCCTACAGGACCCTCGCATCAGGCCAGCGTGTCACCGAGCCTCCGAAGTGCCTTTCGCTGTTCCTCAAGGGACGCATGGGCGTAGATCTTCATCGTCACTCCAATGTCGCTGTGTCCGACGATCTGCCGGACGATATGAGGTGGCACCCCGAGGTCCAGCAGGAGCGTGACAGCGGAGTGGCGGAGATCGTGAAACCGAATCTCCAGGCCGAGACGCCTCCGGAGCGGGTCCCAGCTCCGTCGAAGGTTGTCCGGCTCCAGCGGGGTCCCGATCCGGGACGTAAAGACAAGGCCCTGCTCCTTCCATCCCATGCCGGCGACGGCCCGCTCCTGGGCCTGCCGCTCGTGGTGCTCGGCGAGAGCCTGCACCACGAGGGCCGGCAGGGGCACGGTGCGAATGGATGCCTTGGTCTTGGGCTTGACGAGTCGCAGCTCTCCCCCGACGCGCTGTAGCGCGCGTTCGATGGTCAGCGTCTCGCGGTCAAGGTCGATCGCATCCCAGCGGAGCCCCAGCAGCTCACCGCGCCGCATACCCAGGACCAGGGCGAGCACGTAGAGGGCGTGCAGACGGTCGCCCTCGGACGCGCGGAGCAACAACCGGGCATCGGCGACACTGAGGCCCTTCCCGGTGTCGTAGGTGGGCGTGGGGACCTGCACGAGCTGCGCGACGTTCCGCACGATCAGTTCCTCGCGTACGGCGTTCTGCAGAGCGTTCCGCAGGACGGCGTGGACGGACTGCACCATGCGGCGGGACAGCAGCGCCTTGCAGCACTCGCCGGCCGCGCAGCACTCCGGTTCCGGCCGTTCCTTGTCCCAGCCGTGCTTGCAGCACTGGCACTCGGCGGCGACGCGGGCGAGCCACGTGCGCACCTCGGCGGCCCGTAGAGTGCGGATCTTCTTCCGGCCGAGCCCAGGGACCAGGTGGACCCGGACGACACTCTCGTAGCCCTGGTAGGTCTTGGGACGGCGGTGAACCTTCACCACGGTCGCAAGCCAGTAGGTCAGGTAGTCCTCCAGGTTCATGTTGGTGTCGGGCACCGGAATGCCCTGGTTCTCCTGCGCCTGAAGTTCGGTGATCTTCTGCCGCACCTCGTCACGGGTCTTGCCGTAGACCGAAACGCGCTTGCGGATGCCGCTGGTCGTCGTCACGTACACGCGGCCGTGATACGTGCCGTCCTTGCGGATCGTGATGCTGCCCTCGCCGTTGGCGCGCTTCGCCATCAGGCGGCCTCCCTCAGCTTGTCCTGCATGAACGTCTGGAGCGCATCGGCGGGGATCCGGCGGGACCGGCCGATGGTGAAGCTCGGGAGTTGCTTCGTGCGAATCAGGTCGTAGACCTTGAAACGGCTGAGGCCAAGGGCCTCCATGACTTCCGGAACCTTGAGCGCTTTGTGTGTCGTGGGCAGGGGGAACCCCACTGTGACCTCCAAGGGAGCTGTCGCCCTTCCTCCTAAGGGATCCGCCACGTCCGCCACGCCGCCACACCCCAGGTCAGAGGCTTGATCGTGTGGCGGATAGCGGTTTTGTGGCGGATGGGTGCCGCCACACGGGGTGCGGTGTGACGGCGGCGCGGGTGTCGGGTTGGGTCAGCCGGTGAGGGCGCGCTGTGTGGCGGTTTCCCTCGCCGTGTGGCGGATGTCGGTGGCGGTATCCGCCACAGATGCATCCCTGCTGACCTGCGGTGTGGCGGACGTGGCGGACGTGGCGGATTCCTCGGGGGGCGGAGGGCAGTACCGCGTCCAGGCGTCCGTGAGGTCGTCCGCGTAGTAACCCTTGGGGAAGCCGGACGCGGTGCGGATGCCGCGCGGTTTGATCGGCTTGTTGGCCGGGGTGACGTACTGGCCGAGCATCCGGGCAAGGGTCCGGGAGTTGATCGGCTTGTCGTCCAGGTCGCCCCATGGGGCGTCTTCCATGGCAAGCAGGCATTCGAGGATGGCGGCGGTGGGCATGCGGTCCTCGCCGCAGAACACCTTGTCGCGCAGGTCGGTCAGCAGCCGGACTCCGAGGGAGGCTTCGTCGTTTTCGTGGGCGGCGTTGACCAGTTCCAGGCAGGCGGCGCGGGCGCGGGCAGGCCAGTGACCGCCGGCCGCATCGGCGACGGCGAGCAGGGGTTCCCACACGTCCGCCGGCCGGTCGGTGACGCCTTCGGGCATCTCGGGCCAGGCGTTAGCAACCTCGTCGCTGACGGTTTCCGCCCAGGTGGCGAGGCGGTCCCGTAGGGCGTGGCCCTGCTTCTCGTGGATGCGCTGCCGGTAGGACTCGACTCTTTCGTTGGGGGCGCGCTTGCGCATACGGATGATGACCGAGCGTGTCAGGACGGTGTCGGGCAGAGAGCCGAGTCCGGCCATGGCGACGGCGCAGTAGGAGTTGAAGATCTGCGCGTTCTGGTTGGAGCCCTCCCCGACGCACCGCAGGGCACCAGCCGTGCGCCGGTACCCGGCGTTCAGGAAGCCGCGCAGTGCTTCGTCCGTCCCGGCCTTGGGGCCGAAGATGGTGTCCACCTCATCGAACAGCACGGTGGGCAGCCCCGCGGCGGAGTCCACCAGCCGGTACAGGGCGTTCGCGGAGGCCGAGACCGTGGTGACCGGTCGTGGGGTGAGGAGTTCCACGATCTCCAGCGCGCGGGACTTGCCCGACCCCGGCTCGGGCGACAGGAACGCGATCCGGGCCGTGGTCTCGAAGCACTCGATCAGGTGGGCGTGGGCGTCCCACAAGGTCACCGCGACGTAGGCGGCCTCGGTGGGGAAGATGTTGAATCGGCGGTGGAAGGCTTCCACCTCGTTAAGCAATGCGGCGCCGTCAATGGCGGTCATGCGGCGTGCCTCCCTTCCAACATCGGGGCGGGCGTTCCGGTGCAGGCGGAACGGTGGGCGTCGTACTCGGTGACCAGCGCGGCGACGCCCTCGGGTCCGGTGGCGGTGCCGGTCAGCCCACAGGCGCAGGCGTAGACAGCGGTGGGCAGAGCACCGTGCCGCATCGACCAGCGGGCACCGTCGTAGGGGTGTCGGTAGACCGGCGGGGCGAAGATCCGGATACCGGGCGCGTCCGGGGTCGGGTCGATACCCGTCCGCATCGGGGACCGGTTCGGACGAAGGGCAGTTACGACGCCCTGACGGGCGGCGCCTTTCGGCTCGCCCACGGCTGGCCGGGGTGCGGCCGGTCCGGCGGCGGACGGTCCAACTGGGGTCAGCGTGAGGCTCTTAGTAGACGGGGGATTGGTCATGCCGGCACCCGCCGTACGGCCGCGTTGTGGGCGATGGACCAGTCCAGACCCCGCGTGATCACGTCGTCGTAGTAGCGCTGGGACTGGGTGGCGTTCCCCGCCGCCGCCTTACTAAGAGCCTGCTCAACCTCGGCGCGGGTGAGGTCGCCCGACGCCACCAGCCGCCCCAGAGCGCGGGCGGCCCGCAGCAGCGTGGCGTTACGGGTGCCGTCAGCGGCCGTGGCCACGTTGTGGACCTCGGCGCGCAGCGCGGCGCCGGAATACCCCCTGCGGCTCTTCAAGGAGTTCGCCACGGCGTACTCGGACCGCTGGCGCGGTTTCAGCGCGTCGTGCAGCCAGTCCGGCAGCGGAACGGGGTCACGGGGGTCCAGGACCGTGTACGGCCCGTCGGGGGTGATGCTGCCGGCGGCGACGACGTACCCGCCCCACCCCCGGGTGTCGATCTTCTTGGCCAGCTTCCCGGCGGTGGAGTGCAGCCGTTCGCCGACAGGTTGGGTGAAGTACAGGTGCTCGCCGCCGCGCGCGGTCCGCACGCGGTAGGTGTCCGGGACGGGCTGCCCGGCGCGCTCGCAGAGCGCAGAGAAGTTGGTGACGCCGTCAGGCGTTCCTTTCGGCTCTTGTGGTTTGGGCATGTCGAGGTCGACCACCAGCAGCCCGGAGGGGCCGGTGGCGATACCGACGTTGTAGGGGTGGTGGGCCCAGGCGGCGGTGATCAGGTCCACGTCGGTCGTGGCACGCTGCTCGGGCGTCTTGTGCCCGCCGGCGCAGCGCCCGGTGCCGGAGCAGTACTTCTCGGCGTGCCCGGCGGGCCGCTTGTCCCCGGGGCGGAGCGGGAAGACGCGCCAGCCGCGCCCGCCCGCCTCGATCGCCCACGCCAGCAGTTCCAGGCCCGGCAGGCCGAGGGTAGGAAGGCGGCTCATGCGGCCACTCCCCGGAGGGCCTTGAGTTGGGTCATGCTGGGTGTCTCCAGTTCTCTTTGACGGTGCTGGATGACAAGGGCGGCCCCGGTTCTTTGGCGAGATGCGGGGGCCGCCCTTGGCGTTGCTACTGGTGGTTGTTGGTCTTGGCCCACACGCCCCAGGTCGTGGTGTGGACGTTGCGCTGGTCCTGGTAGACCGGCCCGTCGTAGTGGTGGTGGTGCACGTCGGGCATGGCTTCCTTGCTCCGTCGCAGCAGCCGGGCCAGGGCGAGGATGGGTACGGCCGGGGCTCCGAGCAGCAGGGCGATGACGGTGGGGTCCGCGTGGCGGGAGGCGATCAGCAGGCCGATCGCGATCAGACCGGGGGGCACGATGGCGAGTCCGCCGGTGAGCATGAGCCTGCTGGCGTCGGTCGCCTTCTGCGACATCGGCGGGATGCCCGGCTGAGGAACCGGGAGCGCGGTCCCGTACCGGGGCACGGGGCTGGTGTCGCGGTAGGAGGTGGGCATTTCGGGGAGGGGTCGGTAGGCGTCGGCGATGATCCGGCGGGCCTCGTCGGCGGCTTCCTCGTCGGTCATCGGGAACGGGCGGGCGGGGTGGTCGGGACGGTTCACGGAGTGTCCCTCCGGGTGAGCCGCGGCCCATCGCGTCGGGGTGTGACGCGGGGGGCCGTGGGCGGGTGTCAGGCGGGTGTGACGGGCTGCTGTGATGGCGCGTCACACCCGCTCCCGCCTAGGGGTTTGGGTGTGACGGGCCCGTCACGTGTGACGGGTGTCAGGCAGCGGCGAGGGCGGGGACGATGCGCCACCGGCCGGTGGTGTTCGTCGGCTCCAGCCGGCCCTCCAGCGCGGCGTCCTTGAGGCGCTTGGACACCCAGGAGCGGCCGAGGTTGTTGCGGTCGCACCAGTCCATGAAGTCCTTGGGGCCCACGACCATCTGTCCGGCCCGCTCGAACTCCTCTAGGGCGAGCGCGAACAGTTCCCGGGCCTCCTTGGGGGAGGGCTTGCGGCCGGTCTCCTGCCCGAAGATCGGTGCGTCGTCGCCTTCCTGATCGCCGGGCAACTCGACCTCGGGGTCGATGCCGGCGTCCTCCGGGTCGACCAACAGCCCGTACCCCTGTCCGTCGTTCATGTCGTCTCCCTGCACGGCGGTCAGCCGCGGACCGTCCGTGGCCGGGGTGGAGGCGGGGGCGCGGCCGGTGTAGGCGCGGCCGGCGACCGCGGTCACCGCCCCTGCCGTGACCGGGTCGGCGGTCGCGCCCTGCCGCAGCGCCCACGCTGCGAGCTGCTCCATGAGCGGGACGGCGCGGGCGGGGAAGGCGAAGGTGCGGCCCGGGGACGGGTAGCGGTCCTCCGAGATGCCCGGGGAAACGACGTAGCAGTAGCCGGGGCGCCGGTTGCCCCACGCCCCGGGGTGGGCGCCGGCGTCGATGACCGCCTCCGGCAGTGAGAATCCCTCGTCGCGGGGGTCGCAGCCGAGCGCGATCACGGACGGCAGAGAGGCCCGGGTGCTGGTGGACATCTGGTCGTAGGAGGGGCGCTGCAGGGACACGATGAGGGAGACGCCGGCGGAGCGGGCTTCCTGCGCGATCCCGGTGAACGCGTCGTCACCGAGGTTGCGCAGGGTGTTGGCCGCTTCCTCGAACCAGGCCACCAGGAACGGCATGCCCGTGCAGCCGCATGCTCGGCCGGCCTGGCAGGAGTGGGCGGGGTCGTTCTGGGTGTCGGCGGCGGCGGGGATCCACTGTCGGTAGCCGTGGGCGCCGAGCCAGCGGGTGCGGGCGGGGATGACGGCTTTGACCGCCTCGACCATGACCTCGGTATCTGCCCCGCCTTCCGCGGACCAGTCCATGCCGGGCCGCAGGGGCGCGAAGTCCTGGAATGCCTTCGGGTCGGACACCCACAGCAGCACGTCCCTGCGGGAGAGGATCTCCGTCATCAGGTTCAGGGCGGTTTCGCCCTTGCCGGATCCGGTGCCGCCCGCGATCAGGACGTGGGTGCTGTTGCGCTTGGCTTCCGGGTCGCCGGGGAGCCAGATCACGAGGAGAGAGCCGTCGTCGTACCGGCCGATGACCAGCGGCTCCGCGATCGAACCCCCGAGATTCGACGGACCCTCCCACTCCGCCAACTCCGCGAGCATGTCCTCGGGGACGATGACCAGTTCCCCGCGACGGCTGGAGTCCGGCGAGGGGTGGTAGCGGACGGCGGAGACGGGCAGGTCCAGCGCGGACGCGATCCGGGCCAGGGCCTTGGAGACGTCGTCGTTGGTCTGCTCGCCCGGCTCCAGCGCCAAAGGTGCGGTGACCCGGTTGGGCTGCACCTTCGCCTGCCCGATCTGCGCACGGGCCAGGCCGACCTTTTCCAGCAGGCCCTTGTCGCCGCCGCCCTGCGGGTCGGTGTCGTTGTGGCGCAGGACCATGCGGACGTTCCAGGACAGTGCCACGACGGGCCCGCCCATCAGGAACAGGTCGTCCAGGGGGCCGGTGGTGGGGCCGGCGAGGCAGGCCGCGGTGACCCACGCCGATGCCGCCGCCACGGTGATAGCCGAGTGCAGACGGCGCTGCTGGGTGGTCGACTTCCCCGCCCACCACGTCACCCCGGTCAGGGTGACGGAGGCGAGGGTGAGCCCGACGCCGGCCGCGGCGCTGTCGCCCCACCGCCAGTTGCCGAGCGCGCCGACCACGCCGGTGGCGCCGACAGCGAGCCACGGCGGAAGGTGGGGCTTGGCCCGGTGCAGCAGGTACGCCCGGACCGTGCCGCCCGTACCCGGGTCGGTGGTGGGGATGGTGAGCGGGTAGGTACGGCCGTCCTGGTCAGTCCACTTGCGTGCCATGGTCGTACCTCCTTACTGCTGAGCCCAGTTCATGACCGGCTGCTGCGGACGGCGGGCGCGGTGGCGGACGCGGTTGATCTCCTCTTCGAACTCCTGCTGGAACGCGGAGTAGCAGGCGGCGGCGTTCTTCGCCGCGTCCCGCAGGGCGTCCGCGGAGCGCTGCATCTTGCGGGCCACCTTCTGCGCCCGGATCCGCGAGCCGAACGCCCTGCCCTCGGGGTCCGGCACGGCCGCGAGTACGCCCTTCATGATCTCGGCGCCCATGGCCACCTCGATGGACAAGGTCACCGCGGCGGCCCGTAGGGCGTTGCAGTACTGCCGCACCTGAGCCGGCGAGGTGAACTCCGGCGCCGGGAGCAGCGCTTCGGCGTGCGCTCGGGTCCCGCCGGTACCGCTGCCGCGGTGGTTGTTGGTGGTCCGGTTGATGGTGACGTTCACCGGGGGCGCGAACGAGCTGCCCAGTCCGCCGACGAAACCGCCGGCCGCGGCCCCGACGTTGGCGAACTTGTTCGACTTCGTCCCGTTGGCGTTGCTGCCGCCGCGGCTGTTGCTGTTGGTGGATGCCATCGGTCGACTCCTTCTCCGGTCAGTGGGTGCGGCGGACGATGAGCCAGACGGTCTGCGCGGTGGCCCAGATCAGCAGCCACAGCACGCCGAGCGGGCCGGTGAACGGGCCGAACCCGGTCGCGGCGGCGCACCAGCCGGCCGCCAGGGTCGCGAGCAGGGCCAGGCCGATGCGCCAGGCCAGGACCGTTCCGGTTCCGGGGCGGCGGCGCTGCATAAGCGGCACCCACACGGCCGGGCCGGCGGCGAGGGAGGCGAGGACCAGACCGGCCCACGGCGCCACGGCGTGCAGCACACCGGCCGCGGCCAGGGCGAACGCGGCCAGGCCGGTCGGGGCGAGGGCGCCGCGGTGGCGCCACAGCATGCGGCCCACCCATCCGGCGGCCTCCCAGGTCAGGGACGGCCGCTCGGGGACGACGATCACGAACGGCTGCGCGGCGCGGCGCCCGCGCTGGCGGGGGATGTGGACAGTGTGGACGCCCGCGGCCTTGATGCCGCGGGCACGGGTACGGCTGGACACAGCAAATCTCCTCGTGGGAGGGGGTTAGGTTGGGGTGTGCTGTGTTGCTCAGGCCGCGGCGGCCTGGTCGTCCGGGTAGGCGCACGGGGTGCACATGCCGAGCGCGGCCGGGATGACGTATCCGGCGTCCCGCCGGCAGGCCGGGCAGGTGCGGCGGGCGGTGTTCGCCCGCTCCAGCGCGGCCCACTTCGCGGGGGTCATCGGGCGCACCGGCCGGGCCTGGTCGATGCGGTACAGGTAGGCGACCAGCGGCGGACGCCCCCTGCGGCGGGGGCGTTCGATCTGCGCGACCACGTCCTGCCCGCCCGGCCGAAGTCCGAGCGCGCGCAGCTGCCGCAGCGTCGCCAGCCCGTCCGGGGCCAGGCGCCACGGGTAGACGGGGAGGGCGCCCATCAGCGGCTCGCGATCGCCAGATCAGCCCCGCCCGTGCCGGGGTCGCGGTGCTCGGCGTAGCGGGCGGAGACCCACCCGACCGACCAGCCGCACAACTCGGCCGCGGCCCGCACCGGCAGACCGGCGTCGAACGCGGCCCGCACCGTCAGCCGGGCCTGTTCCTCAGGCTGCTTCTCGGTGGCCGGGCCGGCAGAGAGCAGTGCCGCGCGTTCACGCTCGGCCCGCTCCGCAGCCTCACGCGCGCGCCGTTCGGCGGCCTCTCGCTCGGCGCGTTCACGTTCGCGTTCACGCTGTTCACGCTCGCGTTCACGGCGTTCACGTTCCTCGCGCTCCGCCGCCTCCACAGCGGCCCGCCGCTCCTGCTCCTCGCGCCAGCGCCGCTCCTCCCGCTCCGCAGCCTCACGGGCCAAAGCAGCTTCGTGTTCACGCTGTTCACGCGCCAACATGGCCGCGTGCTCACGCTCCTCACGGGCTCGCCGCTCGGCCGCTTCCCGTCGGTCGGCGGCGGCCCGCTCCCGTGCGTCCCGCTCCGCCTGCCGCTTGGCTTCCAGCTCGGTCACGGCCCGCGTGATCGCACGTCGGTAGGCCAGCCCGGTTTCCGCGGTGACGATCAGCAGCAGCGGGGCGACCGCGTGAACGGCGACGCCGACCGGGTCCCTGTTCAGGGCGGAGTCGGCGACGTTCAGGGCCAGGGTCATGGCGCCGGTCATCCAGCGCAGTACCACCGGCCAGTGGCCCCCGCGCCCGCCCAGGCGGGCGAGCACCGCGTCCAGGCGCACCACGATGACGACGGCCGCGTCCACGACCAGCGGAAGGATCGGGGCCGTCCATGCCCACTCACGGGCGGTGTGCTCCGCGGCGAGCGGAGTCACGGTGAGGATGGAGTAGAGCATGGCGCCGGCCACGATCAACCACGTGCCCGCGGACAACGCTCGCTCCGCTGAACGGATCTGAACGCTGTTCACGCGCTCACCTCCATCCGTGAACGCACCCGGACGGCGGCGATCAGCACCACCGGCGACGCCGGGTCGTCGGGGTCCTGACTGGATTCCGTCCACTGCCACGCTGCGCCCGGTACCGGCTCGAACCCCAGCACGCCAAGCGCGTCCGTCCGCTCGGTGAACGTCGGCACCGGCAGCGCACGGTCGAAGCCGTACTCGGGCCACCGCTCGGTGGTGTTCAGCAGCACCACGTACAGGCGCCACCGGCCCCGGTACGTGGACATCTGCGCGGTGAACTCCCGCGCCATCACGCCACCCCCGGCGCGGTGACCGTGGCCCGGTTGGTCAGCGTGCGGCGGGCGGCGAGCACCCTGCGCCGGGCCCGCCGCAACCGACGCATGTCCCACTCGGTGGCCGGCCGGTCCAGCAGACTGATCTCGACGTCCAGCAACTCGACCTCCGCCAGGACCAGCGGCATCTCCGCCGCCACCGCGTCCAGCTCGGCCGGCGTCGGCTCACGGTCGGAGTCGTCGGCGGTAACAACCGCCTGAAGTGCAACGATGGGCTTCATGGGTCGTGGTTCCTCTCACAGGGTGAACGGCCCGAACAGCGGCTCCGGTGTTCCAGCACCGGAGCCGCGCGCCGTTGAAGTCGGATCGATTCCGGCTCCCCACGCCCCGCCCGTACGGCAGCCCCAGACAGCGGGGCCCGGACGGGCGAGGGAGGCAACCGGCCGCAGCGCCGACGACGCTGCGGCATGGCCCGCGCACGACTGGCAGCGCCCGGCAGACCAGGGCGCCCCCCAGGCGGGAGGGTTGGACTCAGGTGGCGTTGCCGCGCATGTCGGTCCCACACGACGACGCCCATCTACTTCGTTCGCTGCGCACGGAGCCCCCTCGGAGGAAGCGGACGTGGACAGGTCTCCTTCGGGAGCGCGCTCCCGTTTCAGGCGTATGGAGACGTGACCTTTCGGTCTAAGCCCTCGGGTGAATGACAAGGACCCCGGCGCCCTCGGCCCGCTCTGTCCCGGGCCCCTGAGGGGTCCGCGCACGCCGGACAAGCCCCTTTCGGAGCGCCCGGGCGGCGAACCTCCCTAGGGACATTTAGCACACCTCCCTAGGGAGGTCAACGGGTCATGAAAAAGGGCCCACCGATGGCGGGCCCTCCGGGTCTGTCGTGGCGCTGGTCAGCCTGTGATGCGGTACTCCATGACGTAGACGCCGGCGTCCAGCAGCATCCTGTTCACCTCGACCGGCTTGCCGTCTTCCGTGAGCGCGGTGCGATAGATCTCGACTACTGGCGTCCCCTCAGCCAGGTGCAGACGCTCGGACTCGTCCTGGCTGGGCATCCGGGCCCGCAGCTCCTCTACGAACCGGACAGGCTTTGCCCCCAGCTCGGCGAGGCGGGCGTACGTGCCGCCCGGACCAGTGTCCTCCTGCGCAATCGCCGACTCCCGCACGAGGTCAGCAGGGAGGTACGAGACAGCAGCCTGCACCGGCTCGCCCTCCACAGCGAAGAGGCGATCGCGGATGATGACGGCGGCACCGTCGTCCAATTCGAGGATTTGAGCCACGTCGTCCGGGGCAGGCGCCTCGTACACACGCAGCTCTGTCACGCTCATGGGGCGCTGCCCCACGTCGGCACTCCAGATGGACCGGCCTCCGCCCCATCGCTCCTGGGAAAGCCTCTCGTTCGCCACCCGCCGAATCGGCTGAAACTCCCGGACGTACGTACCGCTACCCTTCCGGCGCACGGCGAGCCCTTCGGTCACCAGCAGAGTCAAGGCCCGTCGGGCTGTCTCCTTGGCCACCCCGTAGTCCTTGACCAGCTTCGGCTCACCCGGGAGTCGGGCACCGGGACGCAGCTCACCAGAACGAATGCGTTCCCGCAGCTCGTCGGCGATCTCCCTGGCGGTCTCCGCCATCAAGCTCCTCACTTCCCTAGGGTGGTTTCCGAATACCAGCTTGGCACAGACACGTCTGGTACCCCATCTCGGGAGGGCCACCGATCTCGGCAAGCACCGCCGGACGAGGGACACATAAGCCCACAGAAGACATCTGACGTGCGCAAACCCGCTTCGCTGGTTGCGGACGACGCACGCCAGTCCCTCCGCGCACGAGTAGCCCAAAGTGGCTCTTCATCTGGCTGCTCCTGGCGAACGGTGGCGATTAGTCGCTGGCCCCCCGTTCAGGCCAGAACGCGCGATAGGTTGCGGGGGAATCGGCTCTGTCGTGCCTAGACGCCTCGCTCGTCTTGGGCGAGGTCCGGCCTGGTTGCCGTTAACCCGGTCGAGAGCGACAACAGATAGGAGCCGACGGATGGTGCGACCCAAGCAGAGGAAGCGCCGCCAACGCCGCAAACGGGACTGGGTGGAGTTGGCGGTTGTGACTCTGAGCGCGGTCACTGCCATCGCGGGGTGTGTCCAGCACTTCTGGTGACGCACCGAGGGTGAACCGGACGACTGGTTGGGCGAGTGGGCCCGGCCGGCGAGTACTCGGCCGGGCTCACCCTGTCCCGCGCACAGGCCTGGTTTGGGTTGCGTCCCAGACCAGGCCTTCTGCGTACGCGGAAGATCGAAGCGCAGGGAGGTTGCCTCCCCTGGCTGCCACTACACGAGATAACCGCAAGTCATCAGCGTTCCACAAGAGATCAAGATCCGCCGCTCCGCCAATTGTCGACATTTCCTTGGCGAATGATCACGGCGATCGGTGGCGTTTGAGGGGTGGCGAATACAAATCTGCAGCTAGAACGCTCGGAGGGGTAGCGAAACCTGGCGAACGCAGATTCGCCACTGCATTCGAACATCCCGCGGCTGCTCCTGACGCCCCGTAGTGCCCGGCCGGCCGCTTCACTATGGATCTGGCGTACGCCAACCCGTACGCCAACAGCAGCGCACAACGACGGTTAGCGCCCGACACCGCCGCCCCCTATGATCAGCCCACGCCTCTCCTGGACACGGCCTGAAAAGCGGAAGGTCGCCGGTTCGACCCCGGCCCCAGCCACAGCCACCCTGACCAGGGCAGAGGCCCTCTCCACGATCGTGGAGAGGGCCTCTTTCGTACAGCCACGCCACCGGGACACCGACGGAGCGCCGCCAGGTGAAGGCCTTACCGAGCATCGACCCGACTCTGCCGCTCGACCGCTGTCCCGAGCGCGTCTGGTACACGTCCTACGGCTCCAACGTGCACCTGGACCGGCTCGCCGCCTACCTCAGGGGCGGGCGGCCGCCCGGCGGGGCCGTGGAGTACCCGGGATGCCGCAACCCCGCCATGCCGGCCCGGTCGATCCCCGTGGAACTGACCGGTGCGATGTACTTCGCCACCCGGTCACCCGTGTGGGGAGGCGGGCGCGCCTTCTACGACCCGGAGGTCAGCGGGCGGGTGCTGGCCAGGGCCCACCTGGTGACCACCGGGCAGTTCGCCGACATCGCCGCTCAGGAGATGTACCGCGCGCCGGGTGCGGACCTGGACCTGGCCGACGTGCTCAGCGAGGGCCGTGCCGTGCTGGGCGAGGGCCGCTACGAGACCCTGGTCTGCGCCGGCCAGGTGGACGGCATGCCGGTCCTCACCTTCACGGCGCCGTGGGGCATCAACGACGTGCAGTGGGTCCCTCCCTCCGCCGCCTACATCCGTTTCCTGGCCGCGGGCCTGCTCTCCGCCGGCGCATGGGACCTGGACGCGGTCGCCTCCTACGTCGCGGCCTGCCCCGGCGCCACGGACCACTGGTCGCCGCGGGACATCGTCGCCCTCCTCGACTAGTCCGCAACGGTGACCAGTACGATCAGGCCACATTTGGCGAGAACCCGCTCCCGCTTCCGTGGAGGGGGTTTCGTCGTACAGGGACCCTGAGGGGGGTACTTGAGACAGATTTCCAGAGGGTTGGTGACGGCCGGCGCCGTCCTGGTCGCCACGCTCACCCTCCCCGGCACCGCCCACGCCGCGGGCCCGACCGTCCGGGACGCCTACAGCGACCAGGCCGACTGGTCGGTCCTCGACGTACGCCTCAACTACAGCGGCGAGGTCAGCAAGCTCGTCGCGAGGCTCCGCCCGGCCGGCAGCAGCGCGACCGACGCGCCGGTGGCCACGATCACGGACTTCACCAAGCGGTACGAGTCCAGCTCGTGGGACGCCGTGTGGGCGTCCCAGCCGATCCACCTGGACGCCCTCGGCGACTACACGGTCGACGTCGAGGCCACCGACGGCTCCGGCGAGACCACCGTCGAGCCGAACGCGGGCACGCTGCACTACCAGAAGCAGCCCGTCTTCAGCAGCTTCGCCGTCACGCCCAGCGAGCCGGACATCGAGCACCAGACGGTCACGGCCGCCGGTGACATGGCCGTCCGCGACCCCAGCACCCGGGAGACCGAGCCGCTGCCCGGGGCCACCGTGAACCTCTCGTTCGACGGGGGCGGCTATGAGACGACCGCCGTCACGGACGAGGCCGGGCACTTCGCCGTCCCGCACCAGCTGAGGCAGGCCGGCTGGGTCTCCGCCGACTACAACGGGGGCCTGGGCTTCGCCGCCGCCACTGCGATCCAGGTCTGGCCGAAGGCCGCGCCGACCCGGATGGTCCTGGACCAGAGCAGTTTCCACGTCACCGCCGGCCAGAAGATCACCGTGACCGGCACACTCCAGTACCAGAGCGGTGCCGACTGGAAGCCGCTGTCCGGCATCCCGCTGGAGATGGACTACAAGGAGTGCAGCACCTGCAGCCCGGTCGGCGCCACGACCGACGCGAACGGCCGCTTCTCCTTCGCGCGGACGCCGTACGGAGCCAAGAGCGTCTACGAGATCGCCTTCACGTCGTACACCCCGTTCGCGCAGCACAGCACGGCGGATGTCACCGCGGCGGTCACGGCGACGACGAAGTTCACCGGATTCACCGCGTCGCTGGACAAGTACGCGCAGCTGAAGGTCACCGGCACGCTCGACCTGATCGGCCGTGACGTCAACGACCAGGCCAGCGTGGACATCCAGTACTCGCCGGACGGCAGGACCGGCTGGAGCACGAAGAGGACCGTGAAGACCACCTTCGGCTCCCAGTTCGTCGCCGACAAGGTGCCCGGCTACACGGACGGCTACTGGCGCCTGCGCTACGCCGGCTCCACCACCAAGGACATCAAGGGCAGCACCAGCAACAGCCTGCGCCGCAACCGCGCGCTCACCCGGATCAAGGACGCCAACGCCTCCCCGGAGCCGGTGACCAAGGGCAGGACCATCACCGTCAAGGGCGTGCTCCAGGAGCGACCGGTCGGCTCCGGCACCTGGAGGGCGTACGGCTACAAGAAGGTGCAGATCCTCTTCCGGCCCAAGGGCGCGACGAGCTGGTACCTGATGGCCACGGTCACCACGAAGAGCACCGGATCCTTCAGCAAGGGCTTCACGGCCAGGCAGGACGGCACCTGGGTGCCCGTCTTCCTGTACCCCGACAGCAGGCACTTCGTGGGCGATGGCGCGGAGGACTACGTCGACGTGCGGTGACGCCTTGGCACCACGCCCGGCCGGCGCTACGTTCAGGCGGGCCGCGCGTGGTGCGCGGGGACGGGGGAGACATGAGCCAGTACGAGGCCGGAGCCGGCCGGGACACCGCGCTGGAGAAGGACCGGGCCCGGTACGGGCTGCTCGCGGTCGTCACCAGCAACCTGGCGATCGCCGCGGTGGCGGTCATCGGTGTGTGGCGGCTCGACGGGGACAAGGCGGTCATCGTCGGCATCCTCACCGCGGCGTTCACCGCCGTCAGCAGCACGACCACCGCCTACCTGGGCATCAAGGCGGTCTCCAACACGGCGAGGTCGATCGCGCTGGGAGACGGTCCGGCCCGCAGGCACCCCGAGCCCGCCCAGCCGGCCCCGCCCGCCCAGCGCGCCCCCTAGCCGGCGGCCCGGAGCGCGCCGCGGGGGACCCAGGGTGGCCGTGCTGACCGCGAGGGGAATCCGGCATGCCGCCCATGCCAGGCCACACCATGACATACCGCCCCACTTGAAATCGTTCGCGTGATTTTCCGCCGAGGTGAGATCCTGGATCGCGTATGTCTACGCATCCCGCCCCCGCCCTCGGCACCCTCGCCCCCCGCCTGACCGAGCTGTCGCTGCGCGACGCGCACCGGCTCGGGCGGCGGCTGGAGGGCGCGCGCAAGATCCGTAAGCCGGAGGCCCGTGCCGCCGTCCTCGCCGAGATCGACGGCGAGATCGACAGGGCCGCGGCCCGGATGACCGAGCGCCGCTCCCGCGTGCCGGCCGTCACCTATCCCGAGCAGCTGCCGGTCAGCCAGAAGAAGGACGTGATCGCGGAGGCGATCCGCGATCACCAGGTCGTGATCGTGGCCGGTGAGACCGGTTCCGGCAAGACCACCCAGATCCCGAAGATCTGCCTGGAGCTGGGCCGGGGCGTGCGCGGCATGATCGGGCACACCCAGCCCCGCCGAATCGCCGCCCGGACCGTCGCCGAGCGGGTCGCGGAGGAGCTGAGGACGCCCCTCGGCGAGTCCGTCGGCTGGAAGGTCCGCTTCACCGACCAGGTGAACCCGGACGCCACCTTCATCAAGCTGATGACGGACGGCATCCTGCTCGCCGAGATCCAGACCGACCGCGAGCTGCGCGCCTACGACACGATCATCATCGACGAGGCCCACGAGCGGTCCCTGAACATCGACTTCCTGCTGGGCTACCTCGCCCAGCTGCTGCCCAAGCGCCCGGACCTGAAGGTCGTCATCACCTCGGCGACCATCGACCCCGAGCGCTTCTCCCGGCACTTCGGCGACGCCCCGATCATCGAGGTGAGCGGGCGGACGTACCCGGTGGAGGTCCGCTACCGCCCCCTGCTGGAGGAGGACTCGGACGACGCCGACCGCGACCAGATCACCGCGATCTGCGACGCCGTCGAGGAACTCCAGTCCGAGGGCCCGGGCGACATCCTGGTCTTCCTCTCCGGGGAGCGGGAGATCCGGGACACCGCGGACGCGCTGGAGAAGAAGAAGTACCGGTTCACCGAGATCCTGCCGCTGTACGCCCGGCTCTCCCACGCCGAGCAGCACCGGGTCTTCCAGCCGCACACCGGGCGCAGGATCGTTCTGGCGACGAACGTCGCCGAGACCTCCCTGACCGTCCCGGGCATCAAGTACGTCATCGACCCCGGCTTCGCCCGGATCAGCCGCTACAGCCACCGCACCAAGGTCCAGCGGCTGCCGATCGAGGCGATCTCCCAGGCCAGCGCCAACCAGCGCAAGGGCCGCTGCGGCCGTACGAGCGACGGCATCTGCATCCGGCTGTACTCCGAGGAGGACTTCCTCGCCCGCCCGGAGTTCACGGACGCGGAGATCCTGCGGACGAACCTGGCCTCCGTCATCCTCCAGATGACCGCGGCCGGCCTCGGCGACATCGCGAAGTTCCCCTTCATCGACCCGCCGGACCACCGCAACATCCGCGACGGCGTGCAGCTGCTCCAGGAGCTGGGCGCGCTCGACCCCGACCAGAAGGACCCGCGCAAGCGGCTGACGGACACCGGCCGCAAGCTGGCCCAGCTGCCGGTCGACCCGCGGCTGGCCCGCATGGTCCTGGAGGCCGACAAGAACGGCTGCGTCCGCGAGGTCATGGTCATCGCCGCCGCGCTGTCCATCCAGGACCCGCGCGAACGCCCCGCCGACAAGCAGGCCCAGGCCGACCAGCAGCACGCCCGCTTCAAGGACGAGACCAGCGACTTCCTCGCCTACCTCAACCTGTGGCGGTACATCCGCGAACAGCAGAAGGAGCGGGGCTCGTCGTCCTTCCGCCGGATGTGCAAGCAGGAGTACCTGAACTTCCTGCGCATTCGCGAATGGCAGGACATCTACACCCAGCTGCGCACGGTCGCCAAGCAGATGGGCATCCATCTGAACGAGGACGACGCGCCCGCCGACCGGATCCACGTCTCCCTCCTCGCCGGCCTCCTCTCCCACATCGGGATGAAGGACGTGAAGGACGGCAACAAGAACGAGTACCTGGGCGCCCGGAACGCCAAGTTCGCGATCTTCCCGGGCTCGGCGCTGTTCAGGAAGCAGCCGAAGTTCGTGATGTCGGCCGAGCTGGTCGAGACGAGCCGGCTCTGGGCCCGGGTCAACGCCAGGATCGAGCCGGAGTGGATCGAGCCGCTCGCCGGCCACCTGCTCAAGCGGACGTACAGCGAACCGCACTGGGAGAAGGACCAGGCGGCCGTGATGGCGTACGAGAAGGTCACGCTGTACGGCGTCCCGATCGTCGCCCAGCGCAAGGTGAACTACGGCCGGATCGACCCCGAGGTCTCCCGCGAGCTGTTCATCCGCAACGCGCTGGTGGAGGGCGACTGGCGCACGCACCACAAGTTCTTCGCCGACAACCGCAGACTGCTGAGCGAGGTCGAGGAGCTGGAGCACCGCGCCCGGCGCCGGGACATCGTGGTCGACGACGACACGCTCTTCGACTTCTACGACCAGCGGGTGCCCGAGCACGTCGTCTCCGGCGCCCACTTCGACTCCTGGTGGAAGCACAAGCGCCACGAGCAGCCGGACTTCCTGGACTTCGAGCGGGAGATGCTCATCCGGGAGTCGGCGGAGGCGGTCACCAAGGCCGACTACCCCGACAGCTGGCGGCAGGGGCAGCTCACGTTCCGGGTGACGTACCAGTTCGAGCCCGGCGCGGACGCCGACGGCGTGACGGTCCACATCCCGCTCCAGGTCCTCAACCAGGTCACGGACGAGGGCTTCGACTGGCAGATCCCGGGCCTGCGGGAGGAGGTGGTGACGGAGCTGATCCGCTCGCTGCCGAAGCCGATCCGCCGCAACTACGTCCCGGCGCCCAACTACGCCAAGGCGTTCCTGGAGAAGGCCGTCCCGCTCCAGGAGCCGCTGACGGTGACGATGGCCCGCGAGCTGAAGCGGATGGTCGGTGTCCCGTTCGAGGCGGAGGACTTCGACTGGGCGAAGGTCCCCGACCACCTGAAGATCACGTTCCGGATCGTCGACGAGCGGCGCCGGAAGCTGGCCGAGGACAAGGACCTGGAGGCGCTGAAGCTGCGTCTGAAGCCGAAGGCGCGCAAGGCCCTGTCCCAGGCCGCGGCGGCGACCGCGTCCCGCGAGGGCGGGGAGTCCCTGGAACGCAAGGGCCTGACGGACTGGACGATCGGGACCCTCACCCGGGTCTTCGAGACCCGGCGGGCCGGCCAGCCGGTCAAGGCGTACCCGGCCCTCGTCGACGACGGCGACACCGTCTCGGTCCGCCTCTTCGACACCGAGGCGGAGCAGGCCGAGGCCATGTGGCAGGGCACCCGCCGGCTGATCCTGCGCAACATCCCGGTGAACCCGGCGAAGTTCGCGTCCGAGAAGCTGACGAACGCTCAGAAGCTCGCGCTCTCCGCCAACCCGCACGGCTCGGTCCAGGCCCTCTTCGACGACTGCGCGATGGCCGCGGCGGACAAACTGATCGCGGACTTCGGGGGGCCGGCGTGGGACGAGGAGTCGTACCGGAAGCTGTACGACAAGGTGCGCGCGGAGATCGTGGACACGACGGTGCGTACGGTCGCCCAGGTGCAGCAGGTGCTGGCCGCCTGGCAGGCCTGTGAGCGCCGCCTGAAGGCCGTGAGCAGCCCGGCGCTGCTCGCGAACCTCACGGACGTCCGCAAGCAGCTGGACGCCCTCGTGAAGCCCGGTTTCGTGACGTGGGCGGGCATACGGCGCCTGCCCGACCTGATGCGCTACCTGGTGGCCGCCGACCGGCGCCTGCAGCAGATGCCGACGAACGTCCAGCGGGACACGACGCGCATGGAGAAGGTCCACGAGATGCAGGACGAGTACGCCTGGCTCCTGGAACAGCTCCCGAAGGGCCGGCCGGTCCCGTCCTCCGTGCTGGAGATCCGCTGGATGATCGAGGAGCTGCGGGTCAGCTACTTCGCGCACGCGCTGGGCACGGCGTACCCGGTCTCGGACAAGCGGATCGTGAAGGCGATCGACGCGGCCGTTCCGTAACCGCTCACGCACGGAGGGTGAGTTCGACCAGGACCCTCACCCTCCTGTACAGTCCTTCTCGCAGCGCAACGCACCAGCAAGCGCCGCGAAACCTGGTCCTGTGGAGCAGTTTGGAGTGCTCGCCACCCTGTCAAGGTGGAGGCCGCGGGTTCAAATCCCGTCAGGACCGCAGCAGCAAGGCCCGCATCCCCCAAGGATCGCGGGCCTTACGCATACCCCCACCTCCCCAACCGCAGGCCGCGCCGCGGCGGAGCCGCAAACAAACACAGCAAATCCCGTCAGGACCGCAACACCAAGGCCCGCATCCGACAAGGACCGCGGGCCTCACGCACACCCCGGCCCTGCCAACACCACCGGCCCCCCAAACCGAAGGCCGCGCCCGCGCGGGCGTCGCGAACCAGCACGGCGCGTCCCGGCAGGGCCGTATCGCAAAGGGATCCCGGGAGGGGGCCGTTCTGCTGTTCCGGTCCCGAAGGGGCTTCGGCCGCGTCCGGGGGCGGCGTGCGGCCTTGACGGGGTCACATTCCCTCGGTACCCAGGGAGCAGGGCCCGTCCTCCTGTGCGGCCCCTGGAGGTGGCGTATGACGGCGTCGGTCAGGCACGAGACGCGGGCGCTCCTGAGGGCCCACCTGTCGGCCGCCTCGTCCTACCGGCATCTCACGCGCCACTGTCCGATCTGCCGCCACCTGCAGCGGCTGGCGATGGACGCCGCCCCGCACGGGCAGGAGGGCGAGCAGGAGACCGCCGAGGAGGAGACCCCCGGCGGCGCGTGACCTCCCAGCCGGGTCAACCGCCGTACGGACGTGGGAGCCTGGGTCCCGCACCCCGCCCGACGCTCCTCTAACGCACGCCGGCAGCGAGCAACAAGCGTCCATGCGTGTGACGGGAGTCACCGCATGAGTTTTTGAAACTGAGGCACTTAACCCCACCCTACAAAGGGTCAATTTAATATGTGCAATTGCACCGCCCGCAGAGGCGGCCCACAGTCGTTCCGACAGGCCTCCCCAGACTCCTACAAGGAGGCGCACAAAAAAGATCGCGCTGGACCCGGCGGAGTCCAGCGCGATCGACGACGCACCCTGTGTCGCTGCCTACGACGTTCTCTTCGGCTTGGGCGAGGGGCCTGTTGGGGCAGGTCCCGCGTCGCTTGGAGCTAGCGTTTCGGGCGCCTCGGCCGGTTGGGGGACCGACCGTTGTGCCCGGTTATGAAGTTGTTCAGGCCTCGCTGCGCTGCTGCGGGATGCCCGCCAGCAGGGCGCGGACCTCAGCCTCGCGGTAGCGGCGGTGGCCGCCGAGCGTACGGATGGACGTGAGCTTGCCGGCCTTCGCCCACCGCGTGACCGTCTTGGGGTCGACGCGGAACATGGTGGCGACCTCAGCCGGGGTCAGCAGCGGCTCGGCATCAGGGGTGCGAGCGGTAATGAGCGGCCTCCTCGGGAGAACCGAACCTTCTCGGTTCTTTCCTCTAAATTCTGCACCTTGACCCGCGTTGCCCGAAATGGCGGACGCGAGTCGAGTCGGTTATAGGACGAACGGCTTGTCCTCGGCACTACAACTACACCATCTGTCCAGCCGCGTCGGCCAAACCGATGGAATTGCCCTCCCAGGTGTTCATCAGCGACGGAAGCCGATGGACCATGCCATAGCGGACAGTCACGCCACTGTGACGATCAGTCACAGGACGATCAGGAGTCACCAGACCCCCCAAAGCGTGCAATGCTGAGAATCCGCCCATGCTGGAGCATAGTTGGACGGACGGAGTCCTCCCCGGACTCCTTGTCCTATTTTGGCACGAGGGACGGCAAGAGGCGCAAGGGCCAGGTAAGTGCCATCCGTCACCCTTGGGACAAAAGTCCAGATCGGGATCAACATCCCGTCAGGTGGTCTAAGCGAGTAGAACGTACTTCGTCCGGCGCCGATTTGACCGTGACGTACGTCACTCAGTTCGCGGAACGCCGGTCCCGCACCGCCCGCCACCGCTCCACCAGCCGCCCGTACGCCTCCCCGGCGGCCATGCCGTCGCCCAGGCGCAGCGCCTCGATGCCGGCCGCCACGTCCGCCGCCGAGTGGTCGCCCTCCAGCTCGCCCGGCGGCAGCACATGCACCAGGCCGCCGTAGTCCAGCTCCACCAGCGAGCGCGGGTGGAACTCCTCCAGCCAGCGGCCGACGTCCAGGAGACCGTCGACCAGCGGGCCCTCCTCGACGGTGTCCCGCAGCGTGCGCAGCCCCCGCGCCACCCGGCGCCGGGCCTGCACCATCGGCGTGCGGTAGCGCAGCACCGGCGGCACGTCGGCGGTCCCCTTGTCGTACCGCCGCTCCTCGTCCGAGACCAGCACGAACCAGTTCAGCGGCACCTGCCAGGTCGCCGTCCGGATCCACGGGCGGGCGTCGGGGTTGCGGGCGAGCCAGCGCTCGTAGTCCTGGGCGGCCTGGCGGCGCACCACCGGCGGCAGCACCGCGTCCAGCACCGGCGGCGGCAGCTCCTCGGCCAGCTCGTCCAGGGCCTGCCAGCCGCGCAGCCGGGTCCGCCAGGGGCACACGCAGACCACCCCGTCCACCTCCAGCACGAAGGCGTCGCCGCTCTCGTGCACCGGCACCGCGACCGGCGGGATGGGCAGCAAGTCCGCCAGGGACCGGCGCAGTTCGTCCTGGTAGGAGGGGCGGTCGGGCCGCCGGGCGTA
The DNA here is from genome assembly GCF_017526105.1 of Streptomyces cyanogenus. Taxonomy (NCBI): domain Bacteria; kingdom Bacillati; phylum Actinomycetota; class Actinomycetes; order Kitasatosporales; family Streptomycetaceae; genus Streptomyces; species Streptomyces cyanogenus. The sequence goes on from NZ_CP071839.1 coordinate 4,283,828, forward strand.
GCGCGCCCAGTGGCTGCGCTCCGGCTCCGGGAAGGCGCCCAGCGGCTCGTACACGCGCAGGTACGCGGCATAGGGGACGACCACGGAGGACACCTTCGGCACGCCTGCTCCCTCCCCATCGGACCCGGCTCGAAACCCCTGCAAATCGTGCCACGGTCATACGTGCACAGAGGGCCTCGGAGAGTGATCCTGAACACTGCGCGGATGGTGAGGTGGCCGAGGCTCTACGCTCATGCCACGGCTCCCCGCCACCCGTACGGGGACCGACCCCACTCGCCGCTATGTACACAGGAGTCACCACAGTGACCGACGTAACCGGCGCGCCTGCTGATGTCCTGCACGCCCTGTTCCACTCGGACCAGGGCGGTCATGAGCAGGTCGTGCTCTGCCAGGACCAGGCCAGCGGCCTCAAGGCCGTGATCGCCATCCACTCCACCGCCCTGGGCCCCGCCCTCGGCGGCACGCGCTTCTACCCCTACGCCACCGAGGCCGAGGCCGTCGCCGACGCCCTCAACCTCGCGCGCGGGATGTCGTACAAGAACGCCATGGCCGGACTCGACCACGGTGGTGGGAAGGCCGTGATCATCGGCGACCCGGAGCGCGACAAGACCGAGGAGCTGCTCCTCGCCTACGGCCGCATGGTCGCCTCGCTCGGCGGTCGCTACGTGACCGCGTGCGACGTCGGCACCTACGTCGCCGACATGGACGTCGTGGCCCGCGAGTGCCACTGGACCACCGGCCGCTCCCCCGAGAACGGCGGCGCCGGCGACTCCTCGGTGCTCACCGCCTTCGGCGTCTACCAGGGCATGCGCGCCTCCGCCCAGCACCTGTGGGGCGACCCCTCGCTGCGCGGCCGGAAGGTCGGCATCGCCGGCGTCGGCAAGGTCGGCCACCACCTGGTGAAGCACCTGCGCGACGAGGGCGCCGAGGTCGTGATCACGGACGTGCGCGCGGACGCCGTCCGGCGGATCCTCGACGCGTACCCCGCGGGGGTGACGGCCGTCGCCGACACGGCGGAGCTGATCCGGGTCGAGGGACTGGACATCTACGCCCCGTGCGCCCTCGGCGGCGCCCTGAACGACGACTCCGTCCCGGTGCTCACCGCCAAGGTGGTCTGCGGTGCGGCCAACAACCAGCTGGCGCACCCGGGTGTGGAGAAGGACCTCGCCGACCGCGGGATCCTCTACGCGCCGGACTACGTGGTGAACGCCGGCGGGGTCATCCAGGTGGCCGACGAGCTGCACGGGTTCGACTTCGACCGGTGCAAGGCGAAGGCGGCGAGGATCTTCGACACCACGCTGGCCATATTCGCACGTGCGAAGGCAGACGGGATTCCGCCGGCCGCGGCGGCGGACCGGATCGCCGAGCAGCGGATGGCCGACGCCCGGGCGGCCCGCGCCGCCCGCTAGCCCGGTCGCACACACGAGCGGTACCCGTCGGCGGGAACTTAGAGAGAACTCTCACTTCCCCCGGCGGGTCGTTCCCCGATAAGTGGTTAAAATCGCCACTGACCAGCGAGGACAGGGCGCCTCGAAGGTCCTGGGCACACGCGCGTGCTGCGGGCGACGTACCGTATGGGCGCGGGCTCAGGTACCGTGGAAGCCCTACGGACCGGCCTCTCCATGGAGAGTCCGTTCCGGATCATGAACGCGTGTCAGACTCTGGGGCCGTCGAGCCCCGTCGTTGAGGGGGTCGAGCCATGGGGCGCGGCCGGGCCAAGGCCAAGCAGACGAAGGTCGCCCGCCAGCTGAAGTACAACAGCGGCGGGACGGACCTCTCACGCCTGGCCGAGGAGCTGGGCGCATCGACATCGAACCAGTCACCGAACGGTGACCGCTTCGAGGACGATGAGCATGACGACGACGACCTGTACTCCCGCTACGCCGACCTCTATGAGGACGACGACGAGGACGAGGGTCCCGCACAGCACCGTCGAGGCGCTTGACCTTGCACTGAGCACGAGACCGGTCGGTGGCACAGCCACCGACCGGCTTCTGTGCTGTCCGCACGGTCAGGCGGCGTAGTCTCCCACCAGCTCCGCGCCGGTCGTCTTCTCGCCACGCTCGGTGATCTCTCCGGCGACCCAGGCGTCGACCCCGCGGTCGGCCAGGGTCGCGAGGGCCACCTCGGCCGACTCCTCAGGGACGATGGCGATCATGCCGACGCCCATGTTGAGGGTCTTCTCCAGCTCCAGGCGCTCGACGTTCCCGGTCTTCCCGACCAGGTCGAAGATCGCGCCCGGGGTCCAGGTGGAGCGGTCGACCACGGCGTGCAGCCCGTCCGGGATCACCCGGGCCAGGTTGGCGGCGAGACCACCACCGGTGACGTGGCTGAAGGCGTGCACCTCGGCGGTGCGGGTCAGCGCCAGGCAGTCCAGCGAGTAGATCTTGGTGGGCTCCAGCAGCTCCTCGCCGAGGGACCGGCCCAGCTCCGCGACCTCGGTCTCCAGGGCCAGCCCGGCGCGGTCCAGCAGGACGTGGCGGACCAGGGAGTACCCGTTCGAGTGAAGCCCGGAGGACGCCATGGCGATCACGGTGTCACCCGTACGGATGCGATCCGCGCCCAGCAGCCGGTCGGCCTCCACGACGCCCGTACCGGCGCCGGCGACGTCGAAGTCGTCCTCGCCCAGCAGACCCGGGTGTTCGGCCGTCTCACCACCCACCAGGGCGCAGCCGGCCAGCACACAGCCTTCCGCGATGCCCTTGACGATGGCCGCGACCCGCTCGGGGTGCACCTTGCCGACGCAGATGTAGTCGGTCATGAACAGCGGCTCGGCGCCGCACACCACGATGTCGTCCATGACCATGGCGACCAGGTCGTGGCCGATGGTGTCGTAGACGCCCATCCGGCGCGCGACGTCGACCTTCGTGCCGACGCCGTCCGTGGCGGAGGCGAGCAGCGGGCGCTCGTAGCGCTTGAGGGCGGAGGCGTCGAAGAGTCCGGCGAAGCCGCCGAGGCCGCCGAGGACCTCGGGGCGCCGGGTCTTCTTCACCCACTCCTTCATGAGCTCGACGGCGCGGTCGCCCGCCTCGATGTCGACGCCCGCCGCTGCGTAGCTGGCACCAGTTGTCTCAGACATGACTGTGAGAGCTTTCGTGTCGTACTGCAGGGGTGTTACGGGCGACGGATCGCGTCGGAGGCGGCCGTGGCCGCGGGACCGGCCGCCAGCTCGGTCTCCAGGAGCTGCTTGCCGAGCAGCTCGGGGTCCGGCAGCTCCATCGGGTACTCGCCGTCGAAGCAGGCGCGGCACAGGTTCGGCTTGGCGATCGTGGTCGCGTCGATCATGCCGTCGATGGAGATGTAGGCGAGCGAGTCGGCGCCGAGGCTGGTGCCGATCTCCTCGATGCTCATGCCGTTGGCGATCAGTTCCGCGCGCGTGGCGAAGTCGATGCCGAAGAAGCAGGGCCACTTCACGGGCGGGGAGGAGATCCGGATGTGGACCTCGGCGGCGCCGGCCTCGCGCAGCATGCGGACCAGGGCCCGCTGGGTGTTGCCGCGCACGATCGAGTCGTCGACGACGACCAGGCGCTTGCCCTTGATGACTTCCTTCAGCGGGTTCAGCTTCAGGCGGATGCCCAGCTGGCGGATGGTCTGCGAGGGCTGGATGAACGTACGGCCCACGTAGGCGTTCTTGACCAGGCCGGCGCCGAAGGGGATGCCGGAGGCCTCCGCGTAGCCGATGGCGGCCGGGGTGCCGGACTCCGGGGTCGCTATGACCAGGTCGGCCTCCACGGGGGCTTCCTTGGCCAGCCGGCGGCCCATCTCCACCCGGGACAGGTACACGTTCCGGCCGGCGATGTCGGTGTCCGGGCGGGCCAGGTACACGTACTCGAAGACACAGCCCTTGGGCTTCGCATCCGCGAATCGGGAGCTGCGCAGACCGTTCTCGTCGATGGCGACGAACTCGCCCGGCTCTATCTCACGGACGTAGCTGGCGCCCACGATGTCGAGGGCGGCGGACTCGGAGGCGACCACCCAGCCGCGCTCCAGGCGGCCGAGGACCAGCGGGCGGATGCCCTGCGGGTCGCGGGCGGTGTAGAGGGTGTGCTCGTCCATGAAGACGAGCGAGAAGGCGCCCCGCACCTTCGGGAGGACCTGGTGGGCGGCCTCCTCGATGGTGAGCGGCTTGCCGTCCTCGTCGACCTGGGCGGCCAGCAGGGCCGTCAGCAGGTCGGTGTCGTTGGTGGCCGCGACCCGGGTGGAGCGGCTGTTGTTGTCGTTCGGCAGGTCGGCGACCATCTCGGCGAGCTGCGCCGTGTTGACCAGGTTGCCGTTGTGACCGAGCGCGATCGAGCCGTGCGCGGTGGCGCGGAACGTCGGCTGGGCGTTCTCCCACACGGAGGCGCCGGTGGTCGAGTAGCGGGCGTGTCCGACCGCGATATGACCCTGGAGCGAACCGAGCGAGGTCTCGTCGAAGACCTGGGAGACCAGGCCCATGTCCTTGAAGACGAGGATCTGGGAGCCGTTGCTGACCGCGATTCCCGCGGATTCCTGACCCCGGTGCTGGAGGGCGTAGAGCCCGAAGTACGTGAGCTTTGCGACCTCTTCACCCGGAGCCCAGACGCCGAAGACGCCGCAAGCGTCCTGGGGGCCCTTTTCGCCGGGAAGCAGATCGTGATTGAGTCGACCGTCACCACGTGGCACGTCTCCGAGTGTAGGCGAGGTCGACCACTGGTCCGAATTGGCGATACGCGCCGGTAACGGCACGGCCGGTCTCGACCGACTTGGTGGTTTCTGCGTTTGCGCTGGTCAGCGCCGTTCTTCAGTGGCCGGCGGGGGTGTGGGGCGCGCCGTACGGGCCGCTCGCGGGCCGCTTCGCCGTATGCATGAGTGAGGTGTCGCACATCATTCGGAGGCGCTGCAGCTGAGGTGGACGCGGTCGCCGTCGCCGTCGGTGAGCGTCAGTTTCGCGGCGTCGCGCTCGGCGGTGAGCGTGCCGGTGGTGAGGGTGCGGGCGAGAGCGCGCTCGAACGCCATCCGCTCCTCGCCGCAGGCCATCCGGGTCGTGCGCAGGTCGCCGATGGTGATCCGGTCGCCGTGCACGGTGGCCCGGGCGCTGAAGTGGTTGCAGCCCAGGTTGCCGGCCGCCCTGCCGTCCTCGTCGATGCGCAGGCGGGCGGGGGCGGGCGCGGGCCGGGTCGTACCGCCGACGGTGATGCCGTCGACCCGCCAGTCGATCCCGGTCACCGGCTGCTGGACGCCCACCGCCCCACTGTCCCCCTTCTCGCTGCCACAGGCCACCGTGAACGGGAGAAGCACGGCGGCCACCGCCAGGGTCACGCGCTGCTTGTACCGGTTCATACGGATTCGACGGGCGGCCGGTGCGACCGGTTCCCGCGCGGCACCGGAAGGGCTAGGCCATGACCGGCAGCAGCCCCCCGATGTCGGCCCGCTCCCCGCTCGCGCTGACCTTCGCATCGGCCAGCGCGTCCTGCCAGGTCAGGCGGCCGGTGGCCAGTCTGATCCAGGTCAGCGGGTCGGTCTCCACGACGTTGGGCGGGGTGCCGCGGGTGTGCCGGGGGCCCTCGACGCACTGCACGACGGCGTACGGCGGCACACGCACCTCCGTGGAGCCGCCGGGCGCCTTGAGGGCGAGGGCGTCGGCGAGCAGCCGGGTGGCGGCGGCCAGGGCCTGCCGGTCGTACGGCACGTCCAGGCCCGGGACGGCGGCGTTGAGGTCGTCGGTGTGGACCACCAGCTCGACGGTGCGGGTGACGAGGTAGTCGGCCAGCGGCAGGGCGCCCGCGCTGGTGTCCAGCAGCCGGCTGCCGGGATGCTCGTCCAGCAGGGCGCGCAGGCTGTGGTCGACGTCGGCGAGGTAGGCACCGAGGTCCGGGTGGCCGGCGGTCAGGCCGCGCGTGAAGTCGTCGATGTCTGCGGCGCGCGGCGCGGTGGAGAACGGCCACTCGGCCACGGTGACGGTCTGCTTCGGCGGGGCCGGCAGCTCCAGGGCCCGGTGGACGGCCGTGGCCGCCATGCCGATGTGCGCGACCAGGTCCCGTACGGTCCAGCCGCCCAGCCGGGTGGGCAGGGCGAGCTGCTCGGCACCGAGCCCGCGGACGGCCTCCCGGACGTTCGCGAACTGGGCGAGGACCGCGGCACGGGTCCTGGCGGGGTCGTAGGTGCGGGCACGTTTCCTGGCCGGTGGCATGGCGGTGAGCCTATGCCCTGACCCTGTGGTCCTTCAGGCCCTTTTCGACCGGGCCGCAACCCTGCCGGGCGCGTCCGGGGGCGCCGGCGGCGGTCGCCGACCGGGTCCCGGAGCCGCGCCGGGCGGGCGGCACCGGCGCGGACCCGCCACCGCATGCAAAGGCCCCGCCCGGTGTCCCGGACGGGGCCTTCACCGCCGTACGACGGTTACGCCAGCAGCGCCGGGATCGTCTCCTCGTGCGCCGTGCGCAGCTCCTCCAGCGTGAGCGTGAACTCGCCCTGCACCTCGACCGTGTCGCCGTCCACGACACCGATGCGGGTGGCCGGCAGGCCCCGCGCGCCGCACATGTCGTTGAAGCGGACCTCCTCCGAGCGCGGCACGGCGACGATGGCACGGCCGGCCGACTCGGAGAACAGGAAGGTGAAGGCGTCCAGGCCGTCGGGTACGACCAGACGCGCGCCCTTGCCGCCGAGCAGCGCCGACTCCACGACCGCCTGGACGAGACCGCCGTCGGACAGGTCGTGCGCGGAGTCGATCATCCCGTCGCGGGAGGCGGAGATGAGGATCTCGGCCAGCAGGCGCTCGCGCTCCAGGTCCACCGCCGGGGGCAGACCGCCGAGGTGGTCGTGGATCACCTGGGACCAGGCCGAGCCGCCGAACTCCTCGCGGGTGTCGCCGAGGAGGTAGATCAGCTGGCCCTCCTCCTGGAAGGCGACCGGGGTGCGGCGGGCGACGTCGTCGATCACGCCGAGGACCGCCACGACCGGGGTCGGGTGGATCGCCGCCTCGCCCGTCTGGTTGTAGAGCGAGACGTTGCCGCCGGTCACCGGGGTGCCGAGCTGCCGGCAGCCGTCGGCGAGACCGCGCACGGCCTCGGCGAACTGCCACATCACCGCCGGGTCCTCGGGGGAGCCGAAGTTCAGGCAGTCGGAGACGGCCAGCGGCTTGGCGCCGGTGGTCGCGACGTTCCGGTAGGCCTCGGCCAGGGCCAGCTGGGCGCCGGTGTACGGGTCGAGCTTGGCGTAGCGGCCGTTGCCGTCCGTGGCGATGGCGACACCGAGACCGGTCTTCTCGTCCACGCGGATCATGCCGGAGTCCTCCGGCTGGGCGAGGACGGTGTTGCCCTGCACGAAGTGGTCGTACTGGGACGTGATCCACTTCTTGGAGGCCTGGTTCGGCGAGCCGACCAGCTTCAGGACCTGGCCCTTCAGCTCCTCGCCGGTCTCCGGACGGGGCAGCTTGTTCGCGTCGTCGGCCTGGAGGGCGTCCTGCCACTCGGGGCGGGCGTACGGGCGCTCGTAGACCGGGCCCTCGTGCGCGACCGTGCGCGGGTTGACGTCGACGATCTTCTCGCCGTGCCAGTAGATCTCCAGGCGGTCGCCGTCGGTCACCTCACCGATGACGGTGGCGATGACGTCCCACTTCGCGCAGATCTCCAGGAAGCGGTCGACCTTCTCCGGCTCCACGACCGCGCACATGCGCTCCTGCGACTCGCTCATGAGGATCTCCTCGGGCGAGAGCGTGGAGTCGCGCAGCGGGACGTCGTCCAGGGTGACGCGCATGCCGCCGGAGCCGTTGGAGGCCAGCTCGGACGTGGCACAGGACAGACCGGCCGCACCGAGGTCCTGGATGCCGACGACCAGCTTCTCCTTGAACGCCTCCAGGGTGCACTCGATGAGCAGCTTCTCCTGGAAGGGGTCACCGACCTGGACGGCCGGGCGCTTCGACGGCTTGGCGTCGTCGAAGGTCTCGGAGGCCAGGATCGACGCGCCGCCGATGCCGTCGCCGCCGGTCCGGGCGCCGTAGAGGATGACCTTGTTGCCCGCGCCGGAGGCCTTCGCGAGGTGGATGTCCTCGTGCCGCATCACACCGATGGCACCGGCGTTGACCAGCGGGTTGCCCTGGTAGCAGGAGTCGAAGACGACCTCGCCGCCGATGTTGGGCAGGCCCAGGCAGTTGCCGTAGCCGCCGATGCCCGCGACGACGCCCGGCAGGACGCGCTTGGTGTCGGGGTGGTCGGCCGCGCCGAAGCGCAGGGGGTCGACCACGGCCACCGGCCTGGCGCCCATCGCGATGATGTCGCGGACGATGCCGCCGACACCCGTGGCCGCGCCCTGGTAGGGCTCGACGTACGACGGGTGGTTGTGCGACTCGACCTTGAAGGTGACCGCGTAGCCCTGGCCGACGTCGACCACACCGGCGTTCTCGCCGATGCCGACGAGCAGGGCGTCGCTCTGCGGCGCCTTCTCGCCGAACTGGCGCAGGTGCACCTTGGAGGACTTGTACGAGCAGTGCTCGGACCACATGACCGAGTACATGGCGAGTTCGGCACCGGTGGGCCGGCGGCCGAGGATCTCGACCACGCGCTCGTACTCGTCCTTCTTCAGGCCCAGTTCGGCCCAGGGCAGCTCGACGTCGGGGGTCGCGGCCGCGTGCTCGACCGTGTCCAGAGGCGTCCGGCTCATGCGTTGACCAGCTTCTTGAGGATCGAGGTGAAGAACGGGAGCCCGTCGGTACGGCCCGTACCGACCAGCGGCTCGACGGCGTGCTCGGGGTGCGGCATGAGGCCGACGACGTTCCCGGCCTCGTTGGTGATGCCGGCGATGTCGTTGAGCGAGCCGTTGGGGTTGAAGTCGAGGTACCGGAAGACCACGCGGCCCTCGGCCTCCAGCTTGTCCAGCGTGTACCGGTCGGCTACGTACCGGCCGTCCATGTTCTTCAGCGGGATGTGGATCTCCTGGCCCGCGCGGTAGTCGCCGGTCCAGGAGGTCTCCGCGTTCTCCACCCGCAGCTTCTGGTCGCGGCAGATGAAGTGGAGGTGGTCGTTGCCGAGCATCCCGCCCGGAAGGAGGTGGGCCTCGGTGAGGATCTGGAAGCCGTTGCAGATGCCGAGGACCGGCAGGCCGGCCTTCGCCTGCTCGATGACCGTCTCCATCACCGGCGAGAAGCGGGAGATGGCGCCGGCCCGCAGATAGTCGCCGTAGGAGAAACCGCCGGGCAGCACCACGGCGTCGACCTGCTTGAGGTCCTGGTCCTTGTGCCAGAGGGCGACCGGCTCGGCGCCCGCGAGGCGGATCGCGCGCTGGGTGTCCCGGTCGTCCAGGCTGCCCGGGAAAGTGACGACGCCAATACGAGCGGTCACTTCGTCGCCTCCGCGACTTCGTCGACCCGGACGGTGAAGTCCTCGATCACGGTGTTGGCAAGGAAGGATTCCGCAAGATCGCGGATCCGGGCGAGCGCGGCTTCGTCCACCGGCCCGTCAACTTCCAGTTCGAAACGCTTTCCCTGACGTACGTCCGAGATCCCTTCGAATCCCAGGCGGGGCAGCGCACGCTGGACCGCCTGGCCCTGGGGGTCGAGGATCTCCGGCTTGAGCATGACGTCGACTACGACGCGTGCCACTGGCACTCCCGGTGTGTGGTGCTGAGCAGGTTCCTTCAGACTACCCGCACAAAATTTCTACGCGAGTAGAGTTGGAGGAAAGTACGTGAGGCGCATCACGATCGGGTGTCGAAGCCGCCCGCCCGCGAAAACTTCTGGGAAAGTTCCACAGTCCGTCCGTCACACCTATTGCGCCCGGACACGCGGACGGATTTAGTCGGGCTTCACTTTGCATTGCCGGGCACTGTACAAATGAATTGGCAATAGCCGATACTCGGCACGTCGGCGGCCATGAGCTGTAACGACGTGCCGCACGAAGGGACCGATATTCGTGGCGCAAAAGGTCGTGGTCACTCTCTTTGACGACATCGACGGCTCGGAAGCGGCGGAGACGATCGCCTTCGGACTCGACGGCAAGTCGTACGAGATCGACCTGAACGAAACCAACGCCGAGAAACTGCGCAAGGCGCTCGCGCCGTACGTCGAGGCCGGCCGCAAGCGGTCGCGTTCCGGCAAGGCGTACAAGCAGACGGAGGTCGCACCCGACCCGGCGGCCGTCCGCGCCTGGGCCCAGGCCAACAAGATGGACGTCCCCGCCCGTGGACGCATCCCGAAGAAGGTCTACGAGGCGTTCAGCGCCGCGCAGTGAGCCCGCGAAGGGGCGAGTCCTCAGGGCCCGTCAGAGGGCCCTGGGGACCGTGCACTTGGGGCATACCGGGTCCGGAGGGGAGCCGACTTGCGCTACCCCCCTGCTGATCAGCTAGTGTCTGGGACACGCCGAGGGGCGAGGCCGAAAGACCGGATCCCGAGGACCGTGCGGGTGTAGTTCAGTAGTAGAACATCCCCCTTCCAGGGGGAAGGCGCAGTGTGCGATTCCTGTCACCCGCTCCGCACCACCGACACGACCACTGTTGTGGATCAGGTAGGCTGGTGCTCGCACCGATCGGTGGGAGCCGATCGGGAGCAGTGCGGACGTAGCTCAGTTGGTAGAGCGCAACCTTGCCAAGGTTGAGGTCGCGAGTTCGAGCCTCGTCGTCCGCTCGGGACAAGACCCCGGTCCACTGGACCGGGGTCTTTCTGTTGCCGGTCCGGCCGGGCGCCTCTGACATTTGTCATGCCGAGCGGTGACACCGCGCACTGCCGGGCGGGCCGTGCCGCCGGGACGCTGGTGTCATGCACACCGACGAACACGAGAACGTCATCGAGGTCACCGACCTCAGGCGGGTCTACGGGGGCGGGTTCGAGGCCGTACGCGGAATCACCTTCTCCGTGGCACGCGGAGAGATCTTCGCCCTGCTGGGCACCAACGGCGCCGGAAAGACCTCGACGGTCGAGCTGCTGGAAGGGCTCGCGGCACCGGCCGGCGGCCGGGTCCGGGTGCTCGGCCACGATCCCCACCGCGAGCGGGCCGCCGTACGGCCCCGCACCGGCGTGATGCTCCAGGAGGGCGGCTTCCCCGCCGAGCTGACCGTCGCGGAGACCGCCCGGCTGTGGGCCGGCTGCACCAGCCGGGCCCGGCCGGAGGCCGAGGTGCTGGAACTCGTCGGGCTCACGGGCAGGGCCGGGGTGCGGGTCAAGCAGCTGTCCGGCGGGGAGCGCAGACGCCTGGACCTGGCGCTCGCCCTGCTCGGCGATCCCGAGGTGCTGTTCCTCGACGAGCCGACGACCGGACTCGACGTGGAGGGCCGCCGGGACACCTGGGAACTGGTCCGCGCTCTGCGCGCCGCGGGCACCACCGTGCTGCTCACCACGCACTACCTGGAGGAGGCCGAGGACCTGGCCGACCGGCTCGCCATCCTGCACGAGGGCCGGATCGCCGTCTCCGGGACACCGGCCGAGGTCACCGCGGGCCGCCCCTCCCGGATGTCCTTCGAACTGCCCGACGGCTACTTCCTCGGCGATCTGCCGCCCCTCGCCGACCTCGGCGTCTGCGGACACGAGAGCGACGGCCGGGTGGTGCGGCTGCGCACCCGCGAACTCCAGCGGACCGCCACCGCCGTGCTCACCTGGGCCGAGCGGACCGGTGTCGAACTGCGCGGCCTGGACGTGCGCTCGGCCTCGCTGGAGGAGGCCTTCCTCGGGATCGCGCGGACGGGGGTCCCCCCACTCGAAGGAAGCCGGGAGCGGGGCAAGGAGGTGGCGGCATGAGCAGTCCCGCCCTCGCCCCGTCCGTACGGCGGCTGCGCGCGCTGGCACGGGCCGAGCTGACCCTTCTCGCCCGCAACCGCGGGGTCGTGTTCACCGCGCTCCTGGTGCCGCTCGGGCTGCCGTTCAGCGTGCGGCCGGCCCTCGACCAGCTGGACCTGGAGAAGAAGGGCATCAGCGTCGGCGCGTCCATGTTCACGGCCGCGGTCGGCTTCGCCTTCCTGTTCGCCGTCTACTCCTCGCTCGTCAACGCCTACGTCGCCCGCCGCGAGGAACTCGTCCTCAAGCGGCTGCGCACCGGCGAACTGACCGACACCGAGATCCTCACCGGCACCGCCCTGCCCGCCGTGACCCTGGGCCTCGCGCAGGCCCTGGTGCTGGGCATCGGATGCGCGGTGCTGCTGAACGCCGGGGCACCCGAGGCGCCGTACCTGACCCTGCTGGGGCTGGCGGCCGGGCTGGTGCTGAGCGCCGCGCTCGCCGCGCTCACCGCGTCCGTCACCCGGACCGTGGAGAGCGGCCAGGTCACCGGGCTGCCGCTGGTGTTCGTGTCGATGATGGGCTCGGGGATCATGTTCCCCACCGAGGTCATGCCGGAGAAGCTCGCCTCCGTCTGCGAGCTGCTCCCGCTGTCCCCCGCGATCCGGCTCGTCCGGGCGGGCTGGACCGGCGGGTTGAGCGCGTACGAGGCGTTCGGCGCCCTCGCGACCGCGCTGGCCTGGACCGCGGTGGCGGTGTTTGCTGTACGGCGGTGGTTCCGGTGGGAGCCCCGGCGCTGAAGATCGGGGGGCGCGTGGTGGGGCGGATACGGCGGTGGCAGCAGCGGCACTGGCGGGAGCGGAGCAAGGCGGAGCGGGTAGAGCTGTACACGGTCGTCACCTGGTACGGCACGACCTGGTTCTTCTCGCTCGGCTGGCTGCTGCTCCCCCTGGTCGGCGGGCTCGACCACCGGCCCGTGTCCCTCGTCCTCGGCGCGCTGCTCCTCCTGGTGGCGGCCCTGCAGTGCGCGGTCTCGAACCGGCTGACCCGGCCCGCGCTCGACCACTACCTGGGGCGCGCCCGGCTGCCGGCCCGGGCGCACGGCCTCCCGGCCCTCCTGCTGGGGCTGGCGCTGGCGCTGCTCGTGGCCCTCGCCGCGCTGGACGCGGCCGACCCGGTGACGGTCCGGCTGGCGATCGGCGCCGCCCTGCTGCCGTTCGGCGTGCTCTACGGACTCGCCGTCCCGGTACGGGTGTTCCTGCGCGGGGCGGCACTGCTCGGGGTGCTGCTCATGGGCGCCGTCGGACTCGCCGACCCCGACGGCGCCGGGATCCTCGTGACCGGTCTGATGGTCGCCTTCCAGACGGTGTTCTCGCTGCTCGCATGCCGCTGCGGCGCCTGGACCCTGGCCGTGCTGTGGGAGGCCGAACGGGCCCGCGAGGTGGAGGCCCGGCTCGCCGTCGCCGAGGAGCGGCTGCGGTTCGGGCGGGACCTGCACGACGTACTGGGCCGGAACCTGTCGGTGATCTCCCTGAAGAGCGAGTTGGCGGTGCAACTGGCCCGGCGGGGGCGGCCGGAGGCCGTGGAGCAGATGATCGAGGTGCAGCGCATCGCCCAGGAGTCCCAGCGCGAGGTGCGGGCCGTCGTGCGCGGGTACCGGGAGGCCGACCTCGGTGCCGAACTCGCCGGGGCACAGGGCGTGTTGACCGCCGCCGGGATCGACTGCGAGGTGCGCGCGGAGACCGGCGGGCTGCCCGCCGAGGTGCAGTCCGCGCTCGGCTGGGTGGTGCGCGAGGCGACCACCAACGTGCTGCGGCACGGGGACGCGGGCCGGTGCGAGGTGGAACTCGCGGTGCACGAGGGGCATGTGGTGCTGACGGTGGAGAACGACGGTGCCGGTGCCGTGGCGGCCGGCGGTGGCGGTGGCGGCTCGGGCATCACCGGGCTGCGGGAGCGGCTGGCCGCCGTGGGCGGGACCTTGGAGGCCGGGCTGGTGGCCGGCCGGGACCGGTTCCGGCTGGTGGCGGAAGTACCCCTGACGACCGTCAACCCTTGACGACGAGGAGCTCCTGACGCCCGTGAGTCCCGACGACTGTGAGAGGAGTCATCCCGTGAGCGCTCCGGTACGGCTGTTGCTCGCCGACGACGAACACCTGATCCGGGGTGCGCTGGCCGCGCTGCTGTCCCTGGAGGACGACCTGCTGGTCGTCGCCGAGGCGGCGAGCGGGCCCGAGGCGCTGGCCATGGCCCGGGCGCACGAACCCGACGTGGCCGTGCTGGACCTGCAGATGCCGGGCGCCGACGGTGTGAAGGTCGCCACATCCCTGCGCGCCGAACTGCCCGGCTGCCAGGTGCTGATCGTCACCGGGCACGGCAGGCCCGGGCATCTGAAACGGGCGCTCGCGGCCGGTGTGCGCGGGTTCGTCCCGAAGACCGTCAGTGCGCAGCGGCTCGCCGAGATCATCCGGACCGTGCACTCCGGAAGCCGCTACGTCGACCCGGAGTTGGCCGCCGACGCGATCTCCGCCGGGGACTCGCCGCTGACCGCGCGGGAGGCCGAGGTGCTGGAGCTGGCCGCCGACGGAGCGCCGGTCGCGGAGATCGCCGAGCGGGCCGCGCTGTCGCCGGGGACCGTGCGGAACTACCTCTCCTCGGCCGTCTCGAAGCTCGGGGTCGAGAACCGTCATGCGGCAGTGCGTCTCGCACGCGCCCGAGGTTGGGTATAGTTGCTCTCGCGCAACGGCGCACTGCGGACGTAGCTCAGTTGGTAGAGCGCAACCTTGCCAAGGTTGAGGTCGCGAGTTCGAGCCTCGTCGTCCGCTCGGGATGAGACCCCGGTCCACTGGACCGGGGTCTTTTTCGTGCCCTAGGGGCCTGACTGACAATGCGCGTCGTCGCCCGAAGGGCGGCCGTGCGGCGTCAGGTGCGTGCTCTGGGGGTCCCCCCGGCCGGAGGCTGGGGGAGTGCCGGCCCCGGGCCCTCGTACTGGACGTACTCGGGTCTGGGGCCGGTGCGGCGAGAGTGCGTGCATGGCGTCGCGCGGCAGACGGGATTTGTCGGACAGGCCCTAGGACCAGCTGGTGCCCGTCAGGTGCTCGTAGGCCTCGACGTACTTCTGCCGGGTCGCCGCGACGACCTCCTCCGGCAGCGGCGGCGGGGGCTGCTCGCTCCTGCGGTCCCAGCCGGACGCCGGCGAGGTCAGCCAGTCACGGACGTACTGCTTGTCGTACGACGGCTGGGCGCGGCCCGGCTGCCACTGGTCGGCCGGCCAGAAGCGGGAGGAGTCCGGGGTGAGGACCTCGTCGGCGAGGACGAGGGTGTCGCCGTCGAAGCCGAACTCGAACTTGGTGTCGGCCAGGATGATCCCCCGGTCCCGGGCGATGTCCCGTGCGCGGGAGTACACCGCGAGCGTGGCCTGGCGCAGCTGGGCGGCGGTCTCCGCGCCGACCTGGCGGGCCACCTCCTCGTAGGAGACGTTCTCGTCGTGCTCGCCGACCTCGGCCTTGGTGGCCGGGGTGAAGATCGGGGCGGGGAGTTCGGAGCCGTCGACGAGGCCTTCGGGGAGGGCGAGGCCGCAGACCGTACGGGACTCCTGGTACTCGGCGAGGCCGGAGCCGGTGAGGTAGCCACGGGCCACGCACTCCACCGGGACCATCTTCAGCGACTTGCAGACCAGGGTGCGGCCCGCCCAGTCGGCCGGGGCGCCCTCGGGCAGCTCGGTGCTGATGACGTGGTTCTCGGCGAGGTCGCGCAGCTGGTCGAACCACCACAGGGAGAGCTGGGTGAGCACCCGGCCCTTGTCGGGGATCTCCGTGGGCAGCACCCAGTCGTAGGCGGACATGCGGTCGCTGGCGACCATCACGAGGTCGCCCGCCTCGTTCTGGTACAGCTCGCGCACCTTTCCGGTGTGCAGGTGCACCAGGCCCGGAACCTCGATGGGCTCGGGCTTTTCTACGAATCCGGACACGGTTCCTCCCCGTGGTTCTGACCAAGTGCCTCGATTCTCCCGTATGGGGGTGATAGGGCGCGCGCCCGGGGGGTCAGTCGCGTTTGCAGATGCGGTCCAGCAGGTTCGCCGTGGCCCGCTGGATCCGGGCGTCCACATGGCCGGGGCGGTCCAGGGCCGGGGACCAGGCGAAGGTGCCGGAGGCGAACACCCAGGCGCCGGACGGGGCCCGGTACAGGGATGTCTCCTGGTGGCGCAGGACGCCGTCGTTGTCGGTGTACGGGGAGTGGGCGAGCAGGATGCGCTCGTCGTGCTCGGGCAACGGGGTGCGCGGGAAGTAACGGTCCGCCTCGCCGGCGACCAGGCCCGCGATCTCGTCGCCCTCGTGCGCGCCGGTCGCCTCCCACAGCCAGTGACCGCCGTTGCGGACGATCAGCGGGTACGGCTCGGGCACCCGGCCCGCGTACTGGACGCCGACCAGCTGCTGCTCCGGCCGGTCGATCTCCCGCCACAGCACGGGCCGGCCCGGGCCCTTGCGCTTGCGGCAGGTCAGCAGCCGGTGCGGGACACCGGACGGGGAGGGTCCCAGGTCCACCTGCCAGTACATGGTGTTGGCGGAGAGGAAGACCAGCGAGGTGCCCCGGTCGCGGGCGTCCTCGACGGCCCGGCGCATCGGCACCGACCAGTACTCGTCGTGGCCGGGGAAGACCAGGCCCCGGTAGCGGGTGGGATCGATCCGGCCGGCGTGCAGGTCGCGGGCCTCGGCGTAGGCGATGTCGTAGCCGTAGCGCTCGGCCCAGCGGATGAAGTCGTAGGCGTGACCGACGTGCAGGGGAAGGCCCGCACCCGCGTAGGGGCGGTCGAAGGAGACCGTGGTGGCCGCGTCGGCCTCGCCGAGCAGCCGGCCCTTCTCGTCCCACGCGTGGTAGAGGCTGGCGCCCGTGTGGCCGTCCTCCGGGTACAGGTTGTACGCCTGCCAGGTGATGTCCGGCAGCAGCAGCAGGAGGTCGGCGGGGTGGTCGTCGCGGACCGTGAACGGCACGTGGGAGCGGTAGCCGTCGGCCGTGGTGAGGACGGCCACGTAGGCGCCGATGCTCCAGTAGGAGGGCACCTGGAGGCGCCAGGACAGCCACCAGTGGTGGCAGGAGACCGTGCGGTCGGCGGTCAGCGGCGGCGGCTGGACGATCCCGGAGAGCCGGGGGCTGGTGGTGATCTTGGCGGCGCCGTCACCGCCGTAGTGGCCGATGCGGTAGATGTCGACGCTGAACTCCTGCGGCGGGTCGACCGTGATGTGGAAGTCGATCGCCTCGCCGGGCGCGACCGCGCCGGTGGACGTGAAGCCCTTGATCTGGCGGTGCACGTCGTCGGCCGTGCGGGGGCCGGCGTCGGCCGCACGCGGCACGGGGACGCGCCTGCCGGCACCGCCGGTCGGCTGCTGCGGGCTGGGGTCGACGTACCACGGCACGACGTGGCCGGTGTCGTCGAAGTACGTCTCACTGCCGCGCAGCCAGGGCACCGGGCCCTGACCGAAGGGGTCCGTGACGGCGTGCGCGAGTGCTCCGGACTCCCAGCGGCGGATGTGGTCCGAGGCCATGGTCGCTCCCCTCCCTCATGCCCCCGTGCCTGTGTCGGTGGTGCTCGCTGTTCTCACTGTGCTGTTGGTGGCTCTCGATGCACGCTTCCTGCGCTTCGTGCGCTTCCCGTTGCGCCGTTGCGTGCTCGGGTGCTGTTCGTGCCCGGTCGTGCTGTCGTATGTCGCATGCCTTTGCCAAAGGCGTGGTCGGTCCCAGCACATCACATAACGCACGGGCCCGGTCACTAGTCGTTGCGAATTGACCTGAACTGGAAGTCGGCTTTCCGTTACGACGGTGAAGGCGGGGGTGCGGGAGGCGTCACGCGGCCCTGCAGGGGCTCGTGGCAGTCTCCGCGCTGCCTGCCGGCGGGCTTCCTCGGCCGCCGGGTGGGGTCCGCTGCGGCTCAGACGAGTCTCACGGGCTTCTCCGGGCGTATTCCGGACGCGGCCAGCCAGTCGCGCAGCGGGCCCGGGTCCCCCTCTTCGATCAGGCTGCGGACCCTGGGGGCCAGATCGGCGGCCCGCTCGCCGCCCAGCAGCAGGGACGGGCCGTCCAGCCAGTCCAGGGCGGGGGCCGCGCCGGCGGTGTCCACGGCCGCGCAGCACACCATCGCCGTGACGTGGTCGGCGAGGAGTTCGCGGGCGGTGCGATGGGGTTGCAGCGGGAAGGGGGGCAGGTCGGAGTCGTCCCAGCGGCTGGTGTCGGGGGCTTGGCCGGTGGCCGTCGTGCCCTCGCGGGCCAGCTCGGCGCTGAGGCCTGCGGCCAGGGCGGCGCTGCGGGGGGTGCCGGGTTCCGTGCCGGTGGCTTCCGCCGGGTCCGCCTCGGCTTCGCCTTCGGCGTCCGTGTTCCCACCAGCACCACCCGTGCGGCTTTCGTCGTCGGGTGCGGATGGCCCCGGTGCGGGGTGCTCGCCGTCGGCGGCTTGGCGGGTGGGATCGGGGGATGCCTCGGCGTCGGCGGGTTGGCGGGCCGGGTGGGGGGACGTCTCGTCGGCGGGGGCTCGTTTGAGGGGCTCTGCCAGGTGGTTCAGGACTCGGGCGAGGGTGGGGCCGCCGGGGTCGGGGGTGCCTGTCAGGGAGGGGCGGACGCCCAGGGAGTCCAGGACCCGGTGGAGGCGGGCCGCGTCGGTGCGCCAGGTGCGGTCCACGACCTCCTCCGGATACGCCTGCCAGTCGACCGGCGCCCAGTCGGGCCCGGACTCGGCGGGGCCGCCGTGGAAGAGCCGGGCGGCGAGCAGCGAGGTCGCCTCGTCCACCGCGCCGGGTTCCTCCAGCAGATCGCAGGCGGGGCGCTCGCCGAGCCGGGAGGTGAAGCCCTCGGCGAGCCGGTCGCGGCGGGACAGCTCGGTGAGCGCCGCGACCACGCCCGCGTCCAGCCGGGACGGCCAGCG
Organism: Streptomyces cyanogenus; assembly: GCF_017526105.1. Lineage (NCBI taxonomy): Bacteria > Bacillati > Actinomycetota > Actinomycetes > Kitasatosporales > Streptomycetaceae > Streptomyces > Streptomyces cyanogenus. The sequence continues at coordinate 4,302,394 of NZ_CP071839.1, forward strand.
GCCCATGCGCCAGGCGGGCAGCGCCACCCGGGTCAGCAGCCGGTCCCAGCCGGCGTACGCGAGCCCGACCTGCTCCTGGGCGACGATCCGCAGCCCGTAGTCCACCGCCTGGGCGCGCTCGGCCGCCGCCGCCGCGACCCCGCGCTCCATCTGTGTCGCATGCTCGCGGCAGCCGCGCAGCAGCAGCCGGGCCACCCAGCCGAGGGCCGCGCACAGCCCGCGGACCAGCGGGCACCGGCCCGGAGTCGAGGCGACGGCCACGGCCGCGTCCAGGCCGCGCACGAAACGGCGGGCGGCCGCTATGTCCGGGTGCGCCGAGGGGCCCGTACCCGCGATGACCGGGGCGAGGACCGCGCGCAGCTCGCCCACGCGCATCCACCACAGGAACGGTGAGCCGATGACGAGGACCGGGGCGACCGGGGTCCGGCGGCGGCCGGGACCCGCTATCTCGTCGGGCGCCGGACGCGGGGGCGGGCCGTGGGCCGAGTGGGCGCGGTCCTCCAGCCAGCTGTCGCAGTCGGGGGTGAGCGCTATGGCCGAGGGCGCCGGCACGTCCAGCCGTTCGGCCAGGTCGCGCACCATCCGGTACAGATCGGGGGCGGAGTTCTCCGCGATCGGCACCGTGGGGCTCATGGCGGGGCGGGCCCGGGCCACGACCACGGCGATGCCCGCCGCGGCCAGCAGCACCAGCACCGCGAGCGCGCCGACGATCCACCGGGCGGCGTCCCAGCCCGGGCCGACGAGGCGGCCGGTGGAGACGCCGGTGAACAGGATCACCGCGGCACCCGCGGGCAGCAGGGCCACGGCCAGCGCCCGGCCCCGGACCCGCAGGACGGCGAGGGCCCGGGAGCGCGCGGCCTGTGCGCCCGCCTCCACACCGATTCCGGTCACGTGCCGACCTCGCCCCCTCCCTGCCGATCGCGTGCTGCCCTGGTCTTGCTCACTCCCCCACTGTGGCACCCGCGACTGACATCGCAATGCCGGTGGGCCAAGTGCCGGAACGCTTGCGCGGCACCCTAGTTGGGGCCCCCGCCCCCGTCAGCCGTACGGGCGATTGCTCACTCGATGGAATGGCTTTGGTCAGAGCTGGGTGACAGACAGCAAAGATCAGGCCCCGGATTGTGGATCCGGGGCCTGGGAGGCGTACGGGCAGGTCAGACGGGTGCTCAGGCGTCCGCGGACTGCGCCGCCCTCGCCGCGATGTCGGTGCGGTGCTGGGAGCCGTCGAGCCGGATCCGGCCCACCGCCCGGTACGCGCGCTCGCGCGCCTCGGCCAGGTCCTTGCCGGTGGCCGTGACGGACAACACACGCCCGCCCGCGCTGACGACCGCGTCGCCCTCCTGCCGGGTGCCCGCGTGCAGCACGTACGCGTGCGGGGCGTCCTCGGCGGCCACCTCGTCCAGGCCGGTGATCGGGTCGCCGGTGCGGGGGGTGCCGGGGTAGTTGTGCGAGGCGACGACGACGGTGACGGCCGCGTCCTCGCTCCAGCGCAGCGGCGGCAGGTCGGCGAGGTTGCCGGTGGCGGCGGCCATCAGGACACCGGCCAGCGGGGTCTTCAGCCGGGCCAGCACGACCTGGGTCTCGGGGTCGCCGAAGCGGGCGTTGAACTCGATGACCCGCACGCCGCGCGAGGTGATCGCGAGACCGGCGTAGAGCAGCCCGGAGAACGGCGTGCCCCGGCGGCGCATCTCGTCCACCGTGGGCTGCAGCACGGTCTGGAGCACCTCGTCGACCAGCTTCGGGTCGGCCCACGGCAGCGGCGAGTACGCGCCCATGCCGCCGGTGTTCGGGCCCTCGTCGCCGTCCAGGGCGCGCTTGAAGTCCTGGGCGGGCCGGAGCGGTACGACGGTCTCGCCGTCGGTGACGGCGAAGAGGGAGACCTCCGGGCCGTCGAGGTACTCCTCGATGACGACCCGCTCGCAGGCGGCGGCGTGCGCCCTGGCCGCCTCGACGTCGCTCGTGACGACGACGCCCTTGCCGGCGGCCAGGCCGTCGTCCTTGACGACGTAGGGGGCACCGAAGGCGTCGAGCGCCTCGGTGACCTCCTCGGCGGTGGTGCAGACGTAGGAGCGGGCGGTCGGCACGCCGGCCGCCGCCATGACGTCCTTGGCGAAGGCCTTGGACCCCTCCAGCTGCGCGGCCTGTGCCGAGGGGCCGAACACCGGGATGCCCGCCGCGCGGACGGCGTCGGCGACGCCGGCGACCAGCGGGGCCTCCGGGCCGACGACGACCAGCTCGGCACCGAGGCGGGTGGCGAGCCCGGCCACCGCGGCACCGTCGAGCGCGTCGACCTGGTGCAGCTCGGCGACCTCGGCGATGCCGGCGTTGCCGGGGGCGCAGTACAGCGCGGTGACGTCGGGGTCGAGGGACAGGGAGCGGCACAGGGCGTGTTCGCGGGCGCCGCTGCCGATGACGAGGACCTTCACGGGGTCAGCCTAATGGCAAGGTTGCCGAAGGCCGGGGGCCGGGTTTGTCGGAGCTTCCTCCAAAGAGGGCACTGGAGGCGGCTCCGCAGGCCTTCCGGCCCGGGCCGGAAGGCCCTCACTCGTTGGAGAACTCCTCGACCACCGTCGCCCCCAGCTCCCGCACGATCAGCTCGTGGCCGGAGAGCGCCGACTCGTCCAGATCCGGGTCGTCGTCCTCGGGGATGTCGTCCTCGGGGGCGACGGGCGGCGGCTCGGGCGCGGCGGCCGGCCGGGGTGCGGGGGCGGGCGCGGCCGGAGCGCCGCCCTGGTGGCCGGGGGCCTGGGGCGACGCCTGGGCGGGCGCGGGGCGGGGGGCCGCCGGGGCGCCGTAGCCACCGCCGGGAGCGCTGCCGGGGCCGCCGCCCGGGGCGGTGCCGTGGGTGGCGGTGGGTGCGCCGCCGTAGCCGCCGCCTCCCCCGTAGCCGGGTGACCCGCCCGCGGGCGGGGCGGAGCCGCCGCCGGACGGGTCGACGAGCGCCTCGATCTTCCACTGCACGTTGAACTGCTCGGCCAGCGCCTGGCGCAGCACGTCCTCGCTGCCGCTGCCTGCGAAGTTGTCACGGGCGCCGGCGTTGACGAAACCGAGCTGGAGGGTGGTGCCGTCGAAGCCGGTCACCTGGGCGTTCTGGCTGAGCAGGATCCAGGTGAAGCGGCGGCGGTTCTTGACGGCCTCCAGGATGTTCGGCCAGAGCGCGCGGGGGTCGAGACCGCCGGTGGGGGCGGGGGCCGGGGGCTGGGCGGCGGTGGCCATGGGGGCGGGGGCCGCGGGGGCGGGCTGGGCCGGGGCCGCACGGCCGGGACTCTCGGCCGGGCCCGGCCGGCCACCCGCCGGAGCGGCGGCCGTGGGCCAGCCACCGGGGCGCCGGCCACTGCCTGCGGAGGCGGCGGTGGGCCAGGCGCCGGGGGCCGGGGCGGTGGTGGCAGGGGGCTGCTGGGTGGGAGCAGGGGTGGGGGCCGGGGCGGTCGTCGTGGGTGCGGGGGCGCCGGAGGCGGCGGGGACGGGCGCAGCCGCAGGGGCCGGCTCGGCCGGGGCCCCCGGACCAGCGGGGGCGCCCGTACCGGCGGGACCAGTGGGGACACTGGGTCCGGCCGGAGCGCCGGGAGCGCCCGCGGCGTGGACCGCCGCACGTGCCGCCGCAGGGCCGCCGCCGGGCGGCACGGGCACACCGCCGGCACCCGCGCGCACCCCCGCACCCATGCCCGCCGGGAGGGCGCCGCCGTGGGCGTCCGGGCCGGGGACGTACCCCATGGCGGGCGCGCCGGCACCGCCGGAGAAGCCGATGCCGCGCTCCAGGCGGTCGAGGCGGGCCATGACGGACCGCTGGTCGCCGTAGGCGGCCGGGAGCAGGACACGGGCGCAGATCAGTTCCAGCTGGAGGCGCGGGGAGGTGGCGCCGCGCATCTCGGTCAGGCCCTCGTTGACCAGGTCGGCGGCGCGGCTCAGCTCGGCGGCGCCGAAGGTCTCGGCCTGGGCCTGCATGCGTTCCAGGACGTCGACCGGGGCGTCGATGAGCCCCTTGTCCACGGCGTCCGGAACGGCGGCCAGGATCACCAGGTCCCGCAGCCGCTCCAGCAGGTCGGCGACGAAGCGGCGCGGGTCGTTGCCGCCCTCGATGACGCGGTCGACGACCTCGAAGGCGGCGGCGCCGTCACCGGTGGCGAAGGCCTCGACGACCGAGTCGAGGAGAGAGCCGTCGGTGTAGCCGAGGAGGGAGGTGGCCATGGCGTACGTCACACCGTCCGCTCCGGCACCGGCGAGGAGCTGGTCCATGACGGACATGGAGTCACGCACGGAGCCGGCGCCTGCGCGCACGACGAGCGGCAGCACGCCGTCCTCGACCGGGATGTCCTCCTTCCGGCACACCTCGGCGAGGTAGTCCCTGAGCGTGCCGGGGGGCACGAGCCGGAACGGGTAGTGATGGGTGCGCGACCGGATGGTGCCGATGACCTTCTCGGGCTCGGTGGTCGCGAAGATGAACTTCAGATGCTCGGGCGGCTCCTCGACCACCTTGAGCAGCGCGTTGAAGCCGGCCGACGTGACCATGTGGGCCTCGTCGATGATGTAGATCTTGTACCGGCTGCTCGCCGGGCCGAAGAAGGCCTTCTCGCGCAGCTCACGGGCGTCGTCCACACCACCGTGAGAGGCCGCGTCGATCTCGATGACGTCGATCGAACCCGGCCCGTTCCTGGCCAGGTCCCGGCAGGACTGGCAGTCGCCGCAGGGGGTCGGGGTGGGACCTTGCTCACAGTTCAGGCAGCGGGCCAGGATGCGCGCGCTGGTCGTCTTGCCACAGCCACGCGGACCGCTGAACAGGTAGGCGTGATTGACCCGGTTGTTCCGCAGCGCCTGCTGCAGCGGGTCGGTGACATGCTCCTGCCCGATGACCTCGGCAAAGGTCTCCGGGCGATAGCGGCGGTACAGCGCGAGAGACGACACGCATACGAGGTTAATGGCGCGCACTGACAACGGGCTCCGCCCGCGGCCCACCGGCCCCGGCACCCGCCTCCCGGCCCCGGGAACGCAAGCGCCCCCCACGCACCCGCCAGAGCCGACCTACCCTTGCTGCCTTCCGGCCCTGGGGGAGTTCAGTCAGATAGCGCCGCGTGAGGGGCTGCGCCCACAGTACCCGATCGCGGCCCGCGGGCTGTAACGGATGCGGGCCTGCGGGAACGGGTTCGCGAGCACTCCCCTCGGTCATGTAATGTTTCCGGCGGAGGATTCGCCTAGAGGCCTAGGGCGCACGCTTGGAAAGCGTGTTGGGGGCAACCCCTCACGAGTTCGAATCTCGTATCCTCCGCCAGCCAAGAGGGCCGGACCATGAAAGTGGTCCGGCCCTCTGGCGTTCGTCCGTCGCAGTTTCCGTCTCAGTTGTCTTCCGGCCCGCTCCGGACGGTGCCCAGAGCGCGTCTCCGACTTGCTGAGCGGCTTTCCGGAGCATGACTCCCGTCACATGCATGGACCGGGTGCACCACGCGCCTCCCCCGGAGGGTGCGCACCGGACCGCGCCTGGGGTCACTCCGGCGGCCACCGGGGTCCGGGGATCTGCGCAGGAGCATCACACAGGCTGCACACAGCCTCTCAAAGGGCTCGTTAGCGTTGCTGGCCGCTCGACTCGACTCCCTGTACGAGCGTGACCAGGCCGTGGCCCGGGCGGGCCGACGGTGCAGTCAACCGAGGAAGACCACAGATGGACTACTGCTCCACGTGTCGTCGGCATCTCAATGGCGCCCTGGTGTGTCCCGGGTGCGGTGCATACGCCCCGGACATCGCGCCGCCGGTCCTCACCGATCGCGTCGGCCCCGACCTGTCCGCCGAGTCGACCACCACGGGTGCGTCCACCGTCACGTCGCCCGGGACCAGCGGCGACGGATTCCCCCAGGGCGGTGAGTCCGAGCCGGAGCAGGACACGGGGTCCGCCACCGGGCCGGCCGCCGGCACCGCTGGCGTATCACCCGCGCGGCCGGGCAGGGCGGCACGCCGCCGCCAGCTCGCCCGTCTCAGGAAACACCAGCGGCGGGCCATGGTCGCCACCGCCTTCGCACTCGTCGGCGGCGGCCTGTCGCTCGCCACACTGGACCGGCACACCACCGGCCAGGCGCACGCGGCCACCGCACCGGAGGACCGGAGCATGGGCGCCGCGAGGGAGCGGGTGGAGACGGAGCCCGCCCAGTCGGCCCCGCAAGCCCCGCAGGCCCCCGAGCATCGCGCGCCCCGCACCGCACCCGCGAGACACGCAGCGATCAGCGCCACCCCTCGGCACCAGACCCTCCCCGCCCCGCCCGGCACCGCGCCGCCGGTGATCCGGCCGAAGGCCGTCCCCTCCGCCCGTCCGGCCGTCGCGTCGTCCTCGGAGCAGCGGACCACCACAGCCGCGTCCTCCGGCGGTACGGCGAACACGAACGAACCGGCCCCGAGCCGCACCGACACGGCGACCCCACCGGCCCCGGCCCCGGCGACCGGCGGCAGGGAAGCGGACACCTCCGGGACCGCGCCCGCCCCGGCGGCGACGTCGCCCACCCAGCTCTGCCTGCTGGGCCTCTGCGTCGGTTGACGTGCCGGCGGTGTCACGCTTCCCGCGTCGGCCGGGGAAGGCTCGTCCAGCGCGGTGAAGTGGACGTGCGCCCGGCCCCGCCGGGTTCGGCATCACCACCGGCGACAGGCCTCTGGCCGGGTCTCGCCGGGCCGTAGTGCGGTGACGGGAGCGGCGACTTCACCGCCGGGATCCCGCACTTCCTTCTGTACCGACTGGCGTGGAGGTCCTCGGCGGGTGATTCGGTGATCCGGCGGGGATCTCCGTGAGCCGGCCGCCCGCCGGCTGGGAACGGACGTCGGGGGTGAGGGCGATGGCGCCCTGGGCGACGGCGCAGAGGGTCGCGTCGCCGGCGGCGTCGATCGTGTACAGGTCGCACCGGCAGACGACCCTGGTGCGGCCGGGGCGTACGACCTGGGCGTGGGCGCGGAGCACCTCGCCCCGGGCGGGGCGCAGGTAGTCGATGGTGTATCCGGCCGTGAGCAGCCGGGGGCCGGCGACCGTGCCGGCGGCGAAGGTGAGGGCGTTGTCGGCGGCGTAGCCGAGGACTCCGCCGTGGAGGAAGCCGTTCTGCTGGCGCAGCTCCTCGCGCACGTCCAGCTCCAGGGTGGCGGCGCCGTCGCCGAAGGCCGTCAGCCGGGCGCCGAGGTAGACGCTGAAGGGCTGGGAGGCCAGCGCCTGACGGGCAAGGTCGAGATCCAGGGTGCGGGCGTTCACTGCCACCTCACTTCACTAGTGAACTGAGCATCGTGCCGCGCGGTTCACCCTGTCAAGATCGGACCATGCCGCCCGAACCCGACCACCGCCTGTTCTTCCTCCTGCAGCGCGCCGCCCACACCCTGCGCCTGACCGCGGACCGCCGCTGCCTGGCCGCCGCCGGGGTCACCACCGCCCAGCTCGGCGCCCTGTTCGCCGTACGCGACCAGCGGGGCCTGACCCAGCAGGAACTCGCCCGGACCCTCGGCCTGCGCCAGTCCGCGGTGACGCCGCTGGTCGCCCGGCTCACCGCGGCCGGGCTCGTGGCCAGGCGGGCCCATCCGCACGACCACCGTGCGGTCGTCCTGGAGCTGACGGACGCGGGCGCGGCCGCCGTGCGCGCCGCCGCTCCGGAGATCGACCGGTTCAACGCCGAGATGCGCTCTCTCCTCGGTGACGACGGCTTCGCCGGCACCGCGGCCGCACTGCACAAGCTCGCGCACTGGCGGCCCCTGCCGGACCGGTGACCGGAGATCCGCGGCTCCCGGATGCGACCTGGGGGACGCAAGCGCACGGTGGTGACAGAGGCATCTCTCGTTGGAGGTGAGGGCCATGAGGCGCTCGTTGACCACTGTGGCCGCTGCGGCCGTGCTGCTGCTTCCCGTCGCCTCGGTGGACGGCGTGGCGACCGCGGCCGGGCAGGCCAAGGAGCCGGGATCCGCTCCCGCGACCCTGTGTACGTACCGTGACGCGTTCCCGCCGGGCGGCGGGACCAACATCGGCGGTGTGCCCCCGCGGTACAAGTACACCTACACCCCGTACGCCGGTGCCCGCTTCGACGGCTGCACCAACACGCTCAAGGTGTACTACGGCGGCTACTCCAACCCCCGCTACGCCTACTACGAGATCAGCTACACGTATCCGTCCCGGTTCGGCTGGTTCACCTGGCAGATGGGCATGGGCGAACGCCAGGTCGCGACCGTGCAGGGGCCCGCGCACGGCGACTGGAACTTCAAGGTGAGGGCGTGCGCCCGCTCCATCGACGAGGGGCCCCACTGCACCGGCTGGTCGCCGCAGCTCTTCCTGCACGCCGTCTGAGTCAGCGCGTCACCCGCACCGGCGCCGACACCGTCACCTGGTCCAGGTCGGACACCCGGACCATGGCCTTCATCGTCCAGGTGCCGGGCAGGGGCAGGGTGAAGGAGGGGGCGGACCAGTAGCCGCCCTGGTCGGTGACCCTGGTGTCCAGGGGGCCGACGCGCTGGGCGGGGAGCGTCAGGGTGACACGGAGTTCGGGGACGGTTGACAGGCCGCCGTCGGGCCCGTAGATCACCGCCTGCACGGAGTTGGTGCCGACGCGGCCGGGATCCAGGGTGATCTGGACCCTTCCCCGGCCGCCGGGGGTCCCGGTGTCGAAGGGGATCGTGGTGACGGAGGCGGTCGGGATGCCGGTCGCCGGGGCGGCGGCGGCCTGGACCGACTCCGTCGCCGCGCGGCCCGGCACGGTGCTGGTCAGCAGGGTGGTCAGGGCCAGGACCAGCAGCGCGGCCGTCGCCTCCAGCAGCACCGAGCGGCGCAGGAGGGCCAGGGCCGGGTTCGCGGGCGGCGCCGGGGGCGGCTCGGGGAGCGGGGGCCCGGTGGCCGGTTCGGGGACGCGGGCGGGGGTGGCCGCGGCGGCCCGGATCAGGCGGCCGGTCCAGGTCCGGGAGCAGGCCGCCGCCAGGAGCAGGGCGATGACCGCGGCCAGCTTGGCCAGCAGGGTACGGCCGTACGTCGTGTCCGTGAGCGCCTGCCAGGACCCCAGGCCCCGCCAGGACTGGTAGACGCCGGTCACCACCAGGACCGTCACCGAGACGAACGCCAGGCGGGAGAAGCGGGCCGGGACCGAGGCGGGCAGGCCGGCCGGCTCCGGGATGCGCCGCAGGGTCCACAGGAGGGCGGCCAGACCGCCCAGCCAGGCCGCCATGGCCAGCAGGTGCAGGGTGGACGAGACGATCGCCGCCGGGACCTGGATGCCCGCCGAGGCGTGGTCGGACGCCGACCAGGTCAGGGACAGGGCCACGGCGAGGACCGTGGCCGCGGCGAGGCCGGCCCGGCGCGGAAGCCGCGTGGGTCGCTTGCGCAGGACCGTCACGACGGCCGCGGCCAGGAGCAGCAGCGCCAGGCGGAGCAGGAGCAGCCGGCCGGGACGGGTCGTCGCCGTGTGGGTGAGGGCGGAGAGGGAGAAGGCGGTCGTCGGGGCGGCGGCCTCCTCGTAGGGCGCCCGCAGGAGGTACAGGGCGGCGCTGGAGACGAGGAGGGCGGCCGCGGCGGCCAGGACGGGGGTGCGCAGGTGGGCGGTGGCCGGCGGGCGGCAGTACGCCACGAACGCGGCCACGCCCAGGAGCAGGGCCAGGGAGAGGTAGGCGAGGTAGCGCGCGATGGTGTGCAGGGCCGTGGTCGCCCGGTCCTCCGCGCGGTCCGTGGGCGGGGCCGCGGGTGCCGCCGTGCGTTTGCCGACCGAGAAGGTCAGGGCGCCGGACACCGGGTGGCTGTCGGCCGACACCACCCGCCAGGCGACCGTGTACGTGCCGGTGGCGAGGCGTGCGGGGAGGCCGACGCGGGCCGTGTCGGAGCGGCCGGGGGCGTGGTCGGCGGGGCCGGTGGTGATGCGGCGGTTGCCGGGGTCGTAGATCCGGAAGGAGTCGTTCAGCAGGCCGACCGACTCGGTGAAGGTGAGGGTGACGTGGCGGGGGGCGCTGGGCAGGACGGATCCGTCGGCGGGGTCCGTGGAGCGCAGGGCGGCGTGGGCCGAGGCGGGGGCCGCGGTGCCGAGGAGCAGCCCGAGCAGGAGGGCCGGGAGGAGGAGAACCGGGAGGAGGACCGGGCGGAGGGCAGAGCGGGGAAGGGGGCGGGGCAGGAGCGCGCGGGGTGCGGGCATCGGCCCGCGTGGGTCCCGCGGTCCTCGCCGTCGTCCCGGTCGCCGGTCTCCGTCGCGCAGCACCGTCGTCAACCTCCGTCCCCACGCGCACCTGTGGCGGTGCCTCCGTACAGGCACACACGCACCCGTGCCGACTGCCTCCCTGCAGGCACACGCGCACCCGTGCCAACTGCCTCCCTACAGGTACGCGGAGAACCGCCGGTGTGCTCAGGGCCGCCGCCCGGTCAAGGTACGCCGGCACAGGCCGACCTCGCCGCGCGGGGGTTCGAGGCCGGTGGAGTGCCCCCGCGCGAGCGAAGCCGAGCACGGAAGAGGGCGGTCGGCTCTTCGGGCGCCGTCATCCCGGGAAGGCCACCGCCCGGTCGAGGAAGGCGAGTTGTGCCCGCTTCTCCGGGAGGTACACGTCGGGCAGGTCGACCTCGGGCAGGACGACGGTGGGGCCGCGGCGGAAACCCTGGCGTTCGAAGCGGGCGATCGCCTTGGTGTTGCGCACGTCCGGGTCGACCACGGTCCGGCGGCGGTCCAGCACCAGCAGCGCGTACGACGTGATCGCCGTCAGCAGCGCGGAGGTCCAGCCGGGGCGCGGGCCGTCGGGGCCGGCGGGGGCGAGCAGGAGGTGGACGCCGAGGTCGCCGGGGCGGACCTCGTAACACTCGCCGACCCGGTCGGCGGAGGGCTCGTACGTCTGGAGGAGGGCGGCCGGTTCGCCGTCCTTGGTGACGAGGTGGGCCTGGTGGGTGCCGAGGGTGGCCATGTGGGTGTAGATCTCGGCGACCTGGGCTCTGGTGAGGCCGTTCATGCCCCAGAACGCGGCGCGTTCGTCGCTCACCCAGGCGTGGACCAGGTCCGCGTCGCCCTCCGGGTCCAGGGGGCGGACACGGACGGTGCCGTAGCCCTCGATGTGCTGGACGTGCAGGTCAGTCATCGGATTCCTCGGTGGGGTCGGTGGCGGTCGGATCGGTCTGCTCGGGGACGAGCCGGGCCCAGTCGGTGACCACCGGGACCAGTTCTCCCGCCAGCCACAGGGGGAGTTGGTCGCGGTGGTGGGGGGCGCCGGGTACGCCGTCGGCACCGAAGGGGACCACCCAGCGGCTGTTGTCGCGGTCGGCCAGGTCCCAGACGTAGCGGGCGGCCGGGCCGCGGGCGGCGCGGTCGGTGAGGCCGGGGACGGCGGAGGTGCAGAGCACGCAGTCGTGGTCACCGGCGAGACCGGGCTCGTCCGCCGCGGTGTACGGCTCGGTCGGCAGCGCCCGCCAGGGGGCCAGGCGGTGGGTGGCGGACCAGGGGGCGGCGGGGGGTGCGGCGGCGGTCTCCTCCAGGGCGGCCCGGACGGCTTCCGCGCGGTCGATGCCGTACAGGTCCTCGGCGCGCAGCAGGTGTTCGAGGGCGTGGCCGATGCGCGGGACGAGGGCCAGCCAGGGCAGCAGGACGTCCGGGTAGGCCGGGGGTTCGGTGAGCGGGGCGAAGACCGGGTGGGCGGCGAGCCGGCGTACGACCGCGCCGCGCACCGCCGCGTACGCCGCCGCGTCGGTGCTGTCCGCGCCCATGCGGCGGTCCCAGGCGAGCAGGCGGTCGCGGAGGGCCGCGGCGGCGGGGGTGAGGCCGGTGAGCGCGGCGATCCGGTCCAGGAGGGGGGCGGCGGAGCCGAGACGGGTGTCGGTGTGGATCGCTGGCATGCCGTCGGCGGTCCAGGTGCGGCGCGCGTCGAGCAGGGCGCGGATGCGGGCGGCACGGTGGGGCGGGGCGAACTCGACGCCGAGGGGGGTGGCGAGGCCGCGGGCGTTGGCCATCACCGCGATGCCGTCCTCGGTGGCCGGGCGGGCGTACGGCGTCTCGTGCGTGCCGTGCCATGCGTGGCCCGGCTCCCAGGCGGGGACCGGACGGAGGCGGTTGGCCGCGGCGCGGACCGGGACGTGGCCGGCGACGCGGTGCAGGGCGCCGCCTTCGGTGTCGGCGGCCTGGACGACGTTGACCGGCTCGGTCCAGGCGTCCAGGGCGCGGTCGATGTCGGCGACGGTGCGGGAGCGGAGAAGGGGGAGGAGGGCGCTGAAGCCGAGGTCTTCCGTGACGCGGGGCGGGTAACGGAGGGCCAGCGCCTCGGCCCCGCCTTCGGTGGTCCCGAGTGCTCCCCCACCCGCACCCGTGCGGCTCCGGTCGCCGGGTGCGGGCGGCCCCGATGGGCCGTCCCCGCCGGCGACGGCGGTCGCCTCCGGCGCGGGGGACCGGCCGGGTTGGGCGTCGGTGGCCTCAAGGCCCTCCGGGCCGCCCGCGATCACCGGGCCCCGGGCGGTCTCGACGACCTCGACCTCGATGGGGGGTTCGCCGGCGATGTGGACCGTTTCGGTGTGGCGGGCGGCCCGGTGCCAGGTGCCGTCGGGGGAGAGGGACTCGACGCCCGCGCCGGTGCGGCGGAGGCGCTCGCGGTAGAGGTCCTGGTAGTCGGCCATGGCGTTGGTGATGGCCCAGGCGGCCGTGCCGGTGTGGCCGAAGTGGGCGATGCCGGGGACGCCGGGCACGGCCAGGCCGATGACGTCGAACTCGGGGCAGGCCAGGCGGATCTGCTGGTACACCCCGGGGTCCTCGATGAAGCGGTGGGGGTCGCCGGCGATGAGGGCGTGCCCGGTGGCGGTGCGGTCGCCGGTGACCAGCCAGCCGTTGCTGCCCGCGGTACCGGGCCCGTCGGTGGCGAACAGGCCGACGGCGTCGGGACCGAGGTGCCGTACCGCCTGCTCGCGCCAGAGCTTGGCGGGGAAGCCGGCGAAGAGGATGTGCGTGCCGAGCCAGACGCCGAGCGGCGTCCAGGGCTGCCAGCGGCCGGCGGCCAGGCCGGTGCGGGCGAACTCGGGTGCACGGCGGGCGCCGGCGGGCAGACCCTCGTTGACCCCGTCCACGTACGCCCGCACCCAGTCGGCGGTCTCCGGGTCCCGGCGTTCCAGCGCGGTGAAGCAGCGGCGGGCGGTGTCCTCCAGCCGGGCCCGGCGGGCGAAGACGTCCCAGGAGAGGGCCTCGGCGCCGAGGAAGGAGGCGGAGGTTCCCTGGGCGCGGTGCCGCTCGACCTCCAGCTGCCAGGCCCGGTCGTGGGCGGTGATCCGCCCCTGGACACGGGCGAGTTCGCGGGCGCTGGACGCGCGCAGGTGGGGGATGCCCCAGGCGTCGCGGAACGTCTCGGTGGTCACCCGGGAAACCCCCTGTGCTTTAGGTTAGCCTTGCCTAAGTTTTCCGTGGCGGAATCGTACGCGAACCGTGGAGGGGTCATGGGGCAGGGGCGGGGCTGGGAGGGCGCGGTGCTGAAACTGCTGCGCGCCAAGGACTTCGTACTGACGGTGCTCGACGCGCAGGACGTGACCCCGCACTACCGGCGGCTCCGGCTGAGCGACGGCGGGTTGCTCGCCGCGACCGGTGTCCATCCCACCATGTGGGTACGGCTGTGGTTCTCCGCCGACGGCCGGCCGCACCAGCGCGCGTACACCCTGGTCGACCCCGACCCGGCCGCCGGCACCCTCGGCCTGGAGTTCGCCCTGCACGCGGGTACGGCCTCCGACTGGGCGCGGGCCGCGCGGCCCGGCGACACCATCGAGGCCACCGTGCAGGGCACCGGCTTCCAGCGCCCCGAGCCCGCGCCCTCGCACCTCGTCGCGATCGGCGACCCGGCCTCGCTGCCCGCGATCAACTCCCTGCTGGGCGCGCTCGGTTCGGCACCGGCGACGGTCTGGTTCGAGGGCGAGCCGACGGGGCTGCCCTGCCGGACCGAGCCGGGCCGGCACGAGATCCGGGCGGTACCGCGCCGGGACGCGGGCGCCCACCTGGTGGAACGGGTCCGCGCCGAACTGCCCGCCGTCCTCGCCGGCACCCCGCACCCGTACGTCTGGATCGCCTGCGACACCGCGACCACCCGCACACTCGCGGCCTACGTCCGCAAGGACCTGGGCCTGCCGAAGCAGCGGGTGCACGCGCTGGGGTACTGGCGCGCCGGGTGAGGGGGGCGCGGGGCGGGCGGGTTGGACGGGCGGGGCGTGGGCCGGGCGGGCGGAGGCGCGGGCTGGGCGGGTCAACTCAGCGGACGCGCGAACCGGGTGGGGCACGTTACGCGGGCCTACGCGTGGACGGGCTGGACCAGCGCATCTGCGGACCAGTGGCCGGACTGAACGGGCGGCCGGGCTGAACGCGCGGACTGAACGCGCGGGCTGGGCAGGCGGAGGGGGTGGGGGCGCGGGATCATCTACGCATGGACGTCACGCTGCACCTCGCCCAGGACCCGGCGGCCGACGGGCTGCTCGGGCGGTCCCCGCTCGCCGTGCTGACCGGGATGCTGCTCGACCAGCAGATCCCGATGGAGTGGGCGTTCAAGGGGCCCCGGACCATCGCCGACCGGCTCGGTGCCGAGGATCTGGACGCGCACGAGATCGCGGCGATGGATCCGGAGGCCTTCGCCGCGCTGCTCTCCGAGAAGCCCGCGGTGCACCGCTACCCCGGCTCGATGGCGAAGCGGATCCAGCAGCTGTGCCAGTACCTCGTCGAGCACTACGACGGGGACGCGGAGGCGGTCTGGCGGGGCGTCGGCAGCGGGGACGAGCTGCTGCGCCGGCTGGAGGACCTGCCGGGATTCGGGAAGCAGAAGGCGCAGATCTTCCTGGCCCTGCTCGGCAAGCAGCTCGGGGTCGCCCCCGCGGGCTGGCGGGAGGCCGCCGGGGCCTACGGCGAGCCGAAGTCCTTCCGGTCCGTCGCCGACATCACCGGCCCCGAGTCGCTGGCCAAGGTACGCGCCCACAAGCAGGAGATGAAGGCGGCGGCGAAGGCGGCGAAGCCGACGAGGAAGTAGCGGGCCGGCGCCGGCCGCTGCCGCGGCGCGGGGCGGCATCGACGTGCGGCTCCGGGCGACGAGGACGCCCAGAGCCCGGAACCAGCCGCGCACCCCGGCAACGGCCCACACCGACACACACGGCGCCGCCCCGCACCCACCCCCGGTACGGCCCACACCCACCCCCGGCCCGGTGCCCGACACCGCCCCACACCGACACACTCGGCGCCGCACCGCACCCGCATCCGGCACCGCCCCGCACCCACCCCCGGTACGACCCACACCCACCCCCGGCCCGGTGCCCGACACCGCCCCGCCCCCACCACCCGTCCGGCCCACCCCGCTGGCCCCCGCCCCCCGGCCGCTCGCAGCATGAAGCATGACCGAGGCACCGATCGGCGGTCCCGAAGGGGGCCGTGAGTACGACGACCGGCACGTGCACGCCGGGGAAGGACCCCGCGCACGCCCCACGGAGCCGCACCGCGTGCACCATGAACCGGAACCGCCGTTCGAGGGCCCGCTGCACGCCCTGTCCCGGGCCGTCTGGCAGGTCGTCCTGCTGACCGGGATCGGCTCCCTGGTGCTCGGCGTCCTGGTGCTGGTCTGGCCGGGCCCTTCCCTGCTCGTCGCCGGGGTGCTGTTCGGCCTGTACCTGATCTACAGCGGCATTCTCCAGCTGGTGGCGGCGTTCGGCACGCACCGGGCGACCTCGCTGCGGGTGCTGGCCTTCCTCAGCGGCGCGCTGTCGATCCTGCTGGGCCTGTTCTGCTTCCGCGGACCGATGCAGTCGGTCCTGCTGCTCGCCCTGTGGATCGGCATCGGCTGGCTGATCCGCGGGATCACCCAGGTCCTGGCCGCCGCGCACGACCCCCGGATGCCGGCCCGGGGCTGGCAGGTCTTCCTCGGGATCCTCACGTTCGTCGCCGGGATCGTGCTCATCGACTCGCCGTTCGAGTCGGTCGCCGTACTGACCATCGTCGGCGGGATCTGGCTGATCGCGGTGGGCATCGTGGAGATCGTCACCGCGTTGCGCCTCCGCAGCCGGTCCGGCCATGTGCCGCAGGAGCTGTGACCGCCGTCAACCTCGCGCATCAGGGGTACGCCGAGCGGGCGGATCTCGCGCACGGCGTGCAGCCCCCGCCGCCCGCCCCGGGCAGACAGCTGGTGTGAGCAGGAGCAGCAGCGCACCCCGGAGCCGTGCCCGGCTGTGCGTGCTCGTGCTGCTCCTCGCCCTGTGGGTGCCCGGCGCACACCTGTCGGCCCAGGCGCCCCCGTCCCTCGCGGTGGCCGCCGAGACCGCCGAGCACGAGATGCTCGACCCCGCGCTCCGGCCACTCGTCCGCGCCGTCCACCGGGCCGACGTACCCGAGCGCCCCGCACCCCTCCCCGGCCCGGTGTCCGCCCGCCCGGCGGCCCGCCCCCGCCCCACCGCACCGCGGGTGCCGGACACCGCGCCCCTGCTGCGCACGGTGGTCCTGCGCTGCTGACGGACCCGCGTCCCCGCACGGTCAGTCGGCTCGACGCAAGGAGCAGCACAGCCATGTCCAAGGATCCCTACGCCGTCCTGCGCGCCCTGCTGCGCGCGGAGGCCCGGCGCGGTGCGGCCGCCAGTCCGGACCAGCGCGCCCCGCAGCCGCAGCGGCCCCCGGAGGACCCGGCCCGCTGAACGGCCCCGGCGGGGGCGGCCCACCGCCTCCGCCGGGCCGGTGCGCTACCGGCGACGCCGGCTCGCGGTCCACAGCCTGTGCACAACGCTCGTGGAGCGGCGAGGCGCGGACCGCCTCGTCCAGTGCGGGTCCTGGTCCTGCCCGTGCCGGTGGCGCCCGCGACCAGGCCGTGCCGGTCGAGCGCCGGCCGCGGTACCCGGACCGACACGCCGGGGTGACACCCGCCGTCCCACCACGGGGCGCCGTGGTCGGGCGCGGGACCGGTGAAGGCGTGACCCGAGGCGCTCTTCTGCGCCCCGCCGGGCAGCGCACCGGCCCCCTCGGGCCCGGCGGACGGCGCGGTCCCGCTGTCGCTCATGTCCGGCACCCGCCCCCGTAGTAACCCGTTTGTCGGAATTGCTCCATCTTTTCAAGCGGTGCACTCCGCCGCCATGGCTGCGCCCGGAACGTCTTGACCGGTAGGCTTTCCGTGTGATCTTCAAGCGCATCGGAAACGGCCGGCCGTACCCCGACCACGGCCGGGAAAGCACCCGGCAGTGGGCGGACGTCGCGCCGCGCCCGGTCCGCCTCGATCAGCTCGTGACCACCAAGCAGCAGCTCGACCTGGAGACCCTGCTGGCGGAGGACTCGACGTTCTACGGCGACCTCTTCGCGCACGTCGTGAAGTGGCAGGGCGACCTCTATCTGGAGGACGGCCTGCACCGCGCGGTGCGCGCCGCCCTCCAGCAGCGCCAGGTGCTGCACGCGCGCGTGCTCGAACTCGACTGACCCGGCGCGACACGCCCGTTGCCCCTTTCGGGTTCCACTGAGCGGCATCGACTGATCATCTGATAGGCATCGCCGCTCGGGCGCACTACGCTGCGCTCATGAGCATGCTGACTCCCCCCGGCATGGGCGGCCAGTACCGGATCACGGGGGACGCATACCCTCGGATGCGTCCGCCCCGACGGCACGGCAGGCTCGTGGCCGTCGTGGTGGCGTCCACCGCCGTGCTCGGCCTGGTCGGCTGGGGCACCCTGCAGCTCATCGACGTCTTCACGGGCGGCGGCGACACGTCCACGGCGTCCGGCGCCGGCACCCACTGCCGGACCAGGTCCGCGGCGGCCCCGGCGGCGCGGGTGAAGCCCCTCCCCAAGCCCGGCCAGATCACCGTGAACGTCTACAACGCCACCAAGCGCACCGGGCTCGCCAAGAGCACCGCGGACGAGCTGAAGAAGCGCGGCTTCCGCATCGGCACCGTGGGCAACGCGTCGAAGCAGTACGACAAGAAGGTGAAGGGCACGGGGATGCTCCTCGGCTCCCCCGCCGCCCAGGACACCTCCCTGCGGGTCCTCGGCACCCAGCTCGCCGGCGCGGAGTCACGCGCCGACGGCCGCAAGGGCGCCGACCTGGACCTGATCATCGGGGACGCCTTCAAGGGCCTGGCCAACCGCTCGACCGCCGACCGGACCCTGACGACCCTGACCGAACCGCAGCCGACGGCCGTGCCGAAGAAGACCTGCTGAGCAGCGCCCCGAAAGGGGCGCGGGTGCATGTCCGGCGGGCGGCTTCCGCCGCGCGGGCGCGAGCGGCCGGAAGGTCCCCGCGCCCGCGGACGGCGGCCGGACCGCAGCCCGGCCGGTACGACCCGTACGAAGAGACCTACTCCGCGGCCCCGTAGAGGCGGTCCCCCGCGTCACCCAGCCCCGGCACGATGTATCCGAGCTCGTTCAGGTGGTCGTCCACGGCCGCCGTGACCACGGTGACCGGCGTACCCGCCAGCTCCCGCTCCATGACCTCGACGCCCTCCGGCGCGGCCAGCAGCACCACGGCGGTGACATCGTCGGCGCCGCGCTTGATCAGCTCCTGGATCGCCGCGACCAGCGTGCCCCCCGTGGCCAGCATCGGGTCGAGCACGTACACCTGGCGGCCCGAGAGGTCCTCCGGCATGCGCGAGGCGTACGTGGACGCCTGCAGGGTCTCCTCGTTGCGGATCATGCCCAGGAAGCCCACCTCGGCGGTCGGCAGCAGCCGGACCATGCCGTCCAGCATGCCCAGGCCCGCCCGCAGGATCGGCACCACCAGCGGGCGGGGCCGGGCGAGCTTGACGCCCGTGGTCTGCGCGACCGGGGTCCGGATGTCGACGGCCTCGGTGCGCACGTCCCGCGTCGCCTCGTAGGCGAGCAGGGTGACCAACTCGTCGGCGAGCCGCCGGAAGGTCGCGGAGTCGGTGCGCTGGTCGCGCAGCGTGGTGAGCTTGTGGGCGACCAGGGGGTGGTCGACGACGTGGAGGCGCATGCCCCTAACGGTACCTGCGCCACGGGCCGCCCTCGCGCTGGCATCAAACCGGCCAAACGGGGGAAAGTGGGAGGGACGTAAGTGGGGTGGTGAGACGTGTCCGACCTGCCTGACCTGCCCGCGGACGCCTCCGAGGCCGGCGGCCCGACCGGCCCCGCCGCGCGGTCCGCGAGAACCGGTTCCGACAAGCCCGAGAGCGAGGCCGAGCGCCGTCGGCGCCGCGCCCAGTTCCTGCGCGAGCTCGCCGAGGCCCGCGCGCTGCGCGCCCGGGTGCAGCCCCGGCGCGCCAAGGCCGCCCGGCTGCGCCACGCGATGCGCATGCGGACGTTCCGCTGGTAGCCGCGCGGGACACCGCCACACAGCGGAAGATCCACGCCCGCACCGGTGTTGGGGAGGTGGGCATGCGGGGGCGCGGGGAAAAGCCGCGTACGATCCGCAGGTGGCGGCAATGAGCGCGCTGGTGGGCCGATCACGGATCCACGATCGAAACAGCCAGACACAGGGAGCCGAAGACGTCCCCTGGACGCCTTGTTTCTGCCACGATTCCGAGTGGGTGGGGCTCGGAGCCCAAGCTCTCTCCGCCCATGTACCTCCGCCGGGGGGACCCCCAACCGGCACGCCTATGACCAGTGGGAGAGTCACGGTGTACTTCGCCGCACTGCTCGCGCGCACCGAAGACGGGTGGGAAGCGAGCGACACAGAGCTCGACGATGTGGAGACCCTGTCGGATCTTGCCGACCTGGCCCGGGAAGCCTCTCCCGACGAGGACACGGTGCTCGTCCTGATCGAGCAGGAGGACTCCTGGTTCGGTGTCGTCCGCGTGGACGGGGAGGACGACCCTCGCATCTACGTCTCGGACGCGGCCGCCGCCCGGCGCAGCGCGTACGGGGAGCTGCTGCTCACCGACGAACTGCTCGGCCGGGAGCCCGGCGCGGACGACGGCCCGGACCTGGACGCCCTGGACCTCGACGGCACGGAGGACGGGGAGTCCGAGGACGACGAGGAGGAGGGTGCCGCCGCCGACGCGGTGCCGCACAGCCCGGTGGGCGACAGCGAGATCCTTGACGACCTGGGCATCAGCGAGAAGGAGCTGCGCGCCCTGGACGCCGACGACGCGCTGAACACGATCGCCGAGGCCCTGGGCGCCTCGGAGGTGCTGGAGACCGTCCGCTGACCCCGCCACAGGACCCGCTGCCCACGGGGCGGATACCGCAGGGCGCGCCGGACCCGGTCCGGGACCGCTGGCGGGCCGCGATGTGGGACGCCCTGACGGAGGCCGAGCTGGCCGTCCGGGGCGGGGACGTCCCCGTCGGCGCCGTCGTGCTGTCCCCGGACGGTACGACGGTGCTCGGAGCCGGGCACAACGAGCGTGAGGCCACCGGTGATCCGACGGCCCACGCGGAGGTCCTCGCGATCCGGCGGGCCGCGGCCCGGCTCGGTCAGTGGCGGCTGACGGGCTGCACGCTCGTCGTCACGCTGGAGCCGTGCACGATGTGCGCGGGCGCGCTCGTCCAGTCCCGGGTGGACCGGGTGGTCTACGGCGCCCGGGACGAGAAGGCGGGCGCGGCCGGCTCCCTGTGGGACGTGGTGCGCGACCGGCGGCTCAACCACCGCCCGGAGGTCATCGAGGGCGTGCTCGCGGCGGAGTGCGCCCGGCTCCTCACCGATTTCTTCCGGGACCGCTGACGGTGCCACCGGCGGGGGCACCGCATATCGATTTCAAACCACGCCCCACCTTGCTGTAGGGTCTCCCTCGGTAGCGTGTCCGAGCGGCCGAAGGAGCTCGCCTCGAAAGCGAGTGTGGCGCAAGTCACCGAGGGTTCAAATCCCTCCGCTACCGCTTGCAGGAAGGCCCCGCCGAAAAGCGGGGCCTTTCGCGTGTTCCGGACACAACGCCCGCGCCGCGGTGGGCTGTCGGCCGCACGAAAGGCCCGAAGGTTACACTCGCGGCCGGCAGGCAGGGGGCCCTCGGGGCACTGGTACAGGGGAGGCCGCGGTGGCGGTGAACGCCAAGAAGATCGCCGTGTACGCGCTCGTGGTCTTCGCGCTGTACGTGATCATCACGGACCCGGCCAAGGCGGCCGACTACGTCCAGATAGGCTTCGAGGGCATATCGGACGCGGCCAAGGCCATCGGCGACTTCATGACCTGGGTCGCCAACGGAGGAAAGAGCTGAGGTACACCCCATGATCCGCCACCTGGTCCTCTTCAAGCTCAACGAGGGCGTCGAGCGCGACGATCCGCGGGTCGTGGCGGGCGTGGAGGCATTCCGGGCGCTCGGTGACCGGATCGAGGAGCTGCGGTTCTGGGAGTGCGCCTGGAACATCAGCGACCGGCCGATCGCCTACGACTTCGCGATCAACTCGGCCGTCGAGGACGCCGACGCCCTCAAGCGCTACCTGGAGCACCCGGCCCACCAGGCGGGCGTCGCGCTGTGGCGCGAGTTCGCCACCTGGGTGATCGCCGACTACGAGATCGCCGAGCAGTAGCTCCGTACCCCCGCACGCGCGGCAGCCCCCCGCCCTTTCCGGCGGGGGGCTTTTCGCGCTGTGCTTACCCCAACTCATCAGGGTTTGAAACACAACACGGGGTTATCAGGTGCTTGCACACAGTGCACATGTCTTGTGATGCTATGACCGCTTTTGACGGATGATTGACCGATGAAGAGGTGGCGTTGACCTTGTCGGCCAGTACTGCGCCGCCCCAGGAAGAGGCGCCCACTCCGGCCCCACCGGCCCCAGAGAAGCGCCGCGGCGCCGACACCCGGGCCCTCACCCAGGTCCTGTTCGCCGAACTGAAGGAGCTCACCCCGGGCACGCCGGAGCACAACCGGGTGCGGGGCGCGCTGATCGAGGCGAACCTCCCGCTCGTGCGCTACGCCGCCGCCCGCTTCCGCTCCCGCAACGAACCCATGGAGGACGTCGTCCAGGTCGGCACCATCGGCCTGATCAACGCCATCGACCGCTTCGACCCGGACCGGGGCGTGCAGTTCCCGACCTTCGCGATGCCCACCGTGGTCGGCGAGATCAAGCGGTACTTCCGGGACAACGTCCGCACCGTCCACGTCCCGCGCCGGCTGCACGAGCTGTGGGTGCAGGTCAACAGCGCCACCGAGGACCTGACCACGCTGCACGGCCGCTCGCCGTCCACCGCCGAGATCGCCGAGCGGCTCCGGATCAGCGAGGAGGAGGTGCTCAGCTGCATCGAGGCGGGACGCTCGTACCACGCCACCTCGCTGGAGGCCGCCCAGGAGGGTGACGGACTGCCCGGCCTGCTGGACCGGATCGGCTACGAGGACCCGGCCCTGGACGGCGTGGAACACCGCGACCTGGTCCGCCATCTCCTCGTCCAACTCCCCGAGAGAGAACAGCGAATCCTTCTTCTGCGCTACTACAGCAATCTCACCCAGTCACAGATCAGCGCGGAACTCGGCGTCTCCCAGATGCATGTCTCACGACTGCTCGCCCGTAGCTTCCAACGGCTGCGTTCCGCAAATCGGATCGACGCATAGCGGCAGCAGACGCCGTACCGGCTGAGGCATGGCGGGCGCACGGAAGCACGGCTCGAACGACACTGCATCGAAAGCCCGATCGAGCGGTAACCGGCGCGAGCGAATCGCTCACCAGGGCGGTTGCCGACAGATGGCGCCCGAAATACCGTCAGACCCCTTCTTTCCAGGGCCGATTCACATCTGACATGTCGACATGTCGGTACAGCGCGTTGCCGACATGTGACATTCTGCGGGAAGCGCGTTTGCCGTGGCTCCGGCTCCGGTATTCAGGTGAGGGCTGCGTTGCTCGTGAAGACAGCGCCGCCGCGACCGTCCCGCGACCCAAAGGGGGTGGCATGTCCGCAGACCAGGGCAGCTCGAAGGTGCTGACGCCCACGATGAGCGAGGCAGCGCCCAAGGAGCTCGACGCTCTCGACGTCCTCGACGGCTTCGAGGGCGTCACGGCCCTCGAAGCCGTGCCGTCCCCGGCCGCCGACCCGGCCGCCGAAGCTGTCCCGGCCGTGCAGGCCACGGCGAACCTCGACACCCGAACCCTGTCCCGCTCGCTGTTCCTGCGCCTGGCCGCGCTGGACGAGAACAGCCCCGAGCGGGCCTACGTCCGGGACACCCTGATCGAGCTGAACCTGCCGCTGGTCCGCTACGCGGCGGCCCGGTTCCGCTCGCGCAACGAGCCGATGGAGGACATCGTCCAGGTCGGCACCATCGGCCTGATCAAGGCGATCGACCGGTTCGACTGCGAACGGGGCGTGGAGTTCCCGACGTTCGCGATGCCGACGGTCGTGGGCGAGATCAAGCGGTTCTTCCGCGACACCTCGTGGTCGGTGCGGGTCCCGCGCCGGCTCCAGGAGCTGCGTCTGGCGCTCACCAAGGCCAGCGACGAGCTGTCGCAGAAGCTGGACCGCTCGCCGACGGTGACCGAGCTGGCCGCCGTGCTCGGCGTCTCCGAGGAGGACGTGGTCGACGGCCTCGCGGTCGGCAACGCCTACACCGCCTCCTCCCTCGACTCCCCGGCCCCCGAGGACGACGGCGGCGAGGGCTCCCTGGCCGACCGGCTCGGCTACGAGGACACGGCCCTCGAAGGCGTGGAGTACCGCGAGTCCCTCAAGCCCCTGCTGGCCAAACTCCCGCCCCGGGAGCGGCGGATCATCATGCTGCGCTTCTTCGCCAACATGACCCAGTCGCAGATCGGCGAGGAGGTCGGCATCTCCCAGATGCACGTCTCGCGCCTGCTGACGCGCACGCTGGCCCAGCTCAGGGAGGGCCTGATCTCGGACTGAGCCCCGACGACGGCAGGCTTCCCATCTGACGGTATGTCAGCCACCATGACCGGATGCTG
This sequence comes from Streptomyces cyanogenus, assembly GCF_017526105.1. Taxonomy (NCBI): domain Bacteria; kingdom Bacillati; phylum Actinomycetota; class Actinomycetes; order Kitasatosporales; family Streptomycetaceae; genus Streptomyces; species Streptomyces cyanogenus. Next base: position 4,326,095 of record NZ_CP071839.1, read on the forward strand.
CGTACCGGGATCCTTCGTACGACGACATGGACGCATGGCCGCCGAGGCGCCGTTACGGCAGCATCGGCGGCCGTCGTCTGCCTGGGCGGGGTGCTGGCCGCGTGCGGCGGCGGCCCGGGGGACGGCTACACCGCGGTCGGCGCGGGTGCGGGCGGTCCGACCGCCGTACGGCCGTCGGGGTCGGTGACGCTGGTGCCGCTCGACGGGGCGACTCCACGCGCGACCAGCTCGCCGGGCCCGCCGGAATCGCCGAGCGGTTCGGCGGGGGCTGGCGGCACGGGCTCCACCCCTACCCCGCGGACCACCCGGAGTACCCCCACCGCACCCGGCCGGACAGCCAACCCGGGCACACCGGACCCTGCCGGCAGCCGGAGCGGTCGTACGACACCGCCGGCGGCCTCGCCCGGTCCGGCCGAGAGCTCCACGACACCCCCCGCGACCCCCGCCGACCTCTCCTGGGGCGCCCCGGCGACCGAGGACACCGACCGGCGCTGGTGCCAGCAGGTGACCGTGGCCTTCCGCAATGCCGGCGGTACGGCGGTGCGTTCGGGCTCGGTGACGTTCGGGACGCACATCACCGGCGCGCTCGGTGTCGACTGGGGCACGGTCGACTCGACCGTGGAGCTGCCCGTGCCGCTGGCGCCGGGTGCGCGCCGGAGTCCCACGTGGACGGTGTGCGTGGACGCCTGGAGGGTGCCGCTCGGCATGCACATCGAGACGCGGGACGTGTCCGTCGCCTGGGAGTGACCCCTGCGGGCCGTTACTTCATCGCCAGCCAGGCGACGCCGGCCACCACGGCGAGCACCACGACGACGCCGATGATCAGCCCGACCCGGGGACCGGAGGAGGCCGCCTGCTGCTGCCGTCCCTGGGGAGCCTCGTCGACGAACGCGCGGAACATCTGGGTGCTGCCTGCGGGGTCGTAATTGCCCTGGGGGCCCTGGGTGTTAGCCATGCCCCGAGACCCTAGCGAATCCCGGTGACCGGCCCAAGTGCGGGGCCACCGGGACAGACGGGGGCACGCCACCCGCAGCCACCTGCATGTTTACGTTCGCAATACTTGCCTTTGCCAACTTTTTGCGTCGCGCACTCCGAATTTGTTTGCCTGCAGCAACCAAGCACGCCTATGGTTGCCCTAAGCAACGATACGGGAGGTGTGATGGCCGAGCAGGCGCAGTTCGAAGAGCTGGCGCGTCAGCTCAGCGCCGTCGGAGCCGTGAAACGGGACATGGGGCGGATCCTGCCCCACGACTGTCCGGCCGGCTCGGCCGCCGTGCTGACGCTGCTCGGCCGCCACGGCGACATGCGCATGAGCAAGCTCGCCGAGCTGCTCGCCGTGGACATGTCGGTCACCAGCCGGCATGTCGCGCACGTCGCCGCACGCGGCTGGATCGAGCGACACCCGGACCCCGCGGACAAGCGCTCGCGCATCCTGCGCCTGACGCCCGCGGGCCTGGAGCAGCTCGACGAGCTGTCCCGGCGGACCACGCATCTGCTCGCCGAGCGGCTCGCGGACTGGACCGACGAGGACGTCGCCGAGCTGATCCGGCTGATGACACGCCTGCGCGCGTCCTTCGGCGACTGCCGGTCCGCCCCGCTCCGGCTCCCCGAACCCGTAACCCCAGAGACCACCCGTACACCCGCAAGCACATAAGAGAAGGAAGCCCATGGCAACGACCACACCAGCCGGTGTGCGGGCTCACGCCAAGCACGGGGGAGGCTCCCACGGCGACGCCCCGATGACCCACCGGCAGATCATGGAGGCCCTGTCCGGGCTGCTGCTCGGCATGTTCGTGGCGATCCTGTCGTCCACGATCGTCTCCAACGCCCTGCCGGAGATCATCGGCGACCTCGGCGGCGGCCAGTCCGCCTACACCTGGGTGGTCACCGCCGCCCTGCTGTCGATGACCGCGGCCACTCCCCTGTGGGGCAAGCTCGCCGACCTGTACAGCAAGAAGGCTCTCGTCCAGATAGCCCTCGTCATCTACGTGATCGCCTCGATGGCGGCCGGTCTGTCGCAGAACCCCGGCATGCTCATCACCTTCCGGGTGTTCCAGGGCATCGGCGTCGGCGGTCTGTCCGCCCTGGCGCAGATCGTCATGGCGGCGATGATCTCCCCGCGTGAGCGCGGCCGGTACTCCGGCTACCTGGGTGCCACCTTCGCCGTCGCCACCGTCGGCGGCCCGCTGCTCGGCGGTGTCATCACCGACACCTCCTGGCTGGGCTGGCGCTGGTGCTTCTACGTCGGTGTCCCCTTCGCGATCATCGCGCTGATCGTGCTGCAGAAGACCCTGCACCTGCCCGTGGCCAAGCGGGAGGTCAAGGTCGACTGGGGCGGCGCGACCCTGATCTCCGCCGCCGTCTCCCTGCTGCTGGTCTGGGTCACCTTCGCCGGTGACAAGTACGACTGGCTGTCCTGGCAGACCTACGCGATGGTCGGCGGTTCGGTCGTCCTCGGCGCGCTGTTCGTGCTCGCCGAGTCCAAGGCGAGCGAGCCGATCATCCCGCTGCGCCTGTTCAGGAACCGCACCATCACCCTCGCCTCGCTCGCCTCGCTGTTCGTCGGTGTCGCGATGTTCACCGGCACGGTGTTCTTCAGCCAGTACTTCCAGCTGGCCCGCGACAAGTCGCCGACGATGTCGGGCGTCATGACCATCCCGATGATCGGCGGTCTGTTCGTCTCCTCGACCGTCTCGGGTCAGTTCATCACCCGCACCGGCCGCTGGAAGGCGTGGCTGGTCAGCGGTGGGGTGCTGGTCACGGCCGGCCTGGTGCTGCTCGGCGGCATCCGGTACGACACCGCCTACTGGAAGATGGCCGTCTTCATGGCCCTGCTGGGTCTCGGCATCGGCATGATGATGCAGAACCTGGTGCTCGCCACGCAGAACCAGGTGGCGCCCTCCGACCTCGGCTCGGCCAGCTCCACGGTCACCTTCTTCCGCTCCCTCGGCGGTGCGGTCGGCGTCTCCGCGCTGGGCGCCGTGATGTCCCGCCGGATCACCCACTACGTCCAGGACGGCGTCGCCGACCTGAGCCCGAAGTACCAGAAGGCCCTGGCCGGCAGCTCCGGTTCGACCGACAGCATCCCGGACATGGACGCGCTGCCGAAGCCCATCCGGACGCTGCTGGAGAGCGCCTACGGCCACGGCATCGCCGACGTCTTCCTCATCGCCGGCGGCCTCGCCGCCGTCGCCCTGCTGATCACGCTGTTCATCAAGGAGGTCCCGCTGAAGACCAGGGGCGCGCTCGCCCAGGCCGCCGAGGGCGACACCCCGGCCGCGGCCCAGGCTCCGGCCGCCGCCGCGACGGCCACCGAGGCTCCCGCCCCGGAGCGGGTGCCCAGCTGGGCCACCCCCGTCGTCGGCGAGAACGGCACCACGGCCACCGCGACCACGCAGCCCAGCGCCGTCGCCACGGTCGCCGGGCCCGGCGCCCCGGGCAGCGGCGGCACCCCGGTGCAGGGCTTCGTCCGCGGCGCCGAGAGCGCCCCGGTCCCGCAGGCCGCGGTCACCCTGATCTCGCTGTCCGGCCGCCAGCTGGGCCGCTCGGTCGCCCAGGCCGACGGCTCCTACGCGCTCGACGCCCCCGGCACCGGCTCGTACGTCCTGATCGCCTCCGCCGACGGTTACCAGCCGCAGGCCTCCACCATCGTGGTGGGCGAGGAACCGCTGTCGTACGACATCCTGCTGAGCGGCACCAGCGGGCTCACCGGTGTGGTGCGGGCCGCCGGGAGCGCGCTGCCGGTCAAGGACGCCATGGTCATCGTCACCGACGTGCGCGGCGACCTGCTGGCCACCGCGGCCACCGGCGAGCAGGGCGACTTCGCCCTCACCGACCTGGTGCCCGGCACGGTGACCGTCGCGGTCAACGCGATCGGCTTCCGGCCGCGCGCCCTGCCGGTCGAGGTCGGCGCCACCGGCGTCACCCGCGTCGAGGTCGACCTGGAGGCCGGCGCCCGGCTGCAGGGTGTCGTCCGGGCCCCGCACGGTCCGCTGGCCGACGCCCGGGTGACCCTGGTCGACCAGGCGGGCAACGTGGTCGGCACCGCCACCACGGGTACGGACGGCGCGTACGCCTTCACCGACCTGGACGGCGGCGAGTACACCGTCATCGCGACCGGCTACCCGCCGGTGGCCACCGCGCTGACCGTGTCCGGCCCCGGCGTCGACGGCCACGACATCGAACTCGCCCACCCCGGCGAGTAGTTCACACCCCGGCCCGTGGCGGCGCGCCCTGAGCGGAGGGCGCGCCCGCCACGGGCCGGTCTCATACGACCGGTTTTTGGGCTTTTTCAGGGAGAAACGGGATGGGACTGACCGCGAGGATCCGTACGCGGGACGGATGGGCCGTGTCGCACGCGGTCGTCACGGTGACCGACATGACCGGCACGCAGGTGCTGCGGGCCGAGGCCGACGCCGAGGGAGCCGTACGGGACACCACCGAGCTGGCGCCGGGCGCGTACACCGTGATCGTGACCGCCGTCGGCTACGCGCCCGCCGCGTCCAGCGCGATCGTCACCGCGAGCGGCCGGGCCGAGGTCGGCACGGTGACGCTGGCCCGGCAGGGCGGCACCGAGCTGCCGCCGCCCGGCCCGTGGACCATCGACCCGGTGCACTCCTCCGTCGCCGCGGCCGCCCAACACCTCGGGATCTCCAGCGTGCACGGCCGGTTCACGCAGTTCGGCGGCACCATCGCGATCGCCCCCGACGACGTCACGAAGTCCCGGGTGGAGGCGGTGATCCGGGCGGCGTCCGTCGACACCGGCAACACCGTGCGCGACACGCATCTGAGGTCCGGGGACTTCCTCGACGTCGAACGGCACCCGGAGATCACCTACCGCTCGACGGGTCTGAGCCAGGCCGGCTCCGACCGCTGGACGGTCCACGGCGAACTGTCCCTGCACGGGGTCGTACGACCGGTGGACCTGGACCTCGCCTACCTCGGCACCGGCGCCGACCCGTGGGGCGGCACCCGCGCCGCGTTCCGGGCCACCGCCGAACTGCACCGCGAGGACTTCGCCATGCACTACAACCAGGTCCTCCAGGCGGGCATCGCCGCCATCGGCACCACGCTGAAGGTGGAGCTGGACATCCAGGCGGTCCAGGGCGACTCGCTGCCCCAGGCGTAGACCAGGTGTGGACATAGGCCCAGCAGGGTCAGCCACCGGGGCACCCACTGCCCCTAGGCTGCCCCCATGGCCCCGAACATCGCTACCAACACCCGTGTATCGCTGGACGAGCTGCTGGACTTCGTACGACCCCGCCACCGCGCCCTGCTGATCACCCGCCGGGCCGACGGCTCCCCGCAGGCCTCCCCGCTGACCTGCGGGGTGGACGACTCCGGACGGATCGTCGTCTCCACCTACCCGGAGCGGGCCAAGACCCGCAACGCCCAGCGCGATCCCCGGGTCAGCCTGGTCGTCCTGAGCGACGAGTGGAACGGCCCCTGGGTCCAGATCGACGGCACGGCCGAGGTCATCGACACCCCCGACTCCGTGGAACCGCTGGTCGAGTACTACCGCAACATCGCCGGCGAACACCCCGACTGGGACGAGTACAGGGCGGCGATGGTCAAGCAGGGCAAGTCCATCATCCGGGTGACCCCACACCGCTGGGGCCCGGTGGCCACGGGCGGCTTCCCGGCGCGGCTGGTCACCGACAACTGACCACCCCCACACCGAGCCGACGGACGGAGTCCGGCGCAGCGCCTCGAAGCCTGCGCAGCAGCGCGAGAGACGCAGACAAAAGGGGCCCGGGCGGCCATGGTCAAGCAGGGCAAGTCCATCAGAGGGGTGACCCCACACCGCTGGGGCCCGGTGGCCACGGGCGGCTTCCCGGCGCGGCTGGTGTCCGAGGGGTAGTCAGCCGCGGGCGACCATCGCCTCGATGCCGGCGATCAGCAGGTCCAGGGCGAACGCGAAGTCGCGGTCCAGCATCTCGTCCACCGTGTCACCGCCACGTGCCGCCATGAGGTCCTTGGACTCCTTCATCACGTCGGCGGTGCCGGGGACCTCGTCCACCATGGACATGGCCTGCTCGAAGTACTCCTCCGGGCTGAGTCCGGTGTCCGCGATCCGGGCGAAGAAGTGCCCCTCGATCGTGCCGAAGCCGTACACGAACTGGAAGACGGCCGAGATCGCCCCGGTCACCCCGTGCGCCGGCAGCCCCGCCCGGCGGACGACCCGCTGGACCACCCGGGAGAACGCGAGCGAGTTCGGGCCGATGTTCAGGTAGCGCCCGGCCAGCGGCGACAGCCAGGGGTGCCGGACCAGCAGCCCCCGGTACGCGGTGGCCAGCGCCCGCAGCTGCTCCCGCCAGTCCTCGTCCGCGGTGTCCGGGTCGGGCAGCCGCAGCTCGGCGTAGGTCGCGTCCAGGGCGAGTTCGAGCAGGTCGTCCTTGGTGTCGACGTACCAGTACAGGGACATCGCGGTGACGTTCAGCTCGGCCGCCAGCCGCCGCATGGAGAACTTGGCGAGTCCCTCGGCGTCCAGCAGCCGTACGGACGCCTCGGTGATCCGCTCCCGGTCCAGCCCGGAGGGCTGCCCGCTGCGCCCTGCGCGCCGGGTCCTGCCCTCCCGCCACACACTGTCCCGCGCCGACCGACCTGCCTGCTTCGTCACCGGCGGCCCTTCCTCGTTTGCGCTCACTGTCCCAACCTAGGGGCGCGGGGAACCACGTGACCAGCCACAACGCGCCCGCAGTCGCCTGACTACCCCATCCCCCGAGCGGCTAGGCGGACACCCGCTCCGCCCGCCGAAGCAGTCCGGCGGCCAGGAACCCTCCGCCGAGCACCGCGACGGCCCCCACCAACTGACCCGCGCCCAGCGCGGCGGACAACGGTTCCCCCGACGCCACCGAAGAGCTGAGCACAGCACCCAGCACGGCAACACCAAGCCCGTTCCCGAACTCGGCCAGCGTTCCGTTGATCCCGGCCCCGACCCCCGCCTTCTCCGGAGGGATCGCGCTCATGATGGCGTGCGCCATCGCCGGGTTCGCCACCGCGCACCCCGCGCCGATCAGCAGCAGCCCGAGCAGCGTCCCCGCATAACCCCCGTGGTCCACCTCGGCGATCGACACCAGGCCCCCGGCCATGCAGATCATGCCGAGCGCGATCGACGCCGGCGTGCCCAGCCGCGCCGACCACCTCGCCGACAGCCCGCTGAAGTTGAGCACCACCACCGTCAGCGCCAGCGGAGCGGTCCGCAGCCCGGCCTCCAGCGGGGCGTAACCGAGCACGAACTGCAGGTGCTGGGTGAGCAGGAACAGCGCACCGCCCATGCCGAACACGATCAGCACGGCCCCGGCGACCGCACCGGTGAACCGCCGGTCCCGGAAGAAGTGGATGTCGAGCATCGGCTCCTCGGCCCTGCTCTCCCACCAGGCGAAGGCACCCAGCACCGCCACCGCCCCGGCCGCCGTGAGCAGCACCCGCGCCGACGTCCAGCCGTGTCCCGGCCCGGAGATGACGGCGTAGACGAGCGCGGCCATGCCGACGGTGGACAGCAGCGCGCCGGGCAGGTCCGGGCGGTCACCGCGCGGGTTCTTCGACTCGGGGACGAGGGCCACCACCGCGACCAGGCCCAGCGCCGCGACCGGCAGGTTGATCAGGAAGATCGCGCCCCACCAGAAGTGGTCGAGCACGAAACCGCCGATCAGCGGGCCGCCGGCGAAGCCCAGCGCGTTGACCGCGCTCCAGATGCCGATCGCCTTCGGCTGCTCCTCAGGGGAGAAGATCTGCATCGCCACGGCCAGCGTGGTGGTCATCAGCAGCGCGCCGCCGACGCCCATGCCGGCCCGCGCGGCGATCAGCTGGGAGTTGCTGCCGGCGAGTCCGGCCACGAGCGAGCCGACGCCGAACAGGGCGAGCCCGGCGATCAGCATCTTCTTGCGGCCGTAGCGGTCGGCGGCGCTGCCCGCGGTGAGCAGCAGGCCGGACTGCACCAGGGAGTACGCGTTGATCATCCACTGGATGTCGGAGGTCTTCGCGTGCAGCTCGCGGGTGAGCGAGGGGATGGCCACGTTCAGGACGGTGTTGTCGAGCAGCACGGTGAGCTGCGCGAGACAGATGACGCCGAGGATCAGCCAGCGCTGGGGATGGCCTTGGGATGAGGACATGCCGTACACCGTATAGCCGCTGCTATACGGTGTACAACGCGTTTTCCGGTCGGTCGGTCCCCCGCCCTCAGTCGGTCGCCTTCCGGGTGAGGTCGTAGAACGTGGCCGAGCCCACCGTCACCTTCTCGAAGGTGCTCTGGACCCAGGAGCTGATCCGGGAGGCGGTACCGCTGCTGCCGCCGCCGCCCATGCGGCCGCCGGCGATGAAGTAGTGGATCTTCCCTTCCTCGACGTACTTCCTGAACTGCGCCAGGGTCGGGGAGGGATCGGTGCCGTTGAAGCCGCCGATCGCCATGACCGGGTCGCCGGTGGCGAGCTGGTAGCCGGCCGCGTTCTGGGAGCCGACGGAGGCGGCGACCCAGGTGTACTTCCCGGCGTCCTTCTCCAGCAGCTCCTTGGCCTCGGACGTCACCCTGGCGCCGTTCAGCAGGCCGCCGACGCCACCGGCGCGACCGCCCTCGCCCATCCGGCCGCCACCCGGGAGACCGAAGCCGTTGCCGGTGCCGTTCTGCGGGCCCTGCCGACCCGGCATGCCGCCACCGGGCAGCCCGCCGCCCGGGACACCGTTGCCCTGCTGGTTCGGCTGTCCCTGCGGGCCGTTCTGCCCGCCCGGCATGCCGCCGCCGAAGCCGCCCCGCACACCGCCACCGGGGCCGCCACCGGGGCCGCCGCCCCGGCCGCCCCTCACACTGGCGCCCGCCGGACCGGCCGTGACGATGGAACCGGTGTGGCCCTCCTGGAGCGTGCTCAGGGTGTACGCCGTCGGTCCGGCCAGCGCGGCCACGAGGCCCACCGCCGCCGCCCCGAGGGCGAGCCGCCGGGGGGCACGGCCCGCGAAGACCAGGCCGAGCGCCGCGGCCAGCCCGCCGATCAGGACCGGCCACTTCAGCCAGGGCAGATAGTCGGGGGTGCGGGTGAGCAGGACGTACCCCCAGGCGGCCGCCGCGACCACGGACGCGGCGAGCGTGATCGACGCCCACAGCTCACGCCGCCGCTCCCACAGCAGCCCGGCACCCATGCCGACGACGGCCGCGAGGTAGGGGGCGAGGGCCACGGTGTAGTACTGGTGGAAGATGCCCGCCATGTAGCTGAAGACCACCGTGGTCGTCAGCAGCGAGCCGCCCCAGACCAGGAACGAGGCGCGGGTCACGGACGTCCTGGGCAGCCTGCGCGTGGCCACCAGGCCGGCGGCGAGCAGGACCAGCGCCGCCGGCAGCAGCCAGGAGATCTGGCCGCCGACCTCGGAGCCGAACATCCGGTCCCAGCCGGTCTCCCCCCACATGCCGGTGCCGCCACCGCCGCCACCGCCGCCCACGCTGCCGGTCTCCTCGCCGTTGAGCCGGCCGAGACCGTTGTAGCCGAAGGTCAGCTCCAGGAAGCTGTTGTTCTGCGAGCCGCCGATGTACGGCCGCGACGAGACCGGCCACAGCTCGACCACCGCGACCCACCAGCCGCCGGAGACGACCAGCGCGAGCGTCGCCGCGGCCAGCTGCCCGAACCGCTTCCTCAACGACACCGGCGCGCAGACCGCGTACACGAGCGCCAGCGCCGGCAGGATCAGGAACGCCTGGAGCGTCTTGGCGAGGAACGCGAAACCGATCGCGATCCCGGCCCACACCAGCCACTTGGTACGGCCGTCCTCCACGGCCCGGACGACGAGGTAGCAGGCCACGGACATCAGCAGGGCCAGCAGCGCGTCCGGGTTGTTGAACCGGAACATCAGCGCCGCGACGGGGGTGAGCGCGAGCACCGCACCCGCGATCAGACCGGCCGCGGGGCCGAACCGGCGGCGCACGGCCGCGTGGACGACCGCGACCGTCGCCACACCCATCAGCACCTCGGGCACGAGGATCGCCCACGAGTGGAGGCCGAAGAGGCGCACCGACAGCGCCATCGGCCACAGCGCGGCCGGCGGCTTGTCGACGGTGATGGCGTTGCCCGCGTCCAGCGAGCCGAAGAAGAACGCCTTCCAGGACGTACTGCCCGCCTGGACGGCCGCAGAGTAGAAGGAGTTGGCGTAGCCGGAGGCGCTCAGGTCGTACAGGTACAGCAGCAGGGTGGCGGCCAGCAGGCCGAGCAGGGCCGGGCGGGCCCAGCGGGGGTCCTCGGGCCGGCCGCGCCACACTCCGCGCAGGAACGGCTGCTCGGGCGCACCGGCCGCGGAGGCCTGCGGGGGCGTGGCCGGGGGCGGTCCCCAGACGGTCGTACCGGTCATCGGGCATCCTCCGGGTCGGTGTCGTGAGCGCGCACCGGCTGCAGCCGCATGGTGGCGTCGGGGGTGTCCCAGCTGTCGTCCGCGGCGTCACCGGCGCGGAACCGGGTGGTCCGGTGCGGCTGTTCGTACGGCGGCGCGAACGTCTGCTGCGGGTGCGTCTGCTGCGGGTGCGTCTGCTGCTGGTACGTCTGCTGCCGGTGCATCTGCTGCCGGTGCGTCTGCTGGTACGGCACCGGGCGGTGCGGCAGCGGTGCGTGCGGGGCCGGGGTGCGGTGGGCCGGCGCGGGCGGGGCGTGCGGGGCGGCCGCTGCGGACGGCTCGGACTCGCTCCGGTCCGGGAAGACCCAGGCGCGGAAGAGCAGGAAGCGCAGCACGGTCGCCGCCAGGTTGGCCGCGATCAGCACCGCCAGCTCGGTCGAGTGCGCGGGGCTGCCGCCCGCCGCGTCGAGGGCGGCGAGCGAGCCGCTGGTCAGGGCGAGGCCGATACCGAAGACGACCAGGCCCTGCGCCTGGTGCCGGACCACACCGCTCCGGCCGCGCACGCCGAAGGTGAGCCGGCGGTTGGCGGCCGTGTTGGCTATCGCGGAGACCAGCAGCGCGAGCGCGTTGGCGGGCTGCGCGCCGGCGAACTGCCGGAACACGCTGTACAGCAGCAGGTAGAAGAGGGTGGACAGGACGCCGACCACGCAGAAGCCGACCAGCTGGCGGGCGAGGCCCCCCGGCACGTCGGCCAGGTCGCGGTCGCGCGGGTCGTCACCGAAGGGCCGGGTCAGCCGGTCCAGCGGCAGCGAACCGGTGGCCAGGGCCTTGCCGACCCGCCACACGCCCTTGAGGTCGTCGGTGGCCGTCTTCACGATGTGCACGGTGGAGTCCGGGTCGTCGACCCAGTCGACCGGCACCTCGTGGATCCGCAGGCCCGCCCGTTCGGCAAGCACCAGCATCTCGGTGTCGAAGAACCAGCCGGTGTCCTCCACCAGCGGCAGCAGCACCTGTGCCACATCGCGCCGGATCGCCTTGAAGCCGCACTGCGCGTCCGAGAAGCGGGCCTGGAGCGAACCGCGCAGGATCAGGTTGTAGGCCCGGCTGATGAACTCCCGCTTGGGGCCGCGCACGACCCGGGAGGTGCGGGCGAGCCGGGAGCCGATCGCCAGGTCGGAGTGGCCGGAGATCAGCGGCGCCACCAGCGGCAGCAGGGCGTTGAGGTCGGTGGACAGGTCGACGTCCATGTAGGCGAGGATCGGGGCGTCCGACGCCGACCACACGGTCCGCAGCGCCCGCCCCCGCCCCTTCTGCTCCAGGCGGAAGGTGCCGACCTCCGGGATCTCCGCCTCCAGCCGCGCCGCCACCAGCGGGGTGGTGTCCGTGGAGGCGTTGTCGGCGATCGTGATGCGGAACGCGTACGGGAAGGTGCGCACGAGGTGCTCGTGCAGTCTGCGGACGCACGGCTGGAGGTCCTTCTCCTCGTTGTAGACGGGGATCACTACGTCCAGGACAGGCGTTCCGGCGGCTGTGGCCGGGAGGTGCTCCCGCGCCGGCAGGGTGCCGGGAGAGGAATCGGTTCGCATGCACCGACTCTCGTCAGGCGCCCTGTCGCACCCATGTGGTGGCACTGTGCCGTGCCTGTGAGTCCGACTGCCAGCTCATCTCGGGCTCCGGGGCGAGCGCGGGGAGGTGCACGGTGAACACCGTGCGGCCGGGAACGCTGTCCACGGTCACGGCACCGCCGTGCGCGGCGGCCACGGCCTGCACGATGGCGAGCCCGAGCCCCGTGGATCCGGTGGCCCGGGACCGCGCCGAGTCGCCACGGGCGAACCGCTCGAAGACGTGCGGCAGCAGATCCGCCGGGATGCCCGGTCCGTTGTCCTCCACGTCCACGCACATCCAGGGCCCGCGCCGCTGCACGCGCGCGGTGACGGTCGTACCGGGCGGTGTGTGATTGCGGGCGTTGCCCAGCAGGTTGACCAGCACCTGTTGCAGCCGGGCCGCGTCCGCCGACACCGGCGCCGGCTCGTCGGGCAGGTCGAGCCGCCAGGTGTGGTCCATGCCGGCCGCGCGGGCGTCGCTGATGGTGTCGACGACCAGCGGGATGAGATCGGTCTGCTCGAACTGCAACGGCCGTCCGGCGTCGAGCCGGGCGAGCAGCAGCAGGTCCTCCACGAGGAGGGTCATCCGCCCGGCCTCGGACTCGATCCGCCCGAGGGCGTGCCGGGTGTCCGGTCCGACCTGCTCGCGCCCGCGCCGGGTCAGCTCGGCGTACCCGCGGATGGAGGCGAGGGGCGTGCGCAGCTCATGGCTGGCGTCGGCGACGAACTGCCGTACCCGGGTCTCGCTCTGCTGCCGGGCGTGCAGGGCGCCGTGCACATGGTCGAGCATGCGGTTGAGCGCGGCACCGACCTGTCCGACCTCGGTGTGCGGGTCGCACTCCGATTCCGGCACCCGCTCGCTGAGGTTCACCTCGCCGGTGTGCAGGGGGAGTTCGGAGACCCGGGTGGCGGTGGCGGCGACCTTGCGCAGGGGGCGGGTGGCGAGGCCGACCAGCACGTACCCGGCGATGCCGGCGGCGACGAGACCGGCGGTGGTGACGCTGACCTCGACGAGGATCAGGGTGTTGATCGTGTTGCCGACCGTCTCGGTCGGCAGGGCGACGTAGTAGGCGCCCTCGGCTCCGGTGACGAACCGCACGAGGTACTCGCCCAGGCCCGGGACGTCGACGGTGTGCGTGCCCATGGTGGGCACCTTGTTCAGGGCGGCCTTCTGCTCGTCGCTGAGGGCGACGGCGTCGTTCCGCTGCAAGGGGCCGTTGTCGGTGGAGGCCTGTCTGGCGATGACCGCCCGGGTGACCGTGCCGTCGGTGCCGACCTCGGCGGCGATGGTCTTCGGCTGCGTCGGCCCCTTGACGAAGCCCGTGAGCCGGTCCGGCGGCCCGGCGTTGTCCATGCCGCCGGGCTTCATGCGTCCCGACAGGCGCTTGCCGGCCTCCCCGACCTGCCCGTCCAGCTGCTCGTACAGATGCGAGCGCAGCGCCAGCGTGGTGACCGTGCCGATCACGGCACACACCACGGCGATCAGCGTCACGGACGCGACGACGAGCCGGGTCCGCAGGGTGCGCGGCTGTCCTGCTCGTCGCCTCTTCTGCGGACGCGGCCGTCGTCGCCCGCTCATGACACCGCGGGCTTGATCAGGTAACCGGCCCCCCGCCGGGTGTGGATCATCGGCTCGCGTCCGGCGTCGATCTTCCGCCGCAGATAGGAGATGTACAGCTCGACCACGTTGGCCTGTCCGCCGAAGTCGTACGACCAGACCCGGTCCAGGATCTGCGCCTTGCTGAGCACCCGGCGCGGGTTGCGCATCAGGAAGCGCAGCAGCTCGAACTCGGTCGCGGTGAGGTGGATGGACTCCCCGGCCCGCGACACCTCGTGGCTGTCCTCGTCCAGGGTCAGGTCCCCGACGACGAGCAGGGAGTCCGACCGCCGGTCGGCCGCCCCGGACCGCCGGATCAGCCCGCGCAGCCGCGCGACGACCTCCTCCAGGCTGAACGGCTTGGTGACGTAGTCGTCGCCGCCTGCGGTGAGCCCGGCGATACGGTCCTCCAGCGCGTCCTTGGCGGTGAGGAACAGCACCGGCACGTCCGGCAGTTCGCGCCGCAGCCGCCCGAGGACGGCGAGCCCGTCCATGTCGGGCAGCATCATGTCGAGCACGACGGCGTCGGGCCGGAACTCGCGGGCCGCCTGGACGGCCCCCTGTCCGTCCCCCGCGCTCCTGATCTGCCAGCCCTCGTAGCGAAGAGCCATGCTCAGCAGTTCGGTGATCGACAGTTCGTCGTCCACCACAAGCACTCGGACGGGGCTCCCGTCCGGCCTCAGCAGTTCGGTGCGCCCCTGGGGCGAGGTCGTGGTCATGGTGGACACCCTGTCGGCGCCCTCTGAGAACACGCTTTCACGAATCTGTGAATTCCCTGAGAAACACACAGGCGCCTCCCAGGGAACCCCCGGCTCAGAACAGGCCGTCCGGCTCCCGCCTGAACTCCCTTACGGGAAAGCCGCATCCGGGGTCCGCAGGCCCCGGCGGCACCAGCTCCCAGCCGGCCATCAGCCGGGTGTCCAGGACGACGACCCCGCGACCGCCGACCGCCAGATGCAGATCGGGCCCGGCCGCCGCGACCAGTTCCCCTCCGACGCCTCCGCCCGGCACGAGCTCCACGACCTCACCGAACGCCTCCGGCCCGCCGCCGATCCCGAACACCCCGGCGTGATCCACGACTTCACAGGGCTCCGGCCGCAGGGACTCCGGCCACCCGGACAGCGCGACGGCCCGCGCGTGCAGCTCCCGCACCTCGGCAGCCCGCTCCTGCTCCGTCGCCGGCAGGGCGGCCCGCACCGCCCGCTTCTCGGCGTACGGAATCCGGTCCGGCACCCGCAACGCGGCCCGCAGCAGTTCCTCGGTGCGCCGCGCGGCCATCAGCGGGCCGGTGCCCAGCCAGCTGAAACACACGGCCCCCTGCTCCAGCAGCCGCGCCGGACCCCGCTCGACGGCGGTGATGCCGACCTTCACCATGCCCGGCCCGAACCACGCCAGGTACACGCGGTACGGCCGGGGATCGTCGGCGATCGTGTCGGCTGCCACGGAGTGCGCCCGGTCCAGCCGCGCGCACTCCTCGCACCGGGCCCCCGTACTCCGCCCCGGCACGGCCGCCCCCACCGCGCAGGCGTGCCCCCGCGCCCCCACACACCTGCGCACAGCCCCCTCCGGCACGGCGAAGGCGACCCGCTTCCCCCGGGGCAGCGGGCTACGCCGCCCGCCGTCCCACTCCAACGCCGGACCACCGTCCGCCGGCCAGCGGAGCCCCGTGCATTTCCAGACCTGTGCCATCACTCGTGAGGGTAGGGGATGGGTCTGACAACGGACGGCTAGCGGCGGAGAGGGGTACGGTGGCCGAAGGCCCGAAGCCGCAACCTCGTTTTGCGACTTCGGGCCCTTCGGCGAGTGCTCGGCTACGGCAGCACGTCGCAGGGTCCGCGTGGCCGCCGTACCGGACGCCGTCACCCGGGTCGAGGCGGTGTACGCGGGCCACTACAAGCGCCTGACGGCCCTCTTCTCCGACTACTCGCCGGAGGAACTGGCCCTCATCACCGAGTGGTTCACCCGTGCCACGGGCCTGGCCCACGAATACCTGGAGAAGCTGAACCGCAACGACCCGGACGAGGAGTGCTGACCTCGCGATCACCGGCAGGAGAAAGGGTTGGCCGGGCTGATGATCACGCTGGTAGCTTGCAGTCGCTCGTGACCCCGCCGAAGGAGGTGAGACCCGTGAACGCTGTATCGACGTGGGTGCTCCCCCTTCCCGTCACGGCCGGCGACTGACCTGGGTGTCGCCGGGAGCGCCTCGACAACAAGGCACTCCCGAAGGGCAACACCCATGCACCCTCTGCGATTCACCGCCGAGTCCTCGTCGAACGGAATGCTCGAACGCGACTTCACCGTGGGCGACGTACCCGGAGTTCTCTGGTCACCGGCGTCCGGCGCCGTTCGCGCGCCCCTGGTCCTGATGGGCCACGGCGGCGGCAACCACAAGAAGTCACCGGCGATGGCCGGCCGCGCCCGTCTCCTCGTGACCGGCTGCGGCTTCCACGTCGCCGTCATCGACGCGCCCGGTCACGGCGACCGCCCCCGCACCCCCCACGACGATCAGGAGATCGCCGTGATGCAGCGGGCGATGGCGGCGGGCGAGCCGGTCGGCCCGATCATCGTCCGCTACAACGCCCACCTGGCTGAGCGTGCCGTGCCCGAGTGGCAGGCGACGCTGGACGCCCTCCAGAGGCTTCCGGAGATCGGCGCCGACGGGCCGGTCGGTTACTGGGGCCTCAACATGGGCACCGCGATCGGCGTACCGCTCGTGGCGGTCGAGCCCAGGATCACTGCCGCGGTCTTCGGCCAGCACTGGCCCGACGTCCTGGCCGAGCAGGCGAAGCTGATCACCATCCCGATCGAGTTCGACATGCAGTGGGACGACGAGCACATCCCCCGCGAGGCCGGACTCGCACTGTTCGACGCCTTCGCCTCGAAGGAGAAGACGCTGCACGCCAACGGGGGCAGGCACAAGGAACTCCCGAGATTCGCGGCCACCAGCGCGACCCGCTTCTTCACCCGCCACCTGAACTGACCCCGACCCGCCGCCCGGCCGCAACTCCCTGCCGCCGTCCGGTTGTCAGTCCCCCCTGTTAGCTTGCCTGGCGGAAAGAGACCGGTCAGAGAACCTTCGAGGTCCGCGGTCAAGGGGGGTGGGCACAAAGGTCCCCGGGAGCCACCTCGGGACTATGTTGCAGGCCGCAGACCCCACCCCCCTCACCACCTGGCCAACACGCTTTCCATCTGTGAACGGCCCTGTACGGGGTTGAACGAGACGGGAACTGAGGCGGCCGGGCCGGTGACTGAGCCGTCTCGTGAGCTGCGTGACCTTCTGATCCGTAGGATCGTGCTGGCCATTGCGACGGCTCCGCCTTCCTTTTCTCTGAGGGCTAATGGTCGTGATGAACGGTCTTAGTGTGCCGCCGTTGCCGTCAGGGTTGCCGTCAGCGCTGAAAGGTGCCACGGGCGCTTGCGACTCGATGCGGGTCGGATCCGGACCGGCGGGCGGTGCTCTCCGGGGTCAGGTTGCTGAAGGCTCGTCGGCGATGAGGTCCAGAAGCTGGTCGGGGGTGAGAGTGGCAAGATCGACGGAGCGGTTTTCGAGTACGAGCCGTGCCGCCACCTGCTGAGCCTCGAGCTGTCGGGCGCGCTCGATGAGCTCGCCGGCGCGCCGCCGTTTGTGGATACGGTCGGCGATGTCCGCGACCGCGAGCATGGCCGATGGAATGGACACGATCAGGGATGCCACTGCGACGGGATCGACGCCCTTGGCGTCCGGATCGTTCGCCGGTTCCGCTGTCGGAGCTGGTTCGGGAGGATAGCCCCAGCTCGAGGTCAACGCGGTGACGCTCTTCCCGGCGGCTTCGACGTCCGCTCCGACAAACTCGATGATCATGGTTCCTCGTTTCCGTCGCCAGTGGCCTTCAGTAGCTCATCAAGCTCGTCAACAGTGTTCGCGAAACCGATCTTGGCGGCAGCGGCTCGGCTCGTCTGCAACACCTGTCGGGCATGCCCGCGTTCACCCGCGGCCAGCAGAAGTTGCCCCAACGTAGCCCCGACGACCGCGATGCCGTCCGGCCGTTGAAGCTTCAGAAGGAGCTGAAACGAGGTGACCAGCCTCGGCACCGCCGCATCGAAGTCCTGACGACTCAGATCGATTCGCGCAAGGTCCCAGTTGGCTGCTGCAATGCCGTCCATGTCGCCGAGCTGCTCATTGACTTCCAAGCGCTTGAGCTGCAGTGCAAGGGCCTCATCGACCTCGCCCCGCTGGTCGAGGATGTCGGCGATCTGGCCCCAGGTGACCGCAACCGAGCGGGTGTCACCGATCCGCTCGTACACCGGCAGGGTGACCTCGCGGCGAATCCGCAAAGCCTCATCGACCTCGCCCCGCTGCTCGAGGATGTCGGCAATCTTTCCCCAGGTGACCGCGGCCTCGCGGGTGTCACCGATCCGCCCGAACGCCGGCAGGGCGACCTCCCGGCGGATCCGCAAAGCCTCATCGACCTCGCCCCGCTGCTCGAGGATGTCGGCAATCTTTCCCCAGGTGACCGCGACAGAGCGGGTGTCACCGATCCGCTCGAACGCCGGCAGGGTGACCTCGCGGTGGATCCGCAAAGCCTCATCGACCTCGCCCCGCTGCTCGAGGATGTCGGCAATCTTTCCCCAGGTGACCGCGGCCTCGCGGGTGTCACCGATCCGCCCGAACGCCGGCAGGGTGACCTCGCGGTGGATCCGCAAAGCCTCATCGACCTCGCCCCGGTGCCGGAGGATGTCGGCAATCTTTCCCCAGGTGACCGCGGCCTCGCGGGTGTCACCGATCCGCCCGAACGCCGGCAGGGTGACCTCGCGGTGGATCCGCAAAGCCTCATCGACCTCGCCCCGCTGCCGGAGAAGGTCGGCAATCTTTCCCCAGGTGACCGCGACAGAGCGGGTGTCACCGATCCGCTCGTACACCGGCAGGGTGACCTCGCGGCGAATCCGCAAAGCCTCGTCGACCTCGCCCCGCTGCTCGAGGATATCGGCGATCTGGCCCCAGGTGACCGCGATCGAGCGGGTGTCGTCGATCCGCTCGTACACCGGCAGCTCGATCTCGCGGTGGATCCGCAAAGCCTCGTCGACCTCGCCCCGCTGCTCGAGAATGTCGGCGATCTGGCCCCAGGTGACCGCGATCGAGCGGGTGTCGTCGATCCGCTCGTACACCGGCAGGGCGACCTCGCGGTGGATCCGCAAAGCCTCATCGACCTCGCCCCGCTGCTGGATGATGTCGGCGATCTTTCCCCAGGTGACCGCGACCGAGCGGGTGTCACCGGTGTCGGTGAACAGTTGGCGGGCCTGGTGGAGCAGGTCCTCGGCCTGGTCGACCTCGCCGCGGGTGATCAGGCGGTTGGCGTGGTCGTAGAGGAGTGTGGCGTGATCGGCTGGGTTGGTTTGCCGGTCGCTGGTTCGGGTCTGCTGGATGGCGCGGTGGAGCAGGGTGTCGGCGTGGTCGCCGTCGCCGCTGGTGACGGCCGCGTCGGCGACGGCCCGTAGCAGGGTGACGGAAACCTCGTGGTTGTGGCGGTCGAGGAGGGTGATCGCCTGGTGGCCGAGCTCGGCGGCGGCGGAGGCAGGGCCTTGCCGCAGGGCGGACACGGCCGCGATGGCGCAGTCGGCGGTGATGGTCGGGTTGTCGGCGGCCAGGGCCAGTTGGGTCAGCTGCAGGTCCAGGTCGCTGCCGCGGGCGGGTCGGGGTGTGGCACCACCCCACTGGGCGTACAGCGGTCCGGCGGCCATGGTGGCGAGGGCGGCCCGCTCATCGGGGGTGAGCGGGGCCAGGCGTCCGGCCGCGAGGGCGTTGACGGCAAAGGCCGGCAATTCGGGTCGGTGCTGGTCGGGAAAGGTGTCAAGGAGCCCCAGGCCGCACAAGCGGGACGCGGATCCGCCGACAGCGGCGGCGAGGACGTCGATGACGGGTTTCGGGGCCGGGACGGTGAACAGGGTGCAGGCCCGCAACAGGTCGCGGTGGGCGGGCCCTGCCTGGTCGAGGAGGGTGTCGAGAGCCAGGTTCTCCAGGAACGCGCCGATGTCGGAGTTGTCGGCTGGGAGGTCGCCCTGGTGAAGGTAGGCCTCCATGCCGGCGACGGCGGCCTCGGCGCGGGCCTGGTCGACCTGACTGCTGTAGACCAGGCGCAGCCCGATGAGGTCCTGCAGTCCGGGGTTGCCGCAACTGACGTCCAGGGCCCGCTGGGCCAGGTCCGCGCGCTGGGTCCGGTACCCGGCCGGGGCGAGATCCTGCTGACGGCGTTGGAGCTTGCGCTGGGCCGTCGGCGACAGGGGCTGCAACTGGACCGGTTCCAGCCGGGCCTCCAACCCGCCGAGAGTGAACGTGTAGCGGCTGGTGACCAGCAGTCGGCTGTCGGTGATCGCCGGGTCGAACGCGGAGAGCACGTCGGCGAGCACGGTGGCGTGCCCGGGGTCGACCCGGTGCGGGCCGTTGGGGTGGGCGGTCAGGATCTGTTCGAGATCGTCGATGATCAGCAGGAGGGGTTTGCGAACGTCGTCGAGTTCCTGGGCGCACGGTCCGGCCAGCAGATCGGTCAGTAGCGGTTTGAGACGGTCCGGCTGTTGGCGGACCTCGGCGCGCCGCTGCTCGATGAGGGTGCGGGCCTCGGGGTTGGAGGTGACGGCGTCACCGATGGCGTCGAGGACGGCCGTCGGGGTGTAGTCGCCGAACACGACCGCGACGGCCCGGTTGGGGTGACGGTCGGCGATCCGGGCGGCCAGGCTCGACTTGCCCAACCGGCCCTGTCCGTGGAGCAGGACCCCGGCCTTCTGCCCGCCGCGCAGGGCCCGCAGCGTGTGCTGCATTTCCGGGCGGCGGCCGACGAACATTTCCGCGGCCGCGACCGGCAGCTGATGCTTGCGGTCCAGGAACGTCTTGGTCACATGGTGCGGGGGCACCATCTGGCGTTTGCGGTTTCCCGCGACCAGCGGACCGCCACCAGCCGGCCCCAGCCACAGCCGCGCCAGGTGCCATTCGGCGCGCTGGCGCTCATCGGAACAGGTCAGCAAGTGGCGGCGGGCCTCGGCGACGGCCTCGGCCACGTCGGCACGGCGGCTGAGCTGCCGGTACAGGCGTTCGGCGAAACGAGTGGCGGCCCGGTCGCTGACCGATCCGTCCCAGCCGATGACCGCAGGTATTCCGGCGGCCACCAGCCCGGTGGCCATCGAGTGCGCCACCGGCACGCCTGGCTCGGCCATCTGACCGCTACGGTGGCCGGCGCCGGCGGGAACGTGCCCGGCCACGTCGGCACCGGTGGCGGTCAGGCAAGCCGACACGAACGCCAGCCGCGGCCGAGGAGTCAACAGGCCCACCAGCGCGTCCGCGCTCGTCGGACACCCGTCACCGAGATCGTCTTCCATCAGCAGGACCGGGGTGGCGGGCCCGTCGGGCCCCGGCCGCCAGTTGTGCAGCCCGTGACACGACAGATGAACCACCGGCATCCCGCCGAGCTCGGACAGACGCAGGCCAAGGTGCTCGGGATTGCCGGAGTCCTCGACAACGAGATCAAGGCTCGTCTCCCCGACGGCGTTGAGGATGGCCATCTCCTCGGCCTCGAAGTCCAGCTCGTGCTGGCCCCGGGGGGCCGAGGCCATGAACGCCACCCCGAGCCGGTACCCGTCCAGGGCCTGCGCCGGGCTCGGGTGACCGAGCCGACGCGCCACGGCGAACAGCTTCGGCGCCTCGGCGAGGAACCCGCCCTCGGGAGCGGCAAGCAGCTCGTACGGGGCCCGCAGCAGCGCCCACGCCGCTGCGGACGGTCTCGCCGGCGCTCGTACCTCGAACACCAGCGGCGCCGACGCCTCATCGAGCAGGCGCGTCAACTGGCCGAGGTCGCCGTCGAGCCACCGATACAACTCGCGTCCCACCGCGAGCAGCGCCTGGTCCTTGGACCCGTTACGCACGGCGTCCACGTACTGGCCAGCGACGGCATTGAGCAGATCGACGTCAGAGGTCTGCAACATCCGACGGGGACCGATCCGCTGGCCATCAACGACCAGCTCAAACCCGTTGGCGTCCACAGCCAGCCCGGTAACCATGCGTCATATTAACGTTGCTGACCGCCACCACTCCAGGGCCCGTACGGTGGCACAGGCATCCGATTGTGCCGATGATGCCGGGGTGGTCGGCGCGCTCGAACGCGGGTGCGGCTGTAACTCATGCGGTGTACCTATTGAATTGGAGAAAAAGGCGCAGAGACCGCGACGGGCGCCCTCGACCGGCCGCTGAAGTCCGCCGCCGAACTCGCCCAACTCGATATCAGCGACCACGCCCACCGCCTCATCCGAACCGCCTGGCCCCTCGGCACCCGCAAAGACCTGGAACACCTCCGCCTGCGCGCGTGGGCCCACATGCTCGGCTTTCGCGGCCACTTGCTCACCAAGTCGCGCCGCTACTCCACCACCCTCGGCGCCCTCCGCGACGCCCGCGCCGAATGGCGCCGAGCACAAGCAACAGCGGCCAACGGCCGGGAACGCGAGACGGCTTACCTCCTCGCCCACTGGATCTTCGTCGGCACCGGCTTGTCGGACGCCAGAGATGCTCGGCTTCGGTCTCTCCAAGACGAAGGCGCTCATCCTCAGCGGGAGATCCGGTCCGATCGGCCGGAATGAGTGGGAAGTGCGCAAACGGCGAGGGGTCCATCTACCGGTCCAAGAACGGCTTCGCGGCCTACGCCTGGATCACGACCCCGGAGGGCGACAAGCGGAAGTACGTGTACGGCAAGACACGCGAGGAGACCCACGAAAAGTGGATCAAGCTCCACAGTGAAGCCGGCATGGGCCCGGTGCAGACCCGGCACCGTACGGTGCAGGCGTTCCTCGCCTACTGGCTTGAGCCGATCGTGAAGCCGGACCTCGCCCCGCTGTCGTACGTGTCGTACGAGGGCTCGGTGCGGCTCTACATCAACCCGCACCTCGGCGGGAAGCGGCTCGACAAGCTGACCGGACGGGACGTCCCGTCGGGACCGGGTAGGCCTCACAGCACTCCCCGACGGCACAGCACCGCTGCCGTGCCTTGGCCCGCTGTCGTCCAGCCGCCCGAGATGCTCTGCGCGCCGCGCTCACCCACGCCGTGACCGAGGGGAAGATCAGCAAGAACGTGGCCTCCCTGGTCAAGGTGCCCAAGCCTCGGCGGCGCAGGATCAAGCCCTGATCCGTGGTGGAAGCCGGGCGCTTCCTCGCCGATTCCCTCGCTCGCGAAGATCCGCTCTTCGCAGCCTGGGGACTGGTCCTCTGCCTTGGCCTGCGACGCGGTGAGGTTCTGGGGCTGACCTGGAAGTCGAGCTGCTTCGAGACGTGTGAACTGTACGTAGATCAACGGCTTCCTTACCACTCCCCGAGTTCTGCCTTCGGGCGTTCCGGATGCGGCGTGCCCAGCAGACCGGGGACCGGAAGGCGGCCGGTGAGCTGTGGCAGGACACGCGTGGGCTGATCAGATCGCCATGACGATGGAGGTCTACGCCGAAACCAGCGCTGATCCAGACCCCGTTGCTCTAGTTCGCTGCTGTACGCCCCTGAAACGCAAGAGGCCCCGGAGTGATCCGGGGCCTCTAACCTGTGTGCACTCGGCAGGATTCGAACCTGCAACCTTCTGATCCGTAGTCAGATGCTCTATCCGTTAAGCTACGAGTGCTTGTTCTTTTGTTTTGTCTCCGTTCCCGGCCCTTTCGGCCCGCTCGCGGCGACAGGAAGAACATTACATGACTGCCGCCGTCATGTGAAATCCGATCTGCATACCCCTTGTGACCTGCGGAAACGTCGAGGACGGGGAGAACGACGAAGCCCCGGTCCTGGGGACCGGGGCTTCGGGTGGGGCGGAGGCGGAGGGATTTGAACCCTCGATGGGCTTTAAGGCCCAAACCGCATTAGCAGTGCGGCGCCATAGACCGGACTAGGCGACGCCTCCAGCACAACCGCTCACGCGAGCGCGCGAGTGGTGCGTGCAGATGATGACACAGGCGAGCACCGCGTCACCAATCGCCCCCCACGGTACTAGGCAGGCGGGCCGCAGGGCAAAGGGCTTCGCCGGGTGGTGCGGGAGTGGAAAGGAGCAGCCCGGCGCAACGTCTCGGCGGGAGCGGCGTTGGACCGGGCATGGTCTCTGTGCTGCCGGGCGCCGGGTGGCGCCTTCTGTGGGCGTCGTGCTCCGCCGTCGCGTCCCTCGTCCCGCTCACCGCCGTACCCGCCGCCGCGGGCGGCGCCCTGCCGCCGCCCGTGCGGCCCGAGGACGGGGCTGATCACCTCACCATCGTCGTCCGGCACGCCGGGGCGAGGTGGAACGGGAGGTACGAGGTGACCTGCCACCCCGCCGCCGGCCGGCATCCGGACGCCGCCGGGGCCTGCCGGGTGCTCGACGAGCGCACCCGGTGGGGCCGGGACCCGTTCGCGCCGGTGCCCCCCGGCACCGTCTGCACCATGCTCTACGGCGGCCCGGCCACCGCCCACGTCACCGGGACCTGGGCCGGACGCCCGGTCGACGCCTCGTACGACCGCGGCGACGGATGCGAGATCGGCCGGTGGGACCAGATGGTGCCCCTGCTGCCGAAACTGGGCGGCGGCCCGGCGTAGGGACCGGTTCAGGGAGCCGGCTCAGCGGGTGGGCTCAGGGGGCCGCGGCGTGCTTGGCGGACGCATTGGTTCCGTAAAGGTCCGGAGGAGGACTCGGGGAGCCGGACCATGCGGTCACCCGTTCGCCGTCACTTCCTCGTGGGACCTCCCTCTCATCCGGCGCCGCGAGCGCAACCCGTGCCCTTAGACTCCCTCGCGTGACACGTCGCGGGCCGGTTGGCAAGATGGCCCGAGCGGTCGGCAAGGTGCGGTAACAGGGAGGAAGGCGACTCGTGAGCAGCAGGCCATCCCGAGGCGCTGCTCGCCTCGCAGCCATACTCGACGCGCTGCCGGACGCGTTGGTCCTGGTCAACGCCAACGGAACCGTCGTCAACGCCAACACCATCGCGCTGGAGGCCTTCGAGGCGCCCGGCACGGCTCTCGTGGGGCGCGGGCTGCTCGATCTGCTGCCCGAGTTCGACTCCCGGCTGATCCCCGGCTCCATGCGGCGGCCCGATCACATGGACCCCACGGGACGGACCAAGCCGACCCGGATGGTCGCCCGGCGGACCGACGGGACCGAGTTCCCGGTCGAGGTCACCAGCGCGAACCTGGAGAACGGGCAGCAGGCGTACGACGGTTACGGCTACACCGGCGACGAGCTGCTGATGATCGTGGTCCGGGACCTGTCCGGGACCGTCGACACCGAGGCGGAGCTGGCCCGCTCGCAGCGGCAGACCGAGATGATCCTGCGGGCGGCCGCCGAAGGCGTCGTGGGCACCGACACCGACGGGCGGATCGTGCTCGTCAATCCGGCCGCCGCCCAGATACTGGGGTACCGGGCCGGTGAGCTGGGCGGCAAGGAGCTGCACACGCTGGTGCTGCACTCCCGTGCCGACGGCTCCCCCTTCCCGTACGAGGAGTCGCCGCTCGCCGACACCCTGCGCTCCGGGCGCAAGCACCGGGTGCGCGGGCAGGTGCTGTGGTCCAAGGGCGACCAGAGGGTGCCGGTCGATCTGACCACCGCGCCGGTGCGCGACGGGGACCAGCTCGTCGGCGCCGTGATGACCTTCACCGACCGGCGGCCGTTCGACGCCCTGGTGGAGGAGAAGGCCGCGCTGGAGAAGGCGCACGCCGAGGAGCTGGAACGGCTCTCCGAGGAGCACGCCTCCGACCTGACCGCACTGCGCCAGCAGCACGTCACCGAGGTCGAGGAGCTGCGCGAGAAGCACACGGAGGAGCTGGCGGCCGGCGAGGAGCGGTACGCCTCCCTCGCCGAGCGGGAGAAGGACCGGTACGAGGCGCTCGCCGGGCGGCACGAGCAGCTGGTCACGCTGCTCGGCCAGTCGCTGCGCGGTCCGCTGGACGAGCTGCGGCGCGAGCTGTCCGCGCTCGCCGCCGACGACGCCGGCCAGCTGTGGCCCGAGGCCAATCAGGTGCTGCACCACCTGTCCGCCGGGTACTCGCGGATCACGACCATGATCGACAACGTCCTCGGCTATCAGCGGCTGGACGCGGGCAGCGAGGACATCACCCGTACGAAGGTGATGCTGGACGCCGTCGTCGCCGCCGGTGTGGACGGGGCCGTCGAGCTGATCGGGCCGGGGCGCGTGCAGTTCGCCGTCCACGCCCCGCCCATCGAGGCCGAGGTCGACCCGCAGCGGCTCGCCACCGCCCTCGCGCACCTCGTCGCGGACGTCGCCGGGGTCGACGCCACCGGCAACACGCCCGTCTCGGCGGGCGGATACCTGGACAACACCGTCGTCGTGGCCGCCGCGCAGCGCGGCGAGGTCGCGCGTATCGAGGTGCGCGGGCCGTACGCCGGCGGGGACCCGGTGCACCAGCCGATCGTGCGCGGGATCGTGCGCGCCCACGGAGGCGTGCTGCAGACGCACGAGGTGCCGGGCATGAGCGGCAGCGCGTACGTGCTGGAGGTGCCGCTCGGCGGCGGGGCGGGCGCGGTCGCCGGCGACGCCCCGGGCGCGGTGCAGGCGCCGGACGGCACCGAGGGCGCCGCGGACGACTCCGGCACGGCCGAGCAGACCGCCGGGGGCGGTCGGCGGCGGGCCAGGCGGGCCTCCACGGACGCCTTCCTGGACGGTGACGTGGCCGGCGCGGGTGACGCCGGTGAGGCGGAGGCGCCCGTACCGACCGGGCGGCGCCGGCGGCGGGCCGCCGCGCCCGCCGAGGAGGCCGCGGTGGTTCCGGCCGAGGCCGCGGAGGGCGCGTCCGGCGGGACCGGGCGCCGCCGCGGGCGGCCCGCCGAGCCCGGCGGCGCCGGTGAGGACGAGGGCGTGGCCGAGGGTGCCGTGATGACCGCGGCCGAGCAGAGCGCGGGGGCCGCCGCCTCGGGTACGGGACTCGGTGGCACCGTGCCGCCGCAGGGCGTGCCCGCGCCCACGGGCCGGAGGGCCCGCCGTGACTCCGACGCCCCGCAGGCCGCCCTGCCCCCGGCCCTTCCCGCGGCCGGCGGCGAGCCAGCACCGGGCGCGCAGGTCGCTGTGGCGCAGGGTGGCGAGGCGGTCGCGGCCGAGGGTACGCAGCCGGGCGGACGGCGCCGGCGGGCGCTGGCCGCCGCGGCGGAGCGGGCCACGGCGCAGGAGGCCGGCGCACGTACGGTCTTCGCCCTGCCGCCGGCCGAGGCCGACCGCGCACCGAACGGCGCGGGCCCGGCGAGCGGTGCGGGCCCGGCGAGCGCCGCGGGCCCCGCCCTGGGTGCGGCCGTGCCGGTGGCGCCGGGTGCGAGTGCGTCTGCCGGGCCGAACGCAGGGGTTCCCGTGGCGCCGGGTGCGAATGCACCTGCCGGGCCGAACGCAGGGGTTCCCGTGGCGCCGGGCGCCGGTGGGCCGTCCGTTCCGGGCGTCGCGGGTACGGCTGCCGGCCCGCGCCCGGGAGTGGTTCCGGCTGCAGGTGGCGGGCCGCTGCCCGGTCAGGTGCAGGTGCCCGCGCAGATGCCGGTGTCCGTCGAGGGGCTCCCCGGTGACGACGGCCGGCACGACGCCGTACCGCTCGACCAGGCCGAGGACCACACCCCGCCGCAGCCGCATCCCACCAGCGCCCCGACCGGCCGGCGGCGCCGCGCCGTGGCCCAGCCGGCCGAGGCCGCGCACGCGGTGGCGCCGGGGACCGTACCCGGCCAGACCCCGTCGCAGCCGCTTCCGGCGCCGGCCGCCCCCGGCCAGATCCCGCAGACCGCGTCCGTACCGCCGGCTCCCGGCCAGGTCCCGCAGACCACGCCGGTACCGCCCGCCCCCGGCCAGGCGGCTCCCGGCATTCCCGCGCAGGGCACGGCAGGGCAGGGCATCCCCGTCCAGGCGGGTCACGTCCAGGCGGGTCCCGCGCAGGCAGGTCCCGGGCAGGTCCAGGCAGGCCCCGCTCCCGTGCTTCCCGGTGCGCAGCCCGGTGCCGCCGTTCCGGGCCAGGCTGCCGTACCCGGCCAGGGCACGCCGGCCCAGGCCGCGCCCGCGCAGGGCGCCGCGGCGCAGCCCGCGCCCGCCGCGCCGGTCCAGCAGCCGTCGGCCGTTCCCCCGCAGGGCTCCGCCGCACAGCCGGGCACCCCGCCCGCCGGTACCCCGGTGGCGGCCCCGGGTGCGCTGCCGTTGCCCGCCGAGGCCGGACAGGTGCCCGCGGGCCGGCAGGGCGGCGCCCAGGCCGTGCCGTCCGGCGGCAACCCGGCGGCCGGTGCCCCGCAGCAGTGGCCCGGCACCGGTGACGCCGCCGGCACCGCGGCTCCCACCCCGGCTCCCGGCACCCCGCTTCCCCCGGGGGACAACGGAACCGCCGTACCGGCCGCGCAGCCGTTGCCCGCCGAGGCCGTCGGCGGTGTGCCGGTCGACCCGGACTCGACGCAGGGCCGTGCGATCAGCGTGCGCACCCTCGGACAGGGTGTGCCGTTCGCGCGGCAGGCGGCCCAGGTGCAGCAGCCGACGGCGACTCCGCCGCCGCACGCGCCGGGCGGTTCCGGCCGGCGGCGCAAGCTGGGTACGCCCCCCGACCCGGCCACCCGCCCGGAGCCGCAGCCGGGCCAGGCGGCACGGCCGCACCCGCAGGCCGAACCGGCACCCGCGCAGCCGTCCCTCGGTGGGCAGGCCTCCCTCGGCGGACAGGCGCCGCTGGTCGGGCAGCCGGCGGTGGCGCAGTCCGCGCCGGCCGGTCCGGTGCCCGGGGCGCAGCCCTCGCTCGGGGGGCAGTCCCGGCCGGCCGCGGGCACCGAGGGGGCCGGGCGGTCGTACGCCATAGGCGCCCCGGAGCCCGACGCCGCCGAGGGGCCCGAGCCGCTCGACGGTCCCGGCGGGGCCGTGGAGGTGGCGGACACCCCGCGTCCGCAGCCGCTGGACGACGAGCTGCCCCCGGAGCCGCTGGACAACCCGCGCCGGCTGCTGGTGTGGCCCGCGCCGGACGTGACGACCCAGCAGGCACTGAGCGACCGTGGCTACCGGCCGGTGATCGTGCACTCGCGCGAGGAGGTCGACGCCCAGATCGCGGCCTTCCCCGCCGCGCTGTTCGTGGACCCGCTGACCGGGCCCATCACGCGGACCGCGCTGCAGTCGCTGCGCCAGGCCGCGGTGGCCGCCGAGGTGCCGGTGCTGGTCACGGCCGGGCTGGGGCAGGCGACGCGCGAGGCGGCGTACGGTGCCGATCCCGCGGTCCTGCTGAAGGCGCTGGCGCCGCGCGACAGCGAACAGCATCCTCCGCGCGTGCTGCTCATCGAGGAGCACGCGGAGATCGCGCTGGCGCTGACCTCGACGCTGGAGCGGCGCGGGATGCAGGTGGCGCGGGCCGCGAACGACAACGACGCGGTGACGCTGGCGGGGCAGTTCCGGCCGAACCTGGTGGTGATGGACCTGATGCAGGTGCACCGCCGGCGGGCCGGGATCGTGGACTGGCTGCGGGCGAACGGGCAGCTCAACCGCACCCCGCTGGTCGTCTACACGGCCGCCGTCGACCAGGCCGAGCTGCCCCGGCTGGCCTCGGGCGAGACGGTGCTGTTCCTCGCCGAGCGCTCCACCAGCGCCGAAGTGCAGACGCGGATCGTGGATCTGCTGGCCCGGGTCGGCACGAACTAGGCACCCGACCCGGACACCGGTCCCGGCCCTCCGACCCGGACAGCGGACCCGGACACCGGGCGGACACCGGTCCCGGACACCGGCACCGGGCGGGCAGTCGCTAGCGGGCGACCAGTCTGCGGGCCGCCTCCTTGATGGAGGCCCGCAGGCGGTCGCGGTCGGAGTCCCGCGTGCCGGAGAGGATCCGCCGCATCTGCGGGACCACGGCCATCCAGTTGGTCAGCGCCGTGATCAGGATCAGCAGGTCGCCGGCCGGGATGGCGTCCGTGATGACGCCCCGGGCCTGGCCGTCCTGGAGCGCGGCGACCTTGCGGGCGTAGTGGTCCTGGCGGGCCGGCTCGTCGGGCAGTTCGGCGCTGCCGTACTCGATGCCCTCCCAGAAGAGCAGGCGCAGCAGTTCGGGGTGGGTGGCGTGGTAGTCGAGGAGGCGGTCGACCCAGCCCTCGACGTCGTCGGGGTCGACGGGTACGGCCGCCGCCAGGTCGACCATGCAGGTGCCCAGGACCTTGCTGAACAGCTCCGCCTTGTTGCCGAAGTAGGCGTAGATCAGCTGCTTGTTCGCCTTGGCCTCGGCGGCGATCCGGTCGATGCGGGCGCCCGCGATGCCGTGCCGGGCGAACTCGGCGACCGCCGCGTCGAAGATGCGGGCCTTGGTGGCCTCGGGGTCCCTCACTGCTGCCATGGGGACAGGGTAGGACGCACAGCCGGCGGTAACCAACTGGTTGGTTGACGGGGAATGCCTGGGCGGTGCACCCTGTTGACGAGTTTCAACCAACCAGTTAGTTGTGTGAGTCCGCTCTAAGGAGTGCCTCCCCCCATGCCGACAGCCACCAGCACCCGCCGGGCGCCCGCGGTCCGGACATCCGCCTCCCAGCGGTCCGCCTCCGGCACCCTCTTCCTCCTGCTCATCGCCGTCTGCACCGCCGTCACGGCCGCCAACATCTATCTCGCGGCCCCGCTGCTGCCGCTGATCGCCCGCGACTTCGGCACCGTCCCCGCGGCCGTGGCCTGGATCGCCTCGGTGGCCCAGCTCGGCTACGCGGCCGGCCTGCTCTTCTTCGCCCCCCTCGGCGACCGCGTCGACCGTCGCCCGCTGGTCGCCTGGCTCTCCGTGGCCACCACGGTTGCCCTGCTCGTCGCGGCCGTCGCCCCGGGCACCGCGGCCCTGGCGGCGGCCGTGTTCGTCGCCGCCGCGGCGACCGTCGTACCGCAGCTGCTCGTCCCGCTGGTCGCCGCGCTCGCCCCGGCCGACCGGCACGCCCGCCATGTCGCGGCCGTCATCGCCGGGCTGTTCACCGGCATCGTCGCGGCCCGCGTCCTCGGCGGGCTCGCCGGGCAGGCCTTCGGCTGGCGCTGGGTGTTCGCCGGGTCCGCCGTGCTGACCCTCGCCCTGGGGCTGGCCACCGCGCTGGTCCTGCCGGCCGAACGGCGGGTGCGGCAGGGCGGGCTGTTCTCCGGCATCGCCGAGCTGCCCGGGCTGCTGCGCCGCTCGCCCGACCTGTGGCGGGCATGCCTGCGGCAGGCGGGGATGTTCGGCGCGTGGAGCGCCCTGTGGACCTCGCTGGCACTGCTGCTGACCGGGCCGGAGTACGGCCTGTCCACCGCGACCGCCGGGCTCTTCGGCCTCTTCGGGCTCACCTCCAGCGCGGTGGCGCCGCTGGCGGGCGGGCTGGTGGACCGGTTCGGCGCGGCCCGGGTCGTCGGCGCCGCGTTCGTGCTGGCCGCCGTCGCCGTACCACTGTTCTGGCTCGGCGGGCAGGTGCTGCCGGCGCTGTTCGCCGCCGCGATCGCGATCCACGCGGCCCTGGTGGCCTCCCACGTCGCCAACCAGACCCTGGCCCTGACGACGACGTCCACACCGGCCACCGCCAACACGGCCTACGTCGTCTCCGGCTTCGCCGGCGGCGCCCTCGCCTCGGCCGTCGCAGGCCCCGCCTTCGGCCACTGGGGCTGGTCCGGGGTCTGCGCGGTGGCGGGGCTGTGGCTGGTGCTGGGCTGGACGACGACGGTTCGGGGCGGCCGACGCTGACCATCCGCGGAGCCGGCGCCGAGGGCGTGTGGGGCCGGCTGACCGCGCGGCGGCCGACACCGACACGCCATGCGGCGGCCGGCACTGTCTCACCGCCGGGGCCGGCACTGTCTCACCGCCGGGGCCGGCACTGTCTCACCGCGGGGGCCGGCACTGTCTCACCGCGGGGGCCGGCACTGTCGCACCGCGAGCGCCGGCACTGTGGCACCGCTAGCACCGGCGCTGACAGCATCCGCACCGGGCACGACGCATGCAGCGGCCGGCACCGGTGTCATGCGAGTGCCGCACTGGAGCGCGCGACGGCCACCACCGGCAGCAGGCAGGGTCCGGCGCCGGCGGTGGGAGTTTTCGGCGTGACGCCAGGCGGCAGGAACATCGCTGACGGCGTGCGCCGAACGCTGGCGGCGGGGGCCGGATCCGGTCCCCGCCGCGGACGTTCCCGTCAGAGGCGGGTGACGTCCAGTCGCCCGTCCGCGTACTGCCTGCGGAGCACCTTCTTGTCGAACTTGCCCACGCTCGTCTTCGGGACCGACTCGATGACCGTCCAGCGCTCGGGCAGCTGCCACTTGGCGATGCGGCCCTCCTCGGCGAGGAAGGTGCGCAGGGTCTCGAAGTCGGCGGTCGCGCCCGGACGGAGGACGACCGTGGCCAGCGGCCGCTCGCCCCACTTCTCGTCCGGTACGGCGACCACGGCGGCCTCGGCGACGTCCGGGTGGGACATCAGCGCGTTCTCCAGCTCCACCGAGGAGATCCACTCACCGCCGGACTTGATGACGTCCTTGGCCCGGTCGGTGAGGGTGAGGAAGCCGTCGGGGGAGATGGTGCCGACGTCTCCGGTCTTCAGCCAGCCGTCCGCGCTGAACTTGTCGGCGGGGCGCAGCGGTTCGGCGTCGGGGCCGTTGTAGTAGGCGCCGGCGATCCACGGCCCGCGCACCTCCAGCTCGCCCGCCGACTCGCCGTCCCAGGGCAGGTGTTCGCCGCCGGGGCCGGTGAGGCGGCCCTCGACGCTCGCCGGGAAGCGGCCCTGGGTGAGCCGGTAGGCGAACTCCTCGTCGGTGCCGATCGCGTGGGCCGGCGGGCGGGCCACCGTGCCCAGCGGGGAGGTCTCCGTCATGCCCCAGGCGTGCCGCACCCGCATGCCGAGCCGGTCGAACGCCGCCATCAGCGAGGGCGGACAGGCCGCGCCGCCGATCGTGACCTGACCGAGGAAGGACACGTCGCGGGGGCGCGCGGTGAGCTCGCCGAGCAGGCCCTGCCAGATGGTCGGGACGGCCGCCGCGTGGCTGGGCCGCTCGTGCTCGATCATCTCGGCGAGCGGGGCCGGCTGCAGGAACCGGTCCGGCATCAGCATGTTGACGCCGGTCATGAAGGTGGCGTGCGGCAGGCCCCAGGCGTTGACGTGGAACTGCGGTACGACGACGAGCGAGGTGTCCTCGTCGGTCAGGCCCATCGACTCGGTCATGTTGACCTGCATCGAGTGCAGGTAGATCGAACGGTGGCTGTACACCACGCCCTTGGGGTCGCCGGTCGTGCCGGAGGTGTAGCACATGGCGGCGGCCTGGCGTTCGTCCAGCTCGGGCCAGTCGTAGTGGGTGGGGCGGCCCGCGATCAGGTCCTCGTACTCGTGCACCCGCGGGCCGGCGTCGGCCAGCGGGGCGCGGTCGCCGGGTCCGGTCACGACGACGTGCTCGACCGTGGGCAGCTTCGGCAGCAGCGGCGCGAGCATCGGGATGAGGGAGCCGTTGACGAGGATGACCTTGTCGGCCGCGTGGTTGACGATCCACACCAGCTGCTCGGCGGGCAGCCGCAGGTTCAGCGTGTGCAGGACGGCGCCCATGGAGGGGATGGCGAAGTACGCCTCGACGTGCTCGGCGTTGTTCCACATGAGCGTGGCCACCCGGTCGTCGCCGGTCACCCCCAGCTCGTCGCGCAGGGCGTGCGCCAGCTGCGCGGCGCGGTCGCCGATCTCGGCGTAGGTGCGCCGGTGCGGTTCGGGGTCCCCGGTCCAGGTGGTCACCCGTGAGGAGCCGTGGACCCTCGATCCGTGGGTCAGGATTCTGGAGATCAGCAGCGGTACGTCCTGCATGGTGGCCAGCACGGCGTCCTCCCGGGCGACATTGCCTACGCGGTGGTCCTACGCGGTGGTAGGGGTGCGCTGAATTCTGCGCACATACCAAGCGGTATGTCACTAGGGAGTGTGTCACTTGGAGGTCACTGTTTGCCGCGGACACCCCGGGTCAGCGGACCGGAACCAGGTCCGGGTCCTCGCGCAGTTTGCCCAGCGCTCGGGAGACCGCCGACTTCACCGTGCCCACGGACACGCCGAGCACCTCGGCGGTCTGGGCCTCGCTGAGGTCCTCGTAGTACCGCAGGACGACCATCGCCCGCTGGCGCGCCGGCAGCCGCAGGACCGCCCGCCACATGGCGTCGTGCAGTGCCTGCCGTTCGGCCGGGTCGTCGCCGCCCGGCACGGGCTCCGGCTCGGGCAGCTCGTCACAGGCGAACTCGTCCACTCTGCGCTTGCGCCACTGCGAGGTGCGGGTGTTCAGCAGCGCCCGGCGCACATAGCCGTCGAGCGCCCGCTGGTCCTCGATCCGCTCCCAGGCCACGTAGGTCTTGGCGAGCGCGGTCTGCAGCAGGTCCTCGGCGTCGCTCGGATTCGCGGTCAGCGAGCGGGCGGTGCGCAGCAGGACGGGCTGGCGGGCGCGCACGTACGACGCGAACGACGGGTAGGTCTGCCGCGCGGGAGCGGCGGCGGCCGAGGCGCTGGTGCAGACGGGTGTGGTCATGGCTCCACGCTAGGAGCGAGGCTCACCGCGGCGGATCGCCCGCAGGTCCCGAAGGCGAGTCCCCCTCAGGTTGTAGGGGTGGGGCTGTCTCCACCTCCTGAAGGTGGACTGCGGGACCGTACCGTCTGCGGGTACGCCCCTGAGGAGGTCAGCCGTCCGCCGTCAGGACCAGGCCTGATGTCGGTACCCCGGTGCCGGCCGTCACCAGGGTGCGGGCCGCCCCCGGGACCTGGTTGACGGCCGTGCCGCGCAGCTGCCGTACCGCCTCCGCGATGCCGTTCATGCCGTGCAGATACGCCTCCCCG
Organism: Streptomyces cyanogenus; assembly: GCF_017526105.1. Taxonomy (NCBI): domain Bacteria; kingdom Bacillati; phylum Actinomycetota; class Actinomycetes; order Kitasatosporales; family Streptomycetaceae; genus Streptomyces; species Streptomyces cyanogenus. Next base: position 4,360,326 of record NZ_CP071839.1, read on the forward strand.
AGCTGGCCCCCGTGGGTGTTCAGCGGCAGCCGCCGCTCGGCCACGAAGTCCGCCGCCTCGCCCCGGCCGCAGAAGCCGAACTCCTCCAGCTGCATCAGCACGAACGGGGTGAAGTGGTCGTACAGGATGCCCACGTCGACGGCGTCCGGGCCGAGTCCGCTGGTGCGCCACAGCTGCCGGGCCACCGCGCCCATCTCCGGCAGGCCGGTCAGGTCGTCCCGGTAGAAGCCGGTCATCTGCTCCTGCGCCCGGCCCGCGCCCTGGGCCGCCGCCGCGATCACGGCGGGCGGCCGCGGCAGGTCCCGGGCCCGCTCCAGGGAGGTGACGACGACGGCCTGCCCGCCGTCGGTCTCCTGGCAGCAGTCCAGCAGCCGCAGCGGTTCGGCGATCCAGCGGGAGGCGGCGTGGTCGGCGAGCGTGATCGGGCGGCCGTGGAACCAGGCGGCGGGGTTGGTGGCCGCGTACGCCCGGTCCACCACGGCCACGTGTCCGAACGCCTCCGGCGTCAGGCCGTGGGCGTGCAGATACCGCTGGGCGGCCATCGCCACCCAGGAGGCCGGGGTGAGCAGCCCGAACGGCAGCACCCAGCCGAGGGCCGCCCCCTCCGCCGACGGCTCCCGGTGCTGCACGCCCGCGCCGAACCGGCGGCCCGACCGCTCGTTGAACGCGCGGTAGCAGACCACGACCTCCGCCACGCCCGTGGCCACCGCGAGCGCCGCCTGCTGGACGGTGGCGCAGGCCGCACCGCCGCCGTAGTGCACCCGGGAGAAGAAGGACAGCTCGCCCATCCCGCAGGCCTGGGCCACGGTGATCTCCGGGCTGGTGTCCATGGTGAAGGTCACCAGCCCGTCCACGTCGGCCGGGGAGAGCCCGGCGTCGTCGAGCGCGGCCCGCACCGCCTCCACCGCCAGGCGCAGTTCGCTGCGGCCGGAGTCCTTGGAGAACTCGGTGGCCCCGATGCCGGCGATCGCCGCGCGTCCGCCGAGGGTGTCGCGACCGCGCAGGCTCATGACCCGGCCTCCGGGAGGGTGAGCGTCACCGTGCCCGTCACATGGGTGCCGAGACCGTTGGCGCCGACGACCCGGACGACGGCCGTGTTCCCGTCGGCCTCCTCGACGCTGCCGGTCAGCACCATCGTGTCCCCGGGGTGGTTGGGCGCGCCCAGCCTGATGGCGACCTTGCGGAGCACCGCCGTGGGGCCGAAGTGGTCGGTGACGTACCGGCCGACCAGGCCGTTCGTGGTCAGGATGTTCATGAAGACGTCCGGTGCGCCCTTCTGCCGGGCCAGCTCGGGGTCGTGGTGCACGTCCTGGTAGTCCCGGGAGGCGATGGCGCCCGCCACGATCAGGGTGCGGGTCACCGGGATCTCCAGCGGCGGCAGCCGGTCACCGGCCCTCACCGCTGCACCACCCGGAACACCGGTACCGTCAGCTCCTCGTCGCACCGCTGGAACTCCAGCCGCACCGGCATCCCGATGCGCACCTTGTCGTACGGCACTCCGACCACGTTGCTGACCATCCGCACCCCCTCGGCGAGTTCGATCAGACCGACCGTGTAAGGCGGATCGAAGGCCGGGAAGGGCGGGTGGTGCAGCACCACGTACGAGTAGACCGTGCCCTCGCCGCTCGCCTCCACCGTGTCCCAGTCCTGGCTGCCGCAGGCGTTGCAGCCCGGCAGCCAGGGGTGGCGCGGGGTGCCGCAGGCCGTGCAGCGCTGGATGAGGAGCCGGTGCCCGGCCACGCCCTGCCAGAAGCCGGCGTTGTCCCGGTTGACCACCGGGCGGGGGCGGCGCGGCCGGGGTGTGCGGGGCGCGGGGGCGTACTTGAGGATGCGGAAGCGGTGGGTGGCGACCGGCTCGCCGTCCACCCGGACGTCCATCCGGGTGGTGACGAAGTAGCCCGTGCCGAGCCTGGTCGTCTTGCGGCCGGAGACCTCCTCGATGACCGTGTCGAACGCGACCTCGTCGCCCGGGCGCAGGGGCCGAAGGTACTCCTGCTCGCAGTCGGTGGCCACCACGGCGGTGCAGCCCGCCGCGTCCAGCAGGCCGAGGAGTTCGTCGTACGCCCCGGTGCGGCCCCGGTGTCCGGCCAGGCCGCCCATCGTCCAGGCCTGGAGCATGGTGGGCGGGGCGATGGCGTCCGGGCCGGTGTAGGCGGGGTTGGTGTCGCCCAGCGCCTCGCACCAGTGCCGGATCATCGGCGCGTTCACCGGGTCCTTGCCGACGCCGGCGACGGCGGCCGGACGTCCCTCGAACTCCTTGAGCCGCGCGCCCAGTTCGTCGCTCAGCTGCTCCTCGCGCACCGCCACCCCCTGACTCGGAAACCATTTCTGACTGTCCGTCAGATACCTGGGGGTGTCAAGGCCGGCCACCACCGCGCGGGTCCCGCACAGACGTCTGCGCGGCGGCGCCGAGGCACCGCCGCGCAGACGTGTTGCGACCCTTGAAGCACACCCGGCGAGGGCCCTCCCCACGAGAACCCCCGCCCGAGGCTCACCGCATGGTCACGGGGACGGCGCGGACGTTGTCGTCGCCCTGCTGCACGGCCGTGAACACGGAGCCGTCGACCCGGGCGGAGTCCCTCCGGTGCGGGGCGCCGGAGGCGACCGCGTTCCGGTTCGCGGTGGATAAGTTGCCGCTGCCGTCGTCCCCGGCTCCGCCGCCGAGGACGCCCGCCGCGCCCGCGTGCGATCCGTCGTCCGGGAGGGCGCCGTCGTCCGCCGCCGCGGCCCCGGCGAAGAGGGCGGTTGCGCGTGGGAGAGGGGGGACGGCCGCGAGAACGCGGGCGGTGCTTGCCATGTTGTTCCTCCAGAACCAGGCATTCGGCGGCCCTAGGCCGATGGTGGTCGAACTGTGGTTCACGCCGAGGCGGCCGGCCGACCGCCTCGGCTCGTCGTGGACGACGTCGCGCCTCCAGGGTTGCCCACCGAATCGGTGGCGAACCACCACAGAAGCCGAGATTCGCACGCAAGCGTGATGACAAGTCGATAAACCCCTTTCACCGACTCCGGTCACTTCCGTCACGGAAGCGGGGCCGGTACGGATGCCCGACCGTCCAAGCGACACAAGGGATGAAACGTTCCGGCACACCTCCGGCCCGCCCGCTCCTGCAGCGGCATACACCCCCTTCCGCCCTTCCCTTTTTCGAACGTACGTACGAATATAGAGGCATGGCCACCACCGACCGGCAGGCCACGACGCTGGCCCTCGCGCACGCCCTGTCAGCCGCCGAACGCGGCCTGGCCGTCATCCCGCTGTCCCGGACGAAGCTCCCGGCGCTGCGCTCCCCGCACCGCGACGATCCGGTCCCGGGACGCCCCTGCCACGGCGAGTGCGGACGCTTCGGCCACGGCGTGTACGACGCCTCCACCGACCCCGTCCGCATCCGCGAGCTGTTCGCCGCCGCGCCCTGGGCCACCGGCTACGGCATCGCCTGCGGACTGCCCCCGTACCACCTGATCGGCGTCGACCTGGACACCAAGTCCTGCACGGACTCCTCGGCCGCCCTGCGCGAACTGGCCCTGCGCCACCTGTTCACGATCCCGGAGACGGTCGTCGTCCTCACCCCGAGCGGCGGCCGCCACCTGTGGCTGACCGGGCCACCGGACACCGTCGTACCGAACTCGGCCGGCCGCCTCGCCCCCGGCATCGACATCCGGGGCGCCGGCGGCTACCTCGTCGGCCCCGGCTCCCGCACCGACCACGGCGTGTACACCGCCGTCCCCGGCACCGCGCACCTGGCCCCGGCCGCCTGCCCGCCGTCCCTGCTCCGCCTGCTGCTGCCCCCGCCGCGTCCCCACCAGCCGGCGCCGCCCGCCGCCGGCGACCACGGCCGGGGCCTGGTCCACTTCGTCCTGACCGCCCACGAGGGCCAGCGCAACACCCGCCTGTTCTGGGCGGCCTGCCGCGCCTACGAGAACGGCATCGGCCCCGCCCTGGTGGCCCCCCTCACCGAGGCCGCTCTGCACACCGGTCTGACCGAGCGCGAGGCCCGCGCGACGATAGCCTCGGCGGCCCGCATGACGGGCCACCACCCGTGAAACCCCGGGCCGGGACTACTGGGCGACCGGGTTCTGGACGCGCTCGGTCTCGTCCTGCACGAGCAGGGAGAGCAGAGAGGCCACGGAGAGGCCGGCTTCCGCCGGATGACGCAGCACCTTGTCCGGCTCGATGCGGTAGGTGTTCGTGCGCCCGTCACGGGTGTGGGAGAGATAACCGTCCTGCTCCAGATCGGAGATGATCCGCTGGACGGCGCGCTCCGTGAGCCGGCAGCGGGCGGCGATGTCGCGGATCCGGACGTTCGGGTTGTCGGCGATGGCCGCGAGGACACGCGCGTGGTTGGTGATGAACGTCCATCCGGTGTGAGGTTCGGGCACTCCAACCATGCCCAGCATTTTAGGGGACACCATTGCCGGAAACCAGTTACGTGACATACTTTTCGCGTATTCGCTGGCCTACTCACTCGACGAAGAGCCGTGGAAGGAGCCCGAAGGTGTCCTGGGACGAAGCCATCATGCCGAGGCTCACGAGCGACGCCGGTGGGACGCGGTGGCCGGACCAGGCCGGCGGACGCGCCCCGGAGGCGTCGGTGACCCAGTACGAACGAGGCGATGCCTGGGTCGTCGCCGCTCACGGCTCCTACGACATGCACTCGATCCCGCCTCTGACGGACGCACTGGACGCCGCCGCCAAGGAGCATCCACTCGTGGTCCTGGACGCCTCCGGTGTCGTCTTCGCGGACTCGGCGTTTCTCAACCTGCTGATCCTCACCCACCAGACGGGCACCCTGCGCGTGGCCGCACCGACACGGCAGCTGCGGCGGCTCTTCGAGATCACCGGAGTCGACACGGTTCTGGACGTACGGGAGACGGTGGACGAGGCCGCCGCCTGCTGAGTCCCGCACCGAACCGGATGGCGCCGGACGGGGGCGACGGCTGCAGATGCCCGGCCCGCCGCGTCGGTGCTGCTCCAGGGCATACGACACCCTCCCGGCCCCTGCGGGGGCGGTCCTGGAGCCGTCCGTGTGGGACACCTTGCCCGAGGAGCCCGTATCCGGACCGCCGGACACGAGGTCGGATGCGTTCCGCGGGGGCACACGGGAAAGAAAGCGGGAGGACGTCCGGCGGTGCTCGTACCACGGCACCGAGGACGGGACTCGATGTTCCGGAGGCGAGGACATGACGGAGCCGAAGACCGACGAGACCGGTCCTGGTCGGTCGCCGGGAGTTCCCGACGCCGGGCTCACCGGCGCACTGGACGCCATCGGGGCCGGCGCCTACCTCGCCGACGAGCAGGGCCGTATCGTCGCCGTCAACTCCCTCGCCGAGCAGCTGCTGAAGCGGCCCGCCGAAGACCTGATCGGCCAGGACGCTCACGAGCTGCTGCACCGCGGGCCCCAGGGCCAGCCGCTGCCCACCACCCGGTGCAGCATGCGGCAGGCGTTCCACGCCAGGCACCCGGCACAGGCCGAGGAGGACTACTTCGCCCGTGCCGACGGCTCCCTCCTGCGCATCTCCTGGCTGATCGCGCCCTACGCCGTCGACGGCCCCGGAGCCGGCACACTCGTGGTCTTCCACACGCCTGAGGCGGCGCACAGCACCGGACCGCACCAGGAGCAGGCCACCGAGCGGATGAGCGATCTGGAGCGGCTGGCCCTGCTGGCCGAGACCACCACACAGCTGACCTCCACCTTCGATGTCGACGAGGCACAGCGCCGGCTGGTGGGCCTGGTCGTGCCCCGGCTGGCGGACTGGGTCGTCATCGACCTGATCACCGAGCGCGACGAGGTGTGGCGCACCACCGTGGTCCAGGCCGACGGCGACACGCTGGTGCGCCACGAAGATCTGCAGGGGCCCATGCCGCCGGTCCCCCAGGAGTCCCCGATGCCCCTTTCCCGGGCTCTGCGCGGCGTCGCCTCCACCCTGGCGGGGCCCGAGACCTACCAGGGCGCCCCCGACTCCGGGATAGCCGTGGAGCAGCGCCGCCTGTTCGACGCCACCGGCATCCACTCCGCGGCCATCGCCCCCCTCCGCAGCACCCGCGAAGTCCTGGGGGCCCTCACCCTCGGCCGTGCCGCGAAGCCGGGCAACTTCACCACCGCCGACCTGCCGCTGATCGAGGACATCGCGCGCCGCGCCGGTGTCGCCCTGGACAACGCCCGCCTCTACCAGCGCCAGCGTGCGGTCGCCGAGACCATGCAGAACCACCTGCTGCCCCAGATGCCGAGCGTGCCCGGTCTGCAGATGACCGTCCGCTACCTGCCCGCCCCCGACGCCTCACAGGTCGGCGGCGACTGGTACGACGCCTTCACCCTGTCCGACGGGGCCACCGCGCTGGCCATCGGCGACGTCGTCGGCCACGACCTGGAGGCCGCGGCCGGCATGGCCCAGCTGCGCAACATGCTCCGCGCCTACGCCTGGTCCCAGCGGGAACCCGCCAGCCGGATCGTCGAACGCCTCGACGAGGCGGTCATGCCGATCACCGACGTCACCATGGCCACGCTCATCTTCGCCCGGGTGACCGAGACGGACGACGGACACTGGCAGCTGTCCTGGACCAACGCCGGCCACCCCCCGCCCCTGCTCATCGACCAGAACGGACTGGCCCACTACCTCACGGACGGCCATGGACTCCTGCTGGGCACCGGAGTCTCCGCGCCCCGCTCCGACGCCACCACGCTGCTGCCGCCCGGATCCACCCTGCTGCTGTACACCGACGGCCTCATCGAAGCTCCCGGCCAGACCCTGGACGAGGGCCTCCACCGGCTCCGGCAGCACGCCGCCGCCCTCGCCCACCGCCCCCTGCCGTCCTTCACCGACCAGCTCCTGCGCCGCGTCCAGCCACCCGGCATCGACGACGTCGCCCTCCTCGCCGTCCGCACACCACCGCGAGAGCACACCGGCTGAGACGGGTGCCATGCAGGTGGGACGGCCTCGGGCCGCTGGAGGAGACCCCTGCAATGGGACGGGCCTCGGGCGGCGGGACAGGTCGCCCTGCAATGAGGCGGGTCTCGGGCGGCGGGACGGGCCCCCCGCGATGAGACCGGGCACGGACGGCGGAACAGGTCCCCCCGCAGAAGGGGCGCGGCCCGGAACCGGGACGTCCCCGGCCGTACGACGGCACGCCGGCCGGCTCGGCCGGTGTACGACTGCCGACCCGTCGGCCTCCCCCCTCACCCACTGCGCGGAGGCGGTGGGGCCGTCAGCTCCGGCAGCCGCAGCCGCTCGCGGCCTTCGCCTCGGCGACGGTGGTCGACGGATCGGCGGCCTGCTCGCCGGAGGTGCAACAGGCGGTCACACCGCAGCAGGCGGCGGATGCGGAGGAGCCGTCCGTCCCGGTGGCACCGGCGGGCTTGACGGCGCGGACGACGGCCGAGTGCATGCCGTCGGCAACCGGGTGGGCGGCAGTGATCTCGACGTCCGTGAAGCCGGCCGCCTCAAGTCCCTGACGGTATTCGGCGAACGACAGGGCACCGGCGATGCAGCCGACGTGGTCGCCGCGCTCGGCGCGCTGCTCGGTGGTGAGGGTGTCGTCGGCGACGACGTCGGAGACGCCGATGCGACCGCCGGGCCTCAGGACGCGGAAGGCCTCGGCGAACACGGCCGCCTTGTCCGTCGACAGGTTGATCACGCAGTTCGAGATCACCACGTCGACGGTGTTCGCGGGCAGCGGGACGGACTCGATGGTGCCCTTCAGGAACTCGACGTTCGCCGCGCCCGCCTTCTCGGCGTTGGCCAGGGCCAGGGCCAGCATCTCGTCGGTCATGTCCACCCCGTACGCCTTGCCGGTGGGGCCGACGCGGCGGGCCGAGAGCAGGACGTCGATGCCACCGCCCGAGCCCAGGTCGAGGACGCGTTCGCCCGCACGCAGGTCCGCGACGGCGGTCGGGTTGCCGCAGCCGAGTGACGCGGCAACCGCCTCGGCGGGCAGGGCGTCGCGCTCGTCGGCGGCGTACAGCGTCGAACCGAAGTTCTCGTCGACCTCGACCGGCTCGGGCCCGCAACAGCCGGCGCCGCCCTCGGTCACCTTCACGGCCGCCGCGGCGTAGCGCCGACGGACGGTTTCACGGAGGTCGGTGGACTGCTCGTTCATGACTCACTCCCAGGGGACGGGGGCATGGCGGTGCCCCGAACGGCCTGTATCGACGTTCATTGATGCAACCTTGCGCCTTGGATCGGAAAACGTCAACATAGAGGCATGTCGAAACAAGGGCTTGAGGTGCTCGGGCAGGAAGCCGCCTGCTGCGCGGGGCTGTCCACGCCGCTGGACGAGGACCGGGCGGCCGAGCTGGCGAAGGTGTTCAAGGCTCTGGGCGACCCGGTGCGGCTCCGGCTGATGTCGATGATCGCCTCGCGTGGTGAGGACGGCGAGGTCTGCGTCTGCGAGCTGACGCCGGCCTTCACGCTGTCCCAGCCGACGATCTCCCACCACCTCAAGCTGCTCCGGCAGGCCGGGCTCATCGACTGCGAGCGGCGCGGGACCTGGGTGTACTACCGGGTGCTGCCCGGCGTCCTGGACCGGCTCGCCGCATTCCTGACCGCGCCGCAGACCGCCGGAGCCACCGCGTGACCGCGCCCCTGGGCCGACGGCTCGCCGCCGAAGCCGTCGGAACCGGGGTGCTGGTGGCAGTGGTGGTCGGCTCCGGCATCCAGGCCGCCGAGCTGTCGCGCGACGCGGGCGTGCAGCTGCTCGCCAACTCCCTCGCCACCGTCCTCGGTCTGGGCGTGCTGATCGCCGTGCTCGGGCCGGTCTCCGGCGCGCACTTCAACCCGGCCGTCACCCTCGCCGCCTGGTTCACCGGCCGCCGCTCGACCGACGGCCTCACCCTGCGGGACGTGGCCGCGTACGTGCCCGCACAGATCGCCGGAGCCGTCGGCGGGGCGGTCCTGGCCGACGCCATGTTCGGCAAGCCACTGGTCGAGTGGTCCACGCACGACCGGTCCGCGCCCCACCTGTGGCTCGGTGAGGTGGTCGCCACGGCCGGGCTGATCCTGCTGGTCCTCGGGCTCGACCGCATCGGCAACGCCTCCCTCGCACCGGTGGCCGTGGCCTCGTACATCGGGGCCGCCTACTGGTTCACCTCCTCCACCTCCTTCGCGAACCCGGCAGTGACCATCGGCCGGGCCTTCACCGACACCTTCGCCGGCATCGCCCCCGCCTCCGTCGCCCCCTTCGTCGCGGCCCAATCGGTCGGCGCCGCACTCGGGTTGGGCGCCGTCATCGCGGTGTACGGCCGTCCCGCTCCCACCGGGGACGACGTCGTCGTCCCGCACGGCGAACCCGGACTCGCCTCCTCCTGACCCGCTCCACTCCCCGAAAGACGCCTGCCATGAGCACCCCGACCCCGCGCCCCTCGGTCCTGTTCGTCTGCGTCCACAACGCCGGCCGCTCCCAGATGGGCGCCGCGTTCCTGACCCACCTGGGCGGTGACCGGCTGGAGGTCCGCTCGGCCGGTTCGGCCCCCGCCGACACGGTCAACCCCGCCGTCGTCCAGGCGATGGCGGAGCTCGGCATCGACATCTCCGCCGAGACCCCCAAGATCCTCACCACCGAGGCAGTGCAGTCCTCGGACGTGGTGATCACGATGGGCTGTGGGGACACCTGTCCGGTCTTCCCCGGCAAGCGGTACCTGGACTGGCAGCTGGACGACCCGGCAGGCCGGGGCGTCGATGCGGTACGACCCATCCGGGACGAGATCGAAAAGCGCGTGCGCGGCCTGCTCACGGAACTCGGCATCCCGACGGCGGCATGAGAGCGGCGGCCGGCGCATCTCCCGACGACGCCGTTGATCCCGACGCCCGGATCCCGGTGACGGACGCACACGCCGAAGGGGTGCCTCTCGCGAGAGAGGCACCCCTTCTGGCCTGCATGTTTACGACCTGTGCGGAGGCGGTGGGATTTGAACCCACGGTGACATCGCTGCCACGACGGTTTTCAAGACCGTTCCCTTCGGCCGCTCGGGCACGCCTCCCCGCGCCGCCGGAGATCGACGGCGCGGGTACAGATTACCGGCCCGCCGCCGGATCGCGGGGCGGTGGTTGCCGTACGGGGGCGGGTCAGTTGTCGCCTTCGCGTGCGCCCAGCGTCAGTTGCACCGTGTGCTCCTGGCCGCCCCGCTTGTAGGTGATCGTGACCTTGTCGCCCGGCTTGTGCGTCCAGATCTCGCCGATCAGGGTCGGGCCGCTGTCGATCACGTGGTCGTCGAGCTTGGTGATGACGTCGCCGGGCTTGAGGCCGGCCTTGTCCGCCGGGCCGCCCGACTCGACCGCTGCGGAGCCGGCCGTGCCCTGGTCGGTGATCTGGGCGCCGGCGGAGGAGTTCTCCAGGGAGACGGACGCGCCGATCTTGGCGTACACCGGCTTGCCGGTCTTGATCAGCTGCTGGGCGACGTACTTGGCCTGGTTGATCGGGATGGCGAAGCCCAGGCCGATCGAGCCCGACTGGCCGGAGCCGAAGCCGCCGCTTCCGGAGGACTGGATCGCGGAGTTGATGCCGATGACCGCGCCGGAGGCGTCCAGCAGCGGGCCGCCGGAGTTGCCCGGGTTGATCGACGCGTCGGTCTGCAGCGCGCTCATGTACGACGCCTTGCTGGAGGAGCTGCCGTCGCTGGAGGCCACCGGGCGGTTCTTGGCGCTGATGATGCCGGTGGTCACCGTGTTGGACAGCCCGAAGGGGGCGCCGATGGCGATGGTCTCGTCGCCGACGGCCACCTTGTCGGAGTCGCCGAGGGCGAGCGGCTTGAGGTCGGAGGGGGCGTTCTTCAGCTTGATGACCGCCACGTCGTAGCCCTGCGCGTGGCCGACGATCTCGGCGTCGTACTTCCTGCCGTTCGGGAAGGTGGCCGTCAGCTTGCCACCGTCCACGGCGTCCGCCACCACGTGGTTGTTGGTGACGATGTGGCCCTGGGTGTCGAAGACGAAGCCGGTGCCCGTGCCGCCCTCGCCGTTGTTGCTCTCCGCCTCGATGGTGACCGTGCTGGGCAGCGCCCTGGCGGCCACGCCCGCGATCGTCCCCGGTGCGCGCTTGATCTGGGCGGCGCCGGTGTCGGAGGAGACGGTGGTGGAGCCGCGGTCGTCCCGGTCCTTGGCCAGGGTGTAGCCGAGGCCGCCGCCCAGGCCGCCCGCGACCAGCGCGGCCACCAGGACCGCCGCCACCAGGCCGCCGCGTCCGCTGCTCGGCTTGGGGGCGGGCTGCTGGTAGGAGGCGCCCCAGCCGGCGCCCGGGCCGCCGGGGCCGCCGTCGCCGTAGGCCGGGGTGGCCGGCGGTGGGGGCCAGGAGCCGTCGGGGGCCGGGCCGGGCTGGTACGCCGGACCGTGGCCGGACGCGGCCGAGGCCGCGGGGGTCTCCGGGGGGACGGGAGGGAGGGGGGCCGTCGGTGCGTTCGCCTCGGGCACGTGGCCCTGCGGGGAAGCGGTGGGAGAGGCCATCGGCACGGGAGGTGCGGACGGCGCCGGGGGTACCGCGTTGCCCTCGTTCTCGGTGCTCACAGGTCTTCTCCTCGGTCCACGCCTGTTGTCGTCGGTCGCACTGGTCGCACTGCTCTGCACTCAGCTTTTCCCACGGGCCGTCAGAGCACCATAAGCGGTGCCTGTGGGTCCGCCGACCCCCTTTACATAGGTTTATATAGGATCTTTCGCGCAAAGGTTTTATAAACGAGCGCCGCAGAAAGCATCCTGCCGACGAGCGGCGAGTGCCCCCGTTCCGCGCACGGATGCGCCCGTGCGGCCACGTCCGCCCGGCGACGGTGGCACCATGACGCGGTGACCCACGCACGACAGCACACCATCCAGGTCGTCGCCCACCGCGGTGCCTCCGAAGACGCCCCCGAGCACACCCTCGCCGCCTATCGCAAGGCGATCGAGGACGGCGCGGACGCCCTGGAGTGCGACGTACGGCTGACCGCGGACGGGCATCTGGTCTGCGTCCACGACCGGCGGGTGAACCGTACCTCCAACGGCCGCGGCGCGGTCTCCGCGCTGGAGCTGGCCGATCTGGCCGCCCTCGACTTCGGCTCCTGGAAGACGCGCGAGGCCTGGCGCGGACGGGACGAGGAGCCCGACTGGGAGCACCGGCCGGAGGACCGCGAGGAGACCTCCGTGCTCACCCTGGAGCGGCTGCTGGAGCTGGTCGCGGACGCCGGGCGCCGGGTGGAACTGGCCATCGAGACCAAGCACCCCACGCGCTGGGCCGGGCAGGTCGAGGAGCGGCTGATCGCGCTGCTGAAGCGGTTCGGGCTGGACGCGCCGGCCTCCGCCGCCGAGTCACCGGTCCGGGTCATGAGCTTCTCGGCGCGCTCGCTGCACCGCGTGCGGAGCGCGGCGCCGACGCTGCCGACGGTCTACCTGATGCAGTTCGTCTCGCCCCGGCTGCGGGACGGACGGCTGCCGGCGGGGGTGCAGGTGGCGGGTCCCTCGATCCGCATCGTGCGCAGTCACCCCGACTACATCGAGCGGCTGAAGCGGGCCGGGCGCCAGGTCCACGTCTGGACCGTGAACGAGCCCGAGGACGTCGACCTGTGCGTCGGGCTGGGCGTCGACGCGATCATCACCAACCGCCCGCGCGCGGTGCTGCGGCAACTGGGCCGCTGAGCCGCCCGCCTCCACGCCTCCCCTACGCCTGACCGCACCCGCCAAATCACGCCAAATCAAGTGTTGTCGGGCCGAGTTCGTCACAGGGAGTGCACCGGCGCGTTCGCTCCGTGTGCGCCCGTGTCGAATGCGTCAGCGGAAGGGGACTGGCCGGTTTCCGGTACAGGCCAAGGGGGCATCCACACCGTGGCGTGGGGCGAAGGAGGTCTCGGGGGTGGCGTTGGTGGTGGCACAGGAGGTGCCCACGTCGTCGAGCATGGCCGTACCCCATGGCCCTGCGGGCGTGGGGGAGGCGCGGCACCGGATGCGGGCGCAACTGCGCAGCGGTGGCGTATCGGAAGCGGTCATCGACGACGCCGTACTGATCCTTTCCGAACTTTTGAGCAACGCCTGTAAACACGGGCGGCCCCTGGGCGATGCGCCGGCCGGGGACGGGGACGTCCGCGCCGCATGGCGGGTCGACCCGCGCGGACGGCTCATCGTGGAGGTCACGGACGGCGGCGGCCCGACCCGCCCTGCGCCGGCCACTCCGTCGGTGACCGCGCACGGCGGCCGTGGGCTGAACATCATCACGGCCCTGGCCGACGACTGGGGCGTCCGGGACGACGTCCAGGGCGAGGTGACGGTCTGGGTGGTGGTCCACGAGGACGTCCATGATCCCGATGCCCGCTGCCACCGCGACGCTTTCGCTACGCGCGTCACGCACGCGGCGCTGCCCGACTTGCAGGCCCCGGGGAGAGCGCTGTCCGACCCGGGCAGACCGTTGTCCGACCCCAGCCGCCCGCTGTCCGACCCCGGTGCGCCGCTGACCGGCCTGCCGGACCTGCCCGGCCTCGGCTTCGCGGACGCCTTCGAGGACTTGGACTGAGCGGGGCGGCTCGGCGGGGGCAAGGTCCACTGGGCCGGCCTCCACCGGGCCGGGCTCCACCGGGCCAGGGGTCAACCGGCCGGGATTCACCGAGCCCGAGCGAGGGCCCGCCACGGCCCTGCGGGCGCCGGGCGCCGGCCGCGACGGCTCACCGGCGTCTGTAGCCTCGGCGAGGGCGGAGACACCGGCGTCTGTGGCCTCGGCGAGGGCGAAGACACCGGCGGCCCAGGCCGGCACCCGACGGGCCGGACTTCACACGGCCCGCACTTCACCCGGTCGGGGTTTCACCCGGCCGGGATTTCACCGGCGTGCGCCCCCAGGCCGGCCAGTGTTCCCCCGCCCCCGCTGACGGCCCCCGGCTTCCCACCACCGGCGTCGAGCGCGCGTACGTTGTCCACAGGTTCCCGTCGGTCATGGTCCGAACGGCTAGGCTCCCGACGTACGAGAAGAGCCGTAACCGGGAGACACCCACCATGGCCAAAAAGCGACCCCAGACGAAGGCCAAGCCGCAGCTGATCGACGGGGAGATCCCGGTTGTCGGCGCTCGCGAACCCTGCCCGTGCGGCAGCGGCCGGCGCTACAAGGCCTGCCACGGCCGGGCCGCCGCGCACGCCGCGACCGAGCTTGTGCAGCGCCCGTTCGAGGGACTGCCCGGCGAGTGCGACTGGGTGGCGCTGCGCGAACTGGTCCCGGCGGCGACCGCCGAGCTGACCCTGCGTGAGGGGCTGCCCGAGGGCGTCCCGTCGGTCACCCTGGCCACGGTGCTGCCGATGGCCTGGCCCGCGCTGCGCCGCGACGACGGCTCGGTCCTGCTCGGCCTGCAGAACGACACGGCGTCCGGCGACATCAGCCGCGACCTGGCCGACACGCTGCTGCGCGCCCTGGAGGCCGAGCCCGGCACCCCGGTGCAGGGCCGCCGCGCCCCCGCCGACGCTCCGCGGCTGCAGGACCTGCTCGACCCGGAGGGCGCCTTCGAGCCGGTCGTGCACAGCGGCTTCGAGTTCTGGGTGCCGGACGCGGAGAACGCCACCCCGGAGGTGACCGCCTCCCTGGAGCGGGCCAACGCCGCCGCCATCCCGACCGTGAAGCTGACCGGCGTGGACGCGGCCTACTGGTGCGAGACCCCGGACAAGAACCACCTGCGCTGGGTCATGCCGCACCCGGAGGAGCAGCTTCTGGACGCCCTCGCGCGCCTGCACGCCGCGGGCCGCTCCAGCCTCGGCGAGGGCACCCGGCTCGTCGGCTCCTTCCGTGCTCACGGCCTCACCGTGCCCGTGTGGGACCTGCCGAGCGGGGTCGGCGCGGAGGACGTGGAGAAGCCGGCCGCCGAGTTCGCCGAGCGCCTCGCGGCGGCCCTCGCCGTCCAGGAGCCGCTCACCCCGGACGAGCGCCGGGCGCGCGGCGGGCTGACCAACCGGCAGGTCACGCTCAGCTGACGTCCCCCGGGTGGGCGTGTCCCGGCTGACCGGCCGGTCAGCCGGGACAGGCGCGAGCGGCAGGTGACTCCTGTCACAACTCACGCTTCGATCAGGGAAATCGGTGTCCGAATAGCCAACCCGGAATTTGCTAACCGCCGATCTCTTGTTACCGTTCCAGTAGCCCGGTTGCTGGTGCATCCCCCGTCGCCAGCAACCGGGCCTTTCCATGCCCGCGTCCGGCATCCGGCGCCGCCGCGACCGACTCCGCCGCCGCGCTCAGGAGTTGCTGCCCGAACGGAGCAGCAGCGCCCCGTCCGCGCCACGCTCGGCGAACTCGGTGACGGCCGAGTAGCCGCCCGGTCCGCCCCGGCTGCGCCGGCGCGGGGTCTCACAGGTGGCGGGCTCGTCGTCGGCGCCGGTGACGCAGTGCATCTGCACGCTCCGGCCGCCGGGGCCCATCAGGCTCAGCACGGAGTCCAGCGACTCGCCGGTGGCGTTGCGGTAGTAGGTGCGCGCCCAGGTTTCCTCGCCCTGCGTCAGCACACAGGTCTGCGCCTCGATGCCGTCGGGCGACGTCAGGTCGGGGCCGCAGCGGGCGGCGGTGGCGAGTCCCAGGCCGAGCGTGAAGGGGGAGCTCCGCGCGGTGCCCGGGCGGGCCCCGGCGTCACCGCGGGAAGCGGCCGGTGCGGCGGCCCGGCGGGCGTCGCCCACCTGCCCGGCGGAGGCCATGGTCAGCGGCAGCGCGACCACGGCCGCCACGATGCCCACGAGGGTGAGCAGACGCAGGTGCCGGGGATCCCGCTGTGGGGCACTGTGGCCGCCGGGTTGTCGCAGCATATGCGGAAGATAACGAGCGAGCGGGGCCCGCTCGTGCCGCCCGCGCCGACACCCCTACAACTCGGGTGCGCTCACACCCGTACGAGTGAGGGCGTCGACCACGGCGTCCACCACGGCCTCCACGTCGGGCACCCAGGGCGCGGCCGAGCCGGGCAGCGGAGCCCGCTCCCAGCGGACGGCGCCCTGGCCGGTCTCGGACGGGGGAAGCGCGAGATAGCCGCCCTCGCCGTGGAAGCGCAGGGAGCCGGGGACGAAGTCCTTGGCGTACAGCAACTCGCCGAGCTGTTCCAGGGAGTACGGCTTCACGAGCAGCGACCAGCGCGTCGGCGCGGCGATCACCGGGCCGAGCCGCATGCCACGCCGGTCGAGCAGGGCGAGGGCGCGGGAGGCGGCGAGCGCCGGCAGGCTGACCGCGCAGGGCGCCCTGCCCCCGGTGGCCAGGATGATCGGGGCGCCCGGCCGGTTGGTCCACCACCAGCGCAGCATGCGCTCGTCGGTGGTGGCCGCGAGCAGGCCGGGGTCGAAGGGGTGCGCACCGGGCACCGTGCACTCCGGGTCGGGGCAGGCGCAGCGGGCCCGCCCTTGCGGGTCCGGCGCCACACCGGGAAGTACCGGCCACTGCCATTCCGTCGCGAAGGTCAGGGCCGCGCCGATCAGCTCAGGCCTCCCGCCGTTCCGCCTGGACAGAAGCCTGCGTCGCCTTCCGAGGATCTCGCGCATGAGCGCTCGTTCCTTTCCGTTGCACCGCTGGCAACACCGTGGGCCACATCACACCATGTGTCGATCACTTCACTGTGCGTACCTGTTGGCGCATCACACCCCTGCGCACGGCATGGGGAACCCCAAGGGGTCGAGCGTTGGCCGCGTCCGCGTTCATGGTGCGTCTATCAAAAGCACGGCTGCGGCGCGGGGGTGGCGAAGTCTGGCGTTTTGCCGTCGCGCGTATTTCTCTCCGCCTCCGCCACGGGAGGATGGGGCTCGGCCGTCGGTGGCTATGACGCCCGGGTCCGTCGCCAGGTTCCGGGTGGTCCCCAACCACCCCTGGCCTTCTCCGAGTACGTACCCATCACGACCGCTGTGACGCTCCGTGGAGCAAGGCCAGTCGACCGCAATGGACCGATACCCGAGGCAGTTTTTAGCCAACTTGGCAGTAAGGCAAGGGGTTCGGGAGAAACCCTCTCCCGGCCCATGGACACCAGGAAACCTCGCAGGACAATGCTGGACATCCCCTCACGAGTGCGTGTACATGTGGAGACACTGCTAGCGGCGCAGAATGACATGGGGGTTTGCGATGCTTTTGAGCAATACGCACTGGTCTGAAGGCCGGACGCCATGAGCGCCCCGCACCCCTCGAAAGTGGCTGGAATCGATCCCGCGGTCCCCACGCCCGCACACACTGCGCCCGCCTCCCCCGCCTCCGTCCCGGCCCCCCACGCACCCGCCCCCGGCGCCCTCCTCCAGGACCGGCTGGCCGGCTGGGTCTCCGACCTCACGACCCTCCACGAACTCACCGAGCGTCTCTCCCGCACCCACGCCCTCGACCCCGCCCTGCACGAGCTGCTGCGTGCCGGAGCCGCCCTGGTCGGCGCCCGCCGCGGCCTGGTCGTCCTGGAGCCCGCCGACGGCCTCGGCCCCCGCACCACCCTCGGCCTCGGCCTCGGCCGGGCCGACCTCGGCCACATCGAGACCGTCCCGCGCCGCGCCCTGCCGTACGACATCCGCGGCACCGCCGAGATCCTCCACCCCGACCTGTTCGCCGAGGACGGCCTGGACCCGCGCCACCGCGAGGTCGCCGCCCGCCTCGGCTACGCCGCCAGCTACGCCCTCCCGCTCGCCACCGAGTCCGCGGGCCGCCTCGGCGCCGTCGTCTGGCTCTACGACGAACCGGCCGAGCCGCACGCACGCCGGCGCCACCTCGCCGGGCTGTACGTCCGGCACGCCACCGAGCACCTGGCCCGGCTGCTGGAGGTGGCACGCACGCGCGCGTGCATGGCGACCCTCACCGAGGAACTGCTGCCCTCCCGGCTGCCCCGGGTGGCCGGCGTCCAGCTCGCCGCCCGGCACCGCACCGGCCCGCGCGGCGGCGGCGACTGGTACGACGCCCTGCCGCTGCCGGACGCCGCGCTCGGCCTGACCGTCGGCTCGGTCACCGGTTCCGGGCCCAGCGCGGTGGCCGCCATGGGCCGGCTGCGCGCCTCCCTGCGCGCGTACGCCGTCATGGAGGGCGAGGACCCGGTCGCCGTCCTGTCCGACCTGGAACTGCTGTTGCGGCTGACCGAGCCCGCCCGCTCCGCCACCGCCCTGTTCGCCTACTGCGAGCCCGCCCTGCGCAAGGTCACGCTGGCCGGTGCCGGGCACAGTCCGCCGCTGCTGATCGGTGAGCGGCGCACCCAGTTCGCCGAGACCTCCGTCTCCGCCCCGCTCGGCATGCTCGCCTGCTGGGAGGCGCCGAGCGTGGAGATCCAGGCGGAGGCCGGAGAGACGGTTCTGCTCTACACCGACGGGCTGCTGCACCGTACCGGCGACCCGATGGACCGCGCCTTCGCCCGGCTGCACGCCGCCGCCGCGGGCGTCCCGCGCGCGGTGCGGCACGATCCGGGCGCCGTCGCCGACCACGTCCTGCGCGCGGTCCTGCCGGACGGCCTGGACGCCGCCGACAGCGAGGAGGACGTGGTCCTGCTCGCGGCCCGCTTCGACTGAGCGGCCCGGGCGGTCGGCATGACCGGGCATAACAGGTCATCCGGCCCCGCCCGCTCCTGGTACGACCGTACGATGATGGAGGTCCCCGCTCGGCCACAAGCAGGAGCGTCGCGGGCCCCCGGGGGAGATCAATGGCGTATCGAGGAGGATCACGTGTCCGACGAGCTCAACCCGGCTGTGCCCGACTCCGCTACCGCGGAGGGCCCGGAGACCGAGGCCGAGGAGACCGTCAAGCAGCGGAAGAACGGCCTGTACCCGGGCGTCTCCGACGAGCTGGCCGAGAACATGAAGTCCGGCTGGGCCGACACCGAGCTGCGTGACCTGGAGCCGATCCCGCAGGCCGCCGAGACCGCGCGCCGCCGCGCCGCGCTCTCCGCCCGCTTCCCGGGCGAGCGCCTGGTGATCCCGGCGGGCAACCTGAAGACCCGCTCGAACGACACCGAGTACCCCTTCCGCGCCTCCGTCGAGTACGCCTACCTCACCGGCAACCAGACCGAGGACGGTGTCCTGGTCCTGGAGCCCGAGGACGGCGGCCACCAGGCGACGATCTACCTCCTGCCCCGCTCGAACCGCGAGAACGGCGAGTTCTGGCTCTCCGGCCAGGGCGAACTGTGGGTCGGCCGCCGGCACTCCCTCGCCGAGTCCGAGGCGCTGTACGGCATCCCGGCCGCCGACGTGCGCGAACTGCCCGACAAGCTCCGCGAGGCCACCGGCCCGGTCCGCGTGGTGCGCGGCTACGACGCCGGCATCGAGGCGGCCCTGACCGACAAGGTCACCGCCGAGCGCGACGAGGAGCTGCGCGTCTTCCTCTCCGAGGCCCGCCTGGTCAAGGACGAGTTCGAGATCGGCGAGCTGCAGAAGGCGGTCGACTCGACCGTCCGCGGCTTCGAGGACGTCGTCAGGGTCCTCGACAAGGCCGAGGCGACGAGCGAGCGCTACATCGAGGGCACGTTCTTCCTCCGCGCGCGCGTGGAGGGCAACGACGTCGGCTACGGCTCCATCTGCGCGGCCGGCCCGCACGCCTGCACCCTGCACTGGGTCCGCAACGACGGCCCGGTCCGCTCCGGCGACCTGCTGCTGCTCGACGCGGGCGTGGAGACCCACACCCTCTACACCGCGGACGTCACGCGCACGCTGCCCGTCAACGGCACGTACAGCGAGATCCAGAAGAAGATCTACGACGCCGTGTACGACGCCCAGGAGGCCGGCATCGCGGCCGTGCAGCCGGGCGCCAAGTACCGCGACTTCCACGACGCCGCGCAGCGCGTGCTGGCCGAGAGGCTCGTCGAGTGGGGCCTGGTCGAGGGCCCGGTCGAGCGGGTCCTGGAGCTGGGCCTGCAGCGCCGCTGGACCCTGCACGGCACCGGGCACATGCTCGGCATGGACGTCCACGACTGCGCCGCCGCGCGGACCGAGACGTACGTGGACGGCGTTCTGGAGCCGGGCATGGTGCTCACCGTCGAGCCGGGGCTGTACTTCCAGGCCGACGACCTGACCGTGCCGGAGGAGTACCGGGGCATCGGCGTCCGGATCGAGGACGACATCCTGGTGACGGAGGACGGCAACAGGAACCTGTCGGCCGGGCTGCCCCGGCGCTCCGACGAGGTCGAGGCGTGGATGGCCGCGCTGAAGGGCTGATTTGCGTTTGAATGGCCGGGTACCGGGAGGTGCCCGGCCATTTCGCGTGCGGGATTCGTCATGGCCGGTCGCGCCCGCGCGGCGGAGCCGCATATCGACACAGTCCCGCGCCCCTTCGGGGGCGCGTGCACTGACGGGGGTGGGATACGTGGACGACTTCTGGTCCGGGGTCGGTGTCGACCTGCATCTGGAACCGGACTCGGCGGACGGCCGCCGAGTGGGTCTCGAACGGGCGCTCAGGAACGCCGTGCGCGACGGGCGGCTCGTCCCTGGTACCCGGCTGCCCGCCACCCGGCGGCTCGCGGCCGAGCTGGGGATCTCGCGGGGAACCGCCAAGGCGGCGTACGACCAGCTGGTGGCCGAGGGGTATCTGACGGCCCGCCAGGGCTCCGGTACCCGGGTCGCCGAGCTGCCCGTCGTGGACGCCGAGGCGCCGCGGGCCCACGCACACGCGCAGGCGCCGCGTTTCGACCTGCGCCCGGGAAGCCCGGACGTCGGCGCGTTCCCGGCGGCGGCCTGGCTGCGCGCGCTGCGCCGGGCCATAGCGACGGCCCCGTCGCTGGCGTACGACTACGGCGATCCGCGCGGCCGGATCGAGCTGCGCACCGCGCTCTCCGGCTACCTGGGCCGGGCCCGCGGGGTGCTGGCACCGCCGGAGCGGATCGTCATCACCTCCGGGTACGTGCAGGGTCTCGCGCTGCTCACCCGCGTGCTGGGCGGTGCGGCCGTCGCCATGGAGGATCCGGGGCTGCCCTTCCACCGGCAGGTGGTGCGGCACAACGGCGGAACCGTCCTGCCTGTCCCGGTCGACTCGCGCGGGGTGCGCCCCGAGGAGCTGGGCGAGGCGGCGGCCGTGGTGGTCACGCCGGCCCACCAGTACCCGACCGGGGTGACCCTGCACCCCGAACGGCGCCGGGCGCTGACCGACTGGGCCCGCGCGCGGGGCGGGCTGATCGTCGAGGACGACTACGACGGTGAGTTCCGCTACGACCGGCAGCCGGTCGGCGCCCTCCAGGGCATGGCACCGGGCCAGGTCGTCTACCTGGGCACCGCCTCCAAGACGCTGGGTCCCGCGCTCCGTCTCGGCTGGATGGTGCTGCCTCCGCAACTGGTCGACGCGGTCGCCGACGCCAAGCTGCACAGCGACCACCACACCGAGACCATCGGCCAGCTCGCCCTCGCCGAGCTGATCGAGAGCCACGCCTACGACCGCCATGTGCGCGCGTGCCGGCTGCGCTACCGGCGGCGCCGGGACCAGCTGCTGGACCGGCTGGGTGGGCGGCGGAGCGTGCGCGGGATCGCGGCCGGGCTGCACGCGCTGATCGAGGTGCCGGACGAGGCCGCGGCGCTGGCCCGGGCGGAGGCGGAGGGCCTGGCGCTGGGCATGCTCGGCGAGCACTGGCACACCCCGGGCCCCGGCCGGCCGCAGGGCCTGGTCGTCGGCTACGGCACGCCCCGGGAGCGGGTGTACCCGGAGGCCCTGGAGGCACTGGCGAGGGTGGTGGACCGCGCCGGCTGAAGCGGCCGTACCGGCCCAGCGGGGGACGCCGGCCCGGGCGGTCACGCCGTGAGCAGCGAGCGGTCACGCCGTGAGCAGCGAGGGATCCTTCTTCCACTTGAGGATCTTGTCGAAGCTGACCACCGTCCCGCACCGGCCGGGCCGGGCCCCGATGTGGACGTGGTCGGCGAGTTCGCGGATCAGACAGAGGCCACGGCCGTGCTCGACGTCCGGGCGGGCGGGCCGGGGGTCCGGGGGGCGCGCGAAACCGGGACCGGAGTCGGCCACTTCGATGCGGCACTTCTCGCCGTCGAGGTAGGCGGTCACCCGGTATGCCTCCGAGGCGCCGGGCGTCGCGTCCCCGCCGTGCTCGACGGCGTTCGCGCAGGCCTCGCTCAGGGCGACGGACAGGTCGTAGCACACGTCCGGGTCGACGCCCGCGGTCTCCATCGTGCCGAGCAGCAGCCGCCGGGCGAGCGGCACGCTGGCGGCCTCGCGCCGCAGATGGAGTGACCACCAGATGCTCATGCTCCAGCCTCCCGGCCGCGGCTCGACATACGGTTACGTATTGCCGCCCGTAGGCACCCATAAGCACTCCGTCTGCGTGAGTCCGCCCATACGGCCGACGCGGCGGGGGGAGGAATCGGTGTATGTGGGACGCCGTGGCAGGGCCGGCTCGGGCGCCCTGCCGTAGGCGCCGGGTAAGGGCAGTGCGATGATGAGGCCGCCATGACTGCCCCCCACCCGCGCACGGCGCGTCCCGGAGCCGGACTCCGGATTCTGCGGGCCGCGGTGTTCGCCGCGGTCTGCGTCGCGCTGGCCGCGTGCGGGCACGCCCTGGCCTCCTGCGCGGGCGTGCCGCTGTGGTCGCTCGGTGCGGGCTTCCTCGGCTCCCTGCTGGTCGTGGCACCGCTCGCCGGGCGGGCCCGTTCCCTGCCGGGCATCGCCGCGCTGCTCGCCCTCGGCCAGACCGTGC
Source organism: Streptomyces cyanogenus (assembly GCF_017526105.1). NCBI lineage: Bacteria > Bacillati > Actinomycetota > Actinomycetes > Kitasatosporales > Streptomycetaceae > Streptomyces > Streptomyces cyanogenus. Next base: position 4,382,846 of record NZ_CP071839.1, read on the forward strand.
TGCACACGCTGTTCGGGCTGGGCCAGCACCAGGTCGTGATGGCCGGGATGCCGACAGGGCCGACCACGGGCGGGGTGCTGAGCGACAGCGCGCTGGTCGAGCGGGCCACCCGGCTGCTGTGCGGGTCGACCCCGGCCTCCGTCACCCCGGGACACGCCTTCCGGTTGCTGCTAGACGCGCGTCTCATCGACCGCGCCGGCCGGCCGACCGCCGCCCTGGGCACCCTGGAGCACATGCACGACGCCACCGGCGCCTCGGCCGGCCCGCTGCCGTCGCTGCCGATGCTGCTCGGCCATGTGCTCGCGGCCCTCGCCGCCGGCTGGCTGCTGCGCCGCGGGGACCTGGCCGTGCTGCGGCTCATCGAGCTGTCGGCGCATGGAGTCGCGGAGGGGGCGCTCGTACGGTCCCTGCGCGCTGCGCTCGCGCTGGCGCACGCCCTGTGCGCCGGTCTGCTCCCCGCCGCCGGGCCCGGTCCGCGCGCCCCGCGCCCCGACCGGGACGAGGCGCCGGCCCCAGACACCGCCGTACTCCAGCACACGGTGATCCGGCGCGGCCCGCCCGCCGCCGCCTTCCTCCTCGCCGCCTGACGCGGCCACCGCTCCGCTGCACGGACACGGACCCCGGTGCGCCGCCCTCGCGCGGCACGCGTGCGTGCGCCTTTTTCCAGCGGTACGGCCAAGACGCCGGCCCCGCGCGCGTATCCCTCTTCACCACCGGACCTCACTCAGAGTGGAGTGCTTCCTTCCATGAAGGCTTCTCGTATCGCCGCCGCCGCTGCCGCCGCGGGTACGGCCGTTCTGGCCCTGTCCGCCCCCGCCTTCGCGCACGTCTCCGTGCAGCCCGAGGGCACCGCGGCCAAGGGCGGTTACGCGGTCGTGGACTTCAAGGTCCCCAACGAGCGCGACAACGCCTCGACCACCAGGGTCGAGGTGAACCTCCCGGCCGACCACCCGATCGCCTCCGTGATGCCGCAGCCGGTCCCCGGCTGGAAGGCCGAGGTCACCAAGTCCAAGCTCGACAAGCCGCTGACGATGCACGGCGAGAAGATCGACGAGGCCGTCACCAAGGTCACCTGGACCGCCGACGGCAAGGGCATCGAGCCCGGCTACTTCCAGAAGTTCCCGCTCTCCCTGGGTGCCCTGCCCGAGAACACCGACGAACTGGTCTTCAAGGCGGTCCAGACGTACTCCAACAAGGAGGTCGTGCGCTGGATCGAGGTACCGCAGGAAGGCCAGGACGAGCCGGAGAACCCGGCCCCGGTCCTGCAGCTGTCCGCCGCCACCGACGACCACCACGGCACGGCGAGCGCCGAGAACACCACGGCGAAGACCGAGAAGGCCGGGAAGACGACCGCAGCCGGGAACTCCGGCAGCGGCAGTGACACCACCGCACGCGTGCTCGGCGTGGTCGGCATCGTCATCGGTGCCGCCGGCGTGGCCTACGGCGTCCTCGCGGGCCGCCGCCGGACCGCGGCCTGAGCCCCTCCTTCCGCCGCGCGCACCGGGCGTCGCGCGATGCCGTCATGAGACGCCGCCGCCCGACCCCGGTGCGCGCCGGAGTTCACACATCTGGGACATTTTTCCATGCGCAAGAAGACGTTCACCGCGGCCGTACTGCTCGCCGCCGCCACCCTGACCCTGTCCGCGTGCGGCAACGGGGACGACGCCGGGGCGCCGGTCGCCGTGGTCTCGGGAGGATCCGGCACGGGCAAGGCCGGCACCGTTCTCGACCAGCCCTTCACCAAGCCGGACCTGGTCCTCACCGACACCCACGGCAAGAAGTACGACCTGCGAAAGGAGACCGAGGGCCACCCGACCCTCGTCTACTTCGGCTACACCCACTGCCCGGACATCTGCCCGACGACGATGAGCAACATCGCCGTCGCCAAGAAGGCGCTGCCCAAGGCCGAGCAGAACGACCTGCGGGTGGTGTTCGTCACCACCGACCCGGGCCGCGACACCCCCGCCGAGATGGGCAGGTGGCTCAAGGGCATCGACCCCCAGTTCATCGGGCTGACCGGCGACTTCGCCAGGATCCGGGCCGGCGCCCGGTCCCTCGGCATCTCCGTGGAGGCCACGAAGAAGGACAAGAACGGCAAGCTCGTCTCCGTGCACGGCACCCAGGTCGTCGCCTTCTCCCCGAAGACCGACGCCGGGTACGTCCTCTACGGCGAGAGCGCCACGGTCGACGACTACACCAAGGACCTGCCCGCGCTGGTCAAGGGAGCCAAGCCGTGAGGCGTCGTGGCACCCTCCTGACCACGGGCGCGCTCACCGGCGCCCTGGCCCTCACGGGCTGCTCCGGATCCGGTTCCGGCCCGGAGCGGGCCGAACTGTCCGTCAGCGCCTCCTACATGCCCCAGCCCGTCTCCGCCGACATGGCCGCCGGGTTCCTGACGATCACCAACAAGGGCGGGACAGGCGACGAGCTCACCTCGGTCAGCAGTGACGTCGCCGGCCAGGTCACCATGCACAGCACGACCGGCGGGGCCATGGCGGAGAAGTCCGCCTTCCCCATACCGGCGCACGGACGGCTCGTGTTCCGCAGCGGTGGCAACCACCTGATGTTCGAGAAGCTGAAGCGGGCACCGAAGCAGGGCCAGACGGTCACCGTGAGACTCCGCTTCGCCAAGTCCGGGCCCCTCACCGTCGAGATGCCGGTGAAGGCCACCACGTACAACCCGTCGACCGGCCACTGAGGGAGGGACCACCGTGAACCGGACCATCACCCCCCGCCTGCGGATCCTGGTGCTGCTGTTCATCGCCGTCACCGGCGCACTGCTGGCGGGCGCCGGACCGGCCTCCGCCCATGCGGCGCTGACCGGCAGCGACCCCGCACAGGGGGTGGTGGTCGACAAGGCGCCCACCCAGGTGTCGCTCACCTTCTCCGAGAAGGTGGCGATGAACGACGACTCCGTGCGCGTCCTCGACCCCAAGGGCAGGCCGGTGCAGACCGGCAGTCCCGCCGGCGTGAGCGGGACGACGTACGCGGTGCAGCTCAAGAGCGGCCTCGCCAAGGGCACCTACACCGTCACCTACCAGGTCGTCTCCGCCGACAGCCACCCCGTCGCCGGCGCCTTCACCTTCTCCGTCGGGGCGCCCTCGCAGACCGTCGTCTCCGGCGCCGGACCGTCCGCCGGCGGCGGAGTCGTGGGCGGGCTCTACGCGTTCGGGCGGTACGTGTCGTACGCCGGCTTCATCGTGCTCGCCGGCGGCGCGGCCTTCGTCCTCGCCTGCTGGCAGCGCGGCGCGGGCGTACGGCCCCTGCAGCGGCTGGTCGTCGGCGGCTGGGTCGCGCTGACCGCGGCCACCCTGTGGCTGCTGCTCCTGCGCGGCTCCTACACCGGCTCCGGGAAGGTCGCCGACGTCTTCGACCTCGACCTGCTCGGCCAGGTGCTCCAGACCAAGACCGGTGCCGCCCTGGTCTCCCGGCTGCTGCTGCTCGCCGCCGCCGCGCTGTTCGTCGCCGTCCTCTTCGGCGCCTACACCCGCCGCGAGGAGGGTCAGGAGAAGCGCGACCTGACCTTCGGACTCGCGGTCGGCGGGGTGGTCGTCGCGGCCGGCCTCGCCGCGAGCTGGGCCATGGCCGAGCACGCCTCCACCGGGCTCCAGCCGGGCCTCGCCATGCCGGTCGACGTCGTCCACCTGCTGGCCGTCGCCGCCTGGCTGGGCGGACTCACCGCCCTGCTGACCGCCCTGTACCGGTCGCCCGCCGAGACCCCGGTCGAGGCGGCCGCCGTACAGCGCTTCTCCCGGGTGGCCTTCGGCAGCGTCCTGGCCCTCGTGGTCACCGGCGTCTACCAGTCCTGGCGGCAGCTCGGCTCCTGGCCGGCGTTCACCGAGACCCGTTACGGACAGCTGCTGCTGGTCAAGATCGCCCTGGTGGCGGTGCTGGTCGGCATCGCGGGCGTCTCCCGGCGCTGGACGGCCCGCCTCACCGACCCGGTCGCCCGCGCCGGAAAGGCACGCAAGAGCCAGGCGCAGGCCCGCAAGGAGCAGGTCGCCGCCTCGCAGACGGCCGGCGGCAAGAGCGGCGGATCCGGCGCCGCCGACTCCGGGCGCGCCGCCCAGCTCGCCCGGCAGCGCGCTGCCGTCGCCGCCGCCCGCGAGAAGCGGCTGCGCGACGCCGACCCGAACCGCTTCGGCCTGCGCCGCTCGGTGCTCGCCGAGGCCGGCGTCGCCGTCGTGCTGCTCGCCGTCACCACGGCGCTGACCCAGACCGAACCGGGCCGCACCGAGCTGGACGCCAAGGCGGCCACCTCCGCGTCGGCCGGCTCCGGCACCTCGGCGACGTCCGGCGCGCTCACCCTGGACATGCCGTTCGACACCGGCGGCACCGACGGCAAGGGCGTCGTCAGCATCGACCTCGACCCCGCGCGCGTGGGCGGCAACGAGATGCACGTCTACGTCCAGCGGCCCAACGGCCGGGCCTTCGACGTCCCCGAGGTGAAGCTCTCCTTCACCCTGGAGGCCAAGAAGATCGGCCCGCTTCCCGTGAACCCCGACCACATCGCCACCGGCCACTGGTCGGCGAACGGCGTGCAGATCCCCATGGCCGGCGACTGGAAGATCGCCGTCACGGTTCGCACCTCCGACATCGACCAGGTGACCGTCTCCAAGAACGCGCAGATCGGCTGAACCACACCATGCCCGACCAGTCCGTCCCCCAGGCCCGTACGCCCGAGGCGCCGCCGGCGCGGCCCGAGTCCGTCTCCGGCACCGGCGGCATCTCCCGGCGCGCGCTGCTCGGCACCGCCGGCGCCACCGGCCTCGTGCTCGGCGCGGCCGGCGGGGCCGTGGGCTACGCCGCCGCCCCCGCCGGGGCCACCCCGCTGACCTCGGTGGGCTCCGAGCGGGCGATGTTTCACGGGAAACATCAGCCCGGCATCACCGAGGGCCTCCAGGCGCGCGGCCATCTCGTCGCCTTCGACCTGGCGCCGGGCGCGGGCCGCAAGGAGGCGGCGGCCCTGCTGCGCCGCTGGTCGGCGACGGCCGAGCGGCTGATGGCGGGCGAGGCCGCCCCGCACGGCGACACCGGTGTGGCCCGGGACGCGGGCCCGTCCTCGCTGACCGTCACCTTCGGCTTCGGCCACGGCTTCTTCGGCCGGACCGGCCTGGAGAAGCAGCGGCCGGCCGCCCTCGACCCGCTGCCGGACTTCTCCTCCGACCAGCTCGACAAGTCCCGCAGCGACGGCGACCTGTGGGTGCAGATCGGCGCGAACGACGCCCTGGTCGCCTTCCACGCCCTGCGCGCGATCCAGAAGGACGCGGGCTCGGCCGCGCGGGTGCGCTGGCAGATGAACGGCTTCAACCGCACCCCGGGCGCCACCGCCCACCCCATGACGGCCCGCAACCTCATGGGCCAGCTCGACGGCACCCGCAATCCGAAGCCCGCCGACGCCGACTTCGACCGGCGGATCTTCGTGCCCGTCTCGGGCGAGCCCGCCTGGATGGCGAACGGCTCGTACGCCGTCGTACGACGGATCCGCATGCTCCTGGACGACTGGGAGAAGCTGTCGCTCGCCGCGCAGGAGCAGGTCATCGGGCGCCGCAAGGCCGACGGTGCGCCGCTGTCCGGCGGCGACGAGACCACCCCGATGGACCTGGAGAAGACCGACGCGAACGGCGACTACGTCGTCCCGCTGAACGCCCACGCCCGGATCACCCGGCCCGACGAGAACGGCGGCGCGGCCATGCTGCGGCGCCCGTTCTCCTACCACGACGGCATCGACGCGGACGGCACGCCCGACGCCGGTCTCCTCTTCATCTGCTGGCAGGCGGACCCGCTGCGCGGCTTCGTACCGGTGCAGCGCAAGCTCGACCGGGGCGACGCGCTGTCGAAGTACATCCGGCACGAGGCCAGCGGCCTGTTCGCGGTGCCGGGCGGGGCGGCGAAGGGCGAGTACGTGGGACAGCGGCTGCTGGAGGGGTGAACCGGGTTCAAACCACCCGGTCGGGTGGCATTCACGAGACACGTGCGACGGGCCTCCCCACGGCCATTAGGGTGAGGGACATGCCAGCCAGCTATGCCTATCTCGGCCCGGAGGGCACCTTCACCGAGGTCGCTCTGCGCACGCTTCCGGAGGCGGCCACCCGTGAGCTGATCCCGTACGTGTCGGTGCAGTCCGCGCTGGACGCGGTGCGGGCCGGCGAGGCCGAGGCCGCGTTCGTGCCGATCGAGAACTCCGTCGAGGGCGGCATCACCACCACCCTGGACGAGCTGGTCGCCGGCGAACCGCTGATGATCTACCGCGAGGTGCTGCTGTCGATCACCTTCGCACTGCTGGTCCGCCCCGGTACGAAGCTCACGGACATCAAGACGGTCTCCGCCCACCCGGCGGCCCAGCCCCAGGTGCGCAACTGGCTGCGCGCCAACCTCCCGGAGGCCCTCTGGGAGTCGGCCGCCTCCAACGCGGACGCCGCCCGCCTGGTCCAGGAGGGCCGCTACGACGCCGCCTTCGCCGGCGAGTTCGCCGCCGCCCGGTACGGCTTGGAGGCGCTGGAGACCGGGATCCACGACGCGGAGAACGCACAGACCCGGTTCGTGCTGGTCGGCCGGCCGGCCCGGCCGGCCGCGCCCACCGGTGCCGACAAGACCTCGGTGGTGCTGTGGCAGCGCGACGACCACCCCGGCGCACTGCGCGACCTGCTCGGCGAATTCGCCTCGCGGGGCATCAACCTGATGCTGCTCCAGTCCCGGCCGACCGGTGCCGGCATCGGCAACTACTGCTTCTGCATCGACGCCGAGGGCCATATCGCCGACCGGCGGATGGCGGAGGCGCTGACGGGACTGCGGCGGATCTGCCTCCAGGTGCGCTATCTCGGTTCCTATCCCCGTGCCGACATCGCACCGGGCGAGGCCGGGCCGACGCCGCCCGGGACGTCGGACGAGGAGTTCATGGCGGCGGCGGACTGGGTGGCGCGCTGCCAGGACGGCCGGTTCTAGCCCCTCGCGCGCACCCGGTCGTACCTGCATACGAACGTTATCCACAGGAGTTATCCACAGGTGGCCTTCTCGACCTGGGGACAAGTCGACAGGGCAGGGTCACAGGGTCGACAAATCGGCCTGGAAGCCGCGACCGGGTCCACCCATCCCTGGGTCGCCCTTCGTCCACCCGTTTCCTTTGGTTCATCTTTTGGGGCGACCGTTTTCCACCCGAACGTGGGTGTCGAAGGGGTTTGGCCCGGCAATTCCTCAGCGCCGTCGCGCTTTCCGGAGTGATCAATTCCGAAATCCACAGACCTTCCACACAGCCTGTGGATAACTCTTCGCAGGGTGTGGATTCCTGTGGACAACCGGGTCGCCAAATCCCGTTCCGCACAAGGAAATCGGGTCAACCGGGCGCCTCGGACGTGCTCCGTCCCAGGGAGTGAGACACTTTTCCCTTGACGCACACCGGGGACGTACGGCTTGACGGGACGACACTCTCGGCAATTAACGCATAACGGACCGTAAGCCGCGAATCCGAACTCCCCGGAATAGTGATTCGTGAGCCGCGACCATGCACCGGTAGCCTTGGCCTCGTGATTGACCTTCGCCTGCTTCGTGAGGACCCCGACCGTGTGCGCGCGTCCCAGCGCGCCCGTGGAGAGGACGTCGCGCTCGTCGACGCCCTCCTGTCTGCCGACGAGCGGCGCAGGTCCTCCGGCGTCCGCTTCGACGAGCTGCGCGCCGAGCAGAAGCAGCTCGGCAAGCAGATCCCCAAGGCCACCGGCGACGAGAAGGCCGGGCTGCTCAAGCGCGCCGAGCAGCTGAAGGCCGACGTCAAGGCCGCCGACGCCGAGCGCGACGCGGCCGACGCCGAGACCCAGGAGCTGCTGCTCCGGCTCGGCAACCTCGTCCACCCCGACGTACCCGTCGGCGGCGAGGAGGACTTCGTCACGCTGGAGACGCACGGCACGATCCGCGACTTCGGTGCCGAGGGCTTCGAGCCCAAGGACCACCTGGAGCTGGGCCAGCTGCTCGGTGCCATCGACGTCGAGCGCGGTGCCAAGGTCTCCGGCTCCCGTTTCTACTTCCTCACGGGCGTCGGCGCCCTGCTGGAGCTGGCCCTGGTGAACGCGGCGATCGCCCAGGCCACCGCCGCCGGCTTCACGCCGATGCTCACCCCGGCGCTGGTCCGCCCGCAGTCCATGGCCGGCACCGGCTTCCTCGGCCAGGCCGCCCAGGACGTCTACCACCTCGACAAGGACGACCTGTACCTGGTCGGCACCTCCGAGGTCCCGCTGGCGGCCTACCACATGGACGAGATCATCGACGCCGACCGGCTGCCGCTGCGGTACGCGGGCTTCTCCCCGTGCTTCCGCCGCGAGGCCGGCTCGCACGGCAAGGACACCCGGGGCATCTTCCGCGTGCACCAGTTCGACAAGGTCGAGATGTTCTCGTACGTCGCGCCCGAGGACTCCCAGGCCGAGCACCAGCGCCTGCTGGAGTGGGAGAAGCAGTGGCTGACCTCGCTGGAGCTGCCGTTCCGCGTCATCGACGTCGCCTCCGCCGACCTCGGTTCCTCGGCCGCCCGCAAGTTCGACTGCGAGGCGTGGATCCCGACCCAGGGCAAGTACCGCGAGCTGACCTCGACCTCGGACTGCACCGAGTTCCAGTCCCGACGGCTGTCCATCCGGGTCCGTGACGGCAAGCAGGTCAAGCCGCTCGCCACCCTCAACGGCACGCTGTGCGCCGTACCCCGCACGATCGTGGCGATCCTGGAGAACCACCAGCAGGCCGACGGCTCCGTCCGGGTCCCCGAGGTGCTGCGCCCGTACCTGGGCGGCAGGGAGGTCCTGGAGCCGGTGTCCCGGTGAGTTTCCCCTACGGACTCATCGCCACCGACCTCGACGGAACGCTGCTGCGCTCCGACGAGTCGATCTCCCGGCGCACCCGTGACGCGCTCGCCGCGGCCACCGCGGCGGGCGCCTCGCACATCGTCGTCACCGGCCGCGCCGTCCCGTGGACCCGGCACATCCTGGACGACCTCGGCTACGAGGGCCTGGCCGTCTGCGGCCAGGGCGCCCAGGTCTACGACGCCGGCGCGCACCGCCTGCTCACCTCGGTCACCCTGGACCGGCAGCTGGCGGGCGTAGCCCTGGCCAAGATCGAGGCCGAGGTGGGGCCGCTGTACCTGGCGGCCAGCCGGGACGGCCTGGACGGCGAGGTGCTGGTGGGCCCGGGGTACGCGGTCACCGGCAAGCTGCCCGCGACCCCGTTCACGGACGCCTCCGACCTGTGGACGGCACCCCTCAACAAGATCTACATCCAGCATCCGACGCTGAGCGACGACGAGCTGGCGGACGCGGCCCGGCGGACGGCAGGCGGCTTCGTCACGGTCGCCATGGCGGGCGCCGGCATCGTCGAGCTGCTGCCGCTCGGCCTGTCCAAGGCCACGGGCCTGTCCCTGGCGGCCCGCCGGCTGGGCCTGAAGGCCGCCGACACGATCGCCTTCGGCGACATGCCCAACGACATCCCGATGTTCGCCTGGGCCTCCCGCGGCGTGGCCATGGCCAACGCCCACGAGGAACTGAAGGCGGTGGCCGACGAGGTCACGGCGTCCCACGAGGAGGACGGCATCGCGGTGGTGCTGGAGCGGTTGCTGGGCTGAGCGCCCCGGCCGTCCGCGGTGGCCGTCCCCGCGCGGTTGCTACATTCGGCGGCCATGCGATCACGTGACTACGACCTCGACTTCCGCGACCGCGCGAGCCGGATACGGGCCTGGGGCATCGGTCTGCTGGCCGTGGCGGGGCTGCTGTGGGCCTGGTGCGCCGTCCTGCTGCTCACCCCGTACGAGGCGGATCGCAAGCCGGACGACCAGTACCCCGCCCAGTGCGAGTCCCGTCTCTTCACCGACCGCGGCACCGCCAACGAGGGCGTGTACAAGGGCGACTACTGCGCGAACGAACGCGACTGGCCGGAGGTGCTGGCCCTTCTCGGCCTGTCCGTCCCGGTCTCCCTCGCCGGCGCGATCCTCGTCACGACGGGCACGGTCCACCGCACCCTGAGCGCCCACGCGGAGGCGATGCGGGAACTGGACAGGATCGCCGACGCACGCGGTGCGTAGCGCCGCGGGGCAGCAACGTACGGCGGAGGATGCACGGATCGAACGTGCGCGGGCTCTCCAGGCCCGACCACGACTCGCTTGTGCCGGAACAAGCCGGTGCACAGCGCAAGCCGGTGCCTTACCACTCGGCCAATCCTCCGGGTGGGCGGTCCACGCGAGAGCGACATCGCGTGCTCGAAGCGACCGCCCCGGGCAGCTTCCGTGGCTCCACGGAGCGGTAGGGAATCACTCCGGAGCCGGCCTCGGGCTGCCCTGTCGGGAGCTGGGCGCACTGCCGTGCATGGACATCGCCCACCTCCGCTCCCAGTCGGTGACGCCGGGACGATCCCGGCGGATGGTGCACAACCACTCTGCCTCGCCGTCGAGTTGGGCGCCACCGAATAAAAGCGAACAAACGGCCGCTACCGGCGCCGCCACCTGCGGCGCCGTGCCCTGCCGAAGAACCAGCCGGCCGGCGGCTCCTCGGAACGCCAGGGCTGCGGCTCGGGCGCCTCGGCCCGCCGGCGTGCGGCGAGCATCCGGGCCCGGGCGGACGGCTCGGAGGCCGGGGCCGCCCGGACGAACGCCTCGTCCAGGACGACGTCGCCCCATGCGTCCTCGCCGGTCCGCCCCTGTCCGTCCTGCTGCGGCGTCTCCTCAGCCATCCGCGGCCTCCCAGCCGTACGTCCGTTCTGCCCAGTGCCCGGGGCGGGGTGAAGTCCCCGTCAGGTCGCCGCGGTCCGGGGGACTACTCCTCGCCCGCCAGCGTCAGCGAGCGCAGCTTCTGCCCGGCGTACCAGGTGGCCAGCACGGTGACCGCCACCAGCAGCACGGTGGCCGTCGGCAGGCCCACCTCGGAGGTCACCAGGTCACCGCCGGCCATCTTGTGGGCGACGGCCAGCGACCACTGCTGGACGCTCAGCGTGCGCGCGCCCGGCACCAGGGAGCCGAACAGCGCCTCCCAGACCAGGGCGTAGACGAGCCCGAACACCACCGCGTGCCGGGAGACCGTGCCGAGCAGCAGGAAGAGCGCCGAGTAGGCGATGGAGGAGACCAGCGCGGCGACCGTGTAGGCGACCGCGATCTGCTGGCCGTTGCCGTTCAGGATCAGGCCCGCGATCAGGGTCGGCACCGCGGAGAAGACCATGGTCACGGCGATGGCGACGATCAGCTTGGTGAAGATGATCGTGGGCCGCTTGAGCGGCTTGGACAGCAGGTAGACCACGGAGCCGTCGTCGATCTCCGGGCCGATGGCGCCCGTGCCCGCGATGACCCCGATGATCGGCACCATGGTGGCGAGGGCGAAGCCGCCGAGGACGTCGGCGGCCGTCTGGTCGTCGGCTCCGGTCAGGCCGCGCACGGCCACGGAGATCACGATGAGCAGCAGCGGCAGCGCGCCGAGGATGAGGGCCCGACGGCGGCCGAGCAGGGCCCGGTAGGTCAGCCGGGCGACAGTGGGGTCGTACATCTTCGGCCTCCTACGCCGCGACCAGATACGAGAAGACGGACTCCAGGGACTCGTCGGACGGCGAGACCGTGTGGAGCCGGATGCCGTGGTCGCGGGCGACCTTCGGCAGCAGGGCGGTGAAGCGGCCGAAGTCGACGGCCTGGATGCGCAGCGCGCCCTCGGCGTGGTCGACCTCGATACCGGCCGTGGAGGGGTCGGCGATCAGCGCGGCCGCGAGGGCCCGGTCGTCGCTGGACCGCACCAGGTAGCGGTGCGGGCGGTCGGTCATCAGGCGGCGGATCCGGCGGAAGTCGCCACTGGCGGCGTGCCGTCCGGCGACGACGACCTCGATGTGCCGGGCGAGTTGCTCGACCTCCTCCAGGATGTGCGAGGAGAACAGCACCGTGCGGCCCTCGTCGCCCATCCTGCGCAGCAGGTCCATCAGTTGCATGCGCTGGCGCGGGTCCATGCCGTTGAACGGCTCGTCGAGCAGCAGCAGCGACGGGTCGTGCACGAGGGCGCTCGCCATCTTCACGCGCTGCCGCATGCCCTTGGAGTACGTGGAGATCTTCCGGTCCTGTGCGTACTCCATCTCGACCGTGGCGAGGGCGCGCTGGGCGGCCTTGTCGCCGAGGCCGTGCAGCTCGGCGTTGGCGACGACGAACTCGCGGCCGGTGAGGAAGTCGTACATCGCCTCCCGCTCGGGGACGATGCCGATGTGCCGGTAGATGGTCTCGTTGCGCCACGCCGGCCGGCCGTCGAGGGTGACCGTGCCGGTGGAGGGGGCGAGGAAGCCGCCCATCATGTTGATGAGGGTGGACTTTCCGGCGCCGTTGGGGCCGAGCAGGCCGGTGACGCCGGGGCCGATGGTCATGCTGATGTCGTTGACGGCGACCACGTTGCCGAACCAGCGGGAGACGTGGTCGAGAGTGAGAGTGCTCATGGGCGCAGCCCATTCCTTGGAAGGGTGGTGGCGGGGGACGGGCTGGTCGTGGTCACAGTCCCACCTTCCGGTAGCGGCGGATCAGGAGGCCGTAGCAGGCGGCGATCAGGCCGAGGACGAACAGGACGTAGACCGCGCCCTCGCCGCCGGACGGGCCGGCCCCGCCGGGGAAGGTGGAGTTGCCGCCGAGGAAGGCGGACTGCACGCCGTCGATCAGCGTGATCGGCGAGAACAGGCCGATCCACGGGATGGCGCCGGTGCTGTCCTGGGTGTAGGCGATGGCCTGGAGGGTGGACACCGCGCCGTAGGAGATGGTCAGTACGGCGATCACGGCGGCGATGCCGAAGCCGCGGCGCGGGGTGAACGCGGCGATGACCAGGCCGATTCCGGCGAAGAGCAGCGAGAGCAGGGCCACGGCGACCAGTCCCTGGGCGAATTCCTTGGTCTGGTGGGCAAAGCCCATCTTGGACAGCAGCGCGCCCGCGTACATCACGAGCAGCGGGGCGCCGGTGAGGACGAAGAGCGCCGAGGCGAGCGCCGCGAACTTGGCGCGGACGTAGTCGGCGGTCTCGATGGGCCGCGAGAAGTACAGCGGCACGGTCTTGAAGCGCAGGTCGCGGGAGACCGCCTGGGGTGCCTGCGAGGCGACGTACAGGCTGATCACGGCCTGCATGATGATCGCGTACCGGGTGTAGGGCACCGGCAGTTCGTGCGCCTTGGTGGCGACGGCGACCGCGACCATGATGGCGGCGGGCACGCACATCACCGCGAACAGCAGCATGGGCAGCACCTTGGACTTCACCGAGCGGCCGAGGCCGTAGGCGCCGCGCAGGGACTGCGAGTACAGCGAGCGGCGGGCGTAGGCGCGGCCGAGGCGCGGGCCGTCGTAGCCGCGGTAACCGATGTCGTGGATGCGGGTCTGGTCGCCGGCGGGCGCCGCCGCGTACGTGGGCTGCTCAACCGCCATGACCGACGGCCTCCTTCCGCTGTTCGTCGCTGCTGGTGAACACCTCGGAGATGTGGTGCCGGCGCTGTTCCATGCGGACCAGGCCGAGGCCGAGGTCGGCGACCACGTCGCGGACGAGGTCGTAGGTCTCGTCGCCCGTGGCGGTCAGCAGCAGGATGTGTCCGGCGCCGGGCAGGCCGCCGGCCTCCGCGTGCGTGTCGACCCCGCGCGCGTGGAGCGCCTCGCGGACCGCGCGGGTGCCGTCCGGGTGGGTGTCGCTGTCGGTGACCTCGATCGCGAGGGTGGTCGTGGTCTGGGTGAAGTCGGTGGTGGAGCTGGAGCGCAGCAGCTTGCCGCCGTCGATGACGACGACGTGGTCGCAGGTGCGCTCCAGTTCGCCCAGCAGGTGCGAGGTGACCAGCACGGAGATGCCGAAGTCGGTGTGGATGCGGCGGATCAGGCCGAGCATCTCGTCGCGGCCGACCGGGTCGAGGCCGTTGGTCGGCTCGTCCAGGAAGACCAGCTGCGGGTCGTGCACCAGCGCCTGGGCGAGCTTCACCCGCTGCTTCATGCCGGTCGAGTAGCCGCCGATGGGGCGGTAACGCTCCTCGTACAGACCGACGTGGCGCAGGGTGTCGGCGGTGCGCTCGCGGGCGGCGGCGGGCGGCAGGCCGGACATGCGTGCCATGTGGACGACGAACTCGGTGGCCGAGACGTCCGGCGGCAGGCAGTCGTGCTCCGGCATGTATCCCACGCGCTCGCGGATGGCGGCGCCCTTGCCGGCGACGTCAAGGCCGAGTACCTCGGCGCGGCCCTCCGTGGCGGGGGACAGCCCCAGCAGGATCTTGATCAGGGTGGACTTGCCGGCGCCGTTGGCCCCGACGAGTCCGGTCACACCGGGTCCGATGTCCACGGACAGCCGGTCGAGCGCGGTCACCCGGGGGAACCGCTTGCTCAGGCTTTCGGTCGCGATCACAGTCACGTCCTCGACGGTAGTGATCCGGACCACGTCCGTCGTCAGACCTCAGAGCCGTTTGCCCATCCGCCCCAGGTATTACGGGGCCTTAGGGGACGCCCACCCAGGGGTGGGGCCGGGGGCGCCGGGCCGCCGTCGTCCACAGCCCTTGATCCCGCCTATTGACGCCGCCTCTAACAACTGCCAGATTCGCCTGTGTCACGTTACGGACCAGTAGCCTGCTCGACGGACGGAGCAGTATGACGACGGCAGTGGGCAGCGAACTCTCCGCGGAGCTGCGGGGGTTCCGGCGGGTGCAGCGCCTTGCCTACGAGTGCGCGGAGGCGGTCGCGGCCCGCCTCGAACCGGGCGTGACCGAGCGCGAGGCGGCGCGGATGCAGCGCGCGTGGCTGCGCGAGCGCGGGGTGCGGGACTGGTTCCACCTCCCCTTCGCCTGGTTCGGGGACCGCACGGCGTTCGTGGGCTTCCGCCTCCCGCTGCAGTTCTTCCCGACCGACCGCGCACTGGCGCCGGGAATGCCGTTCATCCTCGACATGGCCCCGGTCTACGAGGGGTACACGGCGGACATCGGCTACTCGGGCTCGCTGGGCGTGAACCCCGTGCAGGACCGGCTGACGGCCGACCTGGAGGCCCACCGCGAGCTGATCCTGCGCGAGGTGCGCGAGCGGCGCCCGCTGCGGGAGATCTACCGGGAGGTGGACCGGCTCATGGTCCGCCAGGGCTACGCCAACCGGCACCGCGCCTACCCCTTCGGGGTGATCGCCCACAAGGTGGACCGGGTGAAGCAGCGCCGCTTCTCCCCGCACCTGTTCGGGTTCGGCACGCAGGCCCTCAAGGGGCTCGCCGCCGACGCGCTGCGCGGCCACCGCGAGGGCTGGTCGCCGCTGTGGTCGCCGTACCGTTTCTCGGACCATCCGCCGCAGCCGGGCCTGTGGGCGGTCGAGCCGCACCTCGGCTTCCGCGGCACGGGCGCCAAGTTCGAGGAGATCCTGGTGGTCACCGACTCCCGGGACCCCGAGGAGAGCGCGTTCTGGCTGGACGACGATCTGCCGCACACGCGGCGCTGGGCGGAGGAGAAGTGACACTGCGAGACGCGCGTGAGCGCCGGGTGCGGACCGGCGGGGTCGAGCTGTGCGTGGCCGAGCTGGGCGACCCGGAACAGCCGACGGTGGTGCTGGTGCACGGCTACCCGGACAGCAAGGAGGTCTGGTCGGAGGTCGCCGCGCGGCTCGCGGACCGTTTCCACGTGGTCCTGTACGACGTCCGGGGCCACGGCCGCTCCACGGCGCCCCGGCCGCTGCGCGGCGGCTTCACGCTCGCGAAGCTCACGGACGACTTCCTGGCCGTCGTGGACGCGGTCAGCCCGGACCGGCCGGTGCACCTCGTCGGGCACGACTGGGGCTCTGTGCAGGCCTGGGAGTTCGTCACGGTGGCCCGCACGGAGGGCCGTATCGCCTCCTTCACCTCGATCTCGGGACCGTCCCTCGACCACTTCGGGCACTGGATCGGCGCGCGCGTGAAGCGCCCGACGCCCCGCCGGGTGGGCCAGCTCCTCGGCCAGGGCGCCAAGTCCTGGTACGTCTACCTGCTGCACACTCCGGTCCTGCCGGAGCTGGCCTGGCGCGGCCCGCTCGGCAAGCGCTGGCCGAAGATGCTGGAGCGGGTCGAGCGGGTCCCCGGCGGCGACTACCCGACCGGTTCCCTCCCCTCCGACGCGGCCCACGGCGCCTGGCTGTACCGGGACAACGTCCGCGCCCGGCTGCGCAGACCGCGCCCCGACGCGTACGCACACGCGCCCGTGCAGCTCATCACGCCCCAGGGGGACGCGTTCCTCTCCGAGCGGCTCTACGACGACCTGGACCGGTGGGTGCCGCAGCTGACCCGCCGCACGCTCCCGGCCAGGCACTGGGTCCCGCGCACCCGTCCCGACCAGGTCGCCGCCTGGATCGAGGAGTTCGTGACATCGGTGGCCGGCGGGCGTCCCGCTCCGGCCGCCACCGGCCGTCATGCCGACCGGTTCGCCGGACAGCTGGTGCTGGTCACCGGCGCGGGCAGTGGAATCGGCCGGGCCACCGCGTTCGCCTTCGCGGAGGCCGGCGCGCGCGTGATCGCCGTCGACCGCGACGCCGAGGCCGCGGCGCGCACCGCGGAACTGGCCCGGCTGGCCGGCGCGGCCGGCGCCTGGTCCGAACCGGCCGACGTCTCCGACGAGCAGGCCATGGAGAAACTCGCGGAGAAGGTCCACCACGAGCACGGCGTGCTCGACGTGCTGGTCAACAACGCGGGCATCGGTCTGTCGGGCTCCTTCTTCGCCACGACGGCCGACGACTGGCGCAAGGTGCTGGACGTCAACCTGTGGGGGGTCATCCACGGCTGCCGGCTCTTCGGGGCGCGCATGGCCGAGCGCGGCCAGGGCGGCCACATCGTCAACATCGCGTCGGCGGCGGCCTACCAGCCCTCGCGCGCGCTGCCCGCCTACAGCACCTCCAAGGCGGCCGTGCTGATGCTCTCCGAGTGCCTGCGCGCCGAACTGGCCTCCCAGGGCATCGGCGTCACCGCGGTCTGCCCGGGCTTCGTCAACACCGACATCACCTCCACGGCCCGCTTCACCGGCGTGGACGAGGCGGAGCAAGAGCGCCGCCGGCAGCGCTCCGCCCGCCTGTACGGACTGCGCAACTACCCACCGGAGAAGGTGGCGACCGCCGTGCTGGACGCGGTGATCGGCAACAAGGCGGTGGTCCCGGTGACCCCGGAGGCCAGGGCAGCCCGTCTGCTGTCCCGTGTCGCGCCGGGGCTGTTGCGGCGGATCGCCCGGGTGGAGCCGAGGCTGTGAGGAGTGCTTCCCGGTGGCCCGCGCCCGCAGGTTGTCCACAACTTCGCCAATTCCCCTGTGGATAACCGCACTTGGCTGTGGATCAAACCTCCGGAGAAAAACAACCTGCGTGATCCGCGTCTCTGCCGCACGCTGGAGCCATGGACGACCGCCGCACCGTGAGGGTGTCGAAATACCTCTCCAGACACCTGCGCCACCAGCCCGAACGCATCGGGCTCAGCCCGGACGCGGGCGGCTGGGTGGAGATCGACGCGCTGATCGCCGCGGCCGCGGCCCACGGGTTCCGGTTCAGCCGCGAGGAGCTGGATCACGTCGTCGTCGCGAACGACAAACAGCGCTTCGCGATCGAGGGCCGCAGGATCCGCGCCAGCCAGGGCCACAGCATCGAGGTGGACCTCGGTCTGCCGCCGGCGACCCCACCGGCGTACCTCTACCACGGCACGGTCGCCGCGCACCTGGACGCCATCCGCGCACAGGGTCTGCGGCCCATGACCCGGCACGCCGTCCACCTCTCCGCCGACCGGGAGACCGCCACCCGCGTCGGCGCCCGCCGGGGCCGGCCCGTGGTGCTGGCCGTCGACGCCGGTGCCATGCACCACGACGGTCACGTCTTCCACGTCAGCGCCAACGGAGTCTGGCTGACGGCGGCCGTGCCCCCGCGCTACCTGCGTTTTCCCGGCGCCCGCTGAGGCGTGCGGCCCTGCTCCCCGGCCCGCGCGTGGCCGTACGGCTGCGTACGGTGACCGGTTCGTCGGTTGCCGGCGCCGCCGCTTACGCTCGGACGCATGAGTCTGCGTCTGAGCACCGTGATCCTGCCGTACCGCCGTTGGCACGAGGGCGCCCGCGCGGCCTGGGTGCGCGCCGAGCAGCTCGGCTTCCACACGGCGTACACCTACGACCACCTGTCCTGGCGCAGCTTCCGTGACGGCCCCTGGTTCGGCGCGATCCCGACGCTGACGGCGGCCGCGGCGGCCACCGACCGGCTGCGCCTCGGCACGCTGGTCACGTCGCCGAACTTCCGCCACCCGGTGACCCTCGCCAAGGAGCTGATCTCCCTGGACGACGTCTCCGGCGGCCGGATCACCCTCGGCGTCGGCGCGGGCGGCACCGGGTTCGACGCCACCGCCCTCGGCCAGGAGCCGTGGACCCCGCGCGAGCGCGCCGACCGGTTCGCCGAGTTCGTGTCCCTGCTGGACCGGCTGCTCACCGAGGACGCGGTGTCGTACGAGGGCCGGTTCTACTCGGCGCACGAGGCCCGCAACATCCCGGGCTGTGTGCAGCGCCCCCGGCTGCCGTTCGCCGTGGCGGCCACCGGCCCGCGCGGCCTGAGGCTCGCCGCACGGTACGGCCAGGCGTGGGTGACCACCGGCGACCCGAAGCTGTACGAGAACGGCACGCCGGAGCAGTCCGTCGCGGCCCTGCGCGGGCAGATCGACAAGCTGGCCGAGGCGTGCGAGACCGCCGGGCGGGACGTCGCCGGACTGGACAAGGTCCTGCTCACCGGCTTCACCCCGGACCGGAACCGGCCGCTCGCGTCCCTGGACGCCTTCGTGGACTTCGCCGGCCGCCACCAGGAGCTGGGCTTCACCGAGATCGTGATCCACTGGCCCATCCCGGACTCCGACTTCGCCGCGGACGAGAAGGTCTTCGAGCGGATCGCCATGGAGGCCCTCGCCCAGCTGGACTGAACGGCCGACCGGCTCGGTCGGGTCGGACCGGTCGTCCCGAGGCGGGTTGACCGCCTCGGACGTCATCTGTGTCTCATCTGCGCGCAGTCCCGCACGGCCGTGCGCGCATATGCGCGAGAATGACCGGGTGATCTCAGCGACCAGACAGCCCGGGACCCCAGCCGCCGCCACCCCCGCGCGGCTGATCGCCACCGACCTCGACGGCACTCTGCTGCGCGACGACAAGTCGGTCTCCCCACGGACCGTCGCCGCCCTGGCCGCCGCCGAGGAGGCCGGAGTCGAGGTCTTCTTCGTCACCGGCCGCCCGGCCCGCTGGATGGACGTGGTCAGCGACCACGTCCACGGCCACGGCCTGGCGATCTGCGGCAACGGCGCCGCCGTGGTCGACCTGCACGGCGGCCCCGGCGCCCACCGGTTCGTGAAGGTCCGCGAACTGTGCCGGGAGAACGCGCTGAAGGCCGTACGGCTGCTGCGCGACGCGGCACCCGGCACGGTGTTCGCGGTCGAGCAGACGTACGGCTTCCACCAGGAGCCGGACTATCCCAAGCTGCACATGGAGATACCGGACAACCTCCTGCCGGCCGAGGAACTGCTCGCGCCCGACGGCCCCGACGCCGACCAGCCCGTGCTCAAGATCCTCGCCTACCACCCCTCGCTCGACCCCGACGCCTTCCTCGCCATCGCCCGGCCCGCCGTCGCCGACCACGCCAACGTCACCCGCTCCAGCCCCAGCGCCCTGCTGGAACTGAGCGGCCTCGGCGTCTCCAAGGCCAGCACCCTCGCCCTGTGCTGCGCCGAGCGCGGCATCTCGCCCGAGGAGGTCGTGGCCTTCGGGGACATGCCCAACGACATCGAGATGCTGACCTGGGCCGGCCAGTCCTACGCGATGGGCAACGCCCACCCGGACGCCATCGCCGCCGCGTCGGGCCGCACGGTCGCCAACAACGACGACGGTGTCGCGGTGGTGATCGAGCAACTGCTGGCGAACCGGGTGCGGTAGCGGGGAGCGGCGCGCGGTGCCTCAGCCCGCCGCCGGCAGCGGCTCCGCCTCGGCCTCCCGGTGTGCCATCTCCCGCAGCGGACCGTCCTCGGCGATCAGTGCCGCGTACGGTCCCCGCTGCACGACCCGGCCGGCGTCGAGCACGATCACCTCGTCCACCGCGTCCAGCCCGGCCATCCGGTGGGTGATCAGCACCGTCGTACGGCCCTCGGTGGCGGCCAGCAAATCGGCGGTCAGCGCGTCGGCCGTCGGCAGGTCCAGGTGCTCGGCGGGCTCGTCCAGCACCAGCACCGGGAAACCGGCCAGCAGCGCGCGGGCCAGCGCCAGCCGCTGCCGCTGGCCGCCGGACAGCCGCGCCCCGTGCTCGCCCACGAGCGTGTCCAGGCCGTCGGGCAGCGAGTCCACCCAGTCGAGCAGCCGGGCCCGGGCCAGCGCTTCCCGCAGATCGGCCTCGGTCGCGTCCTTCCTGGCCAGCAGCAGGTTCTCGCGCACCGAACTGTCGAAGAGATGCGCGTCCTGCGCGCACAGCCCGACGAACCGCCGTACGTCGTCACCGGCCAGCGCGCACGCGTCCACACCGGCGAGCGTGTACGAACCCGCCTCCGGGTCGAGGAACCGCAGCAGCACCTGAGCGAGGGTCGTCTTGCCGGCACCGGACGCCCCCACCACCGCGACCCGGCGCCCCTGCTCCAGCGTCAGGTCCAGCCCGGCCAGCGCCTCCCGGCGCTGCCCCTCGTACCGGGCGACCACACCCTTGACGACCACCGGGAACGGTGAGGCGGGCGCCTGCCGGGGCGACTCCGGTTCGCGTACGGGATCGGGTGCGTCCAGAACCTCGTACACGCGCTCCGCGCTGCGCCGCACCCGCTGCCGGTACCGCACGGCGAGCGGCAGCCCGAGTACGGCCTCGAAGGCGGCCAGCGGGGTCAGGACCACCACGGCCATCGCCACGCCGCCCAGCCGCCCGGCCGCCACCGCCTGGGCGCCGAACGCCGCGGTGGCCGTGACGGTCAGCCCGGAGACCAGCGCGGTCAGCCCGTCACCGAGCCCGGTGACGGCCGCGCCCCGCGCGGCGATCCCGGTGAGGGCGCCGTCGGCCCGCCGGGCCGCGTCCGTACGGCCCGGCAGCGCACCGGCGACGGTCAACTCGGCCGTGCCGGTGAGCAGATCGGCCACCCGGGTCGCGAGCACGCCCCGGGCGGGCGCCAGCCGCCGCTCGGTCCGCCGGGCCACGGTCGCGGTCAGCAGGGGGACGCCTGCGCCCGCCGCCAGCAGGCCCCCCGCGAGGGCGGCGCCGGCCTCGGGCAGCAGCCAGGCCGTGAAGCCGACGGAGGCGGCGGAGACGGTGAGGGCGACTCCGGCGGGCAGCAGCCAGCGCAGCCAGTAGTCCTGGAAGGCGTCCACGTCCGCGACCAGCCGGGTGAGCAGATCACCGCGCCGGGCACCGCGCAGCCCCGCGGGAGCCAGGCGTTCCAGGCGCCGGTACACCGCCACCCGGGTGTCGGCCAGCATCCGCAGGACGGCGTCGTGCGACACCAGCCGCTCGGCATACCGGAACACGGCCCGCCCGATCCCGAAGGCCCGGGTCGCGGTCACCGCCACCATCAGATAAAGCACCGGCGGCTGCTGCGAGGCCCGCGAGATGAGCCACCCGGAGGTCGCCATCAGCCCGACAGCACTCCCGACCGCCAGACTTCCCAGCGCCAAGGCCCCGGCCAGCCGCCCCGCCCACCGCCGCCCGTCCCCCCGGACCCGCGCCGGCACACGCCGCCCCCGCCGGGCCTCCCCCTGCCCCGGCACACGCTCCAGTCCCCCACCCCGCGCATGGCCCACCACACCGCCGAGCCCCCCGAGCCCGGCCCGCTCCGGCCCACCGAGCCCGGATGCCGTCGGTTCATTCTCCAGCTCACCGAGCCGGGTGGCGGGTGCGCGAAGGCCGGGATCCAGGGGGCGGAGCTCACTGGCAGGTCCGCCGGAGACCCGGCGCCGCCCAAGCTCGGCACCTCTCAGCCGTACCACCCTGTCGGCCACCGCCAGCAACGCCGGCCGGTGCACGACGATCAACACGGTGCGCCCCACAGCAAGCCTGCGCACCGCATCCACGACCTCCCCCTCGGTCCTCCCGTCCAACGCAGCCGTCGGCTCATCCAGCACCAGCACAGGCCGGTCCGCGAGAAACGCCCGAGCCAGAGCGAGCCTCTGCCGCTGCCCCGCCGACAGCCCCGCCCCGTCCTCCCCGAGCACGGTGTCGACACCCTCCGGCAACCCCGCCACGAACTCCCACGCCCCCGCGTCCCGCAGAGCCCGGCACACGGCACCGTCGTCGGCCTCCGGCCGGGCCAGCCGCACGTTCTCCGCGACGGTCCCGGCGTACAGATGCGGTCGCTGCGGCACCCACGCGATCCGAGACCGCCACTGCGCCAGGTCGAGCCCGGCGAGGTCCGCGCCCCCGATCCGCACCCGCCCCTCGGTGGGCCGTACGAATCCCAGCAGCACGTTCAGCAGCGTGGACTTGCCCGCCCCGCTCGGCCCGACCAGCGCCACTGTCTCCCCGGGCTCCACGGTGAACGACACACCGGTCACCGCATCCGAAGCCCGCCCCGGATAGCGAACGGTGACACCCTCGAAGGCCACGGCACCCGCAGGCACCGCCTCGGTGCCCGACACCGGCACCGGCGTCTCCAGCACGGAGAAGATCTCCTCCGCGGCGGCCAGCCCCTCCGCCGCCGCGTGGTACTGCGCCCCCACCTGCCGCAGCGGCAGATAGGCCTCGGGCGCCAGCACCAGGATGACCAGCCCGATGTACAGGTCCATCTCGCCGTGCACGAGCCGCATCCCGATCGTCACGGCGACCAGCGCCACGGACAGCGTGGCCAGCAGCTCCAGCGCGAAGGAGGAGAGGAAGGCGATCCGCAGGGTCCGCAGCGTGGCCTGGCGGTACTCTCCGGTGATCCGCCGGATGGACGCGGCCTGCGCCTTGGCCCGGCCGAACACCTTCAGCGTGGGCAGTCCCTCGACGACGTCCAGGAAGTGACCCGACAACCGAGACAGCAGCCGCCACTGCCGGTCCATCCGGGACTGGGTCGCCCAGCCGATCAGCATCATGAAGACCGGAATCAGCGGCAGGGTCCCAATGATGATCGCTGCCGACACCCAGTCCTCGGTGACGATCCGCGCCAGCACCGCGACCGGCACGACCACGGCGAGCCCCAGCTGCGGCAGGTAGCGCGCGAAGTAGTCGTCCAGGGCGTCGACCCCGCGCGTGGCCAGGGTGACCAGCGAGCCGGTCCGCTGACCACTCAGCCACCCCGGACCGAGCGCCGCCGCCCGGTCGAGCAGCCGCCCGCGCAGTTCGGACTTCACGGCCGCACTCGCACGGTGGGCCGCAAGCTCGGTGAGCCACGCGACGACCGCTCGCCCCACAGCCACGGCAGCCAACATCAGCAGGGGAGTGCGCAGTTCAGCGGCCGACTGCCCGTGCTGGAACGCTCCGACGACGATCTCCGCGACGAGCATCGCCTGAGCGATGACCAGCCCGGCACCGACGGCGCCCAGCCCGACCACCGCCACGAGGAAGAGCCGAGTGGCGCGGGCGTACCGCAGAAGGCGTGGATCGATTGGTTTCACGTGAAACATGCCCTTCCGTCCACAGGGGGTGTTTCACGTGAAACACCCCCTCGGCGGACTCAGTGCGCGGTGCCGGCGGCGTCGGCGGCGATGTGCTGCGTGCCGATCCGCTTGCGGAAGACCCAGTAGGTCCAGCCCTGGTAGAGCAGGACGATCGGTGTGGCGATCACCGCCAACCACGTCATGATCTTCAGGGTGTACGGGCTCGACGAAGCGTTGGTGACCGTCAGACTCCAGTCCCCGTTCAGCGTGGACGGCATGACGTTCGGGAAGAGCGACAGGAAGAGCATCGCCACGGCGGCCACGATGGTGGCGCCGGACAGTGTGAACGCCCAGCCCTCACGCCCGAGTTGGTTGGCCACGAGGGCGGCCACCAGGGCGACGACGGCCACGATCAGGGCGGCCAGGCTCGCGGCGTCACCGCTGTCGGCCTGCGTCCACAGCAGGAAGGCGAGCGCCACGACGGCCGCGACCAGGCCGACCCACCGGGCCAGTTTCCGTGCCCGTACCCGGATGTCCCCGACGGTCTTGAGCGCGGTGAACACCGCCCCGTGGAAGGTGAACAGGGTGAGTGTCACCAGACCACCGAGCAGCGCGTAGGGGTTGAGCAGGTCCCCGAGGCTGCCGACGTACTCGAAGTGCCGGTCGATCTTCACGCCCCGCACGATGTTCCCGAAGGCCATGCCCCACAGGAACGCCGGGATCAGCGAGGTCCAGAAGATCGCCGTCTCCCAGTTGCGCTGCCAGGTCTCCTCCGGACGCTTGGCCCGGTACTCGAAGGCGACACCCCGGACGATCAGGCAGACCAGGATGAGGAGGAACGGCAGGTAGAAGCCGGAGAAGAGGGTCGCGTACCACTCCGGGAACGCGGCGAAGGTCGCACCGCCCGCGGTGAGCAGCCACACCTCGTTGCCGTCCCAGACCGGACCGATCGTGTTGATCAGCACCCGGCGCTCAGGCCGGTTCCGGGCCAGCAGTCTGGTGAGGATGCCGACTCCGAAGTCGAAGCCCTCCAGGAAGAAGTAGCCGGTCCACAGGACGGCGATCAGGACGAACCAGACGTCGTGAAGTTCCATGGCTGTTCCCTCGGCCTAGTACGAGAAGGCCATCGGCTTGTCGGCGTCACTGGTGTCGCCGCCGATCTTCGTGGGCGGATTGAGGTCGGCCTCGGTCAGCTCGGGCGGGCCGGCCTTGACGTACTTCGCGAGCAGCTTGACCTCGACCACGGCGAGGATCGCGTACAGCGCGGTGAACACGGTCATCGAGGTGAGGACCTCGCCCTGGGAGACACCGGGGGAGACCGCGTCCCGGGTCCGCAGGACGCCGTAGACGACCCACGGCTGCCGGCCCATCTCGGTGAAGATCCAGCCCCAGGAGTTGGCGATCAGCGGGAAGGCCAGGGTCCACGTCGCGATGCGCCAGTACCAGGGGGTGAGCTTCGGGCTGAGCGCCTTGTTCTTGAACAGCACCAGGTGTGGCACCTCGTCGTCACCGACCCGCAGGTGCTGCGGCAGCATGAACTTCCTGCGGGTCAGCCAGAGCCCGGCCAGGCCGATGGCGAAGGAGGCCATGCCGAAGCCGATCATCCAGCGGAAGCCCCAGAAGGCGACCGGGATGTTGGGCCGGTAGTCGCCGGGCCCGAACTTCTGCTGCTCGGCCTTGTCGACGTCGTTGATGCCGGGCACGTACGAGGTGAAGTCGTCGTTGGCGAGGAAGGACAGTACGCCCGGGATCTCGATGGCCACGGTGTTGTGGCCCTTGTCCACATCGCCGTAGGCGAAGATCGAGAACGGCGCCGGCTTCTGGCCGTCCCACAGCGCCTCGGCGGCGGCCATCTTCATCGGCTGCTGCTTGAACATCACCTTGCCGAGGGTGTCGCCGCTGACCGCGGTGAGCAGACCGGCGATGACCACGGTGATCAGGCCGAGCCGCAGCGAGGTCTTCATCTCGCGTATGTGCTTCCTGCGGGCCAGGTGGTAGGCGGAGATGCCCACCATGAAGGCGCCACCGGTCAGGAAGGCCGCGGAGAGGGTGTGGAAGGCCTGGCTGAGGGCGGTGTTCTGGGTCAGTACGGCCCAGAAGTCGGTCAGCTCGGCCCGCCCCTTCACCTTGTCGATCTTGTAGCCGACCGGGTGCTGCATCCAGGAGTTGGCCGCGAGGATGAAGTACGCCGACAGGATCGTGCCGATCGAGACCATCCAGATGCAGGCCAGGTGGATCTTCTTGGGCAGCTTGTCCCAGCCGAAGATCCACAGACCGATGAAGGTGGACTCGAAGAAGAACGCGATCAACGCCTCGAACGCGAGCGGGGCACCGAAGATGTCACCGACGAAGCGCGAGTAGTCCGACCAGTTCATGCCGAACTGGAACTCCTGCACGATGCCGGTGACCACGCCCATCGCGATGTTGATCAGGAAGAGCTTGCCCCAGAACTTCGTCGCCCTGAGGTACTTCTCCTTCTCCGTGCGCACCCAGGCCGTCTGCAGCCCGGCCGTGAGGGCGGCCAGGGAGATCGTCAGTGGAACGAACAAGAAGTGGTAGACGGTGGTGATGCCGAACTGCCAGCGCGCCAGTGTCTCCGGCGCCAAAGCCAGGTCCACGTCGTCACTCTCCTTACTACGCCGTGGTACAGCGGCGGTTTGCCCCTTTTGCTGCACACATACGGAGCAAACGGGACCGAGCTTGTGAACGCGTTCACATTCACAAGCCATTATGACGCACTGATTTTCGGCCGCGGAAGGGGGGTCCCCCTTCGCCTTCCCGTCAAGACCTTGGCAGCGACTTCAACATCTTGTTGAATTGCGCGCCATGCAGATACGCATCTCCTGGCCCGCGGGGCACCTCACCGCGACCCTCGACGCAGACACCCCGACCACCCAGGCCCTCGCCAGGGCACTGCCCCTCGCTGCGACCGCGCGCACCTGGGGGGAGGAGGTGTATTTCGACACAGGCGTCTCTGTTTCACGTGAAACGGACGCCCGGCAGGTCGTGGAACCAGGCACGGTGGCCTTCTGGACGGACGGCGACGCACTCGCCCTCCCCTACGGCCCCACGCCGATCTCGCAAGGCGTGGAGTGCCGCCTCGCGAGCCCGTGCAACATCCTCGGCAGCGTGGACGGGGACGCCGGCCTCCTGTCGACCGTACGGGACGGCGACCCCGTCCGAGTGGAGCTGATCGAGGAGTAGAGCTGCTGCCGAGCTAGATCTCCTTGCGGAATCCCTCGGCCACCTTCAGGAAGATGTCGTTCGCCTCGGCCTCGCCGACCGTGACCCGCACACCCTCCCCCGGGAACGGCCGGATCACCACACCGTGCTCCTCACAGGCCTGTACGAACGGGACCGTACGCTCCCCCAGCCGCAGCCACACGAAGTTGGCCTGCGTCTCCGGCACCGTCCAGCCCTGGGCCCGCAGCGCGTCGACCACGCGCGTGCGCTCGCACACCAGCGAGCCGACCCGGCCCAGCAACGCGTCCTCGGCCCGCAGAGAGGCGATCGCCGCCTCCTGCGCCAGCTGGCTCACCCCGAACGGCACCGCCGTCTTGCGCAACGCCGCCGCCACCGGCTCGTGCGCGATCGCGAAACCGACGCGCAGCCCGGCCAGCCCGTACGCCTTGGAGAAGGTCCGCAGGACGCAGACGTTGGGGCGCTGACGGTACAGCTCGACACCGTCGGGCACCTCGGGGTCGCGGATGAACTCCCGGTAGGCCTCGTCCAGCACCACCAGCACATCACCGGGCACCCGGTCGAGGAACCGCTCCAGCTCGGCCCGCCGCACCACCGTGCCGGTCGGGTTGTTGGGGTTGCAGACGAAGATCAGCCGCGTCCGGTCGGTGATCGCGTCCGCCATCGCGTCCAGATCGTGCACGTCACCCGGCGTCAGCGGCACCTGCACCGAGCGGGCGCCGCTGATCTGCGTGATGATCGGGTACGCCTCGAACGACCGCCAGGCGTAGATCACCTCGTCGCCGGGACCGCTGGTGGCCTGGATGAGCTGCTGGGCGACACCCACCGAACCGGTGCCGGTCGCCAGGTGGGAGAGCGGCACACCGAAGCGGTCGGACAGCTCGTTCATCAGCCCGGTGCAGGCCATGTCCGGGTAGCGGTTGAAGTCGCAGGCCGCCGCGGTCACGCTCTCCAGCACACCGGGCAGCGGCGGGTACGGGTTCTCGTTGGAGGACAGCTTGTAGGCGACCGGGCCGCCGGTCGCGGCCGGCTTGCCCGGCTTGTAGGTGGGGATACCCTCCAGCTCGGCGCGCAGCTTGGGGCTCGTCTCGCTCACCGCAGTCCTCCTCGCGACCACCGGCGGCCCGTCGACACCACCGGCTTCCAATACTCCTCACCTTAAGAGGATTCGGCCCCGCTGCGTACAGGTGCGGGACACCCGGAAGCGCGGGCACCGTCCCGGGGAGTGGTGAATCCCACGCCCACCACCGGCATCAGGGGCATCGCCGCACGAAGGCGTACGTTTCGGGGGGCGCGCCGTACATATATCTATGCGCCCGTGGCTTGCGCCGTGGCGCGCGTCCCTCGTGAGGGTGAGTTGAGACCTCATCGAGACATCGGGCACTTGGCAGGCCCATCCGCGTCGACAGGTAACGTCTTACCATTGGATCGTTCAACTACCTTGATTTCCAAGGCAGTTGACGTCCAATGACCATGCAGAAACGTGCCTGTCAATGCGTGCATATGCGTCCGCACTACCCCACCTCATGAGCCCTACTATCGGCTCGCCATGACAGCAGCAGGGAAGCACCAGGTGAGCCGCGCGGAAACCTCACGTCGAGGCAGCCGGCCGGGCCGGGCGGGCATCAGAGACGTTGCCGCCGCCGGGGTCTCCATCACGACCGTGTCCGACGCCCTCAACGGCAAGGGCCGGCTCCCGGATGCCACCCGGCGCCATGTCCGCGAGGTCGCCGACCGACTGGGGTACCGGCCCTCGGCCGCCGCCCGCACCCTCCGTACCGGCAAGTCGGGACTGATCGGCCTGACCGTGACGACGTACGGGGATGAACCTTTCACCTTCACGGAGTTCGCGTACTTCGCCGAGATGGCCCGGGCCGCCACCTCGGCCGCGCTCGCCCGCGGCTACGCCCTCGTCATCCTGCCCGCGACCTCCCGCCATGACGTCTGGTCCAACGTCGCCCTGGACGGCACGGTCGTCATCGACCCCTCCGACCAGGACCCGGTGGTCAGCGAACTCGTCCGGCAGGGCCTGCCGGTCGTCTCCGACGGCCGCCCGGCCGGCTCCCTGCCCGTCACCGCCTGGGTCGACAACGACCACGAGGCCGCCGTCCTCGGCATCCTCGACCACCTCGCCGACGCCGGCGCCCGCCGCATCGGCCTGCTCACGGGCACCACGACGGACACCTACACCCACCTGTCGACCACCGCCTACCTGCGCTGGTGCGAACGCGTCGGGCAGGACCCGGTCTACGAGGCCTACCCGGCGCACGACCCGTGCGCCGGCGCCGTCGCCGCCGACCGGCTGCTCGCCCGCCCCGACCGGCCCGACGCGGTCTACGGCCTGTTCGACCCCAACGGCACCGACCTGCTCGCCGCAGCCCGCCGCTACGGCCTGCGCGTCCCCGACGACCTGCTGCTGGTCTGCTGCAGCGAGTCCACCGTGTACGCCAGCACCGAGCCGCCCATCAGCACGCTCTCCCTGAAGCCGCGCCGCATCGGCACCGCCGTCGTCCAGCTCCTCATCGACGCCATCGAGGGCGTCGAGTCCGACCACACGGTCGAGCAGGTGATACCGACGGAGCTGATCGTGCGCACCTCCTCCCAGCGGCGGTCTCCGCGCACGACGGTCAGCCCCCCGCGCACACCGGACGACGCCTAGCGCGGGCTGCCGCGCCTGCCGGCTCGAAGCCCGGCCGGCGCGGCGAGGACACCGGGAGGCAACCCGTCGACAGAGGCCGGCAGGACGTGACATCGGGCGGTCGGCGCCCCGATCGGCCGACAGCCGGTCGAACATCTGCCCAAACGGGGCGAAAGCCGCGGTGAACCGGAGTCTTGTTCCGATTCACCACCCCTGGGTCATCACACGGCGCGACGCGCATTCCTATGATGGGCCCACGACACCGCGGACCGCTGCGACCAGGCAGTCCGAAGCGGTGCAGATGCGGCGCGATGGTGGAGGGGTCTGATGACTCAGGGGGCCGGTCAGGGACCCGAGGCGGAGCGGACGGCGACGCTGCGCGACTTCCGGGTGCCCGCGTACGTCCATGAGACCGGTCCGTACGTCCGCGGCATCCACCCCGGCGACGTCGTCCCGCCCTCCGACGAGGCGTACCCCGAGGGCTACACACCCACCCAGCGCGACCTGCCCGTCATCAACCGCGGCGACACCCTGCAGGTCCCCGTCGAGCCCGCCCCCGCCGCCGCCCCGGCGCCGCAGCCCGCGCCCGGACCCGGGCCCCTCTACGTCGTCGGTGACGTCCACGGCTACCTGGACGAGCTGGTGGCCGCCCTGCAGGAGCAGGGGCTGATCGACGCCTCGGGCCAGTGGTGCGCCGGCACCGCCCGGCTGTGGTTCCTCGGCGACTTCACCGACCGCGGCCCGGACGGCATCGGCGTCATCGACCTGGTCATGCGGCTGTCCGCCGAGGCCGCGGCGGCCGGCGGCTACTGCAAGGCCCTGATGGGCAACCACGAGCTGCTGCTGCTCGGCGCCAAACGGTTCGGCGACACCCCCGTGAACTCCGGTGCGGGCACCGCCACCTTCCAGGCGGCCTGGCTGCTCAACGGCGGCCAGAAGACCGACATGGACCGCCTCCAGGACCACCACCTGCAGTGGATGGCCCGCCTCGACGCCGTGGAGGAGGTCGACGGCTATCTACTGCTCCACTCCGACACCACCGCCTACCTCGACTACGGCGACTCCATCGAGGCGGTCAACGACACCGTCCGCGAGACGCTGACCCGCAACGACGCCGACGAGGTCTGGGACCTGTTCCGCAAGTTCACCAAGCGCTTCTCCTTCCGGGACGAGGGCGGCGCCGATGCCGTGCGCTCCCTCCTCGATACGTACGGCGGCACCCGGGTCGTTCACGGGCACAGCCCCATTCCCTACCTCCTCGGCGAGGTCGGCTCCGAGGACGGCGAGGAGAGCACCGGCCCGGTCGTCGAGGGACCGCACATCTACGCCGACGGGCTGGCCATCGCCATGGACGGCGGCGTCACCATGGCCGGAAAGCTGCTGGTCCAGCAACTTCCCCTGGATATCTGACCGTTCGACGGGCGGGCGTTCCCTGCCCGCGTACGCGCAGGCAAGGACGCAATTTCCGGCAATCCCCTGTCAACGCGCGCCGTCACGGCTCTACCATCGGCTTATCCGTAGCAGGCTCCCCTCCGTTTCTGCCCGACGGCTCGCCGGCGTGCGAGCCCCAAGCCCTACGGAGCATCGGGGGATGCACATGAACAGCGTTCCGCAGCACCTGCAGAGCGAGGACCGCCAGGAATTCGAGCGGCTCCTCGATGAGGCGCTGCGCTCCGCACCGCACCGACCGGAACTGACCGCCGTCGGCCAGCGCCTCAACCTCGAACAACTGCGCACCATGGCCCTCAGCGCCTCCGCCCTGATCACGGCAGCCGCGGCGGCCGAGTACCAGCACTACGTCAATCTCCGCGACGAACTGCGCCACCCCGCGCTGTCCGTCCCGCCCACCGCCGACAACTCCGATGTGGCGGACGACGGTTCGGGCACGGGTCTGGCCACCACCCTCGGCGAAGCCGCAGAGAGCACCGGCGCGGGCGCCATCGCGGTCATCGCCGTCCTGGCTCCGGTCCTCTCCGGAACCGCCGCGGTGATCTTCCTGCTCGTCGGCTACATCCTGAAGATGCTGGACCCCGGGCACACCCTCGCCCGGACCCTGCTCACCACCGGCTGGGTGTTCGGCGCCATCACCGCGGCGGCGATCCTCGTCGCCGCCGTGGGACTGCTGCTCACCGCCCTGCGCAACAGCAACCCGGCGGACGACCAGGCCCGGGACGCGGCCCACGAGGAGCTGGCCAGGGCCCGGGAGGCGTGGCGGGACGCCCTGCTGGAGCGCGGCATCCTGCCCTTTCTCCAGGAGGCACTCGCCGAGCCCGGCACGACCACCGTGCGCCACCCGGCTCCGCCGGCACCGACCGGCCGCATACCGCGCCTGGGCTACGACCGCCCCGGCTTCAGCAGCCCCGACGACGGCACCGGCTCCGGCCGCCCCAGCTTCACCAGCCCGGACTACACGAGCCCGGACTTCGGCGGCCCCGAGCACCAGCCCGAGTGACCCGGCTTGTCGCTGCTCCACACGCGGGAACACGGTCAGGAACACGGTGCGCCATCGAGGCCAAGCGCACCACCGGGCAATCGTCCTGGTCCCTGACCCGTGCCGACGCGGAGTCCGCGCCTCGCGCCCCGCCTGACGGCGGCGCGGAGACGCGGCCTCCTGGCACCCGGTCTCAGTCCGCGATCGGCAGGTACACCCGGTTCCCCGCCTCGGCGAACTCCTTCGACTTCTGGGCCATGCCCTCCTCGATCTCGGTACGACTGCCACCGTGCTCACGCCGGATGTCCTGCGAGATCTTCATGCTGCAGAACTTCGGGCCGCACATGGAGCAGAAGTGAGCCGTCTTGGCGGGCTCGGCCGGCAGCGTCTCGTCGTGGAACTCCCGTGCCGTGTCAGGGTCCAGGGCGAGGTTGAACTGGTCCTCCCACCGGAACTCGAAGCGGGCGTCGGACAGTGCGTCGTCCCACTCCTGCGCACCGGGGTGGCCCTTGGCGAGGTCCGCCGCGTGTGCGGCGATCTTGTAGGTGATGACGCCGGTCTTGACGTCGTCCCGGTTGGGCAGGCCCAGGTGCTCCTTGGGCGTGACGTAGCAGAGCATCGCCGTGCCCCACCAGGCGATCATCGCGGCACCGATGCCGGAGGTGATGTGGTCGTACGCCGGCGCGACGTCCGTGGTCAGCGGGCCGAGCGTATAGAACGGAGCTTCATCACAGATCTCCTGCTGAAGGTCGATGTTCTCCTTGATCTTGTGCATCGGGACGTGTCCCGGGCCCTCGATCATGGTCTGTACGTTGAAACGCTTGGCGATCCGGTTGAGTTCCCCGAGCGTCCGCAACTCCGCGAACTGTGCCTCGTCGTTGGCGTCCGCGATCGACCCCGGCCGCAGGCCGTCGCCCAGCGAGTACGTGACGTCGTAGGCGGCGAGGATCTCGCACAGCTCCTCGAAGTTCTCGTACAGGAACGATTCCTTGTGGTGCGCCAGGCACCACGCGGCCATGATCGAGCCGCCGCGGGAGACGATGCCGGTCTTGCGGTTGGCGGTGAGCGGGACGTACGCCAGCCGGACGCCCGCGTGGACGGTCATGTAGTCCACGCCCTGCTCGGCCTGCTCGATGACGGTGTCCTTGTAGATCTCCCAGGTCAGTTCCTCGGCCTTGCCGTCGACCTTCTCCAGGGCCTGGTAGAGCGGCACCGTGCCGATGGGGACGGGGGAGTTGCGCAGGACCCACTCGCGGGTGGTGTGGATGTTGCGGCCGGTGGACAGGTCCATGACCGTGTCGGCGCCCCAGCGGGTCGCCCAGGTCATCTTCTCGACCTCCTCCTCGATGGAGGACGTCACCGCGGAGTTGCCGATGTTGGCGTTCACCTTCACCAGGAACCGCTTGCCGATGATCATCGGCTCGATCTCCGGGTGGTTGACGTTGGCCGGCAGCACGGCCCGGCCC
Source organism: Streptomyces cyanogenus (assembly GCF_017526105.1). Lineage (NCBI taxonomy): Bacteria > Bacillati > Actinomycetota > Actinomycetes > Kitasatosporales > Streptomycetaceae > Streptomyces > Streptomyces cyanogenus. The sequence continues at coordinate 4,416,054 of NZ_CP071839.1, forward strand.
GCCGCGATCTCCTCGCGGACCACCTCGGGGGAGACGTTCTCCCGGATGGCCACGTACTCCATCTCGGGCGTGATCTCGCCGCGGCGCGCGTACGCGAGCTGCGTCACCGCCTGGCCGTCGCGACCGCGGCGCGGCTGGCGCGGGCGTCCCGGGAACACCGCGTCCAGGTTGCGCAGCCCGCCACGCGGCGAGGTGTGCTTGATCCCGTCGTCCTCGGGACGGACCGGACGGCCCGCGTACTCCTCGGTGTCCCCGCGGGCGATGATCCAGTTCTCCCGCAGCGGCGGCAGGCCCCGGCGGACGTCCGTGTCGACGAGCGGATCGGTGTACGGGCCTGATGTGTCGTACAACGTGACCGACTGCCCGTTGGTGAGGTGCACCTGACGAACCGGCACGCGCAGGTCGGAGCGCGAGCCCTCGACATACGCCTTGTGCCAGCCGATGGACTTCCCGGCCTCCTGCGACGTCTCGCTCTGAACGGAGGCAGGCGTGCGTGCGTCCTTGTTGGTCATGAGACCTACTCCCTACGCCGGCATTACCCGGTAACAGGTTCGGCGGTCGACGCAGCGGTGTCCGTCTGTCGACGCTTCCTGTGGAACATCGGTTGTTCCACGTGAAACATCGCGTGTACGGAGGTCAGCGCCCTCTCAGCCCGGTGCTCCGAGCTCCCGCGTGTGCAAAGGTGCCTCCACGCTAGCGTCATGTGTGGCGCGGTGAACAGTGGGCCCCCACCGTTCTTGCGATGATCGGGCGGTGACCAGGATGGAGCAGTACCCCTATCAGCCGCCCGAGCCGCACCGCCGAGACGGCACGGACGAGGGCGTCGCACACGGCAGCGGAGTCCGTGAAGGCAGCCGTGTTGCCGCTCCTGCGCACGGCCACCCGAACGGCACCAGTCACTCGAACGGCCAGGGTCACGCGCACGGCAACGGCCACGCGCACGGCCACAGTCACAGCCACGGACCCGCCGCCCCCGTGTCCAAGCACCTGCGCAAGGTCATCGCGGCGATCCTGGTGCCCTTCACGGCGGCGGTCCTGGTCGGTCTCGTGGTGCTCTGGCCGGGGACGGCCCCCTCCCACAAGCGCACGGGTGTCGGTTTCGACCGGCAGGCCCAGCAGGCCACGGTCACCCGGGTCGTCGAGGTCGGCTGCAAGTCGGTGAACGCCTCCGGTGGCGCCCCGACCGGCGACCCCTCCACCGCCGAGGGCACGTCGGCGCAGCAACAGGCCGACGGCACCTGCAAGAAGGCGACCGTCCGCGTCGACACCGGCAAGGACAAGGGCCGTACGTTCACCGAGATCGTGCAGCCGGACCAGACACGGCAGCTGCACCAGGGCGAGAAGGTCGTGGTCGCCTACGAGCCCTCGGCCCCCAGGGAGCTGCAGTATTCGGTGACCGATGTGGACCGCAAGTTCCCCATGGCTCTGCTCGCGGGCATCTTCGCGGTGGCCGTCGTCGTGGTGGGCCGGCTGCGGGGTGTCATGGCGCTGGTCGCCCTGGCCGTGAGCTTCCTGGTGCTGACGCTGTTCATCCTGCCGGCGATCCTGGAGGGGGCGAACCCGCTGGTGGTGGCCGTGGTGGGGTCGAGCGCCATCATGCTGATCGCCCTGTACATGTGCCACGGCCTGTCGGCGCGTACGTCGGTGGCCGTGCTCGGCACGCTGATCTCGCTGTCGCTGATCGGTGTGCTGGGCTCGCTCTTCATCGGCTGGGCGGCGCTGACCGGCAACACCGACGACAACACCGGCCTGATCCACGGCCTGTATCCGTCGATCGACATGAGCGGTCTGCTGCTGGCCGGCGTCATCATCGGTTCGCTCGGCGTCCTGGACGACGTGACCGTGACTCAGACCTCGGCCGTCTGGGAGCTGCACGAGGCGAATCCGTCGATGGGCTGGCGCGGCCTGTACCGGGCGGGCATACGCATCGGCCGCGACCACATCGCCTCCGTGGTCAACACCCTCGTCCTCGCCTACGCCGGTGCGGCACTGCCGTTGCTGCTGCTGTTCTCGATCGCTCAGAGCAGCGTCGGGACCGTGGCCAACAGCGAGCTGGTGGCCGAGGAGATCGTGCGCACGCTGGTGGGCTCGATCGGTCTGGTCGCCTCCGTCCCGGTCACCACCGCCCTGGCCGCCCTCGTCGTGTCGGCGGACCGGTCCGGCCCGGACGCCGCGGGACCCGCAGGGGCCCAGCCCGCGCCGGCACGGGGCGGCCGGGGCCGACGCCGGAAGCGGTGAGGACGGAGGGCCTGGGGCGGCGCGGGCAACCGCGGGCGGTACCCCTCGGTTCCGTCGGGGAGTCCCCTGCAGAAGCGTTCCTGCACAGTTCCGTGCGGCACGGCGGGAGCGCCCGCCGTCCCGTGCCGATGACGCTTCAGCCGGCGCTCTGCTCCTCGGCCAGAATGCGGTCCAGCGCCTCGTCGAGATGCGCGTCGAAGTCGGCCAGCGCACCCTCCTGACCGAGAGGGACGAGCTTGTCCGTGCGGTCGAGGAAGGCCACGAGCGGTGGCGCCGAGGAGCGGAACAGGGCCTGGTCGCCGCCGACCTGAAGCCGGATCAGCACCTCGCCCAGCACCTCGGCATCGGTGGGGGCGATGTGCACGTCCCCCTCCCCGCACGGGCGGCCGACCCCGTCGATCAGCAGCTCCCGGCCGAAGGCCCAGGTCACCGGGGCATCACCGGGCAGGTGAAAGGTCAGCCGCACGGCATAGGGATCACTGGTCTCGTAGCGCAACTCCACTGGGATGCGGAAGGAGAGCTCCTCCGACACGAGAAAGCTCATCATGACTTCTGCCTGTACGGACTCGCGCATCGCCTACCCCGTCATATGACATCGACTGGCCGGGATTGATCCCTCTGACCGTGGTCAAATCTTGCTGAACGTGCACAAGAGATCACAAGGAGTGAGTTTTCAGATACTGATAGAGAGGGCGAGCGCTCCCAGATGCCGCCCGATCTCCGCCTGGAGCCGATGGGCCGCGGGCAACAGCCGGTCGGCCTGGTGTGCGGGGAGCGAGATGGCCAGGGTGGCCGCGGTGGCCCCGGCCGTGAACGGGACCGCCGCACAGACCGTCCCGACCGCGTACTCCTGACGCTCGACCACCGGTTCCATGCGCCGCGTCCGGGCCAGCCGCCGTAGCAGCGCGTCGTTGTCCCGCACGGTGTACGGCGTGACCGGCTGCACGGGATACCGGGCGAGATGGTCGCGCCGCGCGTCCTCGTCCAACTGGGAGAGCAGGCACTGGCCGATGGCGTGTGCGTGGCCGGTCTCGCGGAAGTCCGCCCACTCTTCCACCGCGGGCGCCTGACGGGAGGCGGAGACGCACATGACCTCGATCTCGCCGTCCCGGTACATCGCGTAGTACATCGGTACACCGATGGAATCGCGCCAGTGCGCGAGCGTGTCCGCCACCGTGCTGCGACGTTTCTGCTGCGCTCCGCTGCAGCCCAGCCGCTCCGCCGCGTCACCGAGGAAGAACAGCCCCTTCTCCCGGCGCAGATAACCCTCGTGCACCAGGGTGCGCAGCAGGTGGTACGTCGTGGGCAGCGCGAGGCCGGTCTCGCGGGCGAGTTGTTTGGCGGGGGCGCCGTAGGCGTGAGCGGCGACCGTCTCCAGCAGGCGCATGGCGCGCTGGACGGATCCGATGAGCGTGCCGGGTGGCTCGGAGGTCGCCGGCGGCCCCGGGCGGGTGACGCGGGGCGGTGGTCCGGATCGGTCCGCGGGCTGCGGGGCACCGGAGACGTCCGCGGCGTGAGGCTGGCCGGGAACGGCCACGGGGACGGCCCGCTGGACCGGGGACGCGCAGGAGCGCGGTGGGGCGGGGGGTGCGTGGGGTTCTGCCGGTGCGGTGTCAACCGTGGCCAAGGGTCACTCCCGAAGCGCGAGGGGGGCAGCCCGTGCGGACAAGCACGGAGGGGGTCTGCGCCACCCACGGGGCCGGACCCCGTGGGGAGTTCCGGACTCTAACCGTCCGCCACCGCGCACAGACGGCTCCCGGGGAAACTTCCCTCCCCCGAGGGAACCGGTCATCCCGTCATGGGTGACCTGCCACCGGGCGCCTCACCAGTCGCTGCGGGACGCCGAGCTCCCCATGAACCTGCGCACGACGTAGATGAGTCCGCCCACCAGGGCGACGAAGACCAGCGCCTTGAACAGCAGGCCGATGACGAAGTGGACCACGCTCGCTATCAGGCCGCCGAACACGACCAGGGCGATGATCGGCACCGCGACCCACTTCACCCACCACGGCAGCCCCGCGAAGATCTCTCGCATCGCCTCGTCCTTTGCGTCTCGTACGTGTCGATGTTCCGCATTCGATGCTAGGGCCGCGGAGGGCCGTCGCGGGGGCCTCGCATCCCTTGCCGTCCCCTGACCTGTCCCCTAGGGAACCCTGAGCCGCGGTCTCACGCCTCGGGCGGAGAGAACACCACGAGCACCCTGAGGTCCTCGCTGATGTGGTGGAACTTGTGGGCGACTCCCGCGGGCACGTACACGACGCTTCCCCGTGCCACCTGGGTCGTCTCCAGACCGACCGTGATCGAGGCCCGGCCGCTGACCACGAAGTACACCTCGTCCTGGCCGTGCGGCTTCTGCGGGTCGTGCTCGCCCGCATTCAGCGCGTACAGGCCGACCGACATGTTCCGCTCGCGCAGGAACTGCAGGTAGGCACCCTCGTTGGCGGCGCGTTCCGCCTCCAGTTCGTCCAGCCGGAAAGCCTTCATCGCCGCTGCCGTCCTCGCCTCACTGCTCGTTGTCCCGCGGGGTCTGCCACGATCAGACACATGAAGAATTTCCTAGTCAAGACGATCGCCAACGCGGGCGCCCTGGCGGTCGCGGTATGGCTGCTCGACAAGATCACCCTGACCGGTGACAGCACCGCCAAGAAGGCCGGCACGCTGATCGTCGTCGCGTTGATCTTCGGCTTGGTCAACTGGCTGGTCAAGCCGATCGTGAAGGTGCTCACCTTCCCGCTGTTCATCCTGACGCTGGGTCTGATCACCCTGGTCGTGAACGCCCTGATGCTGCTACTGACCTCCTGGGTGTGCAGTCAGCTCAATCTGAGTTTCCATGTGGAGGGATTCTGGACGGCCGTGCTCGGCGGTCTGATCATCTCCGTCGTCTCCTGGGCGCTGCACGTCGTCCTGCCCGACGAGGACTGAGCACGTCGTGACCTACCGCGTCTGTTTCGTGTGCACCGGCAACATCTGCCGCTCCCCGATGGCCGAGTCCGTCTTCCGCGCGCGCGTGGCGGAGGCCGGACTGGAGGACCTGGTGGCGGCCGACAGCGCCGGCACGGGCGGCTGGCACGAGGGCGATCCGGCCGATCCGCGCACCGTCTCGGTCCTGGAGGAGCACGGCTACGACAGCGAGCACACGGCCCGCCAGTTCCTGCCGTCGTGGTTCGCCCGCCTCGACCTCGTGATCGCCCTCGACACCGGCCACCTCCGAGCGCTGCGCCGCCTGGCGCCCACCGAGGAGGACGCGCGCAAGATCCGGCTGCTCCGCTCCTTCGACCCCGCCGCCGGCGACGACCTCGACGTACCGGACCCGTACTACGGGGACAGGGACGGCTTCGAGGAGTGTCTTGAGATGGTGGAGGCGGCGAGCACCGGTCTGCTCGCCGCCGTACGGGAAGAACTGGAAGGACGGGCCGCATGAGCGACGCCACGAAGGACGAGAGCCGCCCCGGCGACGGCACGCGCGTGGTGAGGGCGGGGCTGCCCGAGCCGGTCAAGCACGAGCCGACCCTGCCCGGGCCGGTGTTCGCCGCCCACTTCCACCTGCCCGGCGAGGTGACGGGCCCGTACTCGTACGGCCGCGACGACAACCCGACCTGGACGCTGCTGGAGCGGGCCGTCAGCGAGCTGGAGGCGCCCGGGCGGGAGGACGCCGAGACGCTGGTCTTCGCCTCCGGCATGGCGGCGATCTCCGCCGTGCTGTTCTCGCAGCTGCGCGCGGGGGACGCGGTCGTGCTGCCGTCCGACGGCTACCAGGTGCTGCCGCTGGTCGGCGCCCAGCTGGAGGCGTACGGCATCGAGGTGCGCACCGCGCCGACCGGCGGTGACGCGCAGCTGGAGGTGCTCGACGGAGCGCGGCTGCTGTGGATCGAGTCCCCGTCGAACCCCGGGCTCGACGTGTGCGACATCCGGCGGCTTGCGGAGGCCGCCCACGCGCGGGGCGCCCTGGTGGCCGTCGACAACACCCTCGCCACCCCGCTCGGGCAGCGTCCGCTGGAGCTGGGCGCCGACTTCTCCGTGGCCAGCGGCACCAAGCAGCTCACCGGGCACGGCGATGTCCTGCTGGGCTACGTCACCGGCCGCGACGCCGAGACCATGGCCGCCGTACGCCGCTGGCGCAAGATCGTCGGCGCGATCTCCGGGCCCATGGAGGCCTGGCTCGCGCACCGGTCCATCGCCACCCTCCACCTGCGCGTCGACCGGCAGAACGCCACCGCCCTCGCCGTCGCGCAGGCACTGCGACAGCGTCCCGAGGTCTCCGACCTGCGTTACCCGGGCCTGGCCGACGACCCCTCGCACAAGATCGCCTCGCAGCAGATGCGCCGCTACGGCTGCGTCGTCTCCTTCACGCTGCCCACGCGCGCGCGTGCCGAGCGTTTTCTCGCGGCCCTGCACCTGGTGGAGGACGCGACGAGCTTCGGCGGGGTACGGTCCACCGCCGAGCGCCGCCGCCGCTGGGGCGGGGACGCCGTCCCGGAGGGCTTCATCCGCATGTCCGTCGGCGCGGAGGACCCCGAGGACCTGGTGGCCGACGTACTGCGCGCCCTGGACGAGTCCGCCGGGTAAACGCCTCCGCGATCGTTGCTTGCGCCAAGCCGTCCAAGCGCTCGACGGGGCTCTCCTGTGCGACCGCCGGTGCCGGACTGGCGGCACTGCCCCGTTACCTGTGCGCCCCCGGTCGTGCGGGACCGGCATGCTCGCCCTGCCTCCTGTCGCACGGGCCCACGAGTGGCTTCTGCGCGCCGCCACGGCTTGGGCTGGAACCCCCGCGGCATGCACGCCCTGCGTTCATGTCATGGCGCTTTGCGATGTTTCACGTGGAACCAGCCGGGCCACATTTCTCCCATGACCGTCCGACCCGTGGTCAAGCGCACCGCCCGTGCTGTTCTCCTGGACGGTGACGACCTGATTCTGATCAAGCGCACCAAGCCCGGCGTCGATCCCTACTGGGTCACCCCCGGTGGCGGAGTCGAACCCGGGGACTCGACCGTCGTGGACGCCCTGCACCGGGAGGTGTACGAAGAACTCGGCGCCAAGATCACAGATGTGGTGCCATGCTTCGTGGACACGGTGGAGCACATCGGTGACGACGGCGGCGCCACCGGGGTGAAGGTTCAGCACTTCTTCGTCTGCCGGCTGGAGTCCATGGACCCGTCCCTGCGTCACGGTCCCGAAGTGGACGAGCCGGCCGGTGAGTACGAGATCGTCCGCGTGCCGTTCACCCGTGTCGGCATCGCCTCCGTGCATCTCGTCCCGCTGTCCCTTCGTCACTATCTGGACGGGAACATCGAGGGGGTACGCGCCATGCACGCTCCCGACCTGGGGTAGGCGCGATCTACCGACGCCGACGAGGAGGTCCTCCATCGAGTCGTGCCGTATGCGGCTCGACCGGGTCCCGATGTCTCGAAGCCTGTCGATGCCGGTGCGGATCACGCCGGCGGCGCTATCGGGCCGGGCCGACCAATGCGTAGGCGTCCCACAGGTCCCGCCCCGTATAGGAGTGGGTCGCGAGGCCGGTCAGGTGGGCATCGGCATTGACCGCCACGGAAACCGGTACGACGGCAAACAGCTCCCTGTCCGACGACGAGTCGCCGTACGCGACGCAGTCGGCCCGGGACACGCCGAACTCCGTGCAGAGCCGGTCCGCGATGGTCACCTTGGCCGCGGCGCTGAGTACCCCGGACGGGTCGACAGGCTGGGTGAACGGCACGGCCGGGAAACGGGAACCGTGCGCCGCGTGGGCACCCCAGTCGAGGAGGAGTTCCACGAAGAAGGAGGGCGAGAGGGATACCACCGCGCAGTATTCGCCCGCGCTTCGGATCTGCGCCCAGACCTCGCGCTCCGGGCCAGCCAGGGAGCCGCCTCGAACGCGGCTCGCACATGCGCCTCGGTCAGATCCGCCCACAGGTCGTACACCTGGGCCGCGTATTCCGGCGGGCCGATCCGTCCCTCCGCGATCGCACGGTCCAGGGCCACCGTCTCGGCCTCCAGCCCCAACTGGCGGGAAATCTCCACCGGTGCGGTGGTGCCGTGGAGCAACGTGCCGTCGAGATCGAAGAGATGAAGTCTCGCCATGGCCCCGAGGCTAGTCGGCTGCCGATGTTTCACGTGAAACACCCACAGCTGTCCAGGGGTTGTCCACCTGGCCAGGAGATGGCCAAAAGCACCTGTGTCTGTACCGAAACGGGTGGACGGCGGGGGTGCCGGTCGGACAGCCTGACCTGCGTGCCAACTCCTTCCCTCGCCGCTCTGCCCATCCGCCGCCTGACGCTTCGCGATCTCACCGCGTGCGCAGACCTGTCCGAAGACCGGGGGTGGCCACGCGAGGAACACAAGTGGGGCCTCCTCCTCTCGGCCGGGAAAGGCTTCGGTATCGATGACCCCGAGGGCGGTCTCGTCGCCGCATGTGTGGTCACGGAGTACGGCGCATGGCAGCGGCCGGATCTCGGCGCCATCGGCATGGTGCTGGTGGCCGAACGCCACGCCCGCCGTGGCGTCGGACGCCGCCTGATGCGGCATGTCCTGTCGGCCATGGCGACCACCCCGCTGACCCTGCACGCCACGCCGTACGGCCGGCCTCTCTACGAGGAGCTGGGCTTCAAGGTGACGGGGCAGGCTGAGATGCTCATGGGCCGCTTCACACCGGGCGGGCCGAAGTCCTCGGTCGTCACGCGCGCCGCCACCGCGGAGGACCTGCCCTCGATCCTGCGCCTCGACGAGGAAGTGTTCGGCACCGACCGGACACCCCTCATCACCCGGCTGCCCGCCTTCGCCGATCAGCTGCGGGTGGCCGAGGAGAACGGCCGGCTCATCGGTTACACGGCCGCGTGGCCCAACATGGACACCCATGTCGTCGGGCCGCTGATCGCCCGGGACACGGAGACCGCCAAGGCACTCATCACCTCGCTGGCGGCCCACACGGACCGGCCCCTGCGCACCGACATCGACGTGCGCCATGAAGAACTGCTGACCTGGGCGAAGAAGCGGGGGCTGGCCTCCGTCGCCTTCAACTCGGTGATGACCTACGGCATCACGGACCTGCCGGGTGACTGGACCCGGCGGTTCGCACCGCTCACGGTCGCCGCGGGCTGAACCCTCCCGTGACGCACGCCGGCCCCGCCGCTGCGAGCGGCGGGGCCGGCGTCGTGAGGTCCGGGCTGGGGCTCAGGCGAGCGCCTGCACGGCCGCGGTGGCGAAGCCGTGGTCCTGCTCCGGCATACCGCCACCGACACCGATCGCACCGATCAGCCGGCCGTCTCGGTGGACCGGGACACCGCCCGCGATGAACAGCAGGGGCCGGTCGAGGGCCGTGGGCAGCGTGTGGAAGAGACCGCCGGGCTGGACGGCGTCGACGAGATCGGCGGTCGGGGCGTTCAGCTGAAGGGCCGTGTAGGCCTTGCGGGTGCTGGTCTCGCCGGAGATCAGCACGGCCCGGTCGTCCCGGCGGAAAGCGAGCAGGTGGCCGCCGGCGTCCAGGACGGTGACGCTGACGGTGACTCCGGCGTCCTCGGCCGCCCGGCGGGCCGTGGCGACGAGAAGTTCGGCGTCCTCGGTGGTGAGCGGGGTGACGGCGGTGGGGCTCATGGAGCTGTCTCCTCAGGTGGTGCTGTGGTGGGTGCTTTCCGTACCGGGAGGCCCCGGACACGGACGTCTGTGCAGTACCGGTGGTGAGGCGCCCGCTCAGTGGTGGACGGGCGTCCGCTGCCCTGCCGGCGTCCCGGAGGCGGCCACGACGCGGTGCGCACCGTCGCGACGCTCCAGGGCGGCCGAGAGGAAGGCGAGGACCAGGGCGGCGGCGGCGAGGGCGGCGCCGACCCAGTTGGGGGACGTGTAGCCGAAGCCGGCCGCGATCACGAGGCCGCCGAGCCAGGCGGACAGGGCGTTGCCCAGGTTGAAGGCGCCGATGTTCACGGCCGAGGCGAGGGTCGGAGCGCCGTGCGCCTGGTCGAGGACGCGCTTCTGCAGCGGCGGCACGGTGGCGAAGCCCAGGGCGCCGATCAGGGCGATGGTCACCGCGGCGGCGATCTTGTTGTGGGCAGTGAGCGTGAAGAGGGCCAGGACGACGGCCAGGGCGCCCAGGGACACGTACAGCATCGGCATCAGGGCGCGGTCGGCGAACTTGCCGCCGATGAGGTTGCCGCCGACCATACCGAGGCCGAACAGGACCAGCAGCCAGGTGACCGAGCCGTCGGCGAATCCGGCGATGTGGGTCATCATCGGCGCGATGTAGGTGATGGCCGCGAAGACACCGCCGAAGCCGAGAACGGTCATCGCCATGGCGAGCAGGACCTGGGCGTTCTTGAAGGCGGCCAGCTCGTGCCGCAGGTGTACGCCCTCCGGCCGCGGCAGCTCGGGCACGAGCTTGGCGATACCGGCGAGACCGATGACGCCGAGGGCTGCGACGATGCCGAAGGTGACACGCCAGCCGGCGCTCTGGCCGACGAACGTGCCCAGCGGGACGCCGACGACATTGGCGACGGTCAGTCCGGTGAACATCATGGCGATGGCGCCGGCCTTCTTCTCGGGCGCGACCAGCTCGGCCGCGACGACGGAGCCGATGCCGAAGAAGGCACCGTGAGCGAGCGAGGCGATCACTCGTCCGATCAGCATGACCGCGAAGGCCGGGGCCACTGCGGAGACCAGGTTCCCGATGATGAAGAGGCCCATCAGCAGCATCAGCATCCGCTTGCGCGGGACCTTGGTGCCGAGCACGGTCATCAGCGGGGCACCGATGACCACGCCGAGCGCGTAGCCGGTCACGAGCAGGCCCGCCGTGGGGATGGAGACCCCGAAGTCACCCGCGACCTCGGGCAGCAAGCCCATGATCACGAACTCGGTCGTTCCGATTCCGAAGGCCCCGATCGCGAGGGCCAGAAGCGCGAGAGGCATAGGGGGGTACACCCTTCCCAGACGATTGCAGGAGCGCTTTGCGTTCGTTCACAATAGTTGCAGACGCGGGTTAATGGCAAGCGCCGACTATTGCGGTGGTGCTCTACCCTTGTGATGCAGCCCCTCGGGACGGAGGAGACCCCATGACAGCGACAGACCCCGCGCTCACCGCTCTCGCCCAGGGCTGGTGCGCCCTTTCTGCGCTGCACGGAAGGATCGAGGCACACATCGAGCGCGCACTGCAGGCCAAGCACGACCTGAGCGTGCGCGAGTACTCGCTGCTGGACGTGCTCAGCAGGCAGCACGACGGCGAGGGCGGGCATCTGCAGATGAAGCAGGTCGCCGACGCGGTCGTGCTCAGCCAGAGCGCCACCACCCGCCTGGTGACCCGGCTGGAGGACCGCGGCCTGCTGGAGCGCTACCTGTGCCCCACCGACCGGCGCGGCATCTACACCAACGTCACGCCTGCGGGCCTGCGACTGCTGGAAGAGGCACGGCCCACCAACGACGCCGCGCTGCGCGAGGCCCTGGACGACGCCGCCCAGAACCCTGAACTTGCCCCGCTGGTCCGAGTGGTGGAGTCCCTGAACGTGCCCGCATAGGGTGCGACGCATGGACGATCTTGAAATTCGGGCCGCGACCGCCGACGACCTGCCGGCGATCGTCGCCATGCTCGCCGACGATCCGCTTGGTGCCCAGCGCGAGTCCCCCGACGACCTGACGCCCTACGAGACGGCATTCAAGCGCCTCGCCGCCGACCCGAACCAGCATGTCGTCGTCGCCGTGCGCGGAGGCCGCGTGATCGGGACCCTCCAGCTCACGATCATCCCGGGGCTCTCCCAGAAGGGGGCCACCCGCGCACTCATCGAGGCCGTGCGGATCCACGCCGACGAGCGCGGCAGCGGACTGGGCAGCCGGCTGATCGAGTGGACGATCGACACGGCACGGGCGCTCGACTGCCGGATGGTGCAGCTGACGTCCGACAAGACGCGCACCGACGCTCACCGCTTCTATGAGCGGCTGGGCTTCACCGCCTCCCACGAAGGCTTCAAGCTGCGCCTCTGACCGCACCCCGGGCCTCCGGTCTACCGCACCCACGACATACCGGAGGCGCCGCGCACCCGGAGCGCCGGGCAGGGGTGTGTTTCACGTGAAACGCACCCCTGGGCAGCCGTGGACTAGCCGATGCCCCGCCATCCCTCCGGGTCCACGCCGCCGGGCACCGGGGCCTCGGGGTCGTACGGCTGCCGGGTGAAAACGAACGAACCGAGATCGAGGTGGCTCACTGACCCGTCCGGGCGCCGGACGGGCCGCAGCAGCTCACCGGCGTAATAACCCTCCAGGCCCGTCCAGGTGCCGTCACCGTTCGCCCGGAAACGGGCCCGACGGCCGCCGCCGGTCAGCGGTGCCAGGGCGAGAAGGCCGTCGGTGGTCGCGCGCAGGCCGTAGCCGTACGTGCCCCAGTACCACTGCCCCACCAGCTCCAGCACCGTCGGATCGACCTCGCGCAGTGGACGCCAGGGCTCCGGGATGCGTGGCTCCGCCTCCGCGACGATGCGGACGAGGTCGGCTCCGACGGCACCCAGCAGCGGCCCGCTGGTGCAGTTGGCAAGCACCACCGCCGCCACGTCGTCCTCCACGCTGATGGTCAGGTTCGCCAGAAAGCCGGGCAGTGAACCGGAGTGCCCGACGAGCAGCCGGCCGTCACGGCGCTGGATCTGCATGCCCAGGCCATAGGTGACCCCGTCCAGCACGTCGGCGGTCTCGGCGGGCGCCGCCGGGGTGCGCATCTCCCGTACCGACTCGGCACTCAGGACCCGGTCGTCCCCTCGGGCCAGAAACGCGGCGAACCGCGCGAGGTCCCCGGTGGTCGACCAGAGCTGGCCGGCCGGCGCCATCCGGCCCAGGTCCTCCAGCGGCTCGGGCAGCATCGCATCGGCCCACGGATGCACGGCCCAGCCTCCCGCGTGCGGGGAGACCGGCTGCACGGTCGTCCGGTGCAGGCCGAGCGGCTCCAGGATCTCCTGGCGCAGCACCTCCTCCCAGGCGGCGCCGCGCAGCTCCTCCACCAGGGCACCGAGCACGGTGTAGCCGGGATTGGAGTAGTGGTGCCGCCGGCCGACGGGATGCAGCAGGGGCTGTTCTCCGAGTACGTCGCTCAGCTCGGGCCTCAGGGATCCGGGCGTCCGTTCCCACCAGGGCGCGGGTGATTCTGCCGCCAACCCCGCGGTGTGCGCGAGCAGTTCCGCGATCGTCGCCTCCCCCGCGCCGGTGCCCGGCAGGTGCTTCTCCAGCGGATCGCCGAGATCGAGCACGCCCTCGTCACGAAGCCGCATCACCAGGACGGCGGTGAAGGTCTTGGTGATGGACCCGATCCGGTACTGCACGTTCTCGTCCGGTCCGTGCCCGGCCACCGAGGTCCGCGCCCCGTGCCACACGGTCTGCCCGTCCCGTACGACGGCGGCGACCAGTGACGGAGCCCGTCCTTCGGTCTGTGCGACGGCGATCCGGTGCAGGAGGGCACGACGGGTGCCGGGGAGCAGCGCTTCCTGAGTTGTCGTCATGGGCCCAGTCCATCTGGTACGGAGGCAGGCGTCGAATCCATATGCCGGGCAGCTCGGCCGTGCCCGGCGGGTCAGGTCTGGGCCATGTCCACGAAACGGGAGTAGTGGCCCTGGAACGCGACCGTGATGGTGGCCGTCGGACCGTTTCGGTGCTTGGCGACGATCAGGTCGGCCTCGCCCGCGCGCGGGGACTCCTTCTCATAGGCGTCCTCGCGGTGCAGCAGGATGACCATGTCGGCGTCCTGCTCGATGGAGCCGGACTCACGCAGGTCGGAGACCATCGGCTTCTTGTCGGTGCGCTGCTCGGGGCCACGGTTGAGCTGGGAGAGCGCGATGACCGGGATCTCCAGCTCCTTCGCGAGCAGCTTGAGGTTTCGGGACATGTCCGAGACCTCCTGCTGACGGCTCTCGGCGCGCTTGGAGCCGCCGGACTGCATCAGCTGGAGGTAGTCGATGACGACCAGCTTCAGGTCGTTGCGCTGCTTGAGGCGCCGGCACTTGGCCCGGATCTCCATCATCGACAGGTTCGGGGAGTCGTCGATGTAGAGCGGCGCGGCCGACACGTCGGGCATCCGGCGGGCGAGCCGCGTCCAGTCCTCGTCCGTCATCGTGCCGGACCGCATGTGGTGCAGCGCGACCCGGGCCTCGGCGGACAGCAGACGCATCGCGATCTCGTTGCGGCCCATTTCGAGCGAGAAGATGACGCTCGGGAGGTTGTTCTTGATGGAGGCGGCCCGCGCGAAGTCCAGGGCGAGGGTCGACTTACCCATGGCGGGACGAGCCGCGATGACGATCATCTGACCCGGGTGGAGGCCGTTCGTCAGCGAGTCGAAGTCGGTGAACCCGGTGGGCACGCCGGTCATCTCGCCGCTGCGCGAGCCGATCGCCTCGATCTCGTCGAGCGCACCTTCCATGATGTCGCCCAGCGGGAGGTAGTCCTCACTGGTGCGCTGCTCGGTGACGGCGTAGATCTCGGCCTGGGCGCGGTTGACGATCTCGTCCACGTCTCCGTCGGCCGCGTATCCCATCTGCGTGATGCGGGTACCGGCTTCGACCAGGCGGCGCAGGACGGCCCGCTCGTGGACGATCTCCGCGTAGTACTCGGCGTTGGCCGCCGTCGGCACGGTCTGGACGAGGCTGTGCAGATACGCGGCGCCGCCGACCTTGTTGATCTCGCCGCGCTTGGTGAGTTCTGCGGCGATGGTGATCGGGTCGGCCGGCTCGCCCTTGGCGTAGACGTCCAGGATGGCCTGGTAGATCGTCTCGTGCGCGGGCTTGTAGAAGTCGTGGCCCTTGAGGATCTCGACGACGTCGGCGATGGCGTCCTTGGACAGCAGCATGCCGCCCAGGACCGACTGCTCGGCGTCCAGGTCCTGCGGCGGGACCCGCTCGAAGGACGACCCTCCGCCGTCCCAGGCCCCGTTGTCCCGGCCCCGGTCGTGCTGCTCGTCACGACCCCGGCCGCCGTCACCGCGCCGACGGGAGGCCGGCAGACGATCGCTGGGCCCGCTGTCGGCCCACGGATCGTCCAAGGGCTCGGAAATGCTCACCGAGCCACCTCCTCCCGTCCGCACGGCGGACCTCGCCGTGTCCTCTTTTGTACGGCACGACACTGACAACTGAGAGGCCCAACTCCGCTTCTGGCGCGTCGGATTTGTGACGATTCCCCGGCCGGAAGAAGCACGCTTGCCGGGCCGGAGGAAGGAGTGGGCGCCGGACAACCGTAGGCCCGTCGGCACCGTCAGCCAATCTGGTTATCCACAGGCCATGTGGACGACCGCCCGGATGCTGTGGAGAACTCGGCGAAACCTGTGCACGACCCGGTGGAAAGCCCTGTGAACAAGCCCTCGGTCCAGCCGTCAACAAGCCTCTGACCTGCTCCTTTACGATCCACCGGCTGTGCAGAGAAAAAACTTCCCCAGTCGGGCCAAGATCGCTTGGAATGGCACCCGAAAGGACACGCGCCGAGATGACTGGTAAGGATCAGTAGCCGATTGCATCTCTTACCTGTGGACGATTACATTGATGCTCATGACACAGGCTCCAGAGATCCCGAAGACCACCCGGCGGCAGCACGACCGAGAAATCGTCGCGCTGGCCGTCCCGGCCTTCGGCGCCCTGGTCGCCGAGCCTCTCTTCGTCATGGCGGACAGTGCGATCGTCGGCCATCTCGGGACCGCTCAGCTCGCCGGTCTCGGTGTCGCCTCGGCGCTGCTGACCACCTCCGTGAGTGTCTTCGTCTTCCTCGCGTACGCCACCACGGCCGCCGTCGCCCGCCGTGTCGGCGCCGGTGATCTCCCGGCGGCCATCCGCCAGGGCATGGACGGCATCTGGCTGGCGCTACTGCTCGGCCTCGCCGTCATCGCCGTCGTCCTGCCCTTGGCCCCCGGCATCGTAGATCTCTTCGGCGCCTCCACCACCGCGGCCCCCTACGCCACCACGTATCTGCGCGTCTCCGCCCTGGGCATCCCCGCCATGCTCATCGTCCTGGCCGCGACCGGAGTACTGCGTGGCCTGCAGGACACTAGGACCCCGCTCTACGTCGCCGTCGCCGGTTTCGTCGCCAATGCCGCGCTCAACGCCGGGCTGGTCTACGGTGCCGGGCTCGGCATCGCCGGTTCGGCCTGGGGCACGGTCATCGCCCAGTGCGGCATGGCGGTCGTCTATCTGACCGTCGTCGTCCGCGGAGCCCGTCGGCACGGTGCCTCCCTCCGGCCCGATGCCACCGGTATCCGGGCCTCGGCGCATGCCGGTGTTCCCCTCCTGGTGCGCACGCTCTGCCTGCGGGCGATCCTCATGATCGCCACAGCGGTCGCGGCACGCCTCGGTGACGCCGACATCGCCGCCCACCAGATCGTCCTGTCCTTGTGGAGCCTGCTGTCCTTCGCACTCGACGCGATAGCCATCGCGGGGCAGGCCATCATCGGCCGCTATCTCGGCGCGGACGATGCCCAGGGGGCACGACAGGCTTGCCGGCGCATGATCCAGTGGGGCATCGCGACCGGTGCCGTACTGGGTCTGCTCGTGGTGGCCGCACGGCCGGTCTTCCTGCCGCTGTTCACCAGCGACTCCGGAGTGAAGGACACCGCGCTCCCGGCCCTGCTGCTCGTGGCGCTCTCGCAGCCCGTCTGCGGGGTCGTGTTCGTCCTGGACGGCGTCCTGATGGGCGCGGGGGACGGTCCCTATCTTGCCTGGGCCATGGTCGCCACCCTGGCGGTGTTCGCTCCGGTGGCCCTGCTCGTCCCCGTCCTGGGCGGCGGGCTCACCGCGCTGTGGGCAGCGATGACGCTGATGATGGCGATCCGCATGCTGACCCTCTGGGGGCGGGCCGGCTCGGGGCACTGGATCGTGACGGGTGCGACCCGCTGACCGTTTCACGTGAAACATGCCGCCGGGGTCATGGGAAGGGGCCGCACCCCTGAAGGGTGCGGCCCCTGTCACCGGCTCAAGCGAGCACAGCGATCACGCGGCGATCAGGCCGCGACGACCTCGATGTTGACCTTGGCGGCAACCTCGGGGTGCAGACGCACGGACGTCTCGTGGGCGCCCAGGGTCTTGATCGGAGCGGCCAGCTCGATGCGGCGCTTGTCGACCTCGGGGCCACCGGAAGCCTTGATCGCGGACGCGATGTCGGCCGGGGTGACGGAACCGAAGAGACGGCCGGAGTCGCCGGAGCGGACGGCCAGACGGACCTTCACGCCCTCGAGCTGGGCCTTGACCTGGTTGGCCTGCTCGATGGTCTGGATCTCGTGGATCTTGCGAGCACGACGGATCTGCTCGACGTCCTTCTCGCCACCCTTGGTCCAGCGGATAGCGAACTTCCGCGGGATCAGGTAGTTGCGAGCGTAACCGTCCTTGACGTCGACGACGTCGCCCGCGGCACCGAGGCCGGAGACCTCGTGGGTGAGGATGATCTTCATTAGTCGGTCACCCTTCCCTTAGCGCGCGGTGGACGTGTAGGGCAGCAGCGCCATCTCACGGCTGTTCTTGACGGCCGTGGCGACGTCACGCTGGTGCTGCGTGCAGTTGCCGGTCACGCGGCGGGCACGGATCTTGCCGCGGTCGGAAATGAACTTCCGCAGCATGTTCGTGTCCTTGTAGTCCACGTACGTGACCTTGTCCTTGCAGAAAGCGCAGACCTTCTTCTTCGGCTTGCGCACAGGCGGCTTCGCCATGGTGTGTCTCCTGTGTGATCAAGAAGTTGGGGTACGACCCGCCTTCGACCCGGACCAGCCCGGAGGCCTGATCCGAAGGCTTAGAAGGGGGGTTCGTCCGAGTAGCCGCCACCGCCGCCGGAGCCTCCGCCCCAGCCGCCGCCACCCTGGTTGCCACCGGCGGGAGCGCCGGTCGCCCACGGGTCGTCGGCCGGAGCGCCGCCGCCCTGCTGGCCGCCACCGGGGCTTCCGCCCCAGCCGCCGCCACCCTGGCCGCCACCGCCGCCGTAACCGCCCTGGCCACCGCGAGCGCCACCGGCGGTCTTGGTGACCTTGGCCGTGGCGTTGCGCAGGCTGGGGCCGACTTCCTCGACGTCCAGCTCGTAGACCGTGCGCTTGACGCCCTCGCGGTCCTCGTAGGACCGCTGCTTCAGCCGGCCCTGCACGATGACGCGCATGCCTCGCTGGAGCGACTCGGCGACGTTCTCCGCCGCCTGGCGCCAGACGGAGCAGGTCAGGAACAGGCTCTCGCCGTCCTTCCACTCGTTCGTCTGGCGGTCGAAGGTGCGGGGAGTGGACGCGACGCGGAACTTCGCGACCGCCGCACCGGACGGGGTGAAGCGCAGCTCGGGGTCGTCGACAAGATTGCCGATGACCGTGATGACGGTCTCGCCTGCCATGGGGGAACCTCTCGGCGGGTTTGCTGCTCTGGCTGCTTGTTGCTGCTACTCGAATCCCGAGATCAGCTGAGCGGGGAAGCTCAGTGGGTCTCGGGGCGGAGGACCTTGGTCCGGAGGACCGACTCGTTCAGGTTCATCTGGCGGTCGAGCTCCTTGACGACCGCAGGCTCGGCCTGCAGGTCGATGACCGAGTAGATGCCCTCGGGCTTCTTCTTGATCTCGTAGGCGAGACGACGACGGCCCCAGGTGTCGACCTTCTCAACCTTGCCGCCGCCGTCACGGACGACGGACAGGAAGTTCTCGATCAGCGGGGAGACAGCGCGCTCCTCGAGATCGGGGTCGAGGATGACCATCACCTCGTAGTGACGCATGTGGAACCCACCTCCTTTGGACTCAGCGGCCACGGTCGTTCCGTGGCAGGAGGGTTGTGATGCGTACGCAACGGTATCGGCCGCCACTGACAATCGGACTCCCTCAGGGGAGCCGGGCAGTGTGACCCGGTCGGGTCGGGGCAGACACCAGTGCAGACGGTACAGACTACCCGCACACCCGCTTCCGGTTGAAATCCGGTCCCGGGGGCCGACAATCTGTACACATCGGGTGTGTGCGGCGCTACCATGCGCCGCCTTCCGCAGGAGGTGCCCATGGCACAGGCATTGCAGCCCAACACCGCCGGATCCCTCTTCGCCACGGACGGCAAGCCCCATCCGCTGCAGGACGCCCTGATGGCGGTGACGTTCGCCCTGGGCCTGCTGTCCTTCATCACGTCCTTCTTCCACAGCCTCCACCTGCTGACCTCGTGGACGGGCCTGGTGGCACTGGCCACGGGCGTCTACGGACAGTGGATCTCGGTGACCACGCGCCAGCGGTTCTTCCTGATCCTGGGGCTCGGTGCCGCGGGGATCGGTTTCCTGATCGGCATGGCCCACGGCGGCCTCTTCGGGGGCCTCATCGGCTGACTTCACCGCGGTTGAGGCCCCTACGCCCAGTCGGGGCGCTCGCAAGGCGCAGTAGGCTTCGGCGCGAGAGCCGGAGCCCCTGTACCCATGGGGACACACCAGCCCGAGGAGCGCCCCGAATGAGCCTGACCCTGAGGACCATCAGTCGCGAGCAGCATCTGGCCTTTATCCAGAGCCTGCCGGCGGCGAGCCACATGCAGGTCCCGGCATGGGCAGATGTGAAGGCGGAGTGGCGCTCGGAGAACCTCGGCTGGTTCGACAGGAGCGGCCAGCTGGTCGGCGTGGGCCTGGTCCTCTACCGCCAGCTGCCCAAGATCAAGCGCTACCTCGCCTACCTCCCCGAGGGCCCGGTCATCAACTGGTACGCGCCGAACCTGGACGACTGGATCCAGCCGATGCTGGCGCACCTGAAGCAGCAGGGTGCCTTCTCCGTGAAGATGGGCCCGCCGGTGATCATCCGCCGCTGGAACGCGGACACCATCAAGAGGGGCATCCAGGACCCGGACATCAAGCGGCTGCGCGACCTGGAGGCCGACTTCATCGAGCCGCGCGCCTTCGAGGTGGCCGACAAGCTGCGCCGCATGGGCTGGCAGCAGGGCGAGGACGGCGGTGCCGGCTTCGGCGACGTGCAGCCCCGCTACGTCTACCAGGTCCCGCTGGCGAACCGTTCCCTGGAAGAGGTCCACAAGAACTTCAACCAGCTGTGGCGCCGCAACATCAAGAAGGCCGAGAAGGCCGGCGTCGAGGTCGTCCAGGGCGGCTACCAGGACCTGCCCGAGTGGCAGCGGCTGTACGAGATCACGGCCGTCCGTGACCACTTCCGGCCCCGCCCGCTGTCGTACTTCCAGCGCATGTGGACGGCCCTCAACACCGAGGACCCCAACCGCATGCGGCTGTACTTCGCCCGCCACAACGGCGTGAACCTGTCCGCGGCGACGATGCTGATCGTCGGCGGGCACGTCTGGTACTCGTACGGCGCCTCCGACAACATCGGCCGCGAGGTCCGCCCGTCGAACGCGATGCAGTGGCGGATGCTGCGCGACGCCTACGCGCTCGGCGCCACCGTCTACGACCTGCGCGGTATCTCCGACTCGCTGGACGAGACCGACCACCTCTTCGGCCTGATCCAGTTCAAGGTCGGCACCGGCGGCCAAGCCGCCGAGTACCTCGGCGAGTGGGACTTCCCGCTGAACAAGCTGCTCCACAAGGCGCTCGACATCTACATGTCACGCCGCTGAGCCACGCGGGCGTTTGATTCCATAGCCCTCACAGTTCACACACCTCTGATCCACCGCAGCCACGAGAAAGGTTCCGGGTCCGGCCATGGCGCTCACGCTCTACGTCGACACCGCGCGCTGGCGGGCGCACCACAAGCACGTGCAGGAGCAGTTCCCGGGACTCGTCCCGGTCTGCAAGGGCAACGGCTACGGCTTCGGGCACGAACGGCTGTCGGAGGAGGCCACGCGGCTCGGTGCCGACCTGCTCGCCGTCGGCACCACCTACGAGGCCGCACGCATCAAGGACTTCTTCAGCGGTGACCTGCTGGTCCTGACGCCCTACCGGCGCGGCGAGGAGCCGGTCCCGCTGCCCGACCGGGTCGTCCGCTCGGTATCGTCCATCGACGGCGTGTACGGCCTCGTGGGCGCCCGTGTGGTGATCGAGGTGATGTCCTCGATGAAGCGGCACGGCATCAGCGAGCAGGACCTGCCGCAGCTGCACCAGGCCATAGAGAACGTCCGGCTGGAGGGCTTCGCCATCCACCTGCCGCTGGACCGCACCGACGGCTCGGACGCCGTCGAGGAGGTCATCGGCTGGATGGACCGGCTGCGCGCGGCACGGCTGCCGCTGCACACGATGTTCGTCAGCCACCTCAAGGCGGACGATCTGGCCCGGCTCCAGCAGCAGTTCCCGCAGACCCGGTTCCGCGCGCGCATCGGCACGCGGCTGTGGCTGGGGGACCACGACGCCACGGAGTACCGCGGTGCCGTCCTGGACGTCACGCGCGTGGCGAAGGGCGACCGGTTCGGCTACCGGCAGCAGAAGGCGGCCTCGGACGGCTTCCTGGTGGTCGTGGCGGGCGGGACGTCGCACGGGGTGGGCCTGGAGGCCCCGAAGGCCCTGCACGGCGTCATGCCGCGCGCCAAGGGCGTCGCACGCGCCGGGCTGGCCACGGTCAACCGGAACCTTTCCCCGTTCGTCTGGGGCGGCAAGCAGCGCTGGTTCGCCGAGCCGCCGCACATGCAGGTGTCGATCCTGTTCGTGCCCTCGGACGCCCCCGAACCCAAGGTCGGCGACGAGCTGGTGGCCCATCTGCGGCACACCACGACCCAGTTCGACCGCCTCGTGGACCGCTGAGCCGCCAGAACACCGAGAAGGCCGTATCCGGAGCGCCCGGCCCGGGTACGGCCTTCTGCATGCACCGGCTGCGGTGCGACGGCCGGCCGGCCGTGCCGCACGCCGAGGCGGTCTTGCGTGCGTTCGCTCAGAGCGAACGTTCCTCGTGGGGGAGTTCTTCGGGCCGGCCCCAGTCCACCTGAGGCTGCTCGAAGTACGCGGCGTGCCGCGGCGGATGGGCCGCCGCACCGAGCACGAACGCGTCCTCCGCGCCGTCGAGCACCCCGCCCGAGGGATCGTCGTCGCCGGACCGGCGCACCACGTCCCGCTCCGGCATGAGGATGTCCCGTACGACGACGACGCACAGGTACAGCGTGCCCACCAGGTGCACCACGATCGTCCAGTGGTAGCCCTGCGTCGGCAGGCCCTTGTGGGCTTCTCCGCTGGTCGTGTAGGCGAGGTACATCCAGATGCCCAGGAAGTACGCCACCTCGCACGCCTGCCAGATCAGGAAGTCCCGCCACTTGGGCCGGGCGAGAACCGCCAGCGGCACCAGCCACAGGACGTACTGCGGGGAGTAGACCTTGTTCGTGAGGATGAAGGCGGCCACCATCAGGAAGGCCAGCTGGGCGAAGCGCGGCCGGCGCGGGGCGGTGAACGTCAGCGCGACGATGCCGAGGAAGCACAGCACCACCAGCACGATGGCCGCGTTGTTGACGAAGTTCGTGGTGGGCGGGTGGCTGGAGTTCTGCGCCCAGATCAGCCAGAAGGAGCCGAAGTCGACACCGCGCTCCTGGCTGAAGGTGTAGAACTTGGCCCAGCCCTCGCGGATGTGGAAGCCCGTCGCGTCGTGCGCGAGCATCACGGGCAGGTTGACCACGAGCCAGGCGACCACCGCGCCGGCCACGGCCTTGAAGTACTCCCGCCACTTGCCGGCCCGCCAGCACAGGACCAGCAGGGGCCCGAGCAGCACGACCGGGTACAGCTTGGCGGCCGTGGCGAGCCCCAGGAGGACACCGAAGGCGACGGCCCGGCCTCGCGCCCACATCAGCATCGCGGCGGCCGTCAGCGCCACCGCCAGCAGGTCCCAGTTGATGGTCGCGGTCAGCGCGAAGGCCGGCGCCAGGGCGACCAGCAGGCCGTCCCAGGGGCGTCGACGATGGGTGCGGGCCACGCAGACGGCGATGACGGCGGCGCACACCATCAGCATCCCGGCGTTGACGAACCAGTACCACTGCTCCTGGTGCTGGATGCTGCCGCTGTGCGGCGTCAGCCAGGAGGCCACCTCCATGAACACGCCGGTCAGCACCGGGTATTCGAGGTAGTCCATGTCGCCGGGGAGCTTGTCGAAGTACGGCACGAGGTGGTCGGCGAATCCGCGGCCCTGGTACAGGTGCGGGATGTCCGAGTAACAAGCATGCGTGTACTGGCTGCTCGCGCCGAAGAACCAGGCGCTGTGATAGCAGGGTGCCTTCTGGACCAGCCCGAGGGCGAACATGCCGATCGCCACGAGCGCGACGACCCGTACGGGGGTCCACCAGGAGGTTCCGAGCAGGGCGTACCGCCCCAGGGGGCCGCCGATCAGCTCACTGCCGGCGGCGGCGACCTCGTCCTCCCTGGTCGGCTGCACCGCTTCTGCCTCGGCGGGCCGCTCGGGCTCGGGCTCGGGCCTGCGCGCGGGCGTCATCTCTGCACTGGGCATGGGGCACATCCTGCCGTACGCGCCTGGGAAAACGCCGAGGGCCGCCGCACCTGGTAGGTGCGGCGGCCCATGTTTCACGTGAAACACCCTCGGCGGGCGATATGGCCGCCAACCGGTCAGATCACCGGGCTAGCCCGTCTGGCCTCCGAAGAAGCCTCCGTTGCCGTTTCCTCGGGTGCTGCCGGTCCCGGAGGTGTCGGTGACTGTCGGCGACGGTGACGTACCTCCGCCTCCGTCGACGCCGCCCGTGTCCGTGCCTCCGGTGCCATTGCCGTTGCCGTTCCCGTTCCCGTTGCAGTTCGGGTCCCAGCCGCCGAACTGGCAGGACTGGCTCGGTGAGGGAGACGGCGAGGTGGTCGTCTTGCTGGGCGTCGGGCTCGGGGTGTCGCTCGGCGTCTGGCTCGGCGTGATGGTGACGCTGGGGGTCGGGGAAGGGGCGCCTGCCTCGTCCTGAATCTTGCCGATCTCGGTGGCGGGCGGGAAGCCCAGGTCGTTGCTGCCCTTGAGCGCGGCCTTCATGTACTCGGTCCACACCAGCGTCGGGATGTCACCACCGTGGATGGAGTCCACACCCGCCGTGCCGTTCATGGACAGCAGCTTGTGGTCCTTGGGGTTCTCGCGGAACATCGTGACCGAGGTCGACAGCTGCCGGGTGTAGCCGACGAACCAGGCCGACTTGTTCTCGTCGGTGGTACCGGTCTTGCCCGCAGCCGTACGGCCGAGGGCCCTGGCCTTCTGACCCGTACCGTTCTGGATGACGTTTTCCAGGACATCCGTGACGTTGTTGGCGATGTTCGCGTCCAGCGCCTGCTCAGGGGCGGGCTTCGGCTTGACGAAGCTGGGCGCGTCCACGCCGTTGATCTTTACGGCGGTCACGGAGTACGGGTCGACCTGCTTGCCCGAGGCGGCGAACGTCGCATAGGCGTCGGCCATGCGGATCGCGCTGGGCGTCGACGTACCGATGGCGAAGGACGGGTTGAGGTTCTGCGACATGCTCTGGTCGAGAATGCCGGCCGCCTTGGCCACGTCCCGGACGTGCGTCATCCCCACATCGACACCGAGTTGGACGAACGGCGTGTTGACGGACTGCTCCATCGCCTTGCGGAGGGTGATGTAACCCCAGGGCTTGGGGCCCTCGTTGTTCTGGTAGAAGGGCGTGTTGTCCTTGTTGAGGTAGTACGAACCATCCGGCTTGTAGACCTTGAGATGGTCGTTGCCGTTGTACTTGCTCAGCGGGGAAACGCCCTCCCCCTCGGACTTGTACGTGCCGTACTGCATGGCGGCAGCGAGCACGAACGGCTTCCAGGTCGAACCCACGGGGACACCGGAGGTGTCCGCGTTGTTGGTGAAGTGCCCGTTCTCGTAGCCGTCGCCGCCGTACAGCGCCACGATCGCTCCGTTCGCGGGCTTCACCGAGGCCGCACCGAACTGGACGTACTTGTCCCGGTCCCGGTGCTTCGGGTCGAGACGCTCCTTCTGGACGTTCTTGACGGCCTTGGACAGCTCGTTGACCTTGTCCTTCTGGAAGGTCGTGTAGATCTGGTAGCCGCCCTTGTCGAACTGCGCCTCCGTGATGTCGGAGTGGGCGAGGACGTACTTCTTCGCCGTGTCGGCCAGGTAGCTGATCTGGCCGGTCATGCCCTTGGTCGCCTTGCGGCCCTGGGGCTTGGGATACGCCTTGATGGCTTTCTGGTAGTCGGCGTCGCTGAGGTGCTTGTCCTTGTGCATCTCGCCGAGAATCCAGGACCAGCGCTCCTGGGAGCGCTTCTGGTTGCTCTTCGCGTCCGCCGACGGGTCGAGGTCGGCGTTGCCGGCCGGGTCGTAGTACGTCGGGCCCTTCAGCAACGCCGCCAGGAAGGCGCACTGGCTCGGCTTGAGATCGACCGCGTCCACGCCGTAGTACGTCTGGGCCGCCGCCTGGATGCCGTAGGCGCCGCGACCGTAGTACGAGGTGTTCAGATAGCCCTGCAGGATCTGCTTCTTGTCGAGCTTCGTGCCCACCTTGATGGAGATGAACATCTCCTTGAACTTGCGGGTGAGCGTCTGGTCCTGGCTCAGGTAGGTGTTCTTCACGAACTGCTGCGTGATCGTCGAGCCACCCTGCGTCTGGCCGCCTCGGGCCATGTTGGCCAGGGCTCGGGCGATACCCATCGGGTCGACACCCGAGTCCTGGTAGAAGCTCTTGTTCTCCGCCGAGATCACAGCCCACTGCATGGCCTCGGGGATCTTGTCGATGGTCACGTTCTGCCGGTTGATGCCGGTGCCCGTGGCCACCATCTGGGTGCCGTCGGCCCAGTAGTAGACGTTGTTCTGCGACTTGGCCGCGTCGTTCTCGTTCGGGATGGACACCATCGCGTAACCGACGCCGACCATCACCACCAGGCTGCCGACGAGGCCGATGAACAGCCCGCTGACCAGCTTCCAGGACGGTACCCAGCGTCGCCAGCCGTCCTTGTAGGCCCTGGGGTAGTCGATGAACCGCTTCTTGCCGGGTGCCGTCGTCGCGCGGCCCCGGCCGCGTCCGGGGCCGGTCGGCCCGCCCGGGCCGCCGCGCCGGCCTCCGGGGGCCGTGTTGTCGGCGGCTCTGCGTCGGCCGCCCTTCTGTGCTGCACGGCGGGCCTCGGCACGGCTCCCGTAGGGACGCTCCTCGTCTCCCGGACCAGTGGCCTCCGACCCGTAGGAAGGGGACCCATAGGAGTCGGCAGGAGACCCGGTGGCGCCTCGCGGTGCCGCACGGCGGCCGGAGGACGAGCCGGACGGGCCGCGTCGGGCCGCGGCACGTCCGCCTCCCTGCGGCTGCGGCGGTTTGCGACGGTGCTCGCTCATCGAACGATTACTCCTCGGGCAGGCGCACCCGTGCGCGCCTGGAACGGCGGCTGGTTTCCGGTCCCCCCGAAGTACGGATGTGGTCGGTACTGCATTCACCCGTACTGCACCGGGGGCGACGACGCTCCCCAGGCATCACGCGGTTCCCGGTGGTGTGCATGCCGCACAGACTACGCATCCTCAAAACCTGCCGATCCGGGAAGTTCACCCCAAAACAGGCAAGTTGCCTCCTGCGAATCGGTGATGTGATCCCGTTCACCATCGTCCCCCTTGTCGCCTGCGGTAGGCCGTTCTATCGTCGTGATGTATCGAGTCGATACATCAGCGCGAGATAAAGTCGCTGACAGGCACTGCGAGACCAGCGGGACCGACCTGCGGGACCGGGAGGAGGCGACGATGAGCCGGCGCTCCGGCATCCTCGAGTTCGCCGTGCTCGGCCTGCTCCGGGAGTCCCCGATGCACGGCTACGAGCTGCGCAAACGACTCAACACGTCACTCGGTGTGTTCCGTGCGTTCAGCTACGGAACGCTGTACCCCTGCCTCAAGACGCTGGTCGCCAACGGCTGGCTGGTCGAGGAGCCCGGAAACACCCACGACGACGCCCTCGCCGCTCCCCTCGCCGGACGCCGCGCCAAGATCGTTTATCGGCTGACCGCGGAAGGCAAGGAGCACTTCGAGGAGCTGCTCTCGCAGACCGGCCCCGACGCGTACGAGGACGAACACTTCGCCGCACGGTTCGCCTTCTTCGGGCAGACCTCGCGCGATGTGCGCATGCGCGTCCTGGAGGGCCGGCGCAGTCGCCTGGAGGAGCGCCTGGAGAAGATGCGCGCCTCCCTGGCGCGCACCCGGGAGCGCCTCGACGACTACACACTTGAGCTCCAGCGCCACGGGATGGAGTCCGTGGAGCGCGAAGTGCGCTGGCTGAACGAGCTCATCGAGAGCGAGCGGGCCGGGCGGGATCTGAAGGGTTCCGCGTCCGGGGGGTCCGCTCAGCAGGACACCACCAATGGATCGACGGGCGGCCTGCCCCGTACCGGGGACACCCCCCGGACGGATACGCCCGACGACACCGCCACGTGAGACCCAGTCAGGGCCTCACTCGTACACACAGGGAGCAACCGGAATGGGTTCGGTTCGCGTAGCCATCGTCGGCGTGGGCAACTGCGCCGCGTCGCTGGTGCAGGGAGTCGAGTACTACAAGGACGCCGACCCGGCGTCCAAGGTCCCCGGCCTGATGCACGTGCAGTTCGGTGACTACCACGTGCGCGACGTCGAGTTCGTCGCCGCGTTCGACGTCGACGCCAAGAAGGTCGGTCTCGACCTCGCCGACGCCATCGGCGCCTCCGAGAACAACACCATCAAGATCTGCGACGTGCCCAGCACCGGTGTCACCGTCCAGCGCGGCCACACCCTCGACGGCCTCGGCAAGTACTACCGCGCCACCATCGAGGAGTCCGCCGAGGAGCCGGTCGACGTCGTCCAGGTCCTCAAGGACAAGCAGGTCGACGTCCTGGTCTGCTACCTGCCCGTCGGTTCCGAGGACGCGGCGAAGTTCTACGCCCAGTGCGCCATCGACGCCAAGGTCGCCTTCGTCAACGCCCTCCCGGTCTTCATCGCCGGCACCAAGGAGTGGGCGGACAAGTTCACCGAGGCCGGTGTTCCGATCGTCGGTGACGACATCAAGTCCCAGGTCGGCGCCACCATCACGCACCGCGTCATGGCGAAGCTGTTCGAGGACCGCGGTGTCATCCTGGACCGCACGATGCAGCTGAACGTCGGCGGCAACATGGACTTCAAGAACATGCTCGAGCGCGAGCGCCTGGAGTCCAAGAAGATCTCCAAGACGCAGGCCGTGACCTCCCAGATCCCCGACCGGGACCTCGGCGAGAAGAACGTCCACATCGGCCCGTCCGACTACGTGGCCTGGCTGGACGACCGCAAGTGGGCCTACGTCCGCCTTGAGGGCCGCGCCTTCGGTGACGTCCCGCTGAACCTGGAGTACAAGCTCGAGGTCTGGGACTCCCCGAACTCCGCGGGTGTCATCATCGACGCCCTGCGTGCCGCGAAGATCGCCAAGGACCGCGGCATCGGCGGCCCGATCCTCTCCGCGTCCTCGTACTTCATGAAGTCCCCGCCGGTCCAGTACTTCGACGACGAGGCCCGCGAGAACGTCGAGAAGTTCATCCGCGGTGAGGTCGAGCGCTAAGCCGCTCGGCGCCGCTCGCACGAGAACGCTCCTGCCAGGGCTGTGAAGGTCCCCGGGTTCCGCGACCCGGGGACCTTCCGCATGTGTGAGGGTGTGATCCATGCCCGTCGTCCGTGACCTGCGCGTCCTGCTGCGCCTGCGGAACTTCCGGCGCCTGCTGTCCGTCCGCCTGCTGTCCCAGGGGGCCGACGGCGTCTACCAGGTCGCACTCGCCGCGTACGTCGTCTTCTCCCCGGAGAAGCAGACCTCGGCCACCGCGATCGCCTCGGCGATGGCCGTCCTGCTGCTCCCCTACTCGCTGGTCGGGCCCTTCGCCGGGGTCCTGCTGGACCGCTGGCGCCGCCGGCAGGTCTTCGTGTACGGCAATCTGCTGCGCGCCCTGCTGGCCGCGGCCACCGCCGTCCTGATGATCGGCCACGCCCCCGACTGGCTCTTCTACGCCTCCGCGCTGTGCGTCACCGCCGTCAACCGCTTCGTCCTCGCCGGGCTGTCGGCCGCCCTGCCCCGGGTCGTCGACACCGAGCGCCTGGTGCTGGCCAACTCGCTCTCCCCGACCGCCGGCACTCTCGCCGCGACCGCTGGCGGGGGCCTGGCCTTCGGTGTACGGATCGTGGCCTCGGGCTCCGATGCGGCCGTGGTCCTGTCGGGTGCCTTCCTGTACGGGTGTGCGAGCCTCGCGTCCCTGAGTCTGGCGCCCGGCGTCCTCGGCCCCGACCGGCACCCGGCCCACCCCCGCCTGGCCACGGTGCTCGCCGAGACGGCACGCGAACTGCTCGCCGCCGTCCGGCACCTGGCGGCGCCGCAGCGCAGGGAGGCGGCCTCCGCCCTGGCCGCGATGACGCTGATGCGCTTCTGCTACGGCGCGCTCCTCGTCCTGCTGCTCATGCTCTGCCGCTACGCCCTCGCCGACACGCCCGAGGAAGGGCTGCGACTGCTCGGAGTGGCTCTGGCGCTGTCCGGCGCGGGATTCTTCGCGGCGGCGGTGGTGACGCCCTGGGCGGTGGGCAGGCTCGGCCCCGGACGCTGGATCGCGGTGTGCTCCGGGACGGCCCTGGTGCTGGAACCAGCCCTGGGTCTTCCGTTCGCCACCGGCCCACTCATGGTCGCGGCGTTCGTTCTGGGCTTGATCACCCAGGGCGCCAAGATCGCCACAGACACGATCGTCCAGGCCTGCGTGGAGGACGGCTTCCGCGGCCGGATCTTCTCCGTGTACGACGTGCTCTTCAATGTCGCTTTCGTCGGCGCGGCCGGAGTGGCAGCGCTGATGCTCCCGCCGGACGGCCGCTCGACGGTGCTCGTGGTTCTCGTCGCCGTCATCTACGGCGTGATCCCCGCGGGAATGGCACGCTCCCAGCGCCGGCAGGACGTCCAGCAACGGTAGGACAGGGCGAGGGGCGATGTTTCACGTGAAACATCGCCCCTCGGTGCCGCCGTCCCGGCCGGTGTTTCACGTGAAACATCGCCCGGCGTTCACTCAGCCCTGTGCGGCCCACCACTCCTTGAGAGCCGTGACCGCGGTGTCACGGTCCATCGGACCGTTCTCCAGGCGCAGCTCCAGCATGTGCTTGTACGCCTTGCCGACGGCCGGGCCCGGACCGATGCCGAGAATCTCCATGATCTGGTTGCCGTCCAGATCGGGACGGATCGCGTCCAGCTCCTCCTGCTCCTGCAGCTGAGCGATGCGCTCCTCCAGGCCGTCGTAGGCCCGGGACAGTGCCGCCGCCTTCCGCTTGTTCCGCGTGGTGCAGTCGGAGCGGGTCAGCTTGTGCAGGCGGTCCAGCAGCGGGCCCGCGTCACGCACGTACCGGCGGACCGCCGAATCCGTCCACTCCCCGGTGCCGTAGCCATGGAAGCGCAGATGGAGTTCGACCAGTCGTGAGACGTCCTTCACCAGCTCGTTGGAGTACTTCAGCGCGATCATGCGCTTCTTGGTCATCTTGGCGCCGACCACCTCGTGGTGGTGGAAGGACACCCGGCCGTCCTTCTCGAACCGGCGGGTGCGCGGCTTGCCGATGTCGTGCAACAGCGCGGCCAGGCGGAGGGTGAGGTCCGGGCCGTCCTGCTCCAGCTCGATCGCCTGCTCCAGGACGATCAGCGTGTGCTCGTAGACGTCCTTGTGCCGGTGGTGCTCGTCACTCTCCAGACGCAGGGCCGGCAGCTCGGGCAGCACATGCCCGGCGAGTCCCGTGTCGACGAGCAGCGTCAGACCCTTGCGCGGCTGCGCGGACAGGATGAGCTTGTTCAGCTCGTCCCGGACCCGCTCGGCCGAGACGATCTCGATGCGCCCGGCCATCTCCGTCATGGCGGTGACGACCTCGGGGGCGACCGTGAAGTCCAGCTGGGCGGCGAACCGGGCGGCCCGCATCATGCGCAGGGGATCGTCCGAGAACGACTCCTCGGGCGTGCCCGGCGTGCGCAGCACGCGCGCCGCGAGGTCCTCCAGACCGCCGTGCGGGTCGATGAACTCCTTCTCCGGCAGTGCCACGGCCATCGCGTTGACCGTGAAGTCACGACGGACCAGGTCCTCCTCGATGGAGTCGCCGTAGGACACCTCCGGCTTGCGGGAGGTGCGGTCGTACGCCTCCGACCGGTAGGTGGTGATCTCGATCTGGTAGCCATCCTTGTGCGCGCCGACCGTGCCGAAGGCGATTCCCACCTCCCAGACGGCGTCCGCCCATGGCCGGACGATCTTCAGTACGTCCTCGGGGCGGGCGTCGGTGGTGAAGTCCAGGTCGTTGCCGAGCCGGCCGAGCAGCGCGTCGCGGACCGATCCGCCGACGAGGGCGAGCGAGAAGCCGGCCTGCTGGAATCGGCGGGCGAGATCGTCGGCGACAGGGGCCACCCGCAGCAGCTCGGTGACCGCGCGGTGCTGCGCCTGACTCAGGGCGGAGGGAGTGTCTTCGTTCGGGTTCGGCACAACAGAAGAGGGTACGTGCCCCGCGCGACCCGGGGCGCCCCATTACGGCGTGCGGACAGCTCCCGGCATACCTGCCGCAAGCACTGCTCTTGCGGCGTTCGGTCGCTCTCCCCTCGATACTGGATATAGAGGACGTGCCGCGGCTGTTCTTCGATCTTGCGGAGCAGACCGCGGCACTTCAGTTCAGCGGGCATCGTTACCATGCGTGGACGCACATTCCGACGACCACTGACGACGACGAGGGACGGGCGAGCGCGTGGCCGAGGCGGCTGACTTCCAGGGGACCAGTGCCTCACCTGCCCGCCGGTGGCTGCGGCGCGCCGGAGCACTGCTCTCCGGGGCACCACTGCTGGCCGGTCTGCTCCAGCTGCCCGCGGCCGCGCCCGCGCAGGCCGCCTCCTCCGACACGGTGTCCGTCTCCCTGGACTCGCTCAGCCCCAGTGCCCCCACGGACGGCGACACGCTGACCGTGTCCGGCACGGTGACCAACAACGGCAAGCAGACCGTCACCCACGCCCATGTGGGACTGCGGGTGGGCCCCCCGCTGACCACCCGCTCGGCCATCGACTCCGTCGCCCGGCACCCCGATGAGACGCAGGGCAGCACCGGCACCGACGTCGGCGACAAGTACGAGGAGAACTTCGCCAAGCTCGCCCCGGGCGTCGCCGAGCACTTCAGCATCTCCGTCCCCGTGGACAAGCTCGACCTCGGCGAGGACGGGGTCTACGAGTTCGGGGTCGCCCTCTCCGGCCAGACCTCCGCCCAGCCCTGGGACCAGGTGCTCGGCATCCAGCGGACGTTCCTGCCGTGGCAGCCGTCGGACGCCGACACCAAGACCAGGACGACGTTCCTGTGGCCGCTGATCTCCACGGTCCACATGACCGCCAAGACGGGCGCGGGCGAGCTGCAGACGCCGGAGTTCCTCGACGACGACCTGGCCAAGGAGCTGGCCCCCGGCGGCCGGCTGGCCCGGATGGTGGAGCTGGGCAAGGACCTGGACGTCGCCTGGGTGATCGACCCGGACCTGCTGGCCTCGGTCGACGCCATGGCCGCCGGCAACTACCGGCTCCAGGGTCCCGACGGCACCAGCACGCCCGGCTCACGGGAGCACCAGGCGGTCGCCAAGCAGTGGCTGGCCGCCCTGCAGAAGGCGGTGGCCGGCAAGGAGGTCGTCGCGCTGCCGTTCGGCGATCCGGACCTGGCCTCCCTGGCGCACCGCGGCACCAGCGTCACCGGCTCGCTCAGCCACCTCAAGGACGCCACGGACGTCGCCGCGACCACCGTCAAGACAGTGCTCCATGTCACAGCGAGCACCGACTTCGCCTGGCCGGTGGACGGCGCGGTGGACCCGTCGATCATGAAGGTCGCGACCTCCGCCGGCGCCGACCGGGTGATCGCCCGCAGCGACAGCCTCCAGGAGACCGCCGGACTGCCGTACACGCCGTCCGCCGCCCGGCCTGTCGGTGGCGGCACCACGGCGGTGGTCGCCGACGCGCGGCTGTCCACGGCGTTCGACGACGACCTGACCAAGGCGGGCTCGGCCACCCTCGCCGTCCAGCAGTTCCTGGCCCAGAGCCTGGAACTGAACACGCAGACGGACAAGCAGCGCAGCATCGTCGTCGCTCCGCAGCGCATGCCCACGGCGAGCCAGGCCCAGGCGATGGCGGCAGCGGTGAAGGCGCTCCAGGGCGGCACCTGGTCCCAGCCCCAGAACCTCACCGCCGCGGCCAAGGACAAGCCCGACCCGAGCGCCACCACGCGCATTCCGTCGAGTTCCGCCTACCCCTCCTCGCTGCGCCGCCAGGAGCTGCCGAGGACGGCCTTCGAGCAGATCGCCCGCACCCAGGACAAGCTCGACAGGTTCCGGGTGGTCCTCTCCAACCAGTCCCGCGTGGTCACACCGTTCGGTATGGCCATAAACCGCGAGATGTCCACGTCCTGGCGCGGCTGGAGCGACGAGGCGGAGAGCTACCGCGACGGCGTGGAGGCCTGGGTCGACGACCTGGCCGAGCAGGTCAAGCTGATCGACAAGTCGGAGACCAAGCTCTCGGGCCGCAGCGCCACCATCCCGGTGACCGTCCAGAACAACCTCGTCCAGCCCGTCGGCCACCTGGTGCTGCGCCTCACCTCGACCATGCCGACCCGCCTGAAGATCGGCGGCAAGGCCTACGACGAGCAGCCCGTGGAGATCTCCGGCGGGCACAGCCAGTCGGTGAAGTTCACCACGTCGGCCAACGCCAACGGCCGGGTGACGGTTCTCGCCCAGCTGTACACCCAGGACGGCCGGCCCTACGGCGACGCCGTGAGCTTCGATGTGAAGGTCACCGAGGTCACGCCCACCGTGATGCTGGTCATCGGCGGCGGCGTCCTGCTCCTCGTACTGGCCGGTTTCCGGATGTACACCCAGCGCAAGCGTGCCGCCGCCCGGCAGGCCGACGAGGACGGCCCCGGCACGGCGGGAGAACACGCGGACCAGCCCGGGAACCCCGGGGCACCCGGAGACCGTCACACGGAGGAGTCCGGCTCCGCCTCCGGGGCAGAGGACCCGGAGCAGCCGAGTGACCCTGCGCCGGACACCGCACCGGAAAACACCGACCCGTCCGGGACGGGTGAGAGAGTGGACCGTTGAGCGATGTCATGGCCGGTGGGCCCGGGACGATGAGGTGGGGTAAGCATGAACGCGCCGTACGACGGTGACCGCGGTC
Source organism: Streptomyces cyanogenus (assembly GCF_017526105.1). Classification (NCBI taxonomy): domain Bacteria; kingdom Bacillati; phylum Actinomycetota; class Actinomycetes; order Kitasatosporales; family Streptomycetaceae; genus Streptomyces; species Streptomyces cyanogenus. The sequence goes on from NZ_CP071839.1 coordinate 4,450,228, forward strand.
AGGGCGCGGCCGGCTCGGGCTACCCCGAGCCGCCGCCCGAGCCCGGCCAGGTGCCGCCGCAGCACGCGGCGGACATGTATCTCCAGGACGCCTACGAGCAGGACCCCTACCGGGCGCACGACCTCGCCGCCCAGGACCCGGTCGCCGAGGCGCTCTACGACCGCGCCGCGCACCCGCCACCGCCCGCGGACCCGTACGACCAGCAGCAGCCGCTGTACGCCCCGCCCGCCCAGTCGCCCCACGCCCCCGACCCGAACGTGTGGGCCCAGACTCCGGCGCCGGAGCCGGCCGGCGCCACCCAGTACCTGCCCTACGGCGAAGATCCGCGCACGACCCAGTTCGTCGGCGTGGACGACCTGGTCACGCACTCCGGTGAGGAGTACCACGAGCCGGACGCCTTCGCGCATCTCTTCAAGGACCAGCAGCAGGGCGGTGGGCACGCGCCCATGGACCCTCCGGCCGTCCCGGGACCGGCCGCCGCGCCGGGCGCCGGACTCGGCCCCGGCCAGTACCCGCCGCACGCGCAGAGCCCGCAGCAGGGCCACCCCTATGCCGGCGCCGGATATCCGGCGCCGTCCTCGGTGCCCGCACCGGCCGTCGCTCCGGATCCCGCCGGTCCGGCCGCGGCCGTCGCGGCGGAGACCTCCACGGCCACGGCCGCTCCCGCCAGGAAGGGCGGACGGGCCGCCGGGCTGCTGAAGTCCAGCGCGGTCATGGCGGCGGGCACGATGGTGTCCCGCCTCACCGGCTTCATCCGCTCCGCGCTGATCGCCGCCGCACTGGGCCTCGGCTTCCTCGCCGACTCCTTCCAGGTGGCCTACCAGCTGCCGACGATGATCTACATCCTCACCGTCGGCGGCGGCCTGAACTCCGTGTTCGTGCCGCAGCTGGTGCGCTCCATGAAGGAGGACGAGGACGGCGGCGAGGCCTTCGCCAACCGGCTGCTGACCCTCGTGATGGTGGCCCTGGCCGCACTGACCGGGCTCGCGATGTTCGCCGCGCCCCTGCTGGTGCGGCTGCTCGCCAACCCGGTGGCCAACGACCCGGCGGCGAACGAGGTCGCGGTCACCTTCACCCGCTACTTCCTGCCCTCGATCTTCTTCATGGGCATCCACGTGGTGATGGGTCAGATCCTCAACGCGCGCGGGAAGTTCGGCGCGATGATGTGGACCCCGGTCCTGAACAACATCGTCATCATCGTGACGCTCGGGATGTTCATCTGGGTCTACGGCACTGCCGCCAACTCCCACATGGGCGTCACCACCATCCCGCCGGAGGGCCAGCGGCTGCTCGGCGTCGGTGTGCTGCTCGGCCTGGTCGTCCAGGCCCTGGCGATGATCCCCTACCTGCGCGAGACAGGCTTCCGGATCCGGCTGCGCTTCGACTGGCGGGGCCACGGCCTGGGCAAGGCCGCGATGCTCGCCAAGTGGACGGTCCTGTTCGTCCTCGCCAACCAGGCGGGCGCCATGGTCGTCACCCAGCTGTCCACCGCCGCCGGCAAGGACTCCGGCGTCAAGGGCACCGGCTTCGCCGCCTACGCCAACGCCCAGCTGATCTGGGGCCTGCCTCAGGCCATCATCACCGTGTCCCTCATGGCCGCCCTGCTGCCGCGCATCTCGCGCTCGGCCGCCGAGGACGACGCGGGCGCCGTCCGCGACGACATCTCCCAGGGCCTGCGCACCACGGCGGTCGCCATCGTGCCCATCGCCTTCGGGTTCGTCTCGCTCGGCATCCCGATGTGCACGCTGATCTTCGGCTCGGCCGGCACGGGCGCGGCCGTCAACATGGGCTACATGCTGATGGCCTTCGCCCTCGGCCTGATCCCGTACTCCGTGCAGTACGTCGTCCTGCGCGCCTTCTACGCCTACGAGGACACCCGCACCCCCTTCTACAACACGGTCATCGTGGCCGCGGTCAACGCCAGCGCTTCGGCACTGTGCTACTTCCTGCTGCCCGCCCGCTGGGCGGTCGCCGGTATGGCCGCCGCCTACGGCCTCGCCTACGCCATCGGTGTGGGCGTCGCCTGGCGCCGGCTGCGCAAGCGGCTGGGCGGGGACCTGGACGGGGCCCGGGTGCTGCGGACGTACGCGCGGCTGGGGATCGCCTCGGTGCCGGCGGTCCTGCTGAGCGGCGCGGCCTGCTACGGCATCGGGCACACTCTCGGCCACGGCGTCGTCGGCTCGTTCGCCGCGCTCCTCGTCGGCGGTGCCGTCCTGTTCGGCGTCTTCTTCGTCGCCGCGCGCCGGATGCGTATCGAGGAACTCAACTCGCTCGTCGGCATGGTGCGCGGGCGCCTGGGTCGGTGAGGTGGGGGTAGCCGCACAACCATCGTCCGCCGCCGCGTGTCGTGCATAGCGGCGGACTGTGGGCACAATTGGTTTCGGCGTCGGACAGCGTGCAACGGATGGGGAGGCAGGGACGACGGTGGCGGAACGGAGCACGGCTGCCGTCGACGTGGCAGACAACAGCGGTGAGCAGCCGCTGACCGCCAAGGCGGACCAGTCCACGGCCGACGGGGTGGCCATGAACCCGGAGCGGGACACGGACAGCGACGAGGCGCAGGGGAGCGGCGGAACCGAAGGTCCCGGGCGTAAGGCATCGCCTCCGGAGCTGCACAGCGGTCACAAGCTCGCCAGACGCTACCGGCTGGAGGAGTGCGTCACCCGTCTGGACGGATTCAGCAGTTGGCGTGCGGTCGACGAGAAACTCCGTCGTGCCGTCGGCATCCATGTACTGCCCGCGGACCACGCCCGGGCCCGTTCCGTCCTCGCCGCCGCCCGTTCCTCCGCCCTGCTCGGAGATCCACGCTTCGTCCAGGTCCTCGACGCGGTCGAGGAGAACGACCTCGTCTACGTCGTCCACGAGTGGCTGCCCGACGCCACCGAGCTGTCCACGCTCCTCACCGGCGGCCCGCTGGAGCCGCACGACGCCTACCAGATGGTCAGTCAGGTCGCCTCGGCCATGGCGGCCGCGCACCGTGAGGGCCTCGCCCATCTGCGGCTGAACCCGAACGCCGTACTGCGCGCCTCCACCGGCCAGTGGCGCATCCGGGGGCTGGCGGTGAACGCGGCGCTGCGCGGCATCGGCTCCGACACCCCGCAGCGCACCGACACCGAGGCGATCGGCGCCCTGCTGTACGCGGCGCTGACCCAGCGCTGGCCCTACGAGAGCGACGCCTACGGCCTGTCCGGCCTCCCCAAGGACATCGGTCTCATCGCCCCCGACCAGGTGCGGGCCGGCGTGCATCGCGGCCTGTCCGAGCTGGCCATGCGCGCCCTCGTCAACGACGGGGCCACGGCGTCCCGGCACGAGGCGCCGTGCACCACGCCCGAGGAGCTGGTGAAGGCGATCGGCGAGATGCCGCGCATCCGCCCGCCCGAGCCGGCGTTCACGGCCCCGCCGGAGTACCAGCGCACGACCTACCAGCAGGGGACCTACGGCCGCCCGGCGTCGCACCCCGGTGCCACCCAGCCGATCGCGGCCCCGCCGCCCCCGCTCCAGAGCCGTACCGGCAAGGCTCTGAAGTGGGCGGTGTCGGCCCTGCTCATCGCCGCCCTGGGCCTCGGCAGCTGGCAGCTGGCGGACGCACTGATGGACCGGAGTGAGAAGTCGGACGACACCCACAAGACCCAGACGACGGACGGCGGCGACAAGAACGCCGTCAAGCCGAAGCCGGTCCCGATCAAGATCCAGAACGGCCAGGAGTTCGTCGCCAAGGGCGACCCCCAGAACTCCGGTGCCGAACCCAAGACCTACGACGGCGACACGTCGACGTACTGGAAGACCAAGAGCTACAACGAGGGTCCGACGTTCGCGCCGTACAAGCCGGGCGTCGGCATCGTGTACGACCTCGGTTCGGCCAAGAAGGTCACCACGGCCACCCTCGACCTGCGCTACGGCGGTGACCACACGACGGTAGAGCTGTACGCTGCCGACTCGCTGACGCCGGCGTCGCTGGACTCCATGACGAAGATCGGCAGTGCCACGACCACGGGGACCACCGCCACGGTGAAGGTCACCAAGCCGGTCAAGACGCAGTACGTTCTGGTCTGGCTGACGGCCGTTCCGACCTCGGGGTACGACTCCACTCTGTACGCCAGTGCCGGTTTCAAGCAGGCCATCGGCGAAGTGAAGTTCACGGGCTGACGCCCGCCCGGACCGGAGGGGGCAGATGGCGGAGGGCGCCGGATACGACGGAGTGGGCGACCGCGACCTGCTCGCCCGCCACGTGGAAGGCGACCCCGAGGCCTTCGGCGAGATCGTGCGGCGGCATCGGGACCGGCTCTGGGCGGTCGCCCTGCGGACCCTGGGGGACCGCGAGGAGGCCGCTGACGCGGTGCAGGACGCCCTGGTGTCGGCCTACCGGGCCGCCCACACCTTCCGGGGCCAGTCGGCCGTCACCACGTGGCTGCACCGGATCACGGTGAACGCCTGCCTGGACCGGGCGCGCAAGACGGCCTCGCGCAAGACGGCCCCGGTCGACGACACCGAACGGCTGGAGCAGCTGCTGGAGCCAGTCGAGTCCGCCTCGGCGCCGGCCGAGCGGAAGGACGTGCACCGCCAGCTCCTCGAAGCGCTCGGCACCCTGCCACCGGAGCAGCGGGCTGCCCTGGTCCTGGTGGACATGCAGGGCTACCCCGTGGCGGAGGCCGCGCGGATCCTCGACGTGCCGACGGGAACGGTGAAGAGCCGCTGCGCCCGGGGCAGGGCCAGGCTGCTCCCGCTGCTCACGCACCTACGGCCCGAAGGCAGCCCAGACCGAGGACGGGGCGGTGCCGGGAGCGGGAAAGAAGCCGGCCCGGGACGGAACCGGGAGCCGGGGTCATCCGTCCCACCGGCAACGGGGTCCCCGGGCGGGCGTCCCGGGAACGCGGGACCGAGTGATTCAGCCGTAGCGAAGGGCGGAGGTGGGCGAGCGTGACTTCCACGACAGACACGGCCGGGCACCCGGACGTCGCGGAGATCTCCGACCTCACCGAAGGCCTGCTTCCGCCGGACCGCAGCACGGACGTACGGCGCCATCTGGAGGCGTGCGAGGCATGCGCGGACGTGTACGCCTCCCTGGAGGAGATCCGGAGTCTGCTGGTCTCCGTGCCGGCGCCCGAGCGGATGCCGGACGAGGTGGCCGCCCGTATCGACGCCGCCCTGGCCGCCGAGGCACCGCTGACCACCGGCGGTGAGGGCACCGCGGGTCATGTTTCACGTGAAACACCGACCTCTGCCGATCACCCCGCGGATCATCCCGCCGACCGCCCCGCGGGGCGTCCGCGTGCGGCGACCGGGCCGGGGCGCAAGGACAAGCGAGGGCGGCGCCGCGGCCGGCTCGTCCTGGGTGCCGTTCTCACGGCCGCGGTCCTGGGTGCCGGAAGCCTGGTCCTGACGACGCTCGGCGACAACGGCGACCACACGACGGCCCACGGGACCCCGACCGCGTCCGCCGAGACGTTCTCCGGCGACAGCGTGCAGCACCAGGTGAAGACTCTCCTCACCACCCAGAAGGGCTTGCAGCGGGGCAGCGGGAAGCCCCGGCTGAACTCCGACGACGGGTCGGGCACGCCCGGCTCGACCGAGGGCCCGAACACCTTTATCCAGACCGCGGTTCCGGTCCCCGACTGTGTCCGGCAGGCGCTCCGCCAGAGCGCCGACGTCCTGGGCGCCAAGACGGGAACCTATGCGGGGAGGGCCGCCTACCTCGTCGTCGTGGCCGACGGCCAGGACAGCAAGCGGGTCACCGCGTACGTGATCGACGCGGCCTGCGTACACCAGCAGACGGCTTCGACCGGCACGGTGCTGCTGAAGCAGTCCGTCGGACGGCCCTGAGTCCGCTGGAACACTCCTTCGGCCGCTCAAGGGCATGCGTGTGCCCGGACACACCGGGAATGCGCGCCCCGTAGGATCCGTTGGGTGGGGTGAGAGTCCCGAAAGGGACTAGCACCGGTCGACTGACGCAGACCAGAGACGAGGAATCAAGCCGTGAGCGACGTCCGTAACGTGATCATCATCGGCTCCGGGCCCGCAGGCTACACGGCGGCGCTGTACACCGCCCGTGCGTCGCTGAAGCCCTTGGTGTTCGAAGGCGCCGTCACCGCGGGTGGTGCCCTGATGAACACCACCGAGGTGGAGAACTTCCCGGGCTTCCGCGACGGCATCATGGGCCCCGACCTCATGGACAACATGCGCGCCCAGGCCGAGCGCTTCGGTGCCGAGCTGGTTCCGGACGACATCGTCTCCGTCGATCTGACCGGTGAGATCAAGACCGTCACCGACACCGCGGGCACGGTGCACCGGGCGAAGGCCGTCATCGTCACCACCGGCTCCCAGCACCGCAAGCTGGGCCTGCCGAACGAGGACGCGCTCTCCGGCCGTGGTGTCTCCTGGTGCGCCACCTGTGACGGGTTCTTCTTCAAGGAGCATGACATCGCCGTGATCGGCGGTGGCGACACCGCGATGGAGGAGGCCACCTTCCTCTCGCGGTTCGCCAAGTCCGTGACGGTCGTCCACCGCAGGGACACCCTGCGCGCCTCCAAGGCGATGCAGGAGCGTGCCTTCGGCGATCCGAAGATCAAGTTCGTCTGGGACAGCGAGGTTGCCGAGATCCAGGGCGACCAGAAGCTCTCCGGCCTGAAGCTGCGCAACGTCAAGACCGGCGAGCTGTCCGAGCTGCCCGTGACGGGCCTGTTCATCGCCATCGGCCACGACCCGCGCACCGAGCTGTTCAAGGGCCAGCTGGACCTCGACGAGGAGGGCTACCTGAAGGTCGCCTCCCCGTCCACCCGCACCAACGTTGCCGGTGTCTTCGCCGCCGGTGACGTGGTCGACCACACCTACCGTCAGGCGATCACCGCGGCCGGCACCGGTTGTTCCGCGGCTCTGGACGCCGAGCGTTACCTCGCCGCCCTCGCCGACGAGGAGCAGGCGGAACCCGAGAAGACCGCAGTCTGACCTTCCTCTCCCCCCCCGCCCCACCGCACGACCAAGGTAAGGAGCCCACCGTGGCCGGCAACCTGAAGATTGTGACCGACGACTCCTTCGATCAGGAAGTCCTCAAGAACGACAAGCCTGTCCTGGTGGACTTCTGGGCGGAGTGGTGCGGCCCGTGCCGCCAGATCGCTCCGTCCCTGGAGGCGATCGCTGCCGAGCACGGCGACAAGATCGAGATCGTCAAGCTCAACATCGACGAGAACCCGGGTACTGCCGCCAAGTACGGCGTCATGTCCATCCCCACCCTGAACATCTACCAGGGCGGCGAGGTTGCCAAGACCATCGTCGGCGCCAAGCCCAAGGCCGCGCTCCTCCGCGACCTCGAAGAGTTCATCACCCAGTGACGTTTCACGTGAAACACGAATGGGCCAACCCCCTCGGGTTGGCCCATTCCCATTGAACGGCCACCTGCCATGGTCGCTGCCCAGGAACTACAGCGGCCGGAGCGCCGGCTCCTTCTGGACCGCTCCCAGGAGCCGGTCGAGTGCCATCTCCACGTCTTCCTTCCAGGAGAGCGTCGACCGCAGTTCCAGCCGCAGCCGGGGATGCGTGGGGTGCTGGCGGACCGTTTTGAAGCCCACGGCCAGGAGATGGTCGGCGGGCAGCAGGCAGGCGGGCTCCTTCCAGCGGGCGTCCCCGAACGCCTCGATCGCCTTGAAGCCCCGGCGCAGCAGATCCTTGGCGACCGCCTGTACCAGTACCCGGCCCAGTCCCTGCCCCTGATAGCCGGGCATGACGAAGGCCGTCATCAGCTGGACGGCGTCCGGCGACACCGGGCTGGTGGGGAAGGCCGTCGAGCGTGGGACATAGGCCGGCGGAGCGTAGAGGACGAATCCCGCCGGTACGTCATCGACGTACACCACCCGGCCGCACGACCCCCAGTCCAGCAGGACGGCGGAGATCCAGGCTTCCTTCTCCAGTGCGGCCGTGCCCGCCTTCACTGCCGCCTCACCGCTGACAGGGTCGAGCTCCCAGAAGACGCACGAGCGGCAACGATGGGGAACGTCCTGAAGGTTGTCCAGCGTAAGCGGCACGAGCCGACGCCCCATGAAGGCTGATCCTCGCTTCCTTCACCCGCCGCATCGCGAGCGGCTGTCAGAGCACTCCGTCGCCTGAGCAGGCTGCTGACGAATCCGCCGACCACTCCCAGGCTCAGACCCGCGCTCACCAGTCCGGTGCGGCTCATCGATCGCATGGCTCCCGTCTCCCACTCACAGATGCAGATGCTGTCCGGTGGATGTGCCATACCTGATCGCATCGTATCCACGATGCGATCCACTCGATACCGCCTCACAGCAAAGAGCGGGCCGTGTTCCGGTACACACCGGAACACGGCCCGCTCCCTGCACCACCGGGCGGCACTGCCCGAGGATCAGTCGTGCGTCTCCTCGCCGTCGCTCTCGTGGAGGCTCTTCTGGAGTGCCAGCTTCTCGCCCGGGGCGAGCGTGCTGAGGATCCTCTCGAGGTCGTCCGCGGAGGCGAACTCGACGGTGATCTTGCCCTTCTTCTGGCCCAGCTCGACCTTCACCCGCGTCTCGAAGCGGTCAGAGAGCCGCGTGGCCAGCTCGTTCAGCGCCGGCGAGGGAACGGAGCCGGCACGAGGCCCCCGGGCGCGTGAGGCCTTCTGCGGTCGCGAGCCCATCAGAGTCACGATCTCTTCCACGGACCGCACGGACAGCCCCTCGGCCACGATCCGGTGCGCCAGCCGGTCCTGCTCCTCCGAGTCCTCGACGGCCAGCAGCGCTCGGGCGTGACCGGCCGAGAGCACTCCGGCGGCCACCCGCTTCTGGACGGTCGGGGAGAGCTTCAGCAGCCGCAGGGTGTTGGAGACCTGCGGGCGGGAACGCCCGATCCGGTCGGCCAGCTGGTCGTGCGTGCAGTTGAAGTCCTTCAGCAGCTGGTCGTAGGCAGCCGCCTCTTCGATCGGGTTCAGCTGCGCGCGGTGCAGGTTCTCCAGCAGCGCGTCCAGGAGGAGCTTCTCGTCGTCCGTGGCCCGGACGATGGCCGGGATGGCCTCCAGGCCGGCCTCGCGGCAGGCCCGCCAGCGGCGCTCGCCCATGATCAGCTCATAGCGGCCGAGGCTCAGCTGCCGCACGACGACGGGCTGCAGAAGGCCGACCTCCTTGATGGAGGTGACCAGTTCCTGGAGCGCGTCCTCGTCGAAGATCTCACGCGGCTGGCGCGGGTTCGGCGTGATGGCGTCGAGGGGGATCTCGGCGAAGTGGGCTCCCATCGGAGGCGCAGGCACCTCGGCGCCCGGGCTCGCCGTCGCCGCCTCGGCTTCCTGTGCAGCCGGCGGCAGCGTGGCCACCTTCGCCGCGGCCACTCCGCGATCGGTCGTCAGCACCGGGACGGCTGCGGGGGAGGCGGATGCTCCCCCTCCCATCGCCGCCGGGGCCGGGGCCTTCTCGGTCGGGGCCGCGGGGATCAATGCGCCGAGACCACGGCCCAGACCCCTCCGTCGCTCGCTCACTGGATCCCCTCCACCATGCTCGGGTCTTTCTGGGCGCCGATGTGGGCCTGGCTCGCGTCGTAGCTGACGCCGATGCCCTTCAGCGCGATTTCTCGGGCGGCCTCAAGGTACGAGAGGGCGCCGCTCGATCCTGGATCGTAAGTCAGCACCGTCTGCCCGTAACTCGGCGCCTCGGAGATACGGACGGAGCGAGGAATGCTCGTCCGCAGCACCTCGTCACCGAAGTGGTTGCGCACCTCTTCCGCGACCTGGGAAGCAAGACGCGTCCGGCCGTCGTACATGGTGAGCAGGATGGTCGACACATGAAGGGCGGGGTTGAGGTGCCCCCGCACCAGGTCGACGTTGCGCAGGAGTTGGCCGAGGCCTTCCAGCGCGTAGTACTCGCACTGGATCGGGATGAGGACCTCCGCGCCCGCGACGAGCGCGTTGACCGTCAGCAGGCCGAGCGAGGGCGGGCAGTCGATGAGGATGTAGTCCAACGGCTGTTCGTATGCCTGGATGGCTCGCTGCAGCCGGCTCTCCCGGGCCACCAGGGACACCAGCTCGATCTCCGCACCGGCGAGGTCGATGGTGGCCGGGGCACAGAAGAGGCCTTCGACGTCGGGGACGGGCTGGACGACCTCGGCGAGAGGCTTGCTCTCCACCAACACGTCGTAGATGGAGGGAACTTCGGCGTGATGGTCGATCCCCAGGGCCGTAGACGCGTTGCCCTGCGGGTCGAGGTCGATCACCAGAACACGGCCACCATGCAGAGCCAGCGAAGCGGCAAGGTTGACGGTCGTCGTCGTCTTGCCGACACCGCCCTTCTGGTTGGCGACCACGATGACTCGGGTCTGCTCCGGTCGTGGCAGACCTTCGCCGGCGCGGCCGAGAGCCTCCACCGCCAGTTGGGCCGCACGACCGATGGGAGTGTCGTCCATCGGGGACGGTGTTTCACGTGAAACATCCGCCCCCATCGACTCGGTACGGGGACCGGGGACCGGATCGGTCATCGGTCCCGCGATGTTGGCGTCGGACCGCAAGGATTCACTCTCCTCGACTTCAGGCTCGCAATGAACAGAGCCTCCCATGTCTTCGGGGTCGTGAACCAGTGAGGCCTGGTGTTCTGTGGAGAAATCCACCTCTGTGGACAACTCCGTGCCCCCGGAGAGGGACGGAGCGTCCGGGGAAACGGGGTCCTCTCGGAGTGCACCGAGAGGCTTACGGTCGCGGGGTTCGGCCGCAGCGCGGCCACGACTGATGATGCCGTGCAGCAGTGAGCGACGTTTCACGTGAAACACGATGCACAGCCACCGCGACCGGACCTTCGCGACACTCCGGCTTGCGTAGGTTTGGCAGCTTGTGTGGAGTACGTCTCGTCGTCAGGACGGATCAGTGATGCTCGTCCCTCGTCTCACCGACGTCGCCGGGCGCGACCGGTACGGGCCGCCTTGGCGCGCTTCGCGGCGAAGCGCACACCTCCCGGGCTCTCCCCGACCTCGACCCGCACCACCGTGGACAGCGGATCCACCACGCCCTCGCCCACATGGAGGATGGACGTCTCCACGGCACCGAGCTTGCTGAGGGCGGTGGCCGCGGCCTTCAGCTCCTCCTCGGCGGTGTCGCCCTTGAGCGCGAGCATCTCGCCGTACGGGCGCAGCAGCGGGATGCCCCAGGCGGCCAGGCGGTCCAGCGGGGCCACGGCCCGGGCGGTCACCACATGGACCGGCGGCAGCTTGCCCAGGACCTCCTCGGCACGGCCGCGCACCACGGTGACATGGTCCAGGCCGAGCAGTTCGACGACCTCGGTCAGGAAGTTGGTGCGCCGCAGCAGGGGCTCCAGCAGCGTGATGTTCAGGTCGTCGCGGACCAGGGCCAGCGGAATGCCCGGCAGCCCGGCCCCGGAGCCGACGTCGCAGACCGTCACTCCCTCCGGGACCGCCTCGGAGAGCACCGCACAGTTCAGCAGGTGCCGCTCCCACAGGCGGGGCACTTCCCGCGGGCCGATCAGGCCCCGCTGCACGCCCGCCTCGGCGAGCAGCTCCGCATAGCGGACCGCATCGGCGAAGCGATCACCAAACACTTCCCGCGCCTGCTCGGGCGCGGGGGGAAGCTCCGCTGCCTCCGTCACGGGGACCGTCCTTCCGTACAGCGCCGGCGCTTCGCGCACCGGCCACCAGAACTACCAGGCTGACAAAGTTCGGCCCCGCCTGCTCAACAGACGGGGCCGGTGAAACGAAGGGACCGATCAGGCGGGCAGCACGACGACGAAGCGCTGCGGCTCCTCGCCCTCGGACTCGCTGCGCAGTCCCGCGGCCTTGACCGCGTCGTGCACGACCTTGCGCTCGAACGGGGTCATCGGCTTGAGCTTCACGGGCTCGCCGGTGCTCTTCACCTCGGCGGCGGCCTTGGCGCCCAGCTCGGACAGCTCGGACCGCTTCTTGGCCCGGTACCCCGCGATGTCCAGCATCAGCCGGCTGCGGTCGCCGGTCTCCCGGTGCACCGCCAGGCGCGTCAGCTCCTGCAGCGCCTCCAGCACCTCGCCGTCCCGTCCGACCAGCTTCTGCAGGTCGCGGCTGCCGGTGTCGCTGATGATCGACACGGCGGCGCGGTCGGCCTCGACGTCCATGTCGATGTCGCCGTCGAGGTCGGCGATGTCCAGCAGACCCTCCAGGTAGTCCGCCGCGATCTCACCCTCCTGCTCCAGGCGGGTGAGGGTGTCTGCACCCTCGGAAGCGGCGGAGGTGGTGCCTTCCGTCACGGGATGGGCTCCTTCTTACTTCTTGGACGGGGACTTGGGCCGCTGCGGTCCACCCTTGCGCTGGCCGGACTGGGCCTTGCTACGGGTGCCGGAGCCGGGCTTCTGGGGCTGCTTGGCAGCGGCTGGCTTGGCGTCCTGCGGCTCGGACTTCTCCAGCGACAGGGAGTCCTCCGCCTGCTTGGCCGCGCCGGACTGCCGCTGGGCCTTGGACTGACGCTTGGGCTGCTGGCGCCGGACGGCGGTGGCCGTGGCGGTGCCGGCGACCGCGCCCTCCTCGGTCTGTGCGGCGGCCTGGGCCGCGCTCTGCGTGACCGTGCCGTCGGCCTGGGCGGCGAGGCCGGCCTTGTTCAGCGCGTTGATGAACTTGCGCTCGAACTCGTTGCGGTCGCGGCCCTTGGCGACGATCGCCTTGATGATGACCTTCTCGCTGCGCCGGCGGACCTTGCCGTGCTGCGTGACGTGCTTGGTCAGGCGCTCCAGGTAGGCGGCCTGGGCCTTGGAACCCGGGGTCGGGTTGTTGTGGATGACGTACATCTGCTGGCCCATGGTCCACACGTTGGTGGTCAGCCAGTAGACGAGGACACCGACGGGGAAGTTCACACCGAAGACGGCGAACATGACCGGGAAGACGTACATCAGCATCTTCTGCTGCTGCATGAACGGCGTCTTCACCGTGGTGTCGACGTTCTTCGTCATCAGCTGGCGCTGCGTGTAGAACTGCGACGCCGACATCAGCACGATCATGATCGCCGTCACGACGCGGACGTCGGTCAGCGAGGCGTGCAGCGCGGCGACCTGGCTCTCGCTGCTGAAGAACTTGGAGGCCAGCGGGGCCCCGAAGATGTGCGCCTTCTGCGCGCTCTCCAGCAGCCCCTGGTCGATCACGCCGATGGTCTTGTTCGACGCGATGCCGTTGAGCACGTGGTAGAGGGCGAAGAAGAACGGGGACTGCGCCAGGATGGGAAGGCACGAGGAGAGCGGGTTGGTACCCGACTCCTTGTACAGCTTCATCATCTCTTCCGACTGGCGCTGCCGGTCGTTCTTGTAGCGCTCCTGGATCTTCTTCATCTCCGGCTGGAGCGTCTGCATCGCACGGGTCGCCTTGATCTGCTTCACGAAGAGCGGGATCAGGCAGATGCGGATCAGGATCACCAGGGACACGATGGACAGGCCCCAGGCCCATCCGGTGTCAGGGCCGAAGATGGCGCCGTACACCGTGTGGAACTGGACGATGACCCAGGAAACGGGTGTTGTGATGAAGCTGAAGAGGCTGGCAATCGTGTCCACTAATCATGCTCCTTGGGCATGGGACGAGGTCTCTGCGGCCGGGCTCGAAGGAGACTCGGGAACAAGCTTCGCCTCGATGGCCGGTTCGGCGGCGGAGGGCCCGCCCCTGCGTGCGCGCCACGCGTTGCGCAGTATTTCGTGCCACCGCGGGCGCTTACGCGGCGGAACATGGTCCACACCGCCGAGCGACCACGGATTGCACCGGAGGATGCGCCAAGCGGTGAGTGCCGTTCCCTTGACTGCACCGTGCCGGTCGATGGCCGTGTAGCCGTAGTGGGAGCACGACGGGTAGTACTTGCACACCGGCCCCAGCAGCGGACTGATCGTCCACTGGTACAGCTTGATCAGGGCCAGTAGCGGGTACTTCATCGCGTGCCCCCTCCCAGCAGCCGCTCCAGGGCGGCATCCAGGTCTCGGGCCAGCTGTGCATGGTCTGCGTCGCCCGCTCCGGGCAGCGCTCGTACGACTACCAGGCTACCGGGGGGAAACAGGGCGACTCGGTCACGCATCAGATGGCGCAGTCTGCGCTTCACTGTGTTGCGCACGACCGCGCCACCCACGGCCTTGCTCACGACGAAACCCGCACGCGTCGGGGGAGCGCTCTCCCCAGGCGCGTGCGGGTCCGTGGCACCGCTACGAAGGTGGACGACGAGAGTCGGGCGTCCGGCCCGACGACCCCGTCGTACCGCGGTCGCGAAGTCCTCGCGCCGCCTCAGCCGGTTCTCGGTGGGCAGCACGACGTCATGACCTGATCGGGATCAGGCGGACAGGCGGGCGCGACCCTTGCTACGGCGGGACGCGAGGATCGCGCGGCCGGCACGGGTGCGCATACGCAGCCGGAAGCCGTGGGTCTTCGCGCGACGACGGTTGTTCGGCTGGAAGGTGCGCTTGCTCACTCGGGGGCTCCAGAAGAAATCGGTAGTGGCGGGGTGCCGTCCTGGCTGTCACCGTGCGCCCACGAGTAGCTCGCGTCACGCCCGAGTGCACCGCTTCCCGATCACCTGAAGTGACCTGTGCCCATCGGAGGCAGGCGGCAGCAGCCATCGACAACTCGACCTGGTTACGGTACGCGCGGCTGCGCCATTCGGTCAAACCGGGGGTCACCGAGAGACACTGTCCACAGGCTGGGGACAACAACTTGAACCGTACCCGCCGCGCTGACTACCGTGACTGGACTCCGAATGCGTTCCCTTGTCCCTGCCCGAGGGGGACCGCCCCGACCACCCACCCGGATTCCCATCCCGACCCGTCCCCGGACCACACGTTCGTGGGACCTGTGAGAGAGCGTGCCCTGTGGCTGACGTACCTGCCGATCTTGCCGCAGTGTGGCCACGAGTACTGGAGCAGCTCCTCGGCGAGGGCCGCGGACAGGGTGTGGAGACGAAGGACGAGCACTGGATCCGCCGCTGCCAGCCGCTCGCGCTGGTCGCGGACACCGCTCTGCTCGCCGTACCGAACGAATTCGCGAAGGGCGTACTGGAGGGCCGTCTCGCGCCGATCGTCAGCGAGACCCTGAGCCGTGAGTGCGGCCGCCCCATCCGCATCGCGATCACCGTGGACGACTCGGCGGGCGAACCGCCGGCCTCCGCCGCGCCCGCCCCGCAGGGCCCCAAGCAGCGCTACGAGGAGCCGGAGCTGCCCTCCGGGCCGTACGAGGGCTACGGCCGCCACCGCGGCGCCGAGCAGCTCCCGGGCACCGAGCCGCGCACCGAGCACCCGCCGCCGCGCCCGGACCAGCTCCCGACCGTCCGCCCGGCCTATCCGTCCGAGTACCACCGCCCCGAGCCCGGCGCCTGGCCGCGCCACGGGCAGGACGACTACGGCTGGCAGCAGCCCCGGCTCGGCTTCCCCGAGCGGGACCCGTACGCCTCGCCGTCGTCCCAGGACGGCTACGGCTCCGGCGCCGACGCGTACGGCGCGCCGGCCCAGGACTACCGCCCCCAGGGCATGGACCGGCCGCCGTACGAGCAGCAGCGCGGCGACTACGACGGCCCGCGCGCCGAGTACGAACCCTCCCGCCCGGACTACGACACCGGACGCGGGGAGTACGACCCGTCCCGGACCGAGTACGACCAGCGGGACCCGGTCCGCCGGGAGCTGCCCGAGCCGCCGGCGCACCGCGGCGGCCCCGGCCGCCCGGACGTGCCCTCCACGGGCGCCCCCGGTCCGCTGGCCGCGCAGCCGGCACCGGCGAGCGGCCCCGGTGAGCCGACCGCGCGCCTGAACCCCAAGTACCTCTTCGACACGTTCGTCATCGGCGCCTCCAACCGCTTCGCCCACGCGGCGGCGGTCGCGGTCGCCGAGGCGCCCGCGAAGGCGTACAACCCCCTGTTCATCTACGGGGAGTCGGGGCTCGGCAAGACCCACCTGCTGCACGCGATCGGGCACTACGCGCGCAGCCTCTACCCGGGCACCCGCGTGCGGTACGTCAGCTCGGAGGAGTTCACCAACGAGTTCATCAACTCCATCCGCGACGGCAAGGGCGACAGCTTCCGCAAGCGCTACCGCGAGATGGACATCCTGCTCGTCGACGACATCCAGTTCCTGGCGGACAAGGAGTCGACGCAGGAGGAGTTCTTCCACACCTTCAACACGCTCCACAACGCCAACAAGCAGATCGTGCTCTCCAGCGACCGGCCGCCCAAGCAGCTGGTCACCCTGGAGGACAGGCTGCGGAACCGTTTCGAGTGGGGTCTGATCACCGACGTCCAGCCGCCGGAACTGGAGACGCGTATCGCGATCCTGCGGAAGAAGGCGGTCCAGGAGCAGCTCAACGCCCCGCCGGAGGTGCTGGAGTTCATCGCCTCCCGGATCTCGCGGAACATCCGTGAGCTGGAGGGCGCGCTGATCCGGGTGACGGCGTTCGCCTCGCTCAACCGGCAGCCGGTGGACCTGGGCCTGACCGAGATCGTCCTGAAGGACCTGATCCCCGGTGGCGAGGACTCGACGCCGGAGATCACGGCGACGGCCATCATGGCGGCGACCGCGGACTACTTCGGGCTCACGGTGGAGGATCTGTGCGGCAGCTCGCGAGGCCGCCAGCTGGTCACGGCCCGGCAGATCGCGATGTACCTGTGCCGGGAGCTGACGGATCTGTCGCTGCCGAAGATCGGCGCGCAGTTCGGCGGCCGTGACCACACGACCGTCATGCACGCCGACCGCAAGATCCGCGCGCTGATGGCGGAGCGGCGCTCGATCTACAACCAGGTCACCGAGCTGACCAACCGCATCAAGAACGGCTGACGCCGGCCGTACGGCGGCGCCGAGGGCGCCCTGGGGACACCTGCCCCCAGGGCGCCCTTTTCTGTGCCGGGCGCCGGAGACGGCCGGCAGGGGCGCCGCCTGCCGGTCCGCGGACCACCTACCGACGGCTGCAGACCGCCGTTGCGGGCTGCGGACCCGGTTCCCGCGGGCTGTGGAGCGTTCCTCGGTCGTCATCCGGTGTTCGATTAATTGCCTGGTTACGGCCACTCTCCACAGATTCGGTGACTTTCTTCCGTCCACATCCTGGGGACTGTGGAGTTGTCCCGAACTGTGTCCACAGGGAAGCTGGTCCCACCGCTTCCGCCCAGCTCAGAGGCCTGTGGAATCGTGGACGAACGATCTCCACAGACTGTGGAAAACGCGGGGGCCCGCAGCCTGTGCACCGAGTTGTCCACCGGCCGCCCACAGGCTGAGGGCGGTTGTCCCCAGCGATCCCCGGCTTCTCCACAGCGCTGTCCACTGTTCGGCAACGCGGCGCGCCCCGTCACCGCGTCGAGTGAAAGGCGTCACAGGAAGCTGCCGGGTTGGGGTGTGGGTAACGTGGGTATTCCTGGGGACGCAGCTGGGGAGAACTGCCCTCAGCCTGTGGGCGACGTGTGCAGAACTTTCCGTTCTCCACAGAAGGCCCCGGTTGTCCACTGCCTCCATACACAGGGCCGGTGGACAAAAAACCCGCGCTGAGCTGGGCAAACGGGGTTATCCACGGTATCCACAGGCCCTACTACTACTCCCGACTAGAGAGAGCTCGGGAATCGCTTTGAAGCGGGGGCTGTGCACAACTCGCCGTCTCGTGCCCGGCTGCCCCTCGGACCGACTTGACCCCGACGGGCACCTACTGTCAGTGGGGTGCGTCAGACTGGTCCCCGGTGTCCTTCCCTTCGCAGTGGGCGGTGACACCGAGTCGGAGGACTCAGTAGCAACAGCAGGAGGCGGCTTACGGTGAAGATCCGGGTGGAACGCGACGTACTCGCGGAGGCAGTGGCGTGGGCGGCACGCAGCCTCCCGGCCCGTCCGCCGGCGCCTGTCCTCGCCGGCCTGCTGCTGAAGGCCGAGGACGGCCAGCTGAGCCTGTCGAGCTTCGACTACGAGGTCTCCGCGCGTGTGAACGTCGAGGCGGAGGTCGAGGAGGAGGGCACGGTCCTCGTCTCCGGCCGCCTGCTCGCCGACATCTCCCGCGCGCTCCCCAACCGGCCGGTGGAGATCTCCACAGACGGTGTACGGGCGACCGTGGTCTGTGGATCCTCCCGGTTCACCCTGCACACCCTGCCTGTGGAGGAGTACCCGGCGCTGCCGCAGATGCCGAACGCGACCGGCACCGTCCCCGGCGAGGTCTTCGCGGCCGCCGTCTCGCAGGTGGCCATCGCGGCCGGCCGTGACGACACGCTCCCGGTGCTCACCGGTGTGCGCATCGAGATCGAGGGCGACACGGTCACCCTGGCCTCCACCGACCGCTACCGCTTCGCGGTCCGCGAGTTCCTGTGGAAGCCGGAGAACCCGGACGCCTCCGCCGTCGCCCTGGTCCCCGCCAAGACGCTGCTGGACACCGCGAAGTCGCTGGGCGCGGGCGACAGCGTCACGCTGGCGCTGTCCGGCTCCGGCGCCGGTGAGGGCCTGATCGGTTTCGAGGGCGCGGGCCGGCGTACGACCACCCGGCTGCTCGAGGGTGACCTGCCGAAGTACCGCACGCTGTTCCCGACCGAGTTCAACTCCGTCGCCGTGATCGAGACCGCGCCCTTCGTGGAGGCCGTCAAGCGTGTGGCGCTGGTGGCCGAGCGGAACACCCCGGTGCGGCTGAGCTTCGAGCAGGGTGTGCTGATCCTGGAGGCCGGGTCGAGCGACGACGCACAGGCTGTGGAAAGGGTCGACGCGCAGCTGGAGGGCGACGACATCTCGATCGCCTTCAACCCGACGTTCCTGCTGGACGGTCTGAGCGCGATCGACTCGCCGGTGGCCCAGCTGTCGTTCACCACGTCCACCAAGCCGGCGCTGCTGAGCGGCAAGCCGGCGCTGGATGCCGAGGCCGACGACGCGTACAAGTACCTGATCATGCCGGTGCGGCTCAGCGGCTGACCGTTCTCCACAGCTGTGCACGGTGCCGGGGGCTCCTGTGGGTATCCGGCACCGTGACCGGGCGGGATGGGTGCTCCTGGGTCTCCGCAGGTGAGCGGGTATGCCCACAACTGTGCGGAAGTGGTCGGGTTTAGGCTCGGCTCGGCACGAAGGTGCCCCACACGCCACACAGCGACCTAAGGAACACAACTGATGGAGCTCGGTCTCGTCGGCCTCGGCAAGATGGGCGGCAACATGCGCGAGCGGATCCGCCGCGCGGGCCACACCGTCATCGGATACGACCGCAACGCGGACCTCGCGGATGTCCACAGCCTGGAAGAGCTTGTGGGCAAGCTCAGCGGCCCGCGGGTGATCTGGGTGATGGTCCCGGCCGGCGAGCCCACCCAGTCGACCATCGACCGGCTCGCCGAGCTGCTGGAGCCCGGTGACGTGGTCGTGGACGGCGGCAACTCCCGCTGGACGGACGACGAGCGGCACGCCGAGGAGCTGGCCGCCAAGGGCATAGGTTTCGTGGACTGCGGCGTCTCCGGCGGCGTCTGGGGCCTGGAGAACGGGTACGCGCTGATGTACGGCGGCGACGCCGAGCACGTCGCCAAGGTGCAGCCGGTCTTCGACGCGCTGAAGCCGGAGGGCGACTTCGGCTCGGTGCACGCGGGCAAGGTCGGCGCGGGCCACTTCGCGAAGATGGTCCACAACGGCATCGAGTACGCCATGATGCAGGCCTACGCCGAGGGCTGGGAGCTGCTGGAGAAGGTCGACTCCGTCACGGACGTCCGCGAGGTGTTCCGGTCCTGGCAGGAGGGCACGGTCATCCGGTCCTGGCTGCTTGACCTCGCGGTGAACGCCCTCGACGAGGACGAGCACCTGGAGGGCCTGCGCGGTTATGCACAGGACTCCGGTGAGGGACGCTGGACTGTGGAGGCCGCCATCGACAACGCGGTGCCGCTGCCGGCGATCACCGCGTCGCTGTTCGCGCGGTTCGCCTCCCGTCAGGAGGACTCGCCGCAGATGAAGATGATCGCCGCGCTGCGCAACCAGTTCGGCGGTCACGCCGTAGAGAAGAAGTAGTCCACAGGGTCGCCCGAGCGATCCACAACCCTGGGGGAGGTCGGCGGACGACCATGCACGTCACGCATCTTTCGCTGGCCGACTTCCGCTCGTACGCCCGGGCCGAGGTCCCGCTCGACCCGGGCGTCACCGCCTTCGTCGGCCCCAACGGGCAGGGCAAGACCAACCTCGTGGAGGCGGTCGGCTACCTGGCGACCCTCGGCAGCCACCGGGTCGCCTCCGACGCGCCCCTGGTGCGCATGGGCGCCGAGCGGGCGGTCGTCCGGGCGCAGGTCCGGCAGGGCGACCGGCAGCAGCTGATCGAGCTGGAGCTGAACCCGGGCAAGGCCAACCGCGCCCGCATCAACCGGTCCTCGCAGGTCAGGCCGCGGGACATGCTGGGGATCGTACGGACCGTGCTGTTCGCGCCCGAGGACCTCGCCCTCGTCAAGGGCGACCCGGGCGAGCGGCGGCGGTTCCTGGACGAGTTGGTCACCGCGCGGTCGCCGCGGATGGCGGGCGTGCGCTCCGACTACGAGCGGGTGCTCAAGCAGCGCAACACCCTGCTGAAGACGGCGGCGCTGGCCCGGCGGCACGGCGGGCGCTCCATGGACCTGTCCACCCTCGACGTCTGGGACCAGCACCTCGCGCGCGCGGGTGCCGAACTGCTCGCCCAGCGGATCGACCTCGTCGCCGCGCTGCAGCCGCTCGCCGACAAGGCGTACGAGCAGCTGGCCCCCGGCGGCGGACCGGTCGCGCTGGAGTACAAGCCGTCGGCTCCCGGCGAGGCGCACACGCGCGAGGAGCTGTACGCCCAGCTGACGGCGGCGCTGACCGAGGCCCGCAAGCAGGAGATCGAGCGGGGCGTCACCCTCGTCGGACCGCACCGGGACGACCTGGTCCTCAGACTCGGGGAGCTGCCCGCCAAGGGGTACGCCTCGCACGGCGAGTCATGGTCCTACGCCCTCGCCCTGCGGCTGGCCTCCTACGACCTGCTGCGCGCCGAGGGCAACGAGCCGGTGCTGATCCTGGACGACGTCTTCGCCGAGCTGGACGCCCGCCGCCGGGAACGGCTGGCGGAGCTGGTCGCGCCCGGCGAGCAGGTGCTGGTCACCGCCGCCGTGGACGACGACGTTCCGCACGTGCTGGCCGGTGCCCGGTACGTGGTGGCGGGCGGGACGGTGGAGCGCGTATGAGCCCCGAGGAACCCACCCCGAAGCCCCCCAAGCTCCCCAATGCCGCCGAGACCCCGAAGGCCCCGAGGGCCGCGGGGAGGACCGAGCCCTCCGGTGTCGATCTCGCGCGCGTGGCGTTGCGCGCCGCGAAGGAGCAGGCACGCGCGCGCGGAGACGCGGCGCGGCAGAGGAAGCAGGCGCGGCGGGGCGGCGGTCTGCGCTCCGGGGCGGGCGCCGACGGCCGTGATCCGATGGCGCTGGGTGCGGCGATCAACCGGCTGATCACCGAGCGCGGCTGGGAGACGCCGGCCGCGGTGGGCGGCGTGATGGGCCGCTGGCCGCGGATCGTCGGCGAGGACCTGGCCAAGCACTGTGTGCCGCAGCGGTACGACGAGGACGAGCGGGTGCTGACCGTGCAGTGCGACTCGACGGCCTGGGCGACCCAGCTGCGGGTACTCGCGCCGACGCTGGTGGCGCGGATCAACGAGGACCTCGGGCACGGCAGCGTACGCGTGATCAAGGTGCTCAACCCGGGCGGCCAGGCCCGTCGCTACGGCCCGCTGCGGGCCCCGGGGAGCACCGGTCCCGGCGACACCTACGGGTGATCTACCTCACGTCGGGCGGTCGTCCCGGCGGCCCGTCGTACCCGCGCGCACCGGCGTGGATCACCGTCGCACCGGGCCCGGAAAGGCCGCGGATCGCCATCTGACCCCCCAGTAGCCAAGGGTTGACGGCCCGAAGCTCTGAGTGCCGCCGTGAGCCCCTTGGAGCCCCCATCCGTATATCGGGACCCGGCCGAGACCGGTTCAGGGCGGCACATGGGGACTCAGGTACCGGCAAACCCCCATCGATGTCAGTGCTACCGGTAGACTGGAAGACAATCCCGCCCCAACGTGGGGACCGCCCGGGAAAAGCTGAGCAACGCTGATCAAGGCTTACCAACGCAACATGCCGCAGCCGCTCCGGCAATCCGCCGACGAGCCCGGCTCGTGCTGTGCCAGAAAGGGCGCTTCGTGGCCGATTCCGGCAACCCCAACGAGAACATCCCGTCCACCGACGCCGGCGTGAGCACCGAGGCCACCGCCTCGGCCTCTTACGACGCCAGCGCCATCACCGTGCTCGAAGGGCTGGACGCGGTCCGCAAGCGGCCCGGCATGTACATCGGCTCCACGGGCGAGCGCGGTCTGCACCACCTGGTGTACGAGGTCGTCGACAACTCGGTCGACGAGGCGCTGGCGGGTTACGCCGACACCATCGACGTGACGATCCTCGCCGACGGCGGTGTGCGCGTCGTCGACAACGGCCGTGGCATCCCGGTGGGCATCGTGCCCTCCGAGGGCAAGCCGGCCGTCGAGGTCGTGCTGACCGTGCTGCACGCGGGCGGCAAGTTCGGCGGCGGCGGGTACGCCGTCTCCGGCGGTCTGCACGGTGTGGGTGTGTCCGTCGTGAACGCCCTGTCCACGAAGGTCGCCGTCGAGGTGAGGACCGACGGGCACCGGTGGACGCAGGACTACAAGATGGGCGTTCCGACGGCCCCGCTGGTCCAGCACGAGGCGACGGAGGAGACCGGCACGTCGGTCACCTTCTGGGCCGACCCGGAGATCTTCGAGACCACCGAGTACTCCTTCGAGACGCTGTCGCGGCGTTTCCAGGAGATGGCGTTCCTCAACAAGGGCCTGACGATCCGGCTCACCGACGAGCGCGAGTCGGCGAAGGCGACGAGCGGCGCGGACGAGGCGGGTGCGGACGAGAAGGCCGAGGTCAAGACCGTCACGTACCACTACGAGGGCGGCATCGTCGACTTCGTGAAGTACCTCAACTCCCGCAAGGGAGAGGCGGTGCACCCCACCGTCGTCTCGCTGGAGGCCGAGGACAAGGACAAGAGCCTGTCCCTCGAGGTCGCCATGCAGTGGAACAGCGGCTACAGCGAGGGCGTGTACTCCTTCGCCAACATCATCCACACCCACGAGGGCGGTACGCACGAGGAGGGCTTCCGTGCGGCCCTCACCAGCCTGATCAACAAGTACGCGCGCGACAAGAAGCTGCTGCGCGAGAAGGACGACAACCTCACCGGTGACGACATCCGTGAGGGTCTGACCGCGATCATCTCCGTCAAGCTGAGCGAGCCGCAGTTCGAGGGCCAGACGAAGACCAAGCTGGGCAACACGGAGGCCAAGACCTTCGTGCAGAAGGCGGTCTACGAGCACCTCAACGACTGGCTGGACCGCAATCCGGTCGAGGCCGCGGACATCGTCCGCAAGGGCATCCAGGCGGCCACCGCGCGCGTGGCGGCCCGCAAGGCGCGCGACCTGACGCGTCGCAAGGGCCTGCTGGAGACCGCGTCGCTGCCGGGCAAGCTGGCCGACTGCCAGTCCAACGACCCGGCCAAGTGCGAGATCTTCATCGTCGAGGGTGACTCCGCCGGCGGCTCGGCCAAGTCGGGCCGGAACCCGCAGTACCAGGCGATCCTCCCGATCCGGGGCAAGATCCTGAACGTGGAGAAGGCCAGGATCGACAAGATCCTGCAGAACCAGGAGATCCAGGCGCTGATCTCGGCCTTCGGCACGGGTGTGCACGAGGACTTCGACATCGAGAAGCTCCGCTATCACAAGATCATCCTGATGGCGGACGCCGACGTCGACGGCCAGCACATCAGCACCCTGCTGCTGACCTTCCTGTTCCGCTTCATGCGGCCGCTGGTCGAGGCCGGGCACGTGTACCTGTCCCGTCCCCCGCTGTACAAGATCAAGTGGGGCCGGGACGACGTGGAGTACGCCTACTCGGACCGCGAGCGCGACGCGCTGATCGAGATGGGCCGGCAGCGCGGCAAGCGCGTCCGCGAGGACTCGATCCAGCGCTTCAAGGGTCTCGGCGAGATGAACGCCGAGGAGCTGCGCGTGACCACGATGGACCAGGAGCACCGGGTCCTCGGCCAGGTCACCCTCGACGACGCCGCCCAGGCCGACGACCTGTTCTCGGTACTGATGGGCGAGGACGTCGAGGCCCGGCGCCAGTTCATCCAGCGCAACGCCAAGGACGTCCGCTTCCTCGACATCTGAGTCGGTCTCAGCTGACCGCACCAGGAAGGATCCCCACCAGCAATGGCCGACGAGAACACCCCCGTGACGCCTGAAGAGGGCGGCGAACTCGCGATGCGTGTCGAGCCCGTCGGGCTCGAGACGGAGATGCAGCGCTCGTACCTGGACTACGCGATGTCCGTCATCGTGTCCCGTGCGCTGCCGGACGTCCGGGACGGTCTCAAGCCCGTCCACCGCCGCGTGCTGTACGCCATGTACGACGGCGGTTACCGCCCCGAGCGCGGTTTCTACAAGTGCGCCCGTGTCGTCGGCGACGTCATGGGCAACTACCACCCGCACGGCGACTCCTCCATCTACGACGCCCTGGTGCGCCTCGCCCAGCCGTGGTCGATGCGGATGCCGCTGGTCGACTCCAACGGAAACTTCGGTTCGCCGGGCAACGACCCGGCGGCGGCCATGCGCTACACCGAGTGCAAGATGGCGCCGCTGTCGATGGAGATGGTCCGGGACATCGACGAGGAGACCGTCGACTTCACGGACAACTACGACGGCCGCTCCCAGGAGCCGACCGTCCTGCCGGCCCGCTTCCCGAACCTGCTGATCAACGGCTCCGCCGGTATCGCGGTCGGCATGGCCACCAACATCCCGCCGCACAACCTGCGCGAGGTCGCGGCGGGCGCCCAGTGGTACCTGGAGAACCCGGACGTCTCCCACGAGGAGCTGCTCGACGCGCTCATGGAGCGCATCAAGGGCCCCGACTTCCCGACCGGCGCGCTGGTCGTGGGCCGCAAGGGCATCGAGGAGGCGTACCGCACCGGGCGCGGCTCCATCACGATGCGCGCGGTGGTCGAGGTCGAGGAGATCCAGGGCCGCCAGTGCCTGGTGGTGACCGAGCTGCCGTACCAGGTGAACCCGGACAACCTGGCGCAGAAGATCGCCGACCTGGTGAAGGACGGCAGGATCGGCGGCATCGCGGACGTCCGCGACGAGACGTCCTCCCGCACGGGCCAGCGCCTGGTGATCGTCCTCAAGCGGGACGCGGTCGCCAAGGTCGTCCTGAACAACCTGTACAAGCACACGGACCTGCAGACGAACTTCGGCGCCAACATGCTGGCGCTGGTCGACGGTGTGCCGCGCACGCTGTCCCTGGACGCGTTCATCCGCCACTGGGTGACGCACCAGATCGAGGTCATCGTCCGCCGGACGAAGTTCCGGCTGCGCAAGGCCGAGGAGCGGGCGCACATCCTGCGCGGCCTGCTGAAGGCCCTGGACGCCATCGACGAGGTCATCGCGCTGATCCGGCGCAGTGACACCGTCGACGTCGCGCGCACGGGCCTGATGGAGCTGCTGGAGATCGACGAGATCCAGGCCAACGCGATCCTGGAGATGCAGCTGCGGCGCCTGGCGGCCCTGGAGCGGCAGAAGATCGTCCAGGAGCACGACGAACTCCAGGCGAAGATCAACGAGTACAACGAGATTCTCGCCTCGCCGGTCCGCCAGCGCGGGATCGTCAGCGAGGAGCTGGCCGCGATCGTCGAGAAGTACGGCGACGACCGCCAGACCAAGCTGATCCCGTACGAGGGCGACATGTCCATCGAGGACCTGATCGCCGAGGAGGACATCGTCGTCACCGTCACGCGCGGCGGCTACGTCAAGCGGACGAAGACGGACGACTACCGGGCGCAGAAGCGCGGCGGCAAGGGCGTGCGCGGTACGAAGCTGAAGGAAGACGACATCGTCGACCACTTCTTCGTCTCCACCACGCACCACTGGCTGCTGTTCTTCACCAACAAGGGACGCGTGTACCGGGCGAAGGCGTACGAGCTGCCCGAGGCCGGCCGGGACGCGCGCGGGCAGCACGTGGCGAACCTGCTCGCCTTCCAGCCGGACGAGGCGATCGCCGAGATCCTGGCCATCCGGGACTACGAGGCGGCGCCGTACCTGGTGCTGGCCACCAAGTCCGGCCTGGTCAAGAAGACGCCACTGAAGGATTACGATTCGCCCCGCTCCGGCGGTGTCATCGCGATCAATCTTCGGGAGCGCGAGGACGGTTCGGGCGACGAGCTGATCGGTGCCGAGCTGGTCTCGGCCGACGACGATCTGCTGCTGATCAGCAGGAAGGCGCAGTCGATCCGGTTCACCGCCTCGGACGACTCCCTTCGCCCGATGGGCCGTGCCACCTCCGGTGTCAAGGGGATGAGTTTCCGGGAGGGCGACGAGCTTCTCTCGATGAATGTTGTTCGACCCGGTACGTTCGTGTTCACTGCCACCGACGGTGGGTACGCGAAGCGGACCGCCGTCGACGAGTACCGCGTCCAGGGTCGCGGCGGCCTCGGCATCAAGGCCGCCAAGATCGTGGAGGACCGTGGTTCGCTCGTCGGCGCGCTGATTGTCGAGGAGAACGACGAGATCCTCGCGATCACCCTCTCCGGCGGTGTGATTCGTACGCGAGTCAGCGAGGTCAGGGAGACGGGCCGTGACACCATGGGCGTCCAACTGATCAACCTGGGCAAGCGCGATGCCGTGGTCGGTATCGCACGTAACGCCGAGGCCGGGCGCGAGGCGGAGGAAGTCGACGGCGATGTGGCCGTGGACGAGACCGCCGAGGACGCCGCGACCACCGGCACGGACGAGGGTGAGGCACCCTCGGCCGAGTAGCACGAGGAGTGAGTCATCGTGAGCGGAGCCACGGGCGCCGGATCGGCCGGTACCTCCACGGGTACGGAAACGGACGGCGGCGGCCGTGGCTCCGCCGCGCGTGCGGGGAGTGCGAGCGATCCGCACACGACCAACCTGAAGCCGGTGAAGGCTTCCGTGGCGGAGTCCTCCGGCACGCAGGAATCCCAGGAGTCCCAGGGGGGCACTGTGACGGACACCCGAGGTCCGGCCGCGGCCGGTGAGGCGCGGCCGGCGTCGCCGCTGCCCGGCGAGCGGCGCCCGGAGCAGCCCGACGGGCCGTACCACCCGCCGCAGGCCTATCCGGCGCAGGCTCCCGCCGGTGCGGTGCGCAAGCCGCGTACGGGGGTGCGGACGGCGCCGCGGACCCGCAAGGCGCGGCTGCGGGTGGCCAAGGCCGACCCGTGGTCGGTGATGAAGGTCAGCTTCCTGCTCTCCATCGCGTTCGGCATCTGCACGATCGTCGCCTCGGCGGTGCTGTGGATGGTCATGGATGCGATGGGCGTGTTCTCGACGGTCGGCGGCACGATCTCGGAGGCGACCGGCTCGAACGAGGCGAACGGCTTCGACCTCCAGGCGTTCCTGTCCCTCCCCCACGTCCTGACCTTCACGACGATCATCGCGGTCATCGACGTCGTCCTGGCCACGGCCCTCGCGACGCTCGGCGCGTTCATCTACAACCTCTCCGCGGGCTTCGTGGGCGGCATCGAGCTGACCCTGGCGGAGGACGAGTGACCACCGGACCAGCGGCGTTCCGACGGTCCCCCGACAACCGATTTTGGGACTGACGCGGTCGTGCGCTAATCTTCAGGAGTCAGCGCGCGGGACACACACCGCAGAGCGCGGCGGGGCTATAGCTCAGTTGGTTAGAGCGCATCCCTGATAAGGATGAGGCCACAGGTTCAAATCCTGTTAGCCCCACCAGCACAAAGACCCCCGGATCATTGGTCCGGGGGTCTTTTGACACCAGTGGTTGACACCAACGGCGGCGGTCAGCCGATGAGCGGATCTTCCAGCAGCTCCGCGAGCGTGCCGACCGCTTCACGCTCACTGTCGCCGACGACGTGGGTTTACACGTCCATGGTCATGCTGATCTGACTGTGCCGGAGGCTCGACGCGGCGCGGGCCCCGAGGCGCTTTGCTGCCCGCCGCCCGAGGCTCCCTCGGTAGCTCACTGTGAGGCTTGCTTGCCCGTTCAGGGCATGACAAGATCAACAACCAGTAACGATCTCTGAGAACGGATGTGCCCGTGAGGAAACGTTCTTTACTGCTGGCCGGCGCGGCTCTGGCAGCAACCCTTCCCTTCGCTGCCGTGCAGCCCGCTTCCGCAGCGTCGGTGTGCGCGACGGGCAAGGTGTGCGCCTGGACCGGGGCTAACTTCACCGGTACGCGCTATGATCGCACGGCTTCGGAACACGGTTGCGATGCGCCGGGCCCGGTGAACACCAGCTTCCGCACGATCTCGAACCAGTCCCGCTTCAACGTCACCGTCTACAGCGAGGACGGTTGCTACGGAAGCACGGTGGTGATCAGGAGCGGGCACTACTCCGGGTCTCTCCCGTTTAAGGCCAGGGCCTATTCGTGGTAAGGGCCTCTGTTAGCCCCACCAGCGAGGAGACCCCCAGTCGGTACCGGCTGGGGGTTTTTGACATCTACGGCTGACATGAGCCGATGAGTGGATCTTCCAGAAGCTCGGCGAGCATGCCGACCGCTTCCCGCTCACTGTCGCCGACCACGTGCGTGTAGACGTCCATGGTCATGCTGATCTGGCTGTGCCGCAGGATCGCCTGAGCCACTTTGGGGTGCACCTTCAGGAAGGCCAGCAGGGTGCCGCAGGTGTGCCGAGCGAGGCGAACCGTGATCCGGCGGACGCCGACACGCTTGACGAGCCGATCGAAGGTACGGGAGAAGCCCACAGGGTCGATCATGCCGCCGTGCTCGGAGGAGAAGATCAAGTCATGGTCTGGCTCTTGCGACCAGTGCTCACCAGCGATCTTCCGTTCCAGTTCCTGAAGCTCCCGGCGCTCCTCCAGGACGCGAGCGCAGAACTCCGGGAGCGGTAGCACGGCCTGTGAGGACTCCGTCTTCAGGTCCTTGAGGACCAGGCCCACGCCCTTGACCCGCTGCACCTGCTTGATCGGGGTGGAGTGGCCGGCCTCGAATCGCGCCACCCATGTTGATCTCACCGAGGAGTTCGACGGGGGAGCGGGTCGTCCACCTTGTACTCCCCGTCGTGCATCTCCCCGTACCCCCCAGGGCGTCCGTCTCGTCGAAGTACTTGAGGTACGCGGTCCGCAGATGTCAGGACTAATGATGTCCAAAGGCGCCTTGTCAGGGGTCTCTCTCTATAGGAGCTGGATGACCCCCGCCAAGGCGGAGGAAGGCAGGGTCCTGCCGGGGTGAGCAGGGCCCCGCCTGTCGGCCAGGCGAGCAGGTCGCCTGCCTGTTGTCAGCGACGCCACCGAGCCCAGAAATGTGTGATCGTCATCACGACCACGGCGCCGAGTACCTGCTCCGTCTCGCCGCCGATGCCGGCGCTATACCCGGCGCCATAGCCAACGCTGATCGCGGCGACGAGGATCTCATAACTTGGCGGACGCTCCCGTTCGGGCAGCGCACCCTGCATACTGGACAAAGTTCTCCTCTGTCGAAGGGGTAGGACCATCCGCCGGGACCCGTAGATCTGTGGAAGGTGATGCGGGGACCGGCGGAAGCTTGTGGGTCAGAGGGGCTCATCGCCCTCATCTCGGGCACTTACGGCATGCGCCAAAAGCTCCTTAAGGGTGTTCTTCTGGCTGGCGGGAGCGGCGCGGTACAGCTGCCACACTTCTTCGACGGCAGAAACCGGTCGACGGCCCAGTGTCATCCAGGCGAGCAAGCGAGACTGTTCGCCCGGTGACAGACTCTGCATCCGCAACCAGACTTCTTCCTCGCCTGGTGGCTGAGAGGTACGGCCAGCGTTACAGTTCGGGCAAAGAGTGATCAGATTGTCCGGACTATCGGTCCCGCCGTGCGAAATCGGCACTACGTAGGCGAGGCCCAGACGAGTAGAGCCGGCCCGCAATCCGCAGCGCACGCACGCGTGCCCATCCCTCTCGAGGACTATGCGGCGGATACGGGCAGAAGGGCCCCGGCGAGCGACACGAGCAGCCCTCGTCGCCGGGTCCCAGATAGGTTCGCCAGCCCGCGCGAAGAAGAGCTCGTCTTGCTTGAGGGAGACCCGGGTGAGCCTAGTCTCGATCTCCCACCCATGATCCCGCAGGTCGCGGAGACGACGATCCAGCTGGGCGTATTCCGGAAAGGCATGCCTCATCTGCGCCTTGGTGAAGATGTTCCCCTCGCCAACCACGTCGCGAAGCCACAGCGCCAAGCGGACCTTGGTGCCGATCTTCTGGTCAGTCCACTTTGGTGGCGGGACAGCTTCATGGTCGGTCACGGATTCACACCCCCTTCAGCGGCAACGTGCGGCTTGCGACGACCATCCCATGCCGCGGCAGGCTTAGGCAAGCCTCGGCAAGGGGCGGCAGGGCGGGGCAGGGGCTTTTGGGGCGAAATAACCCAGTGTCGACTTGGAAATCTGGGCGAAGTCCGGTACTGCAACCAGAGTCGCGCACACCACACCGACGCATGACCAGAGGCGAGAGCAGCGCAAAATGGAGTACATAGCCCCGCGTCAAGCGCGGCGTTGGGGCTGACACCAGTTACTGACACCAACAACGGCGTACAGGTGCGGAGAACAGCGGTGCCCAGCGGTCATCGCGCCGCCGCCGAGCCGGGGTTCTTCTGGCTATCAGGAGGGCTCACCAGCGAGACCCCCAGCCGGTACCGGTTGGGGGTCTTTGATGTCCATGAAGTCAGGCGGTCGAAGGTCCGTGAGCGCTGGGCCGGCCAAATGAAGATCCGTATCGTGGCCCCATGGTGGATGAGGGCGCATCGAAACTCTTCGTGAACCGGTGGGGCGACACAGCGGACCCGGCATCGGTGGGACGCGCTTCCTGCCGGGACGAGTGCGTGTGCTTCGACCAGGCCAGGCCGCAGCCGCGCGCCCGTGTCGGTTTCCACGCCGAACGCCAGGACACCTCGACCGCTGGGTGGCGACGTCTGCTGGAGTTGGTCGACGAGGCCGCGGAAGACGGGCGGGAGGAGTTCCGGCCTCTGGCCGGACTCAGTGCCGAGGAGCGCCGACAGGTCATCACCCTGCCGACGGGCATCGCCAGACTGACGGCGGTCAGACACCTCGTGCTCTACGGCAGCAACCTGGTCCGCATTCCGCCCGAGATCGGTGCCATGACCAGCCTGGAGGAGTTCACCCCCTACACCTCGTACCGGCTGCACTGGTTCCCCTACGAGATCACCAGATGCTCGAAACTGGTCCGGAGCACGGTGAGCACCCGCGCGCTGTTCGGGAACTACAAGCTCCGTCCTCCGTTCCCCCGACTACAGCCGCCCAGAGCCTCCGTTGAAGATCTCGACCTGACGGCGCTCGATGCCCGGCGCTGGGGTGCCACAGCCATCCGTGGGTGCAGTGTCTGTGATCGGCCGATCGAGCAGCACGGGCTCCACCAGGCGTGGATCTCCCTGCGGGTGGCCACCGACGTCCTGCCCCTCCTGGTCAACGCCTGCTCGGCAGCCTGCGTCTCCGCCCTTCCCGCCGGCGCCGAGGACCACGTGCGGCTGCCGCACACGGGCGGCAGGATCGAGCAGCCACCGTCCGACTGGGACTGATCGGCCGGTCGGCGGTGGTGGTGGCGGTACGCGAGGACCAGGTGCGCGGACCACGGGGTTGCTCCCGGGAACGATCAGCGTGCGCCGGAGCACGGCACAGCGAAACACCCGGCCGCTGGCGACGGGGGATGCACCAGCGACCGGGCTATGGCCAAGGGTAACAAGGTTGTCGGTTCCGTGGGGCCAAGTCCGGGGGGAATCAGGGATGTTGGCCGATCATCGACCGCACGGAGGGTCGTAGGAGAGGCGGGACAGGTACTCGTGCCACCGGTGCGGGGTGAGGACGTTCCGGGTGACCGAGCAGATGTGCCGGATCGCCGCGTCGGCGTCCAGGCTCCACAGGCGGACGGTGTCGCTGCCGCTGGAGACGCCGAGGACACGGCTGCCGGGGCTGAAGGAGAGGAAGGCGCCGGTCTTGGCGTTGGGGCTCATCGACTGGCCGATCGGGGTCGCCGAGTCCGGGTCGGCGACGTTCCAGAGGCGGACCGTGTTGTCGTTGCCGCCGCTGGCCAGGGTGCGGCCGTCGGCGCTGAACGTCACGGACGTGACCGCCTCGGTGTGGCCGGTGAGCGGGGCGCCCAGCGCGCTCGCCGAGCCGGGGTCGGTGACGTTCCACAGGCGGACCGTGTCGTCGTCGCTGCCGCTGGCCAGCGTGTGCCCGTCCGGGCTGAAGGCGAGGTCGTTGACGGGCCCGGAGTGCTCGGTGAGCGGCGTGCCGAGCGGTACGGCGTGCGCGGGGTCGGTCACCTTCCACAGCCGGATCGTGCCGTCCGCGCTGCCGCCGGCCAGCGTGCGGCCGTCCGGGCTGAAGGCGAGGGCGTTGACGTAGCCCCGGTGGCCGGTGAGCGGGGTGCCGAGCGGTACGGCGTGGGCGGGGTCGGTGACGTTCCACAGCTGGATGGTGCGGTCGTCGTAGGCGGTGGCCAGGGTGCGGCCGTCGGGGCTGTAGGCCAGCGCGTCGGGGCCCATGAAGCGGGTGCGCAGGCGCAGCGGCGGGCCGGCGGAGACGGGGTGGGCGGGATCGGTGACGTTCCACAGGTGGACCGCGCGGACGCCGGTGAGGACGGCGAGGGTGCGGCCGTCGGGGGAGAACACCAGGGAGCGCTGGTCGCCGTCGGCGTGCATGAAGGGCTTGCCGAGCGGGACGGGCCGGCCGGGCCGGGCCACGTTCCACAGCCGGAGCCTGCCGTCCCGGGTGGCGGTGGCCAGAACCCGCCCGTCCGGGCGGAACGCCCCGCTGCGGCCGAGCATGTCCGAGGTCGGCACCGACCACAGGCGCACCTTGCCGTCGCCGCTGCCGGTGGCGAGGGTACGGCCGTCCGGGCTGAACCCGAGCGCGTACATCTCGCCGCTGCTGCCCGCCAGCGGCTCGCCGATCTGGGACGGGGAGGCCGGGTCGCCGACGTTCCACAGGCTCGCCGTGCTGTCGGCGCTCGCGGCGGCCAGCCGGCCGCTGTCGGGGCTGAAGGCCACGGACCAGATCGGGCCGGTGTGGCCGGTCAGCGGCGAGCCGATCGCCGCCGCGCGGGCGGGTTCGGACACGTCCCACAGCCGGATGGTGTCGTCCGCGCTGCCGCTGGCCAGGGTGTGCCCGTCCGGGCTGAAGGCCACCGAGTGCACCAGGTCGGTGTGCCCGCGCAGGATCCGGACCGCCGTCGGCCGGCGTGACGCGGTGACGTCCCACAGCCGGACCGTGTCGTCGTCGCCGCCGGTCGCGAGCGTGTGCCCGTCCGGGCTGAACGCCACGGAGCGCACCGCCGCCAAGTGCCCGCGCAGCGTGACCGCCGGGGCGGGCCGGCGCGGGTCGGTGACGTTCCACAGCCGTACCGTGCGGTCCTCGCCGGCCGTGGCCAGGGTGTGGCCGTCGGGGCTGAAGGCGGCCAGGTAGATGGTGCCCTGGTGGCCGGCGAGCGGCGTGCCGAGCGGTACGGGGCGGGCGGGGTCGGTCACGTCCCACAGCCGGACGGTGCCGTCGTCGCCGGCGCCGGCCAGGGTGTGGCCGTCCGGGCTGAAGACGGCGCTGCTCATCCAGCTGGCGGGACCGGTGAGCGGTTTGCCGAGCGGGGCCGGGCGGTTGGGGTCGGTGACGTTCCACAGCCGGACCGTGCGGTCGTAGCCGGCCGTGGCCAGGGTGTGGCCGTCCGGGCTGAACGAGGTGAGGTAGACGGCGCCGGTGTGGCCGGACAGCGGGGTGGCCAGCGGCGCGTTCACGATCGAGATCAGACGGCTGTAGGTGCCCTCGTCGCCGGGGCGCAGCCGGTGCGCGACCAGGTCGAGCTGCGCGGCCAGCGACGGATCCGTGTGCTGCACCCGGTCGGCCTCGGCGAGCACCTGCGCGAACACGGCGTCGTCGCGCTGCTTGAAGGCGATCACCGCGGAGCCGGCGGCGAGCACGGCCAGCACGACCAGCGCCGCCACCGCGGCCCGGCCCAGCCTCACCGAGCGCTTGCGCAGCCGTACCGAGGCGGCCAGGAACTCCACCGCGCTGCGGGTGAGGAACGTGTCCCCGGCCGACCGGGCCCAGGTGCGGGCCTCCTCCAGCCGGGACCCCCGGTACAGCAGCGAGCTGTCCCGCCCCGAGTCCTCCCAGGCCCGGCCGTCCTCCTCCAGCCGCTGGCGCAGCAGGTGGTCGCCGCGGCCCTCGTCGATCCAGTGCCGCAGCCGGGGCCAGGCGTGCAGCAGCGCCTCGTGCGTGATCTCCACGGTGTCGGCGTCCAGGGTCACCAGCCGGGCCCGCACCAGGGCCTCCAGCGACTCCTGCGTCTTGCCCGGGTCCGCGGACTCCTGCGCCAGCTGCCGCCGGGTGCCGCGCCGGCGCGTGGCCTGGGTGTCCTCGCCCAGCCGGACCAGCCGCAGCAGAAGCAGCCGGGCGGCGGTACGGGCCGCCGGGTCGAGCCCGGACCAGGCGCGCTCGGCGGTCGCCGCGACCGCGCCCTGGATGCCGCCCGCCGCGCGGTAGCCGGCCAGCGTCAGCTTCCCGCCCTTGCGGCGCTGCCAGGTGGCCAGCAGCGCGTGCGACAGCAGGGGGAGCACGCCCGCGTCGTGCGCGCCGCGCGGGCCGTCGGCGCTCACCTCGCGCACGATCAGCTCGGCGAGCCCCGGCTCCAGCTCCAGGCCCACCGCCTTGGCCGGACCGGTCACCGCCTCGCGCAGCTCGGTGCTGGTCAGCGGGCCGAGCACCATGTGCCGGTGCTGCAGCGCATCGGCCAGTTCCGGGTAGCGCAGGCACTGCTCGTAGAAGTCGGCGCGGATGCCGAGGACGACCCGGACGGGGGCGGGTCCGGTGGAGCCCGCGGGCGGCGTGCAGGCGGTGTGCAGGAACTGGATGAAGGCCCGGCGGTCCGCCTCGTCGGCGCAGAGGGTGAACGCCTCCTCGAACTGGTCCACGATGACGACCGGCCGGGCGTCCGGGTCCCGGTCGTGGCCCGCCCAGACCGCGACCGCCCTGCGTACGGCCCGGGCGAGGTGCGGGGCGTCGCTGCCGGGCAGCACCGGGTTCTCCGCCGCCTTGCGCTCGGCCCTGCGTGCGACGTCGGCGATCTCGGCCAGCTCCGGGATGCGGCGGACCAGCTCACCGAGCGGATCGGCACCGGGGACGAACTGCAGGACCCGCTGGGGCCGGACCGCCCCGTCCGCCGCCGGGCCGTCCAGGGCGCCGTTCCGGACTGCGGGGACCAGCCCGGCGTTCAGCAGGGACGACTTCCCCGCTCCCGAGGCGCCGACCAGCATCACCAGGCCCCCCGGCCGCTCGACCGCGCGGAGCTGCGCGACGAGGGCGTTCGTACTGCGTTCCCGGCCGAAGAACCACCGGGCGTCCTCCCGCCGGTACGGTGCCAGGCCCCGGTACGGGCACACGCCGCCGGCGACCGGCGGGGCCTGGGCCGGCGGCCGCCGGTTCTCCTCCGCGGGCGGCGCGGGCCGTTCGCCGCTCGGACCGGTCAGCGCCAGCTCCCACAGCCGCTGCCAGTGGGTGAGGTCGTACAGGCCGGTGGAGACCGGGGTGGGCCGCAGGCGCCGTGCCTCCGGGATCAGGATCTGCAACACCGCGGCGAGGGCGGCGAACTGGGCCGGCACGTTCCGGGCCCGGCGCCAGTCGCTGATCCGCTGCGCCGACACCCGTACCGGACGGCCGCGTTCGTCGACCCGCTGCAGTCGTACGACCGCCTCGGCGACGCTCTTGAGGGGAGGGTTTCCGGCCTCCTTGTACAGCAGCGCCAGGCGCTCGGCGAAGGCTGTGCGTGCCCCTGAGTCGGAACTCAAGGTTCCCACCCCTTACTTTCCCCCGCGTGCGGACGTCCGGACCGGAAAACTCACCCTATACGGCTGACCTGCGGCGAAGGGTGGGTCCGGAGATCGGGCACTCCTGCTGCGGGACCGCAGATGGCAGGATCCGAACCCGGTACCGGACCGGTCACACACCGTCCGGACAGGCCACCGGCTCAGTGCTCGCAGAGGCACCCCATGGCGCCGAACGTTCTCAGCCGAAATCGCTCGCGTGTCGCGCCCGGCGGGTGAGCCCGCGCGCGCCCCGGACACCGTCCGGCCCCCGTACTTCGACCCGTGCCGCAGCGCCGACAGGGCACGGGTCGACGGCCCGGCACCGTCCGGCACCGGTCCCCACGAGGGGAGGGACCGGTGCCGGACGGGCGGGAACGCCCACCCCTGGTGATCTGACGGTGCGTCAGTTACGGTCGCCCCGCCGGTCCTTTCCGAAGGGGTGAGGTGTCCCATGGAGAAGCAGCGTCCCCGGTGCCCGCGGCCGCCCGGTGAACCCCGCTGGGTAGCGATGTTCCACGAACCCGCCCACGGCACCTGGACGGTGGGCGCCGAGTCCCCGTACCGGGAGCCGGTGCTGTACGCCGTCGGGGACATGACCCGGACCGTGCGGGCGCGCGGAGCCGAGGCGACCGTCGCCCTGTGGGGGCCCGAGGACGGCGGCTGGCGCCTCTTCGACGCCCCGTCCGCCACGCCCCCCGCCCCCGCGCCGGAGCGGCCCGCGCCGCTCTCCCCGGAACCGGCGCGGCTGGCCGAGCGCATGACGGACCGCCGGCACCAGGTGCTCATGGCCGGACTGGGCAAGGCGGGCCTGTACGACCTGGGTCCCGAGGACGACGAGGCGGTCCGTACGCTCGCCGACCGGCTCGACGAGCCGACGGTCCGCCGGGTGGCCCACTGGCTCTCGGCCGCGGGCGGGCAGCGGTAGCCCGGCGGGCGGGTTCGGCGGGGGTGCGGCCGGGCAGTGACGTCCTGAAGGTCACCGCCCACGCGTGGAGGACGCATGAAGGTCTCCGTCGACCGCTCCCTGTGCTACGGCTCCGCCGAGTGCGCGTACCGGGCGCCGGCCGTGTTCGCCTTCGAGGACGGGTACGGCGTCGTACGGCCCGGTGCGGCGGAGGCGGCCGAGGACCCGCGGGTGCGGGAGGCCGTCCGGGAGGCGGCCGAGAAGTGCCCCTCGCAGGCCGTCCTCCTCGCCGAGGGGGAGGAGCCGTTCAGCGGGTAGCGGCCGGCGGACAGGCCCAGCCGAAGGTGGCCAGCGCCCGGGCGCGGGTCTCGGCGACCGCCATGCGGGCCGCGCGTTCGGCGGGGTCGACGTGCGCCGGCCGGCCCGTGACCTGACCCTCCCACTTGCGGTACAGCAGACCGGTCTCGGCCGAGAACCAGCCGCGGCTGACCGCGTCCAGCGCCAGCAGCAGGCCGGTGTCCTCCGAGGCGGGCAGCGCCATCCAGCCGCCCAGCGCGGTGAGCAGCTCCCGCCGTACGCACAGGCTCGCCGGGTGGACCGGGGCGCGGAAGTCGTCCCGCTTCCACCGGTCGAGGACGGTACCGCGCTCGATCGGGCCGTCGTCCGGGTCGCCGGGGAAGCCGGCCGTGGAACCGTCGGGCAGCAGGTCCAGGACGCGGGACGTCGTCCAGCCGACGGTCGGGTGCTCTTCCAGCACGGCCACGTCCCGGGCGAGCGCACCCGGGGTGAGCTGGTCGTCGGCGTCCAGCACCTTGACGTACGCGCCCTCGACGCGCGCCAGCGCGATCGTCCGGGCGACCCCGGGACCGCCCGGCCGGCCCTGCCGGAAGGACACCCGGTCGTCGTCCGGGACGTGGGGGCGGACCTCGTCGGTCGTGCCGTCCTCCTGCACGACCCAGTCCCACTCCCAGCCGGCGGGCAGCCGTTGCGCGCACAGGGACGCGTACGCGTCCGGCAGGAACCGGGCGGACGGGCCGTGGACAGCGGTGACTACGGTGACGCGCCGGTTCACGGCAGCGCTCACCACCTTTCCGTGGGGTGTGGTCGTTGCCGTACGAGGATGACGCATGGG
This sequence comes from Streptomyces cyanogenus, assembly GCF_017526105.1. NCBI lineage: Bacteria > Bacillati > Actinomycetota > Actinomycetes > Kitasatosporales > Streptomycetaceae > Streptomyces > Streptomyces cyanogenus. Next base: position 4,488,018 of record NZ_CP071839.1, read on the forward strand.
CGGCGGCGTGCCGGGGGCGGCGTGGTGGCGGGGGCCTGTTCCGTGCCGGAACAGCGCGAGACCCCCGGCCGAACCCGGCCGGGGGTCTTTCCGTGTCGACTGGTGCGTACGCAAGTCGCCGTGCGGTCGAGACGTTGCGGTACTGCGGCGGGGGAGGGATCAGCAGTCGAGGGACTCCGAGAGGTGGTCCTGGGCCGCGGTCTCCGCCTCGGTCTCGGTGAGCGGACGGTGCCGGCAACTGGGGGTCTTGCCATGGGCCTCGGCCCGGATCCGCTGCTTCATCGTGGGGGGCAGGGCCCTGGCATGTGACCAGGCCCAGTGGCGTGCCGCCGGGATCGTCGGGGTCGTGCGCTGCGCGGTGCCGGTGCGGGGGCTCTCGGTCCGGGGTCCGGCCGCGGCGACGGTCGCGGAGGCGGCGGTGACGAGTCCGAGCGCCGTGCACAGCGCGAGGAAGGCGGTGACGATGGCGGTCCACAGCTTCATGACCTTGTTCCTGGTCATGGCCCCTCACTTTCGGGTTGGGCGATTTGCGTACTTTCCTCATGATGTGTATGAGCGTCGCGAAGTGGTGGACCGACGCCCGTGGCGCGTCGATGTTCAGATCAACACCACTCGGATGGGTGCAGGAGGGAGGAAAAGCCTGCAAAACGCGGTGAGGGTGAGCGAAGAGGGAGCAAAGTAACCGTCCGTGGGGGCGCCGTCACCCTCCGGCCGGAACCGCCTCCGACCTGGTCTATTGCGCTTCCGGGGGCGGGAGTTGGGCCCCGACGCAGGTCACCGATCGATATCGGCCGGTGTGTATAGTCGGGCGCCAGAGGTCCCCTACGTCAAGGAAAGACGAGGTCGCGCGGTGAAGAAGCTGCTCCTGGTCGCACTGGCCGCCATCGGCGGGCTCCTCGTGTACCGCCAGATCCAGGCGGATCGCGCCGAGCAGGATCTGTGGACGGAGGCGACTGACTCCGTGCCCACGGGTTCGTGAGTCCCGATACCCGATCTGAACCGACCCCGGCCGCCTGCGCGGTCGGGGTTTTGCGTTGTCCCCGGGTTGCGGGCGGCCGGCGGGTGGGCTAGCGGGCGGCCCGGGCGCCGCAGGGAGCCGGGCGCGTTTCGGACGGGCGCGGGCATTGCCCGGATGGCGCAGCGGCGGCCGGGGCAGGATGGGGCCTGCGGTCCGGTGCGGCCGTCCGACGACTGGGGGTGGTGGCGCGTGCGGGCGCGAGGCGGTACGGCGGCGTGGGTGTGGCGGCAGGCCGTGGCCGCCCGGCGCGTCCTGATCCTGCTGCCGGCCCTGTGCGCCGCCCTCGCCCTGCCGGCCGGCGCCCCGGCCGCCGCCGCCCCGCCGGTTCCGGTGCCGTACTCCTTCGCGCCCGGCGCCCAGAGCGTCACCGGTGCGCAGCGGCCCGCAACCGACGCCGCCCTGCTGGAAGCGGGCCACACCTACCGCAGCTCCCTGCCACGCGACGGCAGGCTGTTCTACCGCCTCCACCTCACCGCCGCCGAGACCGCGTACGTCCCCGTCACCGCCGTACCGCCCGCGGACACCACCGTCTCCGCCACCGACGGCATCCGCGTCTCGCTCCAGGACGCCGAGGGCACACCCTGCTCCTACGCCTCCGCCCGTTTCGGCGCCGGGCTCAGCCCGCGCCCGGTCACCGCACTGGCACAGCGCGATGCCGGCAAGACGCTGTGCCAAGGCGGCGGGACGTACTACGTGCTCGTCGAACGGCTCGACGCCGAGGGCTCCGGAGCGGCGGCCCGGGCCGGCCGATGGGACCTGGAGATCGCGCCCGTCACGGAACCCGGCCGCGCGCAGGCCGGCCCCACCACCGCGCCGCAGGCCTGGAACTCCGCCACCCCCGAGCCCCTCACCGGCACCGCGCGCTCCCGCCCCGGCGGCACCGGCTTCGCCACCGCACGCCCGCTCGCCCAGGGCGTCTGGCGGACCGCACTCGCACCCGGCGAGACCCGCTTCTACAAGGTGCCGCTGGACTGGGGCCGGCACCTGCACGCCTCCGCCGACCTGGGCGGCGCCCCCGGCCACGGCTATGTCGGCGGCGCGCTGAACCTCTCCCTCTACAACCCCGTGCGCGGCCACGTCGACGACATCGCCCTCGGCTACACCGGCGCACCGAAGTCCGCCGCCCTCGCCCCGCTCCCGCCGGTGGAGTACACCAACCGCTACGCCGTGCCCGCCGGGGTGACCTCCGTCCGCTTCGCCGGCGACTACTACCTCGTCGTCCACCTCAGCGCGCGGCTGGCCGGCACGTTCGGGCAAGGGCCGTTCGACGTGACGCTGCGGGTCCGGGTCGGCGGCCGGGCCCACGCCGGGCCCGGATACGCCGGCCGGCCCGTGCCCGACGACGTCTTCACGATCACCGGGCAGGACCGGGAGGCCGCGCTGACCGGGGCCACCGGGGACGGGACCGGCCACCGGGTGATGCGGCTGGTCGCGGTCGGCGGGATCGGCACGGGCACCGCGCTGCTGCTCCTCCTCGGCGGGTGGACGGTGGCGGCCCGGCGGGCTCACACCCGGGCCAGCGCCCAGAAACCCACCGCGTAGCAGACGAGCGCCAGCAGCAGGATCGGGATCGCGGCCTTGGCCGGAGGCCCGGGGCGGCGGGCGGCGCGCCGCGCCCGACGGCCCCGCGCGCGCGGAACGGGCGGCGGCGGGGGCGCAGGCGGAGGGGGGACCCGTGGGTCGCGGGCGGTGTACGCCGCCGTGGTGGTGTCGACGCGGGGGTCCGGCACGCCGCCCGGCACCGGGTGCCGGGACGGGGCGGGGTACGGGTCGGGGGCCGGGGGCTGCTGGGGCGGCGGCAGCCGGAAGCTGCCGGTGTCGGAGAGGGAGCCGGTGGAGGTGGGCGTACGGGAACCCGTGTCCGTGCCGGAAGCCGTGAACCCGCCGGAACCCGTCCCCGTGCCGGAACCCGTGAACCTGCGGGAATCCGTCCCCGTGCCGGAACCCGTGAACGCCCCGTTGCCCGCGCCGGGTTCCGAGCCGTGCACCTCGTCGGTGGCCGGCTCCGCGGCCTCGCCCGGGACCAGTTCCAACGCCACACCGGAGGCCTGCCGGAGCGGGCCGCCCGGGCCGAACCCCGGGGGAAGCGGGCCGAGTTGGTCGAAGATCTCGATGAGTTCGTCGTCCGGGCCGGGTTCCGGCAGGAGTTCCACGGCGGCGGCGAGCGCCTTGCGCGCCCCCGTGGCGGTGCGGAACCGGTCCGCGGGATCCGGCTGGAGCAGCGAGGCGACGACCTGCCAGAGCGGCTCCGGGATGCCCTTGGGCGGACCGGGCGTGCCGTGTTCCAGGAAGTACTGCACCAGCGCCTTCGCGTCGGGCTTGGCACCCTCCAGGAGGTACAGGGCCACCAGGCCGACGGCGAACAGGTCGGCCGGGAAGTCCGGTTCGGCGCCCATCACCTGCTCGGGCGCGAGGTAACCGGGCGTGCCCACCACGAGGTTGGTCTCCGTCAGCCGGGGTTCACCGAGCCGCATGGCGATGCCGAAGTCGGACAGCCGCAGCCGCGGCCGGCCCGTACCGGTGGCCTCCAGGAGCACGTTGGCGGGTTTGACGTCCCGGTGGACGACACCCTCCGCGTGCACGGCGGCGAGCCCGGACAGCAACTGGTCCAGCAGGGTGCACACGAACAACGGCGGCAGGGGGCCGTAGTCGCCGACCAGGTGGACCAGCGAGCCGCCGGCGACCAGGTCCATGGTGAACAGCACCTTGTCGTCGTCGGCGGCCCAGCTGGCCGGGGCGAGCACGTGCGGATGGTCGATGCGTAGCGCCTGCTCCCGCACGAAGCGCAGCAGGGAGTGGGCGTCGCGCTGCTGGAGGACCTTCGCGGCCACGTACCGCCGGCGGCGATGGTCCCAGGCACGCCATACGGCGCCCACCCCACCGCGCCCGATCGGGTCGGCCAGCTCGTACCGGCCGGCGAAGACCTCACCCATGGCAGCCGCGCTCCTCCCCTGGCCCGACGAACCCCCGCGCCGCTCGCTCCCCTCCGTACCCCCTACCCACGAGAGGAGCCACTCGCCCCACTGCGCCGGCCGGCTCCCGGACCCCTCCGGTGCGCCGGCCGAGCGGTCAGTTCTGGTGCGACTGGTAGTGCGCGACGGCGTCCGAGGTGCGGCCGGCGCCGTAGACGCGGAGGAACTCGGCGAGTTCGGGGTGGCTCGGGGCGAGGGCGTCCGCGGCGTCGATGATGTCACCGGCGGCGGCCACCGAGCGGAGCAGCGACTGGATCTCGCGGACCACGCGCTTGACCGTGGGCGCACCCGAACTGTTCACGGTGTGGGTGGTGTTGTTGAGCACTGAGCCCCCCTGCGACTTCTTGATCTCGTCCATCCGCTCCGTCGCCTCGGCGGCGCTGACACTGCCGTCCGCGACCTGGGACGCCAGCTCCTGCAACAGCTGCACCCGCTGGACCACCGCGGGATTGCCGATCTTCGCGCGCTGGCCGCTCATCAGCTGCGAGAGCATCGGAGCGGACAGGCCCAGGACCGCCGCGAGCCGGGCCTGGTTCAGCCCGAGATCGTCGATGAGCTTACGGAAGAGCGCCCCCAACGGCTCCCCGTACCAGTTCCGCTGCAGCTCCCGCGCTCTCGCGGTGGCTTCCTGCTGTGCGGCGTCCATTGCGTCTCCCCATCGCTTCCCCTGAAAACCGCGGTTCGCTGTAGCGAACCACGTCGAGCATCTTACGGAGAGTGGTCATCCGCGGGGACCCCCAATCTTTTTGCGGGATACGGGGGGTGACCCGGTACTCTGGTCTGCGGCACCCGCCGGAACGCGATTCCTCCGGCCGGGCGCTCCTTGCCGGGGCCTTAGCTCAGTTGGTAGAGCGCCGTCTTTGCATGGCGGATGTCAGGGGTTCGACTCCCCTAGGCTCCACCCAGAAAATGCCCTCCGGCCTGCGAAAACGCAGTGCCGGAGGGCATTTTTCGGATAATTCGTCAGATGTGCGGGCTCACACTTCGTCGTCGCGGTCGGCCGCGTCCTCCTCCGCCTGCTTGGCCTGGACCTCGGAATCCAGGCCCGTCGGGCCGGTGCCGTCGACCGAGGTGAGGCGGCCCCCGTCGGGGACCTCCGTCGCCGCGGGCGGCTCCACCAGCCAGTCGGGGTTGGCCTGCTTGTCCCACCACTTCCAGGCCGCGAAGGCGCCGCCCGTCACGACGGCCAGCACCGCCACCACCTTCACGGCGCGGCCGGTACGGGCCCGCCGGGCATTGCGCCGGGCCAGCTTCTGGATCTGCTGCGCCGACACCTGGCCGCGCAGCGCGGCCAGCGCGGCGGCACCGCGCGCGGCGGCCTCGTCGCGTACCGGAGCGGTCGCGGCGACGGCCTGCTCCAGCTTGGGGCGCGAGTAGTCGGCGGCCTGCCGGGCGGCCTTGCGGGTGCGGACGGCGGCCTCGTGCGCGGCCGCGTCCACCTTCGGCGGCACATGGGCTCGGGCCTGCTCCAGGCGTGGGGCGAGCCGGGCGTCGTACTGCACGCGGGCCTGTTCTGCGGCCTGCGACACCACGGGCGCCAGCCGTACGCGTGCCTCCTGCGCGTAGTACGCGGCACGCTCCTTGGCCGTGTCGGCGTAGGGCGCCACCACTTCCGCGGCGTGCAGCACGCTGTCCTTCGCCGAGCCGGTCGCGGCGCGCACGCTGTCGATGCGGGTCACGGGTTCCTCCTCCTCGGTGGCGTACGGTATTTCGACTTTCCACCCTTTTACGGATCATGCCTGCGGACGGCAGGTACGGCATGCGTGGGCGGGCATATGGGTGCCGATCACTTGCTTCGGCCTGATTCGGGGCAACAGGGGCCCGCCGTCGACACTGCCACGAATCGCCGCGGCGCGCCGCCCGCCCCGCGGAAGTCGTGGACGACCGGCGACGCGGGGGCGGGACCGTGGAAGGATCGAAGCCGGCGGACGACAACGGAAGGCGGACCGTGGCCGAGCAGCTGTATGCCACTCTGAAGACCACCCTCGGCGACATCGAGGTGCGGCTCTTTGCGCTGCACGCTCCCGTCACGGTCAGAAACTTCGTCGAGCTGGCCCGCGGGGAACGCGAGTGGACCCACCCCGGCACCGGCGAGAGGAGCAGGAAGCCGCTCTACGACGGCACGGTCTTCCACTCCGTCATCAGCGGCTTCATGATCCAGGGCGGTGATCCGCTGGGGAACGGCCTGGGCGGCCCCGGCTACGGGTTCGAGGACGAATGCCATCCCGACCTGGCCTTCGACACCCCGTACCTGATGGCCATGGCCAACGCCGGCCCGGGCACCAACGGCTCCCAGTTCTTCATCACCGTCACGCCGAGCACCTGGCTCAACGGCAAGCGGACCATCTTCGGCGAGGTCACCGGCCCGGCCGGCCGGAAGGTGGTCGACGCCATCGCGAACGTGCCGACCGGACGCAACGACCGGCCGCTCGTCGACGTCGTGATCGAGACGGTGGTCGTGGAGACACGCGAGGGCTGACACGCCAGGGCTCAGACGCGAGGGCTGGGACGCACCCGCAGCGGAGGCCGCGCAGGGCACCGCACGCGGGGAACCAATCGCACCGCTCGTCCGTAAGGATGAACGGGGTGGAACGGCGCCGTGAGGCACGTACGACCAGGCACGGACACGACGACCAAGGGGAACCGATGGACCAGGCCGCAGGGAGCGCGCAGGACGCCCGGAGCGTGCCCGTGTGCTACCGGCACCCGGATCGCGAGACCGGCGTGCGCTGCACCCGCTGTGAGCGCCCCATCTGCCCCGAATGCATGGTCAGCGCCTCGGTCGGCTTCCAGTGCCCGGACTGCGTCCGCGGCGGCTCCGGTACGGGGCACGCACCGCAGGCGTCCCGGCCGCGCACGATCGCGGGCGGCACGGTCACGGCCGACCCGCGCCTGCTCACCAAGATCCTGATCGGGATCAACCTCGCGGTGTTCATCGCGATCCAGGCCGACCGCTCCCTCCTGGACGACGTGGTGCTCTACGGCGCCTGGCCGCCGAAGCCGTTCACGCCGACCTCCGGGGTCGCCGGCGGCGAGTGGTACCGCTTCGTGACGTCGATGTTCGCGCACGAGCAGTACTGGCACATCGGCTTCAACATGCTGAGCCTGTGGTGGATCGGCGGCCCCCTCGAAGCGGCCCTCGGCCGGGTCCGCTACCTGGCGGTCTACTTCGTCTCCGGGCTGGCCGGCGGCGCGCTGACCTACCTGCTCGCCTCCCCGACCACCGCCTCGCTGGGCGCCTCCGGTGCGATCTTCGGCCTCTTCGGCGCGACCGCGGTGCTGATGCGCCGGCTCAACTACGACATGCGGCCGGTCATCGCCCTGCTGGTGATCAACCTGATCTTCACCTTCAACCCGTCCATGCACATCTCCTGGGAGGCGCACATCGGCGGGCTCGTCGCCGGTGTCGTCACGGGGTACGCGATGGTCCACGCCCCGCGCGAGCGGCGGTCGCTGGTGCAGTACGGCACCTGCGCGGTCGTCCTGGCGCTGTCGGTGGCGCTGGTGCTGGTCAGAACCGCTCAGCTGACCTGATCGGGCCGAAGGGCAGCAGGGGAACACCCTGCTGCCGAACCGTTGTCCACAGGATGTGGCGGATCTTGTGCACACGGTGCGTACACAGCTGTGCCCCCTGCCGCTCGGATGTGTTTCCGCAGGTCAGGCAGGGGGCGAACGGATGTCTGACGGCCGTTTGGCCAGTCACACCGGCGTCAACACCCGATGGGTTATCCACAGATCGTCTTTCTTTTCCCCATGTGGAAAACGGCTGTGGATAACTCAGTGGATAGCCCTGGGCAGAGCTGGTCACCGAGGTGCCGGGGGTGCTACTTCCACTGCGTGGAGACACCGAAGCCGGCGGCGATGAAGCCGAAGCCCACGACGATGTTCCAGTTGTCCAGGCTGTCGATGGGCAGCGAGCCGTCCGTCACGTAGAACACCACGATCCAGGCCAGGCCGATCAGGAACATCGCCAGCATGACGGGCGCGACCCAGGCGCGGTTGGTGAGCTTGATGGCCTGCGCCTGCTTCGCGGGCGGCGGCGTGTAGTCGGCCTTCTTGCGGATACGTGACTTCGGCACGAGGGTCTCTCCTGTCGATGCGCTGCGTGGCCGCGCAGGTAACTGGGTCGGGCTCGGGGCAGCGTACAAGGGGCCAACATGACGACTCTGTGTGCTCCCCCGGGCGTCCGTTAGCGTAGTGCTTCCGTGGCGCCGAAGGAGATAAGGGTACGTTGAGCAATTCTGCCGACTCCCCCGGGACGGGATCAACGGGTTCGGGCCCTGTCCGCAGGCTGCGTCTGCGGCCCGTGCGGATGCTCACGGCGGCCGTCTTCGCCCTCGCCGGGCTGATCTTCTTCACCAGCTTCGACACCGCCAAGGGCACCGACATCCGCCAGGACGGCTCGCTGCTGAAGCTGTCCGACCTGATCCAGCAGCGCAGCCGCAAGAACAAGGAGCTGGACGAGTCCAACGCGACCCTGCGGGACAGCGTGGAGTCGCTCGCCGAGAGCGACGACGGCAGCACCAGGGCCCAGGACGAGAAGCTCGGCGGGCTGGAGAAGAGCGCGGGCACCCGGAAGCTGACCGGCAAGGCCGTCACCGTCACCCTGAACGACGCCCCGCCGGGCGCCACCGCCAAGCTCCCCGGCTATCCCGAGCCGCAGCCCGACTACCTGGTCATCCACCAGCAGGACCTCCAGGCCGTGGTGAACGCGCTCTGGCAGGGCGGTGCCCGGGGCATCAAGGTCATGGACCAGCGGCTGATCTCCACCAGCGCGGTGCGCTGCGTCGGCAACACCCTGATCCTCCAGGGCCGCGTCTACTCACCGCCGTACAAGATCACGGCGGTCGGCGACCCGGACCGGCTGAAGCAGGCGCTCGCCGCGAGCAAGGCGATCCAGACCTACATGGTCTACGTCAACGTCTACGGCCTCGGCTGGAAAGTCACCGACGACGGGACGGTGACTCTTCCGGGTTACTCCGGCACAGTGGATCTGCACTACGCGAAGCCAGTGGGGTAGACGTCCGTCCGGGAGCCGCCGGTGCGCGTGATCCTCAGAACCGTCAGCGAACTGTGCATCACCGTCGGCACCCTGATCGTGCTCTTCGTCGCCTATGTGCTGTTCTGGACGGGCCTACGGGCCGAGGGCGCGATGAACGACCAGATCGACCGGCTGCACGCCGAGTGGTCGCGGGGGAGCGTCCGGACACAGGCCGCGGCGGCACCGAGGACCTCCGGAACGGCAAAGCCGCCGAAACCGTACAGACCGGGCGAACCGTTTGCCATCATGTACATCCCGCGGCTCGGTTCCACGTGGAACAAACCGGTACTGGAGGGCACCGGCACCGGCACCCTGAAGAAGGGCCTCGGCCACTACGCGCGCACCGCGCGGCTCGGTGGGCAGGGGAACTTCGCCGTCGCCGGGCACCGGCGGACGTACGGCGACCCGTTCAGGGACTTCCCCGAGCTGCGGCCCGGCGACGCGGTCGTCCTCACGGACGGAACGGCCTGGTTCACGTATCGGATCGACAAAGGGCCCTACAAAACCGTGCCGACCGACGTCGGGGTGATCGACGCTGTCCCCCGGAAGTCCGGGTACCCGCGTCCGGGCCGGTATCTGACGCTGACCACGTGCGATCCGGAATGGGGGCACAGTCACCGGCTGATCGTCTGGGCGCACCTGGATTCCACCCAGCCTGTGGAGGCAGGCGAACCGGGGGCGCTGCGCCGTTAGTCTGGTGACGTACGGCGTGGGTCTGGTGCCGTAGGGGATACGGAAGGGACGGCAAGGGACGGCATGTACGGCTGGATCTGGCGGCATCTGCCGGGCAACGCGTGGGTGAAGGCGCTCCTGACGCTGGTACTGATCCTGGCCGTGGTCTACGTCCTGTTCCAGTACGTCTTCCCGTGGGCCGAACCGCTGCTGCCCTTCAACGATGTGACGGTGGACAACCAGTGAGTGCGCGGATTCTCGTCGTGGACAACTACGACAGCTTCGTCTTCAACCTCGTCCAGTACCTGTACCAGCTGGGCGCCGAGTGCGAGGTCCTGCGCAACGACGAGGTGTCGACCTCGCACGCCCAGGACGGCTTCGACGGCGTGCTGCTGTCGCCCGGCCCCGGGACGCCGGAGCAGGCGGGCGTGTGCGTGGACATGGTCCGGCACTGCGCGGCCACCGGGGTGCCGGTGTTCGGGGTGTGCCTCGGCATGCAGTCGATGCAGGTGGCGTACGGCGGTGTGGTCGACCGGGCGCCCGAGCTGCTGCACGGCAAGACCTCGCTGGTCGAGCACGAGGGCAGGGGCGTCTTCGCCGGGCTGCCCTCGCCCTTCACGGCGACCCGCTACCACTCGCTGGCCGCCGAGCCCGCCACGGTTCCGGCCGAGCTGGAGGTGACCGCCCGCACCCACGACGGGATCATCATGGGCCTGCGCCACCGTGAACTCCCGGTGGAGGGCGTCCAGTTCCATCCCGAATCGGTGCTGACCGAGCACGGGCACCGGATGCTGGCCAACTGGCTGGCGGAGTGCGGCGACCAGGGTGCCGTGGCGAGGTCTGCGGGGCTCGCCCCGGTGGTGGGCAGGGCCACGGCGTGACCGCCCTGCGCCCCGAGCGCGAGGACTTGTACGGCGGCGGGAGCCCGTACGAGTCCTCCGTCGGTGCGCGGCCGTACGCGGGACGCCGGCCGGACCCGCCGACGGCGCCGATGCCCCGGCTGACCGAGGACGGCCTGGCACGGCCTCCGCTCGGCGATGACCTCACGGCGCCGCTGTCTCCCGTCGCGCCGTCCGGTGTGCCCGCCGGCATGCCTGTGCCCGACGAGGAGACGATGGCGCTGCGGATCCCGGCAGGGACGGGATCCGGCCTGGGAAGCGGGCCCACAGGCGCCTCTGCGGCCGCCTCGGCCGCCGGGGCCTCCCGGGCCGCTCCGGGCGGCCGTGCGGCCCGGAGAAAGGCCGCCAAGCGGCGTGGCGGGCGGCACGGCGGGGCGCGTGGGACGGCGGCTCCCCGGGCACAGCGGGACCCGCAGCGGCCGCTGACCCGGGTGGAGGCCCGGCGGCAGGCCCGGCTGCGCAGGCCGAGCCCGGCCACCGTCGCCAGCCGGGTGATCGGCGAGGTGTTCATCACCACCGGCGTGCTGATGCTGCTGTTCGTCACCTACCAGCTGTGGTGGACCAACGTCCGCGCGCACGCGCAGGCCGGCAGCGCGACGCACCAGCTCCAGGACGACTGGGCCAGCGGCAAGCGGAACCCGGGTGTCTTCGAGCCGGGGCAGGGCTTCGCGATCCTGCACATCCCGAAGCTGGACGTGGTGGCGCCCATCGCGGAGGGCGTCAGCAACAAGAAGGTGCTCGACAAGGGCATGGTCGGGCACTACGGCGAGGCTCCGCTGAAGACGGCGATGCCCGACGCGAAGACCGGCAACTTCGGGCTCGCGGCGCACCGCAACACGCACGGTGAGCCGTTCCGGTACATCAACCGGCTGGAGGCCGGTGACGCGGTCGTGGTCGAGACGCAGGACACGTACTTCGTGTACAAGGTGACCTCGATGCTGCCGGTCACCCCGCCGTCCAACACCAGCGTGCTCGATCCCGTCCCGCCCGGTTCCGGTTTCACCCGGCCCGGCCGCTACATCACCCTGACCACGTGCACGCCGGAGTTCACCAGCAAGTACCGGCTGATCGTCTGGGGCAAGATGGTCCAGGAACGCCCGCGCAGCAAGGGCAAGCCGGACGCGCTCATCGAGTAGGGCTTCACCGAGTAGGGGCAGAGGGACTGTGGCAGCGACCGCCGACGAGACCGAAGAGACCACGGACGCGTCCGAACCGGTTCCGGATACCGCGCCGGGCCGCCGGCGCCCCGGCCGGATCGCGCTGGCGGTCAGCGTCTTCGGGGAACTCCTCATCACGACGGGGGTGCTGCTCGGCCTGTTCGTCGTCTACTCGCTGTGGTGGACGAACGTGATAGCGGACCGCAAGGCGGACCGGCAGGCCGACAAGGTGCGCGAACACTGGGCGCAGCAGCAGTCCGGCCCCGGCGCGCTCGACACGAAGGACGGCATCGGGTTCCTGCACGTGCCGGCGATGCGGAACGGCGAGGTGCTGGTCGAGAAGGGCACCGGCACGGACGTCCTCGACAACGGCGTGGCCGGCTACTACACCGACCCGGTCAAGGCCACGCTGCCCACCACCGGCAAGGACGGCAACTTCGCCGTCGCCGCCCACCGGGACGGGCACGGCGCGAAGTTCCACAACATCGACAAGATCGAGAAGGGCGACCCGATCGTCTTCGAGACCCGCGACGACTGGTACGTCTACAAGGTCTACGCGATCCTCCCCGAGACCTCGAAGTACAACGTCAAGGTCGTCTCGGCGGTCCCGAAGGAATCCGGCAGGAAGAAGCCGGGCCACTACATCACCCTGACGACCTGCACCCCCGCCTACACCTCCCGCTACCGGTACGTGGTGTGGGGTGAGCTGGTCCGGGTGGAGAAGGTCGACGCCGACCGCACTCCGCCGAAGGAACTGCGCTGAGACACGCGTGGGCCCCTGCCGGGACGTCCCGGCAGGGGCCCACGCGTGTACGGGGCACGTCAGCCGCTGACGCCGCCGAAGATGTTCGGGCCGCCGTTGTCGTTGCCGCCCTGGCCGCCACCGAAGTCCACGGTGGTCAGAACGATCTGCGTGCCGGCCGGGTCCGCCTGGGTGCCCTGCGGCGGGTTCTGCTGGATGACCCGTGCCTTGTCATCGTTCGAGCCGCTGACCTGGATGTTCGTGAAGCCCTGCTGCTGCAGGATTTCCCGCGCCTGCTTCAGGGTCTGACCCGTGACGTTCGGAACCTGCTTCTGCTGCGGCTCCTGCGCCTTGCCGACGTTGATCACCACGCTGCTGTTCTTGACGACCTGCTGGCCCGCCTGCGGGTTGGTCGAGATGACCTTGCCGTCCTGGGCGGGGTCGCTGACCGGGGTGTCGTTGCAGGACGCCGTCAGGCCCTTGGCCTGGATCTCGGCCTTCGCCTCGTCGCAGGACTTGCCGGTGACGTCGGGGACGGTCACCTTCTCCTCGGGCTTGGCGACCGTGAGGGTGATCGTGGAGCCCTTCTCCTTGGTGGCGCCACCCTGCGGGTCCTGGTTGATGACGACACCGGGCGTGCGGTCCGAGACCTCGGTCTTCTTGTCGACCTGGAAGCCCTTCGCCTTCAGCTGGGACTCCGCGTCGGCGAACTGGGCGCCGAGCACGTCCGGCACCTGCACCTTGGGCGCGCCCGTGGAGACCACCAGGGTGACGGTGCTGTTCTTGTCGACCTTGGTGCCCTGCTCCGGGTTCTGGGAGCACACGTTGCCCGTGGCCTGGTCCTCGCAGGACTTCTTGGTGACCGACACCTTCAGGTCGACGTTCCGGGCCATCTTCTGGGCCGTCTTCTGCGGCTGGCCCACGAACGAGGGCACGGCCACCTTGTCGTCGCCCCCGTTGTTGCCGGTGAAGGCGTACTTGCCGATCAGGATCGCGCCGACCAGGACCAGCAGGCCCGCGAGCACCAGCAGGATCGTGGATGTGTTGGACTTCTTCTGCTGGCGGCGGCGGTCCGGGCGGTCGTCGTAGCCGTAGCCGCCGTCGTCGGGGCTCATCGGCGGGAGCATGGTGGTCGCACCCGCGCCCGGTTCCGAGCGCAGCGCGGTCGTCGCCTGGTCGTCGGGGTAGCCGCCGTAGCCGACCGCGCCCATGGCGGCCGTGGCCGCGACCGGCTGGCCGTCGAGGCACGCCTCGATGTCGGCGCGCATCTCGTCGGCCGACTGGTAACGGTAGTTCGGGTCCTTGACCAGCGCCTTCAGGACGATCGCGTCCATCTCCGGCGTGATCTCCGGATCGAAGACCGACGGGGGCTGCGGCTCCTCCCGGACGTGCTGGTAGGCGACGGCCACCGGGGAGTCGCCCACGAAGGGGGGCCGTACCGTCAGCAGTTCGTACAGGAGGCAGCCGGTCGAGTAGAGGTCGGACCGCGCGTCGACCTGCTCGCCCTTGGCCTGCTCCGGGGAGAGGTACTGGGCCGTGCCGATGACCGCCGCGGTCTGGGTCATGGTCATGCCGGCGTCGCCCATGGCGCGGGCGATGCCGAAGTCCATCACCTTGACCTGGCCGTTGCGGGTCAGCATGACGTTGGCCGGCTTGATGTCGCGGTGGACGATGCCGTTGCGGTGCGCGTACTCCAGGCCCTGGAGGATGCCGATGGTCATCTCCATCGCGCGCTCGGGCAGCAGCTTGCGGCCGGAGTGCAGCAGCTCGCGGAGCGTGGATCCGTCGACGTACTCCATCACGATGTACGGGATGGAGACCCCGTCGATGTAGTCCTCGCCCGTGTCGTAGACCGCGACGATCGCGGGATGGTTGAGCGAGGCGGCCGACTGGGCCTCCCGGCGGAACCGGGCCTGGAAGGACGGGTCGCGTGCGAGGTCCGCGCGCAGCGTCTTCACCGCCACGGTGCGGCCGAGGCGGGTGTCATGCGCGAGGTAGACCTCCGCCATGCCACCGCGGCCGAGCACCTGGCCCAGCTCGTACCGGCCGCCGAGGCGACGCGGCTCTTCCATAGCTACCTACCAGCCCTCTCCGTCGGTCTCGGCCGCGCACCCGTGTGCACGGCCGGAGGCTCCCGTCCGGGCCTACCGTACCCGGCTCGCTCTGTGTGACCTGGCCAAGCCCGTAACCCGATACAGGACCGGTATCGCAACGTGCGGCGATGGGAAGAGGATGTGAGCGGCCTCACTCCCGGTGATCGGCGGCGGTCACTTCTTGGAGTCGATGACCGCCTCCATGACGTTCTTCGCGATCGGCGCGGCCAGGCCGCCGCCGGAGATGTCGTCGCGGTTCGCGCCCTCGTCCTCGATCACCACGGCCACGGCGACCGGCGAGCTGTGGTCGGGCAGCTGGGCGTAGGAGATGAACCACGCGTACGGGTTCTCGCTGTTCTCGACACCGTGCTGGGCGGTACCCGTCTTGCCGCCGACCGTGACGCCGTCGATCTTCGCGCGCGTGCCGGTGCCCTTCTCGACCACGGTCCGCATCATGTCCTGCAGGATCTGGGCGTTCTCCGGCGACAGCGGCCGGCTCAGCTCCTCCGGCTGGGTCGTGGCGACCGGGTCCAGGTTGGAGGACTGCAGCGAGTCGATCATGTACGGCTTCATCAGCTTGCCGTCGTTGGCGACCGCGGAGGCGACCATGGCCATCTGCAGCGGGGTCGCGGCGGTGTTGTACTGGCCGATGGAGGACAGCGCGGTCTGCGACTGGTTCATGTCGTCGGAGAACACCGAGGCGCTGGAGCGGACCGGGGTGAACTGCTCGGAGTCGAAGCCGAACTTCTTCGCCTCGGCGAGCATCTTGTCGTTGCCGAGGTCCGAGCCGATCTTGCCGAAGACGGTGTTGCAGGACCAGCGCAGCGCCTCACGCATGGAGGCGTTCTCGCACGGGATGTTCCCCTCGTTCTTCAGCTGGGTCGTGGTGCCCGGCATGGTCCACGGCAGCGGCGAGTCGGTCTTCTCGTCGGCCGAGGTGTACTTGCCGTTCTCCAGCGCCGCCGCGGCCGTGACCACCTTGAAGGTGGAGCCCGGCGGGTAGGTCTCGCGCAGCGCCCGGTTCAGCATCGGGTCGTTGGGGTTGTACTTCTTCTGGAGCTTCTTCCAGGCCGCGGCGTCGTCGTTGGTGTTGCCAGCGAAGGACGAGGGGTCGTACGACGGGTAGGAGGCCAGCGCCAGGATCTTGCCGGTGGAGGGTTCCAGGGCGACCACCGCGCCCTTGCCGCCCTGCTTCCTCAGGCCGTCGAACGCGGCCTTCTGGGCGGCGCCGTTGAGCGTGGTGACGACGTTGCCGCCCTGCTGCTCCTTGCCGGTGATCATGTCCAGCGTCTTGCGGAAGAACAGCCGGTCGTCGTTGCCGGTGAGGATGCCGTCCTCGAGGGACTCCAGCTGGGTGGCGCCGAAGGCCTGCGAGGCGTACCCGGTGACCGGCGCCCACATGGCGCCGTTCTTGTAGGTGCGCTTGTACTTCAGGTCGTTCATGCCGGTCTTGCTCGTCAGGGCGGACCCGGTGATCGGGTCGCCGTCGACGATGATGTCGCCGCGCGGCGTGGCGTAGCGGGCGATCGTGACGCGGCGGTTGTTGGGGTCGTCCTTGAGCTTGTCGGCCCGGACGTACTGCAGGTAGTTGTCCCGCAGCAGCAAGGTGAGGACGAGGAGGCCGCAGAAGATCGCGATCCGGCGCAGGGGCTTGTTCATGACGGGCGGACCACCTGGGTCATCTCGGCGTCGGGGTTGGCGGCGGGGGCGGGCGCCGGGCGGCGCGCGGTGTCGCTGATGCGGATGAGGATGCCGATCAGGGCCCAGTTCGCCAGCACGGAGGAACCGCCGTACGCCATGAACGGCATGGTCATACCGGTCAGCGGGATGAGGCCCATGACACCGCCGGCCACCACGAAGACCTGGAGGGCGAAGGCGCCCGACAGGCCGACGGCGAGCAGCTTGCCGAAGGGGTCGCGGGCGGCGAGGGCGGTGCGCACGCCGCGTTCCACGATCAGGCCGTAGATCAGCAGGATCGCCATGATGCCGGCCAGGCCCAGCTCCTCGCCGAAGGTGGCGAGGATGAAGTCGGAGTTGGCGGCGAACCGGATCAGGTCCGAGTGGCCCTGGCCCCAGCCGCTGCCGAGGGTGCCGCCGGAGCCGAAGGCCCACAGCGCCTGCTGGAGCTGCTCGGAGTGGCCGCCGACGCCCTGACGGCTGAGGGTGTACTCCCTCATCGGGTCGAGCCAGGACTGGACGCGGCTCTTCACGTGCGGCTCGATGCTCGCCACGCCGACCGCGCCCGCCGCGGACATCAGCAGACCGAAGACGATCCAGCTGGTCCGCTCGGTGGCGACGTACAGCATGATGACGAACATTCCGAAGAACAGCAGCGAGGTGCCGAGGTCCGTCTCGAAGACCAGGATGAGGATCGAGATCGCCCAGACCACCAGGATGGGGCCGAGGTCGCGGCCGCGCGGCAGGTACAGGCCCATGAACCGGCGGCTGGCGAGGGCCAGGGCGTCGCGCTTCACCATCAGGTAGCCGGCGAAGAAGACCGCGAGGACGATCTTCGCGAACTCACCGGGCTGGAGGGAGCCGAGGCCGGGGATGTTGATCCAGATCTTCGCGCCGTAGATGTTGGCGCCGAGGCCCGGCACCAGCGGCAGGATCAGCAGGACCAGCGCGCTGAACATGGAGATGTACGTGTAGCGCTGCAGGACGCGGTGGTCCTTCAGGAAGATCAGCACCACGACGAACAGGGCGATGCCCAGGGCCGTGTACAGCAGCTGGCGGGGCGCGGCCGTGACGAAGTTCGGCAGCGACTGCAGCAGCTTGGACTGGTCCAGCCGCCAGATGCACACCAGCCCCAGCCCGTTGAGCAGGGTGGCCAGCGGCAGCAGCAGCGGGTCGGCGTACGGCGCGAACTTGCGTACGGCGAGATGGGCGACGCCGGCCAGCAGACCCAGACCGAGGCCGTAGCTCAGCAGCCCCGCGGGGACCTGGCCGTCGAGGGCCAGGCCCACGTTGGCGTAGGCGAACACCGGGATGACCACGGCGAAGACCAGCAGGGCCAGCTCGGTGTTGCGCCGGCTCGGGGCGCCGATGGCGCCGATCGTGGACGTGTGATGCGTCGGCGAGTTCGTAGTACTGCTCATCGTGTGACAGGGCCTCTCACGGCTTGCCTACTGCTTACCGCACAGCGAGACGACCTTCTGCTCATCCTCCGAGAGAGTGGGGCCGGGGCTGGGGGTCGCGGACGGGGTCGTGGACGGAGACTTCGACGGGGACGCCGGTGACGTCGGGGACGTCGGGGACGTCTTCGAGGCCGACGGGTTCGGGGTCGGGGAGGCCTTGGTGAAGGCGGTCTGTGTGGTGGTGCCCTTGGTGCCGCCGGTCTTCCCGGGGCCCTTCTGGGCGTTCTTCTCGGTCTCGGCGGCCTTGCGCTCGGCCTGCTTGCGGCAGGCGGAGGCCTGCACGGCCAGCTCTTCGACCTTCGTCCGGGCCGCCTGCAGCCCGCCCTCCGCGATCGTGGCCTTCACCTGCTTCTGCTGGTACGGCGGCAGGTACTTGAGTTCGATCTCGGGGTGGTCCTTCTCCACCTTCGACAGCGACACCCAGGCCAGGTCCTGGCTGATCCCGCGGTACAGCGCGACGTGCTCGTCCTTGACGCCGACGTAGTACTGGGTCTGCGTCCAGCGGTAGCCGCCGTACAGGCCGCCGCCGACGACGGCGAGGGCCAGGGCGCCGTACAGCGAGGTCTTCAGCCATCTGCGCTGCTTGCGCGGCTTGGTCAGGTCGTCCTCGGCGTAGTCGCCGAAGCCGCCGGCCGGGATGTAGCCGGTGGTGTCGCCGGAGCCGGGCGGGCCGAACTCGCCGCCGCCGTGCCCGTGGCCCTGGCGGCCCAGGTGGGAGGCGCGGCCGGCCGGCGTCTGCATGATGCCGTTGTCGTGCAGGTGGTGCTGGTTCTCGGCGACGGCGCCGACCACGACGGGCTGGTCGGACAGCTGCCCGGCGAGGGTGTCCCCGGTGTCCAGGTCGAGCACGTCGGCGACGATGACGGTGATGTTGTCGGGGCCGCCGCCGCGCAGCGCCAGCTGGATCAGCTCCTGCACGGTCTCCTGCGGGCCCTGGTAGCTGGCGAGGGTCTCCTCCATCGTCTGGTGGGAGACCACGCCGGACAGGCCGTCGGAGCAGATCAGGTAGCGGTCGCCGGCCCGGACCTCGCGGACCGACAGGTCGGGCTCGACGTGGTCGCCGCTGCCGAGGGCCCGCATCAGCAGCGAGCGCTGCGGGTGGGTGGTGGCCTCCTCCTCGGTGATCCGGCCCTCGTCCACCAGCCGCTGCACCCAGGTGTGGTCCTGGGTGATCTGGGTGAGCACACCGTCACGGAGCAGATACGCGCGCGAGTCGCCGACGTGCACCAGGCCGAGGCGCTGGCCGGTCCACAGCAGCGCGGTGAGGGTGGTGCCCATGCCTTCGAGCTGCGGGTCCTCCTCGACCATGGCGCGCAGCTGGTCGTTGGCCCGCTGCACGGCGTGACCGAGGGAGGTCAGGATGTCGGAGCCGGGCACGTCGTCGTCGAGCGTGACCAGCGTGGAGATCACCTCGGAGGAGGCGACCTCGCCCGCGGCCTGGCCGCCCATGCCGTCGGCGATGGCGAGCAGGCGCGGACCGGCGTAACCGGAGTCCTCGTTGCCCTCCCGGATCATGCCTTTGTGCGATCCGGCGGCAAAGCGCAGTGACAGACTCATGCGCACCTCGCCCGTCGGCTCCGGGTACAGCCGGTCGTGTCGAGCCACACTGCCCACCCTCCGGTCGTGAGCGCGCCGGAGACCGGGTGGCGGCCTGCCGCTGCGTGCTCGCTCCGCTCGCGCTTATCCATGACGTAGCACTACTTCCGCAGCTCGATTGCGGTCTTGCCGATGCGGATCGGCGCGCCCAGCGGGATCGGCGTGGGGGTCGTCAGCCGCGACCGGTCCAGGTAGGTGCCGTTGGTGGAGCCGAGATCCTCGATGATCCACTGGCCGTCGCGGTCCGGGTAGATCCTGGCATGGCGGCTGGAGGCGTAGTCGTCGTCCAGCACGATCGTGGAGTCGTGCGCCCGGCCCAGGGTGATGGTCTGGCCCTGCAGCGCGACGGTGGTGCCGGTCAGTGTGCCCTCGGTCACGACCAGCTTGGTGGGGGCGTTGCGGCCCCGGCGGCCGCCGGCCTGCTGGCCGCGCTGCGGCGGCGGAGTGGCCTGCTGCCGGGTCTGCTGCCGGCCCGACTGCTGGGGCCGGGCCGCCTCCCTACGCGATCCGCGCTGGGTGACGCGCGTACCGAACAGGTCGCTCCGGATGACCTGCACGGCCACGATCACGAACAGCCACAGTACGGCCAGGAAACCCAGCCGCATGACCGTGAGGGTCAGCTCTGACATTGCCCCCGCTTCACCCTTCGGCTTGCCTATAGATAACGGTGGTGCTGCCCACGACGATCCGCGAGCCGTCGCGGAGCGTAGCGCGGGTGGTGTGCTGCCCGTCCACCACGATGCCGTTGGTGGAACCGAGATCCTGGATCGTCGAGGGCGTTCCGGTCCGGATCTCGCAGTGCCGGCGGGACACGCCGGGGTCGTCGATCCGCACGTCGGCGTCGGTGCTGCGGCCCAGCACCAGGGTCGGGCGGGAGATCTGGTGGCGGGTGCCGTTGATCTCGATCCAGTAGCGGGTGCGCGCGCCGCTCATCGGCGCCGCGGCGGGCCGCTGGGTGGCGGGCTGCGGGTAGCCGTACCCGCCGGGGCGGGCGCCGGGCGGCGGCGCCGACGGCATCGGGGGCGCGCCCGCGGGGGCGGCCGGCGGGTAGCCGTAACCGCCCGGGGCGGCCTGCGCGGGCCGTCCGGCGGGCGCCTGGGGCGCCGCCTGCTGACTGCTGGAGGAGGCGAGGGTGCGCGAGCGCACCCGGTACAGGCCGGTGTCCAGGTCCTCGGCCTTCTCCAGGTTGACCTTGATCGGGCCCATGAAGGTGTAGCGCTGCTGCTTGGCGTAGTCGCGCACCATGCCGGCCAGCTCGTCGCCGAGCTGCCCGGAGTAGGGGCTGAGGCGCTCGTAGTCCGGCGCGCTCAGCTCCACGATGAAGTCGTTGGGCACGACGGTCCGGTCACGGTTCCAGATCGTGGCGTTGTTGTCGCACTCCCGCTGGAGCGCTCCGGCGATCTCCACGGGCTGGACCTCGGACTTGAAGACCTTGGCGAAGGTGCCGTTCACCAGACCTTCGAGACGCTGCTCGAACTTCTTCAGGACTCCCATGGGGCACCTCCTCCGTCCCTGCCGTCGTCTTGCCTGCTCTGTGCCGCTGCCTTGCCGGTACTGCTGGTACTGCTTACTGATCGTATCTACGCGCCCGCCAATCAGCCGGTTCCCCCGGGGGCTCCCCTTGGAACTCCCGGCGCGTGTCCTGTCTGCCATGGATCGTAGAGGCGGGCCACAACCAGTGTCCCGCACCCGGCTGTGGACCCGGTCCGCCTCCCGGCGAGATGACCGGGACCGGTACGAGGTTGATACGAGAAGCACGTCTCCCTGATACGCACGCCCGTCCGAGCGCAGCCCCCCGCGCGCCCCCGGGAGCGGTGCGGGGGCGGGCGGCAAGCGATGTGAATCCACCCCGTGCGACGTGCTAATGTTCTCGGTGTCGGAAGGGGCCGGCCCGAAAGGGAAGGAACCGGAAGACACACCCAATGCGCGGGTGGCGGAATAGGCAGACGCGCTGGATTCAGGTTCCAGTGCCCGCAAGGGCGTGGGGGTTCAACTCCCCCCTCGCGCACAGAGGAGCACGGAAGTGCTCTGGCTGTACCGACGGAGTGGGCGGCATCGTGATCACGATGCCGCCCACTCCTCTTTGTGTGTGCTGTGACGCTCGTCTCCGGGCTGTCCGGCATGCATGGGCGGACCGTCGGGGGTTGTGAGGAAGGTCTCCCCTCGACGCCGTCGCGGAGCCGGAAGTAGACGTGCTGTCAGGCTTCCGAGCCGTCCTGGAGGGGCTGCCGGAGGCCGGCGCCGCATCCCCCCGGTCGCCACGAGAAACGGGCCCCGCCGTGACTCTCGTCTCCGGCGGAGGCCCGCTTCGTCGGTTTCTCGTGGCCGAGAGCCGACGGAATGCGCTCGTCAACACATCAGCGCAGGCAACGGAGAGAACAGGGAACGTTCCCCGTGCCGCGCCCGCTGCCGGGCGCCCCCGTCACTCGGTCACTGCGGCGCTGTGCCGGTGGCCGGTGATGCCGCGTGCCAGGACGGCGACGCACACAGGGCAGCACACATCGTCGGACACGGTACGGAGCAGGCGCCGGACTCTGCCGGCCAGTGTCGCCGAGAGCAGAGCCGTCTTCCGCCGTGGGAGCCGCCCGGTCACCTCTGCCTCCCGTCCATCCTCACGCCACGGACCGGGGCTCGGTGCCGAGACGGTCGTCGTCCGCCGGCACGACCGGCGTCGAGTCCCTGGCGACGAGGAACTCGGGCCGTGTGGGGTTCGGGGGCGCGTTGTCGACGGTGTTGTACGTGATCAGCAGCAGCGCCCGGCGATCGGACGACACGTTGTTGGACGAAGAGTGCACGATGCTCGGGTGGAAGGCGTGCACCGTACCGGCCCGCCCGGTGATCAGTACGCGCCCGCGCTCCTGGGCCAGGTCCTCGGCCCGCTGCTCGCTCACGGTGTACGCGAGGTCCGCCGACACGTGCTGCCGCCAGCCGGAGCCGCCGTCGGCATCCTTCTCCGGGAGATCCAGCAGGCCCATACGGTGGGAGCCGGGGATCACGACGAGCGGTCCGTTGTCCTCGTGTATGTCGTCGAGGGAGATGGCTATGTTGACCGCGTCGGGACGCGGCATGCCGTCCTCCTCGCTCCAGAAGGCGTAGTCCTGGTGCCACGGCCAGGCCGCTCCTTCACGGGCCTGTTTGAGGTTGACCTTGAACTGGTAGACGTAGACCGGTTTGCCCGTCAGTTCCTCGGCGGCGGCGACGAGCCGGGGGTGCCGGACCAGCGCCGCGCACAACTCGTCGAAGGCGTGGCAGCCATGGATGCCGCGGACGGTGTCGGAGTCCTTCTCGTACACCACCTCGGGCCTGGACTCACGGCTGATCGCGGCCACCGCTTCCTTCAGCAGCGTCACCGCCTTGTCCGTGAACCGGTAGGGAAGCTCGCACCAGCCGTCTTGGTCGTAGGTGCTCTTCAGGCCCGTAACCGCGGACTCGGTGGCAGTGGACATGCGTCATCTCCTTCGGACAGTGGGTTCATCTGGTGCTGTGCCATGGCCGACCGGGCTATCGGATCCCTGCCGGAGCGTGCGGTTCGCTCGCTGCGAGGGCGCGCCGGTCGATCTTTCCGCTCGGTGTGCGCGGAAACTCGTCCTCCGTCGGGATGTACGCCGACGGCAGCATGTAGTCGGGCAGGCAGTCGGCCAGCTGCTTCTGCAGGGTCGCCGCGGTGGGTGCAGGGTGCCTGCTGGGCCGGTAGTGGGCGACGAGCCGGGTGTCGCCGACCCCTGACGACCGGGCGACCACGACGGCGTCGGCGATGCCTTCCAGCGACCGGATCCTGGCTTCGACCTCGCCGAGCTCGACCCGGTAGCCCCTGATCTTGACCATGCCGTCCCGGCGGCCGAGGAACTCGATCTGCCCGTCCGGCAGGTACCGCGCCAGGTCACCGGTGCGGTACAGGGTTCCCGTGCCTCCCTCCAGGGGATGGGGGACGAATTTCGCCGCGGTCAGGTCGTCGCGTCCCCAGTACCCCTGGGACACCGGCGGGCCGGCGACGCACAGCTCGCCGACCACTCCGGCCGGCTGGGGCCGCAGTCCCTCGTCGAGGACGTAGACCTCGGCGCCGTTGATGGGGTAGCCGATGGTGGGCATGAGGGGCCAGTCGGCAGGGTCGCCGTCCAGCCGCAGCGAGCTCACGCTGTGCGTCTCCGTGGGCCCGTACTGGTTGAACAGGACCGCCCCGTCGAGCCGGCTGAAGAACTCGCGGATGGCCGGGGTGACGTGGAGTTGCTCTCCGGCGGTGATGCACTCCTTCAGGGCCGGGGTGGGCAGCTCCATCGCGGTGGCGTAGAACGCGATGCTCTGCAGGGCCACGAAGGGAAGGAAGATGCGCATCACGCGCTGCTTCGCCATGACGTCCAGCAGGGCGTCGTAGTCGGTGCGCTGTTCCGCGTCGATGATGACGAGGGTCCCGCCGGTGGACCACGTGCTGAAGAACTCCAGGAACGAGGCGTCGAAGCTGAGCGCGGAGAACTGCAGGGTCCGGTCTCCGGGGCCGGCTGCGGAGTCCTGGCACTGCCACCGTACGAGTCCCGCGACCGGCCCGTGTGGCATGGCCACGCCCTTGGGCAGGCCGGTGGAGCCCGAGGTGTACATGAGGTAGGCGAGGTCGTCGCGTCCGGTCTCCGGGAGGCTCACCTCCGCAGCGCCGGGCGTGGCGGGGCCGGCCCAGGCGTCCGGTTCGAGCACCCGCACCGACTCCGGTACCGCGCACCGGTCGCGCAGGGACGGCTGGGTGAGCAGGGTGTGCAGACCGCTGTCCTCGATCATGTACGCGAGGCGGTCGGACGGGTAGGCCGGGTCCAACGGCACATAAGGGGAGCCTGACTTGAGTACGGCGAGTACCGCGACCGCCATGTCCAGGCAGCGGTCCATCAGGATGCCCACCGGCCGGCCCTGCGTGCCGGAACGGATCAGCAGGTGCGCGAGCCGGTCCGCCGCGGCGCCCAGCTCCTCGTAGGTGAGCTGCTGGTCGTGCCAGACGGCGGCGGGAGCGTCCGGTGTGCGCCGGCGCTGGGTCTCGAACGCCACGTGAACCGGCGGCGGAGGGTCGGCAGGGCGTGGCGCCCGGGCCCAGGTCCGCGTCACCAGCCGCAGTTCATCCGGTGTGAGCACCGGCGCCTGCGCGAGCGGCAGGTCGGGGCCGGCGACCACGGCGGCCAGCAGCGTGCGGTACCGCTCGGCGATCCTGCGGGCGGTGGCCTGGTCGTACAGGTCCGTGGCGTAGTCGAGGAACCCGCGGTAGGAGTCGCCCTCGGCCGCGAGGTCGAAGCACAGGTCGAACTTGGCCGTCCCGGTGTGCACATACAGCCGTTCGGCCGTGACGCCCGGCAGTTCGAGGCCGGGCTCCGGCCCGTCGTTGACGGCGATGACCGTCTGGAACAGGGGGAACCTGTTGAGCTGGTCGGCGGTGACGGTCCGTCTCACCAGCTCCCCGAACGGGACGTTGCGGTGCCGCACCATGCCGAGGACCTCGGACCGCGCCGTCCGCAGCAGATCCCGGAACGACGCGTCGGCGGTCACGCCGAACCGCAGGGGCATGAGGTCGCTCAGGCAGCCCATGACGGAGTCGAGGTCCGCGGTGCCGCGGCGGGAGACGGGGGTGCCGAGGACGATGTCGTCACCGGCGCCGTGACGGTGCAGCAGGGCCACGGCCGCGGCGGTGAAGACGGTGAACGGCGTGGTGCGGGTGGCACGGGCGAGCCGGCGCACCGCGCCGGTGACGTCGTTGTCGAGGCGGAAGGTGATGCGTCCCCCGCTCGTGCCCAGTTCTGCGGGGCGGGGCCGGTCCGGGGGGACCGTGCAGGTCTCCGGCACGTTCGCCAGCCGCTCGGTCCAGTGGTGCAGATCGTCCTCGTCCAACGGGGTCTCGCGCTGGGCGTCCGCGTACGTGCCGAGTTGCAGCGGCTGCGGGGCGGCGGCGGGGTGGTCCGCGATGGTCTCCGGGCGCCGGCGGGCCCGGTAGAAGTGGCTGAACTCGCGGTCCAGGAGGGACAGCGACCAGTCGTCGATCACCAGGTGGTGGATGAGGACGGCCAGCACCCAGTCGTCGTCCGCCACGTGCAGGAGCACCGGCCGCAGCGGTCCGTCGGCCGGCTCCAGCGGCTCTGCCGCCAGTGCCGCGAGCCGTGCGTCGAGCTCCGGCTCGGGGCAGTGGGCGCGGACCAGGGGACGGCAGGGCCGTTCGTCGGCCCGCTGCACCGGAATTCCGTCCTCCATGAGGAACCGGCTGCGCAGGGACTCGTGCCGGTGGATCACGTCATCGAGCGCTCCTTCGACCGCGTCCGGGTCGACGTCGCCGCGCAACCGGTGCGCCCACAGCACGGTGTAGCGCGAAGGGCCGTCGGACAGCGCGTCGTTGAGCCATATCGCCTCCTGCTCGCGGGTCAACCGGTGAGCGGCGGCGGACCGGGCGTCCGCGCCCGTGGGGCCGTCGTCGGCCGGGAAGGTCATGAGTCGCTCCGTTCCATGGGGCGGGCCGGTGCTGTGCGGGCCGGCCGCCGTGCGGGCCGCCTGCGGCGCCGGCGCAACGCCGTGCGCTCCAGCTCGGCGCGGTCCAACTTTCCGTTCGGGGTGAGGGGGAGGTCCTCCAGGGCGCACGTCACCGTGGGGACCAGGTACTCGGGAAGGACCGCCGCCAGGTGCTCGTGCACGCGCAGCACGTCGTCGTCCTCGGCGAGCGCGCCGGCGGCGTGGTCCGCGCCGTCGTCGGCACGCGTGTAGAACAGGGCGATGCCGGTGACGGTGCCGTCCGGGCCGCGCAGCGGCACCGCCGCGGCGGAGCGCACGCCGGCCACGGATGCGGCGGCGGCTTCGATCTCCGCGGCCTCCACCCGGTGACCCCGGATCTTGAACTGCCGGTCGGTACGCCCGCGGAAGTGCAGCGTCCCTGCCTCGTCCAGGTAGCCGAAGTCACCCGTGCGGTAGGCGCGCACGGGGGTGCCGGCCGGCTCGGCGTGGACGAAGGCGCGTGCGGTCCGCTCGGGTTCGCCGAGATAGCCGAGGGCCAGTCCCTCGCCCGCCAGGTGGATCTCACCCGTCTCTCCGGGCGGGCAGGGGCGTCCGTGCGGGTCGAGGACGATCACCTCGGTATGGGGTACCGGGTGTCCCAGCGGGATGCCGTCCGGTCGGTCGCAGTCCTCGGGACGGACCAGGCGGGACGTGGCGTGCATGCAGCTCTCGGCCGGTCCGTAGCCGTTGACCAGGGTGATGCCGGGGTGACGGGTCAGGAAGGCCGAGGCGTGTGCGGGCGACATGCGCTCACCGCCCGCGTAGACCTGCCGCAGTCCGGCGAAACAGTCCGGGTCCTCGTCCACGAAGAGGTGGAACAGCGTGGTGGTCAGCCGCAGCGTGGTGGCCCCTTGCTCGGCGATCAGCCGCCGCAGCGTCTGCGGCATCAGGTAGTCGCCGTCCGTCAGTACCGAGGTGCCGCCGGTCATCAGCTGCCCGAACAGTTCGTAGGCGTACATGTCCCACCACGGCGGCGCCGCCTGGGGCATGACGTTGCCGCGCCCGAAGCCGATCGGGCCGCCGTCGCGGAAGATGCGCGTGACCGCCCGGTGCGGCAGGACCACGCCCTTCGGCCGGCCGGTCGTGCCGGAGGTGAAGATCACCGCGGCGGGGTCGGCCGGGGAGGGGTGGGGCACGGGCGCCGGGCGGGTGCCCTCCCCGGCGGCCTGGTGGAGGTCGGCGGACGGTGTCCACACGGCGGACGGCCGGTCCAGGGGGACCGGGCCGTCGGCGACCACGACGGGCGGATCGCCCAGCATGTCCAGTATCTCGTGCAGCCTGGGGGCGGGCCAGCGGCCGTCCAGGCTGGTGTAGGCGGCACCGAGCCACATCACGGCCAGCTGTACGGCGACGAGTCGCGGGGAGCGCGGCAGCAGCAGGGGCACGATGCGGCCCGGGCCCACGCCGTGCTCGGCGAGTTCGGCGGCGTAGCGGTCCGCCGCAGCCTGCAGCGTCGCGTAGTCGATGCGGGTGTTCCGGTGAACCAGCGCGATGCCGTCCGGGGTGTCCCGCGCATGCCGGGCCACCGCGTGGTGGACCAGCGACCCGTCGAGCGACGGCTCAGCCACGGTCACCTCCCGATCCGTCGGAGAGCAGGCCGATCAGGTCGGTCAGGACGTCGTGCTCCATGACGTCGACCGGCTCGATCGTGCGGCCGGTGAGCTTCTCCAGGCGGACGCACAGGCTGATGGCCTGCAGCGAGGTGCCGCCGAAGTCGTAGAAGCTGTCGTCCAGTCCGACGCGGTCGACGCCGAGCACCTCTGCGACGACGGCCGCCACGGCGGAGGCGAACTCGCCGTCCGGTTCGCGGTAGGCGACCTCGCACATGTCCTCCCGCCGCTGCCGGGACGGGTGCGCGTCCGGGCCGGTACGGGGGCGGACCGGGGCGCTCATGCGTCCGCCTGTTCGCGGATGGCGGCGGCCAGGTCCTGCACGGTCCGGTGACGCATGATGAGGCGGACCGGCAGCCGGGTGCCGAGGCGGCCGCTGAGCGCGACCATCACCTGCACCGCGGTCAGGGAGTTGGCGCCGTGGACCGACAGGAAGGGGTCCTCGTCGCCGAATTCGGGGTGCCCGAGCACGTGCTCCCAGGTCTGGCGGACCACCGCCTGGTATTCGGCCGGTGTGGTGGGCAGGGTGTGCGTCTGTGTCATGGGTGGGTGTTCTCCTAGTGCGGTTCAGGTCCGGCCGGGCGTGGCCTCGGGAGCGGCGAGCCTGCCGCTGCGCTGGTGGAAGAAACCTGCCTGCCCGACGATCAGCAGAGCGTTGGCGCAGGCCAGGGCGAGCCACAGGGCGGTCAGTCCGCCCAGGGACGAGAGCGGGGCGGCGGCCAGAGCGAGCACGCCGTAGCAGACGGCGAAGACGAGCAGGCTGGGCACGGTGTTCCTGATCGCGATGAGCCCGAAGCCGAACACCGCCTGCAGCGCGTCCGTGCACACCACCGCCAGCAGCAGGGGCAGCAGGGCCAGCACCTGGTGCCGTGCCGCGGGGTCGTGCGTGAAGAGGGTGAGCACCGGCTCCCGCAGCACCGCGAGGACACTGCCGAGGAGGACCACTGCGCCGAGTGCCGTCTTGACTCCGGCGCGCACTCCGGCGCGCAGCCCTGTGACGTCCCTGGCCTTGAGATAGGGAGCCATGAGCGGAATGGTCGCCTGGCCGATCGCGACGGCGGCCGTGAACATGAGGCTGACCAGGGACACGGCGATGCTGTGTGCGGCCGCGCTCACCGTGCCCACCCGCGCCGCGGCGATGGACAGCACACCGAGGACGGCGAACTTGATGAGCACGGTCGAGGCGAGCGGTACGCCGACACCGGCGAGTCTGAGCACGGCGCGGGCGTGCGGGCGGCCGAGGGTGAGCGGCCGGCCGGCCAGAACGGTGGACCGGCGCAGTCCCCAGTGCGCGACGAGCGCGCTGATCAGGCTGGAGGCCAGCATGGCGATCCCCGCGCCGGGCAGCCCGAGCCCGTCGACGGGGCCGACGCCGTTCACCAGCGTCAAGGAGAGCAGCACGGCCGCGGCGGTGCCGGTCATCCCGGCCCGCATCACGAGCTTGGAACGGCCGAGGCCCACCAGGGTGGACGTGGCCGAGTTGCCGATGGCCGCCACCAGCACACTCGCCGCCAGCAGGAAGGGGAACACCCCCAGCGCGGACAGCGTGCCCTGCGGGACGCCGGAGGCCAGGCCGATGAGCGGCACCGAGCAGACGGCGGCGGCGCCCAGCAGCCCGGTGGCGATGCCGAGCCACATGCCGTCGCGCACCACCGGCAGAAGGGCATCGGGGTCGTCGTCGTGGGCGGCCACGAAGGGCATCACCCCGCGCATGGCACCGGCGACGGTCGCGGTGGCCGGGGTGTACACGGCCATGGTGAGGGCGAACGCGGCCAGCGAGGCGGTGGCGTGCCGGCCGAGGACAGCGGTGTCCACCAGGCCGCCGGCGGAGGACGCGATCATGGTCAGGTAGAGGGGCAGCGCTGCCGTGACCGTGCGCCTGACCAGGCCGTGGCCGGACGTGCCGGGGGACGGGGCGGCTTCCCGGGTCACGCCCATGGTGCCCCCTGCAGCGTGGGCCGGTGCCGTGCCGCACGCTCAGCCGCCGCGCGCACGTCCCGTTCCCAGCGTCCGGCGAAATCCTCCGGCCGGTCGAAGAGATAGAAGTGACCACCGGGCCAGGAGCGGAAACCGGTGCCTGCCGAAGAATAGTCGGCCCAGGGGGACACCAGGTCGCGTCCGGCCATTGGATCACTCTCTCCGTAATAAACGGCGAGTGGTACGTCGAGAACTCCGGAGGGGTCCGCCGTGTAATTCTGGAGAAGACTCAGGTCCGCTCGGAGAATGCGCGTCAGATACTCCAGCAGGTCCGGCTCGTCGAAGACTTCCGGCGGGGTTCCTCCGAGGTCGTGCAGGAAACCGGCGAGCTGCTCTTCCGTCCGCAGGTCCCGGTAGCGGTCGCGTACCTGCCGCATGTGCGGAGCCGGGCTCGCCGAGACGCCCAGCAGGACGGGCGGCAGGCCGAGCCTCGCCAGTTCCCGGGTGAGCTCGTACGCGACCAGCCCACCCATACTGTGCCCGAACAGGGCATACGGTCCGGTCAGATGCCCGGTCACGGCCGGCAGCAGGGACGAGACCGCCTCCGCCATGGTGGCGGCGACGGGGGCCGCGGAGGCGGCGCCCCGCCCCGGCAGTTCGAGGGCGAGCAGCCGCCAGTGGTCCGGAAAGAGGTCACGCAACGACATGAAACTCACGGCGGAACCGCCTGCGTGATGCGCGAAAACAAGCGTGCATTCCGCTTCCTCCGGCACACTTCCGTCTGCCACCGGCCCGCTTTTCAGATCTCTCAGGAAGGGTGTCGGGGAATTTGTTCTGGTGGCGGACGGCCGGTAACGTGATCCGCCGTCAATGCGCGGTTCGTGCATCACTTTCCCTTGGGCAGGAGGCTGCCGTGAGTCGACTTGCATTTGTTTTCCCGGGCCAGGGTTCGCAGGTTCCCGGAATGGGTTCCGATCTGCTGGAACGACATCCCGAGCTGGCGCGTCCGTACTTCGACACCGCGGACGAGGTACTGGACATACCGCTGAGCCGGATCTGCTTCGAAGGCAGCACCGAGGAGCTGCGGGACACGTCCGTGACGCAGCCCGCCGTCTACCTCGTCAGCCTGGTTGCCGCGGCCGTCCTGCGGGCGAAGGGGCTCAGGCCCGCGGTGGTGGCCGGGCACAGCCTGGGCGAGTACACCGCGCTGGCGTGCGCGGGCACGCTCGACTGGGTCGACGGGCTGAAGCTGGTTCGCCGGCGCGGGCTGCTCATGGCGGAGGTGAACCGCCGTACGCCCGGCAGCATGGCGGCCGTCGTCGGACTGCCCGCCGACCGGGTCCGCGAGCTGTGCGAGGAGGTCTCCGGCGCCGGGCAGGAGGTCGTCGAGGTGGCCAACTTCAACTCCGCCCAGCAGACGGTCGTGTCCGGCACCGCCGGCGGAGTGGCCGGCGTCTCTCACCGGGCGCGGGAGGAAGGCGCGAGCCACGTGACGGAACTCCGCGTCGGCGCACCCTTCCACTGCTCGCTGATGTCGGAGGTCGCAGCGGAGTTCGGAGAGCACCTCGCGGCCACCCGCTTCACCACCCCGGCCGTCCCCGTCGTGTCCAATGTGACGGCCTCCTACGTCCATTCGGGGCAGGAGGCCCGCGCACTGCTCGCCGAACAGCTCGCCGCCCCGGTGCGCTGGCACGAGACGCTCGGCCTCCTCGGTCGCGACGAGGTGTCGGCGTTCGTGGAGGCCGGCCCCGGACGCGTGCTGACCAACCTCAGCCGCTCCGTGCACCCGGCGGTCCCCGCTCTGCCGGCGGGAACCGCCCGCCAGATCGACAAGGCCGAGGAGAAGCTGAGCGCCGTTCCGGTGTGACGGGCACCCGGTGGGCGCCCCGGTCGGGGGCGCCCACCGAGGGCCGTGCGGGGCCCGGTGCGCGGTGCCGGCGGATCGCTCGGTGCCGGTCATCCACCGGCCCCTCGCCGGTCGAGCGAGTCGGCGGCCGCCTCCGGGTCGAAGACGAGGCCGTACAGAGCCTGCCGGTACAGGGTCAGCAACCCCTCGTCGCCGGCCGCCGCGTCGTGACGCAGCAGAGCCCGGAAGGAGTGCCGGCTGTCGACCACCGTCATGTGCAGTCGCCGCCCGGGAGCCAGCGGATCGGGGCCCACCTCGCGCAGCGTTCCCGTCCCGAACCGCAGCGGCTCGTCGTCCCTGGCGTAGTTGAACACCACGCCCAGGTCGTCGAAGCCCGCCAGGTCGGCGTGGGTCGCGGCGAGATCCGCGTACGGCACCGCGCCGACCGACAGCACCTGGTCGACAACCTGCCGTGCGCCCTCCAGGATCCGCCCGAGCGGTTGGTCACCGGGCACCGCCAGGGGCATGGGCACGATGTTGGCGAACGCGCCCACGGATCCGTCCAGCCGCTGCAGGAAACGTCCGTCGAGTGGTACCGCCGGACACACCGCCTCCGCTCCGCCCAGTCGGCTCAGCGCCAGGCCGAACGCGGTCAGATGCAGGGTGAACGGGGTGATCCGCTGCTGAGCGCAGCGCGCCCGCAGAGCCGTCTGCAGGAGCGCGTCCGGTGCCCAGACCCGGCGGCCGGGTTCCCGCACGGGGCGGACAGCGGGGCGCGGGGCACCGGCGAGCGGGGCGAGCAGCCCCCGCCACAGGCCGACCGCCTCGGTGTGGCGCCGGCTGCCCGGCAGTGCGTTGCGCCACGCCAGATAGCGCAGGAACCCGTCGTCCGCCTCGCGCGGTGCCGTCGGCTGTGCGTAGGCCTCGGCCAGCGTGCGGCAGAGGTTGTCGAGTCCGCGGCCGTCGAGCGCCAGCAGGTGCACCGTGACGGCGAGCAGCGTGCCGCCCTCGGGCCCGTCGACGGTGCAGACGCGGACCAGCGGCCCGGTGCGTGGGTCGATCAACTCGGCCTGGCCGTGCTCGTACAGCCAGTCCACCACCCGCCCGGACGGGACGTCGTCCGGCAGCCGGAGCCGCACCACGGCGTCGGCGACGACCGCGGCCGGGTCCGCCGGTTCGGCGCGGTCCGATTCCCCCACGCGCAGTCGCAGAGCCGGCTGCCGTTCCAGCAGCACCGCCACCGCGTCCCGCAGCCGCTGCGGGTCCAGCCGCCGGCCGGTGTCGTACACGGCGGTCTTCTGCCGGTCCGGTCCGGGACGGTCGGCCAGAGCGGCCAGGCCGGGCGGCAGCACGGCCGCCGTGGCCGCCGGGGGAAGTTCCTCCTCGGGGTGCTCGGCGCCGAGCCGGCGGCGGCCCGCCACCAGGTCGGCGACGTCCCGGGCGGTGCCGCTCGCGTAGAAGTCGGCGACGGACAGCCGCACTCCGAGCTCTTCGCGCACCGTGTGGACCAGCCGGGTGGCCAGCAGCGAGTGCCCCCCGGCCTCGAAGAAGTCGTCGTCGGGCCCGAGCCCGGGCTGGTCGAGGACCCGTCGGAACGCATCCAGGACGGGCACCAGCACCTCGCCGTCATGGCCGTGCCCGTGCGACGGTGCCTGCTCCGGCCGCCGCTCGCGCACGCCGGACCCGGCACCGGCCGTGCCGGGAGCCGGGAGCAGGGCGTGGTCCACCTTCCCGTTGGCGTTGACCGGCAGCCGGTCCACCACGGTGAAGGTGGACGGCACGAGCGCCGGGGGCAGGACCTCGGACAGGCGGCGGCGCGTGCGGGGGCCGATCTCCTCGCCACCGGCGACCGGAACCAGGTAGGCGTCGATGCGCCGGTCGCCCTCCGGGCCGCGCACGACCAGCGCCACGTCGGCGATGCCGGGGTCCTCGCGGATCACCACCTCGATCTCGCCCGGCTCCACCCGGTACCCGCGGATCTTGACCTGCTGGTCGCGGCGGCCGAGGAACTCCACGTCGCCCGAGGACAGCAGCCGCGCCCGGTCCCCGCTGCGGTACTGCCTGACCCCGTCGGCGGACACGGCGAACCGCTCCTTGGTGAGGCCGGGGTCGCCGAGGTAGCCGGTGGCCACGCACGGGCCGCCGATGACCAGTTCGCCGACGGACCCCCACGGTACGGCCCGCAGGCCGTCCGAGCTCTCCAGGCCCAGCGTGACGTTCTGGACCGGACGGCCGATCGGCGCGTACCTCGGCCAGTCCTGCGGCGGGCCGGTGAAGGTGTAAGAGGTGACGACGTGCGTCTCCGCGGGACCGTAGTTGTTGATGAGCCGGCAGCTGCCCAGCTTGTCGAAGAACGCCACCATGGAGGCGCTGAGCCGGAGTTGCTCGCCCGTGGTGGCGATCTCCCGTACGGAGGCGAAGGGGGACGGGTCCTTCTCGAAGCGGGTGGCGAGGGCGTGCGCCAAGGACACCGGCAGGATCGCCTTCTCCACCCGGTGGCGGCGGACGAACTCGGCCAGCGCGTCGTGGTCGTGCCGGGTCTCCTCGTCGGCGATGTGGACGGATCCGCCGGAGCACAGCGCGCCGAAGGTCTCGTGGAAGGCCGCGTCGAAGCCGAAGGAGGCGAACTGCAGCCAGCGCCGCTGTCGTGTGTAGCCGTCGGTTTCCCAGTGGATCAGGTTGGCCAGCGCGCCGTGGGGGAAGTGGATGCCCTTGGGCCGCCCGGTGGTGCCGCTGGTGTAGGTGAGGTAGGCCCCGACCGACAGGGCGACCCGGTCGCCCGGGGCGGAGCCGTCCCGGGCCGGCATCTCGGACACCGGCGGGAGTGCGACCCGGCGCACGCCCTCGGGGACGAAGTCCGTTTCCTCCGCTTCCTCCGCGGCGTCGCACAGCACCAGCCGGGTCCCGCAGTGCTCGGCGACGGCGGCGAGCCGACGGCGCGGATAGCTCAGGTCCAGCGGCACCGGGGTGGCACCGGCCCGCAACACGCCCAGCAGGGCGACGACCGACCGGGCGTCGCGCGGCAGAGCGATGCCGACCGGTTCTCCGGTGCCGATCCCGTGCGCGGCCACGAGGTCCGCCACGCCCGCGGACAGGCGTGCCAGCTCGCCGTACGTCAGCGTCTGCCGGCCGTCGCTCACCGCCTCCCTGTCCGGGTGGCGGGCGGCGTGCTCGGCGAAGACCGCGTGCACGGGCAGGTCCGGCACCGGCACCCTCGGGCCGGTCAGCGCCGTCCTCGTGGTCTCGGCGCGGGCCGGAGGCTCGGCGGCGACGCTGTCGACGGCGGTGTCGGGTGTGCGGGTGAGGCTCTCCAGCAGGAAGGCGAACGACCTCTGCCACGCGTCGACGGTCTGCCGGGTGAAGCGGTCGGTGTCGTAGATGAACCGGCCGCCGATCACGCCGTCCTCGATCCACCAGTCCAGGGACAGTTCGTAGGGGCTGGTGGAGCGTTCGAAGGGCAGCGGCCTGACGTCGACTCCCGTCGGCGGCCGGGGGCTCATGCTCTCCGGGTGCAGCAGGTTGAACAGCACCTGGAAGACCCCTGAGGCCTCGCCGCGTCCGTCGGGCCCGCGGACGGCGTCCCGGGCCATCACCTCGAACGGCAGTTCCTGGTGGTCCATGGCACCGGTGACACGGCGGGCGGTGTCCCGCAGCAGGGAACGGAACGACTGACCGGCCGAGATCGTGGTCCGGATCGGAAGGGTGTTGACGAAGTTGCCGATGAGGTCGCGGGTCTCCGGCCGGTGGCGGCCCGACACCGGGCAGCCGACCAGGAGGTCCTTCTGGTCGGAGAGTGCGGACAGCAGCACGGAGAACGCGGTGAGGACCACCACGAACGGGGTCGTCGACTCCTCGGCCGCCAGTGCGCGCACGTACTGCGCGGTCCCCGACGGCAGGGTGAAGTTCAGCTTGTCGCCGTGGTAGCTGCGCCGCGCACCGCGCGGACGGTCCCCTGGGAGTTCCAGGGGCGCGGGCAGGTCGGCCAGCTCCCGGCGCCAGTAGGCGCGTTGCCGGTCTGCTTCCGCGGTGGTGAGCCAGTCCGCCTCCGCCCTGGCGTGCCGGGCCGCGAGTGTCGCGATGGCCGGCAGCTCGGGTGCGCCGCCGTCCCTGCGGGCCCGGTAGAGGGCGTACAGATCGCGCAGGAGGATGCCGATCGACGTGGCGTCGGCCACCAGGTGGTGCAGGGCGAGGGCCAGGACGGTGCGGTCGGGCCCCATGCGGAACAGCCGGGCCGCACACAGCGGAGCGCGGTCGGTGGGGATGGTGGTGTCCAGCAGCGCGGCGATCGCCTCACGCAGGGCGTCGTCGTCGGCCACGTCCGCCTCGGGCACGTCCATCGGCGCCTGGTCCACGACGACCTGCAGGGGCGTACCGCCGGTGGTGCGGAAGACCGTACGCAGGGTCTCGTGACGGGCGACGAGATCGGCCAGCGCCGCCCGCAGCGCGCCGCGGTCCACGGGTCCGCGCAGGTCGGCGAGGACGGGCACGTTGAACGCCTCGGCGGCTCCCTCGAACTCGCTGAGGAAGAGGAAGGCCTCCTGGATGGAGGTCGCCGGAGCCGGGTCGGCGGCCCGTGCCGGGCCGGACTGTGCCGGGCCGGACTGTGCCGGATCGGTGGCGCCGGACGCGCTGCCGCCGGTAGCGGCGGGCTCGGTCATGGCGGCCAGGCGCGCCAGCCGCGCGGGCGTCGGTTCCTCCATGAAGGAACCGAGCGGGATCCTCCGCCCCCAGCGTTGCCGCGCCTGTGCCACGATCCGGGTGGCGAGGAGCGAGTCGCCCCCGAGCGAGAACAGGTCGTCCGCAGGGTCGATGCCGCTCCGGCCGGTCGCCTCGGCGAAGATCTGCCGGGCCGCCTGTTCGAGGGCGTCGGCGGTCTGCTCGCCGGAGTCGCCGCCCGACCCGGCGGCGGGTGCCGCGGCCTGCTCCTGCGTCCTCGGCTCCAGCCAGTGGCGCCGCCGCTCGAACGGATAGGAGGGCACCTGGGTGAAGCGGCCGGAACCGTCGGGCAGCGCGAGCCGTCCCGGGTGCTCGGCCAGCCCCATCACCCAGGCCTGTCCCAGTGCGGCCAGGAGGGCCTCGGTGCCCGGCCGCACGTCCTTGGGCACCGTGAGCGCGACCGCTTCGGGGAACACCGACGGCATCGGCGGCACCGGCTCGGTGACCGGAACGGGGTTCAGCAGCACCGACAGCCTCGGCGGCAGCGTGCGCTGCCCGGGATCGGCGGGCACGCCGCCGCACAGCAGCGCCGCGTCGGGCGTCCTGCCGGCCGGGCACAGCTCCGCTCCGTCGGAGTCGTACCAGGGGATCGTCGCGGTGAGCAGCGGCACGCCGGACAGCGCCTGGGCCGGATCCGCTCCCCGGGCCAGCGCCGCCACGATCCGCGGCGCGTCCGCGTCGGCAACCACGCCGCTGATCACGGCGGCCGCCGGCCGGTTCCCGGTGGTGGCGACCACGGCACCGGGACGAACGCCGTGTTCGGCCCAGAGCGCGGCACACGCCAGTGCCGTGACCATGGCGGCGGCCCGTGGAGCCGTCCGCTGCAGGTGGGTCAGTGGGTCGGCGTCCGGAGCCGTGGGCGGGACGGGGCACTGCGCGGTCAGCCGCCGCACGGCAGCCGCGTATGCCGGGCGGCCCTCCAGCAGTGGCCGCACGGCCTCGACCGGCAGGACGTCGTCGGTGAGGACGACCGCGGGTGCCCGGTCGGCCGGCACCGACTCCGGGTAGCGGGCGTCCAGCGGGACCGGGTCACCGTCCGCACGCCAGAGCAGGCCGCGGCGCAGCGGATGGAGGGTGCGGCGGGTGGCCAGGGTGAAGGCGACGTCCCGGGCGTCGTCCGGCGTGCTCCCCGCGACCCGGGACCGTACCGCGTCCTCCAGGGCGTCCAGGGAGGCGGCGGACCGGGCCGAGAAGAGCAGCAGGTGCCGGGACTCGGCGGCGGGCCGGCCGGCGGGCCCGCCGGGGGCGTCCGGTGCCTCCTCGACCAGCAGGTGCACGTTGGTGCCGCCCACGCCGAGCGAGCTGACACCGGCGAGCAGGGGCCGCGGCCCGGTCCACGGCCGCAGCGCGGTGTTGACCCGGAACGGGGAGGTGTCGAAGTCGATGTGCGGATTGGGCCGCTCGCAGCCCAGCGTGGCGGGCAGTTGCCGGTGGCGCAGGGAGAGCACCACCTTGATCAGGCCGGCGATGCCGGACGCCGAGTCGAGGTGGCCGATGTTGGACTTCACCGAGCCGATGGCGCAGTGGCCCACGGCGTCCGTGGTCCGCCGGAACGCCTCGGTGAGGGCGCTCACCTCGATCGGGTCGCCGAGCGGGGTGCCGGTGGCGTGCGCCTCGACGTAGGAGATCCGGTCCGCCGTGACTCCCGCCAGTTCGTGCACCTCGGCGATGAGTTCGGCCTGTCCCGGCATGCTGGGCGCGGTGTATCCGCTCTTGCGGGAACCGTCGTTGTTGAGCCCGCTGGCACGGATGACCGCGAGGACGCGGTCACCGTCCTCCAGTGCCTCGTCGAGCCGGCGGAGCACGACCAGGCCGGCTCCGGAGGAGAAGACCGTCCCGCGGGCATCCGCCGAGAAGGGACGGCAGTGGCCGTCGGGCGAGGAGATGCCGCCCTCGACCGGCGCGTAGCCGACGTCCGTCGGGTTGATCGCGGCGCCGCCGACGACCGCCGCGTCCGTCTCGTAGTCCATCAGCGCCCGGCACGCGTGGTGCACCGCGGCCAGGCTGGAGGAGCAGGCGCAGTCCACGGCGAGGCTGGGTCCGGTGAGGCCGAGGCGGTACGAGAGCTGGGTGGCCGTGTATCCGCGGTCGTTGCCCATCAGGACCCGGTGGAAGCCGAGCGGCTCGATGGCCTCGGGGTGCGCCAGCACGTTCTGCAGGAGGTAGTCGGAGATGTTGACACCGAGGTAGACCCCGATGCGGCCCGGGAAGGACGCGGGAACGAGCCCGGCGTCCTCCAGCGCGTGCACGGCGGTCTCCAGCAGGAAGCGCTGCTGGGGGTCGGTGACGGCGGCCTCCGCCGGGGACATCCCGAAGTAGTCGGCGTCGAAGAGTGAGGCATCGGCAAAACGCTTGCGCACGGCGACGTAGGACGGGTCGGACAGCGCCCAGGCCCGGCCCGCCCGGCGGAGGTCCTCCTCCGGCACGGCCTCGCGGGGGTCGACGCCCTCGCGCAGCAGCTCCCAGAACTCCTCGGCCGAATCGGCGCCCGGGAAGCGGCATGCCAACCCGGTGACGGCGATGGCCGGCACGTCGTCGTGGGGCAGCTCGGCGGCTTCGCTCATGTTGCGGTCTCCATCTGGTACAGCAGGTCGGGGCAGGGCGGGGCCGCCGCGGGGCGGCCCGGGGCGGGTCGGATCAACCGGCTCGTTCCCTGCGCCGCTGCGCCGCCTGCCGCATGCGCTGGCGTCGGCCGCCGGCACTGTCGGCAGGGACGCGGGAGGCGGGGACGCCGACGGACGACGGCTCCTCGCGGTCGGTGAGGTGCGCCGCGTAGGCACGGACGCTGGGGAAGCTGAAGAAGTCGACGACGCTCGCCTGGCTGTGGACGTGCTCGCGCACTTCCGCCAGGAGCCGTACGACCAGCAGGGAGGAGCCTCCGGCCTGGAAGAAGTCGTCGGTGACCCGCAGGTCCTGGACGCCGAGGACGCGGCGCCAGATCTCCAGCAGCCGCTGTTCCAGCGCGTGCACGGGCTGCGCCGCGGCGGGGTCGGGGCGGTGCAGCGGCACGGCGGGCAGGGCACGGCGGTCGACCTTGCCGCTGGTGGTGGTGGGCAGGCTCGCGATCATGGCGAACGCCGACGGCACCATGGCGGCCGGCAGCCGCTCGGCGACCGCCGCGCGCAGCGCCGCCTCGTCGAGCGTCGCGCCGGGCCGGGGCACGTAGTGCGCCACCAGGACCTGCTGCGCGCCCTCGCCCTGCAGCGCCACGGCGCACTGGGCGACACCGGGGACCGCGTTGACCGCCTGCTCGACGTCCTCCAGCTCGATCCGGTGTCCCCGGAGCTTGATCTGGTTGTCCAGCCGACCGGAGAGTTCCACGGTGCCGTCGGGCAGCAGCCGGGCCAGGTCTCCGGTCCGGTAGACCGGCCCGTCCGGGTGCAGGGCCGGGCGCAGCGGGAAGCGCTCGGAGGTGAGTTCCGGCTTGCCGACGTAGCCCCGGGCCACTCCGGCGCCACCGATGACGAGTTCGCCGTACATGCCGACCGGCAGCGCGTTGAGCTGCGTATCGGTGACGTACAGGGCCGTGTTGTGCAGGGGCCGGCCGACGAGGATGCGCTCGGGGGTGTCGGGCAGCTCCCACGCGGTGGACCAGACGGTGGTCTCCGTGGGCCCGTACATGTTGACCACGCGGGGGATGCCGAGCGCCTTCAGCTCTCGTGCCAGCGTCAGGTCGAGCGGCTCCCCGCCGACCATCAGGATCCGCAGCGTGCCGAGGGCCTCCGCGGCGTGCGGCAGCCTGAGCACGGTGCGCAGCAGGGTGGGGGTGGCCTGCAGGGCGGTCACGCCGGAGGCCAGGATGAGGTCCGGGACCGCTTCGGGCTCGGCCTGGTCCGGACCGGCCACGGAGCGACGCAGGGTCTCCATGTTCTCGGCGAGCACGACCGGTATGCCCCGGGCCAACGTCCACAGCAGCTCCACCACGGCGATGTCGAAGGTGACCGCGGTGACGGACAGCCATACGGTGTCGTGGTCCGGGCGGATGACGTCGTCCAGGGCGGCGAACAGGTTGGCGAGGTTGGCGTGCGTGACCTCGACGCCCTTGGGCACGCCGGTCGAGCCGGAGGTGAAGATGACGTACGCCGACCCGGCCGTCGCACGCTGTCCCGGATCGCCGGCCGGGGCGTGCAGCAGCTCGGCCGCCGTCAGGCGCGGGCCGCCGAAGCCGGGGCAGGCCTCGCGATAGGCGTCGTCGACGACGAGCGCAGCACAGCCGGCCGTCTCCACCATGGTCTGCAGCCGGCTCGCCGGTGCGGCGCCGTCCAGCGGCACGTACGCCAGCCCCGCCGACATCACGCCGAGCAGCACCGCCACCAGTTCGGGCGTCCGCGGCATGAGGATGCCCACGCGCGCGCCGGGCGCCAGTCCGGCGGCGCGCAGCCCGGCGGCGACGGATGCGGCGTGCCGCGCCAGGTCGCCGCGGGTCAGGGTGGTGCCGCGGAACGTCAGGGCCGGCCGCTGCGGTTCCTCGGCCAACCGCGCCAGGATCTGCTCGTGGACGAGGCGGTCCGGCACCGGTCGGGCCGTCGCGGCGTTCCACCGTTCGATCCAGCCGGCGCTCTCGGCGTCGAGCAGCCCCAGCTCCGCCAGCGGTCGGTCCGGCGTACGGCACATGCCGTCCA
Organism: Streptomyces cyanogenus; assembly: GCF_017526105.1. Taxonomy (NCBI): domain Bacteria; kingdom Bacillati; phylum Actinomycetota; class Actinomycetes; order Kitasatosporales; family Streptomycetaceae; genus Streptomyces; species Streptomyces cyanogenus. Next base: position 4,528,563 of record NZ_CP071839.1, read on the forward strand.
GCAGGCTGCGATAGGCGGCGACGAACCGACGGGCCTCGTCCTCGGTGAACTGACGGTCGCTGTAGGTCAGCAGGCCGCGCAGGCCGTCGTCGTGCGGGCTCAGCCGGAACATGACGTCGTACTCGGTGGAGTACGTCGGCACGTCCACGGGCGTGCTGCGCACTCCCGGCAGGTCGAAGTCGGTGTCGGGGAACGTCTGGAACAGGAACACGGTCTGGAAGACCGGCGTGTGCGATCCCTCGCGCCGTACCGCGGCGGCCTGTACGACCTGCTCGAAGGGGAGTTCCCGGTGAGCGAAGGCGTCGTGGACCGCACGCCTGGCCGACGCCAGGAACTCACGGCTGGTCAGCTGTTCGTCGATGCGCGTCCGCACCGGGACGAGGTTGAAGAAGAGACCCAGGGCGCGTTCCAGGTCCGCGTGCGGCCGGCTGGCCAGGGGGCTGCCCACCACGACGTCGTCGCTGCGCGAGAGCCGCGCCAGCAGCAGGGAGTACGCCGAGATCAGCACGGTGAACGCGGTGGCGCCCGTCTCGGCGCACAGGGCCCGGACCCGGTCGGAAAGATCCTGGTCGTAGCGGAACTCCAGAGCCGATCCGCGGTGTCCGTCGGTCGTCCCGCGGCCCCGGCCCGGCGTCAGGTCGAGCACCGGGGGCGGATCGGCCAGCGCCCCGCGCCAGAACGCGCGGTGCCGTTCGGCCGCCGCACTGGCCAGCCACTGTTCCTCCCAGCAGGCGAAGTCGGCGTACTGCAGGGGGAGTTGTGCGAGGTCGGGGCGGTGTCCCGCCACCCGGGCGCGGTACAGCTCCGCCAGCTCCTGTTTGAGGATGCCCGTCGACCACCCGTCCGAGACGGCGTGGTGCTGGGTGACGAGGAGGATCCAGCGCCGGGGGCCGGTGCTGATCAGATCGAAGCGGCTCAGCGGGGCACGGGACAGGTCGAAGCGGCGCGAGACGAGGGAGCGTACGAGTGCGTCCGCGTCGTCCGGGGCGGCCACGTGCTCGTGGAAGGGCACGGGGACTTCCGGTTCTATCGTCTGGACCAGCGCACCGTCGGTCTGGGTGAGCGCCGTGCGCAGGATCTCGTGCCGGGCGACCAGCTCCCCCACCGCCCAGCGCAGCGCTGCGACGTCCAGATCGCCCTGCAGTTCCACGCCGAAGTACATGTTGTAGACGGGCAGGCCATCGGCGAGTTGCTCGCTGAGCCACATCTGCTGCTGGGCCCGGGAGGCCGGGATGCGGCCGGAGCGGTCGGCGCGGGTGACACGCACCGTGCGTTCGGCGTCCTCGCGCCGCTGTTCCTGCAGGAAGCGCAGGATGGCATCGCGGTGGTCGCGCAGGGTCTGCTTCAACTCGTCCGTCAGCGCCGCGTGGGGGCCGGTGACGGACAGCCTGCCGTCCCGGGATTCCAGTCGTACCCCGAGGTCCGCGAGCTGCCGGAGTATCTCGGTCGTGGTCGTCACAGCTCGAAGGTTCCTGTCGAGTCGGCACTGTCGGGTGCGGTCAGCTTGCTGTAGAGCTCGGCGGACGCCCGCAGATCGCGCACGAGCTCGGTCATCCCCTCGGGGGTCTCGGCGTCCAGCAGGTCACCGAGGGGGACCCGGACGTCGAAGCGCTCCTGCAACCGGGCGGCGATCTGGGCTGCCACCAGTGAGTGCCCGCCCAGGGCGAAGAAGTCGGAGTCGGGTTCGACGTCCGGCACACCGAGCACGGACCGCCAGGCCTCCATGACGACGGCGAGGACGTCCTCCTCCGTGCCGGCGACGACAGGAGCGGGTACGGGCACAGGCGCGGTCGCGGGGAGAGACGCGGTCCCGGCCGGGAGGGTGATCGCCCAGTGCCGCCGCGCCTCGAAGGGGTAGAGGGGCAGGGAGACCGTGTGCGCGGATCCACCGCGCAACCGGGTCCAGTCGAGGTCGGCACCCCTCTCCCAGCACCACGCGGCCAGCGCCAGCCAGTCCTCCCACGAGGAGAGCGCGCGCATGAGATCCGCGGCGCCCGCCGGGAACGCAGCCGGGCCGCCGCCCAGGACGGACGTCTGTGCCACGTCGAGGAAGTGGTCCAGGGGCGGCACGCATCCCGCGGGCACCGTCGTGTCGAGACTGAGCGACCGCAGTGCGGTGCCCGCCCGGCCGAGCGGATGCGCGCGAAGGTCGTCCTCCAGCGCGCCCAGGTGTTCCTCGCACGCGCTCAGGTCGCCGCCGTTGCGGACGACGGCCTGGATCTCCTCGTACCGCACGGCGCACCGCAGGGCGACCTCGCGGTCCAGCGCACCCGCGAAGGCCGCCGCCAGGTACTCGCCCGCCCCGTGAGCCGTGAGGGTGCCGACCGGCACGCCGAGGGCCGCGAGTTCCTCCAGCGCGGCATGTGCCGACAGGAAGGCCCGCCCGGCGGGGTGGGGATGGTCCTGTGCCGCGCGCAGCGCGGGCACCCGGTCGGCCACGGACGGCTCGGGACGTACGGCGGACCCGAGGTCGATGGCCACCTCCAGCGGTCCGGCGGCGACGGGGTCCGCCTCCTCCTTCAGCAGTGCCGCGAGCTCGGGCAGCGAGGACCCGACCCAGGCCCGGCGCAGTTCGCGGGGCACACGGCCGTACTGGAGGGTGCGCGCGACGTCCGCGCACGCCCGGTCGCCACCGGCGGCCACGGCGTCGGCGAGGCGCTCGCGCAGTCCGTGGAAGGCCTCGGCGGTACGCGCCGACAGAGGGAAGATCTCGGGGGCGCCGCGGTCGGTGCCGCCCGGCTCGGTGACGGGGCGGTGCCGGCCGACCACGACGTGGGCGTTGGTGCCACCGACGCCGAGCGCGGACACGGCGGCGCACCGTCCGTCGTCCGGCCAGGGACGGCGCCGGGTGTTGACGTACAGTCCGCTGCCCTCCACGTCGGCCGACGTGAGGAGTTCCCGGTGGTTGACCGTCGCCGGAATGACGCCTTCGCGCACGCAGAGGACCGCCTTGATGAGTCCGGCCATGCCCGCAGCCGTGTCCAGGTGCCCGATGGAGGACTTCACGGTGCCGATCGCGCACGGGGTGTCCACGCCGAGCCGCTCCCGCGCTTCGCGCAGAGCCGCGATCTCGATCGGGTCCCCGAGGGGCGTGCCGGTGCCGTGGGCCTCCACATAGCCGATGGTCCGGGGGTCCACCCGGGCGTCGGCGAGGGCGGCCAGAATGACGTCGCGTTGTCCGGCGACACTGGGCGCGGCGAAGCTCTGGCGGTCGGAGCCGTCGTTGTTCACCGCCGTGCCGTGCAGCACGGCGTGGATGCGGTCGCCGTCCCTGAGCGCGTCGGCCAGCGGCCTGAGCACGACGATGCCGACTCCGCTGCCCGGCACCGTCCCGGACGCGGCACGGTCGAAGGGGCGCAGGACACCGTCGGGAGACAGCACCGCGCTCTCCTGGGCGACGTACCCGTGCTCGTGCGGCAGCTGCACGGACACCGCACCGGCCAGGGCGATGTCGCAGTCACCCGCCAGCAGGCTCTGCCGGGCCAGGTGCACGGCGGTGAGCCCGGTGGAGCACAGCGAGTTCACGAAGACGCTGGGGCCACGCAGGTCGAGGTGGTAGGAGACCCGCAGGGGCAGCATCGCCGGCGCGTCCGACATGCGGCGGTGGCTGCCCGCGGCCTCGTCCGGGTCCGGCAGCAGCCGGCCGTACCGGTTCTCGCCGCTGCCGCAGAACACTCCCACGCGCCGTCCCGCGGAGCGGCCCGCCCAGCCGGCGTCCTCCAGCGCGTGCACGGCTTCCTCCAGGAACAGCCGGTGCTGCGGGTCCATCGTGTCGGCCTCGGCCGGCGCGATGCCGAAGAAGGCCGAGTCGAAGTGTTCCACTCCGTCGACGGCGCCCGAGACTCCGACGTATCCCTCCCGGGCGTACCGGTCCCGCGGTACGCCCTTGCCCTTCAGGCCGGACTCGTCGAGCGGATCCAGGAAGTGGGCTCCCTGGAGCAGGTTCGACCAGTAGCTGTCTACGTCCCGCGCTCCGGGAAAGCGGCATGCCATACCGATCACGGCGATGGCGCGGTCGGGGTTCTGCACGCTCACGGGGTTCCCCCTAGTTCTGCGGTGTGCGGCCACGGCGACTGAGCGCGCCGGCGAGGGCCGATACGGTCGGGTACTTGAACAGGTCGGTGACCGGCACCTCCGCCGACAGCTCCCGTCGGATGCTGCCGTGCAGCTGAATGAGGGTCACCGAGCTGCCGCCCAGCTCGAACAGGCTCACCGACCTCGGCACGCGCTCGGGGGAAACGCCGAGCGCTTCGGCCCACAGCTCGGTGAGCCGCTGTTCCAGGGCGGTGCGCGGCGCGGTCTGTGCCGTGACGTCCCGGCCCGCCTCCGGTACGGGCAGGGACCGGACGTCGGCCTTGCCCGTCGCGGTGACCGGCAGCTCGTCCAGCCGCACCACGTGCGCCGGAAGCTGCTCCGCCGGGAGGCGCTCGCCCAGGTGCGCGAGGATGCCGTCGGCCGTCGTGCCGGCCGGGGCGACGACGTATGCCACCAGCGTGTCCTTCCGCCGGGGATGCACGACCACCACGGCGTCCTTCACCCCGTCGTGCTCCAGCAGCAGGCTGCGGATGCCGTCGAGGTCCACGCGCAGCCCGCGGATCTTGACCTGGCCGTCCTCCCGCCCGACGAACTCCAGTACGCCGTCGTCGCGTCGGCGCACCAGGTCGCCGGTGCGGTACAGCCGCGGCGCCGTCGGTACGCCGGCGTGTTCCTCCAGGGGGCTGGCGATGAACCGCTCCGCCGTCAGCTGTTCGCGGTTGACGTAGCCGTCGGCGAGGACGACGCCGCCGAGATGCAGTTCACCCGTGAAGCCGGGGGGCAGGAGCTGACCCCCGTCGCCGAGCACGTACGTCTGTGCACCGTCCACGGCGCGGCCGATCGGCATGACGGGGCCGGTGTCGTCGCCGGGCTCGCACCTGTGGAACGTCGCATCGATGGTGGCCTCGGTGGGGCCGTAGAGGTTGACCACCCGGGCCGTGCTCGTGCGGGCGACCATCCGCACCACCGCGCGGTCGAGTTGCTCACCGCCGCAGAACACCCAGCGCAGCGAGGGGCAGCCGCTCAGGCCCTCGTCGCCGGGCAGGGCCTTGAGCAGGGTCGGTACGAACTGTGCGACCGTCACCTCGTGCCGGCGCATGTCCGCGAGGAGAGCCGCCGGGTCGCGGTGCGCGTCGGGGGCGGCGATCACCAACGACGCGCCGATCGTGAGGGGTACCAGGTACTCCCACACCGAGGCGTCGAAGACGGGGGGCGTCTTGAAGTAGAAGCGGTCGTGCCGGTCCAGCCCGAACGCGCGCTGCTTCCACGCCAGGTTGTTGGCGATGGCCCGGTGCGGAACGACAACGGCCTTGGGCAGGCCCGTGGTGCCCGAGGTGGTGATCAGGTACGCCGGTCCTGTGCCGTCGACCGGCGCGTCGGCGAACCCGGTCGTCGTGTCTCCCGGTGCGCGGACGTCGAGGACCGGCAGGTCGGCCGTGAGCTGGGCACGCGCCGCGTCGTCGGCGATCAGTACGGCCGCCGCGCCGGCGTCGCCGATGACGAAGGAACGCCGCCTGGCCGGCTGCGCCGGGTCGACGGGCAGGTAGGCCATGCCCGAGCGGAGCACCGCCAGGGCGGCGACGATGAACGCGGCGGACCGCGGCAGGCACAGCGCCACCGTGCTTCCGGCGGGCAGTCCCAGGGCCGCGATGCGAGCGGCAAGGCGACGGCTGCCGTCGTCCAGCTCCCGGTAGGTCATGGTGCGCTCGTCATCGATCAGCGCGAGCGCATCGGGCCGGGAGGCCGCCTGCTCCGCGAAGGCGCTGGTGATCAGCGGCGGCGGGGCGCCGCCGGGGTCCGAGCGGCCGTGCGCGACTGCGCTCGCCCGGTCCTCGGCGTCGGCAAGGGCCATGCGCAGCACGGGGCGTTCGGGCGTGTCCAGCAGCTGCCCGAGCACCGTCTCGACGGCGCGTGCGATGCTCCGGGCGACGTAGGCGGGGTACTGGTCGCGCAGGAAGTCCAGTCGGCCGGTGTATCCCCGCTGGCCGGCGTTGACCGACAGCAGCAGGCCCGCCTTGCCGTCGCGCGGCACCATGGGGAGACGATGGGCGGTGACACCCGGCAGGCTCAGTGCTTCACCGGTGGTCGCCTCGTTGAGCGACATGATCGCCGGGAACACCGATGGCGAGGCGGGCTGTGCCTCGCTGCGCAGGGCCGACCACGCCTTCGCGAGGGAACCGCCCTGGTGGGCCAGGCAGTCCAGGACCGAGTCCTGCACCTGTCCGACGTACTCGTCGGCGGTCCGGTCCTGCCTGGCCGGCGGCCGGAAGGGCAGCATCTCGGAGTAGAGCCCGACCACGCCCGGGTACTGGGAGCGACGCCAGTCGACGGCCGGGTACCCGATCAGGAGGTCGTCGGTGCGGAAGTAGTGCTGCAGGGTGAGTGAGAAGGCACTCAACAGCGCCGCGAACGGCGTGACGCCCTTGTCCTCGCAGCGCCGGCGGAGGTCCTCGGGTACCCGCACCTCGACCGACGAGGTGTGCGGGCTGGGCACCTCGCCCGTGGCGCGTTCCCAGCCGGCCGAGGGAGTGGCCGCACCCTGGACGTATTCAGCCCAGAACTCCTCGTCCGAGCAGCCCTCGGGCGACGCTTCGAACTCCTTCTGTGCCATCGCATAGGCAAAGTAGCCGTCCTCCGCGACGGGTTCGGGATGCGGCGCCGACGCGTCGGCGTACGACGCGTAGAGCGCGGACAGGTCGTCCAGGAGCAGCCCCACGGACGGAGCGTCGGCAGCAAGATGGTCCAGCAGCAGCAGGAGCAGTGCCTCCTGCGGCCCGCTGCGGAAGAGCTCGGCGCGCAAGCGGAGCGGGGCGTCAGCCGCGAAGGGCGTGCGAGCCGCCGCGGCCAGGCGCGTGTGCCCGTCCTGGCCCGCGACCTCGTGCACGCGCAGCACGCTGTCCGGGAGATCGTCGCTGACCTCTAGGAATGCTCCCTGCGCGTCAGGGCGGGAGCGCAGCACCGGGTGCCGGACGATCAGCTCGCACAGTGCTCGGTCCAGGGCTGCCGCGTCCACCGGCCCCGCGAGCCGGTAGGCGACCGGAATGTTGTACGCGTCGCCGGCAGCGCCGAGCCGCTGCGCTGCCCACACGGCTTGTTGTTGGCGTGTCAGGGGCGCGACTCGGCGCCCTGCGGAGACAGGCATTGTTCCCCCGTAGCTGCGCCCCGACCCGGAGTCATGGGATCGCTGGCGCACATCAGCAAAGATGTTTTCAATCTTGAACGGTTGTCGATGTACGAGTCAACGAAATAGCCGCCGAATGGCGTGAAGTGGCGGTTCTCCGCGCGAGGGCCGGACCGCTGGTCAGAGCCTGATCGCCGGTGCCGCACGGCACCGTGCGGAGCGGCTCATGACTGAAAACAGCCCTACGCCGGTGGCACACGGTCGCGGACGTCACGGCCGGGCATGCGACGCCCCGGCCCGGCCGGCGCGTTCACCGGGGGGCCGGCAGCACCGGCCGCCGTCCAGGGCGGAGTGGACGCATTTCTCCCCCGAGGGCCCGTGGAAATCCCGCTGCCCTGCGGCCTTCGCCGGGGTTTCTTTCCTCCGGACGAAGGCCGCACGCACGGGAATGCGAGGCAGTGGCTGTTTCACCCGCACGGAAACAGTGACGGGAATGTAGAGAACGCGCTTTTTTCGGGCGCCTGCGGGAACGAGCCGGAGCGGTTATCCGCCGACACTGCTCATCCGCACCGCCCGGCCGGTGGCCACGTCCTTTTCCAGTTGCCGGGCCGCGATCAGGAGCATGGCCGTCAGCGCCTCCCGGTCGTCCTCACCCAGACCCGGGGCCTCGATCTCGTGCTGGAGCATGAGAACGCTCGCGACCGCCCCCCGCGCCCGGTAGACAAGGACGTGATGGTTCGGGTCCGTGGGAACTCTGGCCGGCAGGTGAAGACAGCCCAGCTCCTCCAAGAGGGCGAGCACCTGCGCCACGGACCGGTCGCCGCCGGCCCGGTCCAGCTCGGCGACGGTCAGGAAGGCGAAGCCCTCGCCGTCCTCCACGGCCCGCAGTACATCCCGGATGTCCACGCTGTTCCCCCTGTCTGATGTCGACACCATGACCAAGGGCCACCATGATCAGCACGGCTGCGAGGGCAAGTAAAGCCACCTCCGGGCCCCGGAGCGGTTGCGCTGCCCGAATGGCGCGGGTGGTATGTCCCGCCGGCGGGACACGGACGCCTTTGGCAGTGCGGGAAGCGATTGGCGGTCTCGTGCCCGCACATTACCTCCGGAATGGCAGTTGACCGCCCGCCGGGCACTGTTTACACGGTGCCGCAATGTTCTTGACACAGCCCTGTACGGTTATCGCCATGCCGATCGACCAGCGCAGAATCGAAGGTCCGATTTTCCCTTTGCCCAGACAATTCTCCAGCGCCATGGTGATTGCCGCGCATCCCGATGACGCGGAGTTCAGCTTCGGTGCGACGGTGGGCAGACTCGCTGCGGAAGGCACCCGTATCACGTATGTCGTGTGCACCGACGGATCACAGGGCGGCGAGGATCCCGACGAACCCGCCGAACGGCTGACGGCGACCCGCTACGAGGAACAACGGGCCGCCGCCCGGCATCTGGGCGTGGCGGAGGTGGTTTTCCTCGGATTCCGCGACGGTTCTCTCACCGCTGACACGGCGCTGCGCAAGGCGCTCGCCCGGGAGATCCGGCGCCACACTCCCGAACTGGTGCTGGCCCACCAACCGCTGCGCTCGCTGGTGTTCCCGATCGGCGCATCCCACCCGGACCACCTCGCGGCCGGCGAGGCCGCACTGGCCGCCGTCTATCCGGACGCACGCAACCCACGAGCCCATCCGGAACTGCTCTCCGAGGGCCTGCGACCGCACGTGGTCGACGAGGTCTGGCTGCCCGGCCACGAACACACCGACCTTTTCGTCGACGTGGGTGAGTACGCCCTGCGCAAGACCGAGGCGATCCTCTGCCACCGCAGCCAGTTCGCCGCATCGGCCGACCCGTCGGCGGACATCGCCTGGGTGACCGACCGCATGCGGGCCAACGGCGCGGCAGCGGGCTGCGCATACGCGGAAGCCTTCAAACGCGTCGTGACCGGGAGCCACGCGGCGCCGGGACCGCAGACGGCACCGGCCGTGCACGCCGAAGCGGCGGGGGAAGGGAGCCGGTCGTGAAGGCGGTCATACCGGCGAAGAACTCGTCGACACGGGTTCCGGGCAAGAACTTCCGTCCTTTTCATGAGGGACGGTCCCTTTTCGACATCAAGGTCGAGCAGCTCCTGCGCCACCTGCCCGCCGAGGACGTCTACGCCAGCAGCGAGGACCCGGCTGTCGCCGGACACACCGAGCGGCTGGGCATCAACTTCCTGCCCAGGGACCCTCATCTGGCGCGCAACGAGACGCCGTACGCCCATGTGGTCAGCGAGATCTGCCGGCAGGTGCCCGGCGACGACGACATCGCCTGGTGCCATGTCACCGACCCGCTCTTCGACGACTTCGGCGCCTGTCTCCAGGCGTGGGAGGAGGCCCGGGAGAAGCACGACTCCCTGGTGGTGGTCTATCCCTTCCGTGGCTATCTGCTCGACACGGACCACCGGCCGATGGGCTTCGGGTTCGGCCCCTGGCACACCCCGTCCCAACAGCTCCCGGTCCGCTACCAGCTGGGCTTCACGCTGTCCCTGCTGCGGCGCTCCACCGCCGTCTCGCTGGGTCCGATCGGCGCGCGCCCGCACTGGTTCCACGCCCGCAATCGCGTGGTCGACATCGACGACGAGGACGACTTCGAGATGGCGCGCGTGCTCTACGGCCGACTGGCCCGGCCCACGGCCTGAACGCGGCTCGCCGCGGCTTCGGCCCGGGTCCTGCCCGGGCGAAGCCACCTGCCGGGAACACCCGAAGGAGTACACATGACCGATCTTGTTCGCCTCTTCCCCGACAGCGCCGACCTGATGGCCCGGGTGTCCGACGGGGCGGCCGACCGCGAACGGCACTGCGTCGACCCCTACGAGCAGCTGGAGATGGTCCGCAAGAGCGGGCTGACCGCGCTGACGCTGGACGAGTCCCTGGGCGGGCCCGGCGGTACCGTCGTCGACCTCATGACGTTCGTGACGGACCTCGCGGAGGCCGACCCGAACGTCGCGCACATCCTGCGCTCCCACTACCTCCAGCCGCAGATGGTCAGACGGCTGCCGCCCGGCCCCGTCCGTGACCGCTGGGCCGCGGAGATCCGGGCGGGCCAGATCTTCGGCAACGCCACCAGCGAGCGGGACGGCGCGCTGGGCACCGCCCAGTACGCCACCCGGCTGATCCCGACCGGCACCGGCTGGAAGCTGAGCGGTGCCAAGTACTACAGCACCGGTACCGCGTTCGCGGACTGGGTGATGGTCGTGGCCCACCTGGACGACCGGCGGATCGCCCGGATCAACGTGCCGCTGGACCGGCCGGGCGTCGAGGTGCAGGACGACTGGGACGGCTTCGGCCAGCACCGCACCGGAACCGGGACGACCACGTTCACCGACGTCGCCGTCACCGAGGACGACATCGTCCAGGTGACCGACCCCGACGAGCGCCGGGTGGCGTCCGAGGTACCGCTGATGCAGCTGTATCTGCAGGCGCTGGTCGCCGGCATCCTGCGGTCCGTGGTGACCGACGCCCGTGATCTCCTCGCCGGCCGCACCCGCACCTTCGACCACGCGCCCTCGCCCACCCCGGCCCACGACCCGGTGCTGCTGGCCACCATCGGACGGCTGGCGTCCACCGCCTACGCGGTGGAGAGCATGGTGCTGTCGGCCGCCGCCGACATCGACGAGGCCTACGCGAGCGAGCGCGCCGGCATGCCGGATCCCGCCCTGTTCGCGCGGGCGTCGCGGTCGGCGGCGCTGGTCCAGGTGCACGCCGGCGAAGCAGCGCTCGCCGCGGCCACCGCGCTCTTCGACGTCGGAGGCGCCTCCGCGGCCAGCCGCGCCAAGAACCTCGACCGGCACTGGCGCAACATCCGCACCCTCACCCTGCACAACCCCGCCTCGTACAAGGCCATCGCCATCGGCGACCTGCTGGTGAACTCCGCGCCCCTGCCCGCCAACGGCTACTTCTGACCCCTGTGCGCGGCGGGTCGGGGCAGATCCCGCGCGCCGAAACTAGGAGCCACATCTTGGGAGAGCACCTTGCTGCTGTCGACCAGGAATCCCTCGACCAGCCATCCCTCGACCGGGTGTCCCTGTACCAGGACCTGTCGCCGGGACCCTGGCACGACACGGACACCGCCCGGCTCATAGCGGCCGAGCTCTCGCGCCAGCGCGAGACCGTCAACCTGACCGCCGCCGCGAACTACCTCAGTCCCGCGGTCTCGGCGGCCATGCACCCGGCGCTGGAATCGATCCACTGCGAGGGCTATCCGGGGCGCCGGTACCACGAGGGCCAGGAGACGGCCGACGCGATCGAGCGGCTGGCGATCCAGCGCGCCCGCCGCCTCTTCGGCGCCGACCACGCCAACGTCCAGCCCTACCGCGGCACCACCGCGAACCTCGCCGCGGCCGTCGCCGTCCTGGAACCCGGTGACACCCTGCTGGGGCTGCAGACCGCCTCCGGCGGCCACTACACGACGGGCAGCTCTCTGCACCTCATCGGCCGCATGTTCCGCGTCGTCCCCTACGAAGTGGCCGCGGACACCTGCACGCTCGACTACGACGCCCTCGCCCGCGTGGCCCGCGCCGAGCGCCCGCGGGCCATCTTCTGCGGCGACACCTCCTATCCGCGGCTGTGGGACTGGGCGGCGCTGCGCGCCGTCGCCGACGAGACGGGGGCCGTCCTCGTCGCGGACATCTCGCAGTCCGCCGGGCTCATCGCGGGCGGGGCGATACCGAGCCCCGCGCCCCACGCCGACATCATGACCGCGGCGACGTACAAGACGCTGCGGGGGCCGCGCGCGGGACTGATCCTCGCCCGCGAGGGTCTGGCCAAGGCCGTCGACCGGGCGGTGTACCCGATCTGCCAGGGCGGCACGAACGTCCGCGTGCTGGCGGGCGTCGCCACCGCCCTCGGTGAGGCGCTCACCGAGTCGTTCGCCGCCTACACCCGTGAGGTCCTGGCCAACAGCCGATGCCTCGCCGACCATCTCGCCCGCCAGGGCTTCGACCTGGTCGCCGGCGGCACCGACAACCACGCCTGCCTGGCCGACATGAGGTCCTTCGGCACCACCGGCGACGCGGCCGCGCGCCGGCTGGCCGCGGCCGGCATCCTCGCCAATGGCAACCAGATCCCCCACGACCCCAACCCGCCCCGCAGGCCCAGCGGGCTGCGGTTCGGCACCGCGGCCGTGACCACGCTCGGCATGGGCCGGGCAGCGATGGCGGAGATCGCCGGGCTGATCGCGGCCGTCCTGCGGGAGGACGGAGAGCGGACCGTGGACGAGGTCCGCGGGCGGGTGTCCGAGATTCGCCGTGCCCACGCCACCCCGGCCACGCAGTGGTCCGACATCGACGCCGAGGAGCTGGTCCGACCGTGGATCTGACACTGATCATCGAGAACACGGCCGTGGTCGACGTCGTCACCGGCACGGTCCGGCCCGGGCAGGACGTCCACGTCGGCGGCGGCGGCACCATCACGGCCGTCACACCGCACCGGACCTCCGGCCCCGGCGCCCCCGTCGCGGTTCCCCGCCTCGACGGTCGCGGCAGGTACCTCCTGCCCGGCCTGGTGGACTCGCACGTGCACATCGCCTTCAACGGCTTCCTGGACGTACGGCCCGACTTCACGCGCACGCTCAAGCAGTTCCTGCTGCACGGAGTCACCAGCGTGGTCGACTTCTTCACGGTGGGCGGCGACTTCCCCGGCTCGTCGCCGGAGACGGTGCGTGAGGACGTGAACGCGGGCACCTTCCTCGGCCCCCGCATGATGACGTCCTACGGCTGCCTCAACGCGCCCGGCGGATTCTGCGACTGCTCCGTCGGCGACGCGGCATCCGCGGTGGTGACCCGGGACGACGTCGACCGGGAGATGGACCGCATCACCCGTGTGCGCCCCGACTTCGTCAAGATCGTCTACGACGACGTGTTCGGCACCCTGCCCAACCTGACCAAGGAGATGCTGGGGGACCTGGTCCGGTCGGCGCACGACCGGGGCTTCCGGGTCGCCGTCCACGTGGCGTCCGGCGCACATGCCCTGGACGCCGTGGAGGTGGGGGCCGACATCATCGGTCACGGCATCGTGGACGACGTCCCCGACCGCCTCGTCCCGCAGCTCGTCGAGCGCGGCATCATGGTGATCCCGACCCTCGCCTCCTACGAGGCCCGGTCCCTGGAGCGCTGGCGGATCTCACTGCCCGCCGCGTCCCCGCCCGAGGTGGTCCGCCGGTATGCCGGCACCCGGAAGAGCCTGTACGAGACCAACGGCCAGCTCCCGCTGTACCGCGAGGCGTTCGAGAAGTCGCTGAAAGCGCTCGCGCACATGGTGGCGGAGGGCGTGCGGGTGGTCGCCGGCTCGGACGCGGGCACCTGGTACACCTTCCCCGGCGACTCCCTGCTGCGCGAGCTCGCCCTCTACACCGAGGCCGGTCTGAGTCCCGCGCAGGCGCTGCGCACGGCCACCAGCGACGCCGCCGCTGCCTGGGGGTTCGCCGACGACCGCGGCACCGTGGAGGTCGGCAAGCGCGCCGACCTGCTGCTCGTGGACGCGAACCCGCTGGACGACGTGTCGGCGCTGCGGAACCCGGCGGCGGTGGTCCTCGGCGGCCGGGTGCTGGATCTGGACGAGCTGGCCACCGACATCGTCGAGGGCGCCCTGCTGCCGGCCCCCGAGCCGGCCGGTGAGGTTCCGTGCAGCCCGCACCACCTGCGCGGCGCCGCGCTGCCGGAGGGATGACACACGTCGAGGGCGCCGGTGCCGGCGGACCGACTGGTCCGTGGCACCGGCGCCCTGTGCCGTTCCGTGGTCAGAGAGCGGCGACGAGCCGGCTCAGCGCTTCCGTGAGGCGCTCGGGCGACTGCGCGAAGCAGATGCGGAACCAGCCCTCGTAACCGGGGCCGAACGCCGTGCCCGGGGCCAGCCCGACGCCGGCCCGGGCCACCAGCTGCTTGGCGAACTCCAGGTCGTCCTCGACCCCTTCGATGCGGAAGAAGGAATAGAACGCCGCGGGGACGGGCGGGGCCGTGATGCGGTCGTTTCCCTTGAAGGCGTCCACGACCAGGTCCCGGCCGGCGGCGCAGCGGGCCCGCATCTCCTCGACGAACGGCTCGCCCTCGTGGATGGCGGCGACACCGGCGTGCTGCACGAAGGTCGCCGAGCCCGTGCTGTTGATGGCGCTGAGATTGCCCACCTGGTGGGCGAGGGCGGCCGGGTGGACCAGCCAGCCCAGCCGCCATCCCGTCATCGACCAGGTCTTGGAGAAGCTCTGCACGACGAACAGGGCGTCGTCGTCGTGGGCCACCTCCAGGAAGGAGGGGCTCGCCACCGAGCCGTCGTACACGATCCGGTTGTACACCTCGTCGGCGATGACCCAGATGTTCCGGCGGCGGGCGAGCGCGAGGAGGTCGCGCTGCTGGTCCGACGTCATCGTCCAGCCGGTCGGGTTGCCGGGAGAGGCGACGAAGACCGCGCGCGTCCGGTCGTCGCACGCACTCTCCACGCGCCCGAGGTCGAGCGCCCAGCCCTCGGGGGCGGCGTCCAGGCCGACGAACCGGGCCTCGGCGCCCATGGCCTCCACGGCTATGGGCACGTTCGGCCACACAGGGGAGACGACCACGACGTTGTCCCCGGGTTCCACCAGGCACTGCAGCGCGATCATGATGGACGTCATGCCTGACGAGGTCGCGCTGATCCGCTCCAGGTCGACATCGAGGCCGTGCGTTCTGCTGTGGTACGCCTGGATCGCCGAGCGCAGCGGGGCGATGCCCCGCCGGTCCGCATAGAGTGTCCGGCCCGCCGTCATGGCGGACACGGCCGCCTCGCGCACGACGGCCGGCGTGGGCAGGTCCGACTCCCCGAAACACAGACTGATCGCGTCCGGGTGGTCTCGGCAGACCCGGTTCACTTCGACGATCCGCTGCGTGCGCATGCGCGCCAGTGCGGCGCGGAAGGTCAGGGGGTTGTGCTGCTGGTCGTGACCCATGAGGGCTTCTCCTTGGGGAAGGACCGTACGGTGCGAGGGGGAGCGGAGCGGGACGCGGACGGGGCCGACGGGGCTCATCTCACCCGGGGCAGGCGGATCAGCGACCAGGGGCTCGGCATCTCCCCGACCGGCACCTCGATCACCGTCGGCACGTCCGTCCGCCGGAAGGCCTCTGTGACCGCGGCCGCCAGTTCACCGGGCCCCTCGGCGCGTACTCCCCGGGCGCCGAACGACTCGGCGTACGCCACGAAGTCGGGGTTGTGCAGGTCGGTGGCGATGGTCCTGCCCAGCAGGCTCCGCTGCGATCGTGCGATGTTCGCGTAGCAGTTGTCGTTGAAGACCACCGCGACGACGGGGATCCGGTGCTGCACGGCGGTGGCCAGCTCGTTCGCCGTGTAGAGGAATCCGCCGTCCCCCGAGACGGACAGGACCGCCCGCCCCGGGTTGGCCACCTGGACCCCCAGGGCCGTGGCGAACCCGAAGCCGAGGCCCCCCTGGTAGGTGGCCGGCACATAGGTGTAGGGCCGCAGGGCGGGGAAGGCCACCCGGGCGGTGTACCCCACCTGGGTCAGCTCGTCCACGAAGAAGCCGTCCTCGGGCAGGGCGCCGCGCATGGCCCGGATGAAGTCGATCTGCGGTACCAGGCGGGCCAGTTCCTCCTCGACGCCGCGCCGGGCCCGCCGTGCCTCGGCCAGCCACTGCTCCCGGCCGGTGACCGCGGGCAATTCGGCGAGCAGGGCCCGCAGCGCCTCGCCCGCGTCGGCGACGAGGGCGACCTCCGGCCGGGCCACTCGCTTGATCTCCTCGGCGTCGAGATCGACGCGGATCACCTTCAGGCGGTCGTCGAGCCCCCACTCGACCTGGGGCCGCATGAACCGCGTGCCCACGGCGAGGACCACGTCCACCCGGGGCCACAGCCGGTGCGCGGCCGGGTACGGCAGCGCCAGGTCGTGGTCGTCCCCGGGGATGCCGCGACCGCCCATCTCCGAGGTCACGGGTGCCTGCAGGCGTTCGGCCAGCGCGGTGACCTCGGCAGCGGCGGCGCGGGCTCCGCTGCCGACGACGACGAGCGGTGCCCGGGCGCCGCAGAGCAGTTCCCGCGCGGCTTCGACGGCCGCGCGATCGGGTGTCCGGTCGGCCTCGGGCGCGGCGAAGGGCGCCGGGGAGGAGACCCGCGCGGCGAGCACGTCGGCCGGTATCTCGACCGCCACCGGCCGGGGGCGCTCGACCGCGAGATGGTGGAACGCCGCGCCCAGGACGGTGGCCACCCGGCCGGGCTCCGTCACGCGCTCCGCCCGCCCGGTGAGAGTTCTCAGGACACCGAGCTGGTCGGGGATCTCGTGCGGCACGCCCAGGCCGCGGCCGAGGGCGGCCGTCGGGACCTGGCCGGCGAGACACAGCATCCGGGCGTCGCCCGCGTAGCCGAGGGCGAGGCCGGCGGTGGAGTGCAGCACCCCCGGCCCCGAGATGACGGCGTGCACGCCGATCCGCCCGGTCGAGCGGGCGTACCCGTACGCCATGAAGGCGGCGCCCTGTTCGTGACGTGCGGGCACGATCCCGATGCCCGCCGCGGCGATGGCGCCGATCAGGGGGTCGATCTGCTCTCCGGGAACTGTGAAGACCGTCTCCACGCCCTCGGCCACGAGGTGCGCGGCGATGTGCTCCGCGACGGTCTTCACCGGCTCGGCGTCCGTCATTTCCTCATCCTTCCGCGCCCCCGGACGCGGGTCCCTGGAGACAGGGGACCGCCCGGTTGTTGATGTTTCTGAGAGTTGCCGCGTCGAGGACCGTCTCCCCGTCGGGTCCGGCGAAGGAGAACTCCAGCTCCGGCAGGCAGGCGCCGAGGACGCCCTCCATGTCGTACGGCGAGAGCACCGTGCCGGCGATGCGGTCCAGGAACACCGACCGCAAGTCGTCCGGGAGTTCGCTGCCCGGCTTCACGAACTGGCTGTAGGAATCGACGTGGTGCCGGGGAAGGAAGGAACGCACACCCCGCACACCGGTCAACCGGGACGCCCCGAGCGGTGGTTGGCTGTAGTACTGGAAAACGGTCCGCTCGCCAGTCGGCAGGGGCGGTTCGGGCAGCTGCGCACCGAGTGCCGCCTCCACGGCCACGCGGATCATATCGAGGCCGAGACCCCGCTGATAGAGATCGACCAGGTTGCCGCCCAGTCGTCCGTTCACCTCGATGACCCGCGGGCCCCGGTCGGTCAGTTTGATCTCCGTGTGGGTGATGCCGTGGGCGACGCCGAGGGCCCGCAGTGCCGCCTCGGTCAACGCGAGGACCTCCAGCAGCGTCGCCCGCGGCAGCACGGCGGGGAAGAACTGCCCGGTCTCGCGGAACGGGTGCACCAGCGGGAACTTGCCGGTGACCCCGATGTGCCGGACGGACGTGCCCCGGCAGACGGACTCCACGGAGACGTAGTCCCCGAACGGCTCCGCCCCCCGGCCGGTGAGGTACTCCTCGGCCACCAGGGCCGTTTCATGACCCGGCCGGGTCCGGTCGAGCAGCCGCGTCACCAGGTCACGCCCGGCCGCCTCGTCGGTCACCAGCCGGGTGTTGCGGCTGCCCTTGCCCTGTGCCGGCTTCACGACCAGCGGGAACGCCAGGTCCCTTACGGCGGCGTCCCAGTCGGCGCGGCTTTGCACCGGCCGGTGCCCGACGCCTCCCACCCCGGCCCGGTCGAGGAGGGTCCGCTGCACATGCTTGTCGGTCAGTCCCCGGGCCGTCTCCGGGGAGTGGAACGGCAGGCCGAGCTCCGCGGCCAGGCCGGCGGCCACACCGACGCCCCAGTCGCCGAAGGCGGTGATGCCGTGCACCCCGGCCGCCTTCAGGCGTGCCGCGTCGGCGGTGGTGTCGCCGGACAGCTCGACGACCTCACCGGCCGTGCGCAGCAAGGACGCGAAGCGCCGGGCGTAGGGGTCGTCGCCGACCACGAACACCACGTCCGGATACGGTTCGAGCGACGTCATCAGCTCGCCGGCCGTTGCCGCGGCCTGCTCGAAGACGATGGCGAGAGTCATGCTGGGACCACCTCCGTGCCCTTCACCGGGCGAGCCGCTCCTTGATGCGCGCGGCGACACCGGGATCGCTCAGCAGCGGACGCGGATCGTCCACCCCGTAGTCCAGCCAGTGCGTCTCCACGTCGGTCAGCACGGAGAGCCAGTTGCGTTCCGTCTCCGCCCGGTCCTTGCGGTCCTGGAAGAGCAGGACGGGCCCGGGGTAGGGGCGGGGCTCGTAGTGGTGCAGGGCGAGGGCCAGGGCCGCCCACTGGACCTGGAGCCGGGGCAGGTCGGCAGGCCCGAGCCGGTCGTCGTACCACTCCTTCGTCCGCATCCGCTCGAAGACCTCCTCCAGGCTCTCGTCGCCCTGGAGGCCGAAGGTGGCCGCCAGGGATTCGAGGCGGTAGCGCGTGATGTCGTCCAGGCCCCAGCCGTAGCTCACGAACCGTTCCAGCGCGGACGGCTTCACCATGCCGACGAGGGCCACCTCCTGGCCGCCGGCTCGCAGTTTCCGGGCCATCTCGAAGGCGACGACCGCCCCATGGCAGTGCCCGGCCAGGTGGTAGGGCCCCTCCGGCTGCACCTGAAGCAGTTCCGCCAGGTAGCGGTCCGCCACGTCGTTGATGGTGACCAGCGGGCGGACGGCGCCGCGGAACCCCGGTGCCTCGAATCCGTAGACCGGACGCCCGGCACCCCAGGCGCTGGTCGCCTTCCACACGAACCCCGCGTCGTTGCCCCAGTGCACGATGAACAGCGGTTCGCCGCGCCCCTCGGTCACGAGCGGGAACAGGCAGCGCGGTGCATCGGGCGCCCACGTGCTGCCGTGTGTGCGCCACAGCTCGTCGGCACTCAGGAAGAGGTCCTGCGGCGCCCGGGGCGTGGTGGCGGGGGCGGGTTCCTCGCCGGCGCCGGCGAGGAACCGGGCGAGCGAGGCGGGGGTCGGATGCCTGAAGACGGCGGAGGTCTTCATGTCGAGGCCGTGCCTGCGGGCCTCGACGGTCACGTCGACGACCATCAACGAGTCGCCGCCGATCTGGAAGAAGTCGTCCGTGGGCAGGACGTCGGTGTCCAGCATCTCCTCCCACAGGCCGCGGATGAGGTCCTCGATCTCCTGGACGGTTCTGCGTTCGGCGGTCATGAGGTCGTGCCCCTTTCGAGAGTCGTCTGTGCGGCCGGCCCGTCAGCCGCCGCGGTGGCGGTGGTGGCCAGCAGGTGACGGTGGGCGGCGCGGGCGAGCGGGACCGTCACGGCGCCCGCCGCCAGGAGCGCCGCGGCCAGCAGCCACCATCCGTGGGGCGCCTCCCGCATCACCACGAACGTGACCAGCGCGGGCCCCACGACGTCCTGGAGCGCCGTGCCCAGCGAGAACGCGCCCAGGTGGCCACCGCGCCCGCCGATCGGCGCGAGTTCGAAGCCAAGACCCCAACTGCCCGCCGACTGGAAGATCTCCCCCGCGGTCAGCAGGGCGGTCGCGGCCAGCAGCAGCGCGAGCGCGGCCCAGCCGCCCCGGTCGTGCGTGGTGGCGAAGACCGCGCAGGACGCGGCGACGGCAGCCGCGCCGGCGGCGAGGGTGCCGGTCGCGCCGCGCACCGAGTCCGACCAGCGGCTGAGCGGGACCTGCAGGCCGATGACGAGCACCGTGTTGACGAACAGCAGCAGCGAGACGACGGACTTGGCGACGTCGGTCTCCCGCACCACCCACAGCGGCACCGCCACCTCCAGGATGGTGATGTGCAGCCCGAGGAACCCGGTCACGAATCCCAGGAGCACGAAACCGGGGCTGGGGCGGGCCGGCCGGGTGGTCAGGTCCCCCCGCACCGCCTGGTGCGGTACCGGCAGCCGGGCTGTCACCTGGGACACGGTCAGGTAGCACAGCGCGACACCGAGCAGCATGGCCACGAAGGGTGCCCGGTCGGTGAGCGCGATCACCGGGGCGGCGATCAACACCCCGACCGAGACGCCGGCGTTGAAGGCGCTGCGGGTCAACGCCTGGACCCGGACCCGCTGTTCGGGCCCCACCACGTCCGCGACGAGCGCCTGCCAGGCGGTCTGCCCGCCGCGGGTGGCCGCGCCCAGCAGAGCGACGGTGATCAGAAGCGGCCAGAACGACTGCACGCCTGCCAGCAGCGCCACCAGCGCCGCCTTGGCCAGCTGGAGCGCCACCGCGGTTCGCCGGGCGCCGATCCGGTCGACGAGCCGGCCGAGGGGCACGGTGGCGAGGAAGCCCACCGCGCCGGCGACCGACAGGACGAGGCCGAGCCGGCCCATGGACAGCCCCAGCACCCGGGTGAAGTAGATGACGCTCGCCGCCGAGTACATGCCCTGGCCGAGGGCGGTGACGAGCGCTCCGCCCACCAGGGCGTGGTACGGACGGAAGCCGCCCCTGATCCGCTGTGCGAGGTTCACGGGCGGGGGTCACCGCCGGCGCCGGTGCGGACGTCGAGGGCCCGGCGGTCGAGCTTGCCGGAGGGGGTCAGCGGCAGTTCGCCGACGAACACGAAGCGGCGGGGCACCATGTGGGTGGGCAGCCGCGTGGCGAGGTGGCTGCGCAGTTCGGCCCGGGCGGGGCGCCCGGGATCCGGGTCCCGGTGCACGACGCAGGCGATGAGGGCCTGGCCCTCCCGGGACGCCCCCGTGATGACGGCCGCATCGCGCACCGCGGGATGGGCGCGCAGCGCCGCCTCGATCTCGCCGAGTTCGATGCGGAACCCGCGCACCTTCACCTGCCGGTCGTTGCGCCCCAGGTACTCCAGCTCACCCGACTCCGTCCGCCGGGCGAGGTCCCCGGTGCGGTAGAAGCGGCGGGGGCCGGTATCCGTGTCGAGGGTGGGGAAGCGCTCCGCGGTGAGGTCCGGCCGGTTGAGATAGCCCAGGGCGACGCCCGCTCCGGCGATGAGGATCTCCCCCGTCTCGCCGTCCGGCACCGGCCGCAGCTCGTCGTCCCGGAGGCTGATCTCGACATGCGGCAGCGGCCTGCCGATGGAGGCGCCGCCCTCGTCGGCCAGGTCGGCGGCGGTGAGGAACTTGACGGTGGAGTGCACGGTGGCCTCCGTGATGCCGTACATGTTCACCATGACCGGTGGCCGGGGCGCGGTGTGCCGGACGAACTCTGCGGCGACGTCCACGTCGAGGCGCTCGCCGCCGAAGACGACGTAGCGCAGTGCCAGCCGGGTCTCGCGGGCCGCCGCCATCCGGCTGAGGGCCCGGAACGCGGAGGGCACCTGGCTCAGGACGGTGACGCGTTCGCGTTCGAGGAGATCGAGGAACTCCTCCGGCTCTCGCGCGGTGTCGGCCGGTACGCACACGGCGGTGCCGCCGGTCAGCAGGGCGCCCCACAGTTCCCACACCGAGAAGTCGAAGCTCGCGGAGTGGAAGAGGGTCCACCGGTCCTCGGGTCCGCACGCGAAGAGGGGCAGTGTGTGCCGCATGAGTGCGAGCACGTTCCCGTGGCTGACCAGGCAGCCCTTCGGGCGGCCCGTCGATCCGGAGGTGTGGATCACGTAGGCGGGATCGTCGGCTGCGATCTCCACGTGCGGCACCTCGCCATGCGGCACCCCGCCATGCGGCACCCCGCCATGCGGCGCTTCGCCGCCGTGCGCCGCGCAGGCGTCGCGCTCCACGACGTCCAGCGCGCCGAGCCCGCAGTCCTCGGCTGTCCGCGGATCGCCGAGGACGACGGTGAGTGCGCAGTCCTCGCTCACCTGTCGCAGCCGGGCGCGGGGGTAGGACGGGTCCAGGGGGACGTAGGCGCAGCCCGCCTTCAGGACCCCGAGCAGCGCAACGGGGGTGTCCGGTGTCCGGTCGATGAGCACGCCGACCAGAGCGCCCCTGGAGACTCCCCGAGCGCGCAGGCCCGCTGCGATCCGGTCGGACGCGGCGTCGAGTTGGCCGTAGGTGAGCGCTCCGCCCGTGTCCTGCACCGCCGGGGCGTCCGGTCTGCGGCGGGCCACGGCGCGGAAGGTGTCGGGCAGCGAGGCACCCTCGCATCGCACCGCCGTCATCGGCGGCTCTTCGGCCCATGGGCTTTCGGACAGTGCCTCTTCGGCCACTGAATGTGAGACATTCTGCCTTCCCACCGTGAATACTCTCCTTCACCAGGTCAGCCGGCCACCACGGGTGGCGCCTTTTCCCGGCCTGTTCCAGGGGGCCGTGGTCACCGCGTGCCGCCGGCCCGGCCGTGCGGCGATCCGGCATCCCCCTGCCTCATGCGGAGTTCGGGCCGGCGTGGGGAATTCAGGCCGGCATAACCGCCCCGGTAATAGAGAAGGGGCGCCGTGCCGGGCGCGGCCGCCAGCCGCTGCACCTCCGCGACGACGAGGGTGTGGTCGCCGCCGGGGTACTCCGCGTGCAGCGTGCATTCCAGCCAGGCGAGCGCGCCGCACAGCCGTGGCGCGCCGAGGGGCGTGGGCTCCCAGTCGACACCGGCGAACTTGTCGGTGCCGGAGCGGGCCATCCGTCTGCTCAGCTCCTCCTGGTCCGCGGCGAGCACGTTGACGCACAGAGCACCGGCCTGCCGGATCCCGGGCCAACTGGCCGAGGTGCGGGACACGCCGAACATCACCAGCGGCGGCTCCAGCGACAGGGAGCTGAACGACTGACAGGTCAGCCCGAGCGGTCCCGAGGGGCCCAGGCCCGCCAGGACGACG
Source organism: Streptomyces cyanogenus (assembly GCF_017526105.1). NCBI lineage: Bacteria > Bacillati > Actinomycetota > Actinomycetes > Kitasatosporales > Streptomycetaceae > Streptomyces > Streptomyces cyanogenus. Next base: position 4,551,312 of record NZ_CP071839.1, read on the forward strand.
ACGCCCGTGCAGAAATGCCCGAGGACGTGCCGGAACAGCGCGGTGTCCGCGTCGGGGGCCGGCCCGGGCGCGGCCCCGGGAGCCGGCGCCGGGGCCTCCCCGGGGGCCGTCACGCGGTGGGTGCGGTGGCCGCAGGAACCCTGCCGGTGGAGCGCCAGAACGCCCAGCCGCACAGGAACTCGATGGGCAGTCCGTGCGCGCCCAGCACCGAGCAGACGTGGGTGCGGTGGTCGTTGCCGTGCTGGATCGCCTCCAGCAGCACGAGCGGCCGCGCACCGGGCACGGGCGGCCAGGGATCGCGGGCCGGCAGGGTGACGTCGAGCGTCTCCCCCTGGGCGAGGACCGCGCGCCACCGCTCGGACTGCCGTTCCCAGACGGTGTGCAGCTCGTCGAGGGTGAAGGTGCCGTCCTCGGTCACCGGGACCTCGGCCGGCTCGCCGGTCAGGCGCTGCAGCAGTCTCTGGTCCTCCGCGATGATGTGGGTGATCGTCGGAACGATCGCGCCATAAGTGCCCGGCGTCGAAAGGGCGAGTTGTTCCGGAGTCAGCTTCCGGCAATGCTCGATAAGCGTGCGGGTCGCCCATATGTGATGCTCGAAAATTACCTCAAGATCGCTCACGGCTGGCATGTTAGGGAACGCCCATCGTTCGGGCAACCGTGCGCCGCATCCTCTTCACCACCAAAAGAGTGCGCGTCCGGTCCGAATACCACGGATTCGATTCCTTGTCACAGCTGTTGAATGAGGTACGTCATGTTGCGTCGCATTCTTTTGTCCGTCGCCGACCATAAGCGGGTCGAAAACGCCCTGCGGACGCCGGCGGCCGCGCGTGCGGTGGTCCAGCGGTTCGTCGCCGGCGAGACGGCGGCACAGGCCGTCGCCATGGGCTCGGCCCTGGCCACCGGGGGACTGGGCGTCACCTACAACTTCCTGGGCGAGTACCAGAGCGACCCGGAGCGGATCGAGCGGTCGTGCGACGCGTTCGTCGGCTTCGCGCGGTTGCTGGAGGACAGAGGCCTGGGCGGCCCGCAGAGCGAACTCTCGCTGAAACTGTCGGCCCTGGGGCAGCTGCACGGCCCCGACGGCCCCGCGCGCGCCCTCGACCGCGCGCGCCGCATCTGTACCGCCGCCCTGGCGGCGGGCGTGCTGGTCACCCTGGACATGGAGGACCACACGACCACCGACTCCACGCTGGAGATCGCGCGCGAGCTGCGCCGGGACTTCCCGCTGACCGGTGTGGCGGTGCAGGCCGCGCTGCGTCGCAGCCCGGCCGACTGCGCCGACCTGCGGGCCGCGGGGGCACGGGTACGGCTGGTGAAGGGCGCCTACCGGGAGCCGGACTCGGTGGCCCTGCGATCGCGTGCCGACGTCGACCGGGCATACGTGCGCTGCCTGCGCACGCTCTTCGAGGGCGATGCCCGTCCCCTGGTCGCGACCCACGATCCGCGCCTGATCGAGATCGGCTCCGAGCTGGCCCGGCGGCACGGCAGGAGCCCGCAGGGATTCGAGTACCAGATGCTCTTCGGAGTGCGCAGCGCCGAGCAGCGGCGCCTGGCCGCCGCCGGCCACTCCGTACGGGTCTATCTGCCCTTCGGTCCCGACTGGTACGGCTACTTCGCCCGCCGCCTGGCCGAACGCCCCGCCAACACCCTGTTCTTCCTGCGGGCTCTGGCACGCCCGGTCTGATCGGCTGCCCGGCGCGCGTCCCGCGCTGTCAGGAGTGCGTCGCGCCGGGAGACGACAGCCCGGCCACCAGGTCGTCCAGCTGAGCGGCGAGCGCCTCGGACACCCGCGTCAGAGGCAGTCGGCATTCGGGGGATCTGATCAGCCCCAGCCGCCACAGGCAGTACTTCAGCGGCATCGGGTTCGCCTCGCGGAACAGGGCCGGAATCAGCGGGCTGATGCTGCGCCAAGCCGTGCGGCCCTTCACCAGCCGCTCGCCCGCGATCGCGTCGGCGACCTCGACGAAGGTGGCCGTGGCCAGGTGCGCGGAGGCCAGGATGCCGCCGGCGGCACCGTTGGCGAGACTGGTGAAGTACAGCGGGTCCTCGCCGGTGAGCACGGCCAGATCCTGCGGGGCCCGCTCCAGCAGGTCGAGGCTCTGCACGATGTTGCCGGTGGCGTCCTTCACCGCGCGGATGTTGGGCACGGTCGCAGCCAGCTCCAGGAGAGCGTCGTTGGACAGGTTCACACCGGTGCGGTACGGCACGTTGTAGGCGATAAGGGTGCGTTCCGTCTCCCCGGCGACCGCCCGGAAGTGCTCCACCAGCCCGTCGGCGGAGGGCCGGTTGTAGTAGGGGGTGACCACCAGGTAGCCGGCCACGTTCATGGACTCGTACGCGGCGAGAGCGCTCGCCACGTGCCGGGTGGAATTGCCGCCGACGCCGACATAGACGGGCAGTTCCCCGGCCACGGCGTCCAGGGTCGCCGCAACGACGGACTTCTGCTCGTCCGGTTCGATGGTCGGACTCTCACCGGTGGTACCCAGCATGACGAGGCCGGCGATACCCGTATGCCGGTAGTGCTCCACCAGACGCCGCAGCGATACCAGATCGACGGCACCGTCGTAAAACGGTGTCACAAGCGGGAGATATACGCCTTCCATCTGGTGCACCCGTTCGCCCTTCGCCCTGTGTCGGAAAAAAATCCGAGACCAATCGACGCGCGGCGCACGCTGCGCCGCCGGGCGAGCGTATCACCGGGTGACGCTCAAGTGACCTGCCTCGCAAGGGGCTTCAGCAGCAAAGATGTGCGACGTCGAGGCTGCGGCCGGTCCCGCGGGTGTCCCGCCGGCGAGACACGGCGCACCACCGAGGCGCCTGCAATTCGGCACCGCGGGCTCTCGACAAATCCGCCTGCTTCTGCTTACAGGATTCCCTTCGCATTTCGCCCCTCCCCGCCCGGAACATGCTTGCGGGTTTCCGATTCGTCACGCCACAATCACCGGCGTCGCCGAGAGGGAGGAAAATAAATTGAGTCAGGCAGTAGAGCCCGATCTCGATGGCTCCACCAATGTATTGCTGGCTCCGGTCCGGGGTAACGACGAACGCCGTTCTCTGCCGAAAACGATGTTCGAGAAGCGGCCGTCCGTGTTCACGGCGAAGTTCCTTCTGGCCCTGGCGATCGTCGCCGCCGCCTGGACCGCCGTGGCACTCCGGCCGACGTGGTGGGTCATCGCCGTCACGGTGGTCGTCAACGGACTGATGTACGCCCACCTCGTGGAGCTCCAGCACGAGACCCTGCACGAGCACGCCTACAACCGCCGCTCGCTGAACCGTCTCCTCGGTTTCCTGGCCGGCGCGCCCATGCTCAGCTCGTACTGGCACTACAAGCACGACCACCTGCGCCACCACGCCTACCTCGGCACGCCGCAGAACCAGGAGTTCTTCAACTACCGCTTCGACGGCCTCGGCACCATACCCGGCTTCCTGCGGGGCGCCTATCACCTCGGCCGTTACGGCGACGTCGCCAAGGACATCGCACGCTCCGTGGTGGGCCGCACCAACCCCGGCATCACCAAGACCCTCGCGGCGAAGAAGATCCGCACGGAGTACCAGCTCTTCACGGTCCTCATCGTCGCGGCCGTCGCCTACTCCGTGCTGGCCCGCGACCTGTACCTGGTCTGGGTCTGGGTGCTGCCCACCCTGCTCTTCGCCGAGCCGGCCCACTTCCTGATCGAACTGCCGGAGCACTACGGTCTGAACACCCAGACCGACCCCAACGTCCTGTCCAACACCCGCACCATCAAGGCGGGTTGGTTCGCCAAGTGGTACACCAACGGCAACGACGTGCACACGGCGCACCACTTCCACCAGGGCGTGCCCATGGTCAACGTGCGGGCCCTGCACCAGGTGATCGAGGAGCGCGTGGAGACGGTCGCCCCGTCCTACTGGTCCTTCTACAAGGACGTCTTCACCGGCCGGATCACCTACCGGGACAGCTCCCAGAACTGCATGACCCGGTGACAGCGGGACCACGCGAAAGGAATCACACCTGATGTCCGTCCAGACCGACTCGTCCCCGGGCCCCGCCCTGGAGCAGCTCAAGTTCCTGTCCCCGGCAGAGGTCCGCCACGTGGCCGAGACCTTCGGCACCCCGGTCTTCGTCTACGACGAGCAGCGCATCCGCGACGGGGTCGCCCTGCTGAAGGACCTCCCCAGCGCCTACGGACACACGATCCGTTACTCCCTCAAGGCGTCGCCGAGCGCCGCCGTGATCCGGCTCTTCGACAGCCTGGGAGTGCACTTCGACGCCAGCTCCGTGTGGGAGGTCATCCGTGCCGTCCGGGCCGGCGTGGCCCCGGAGAAGATCCTGATGACCGCGCAGGAGGCCGACTTCGGCTCCGCGGAGCTGCCCGACCTGATCCGCCGCGGCCTGCAGTTCGACGCCGGGTCGCTGCAGCAGCTCACCGAGTACGGCGAGGCCTTCCCCGGCACCGAGGTGTCCGTGCGCATCAACCCGGGCTTCGGCTCGGGCCTGGTCCGCCGGCTGACCTCGGGCGGCCCCGACTCCAGCTTCGGCATCTGGCACGAGCAGGTGCCCGAGGTGAAGGCCATCGCCGAGCGCTACGACCTCACGGTCACCCGGCTCCACGTGCACATCGGCTCCGGGCACCACGCCGACGTCCTCCTGCCGGCCGCGCGCCGCCTGCTGGAGATCGCCAAGGACTTCGGGGATGTGCGCGCCGTCGACCTGGGCGGCGGCTACCGCATCACGGTGATGGCGGACGACCCCGAGTACGACCACTCCGAGTGGGCCGAGGAACTCGCCTCCGACCTGCGGCTGTTCGCCGAGCAGACGGGCCGCGAGCTGCACATGGAGATGGAGCCCGGCACCTTCCTCGTCGCGAACGCCGGATCGATCGTCGCCAAGGTCATCGACGTGGTGACCACCGGCGACGAGGGCCGGCGGTTCGTGAAGATCAACGCCGGGCTCACCGAGATCCTCCGGCCCTCCTACTACGGCTCGCCGCACCCGGTGGTGGCCGTGACCCGCGAGGGCGAACTGCCGCCCGAGGGCCCGCGCAGCGACGTGGCCGGCCACTGCTGCATCGCCGGTGACGTGCTGACCACCCGCCCCGGGTCGGTCGAGGAACTCAGCCCGGTGCGGCTGGGCGCGGTGGAGCCGGGCGACTACCTCGTCGTCGAGCGTTCCGGCGGCTACTGCGCCAGCATGTCGATGAAGAACTTCAACTCCTACCCGGAGGCGCCCGAGGTGCTGCGCCGCCCGGACGGCTCCTTCACCCTCATCCGCGCCCGGCAGACCATCGACCAGCTGACGGCGAACGAGATCATCCCCGACGACCTGAAGACGGAGGCGGTGTGACGACCACCGTCCGGCAGCCGGGCGCCACGGCCCGGCTGAAGCCCACCTTCGACGGGGCCGCCCTCGCCGCCGAGCTCGACCAGGTCCGCCGGCACGCCTGGCAGCGCCAGCGCGTGTACGGCGACCAGATCGGCCAGGCCTCCAAGGTCGACTGGACCTGCCTGGCGCTGCGCAGCCCCGGCGGGGACGGCGATCGCACCGACCCCGGCGGCCCGGGCCCGGTCGACTTCGCCGACACCCCGTGGCTGGAGCGCACCCCGCAGGCCCGGGAGGTGCTGCGCAGCATCCCCGCACCGCTGCGCGCCGTTCGCTACATGGCGCTGGGCCCGGGCACGCACAGCCACCTGCACTTCGACACCAAGTACGGCCCGTCGTGGGGCGTGGCCCGGCTGCACGTGCCCATCACCACCAATCCGGACGCCCTTCTGCACCTCGACGGCGAGGAGCACTGCTGGCAGCCGGGCGAGTTCTGGTTCGGCGACTTCAGCCGCAACCACCAGGTGGGCAACGACGGCACGGAACCCCGGGTCCATCTGGTGATCGACTGCCTGGTGGTGCCGGAGCTGGCGGAGATCTTCCCCGATTCCTGGCGGGAGTTCCTGTTGGAGGGCGGTGCCGTACTGAACCGTCCGGCCACGCCGCTGCCCGGCTCTCCGAAGGAGTGGGAGTGTGCCTTCGAGGTGCCGGAGACCTTCACCGACTGGGAGGAGGAGGACGGGGCGTTCCTCGACCCGGCCGTGCCGCGGCGCCGCGCCACGGTGCACGCGGAGGAGGACCACCTGCTGCTCACCTACGAGGGAGCGGCGCCGGTCCGGCTGATTCACCTGGAGGACGGGGAGTTCCGCTACGCCGGGTGGTCGGAGGAGCGGACGGTACAACTGCACTGCGCGGGCGGTGAAGTTGTACTGCGCAGCAGAGTCGGCAGTACGGTGCGCACTCTGACCCTGCCGATGCTCCACCACCTGAGGTGAGGATGAACTCCTTCGTCACGGCTACCGGGGGCATAGCCCCCGGTAGCTGGGACCGCCTGGTCGGTCCCCACATGTACGCGTCCTCCGGCTGGCTCTCCTTCTGCCACGGGGACGACCCCGGCCGCGTCGGCGCGGTGCACACCGGCAGTGCGGACCAGCCCCAGGCCGTGATGCCGGTGACGGCCGTCCGCAGCATGGACAACTCCTTCTACCAGTGGCACGAGCACCTGACCGGTCTCGGTCTGCCGAGCCCCGGCGGCAAGGGGCTGATGGCAGGTCAGCACCGCGGCTACCACACGCAGTTGCTGCACGCGCCGGACCTGTCCCACGACGAGGCCGCCGCCGCGCTCCTTCCCGAACTGCGCAAGCTGGCCGCCGAACCGCTGGTCCGGGAGCTCACCGAGGCTCCGGCCCCGGACCCGGTGCCGTGCGTGGCGATGTACCTGGACGAGCGTACGGTCGGGGCGTTCAGGCGGGCCGGCGTGACGGCGCCACCGGTGCTGCTCCAGCTGGAGGCCTGGATCCCCGTGCCCGACGGCGGCTGGGAGGGCTATCTGGAGAGCCTCGGTTACAAGCGTTCCGTCCGGGTGCGCCGCGACCGCCGCCGGTTCGAGGAGGCCGGGTACCGCGTGGAGCACCTGACCCTGGAGGAGTGCTGCGAGGAGGCCGGTTACCTGCTCGCCTGCACCCAGCACCGCTACGGTCACCCGGCCGACGCCACCGTGCTCGCGGAGTCCTTCGAGGACCAGGCCCGCGCGATGCGGGGCCGCACCGAGGTCTTCCTGGCCCGCACCGCCGACGGCCGGCCCATCGGCTTCTGCCTGTACTACGTGTGGGGCGACTCCCTCTACCTGCGCGCCGCCGGATTCGACTACGAGCACCTCGCCGGTGCCGCCGAGTACTTCAACGTCGTCTACTACCTGCCCCTGCAGCAGGCCTCGGAGCGCGGTGTGCGCCGCATGCACGCGGGCATCGAGGCAGCCGAGGCCAAGGCACTGCGGGGCGGGCGGCTGCACGGGCTGTGGCTGCTGGACCTCAGCGAGGACAGCGTCCTTGAGGGACGCGACGAGCAGGTGGCCGCGGCCAACGCGCGCACCCTGCGGGGGCTGGTCGGCGACTCGAAGACGGTGGCGGGCGCCCTCGCGGACCCCGGCCTGACGGAGCTTCTGTGAGCGGGGGCGCGGGGCGCGTCCTGACCGGCCGCTTCCTCAGGTTCTGGCTGATCCAGATCTGCGCGCAGGTCGGTGCCAAGGTGGCGCTGCTGTTCCTGCCGATGCTCGCCATCAGCGGCTACGCGGTCAGCCCGGCGGTGCTGGGCTTCCTCAACGCCCTCCAGTACTTCCCCGTCCTTGCGGTGGCCCTGCTCTTCGGCGGCGCCTTCGACCGCTGGGACCGCCGTACCTGTTTCGCCGCCGCCTACCTGGGCAACAGCGCGGCGCTGCTGCTGGTGCCGCTCTACGGCGACGGCGCGCACCGCGTCCTGGTGCTGGTCGGGGTGTGCACCGTCATGGGCTGCCTGGTGGCGTTCGCGGACATGTGCGCGCAGACGGTACCGCCGGACCTGGTGCCGCCGGAGCGACTCGTCGCGGCGAACGGCCGGCTGGAGTTCGTCTACTCCATGTGCCTGGTCGGCGCACCGGGCGCCGCGGGCCTGCTCTACGACCGCTTCGGCTCCGGCCCCGGGCTGGGGGTGATCAGCGCGCTCTGTCTGGTGGCCGGCCTGCTGAGCCTGACCTTGCGCTTTCCCCGCCGCCCTGTGCCGAAGACCGGGGAGAAGTCGCGTGTGTGGGCCGCGACGCTCTCCGGCATGGGTTTTCTGCTGCGCCACCCGATCCTGCGGGTGACGACCGTGCAGGCCGGCCTGTTCAACTTCCTCGAACAGGCGGTCCTGACGATCTATCTGCTGCTCGCCGTGCGGATCTGGGGGCTGTCCCCCGGTTCGGTCGGCATGACGATCACCGTGGGCGGCGTGGGCACCGTGCTCGGAGCCGTGGTGGCCGGAGGCCGTGGCGGCCGGATGTCCACCGTGCGGGCTCTGGTGGCCGGCATGGGGCTGGCCTCCCTGACCCCGATGCTGCTCGTGTTCGCCACGGGTCCCCGCCTCGTGCTGATGACGATGGCGAGCGCGGCGTTCCTGATCTACGGCTTCGGAATGACGCTGTACAACGTGCACGCCGTCTCACTGCGCCAGATCCTCACCCCGCCCGACCGGCTCGGCAGCGTCTCGGCCGCCTACCGCTTCTTCGCGTTCGGGCCGATCGGACTCGGCGCTCTCCTCGGCGGATGGGCGGGCGGCTTCCTGGGCCTGCGCGCCTCCATGACCACCTTCGTCGCGCTGCTCGCCGTCAGCTTCGCCGTCTTCGCCGTCACGGTGCTGCGCCTGCGCGCCGAGATCGCCGGGGTGCTGCCGAACGAGTACGCCGCCGACCCGGCCGGTACCACGGACGAGGCTGCGGACTCCGCCCCGGTCTGACCCTGCCACCCCCCTCGTGAGGTAACCCCATGCACTCCGACAACCGTACGCAGCCGGCGGTCCACAGGCCCGCGGTGATCGTGATGAGCGACCTGGTCGTCCTCGCGCGGCAGACCCGGCTGATCGAGGAGATCGTCTCCCGGGAGCTCGTACCGCTGGTCCTCGTCGGGCCGGACACTGCGATGGACCGGCTGCGCGCCCACATGGCCGACCCCGCCCACCCGTTGTCGCTGATGAACGAGGTGGTCCAGGTCCCCGACCCCTCGGTGGACACGGTGCTCTGCGCGGTGCAGGACTGGGTGCGGGAGTACGACGTCAAGGCGTCGATCTGCTGCGGCGAGGTCTTCGTGGACCCGGCGGGTGCCCTGGGCGAGCTGCTCCGTCTGCCCGGCCCGGGCGGCTGGGCGTCCCGCGTCTGCCGGGACAAGATCATGCAGCGGACGGCACTGGACTCCTTCGGCCCGCGCTGGCGCGCTGTCGCCCCGGCCGAACGCTCCCACGCGGAGCCTCCCTGCTATCCGGCCGTCGTGAAGCCGGCCGGCCGCATGTACAGCTCGGGCGTGCGCCGGGTCGACGACGTCGAGGAACTGCGCGCCGCCCTCACGCAGTACGGCCCCGGGGAGTCCGTCCTGCTCGAAGAGCTGGTGGAGGGACCGGAGTTCTCGGTGGAGGCCCTGGTCCACGAGGGGGAGGTGCTGTGGTCCGGCATCACCGCCAAGCGCACCAACGAGGACGGTGGCCGTTTCTTCACCGAGATGGGCCACACCAGCCCGGCCCCCGGCCTCGCACCTGCCGAGGAGGAGGCCCTGCTGTCGGCGAACGCGGGGGTGCTGTCGAGGCTCGGTCTGCGCAGCGGGATCACGCACGCCGAGTTCCGGCTGTCGCGTGGCCGGGCCGTCCTCATGGAGGTCGCCGCACGGCTGCCCGGCGACGCGATCACCATGCTGTGGCACCTGGCGACCGGTGCCCCGATGGAACCGGCGATCGTCGACCTGGCCCTGGGCATCAAACCCGACTACCCGCAGCCCAGCCGCCGAGCCGCCCAGCGCTATCTCGACCACGACAGCGGCACGCTGGCCGATGTCGCCGTCGACGCAGAGGGCACCGAGGTCTCGTGGATCCAGCGCGACGGCCGGTGGCCCGGTGCCGAGGCCACCGACGCGGGGGCCCCGGGTCGCTGCACGGCCGTGCTGATGGCCCGCGAGGCGGGTGCGGTGCTGGGCGAGCAGATGGACTCCGGGGCCCGGTCGGTCTCCGTCGTGGGCGACGCTCCGCTCGACGCCGACATCGACGCCCTGAGCCGCCGGTGGGCGTCCGCGGTGCGCGTCACGACCCGCCGCACGGACGCGGCGACGCAGGCGCGATGACGCACGAGTCGCGTACGCGATCGCGGAACCGGACTACAACCAGCCCCTCGCCACCGCCTTGATGCCCGCCTGGAAACGGTTCTCGGCACCCAGTTTGTCCATGACCGCCGCGAGCGTCCTGCGCAGTGTGCGGATCGACACCCCGATCTCCCGGGCGATCACCTCGTCGCGGACCCCGGCCGACATCAGCCGCAGGATCGCCTGCTCCTGCGGCGTGGGGCTCTCCCGCAGCCGGTCGACGAGGTCGTCCAGCGGCGTCGCGGTGACCCACCAGTACTCCAGAACCCGGCGCGCGGCCCTGGTGATGAGTTCGGGGCGCAGAACGGCCAGGCCGTCGTCCTCCGGTCCCGAGAACATGGTCAGGCCGTCACTCACGATCAGCCGGAGCGGGACCGAGCCGAGCAGTCTCACCTGCACTCCGAGCCCGGTCAGGCTGCGCAGATGCTTGGCCCCGTTGGGCGACTTGAAGTAGCACTCGCCGTAGACGCTGCGCACGACCACGTCCCGCGCGCGTGCGTGTCGCGTACGCTTCAGCTCCGCGGCGAGTTCGGCGTCCGGGGGAACCGGTCCGGGATGGGTGCTCAGGATCTCGGTCACGGCGACGGCGGCGGCGTCCGACAACGCCTCCGCGATCTTCTCGGGCTCGGTCAGGTACTCCAGGGTGTACGACGCCACGTCGGGTTGCGGTGGGGGCGGCGTACGGCCGAGGGAGTCGCCGAGATGCTCGAACTCACCGGCCATGTCGCGCAGCGCCGTCGCGGTGCGCTCGATGAGGCGGCGCACCTCGGCCTCCTGTCCCAGCGCCAGGGTCTGCGGCTGGACCGAGGGCCGAGAGACCTCGTCCGAGTCGATTCGCGACTCCATCGTCCTCCCCCTTGGAACAGCCGGCACAGCGCGTCAAGATCATCAATACATACCACGGAACTCTTGCTGCCCACGGACCGTCAGTCCGGACATTCTTCGCCACTCGCCACCCCATGCAGTGGCCTTTCCGGGCCTGACCCATTAATGACAGCTAAACGATCTAGACCGTGGCGCCCGTCCAATGCCACACTGACGTGCGCTCAGATCGATGACACATTGGCGACATCACACCCTGCACCCTTGACACCTCGACCGAAATGACATGCGGAGAGGTCCGGTTTGGCGAACATCGTCCTTTGCCACCGCATCGGCCGGAAGGTCGGGTTCCGCAGGGGTGACAGCCCTGGCCCCAGGGCTTCGCATCCAGGCAACACCTCGCATCGGACCATGAGTCAGCCCTTACCAAGGAAGTGATCTGCATGGGGAAATCAGCCACCCTGACCGATGTCCGCAAGGTGCCCCCACTGCCGCTCAACAATCAGGCGCTCACGCGCCGCACCGGCCTCTCCCTGCCACCGGACTTCTCGCTGACCGAATGGAAACGGTTCGGCAAGCACCTCTTCTTGATATCGGACTCGTCCTGCTGGTGGCTCGGAGACTGGCTGGTTTACGGACAGGAGAAGTATCCCGACCGGTACCGCCAGGCAATGGACGAAACGGGCCTCGACTACAAGACTCTGCGTAATTACGCCTGGATAGCAAGGCGTTTCGCATTGTCCGAACGGCACCCGAAGGTCAGTTTCCAGCACCACGCGGAGGTCGCCTCGCTGGATCCTGCGGCACGCGCAATGTGGCTGGAACGCGCCGCTCGGGAGGGCTGGTCCCGCAACATGCTCCGCCAGCAGGTGCGTCAGGCCCTCACCCGCCCGGCGGAGGAACGCAAGCAGCACGTGCACCTCCAGGTGCGCGTCAGCAGCGAGCAGGAAAACAAGTGGGCGACCGCCGCCGAACGCCAGGGCCGGAATCTGGCCGAGTGGATCATCCTCTGTCTCGACCAGGCAGCGGAACTGGAGGTCGCGCCCGGAGGCTGAGGCGCCGGCCGGCTCTCCTCAGCCACGCGGCGAGCCGGCCGTACCCTGCTTCGGCGCCGTGTTCCCGGCACCCTCGCTCACTGCCCCGGCCGGCCGGTCACTGCTCGGTGCGGGCCCGCCCGGACGCCGGTTGACCAGTGCGACGCCGGCCAGGGTGACCAGGCCGCCGAGGAGCTGGACGGGACCGGGCCTTTCGCCGAGCCACACGTACGCCACCACGAGAGCGGTCACCGGCACCAGGTACAGCGCCGCGGTGGCGGCGGTGACCGTGAGCCGGGCCACGGCGTACCCCCAGATCACGAACCCGGCCGCCGACGGCAGGACGCCGAGGTAGAGGGCGGCCAGGGTGGCGCCGGCCGGGGCGTCCGCCACGGCGTGCGCCGTGGCGGGGCCGAGCGGCAACAGCAGCGCCGTACCTGCCCACATGGCGTGGGTGGCGACCTCCAGGCCGCTGTAGCGACGCAGCAGGGGCTTGATCGCGAAGTGATACACGGCTTGCGCCACCGCGGCCGCGAGGACGGTCCAGGCGGCCACGGTGTAGCGGGTCTCGCCGGCCGTCGTCGCGATGAGGACCGTCCCGGCCAGGGCGACGAGCGAGCCCAGGACCCCGGCCGGGCCGAGCCGCTCGCCGAGAAAGGCCGCGGCCAGCAGGGCACTGACCGCCGGGACGACGGCCACGATCAGGGCGGCCGTGCCGGCGGGCACGTGCAGCTCACCCCAGTTCAGCAGCAGCTGATAGGCACTCATCCCCGTTGCTCCCACGAGGAGAACGAGCGGGAGGTCCCGCGCCGCGGGCGGGCGCACCTTCACCCACGGGAGCACGGCCGCGAGGGCGGCGGAGGCGACCGCCAGACGCAGCAGGGAGAGCTGAGCCGGCGTATAGCCGTCCAGAGCCACACGGATCGCGGGGAAAGCGGTCGCCCACAACCCGACGGTGACAGCCAGCGCGCACAGGGTCCGGTTGAGCTTCACCCCACCGACTCTGCCGCCTAGAATCCATAAGGTCCATTTAGCTTTTCTTCCCCAAAGCGGTAGGTGGCCTTCTTGTTGGACGTACGCCGACTGCGGCTGCTCGTCGAGTTCGCCGTGCAGGGCACGGTCACGGCCACCGCGGACGCGCTGCACCTGACGGGCCCTGCGGTCTCCCAGCAGCTGGCCGCCCTGGAGAAGGAAGCCGGGGTACAGCTTCTGGTCAAGCGCGGCCGCAGACTCGAACTCACCGCCGCGGGGCAGCGCCTCATCGACCATGCCCATGTCGTCCTGGGCAACCTCGCAGCGGCGGAGTCCGAACTCGCCGCCCTGCGCCGCGGTGAGCGCAGCCGGGTACGCATCGCGGCCTTTCCCACCGCCGCGCGCGCCCTCCTGCCCAGGCTCTGGCCCGGCCCGCACTCGGCGCCGGCTCCCGACGCTCCGCTCATCCACCTCGTCGAGCACGAACCGCATGCCGCCGAGTCCGCCCTGCGCAAGCACCAGGTGGACATCGCGATCACCCACACCTACAGCCTGCTGCCCCGCTCGCTGCCTCCGGGGTGCGAACAGCGCCCCCTGTTCGAGGAGCCCGTCCACCTCGTCCTGCACACGGCCGACGCCGCCCGCCACGGCCTGCGCCCGGGAGCCGCCGTCGACCTGAGGCTCTTCGCCGAGGATCCCTGGCTGCTGCCAGGCCCCGAGACGGCCTGCCACGAAATGACCCAACGTGCCTGCGGAGCTGCCGGGTTCGTCCCCCAGCCGGTCGCCGTCGCGAACGACTTCACCGTGCTGACCGCACTGATCGCGCGCCGCGCGGGAGTCGCGCTCATCCCCCGGCTGGCGCTGCCGTCACCCTCCCCGGAACTCAGCGTCCACATGCTGACCGCGCCGGTCCACCGCCGTGTCCAGGCCGTGTACCACCTGGGAACGGGCAGGCGCCCCGACATCCGCCACGTGCTCGACACCCTGGCCGCCGCCGCGGCGGTCGCGACCGCAAACTGACATTCGATCAAACAACCTGCCGGTATTGCCACTCACTCACCGATTACAGCCAACTCTCCGCATTCGCCCAATAGTTACCGAGCGTTAACCTGACAAAGTGTCGAACTGCCGTCGGCGGAGCACGCCATAAAGATCATTCCCCGGACCGGTCACGTCTGCTTACAGTCACGCCACCGCTTGAGGGAGCCCCAGGGTGCTCCTGGGCTCATACATTGGGGGATTTTCCATGGGCTTGAACCCACAAGGCTTCGCCATCATCGACACTCCGCCGCTGGACGACTTCACCCTGTCGCAGTTCGAGGAACTGCCGCTCGACCCTTACACGGGTTCCACCCAGCGTTACCGCCGCTTCTCCCAGTTCCGCCTCGTCCACGACGGCGAGTGGAAACTGGAACTGCTGCCGCACCGGCACTTCGCCCAGCCCCGCCAGTACAACGACCTGGTGGGCGGGCAGCTGCGGACCCTGGAGCCCCTGAACGTCGACCCCAGCGCGCTCATCGCCGCCGGAGCCGAGGCCCTGGAGCTGGACAAGGACACGGTGTGGCAGCTCAACGTCCACCAGTGCAGGGTGGTCTCCACGCCTGACGTCGAGGGCGTGGCCGCCCCCGAGGGACCCCACCGCGACGGCCATGACTACGGCATGGTCGCCGTCACCCGGCGCCACAACATATCCGGCGGTGAGACCCAGCTCATGCCGCTCGGCGGTGGTGAACCGTTCTTCCGCACCACCCTGCAGGACGGCCAGGCCATCGTCTTCGACGACAAGCGCATGTTCCACCACGTCACCGACATCCAGCACCTCACCGACGAGGGAGGTCACCGGGACGTGTGGCTCGTGGCGATCAACACCTGGGAGCATCGGCGTTACGGCGAGGAGTACGAGGCCGAGGTCCTGGCGAGCAACAACGAGGGCTGAGCGAACATGTCCCACCACAGCCTCGAAACTCCGGCTCTGCCGGATCTCAGCACCGCCGAACACTACAACCACATCGGCGTCGGATACTCCGCCGTACGCCGCCCCGACAAGCGGTGGGCCGACACCATCCGTGCCGCGCTCGGGGACGCCCGGACCGTCGTCAACCTCGGTGCGGGTTCCGGTGCCTACGAGCCCACCGACATGCGGGTCGTTGCGGTGGAACCGTCCCGGGAGATGCGCAGCCAGCGCGGCCCGGACGCCGCTCCGTGCGTCGTCGCCCGGGCGGAGTCGCTGCCCTTCGACGACCAGGCCTTCGACGCGGCCATGGCGGTCCTCACCGTCCACCACTGGTCGGACCTGGAAGCCGGCGTGTCGGAGCTGCTCCGAGTCGCCGAGCGTTTCGCGATCGTCACCTATGACATGGACGTCCAGGCGGACTACTGGTTCACCCGGGACTACGTTCCGGAGATCGCGCAGGCGGAACGTTCCCGGGTTCCCACGCTGGAACGCCTGACCTCGCTGCTCGGGCCCTGCGACATCACCGAACTCCCCGTCTGGCGCGACTTCACCGACGGTTTCATGACGGCGTTCTGGGCCCGGCCGGAGGCGTATCTCGACGCCGAGACGCGCCGCGCCTGCTCCGCCTTCTCGCTCACCGACCCGGAGGCCGTGGAGCGGGGCGTGTCACGCCTGCGCGAGGACCTCGCCTCGGGCGAGTGGCAGCGCCGCTATGCCGACCTGGCCGACCGGCAGGCCATCGACGCGGGCTTCCGGCTGATCACCGGCACGTCCCCGTACGCCCGGGCACGACTCGGCGGAGCCGGACAGGGAGCAGCAGCGTGAACCGGGCACCGTCCGACGTTTCCGCACCGCCCGCCTGGGACTACGACCGGCTGGTCGCCGTGGCCCGCCGCCACGGCACTCCGGTCCATGTCCTGGACGTACGGCGACTCGACCGGGCCGCTGAGCACCTGCTGGACGCGCTGGGCGCACTGGCGAGGCCGGTCCGGGCCTACTACTCGGTGAAGACCAACTACCTGCCGTATCTGTGCCGCCGGCTCGCCGGCCACGGCATGGGCGCCGACGTCGTCTCCGGTTATGAACTGGAGGCCGCCCTCGCCGCCGGCTTCCCGCCGTCGGAGACGGTGTTCAACGGCCCGGTCAAGACCGAGGACGAACTGGCGGCGGCCCTCCGGCACGGTGTGCGCGTCAACATCGATGCCGAGCACGAGATCGACATGCTGGAGCGGCTGGCCGCGCAGGCCGGGCGAACGGTCGAGGTGGGGCTGCGGATCTCCCCCGGCACACCTGTCTCGACGTCGTCCGATCCCTCTTACCGTGCTCAGGCCGAGCGGGCGGCCCGCCGCAACCGGTTCGGCTGGCCGGCCGGATCTCCCCAGCTCGCGCGGCTCGTCGAGCGGATCGCCGAATGTCCGCACCTGTCCCTGACGGCTGTCCACGCCCACCTGAGCAGCCAGATCGTGCACCACGACCTCATGCTCGGGGCACTGGAGCGGGTACTGGACGAAGCCCAGGACCTCCACCGGAGGTTCGGGCTGCGCGAGGTCAACATCGGCGGAGGCTTCGGCGTACCGGGTATCCGCCGCCCCCGCTCCGGGCCGCTGTCCGCCCTGTGGAGCCTGCAGGGCGGCGATCCGGTGCCGGACGAGGAACCGGTGCTGGACCTTGCGTCGCTGCTGTCGGACGTGGACAAGCAGATGCAGGACCGGGGGCTGGACGGGGTGGCGCTCGCCTGCGAGCCGGGCCGCTGGCTGGTCTCGGACGCGATGGCCATGGTGACCCGGGTCATGTCGCGCAAGGAACTGCCGGAGGCGAACTGGCTGATCCTGGACGGCGGCAACAACATGGCCCCCTGGGCAGGCACCGGGGAGGTCCACCGGCTGGTCCCGCTCGGCCGCGCGTTCTCACCGGTCTCCCGCAACTGGTCGGTGGCGGGCCCGCTGTGCTACGAGAACGACATCCACGCCGCCGCGGTGGACCTGCCCGACGACATCGGCGTCGGTGACCTGCTCTGCCTGCACGACACCGGCGCCTACTCGCTGGGCCGCAGCAACAACTTCATCCGGACCAGAGGGCCCGTGGTCGCCGTGGACGGGGACCGGGAGGAGGTCGTCTGGCGGGCCGAGACCACCGCGGATGTGTTCCACCTGGCCGACCCCGGCCGTCAGGTGTCCACGGGAGCTCCCTCTTGATCCGGAGTTACGCGGAGCTGCTCAGGCTTCCGGGTGCGAGCGCGGCAGCACTGCCTGGCGCGCTCGCCCGCCTGGCGGGCACCATGGTGCCGCTCGCCCTGCTGCTGGCCATGGTGCAATCGGGGCATTCCCTGGCCGCAGGCGGCAGCGCCGGAGCGGCCTACGCCCTCGGAAGTGCCGTGGGAAGCCCGGTCAACGGCCGCCTGATGGACCGGCGCGGCCCCGCACCGGTGCTGCGCATCACCGGTCCCGTGACAGGTCTTCTGCTGGCCGGGTTCGCACTCGGCACGGCCTGGGCACCCACCGGTGCCCTGCTGGCCGCGGCGGGTGCGGCCGGGCTCACCACCGCCCCGGTGGGAGCCTCCGCCCGAGCCCTGTGGAACAGTCTCACCGAGGACGCCGACCTGCGAAAGCGGGCCTATGCGTTCGAGGCGACCCTCAGTGAACTGCTCTTCATCCTGGGGCCGTCCGTGGTCAGTGCTCTGGGCTGGCTCACCGATGCCAGGGACGCCCTGCTGGCCACGGCCGTGCTGCTGGGCGCCGGCGCACTCGGATACGGGCAGGCCGAGGCGGTGCGCCGGCAGCGGCCGAAGCCGCCGTCCGCCCAGGGCGCCTCGCCGGCGTCCGCACGGCGCGGCGCGGCAGCGCTGTCCGTGCTCACCGCCATCGGCCTGACGGCCGCCCTGTCCACCGCACTGGCGGTGGCGGTCACCGCGGCGCTGCGCGCCCAGGGTACGGCGACGGAACTGGCCGGAAGCCTCGTGGCGCTCCAGTCCGCCGGAAGCGTGCTCGGCGGACTGCTCTACGGCGCCCGCAGCCGCGCCGGAAGCACCTTCGGCCGCTATGCCCGGCTTCTGGTCGTCCTGACCGCCGCCCTGGCGACGCTGCCGGCCTTCCCCCTCGCCCACCGCGCCGGACTCCCGCCGTCGTGGGCCCTGGTCCTGCTGGGCGCCCTGCTGGTGTGCAGCGGCCTTCCCATGGCGCCGACCGGAGCCGAGGAGTTCCAGCTCATCGGGGAGATGACTCCCCAGCACCGGATGACCGAGGCGTTCGCCGGAGTCGGCAGCTTCATCTCGATCGGCGGGGCAGCGGGTTCCGCGCTGACCGGTGTGATCGCCGAGGGCCTCGGCCCGGCGTGGGCGCTCTCCCTGCCCGCCGCGTTCACGGCGGCCGCGCTCGTCCTGACGCTGGCCGCCCGCGGCCCCATCATCTCTGCCGTCGCCGGCGCGCGTGCGGCGGACCACCCCTCGTCTGTCACCACCCCCAACGCTGGAGAGCCACAGCCATGAGCAGCAGCCCCCGCGGCGTACTCGCCGTCGTCGAAACCCAGTTGTCCAACTTCGGGCTGACCCCGCTCCGCGCCGCCCACGAGCTGGGCTTCCACACCGTACTGCTGAGCAACGAACCGGACCGCTACCGAGTGGTCAGCGTGGCGGAGGAGATCTTCGCCAAGCACGTCGACGACATCATCGAGACGGACACCAACAGTGTCGACGCGGTCGTAGCGGCCCTGGAACCCTTCCACACGGAGGGCCGCCTGAGCGGTGTCATGACCGTCACCGACTACAACCTCCCCATCGTCGCCGAGGTGGCCGCTCGCTTCGGCCTGCCGGGGCTGTCCCCGCAGGCCGCCCGGAACTGCCGCGACAAGCTGCTGATGCGCCGCGCCTGCCAGGCGGCCGGAGTCGCCGTTCCCGGATTCCACCAGGCGACGAGCGAGGACGACGCTCTCGCGGCCGCCGACCGGTTTGGCTACCCGTGCGTGGTCAAGCCGATGACCGAGTCGGCCAGCATCGGCGTCACCCTGTGCCGTACCCCCGCCGACGTACTCGCCGCCTACCGGGACATCAGCTCCCGTCCCACCGACTTCCGGGGCCAGCCCCGCCGGCCGGGTGCGCTCGTCGAGGAGTACCTCGTCGGCTACGAGGTCAGCGTGGAGTCGGTCCTGGCCGACGGTGAACGGCGGGTGCTGGGCGTCACCGACAAGGCGCTCGGCTCCCACCCCTCCTTCGTGGAGATGGGCGACACCTTCCCCTCGATGCTGTCGGCCGCGGTCCGCGAGCAGTGCACCGAACTGGCCGTCCGGGCCCTGGAAGCCGTCGGCCACGACTTCGGTGCCGCGCATGTCGAGGTCAAGGTGACCGCGGACGGGCCCCGGATCGTCGAGGTGAACGGACGTATGCCCGGCGCGGAGATCACCCAGCTCATCCGGGAGGCGACCGGGGTCTACCTCCAGCGCGAGTGCGTCAGGCTCCACGCGGGACAGACCGCCGATCTCACCTTCACGCACAGCCGGGCCGCGGCCTCCCGTTACCTGGCGGCCCACCGGGCCGGCACCCTGGACCGCATCGACGGCGTGGACCTCGCGCGCCGGATCCCGGGCGTGATCGAGGTGGACCTGGAAGTCCACCCGGGTGACCAGGTCCGCCCGGCCGAGAGCAACCTCGACCTGCTCGGATACGTCGTCGCGGTCGGAGACACCACGGGCGACGCGGTACGCCGCGCCGAGTCCGCGCTGGGCCAGCTCACTCCCCTGTTCGACGCCGGGGGAGAGTCTCGATGACTGAGCAGGAGGCGTCCCACGCGGCCCTGGACGTGGCTCTCTGCCGGGATCTGGAGCAGGTGGACACGGCACGCTGGGACGCCCTGCTCGGACCGCGCGGCTTCTACTCGGCGAGCCCGTGGTTGCGGCACGCACAGGCCACCGCTGCGGCAGCCCCGTACTACTTCACGGCTGCCCAGGGGCCGGAGCTGATCGCCGCCCTGCCGGCGTACCCCCTGGAGGCCGGCACACCGTACGTCTTCTGCAGTCCGGGCCGGGTCGTCGGCACGATCCATCAGCGGGTGACGGGGGAACCCGCCACCTGGCCCGGCGCGCTGATGCCCGCCCTCGCCTGCGGCGGCCGCAACCCCTCCCACACCAGGGCCGCAGTGAACGGCGAGGTCCCGGCCGAACTGCAGCGCCACGCCCTGCGGGCACTGGTCGGCGCCGCCGAGCGGGAAGCGTGGACGGCGGGCCTGGAAGCGGTGTCCTTCCTCTACGTCGACGAGGACGACACGGTGCTGCGCGGCGTCCTGGAGGCAGAGCGGTACGTGTCGCTGCCCGGCCAGACGGCCTACTCCCTGGAGGTCCCCCAGGACGGCACCTTCTCCGGCTACTTGGCGAGGTTCCCGTCACGGCACCGCGTGAAGATCAGGAAGGAGCTGCGGGTACTGGACGCCGCGGGAGTCACCTACCGCACCCAGCGCATCACGGAGCAGCTGATCCAGCAGGTGTCGCCCCTGGAGATGGCGCTCTACGCCAAGCACGGCACCCGGGCCGACCCACAGGCGTTCCTGGCCGTGCTGCGCAGCGTGGCCGCCAACGCCGGCGAAGCGGCGCGCGTGACGACCGCTCACCTGGACGGCAGCGTCATCGGGTTCATCCTCACCTTCACCCACGGCGGACAGATGTATGCCCGCCAAGGCGGTTTCGACTACGAGGCGCAAGGAAAGCTCCCGGTCTACTTCGGCCTCGCCTACTACGAGTTGCTCCGCATCGCGCTGGCCGAGGGCATCTCGCACATCCACTACTCCACCGGTTCGGACACGGTGAAGCTCTCCCGCGGCTGCAAGCCGACGCGGCAGTACGCCTATGTGAAGGCGCGCCGGGCCGAGCAGAGGGAGCTGCTGTCCGAGCTGGCGCTGCGCTGTGCCGGCGATCCGAACGAGGCAGGAGCCGGAAGTGAGCATGCTGTCCGATAACGTCGCCACAGACCTGGAAGAGGCCGGCGTCGTCCATGCCTGCGACCGCTGGCTCGGCCTCGACGACGCGCGGCGAGCGGCCCTTCTCGCCCTGCCCGGTGATGTCCGGGACCTGCTGGACGAAGGCAGCGCCGACGACACGACCGTGACGGCCGTCCGTGCTGCGCTGGACGCCGTTCAGCTGATCCCGCGCGTGCTGTCCGGCCTCTCCCACTGCCGTACGTCCACGCGGCTGCTGGGTGCGGAGGCGGCCCTGCCGGTGGGCGTGGCCCCGATGGACCGCCTGATGCGCTTCCATCCGGAGGGGGAGATCGCCACCGCACGGGCGGCGGCGGCCGCCGGTGTGCCCTGTGCCGTCGGCATGCGCAGCGGCCATCTGCTGGAGGTCGTCACGGCCGAGTGCCCGGACACCTGGTTCCAGCTGCCCGGGCTGCCCGACCGCGTCCTTGCCGCCGCTCTGGTGGACCGTGCGGAGAGCGCGGGCTGCCGGGCGCTCATCGTGTCCGCGCACCCGGGCGACGCCCGCGACACCGCCTTCAGCTGGACGGATCTCGCCTGGCTGCGCGGCCAGACGGAGCTGCCCCTCGTCGTCGAAGGAGTCCTGCATCCGGACGATGCCGCCCACGCCGTACACCTGGGGGCGGACGCGATCGTGGTCTCCCACCACGGCACGCGGCAGCTCGGCACGGTGGCGCCGGGCGTTTCGCTGCTGCCCGCGATCTGCGATGCGGTCGCGGGCCGGGCGGAAGTCCTCCTCGACGGCGGGATCCGCAGCGGGACGGATGTCCTGAAGGCACTGGCGCTGGGTGCGTCCGGCGTCCTCGTGGGCCGTCCGGTGCTCTGGGGGCTCGCTGCCGACGGGCAGCGGGGAGTGGAACGGATCCTGTCCCTGCTGCGTTCGCAGCTGGAGGACGTCATGGTGCTCGCGGGCTGCCGTGACGTGCCACAGGCCCGGCGGCTGGACCACCTCACCCAGGGTGGCGATGCCCGGTTCAGGCGCTGAAGGGGAGGCCGCGGTGGCAGCACTGTGGCTGATCCGGTGCCGGGTTCGTCGGGCGGCCGTGGTCCCGGGGCGGTGCGGCCGCCACGCCGGCGGAGTTTTCCACAGGGTCTGACGCGTTTCGGCCACCGGCTGTACGGTCTCTCCGAGTTGATGTTCGTGCCGGCGTCTGGGCGGTCGGCTGGATTCGGGGGAGGCGGTCGGTGTGACCGGAAGCGGTGTGGGCGCGGCGGACGCGGCGGACGGGAGTGCGCGCAGGCTGCCCCGGGTGCGCGGGTTCGCCCCGTGGCCGCCGCAGGGCTCGCCCAAGGAGGAGGGCAAGGCGCTCCGGACGAGCGTGCCGCGCTCCGCCCACGGCGCGCTCGACCTGGACTCCGCCCGCCCGGACGCGGTGAGCGCGGTGGCCGAGTCCAACGCCGGCCGCATCCCCGAGCTGACCCCGCTGCGCGTCGGCCGGATGGCGGCCACCCCGTTCGCCTTCCTGCGCGGCTCCGCCGGCCTCATGGCGTACGACCTCGCCCGCACCCCCGCGACGAGGATCGGCACCCAGATCTGCGGTGACGCGCACGCCGCCAACTTCGGTCTGTACGGCGACGCCCGCGGCGGCCTCGTCATCGATCTCAACGACTTCGACGAGACCGTGCACGGCCCCTGGGAATGGGACCTCAAGCGGCTCGCCGCCTCGCTGGTGCTCGCCGGCCGGGAGGCGGGCGCCGACGAGGACACCTGCCGCGCCGCGGCCCAGGACGCGGCCGGCGCCTACCGCCGCACCATGCGGCTGCTCGCCAAGCTGCCCGCGCTCGACGCCTGGAACGCCATCGCGGACGAGGAACTCGTCTCCCACACCGACGCGCACGACCTGCTCGGCACGCTCCAGCGGGTTGCGGAGAAGGCCCGGGCCAACACCAGCGGCCGGTTCGCCGCGAAGTCGACCGAGGCGGCACCCGACGGCGGACGCCGGTTCGTGCCCGCCCCGCCGGTGCTGCGCCGCATCCCGGACGCCGAGGCCGCCGCGGTCGCCGCGTCCCTGGAGGCGTACGTCGACACCCTCGGCGAGGACCGCCACCCCCTGCTCGCCCGGCACGCCGTGCACGACGTCGCCTTCCGCGTGGTCGGCACCGGCAGCGTCGGCACCCGGTCCTACGTCGTCCTGCTCCTCGACCACCGCGGCGAGCCCCTGGTCCTCCAGGTGAAGGAGGCTCGCCCCTCCGCGCTGTTCCCGCACCTGGTCACGGCCGGTTTCGAGGCGCCCGGAGTGCCGCACGAGGGCCGCCGGGTGGTCCTCGGGCAGAAGCGGATGCAGGTTGTCAGCGACACCCTGCTGGGCTGGACCACCGTCGAGGGGCGCCCGTACCAGGTGCGCCAGTTCCGCAACCGCAAGGGCAGCGTCGACCCGGCCGCCCTCGCCGCCGACCAGATCGACGACTACGGCCGCATGACCGGCGCCCTGCTGGCCCGCGCCCATTCCCACAGCGCCGACCCGCGGCTGATCGCCGGGTACTGCGGCAAGAACGAGGAGCTGGACGAGGCGATCGCCGCCTTCGCCGTCGCCTACGCCGACCGCACGGAGGCGGACCACGCCGACCTGATCGCGGGCATCCGGGCGGGGCGGATCGAGGCCGAGCCGGGGGTGTGAGGGGTTTACAGGGGTGTTGTGAGGAGTTGCCCGGCAGCGGGGAACCGGACCCCGGACCGAGGGGGAGGCAGCGGCTACGCTGGGCGGGTGACGACCCCGGAAGCCGACCAGTCCCAGGCCCCCCGCCCCGAGGAACGGCTGGAACAGGCCGTGCGGGCCGCCGAGCAGGCGTTGATCGAGTACGAGATCGCCGTGGAGACCTTCCGCGTCGAGGTGGAGAACTTCGCCCGCCTGCACGAACAGCGCCTCGGCCCCCTCTACGCCCGCATCGAGCAGCTGGACGCGGAGATCGCCGAGGCGAAGGCCGCCCGCACCGGTGACCCCGAGGACATCCGCCGTGCGCAGGAGGCGCGCGCCCGGGTGATGCCGATGCCCGGCGTGGAGGACCTGCTGCACGGCTGGATGGACGGCGACGGCCTGTTCCCGGAAGCCGCCGCCATGCTCACCGACCAGGCGGTACGGCCCCCGCAGCGGGTACGGCCCAGCGAGGAGGCCCGCAAGGTATACCGCGAGCTGGCCCGCAAGGCCCACCCCGACCTGGCCCAGGAGGAGGCGGAGCGCAAGCGGCGGGAGGAGTTCCTCAGCCGGGTCAACGCCGCCTACGCCCGCGGTGACGAGACCCTGCTCAGGGAACTGGCCGCGGAGTGGGCCGCCGGGCCGGTACCGCCCGAGCGCCGCCCGAGCCCCGCCGAGGAGCTGTACGCCCGTCTCGAATGGCTCGCCCAGCGCAAGGAGCTGCTCACCCTCGTCGCCCGGGAGCTGGAGGAGGGCGCGATCGCGGGCATGCTCCGGCTCGCCCCCGACGACCCCGACGGGCTGCTCGACGAGATCGCCGGCCGGCTGGCTGCCGACATCGCCCAGCGGGAGGCGGAACTGGCCTCCCTGCTGGGGCAGGACTGACCCGCCCCGCGCTTCGGGTAGCGTCGGAGCCATGAATTTCGGAGCTGGTGTGCCCACGGTCCAGATCACGGACCTCAAGGACGGCGACTTCCTGCTGGACGTCCGCGAGGACGACGAGTGGCAGGCGGGCCACGCCGAGGGAGCCCTGCACATTCCCATCAGCGAGTTCGTGGCCCGCTACGGCGAGCTGACCGAGGCCGCACCGCAGGACGGCCGTGTCCACGTCATCTGCCGCTCGGGCGGCCGCTCCGCCCAGGTCACCATGTACCTGGTCCAGCAGGGCATCGACGCGGTGAACGTCGACGGCGGCATGCAGCACTGGCAGGTCACCGGCCGCCCGGTCGTCACCGACGACGGCAAGCCGGGCTTCGTCCTCTAACCGGCCCCGACGGCCGCGGCAGCCCGGCCCCGCCCGGCCCGGACCCTGCCGGCGGACGGCGCGGGGGCCGGTGTCAGGCGAGGGGATGCGTGGCCAGCAGGTCGCCGAGCCGTTCCTCGTACGCCGCTGCCGGGCCGAGCGCCAGCTCCAGGTGCTTGGCCCAGGCGTGGTAGCGGTGCAGCGGATAGTCGGTGTCCGCACCGAACCCGCCGTGCAGATGCTGTGCCGTCTGGACCACCCGCCGTACCCCCTCGGCCGCCCAGATCTTCGCCACGGCCAGGTCCCCGGCGACGGGCAGCGCCCCCGGCGCCCCCGAGGCGATCCGCCACGCGGCCTGCCACAGGGTGGCCTCCATGGCGCGCAGGTCGATGTATCGGTCCGCGGCCTGCACGGCCACCGCCTGGAACGTCGCGAGCGGATACCCGAACTGCTCCCGCTTGCCGGTGTACTCACCGGTCATCCGCAACACCTGCTCGCCCAGCCCGAGCGCCAGCGCGCACGTGCCCGTCACCAGCAGCGCGTGCAGCCACTCCCAGGCGCCGTCGGCCTCGATCACCTCGCCGGACTCCACCCGGACCGACCGCAGCCGCAGCTCGGCCAGCCGCTCACCGCTGGTGGAGACCTGCTCGGCGAGCACCAGCCCCTCCGCCTCCCGCGGCACCAGCGCCAGCACGGTCCGGTCACCCGCCGCACCCTCGACGTGCGCCGGTACGACGACCAGGTCCGCGTCGTACGCCCACGGCACCGCCGTCTGCACCCCCTCCAGCAGCCAGGCCGGCCCCTCCCGCCGCGCGGTGACGGCCTGCTCGGCCGGGTCGTGGCCGGTACGGCCCTGCGCGGCGACGGTCAGCACCAGCTCGCCCCGGCCGGCCCGGGCCAGCAGCCGGTCCGCCTGCTGAGGGCCGCCGTAGGCCTGCACGGCCGCGGCGGCGGCGCTGTGCTCCAGCAGCGGCACCCGGGCGAGCACCCGGCCGGCCTCGCGCAGCACCAGGCACAGCGCGATCGCGTCCAGGCGCGCCCCGCCGTGCTCCTCGGCCAGCAGCAGGCTCAGCAGGTCGGCGTCGGCGAGCCGGGACCACAGTCCCCGGTCGAAGCCCTCGGCCACGGCGCCGGTGGTGAGCGCCGGACTGGGCACCGCGTCCGGCGCGACCCCGGCGAACACCCCGCGCGCCGCCTCGGCCGCCGCCCGCTGCTCCTCGGTGAAGGTGAAGTCCACGGCCTGTCCTCCTGGCGGGTCCGGTCATCCGGCAGTGCATCCGCCCGTCCGGATGCGGCTGCGTGGATCTGACGGGGCGTCAAGATAGAACAGGTTCTAGGAGAAGGGAACGGATGCGTCAGCGGTCGAAGTCCAGTTCCACCCTTTCCGTCAGCGGATGCGACTGGCAGGCCAGCACATACCCGGCCTCCGTCTCCTCCGTCTCCAGCGCGAAGTTGCGGTCCATGCGCACCTCACCCTCGACCAGGAAGGCCCGGCAGGTCCCGCACACCCCGCCCTTGCAGGCATAGGGCGCATCGGGCCGGTTGCGCAGCACCGCATCCAGCAGCGACTCGCCCTCGCGCACCGGCCAGGTGCCGCCGCGACCGTCGAGCCGCGCGGTGACGGTGCTGTGCGCGGGCGCCGGGGCCCCGGCCGCCGGGGCCGCCCCCGCGTCCACGTGGAAGATCTCCTCGTGGATCCGGCCACGGGCGACGCCCAGCTCGCGCAGCGCCTGCTCGGCGCCCTGCACCAGCCCGTACGGCCCGCACAGGAACCAGCCGGCCACCCGCTCCACCGGCAGCAGCGCGGGGAGCAGCCCCGTGAGCCGCTCCCGGTCGAGCCGGCCGGACGGCAGCCCCGCCTGCTGTTCCTCCCGGGAGAGCACGGTCACCAGCTGGAGCCGCTCCGGATAGCGGTCCTTCAGATCGGCGACCTCCTCCAGGAACATCGTCGAGGCCGCCGTACGGTCGCTGCGTATCAGGCAGAACCGGGCCTCGGGCTCGCGGGCCAGCAGCGTGGCGACGATGGACAGCACCGGGGTGATGCCGCTGCCGCCGACGATCGCCGCGTACAGGCCCGGCGCCGGTTCCAGCGTGAAGCGGCCCGCCGGGGTCATCACCTCCAGCTCGTCGCCGACGTTGATCTCCTTGAGCGCGTACGTCGAGAAGGCCCCGCCGTCGACCAGCCGCACCCCCACCCGCAGGCTGCTCGGGCCCTCGCCGGCCGGGTCGGGGGCGGGGGAGCAGATCGAGTAGGTGCGCCGGATCTCCGTGCCGTCGACCCGGCGGCGCAGCGCGAGGTGCTGTCCGGGTGCGTGCCGGTACTCCTCGCGCAGTTCGGGCGGCACGGTGAGGGTGAGGGCGACGGAGTCGTCGGTGAGCCGGTCGACCGCGGCCACCGGGAGCGGGTGGAAGCGGGCCATCACAACTCCTTGAAGTGGTCGAACGGTTCACGGCAGGCCAGGCAGCGGCGCAGCGCCTTGCACGCGGTGGAGGAGAACCTGCTCAGCAGCTCGGTGTCGGGCGAGCCGCAGTGCGGGCAGCGGACGGCCTCGGCGGCGGTGTCCGTCTCCCGGGTGCGGGTCGGGCCCAGGGCCAGCGGCACCGGGCCGCCGTCGTGGCGCACGCGCGGGGGAGCGATGCCGAACTCCCGGAGTTTCTCGCGCCCTTCGGGGGTGATGTCGTCCGTCGACCAGGCGGGGGAGAGCACCGTGCGGACGGTGACCTCGCGCATGCCGTGGGCGCGCAGCACCCGCTCGATGTCCACACTCATCGCTTCGAGGGCCGGGCAGCCGGTGTAGGTCGGGGTCAGGTCGACCTCCACCGCGTCGGTGCCCTGGAGGTGCACCGCGCGGAGCACACCCAGCTCCCGCAGGGTGAGCACGGGCAGTTCGGGGTCGGGGACCGCGCCGGCCAGCTCCAGCAGCTCGGCCTCCAGGGCGGTGGTGGCGGTCACCATGACGCCCCCGGGTGGCTGCGGTGCAGGTGCTGCATCTCGGCGAGCATCCGGCCGAACGGCTCGGTGTGCAGGCCCTGCCGGCCGGCGCCCGCCGACCAGGCGCCGGTGCGCGGGCCCTCGGGGAGGGGGAGGCCGGCCCGGCCGAGCACGTCGGTGACGGACTCCAGCCAGTTCTCCTCCATGCGGGCCCAGTCGGCGTCGAGGCCCTCCACCGGCTGGAACATCTCCCCGGTGAACCGCCACAGCGCGTCGCAGGCCCGCCGCATGCGCTCGTGGCTGGTCTCCGTGCCGTCGCCGAGCCGCAGCGTCCACTGCTCGGCGTGGTCGCGGTGGTAGGCGACCTCCTTCACCGCCTTCGCGGCCAGCGGGGCGAACGGGCCGTCGGCGACGGCGAGTTCGGCGTAGAGGAGCTGTTGGTACGTGGAGAAGTACAGCTGGCGGGCGATGGTGTGGGCGAAGTCGCCGTTCGGCTGCTCGACCAGCTGGAGGTTGCGGAAGGCGCGCTCCTCCCGCAGGTAGGCCAGTTCGTCCTCGTCGCCGGCCAGGGACAGCAGCACCCGGGCCTGGCCGAGCAGGTCCAGGGCGATGTTGGCGAGGGCGACCTCCTCCTCCAGGACGGGCGCGTGCCCGGCCCACTCCCCCAGGCGGTGGGAGAGCACCAGGGCGTCGTCGCCCAGGGCGAGCGCGGCGGTCACCGGGACGGTGGCGGGGCCGGTGGCGGTCACAGGTGCTTCACCCCTTCCGGGATCTCGTAGAAGGTCGGGTGCCGGTAGGGCTTGTCGGCGGCCGGCTCGAAGAACGGGTCCTTCTCGTCCGGCGAGGACGCGGTGATCGCGGCGGCCGGGACGACCCAGATCGAGACGCCCTCGCCGCGCCGGGTGTACAGGTCGCGGGCGTTGCGCAGGGCCAGCTCGGCGTCGGGCGCGTGCAGGCTGCCGGCGTGGGTGTGGGAGAGGCCGCGCCGGGAGCGCACGAAGACCTCCCACAGGGGCCAGTCGGTGGTGCTCATGCTCGCGTCGCTCCCGTCTCACCGGTGTCGCCGGCGTGCTTGGCCGCGTAGGCCGCGGCTGCTTCCCGTACCCAGGCGCCCTCCTCGTGGGCGCGCCTGCGCTGGGTGATCCGCTGCTCGTTGCAGGGGCCGTTGCCCTTGAGGACCTCCCAGAACTCGGTCCAGTCGATCGGGCCGAAGTCGTAGTGCCCCCGCTCCTCGTTCCACCGCAGCTCCGGGTCGGGCAGGGTGAGGCCCAGGGACTCGGCCTGCGGGACGCAGATGTCCACGAAGCGCTGACGCAGCTCGTCGTTGGAGTGGCGCTTGATCTTCCACTCCATCGACTGCGCGGAGTGCTGGGACTCGTCGTCGGGCGGGCCGAACATCATCAGCGACGGCCACCACCAGCGGTCCACCGCGTCCTGGGCCATGGCGTGCTGCTCCGGGGTGCCCTTGCTGAGGGCCAGCAGCAGCTCGTACCCCTGGCGCTGATGGAAGGACTCCTCCTTGCAGATCCGCACCATCGCCCGGGCGTAGGGGCCGTAGGAGCAGCGGCACAGCGGGACCTGGTTGGTGATCGCGGCGCCGTCCACCAGCCAGCCGATCGCGCCGACGTCGGCCCAGGTCAGGGTGGGGTAGTTGAAGATCGAGGAGTACTTCTGGCGGCCGGCGTGCAGCTTGTCGAGCAGTTCGTCGCGGCCGGTGCCGAGGGTCTCGGCCGCGCTGTAGAGATAGAGACCGTGGCCGGCCTCGTCCTGGACCTTGGCCATCAGGATCGCCTTGCGGCGCAGCGAGGGCGCGCGGGTGATCCAGTTGGCCTCCGGCTGCATGCCGATGATCTCGGAGTGCGCGTGCTGGGCGATCTGCCGGACCAGGGTCGCGCGGTAGGCGTCGGGCATCCAGTCGCGCGGTTCGATGCGCTCGTCGGCGGCCACGGCCGCGTCGAAGGCGCGCTGGTAGGCCGCCGTGTCGACGGTGTCCGGTGCCGTGCGTTGCGCGGCTGCTGTGGCCATGCGGTCCCCCTGACCTCGGGCTCTGCGGTGAACTCTGTCCCAGCGATGCGTCCCGACCGATCGTTCGGTCCGTGCGTAGTCCATGGTGTGCCGGGCGCCGTGGGGTGTCAACCGCTGTGGAAAACTGCGCGCACCGCCTGTGGACAA
Organism: Streptomyces cyanogenus; assembly: GCF_017526105.1. NCBI lineage: Bacteria > Bacillati > Actinomycetota > Actinomycetes > Kitasatosporales > Streptomycetaceae > Streptomyces > Streptomyces cyanogenus. The sequence goes on from NZ_CP071839.1 coordinate 4,581,183, forward strand.
CCCGCCGGAGGGGCGGTGGGGTGGGGCGCGGCATCGAGGGCATGCCCGCTCGTCGCGAGGCGCCGGACCGAGGTCATGCCGCTGGTCGTGAGGCGCCGGACCCAGGTCATGTCGCTGGTCGTGAGGCGCCGGACCGAGGTCATGCCCGGCGCCGGACCGAAGGCGAGCCGCTCGTCGCCAGGCCCCGGCGCGGCGTAGGAAGGCGCCGGACGAGGGCTCGTGGGACGCCCCGCGAAACCCCCGCGACACGCAGTCCGTGGCGAGGGCCACCGTGATCGGCCCGTACCCGGGGCTGCGCCCGGTGCCCGGGGCTGAGTACCGTTCCGTGCGGGCGCCGAGACGTGGCGCTCGTGCCGCATGCGGCGCCTGTGACGGTGCCGCACCACCGGACTGCCCGCCCGGCCGTACCGCCGAGCCGGACGGCCGGGCCGCAGGATACCGAGCAGGACACCGAGCTGACCGCATGAGCCGAAACGGGGGACAGGACGGAATGGACGCGTACGACGAGGATCCGCGGGGCCCACAGGGCCCGGACGGGCCGACCGGGACGCGTCTCCCGGAAGAACCCCCGCAGTCGCCCCCGCCACCCGCACCCGAGCCCCGCAGCGGCGTCGCCGCGCTCTCCCCCCGGTACCAGGTCGCTGCCGCGCTGGCGCTCGCGGTGGTCGCCGTGGCCGCCTGTGTGCACCTGCTGATGGTGTTCCTCAGCCTCGCCCCCGCGAACACGGTGACGAAGCAGCACGGCAAGGCGATAGAGGAGTGGGTGTACCCGGAGTTCGAGCAGAACTGGAAGCTGTTCGCCCCGAACCCGTTGCAGCAGAACATCGCCGTACAGGTCCGCGCGGAGGTCCGGATGCGGGACGGCGCGCTGCGTACCACCGGCTGGACCGACCTGTCCGCCCAGGACGGCGCGGCCATCGACGGCAACCCGGCGCCCAGCCACACCCAGCAGAACGAACTGCGCCGGGCCTGGGACTTCTTCGCCGCCACGCACGGCACCGACAACCGTCCCGTCGGCATGCGCGGCTCCCTGTCCGAGCAGTACCTGCGGCGGATCGTGGTGATGCGCCTGTACCGGGACGATCCGACGAGCCGGGAGGGCGTCATCCAGCGCGTGCAGATCCGTTCCAGCACCACCAATGTGCAGCCGCCGCCGTGGAGCCGTGAGCGGGTGTCCGACAAGCCCGCCTACCGCCTGCTGCCCTGGTGGTCCCTGACGTCCGACGAGGCCGCGGGAGGCGTGCGGTGAACCGTCTCTCCCTGATGCTGTCGCGTGGTGTCGCCCGGGTCACCGAGGCGGCCCTCGGCCCGTACCAGAGCGCCTTGGTCCGGATCGGCTTCGCCGGGACCTGGCTGCTGTTCCTGCTGCGCGAGTTCCCGCACCGCCAGGAGCTGTACGGCCCCTCCGGGCCCTGGGGCTGGAACCTCGCCAAGCAGCTGACCGCCGACAACCACGCCTTCACGGCGCTGCTGTGGTCCGACGGGCAGCTCTGGTTCGAGTGCTGCTACGCGCTGGCCATCCTCGCGAGCGCGGCCCTGCTGCTCGGCTGGCGTACCCGGACCGCGTCCGTGCTGTTCATGGTGGGCGTGCTGTCGCTGCAGAACCGCAGTGTGTTCATCGGCGACGGCGGCGACAACGTGCTGCACCTGATGGCCTTCTACCTGGTGTTCACGCGCTGCGGACAGGTGTGGTCCCTCGACGCGCGGCGCGCGGCCCACGGCGAGGCGGCACGCGCGCGCGGGGAGCGGGTGCCCGCCGACCGGGTGGGACCGGTGCTGTGGGTCGTGCTGGGTCTCGCGCTCGGCACGGCGACGCTGACCGGCAGGTTCGACAACGGCTGGCTGATCCCGGCGCTGCTGTGGACGGCCTGGGCCGGGCTCGGCCTGTGGTGGGCCGTCGGCCGACGGGAGGCCTGGGAGCAGCCGCGGATCCTGCTGGACGTCGTCGCCAACGTGCTGCACAACGGAGCCCTGGCCGTGATCATGGCGGAGGCCTGCCTGATCTACGCCACGGCCGGCTGGTACAAGATCCAGGGCTCGCGCTGGCAGGACGGCACCGCTGTCTACTACCCGCTCCACCTGGACTACTTCTCGCCCTGGCCCGGCCTGGCCGACCTGATGTCGTCCAGCGGCACGATCATGATGATCGTGGCCTACGGGACGGTCATGGTGCAGATCGCCTTCCCGTTCACGCTGCTCAACCGGCGGGCCAAGAACGTCCTGCTGGTGCTGATGATGACCGAGCACGCGGTGATCGCGGTCGTCCTCGGCCTGCCGTTCTTCTCGCTGGCGATGATCACCGCGGACGCGGTGTTCCTGCCGACGGCCTTCCTGCGCCGGCTGGACGACGTGGCCGGACGCGCGCGGGGGCGGATCGTCCGGCGGATCGGCCGTACGGTCCCGGCCCCGCGCTCCCCCGAGGAGAACACGGCGGACCGCGTAGGGTTCACCGCATGAGCGACCCGCTGAGCCGCTGGCGCGAGCACGCGGACACCGCCGTGCTGCTCGACGGCTTCCACGCGCTGAAGCACGCGCTGCGCTTCGGCGCCGAGGTGCCGGTCGCGGTCACCACCGACCGGAAGGCCGCGCTCGCCCTCGCCGGGGAACTGGCCGGGGACGTCCGCGACCTGCTGGACACCCTTCTGACGGAGGTGTCCGAGCCGGCGTACGCCTCGCTCGTGCCGCGCCCCCATCCGACCGGCGTGGCCGCCCTCGCGCTACGGCCGTCCCGCGAGGCCAACCTGCGGGCGCTCGCCCGTACGCCCCGCACCGCGCCCGTCGTGGTCCTGGACCACCCCCGCAACCTCGGCAACGCGGGCGCCGTGATCCGGCTGGCCGCCGGTTTCGGGGCGACCGGTGTGGTCACCACCGGCACCCTCGACCCCTGGCATCCCACGGTGCTCCGGGGCGGCGCGGGCCTGCACTTCGCGACCGCCGTGGAGCGGCTCGGCGTCGACGAGCTGCCCGCCGGCCCGCTGTTCGCCCTCGACCCGGAGGGTGAGGACATCCGCGGGACCAAGCTGCCCGACGACGCCGTGCTGGCCTTCGGCTCGGAACGCACCGGCCTGTCACCGGAACTGCGCGCCCGAGCCGACCATCTGCTGCGCCTCCCGATGCGGCCCCAGGTCTCCAGCTACAACCTCGCCACCAGCGTGGCGATGACGCTGTACCACTGGAGCGCGACCGGCGCCGCCTTCCCGGCCTAGGCCTCCCGGCGGACCTCGACCACCCGGAAGCGGTTCGCCACGAAGGCGGCGTCGCACAGGGCCGCGTTGGCCGCCGGGTTGCCGCCCGAGCCGTGGAAGTCGGAGAAGGCGGCCGTCTGGTTCACGTACACCCCGCCGGTCAGGTTGAGCGACAGCTGGGCGGCCTCCTCCAGGCACACCTCCTGGATCGCCTCCTCGGTCTCGGCGTCCGTGGTGTACGCGCCGACCGTCATCGCGCCCTTCTCCCGGACGGTGCGGCGCAGCAGCTCCACCGCGTCCGTCACCGAGTCGACCGCGACGGCGAAGGAGACGGGGCCGAAGCACTCGCTCATGTACGCGGCCTCGTCGTCCGGCTTGGCGCCGTCCAGCTTGACGATGACGGGCGTGCGGACCACCGCGCCCGGGAACTCCGGATTGGCGATCTCACGGGAGGCGAGGGCGACCTCGCCGAGGCCCGCCGCGGCCTCCAGACGGGCCTTGACGTCCGGGTTGACGATGGCGCCGAGCAGGGCGTTCGCGCGCGCGTCGTCGCCGAGCAGGCCGTCGACCGCGCGGGCGAGGTCGGCGGTGACCTCGTCGAAGGTCTTGGGGCCCTGGTCGGTGGCGATGCCGTCGCGGGGGATGAGCAGGTTCTGCGGGGTGGTGCACATCTGGCCGCTGTACAGGGACAGCGAGAACGCCAGGTTGGACAGCATGCCCTGGTAGTCGTCCGTGGAGTGCACGATCACCGTGTTGACGCCGGCCTTCTCCGTGTAGACCTGCGCCTGGCGGGCGTTGGCCTCCAGCCAGTCGCCGAAGGACGTGGACCCGGTGTAGTCGATGATCCTGATCTCGGGGCGGGTGGCGAGGGTCTTGGCGATGCCCTCGCCGGGGCGCTCGGTGGCCAGCGCGACCAGGTTCGGGTCGAACCCCGCCCCGGCCAGCACGTCCCGGGCGACCTGGACGGTCAGCGCGAGCGGCAGCACCGCGCGCGGGTGCGGCTTGACCAGGACCGCGTTGCCGGTGGCCAGGGAGGCGAACAGGCCCGGGTAGCCGTTCCAGGTCGGGAAGGTGTTGCAGCCGATGACCAGGGCGGTCCCGCGCGGGACCGGTGTGAAGGCCTTGGTCAGCGCCAGCGGGTCGCGCTTGCCCTGCGGCTTGGTCCACTCGGCCGTGCCGGGGGTGCGGACCTGTTCCGCGTACGCGTACGCCACCGCCTCCAGACCGCGGTCCTGGGCGTGCGGGCCGCCGGCCTGGAACGCCATCATGAACGCCTGGCCGCTGGTGTGCATGACGGCGTGCGCGAACTCGTGCGTCCGGTCGCTGATCCGCTTGAGGATCTCCACACAGACCACCGCGCGGACCTCGGGCCCGGCGTCCCGCCAGGCCCGCTGCCCGGCCCGCATGGCCGGCAGCAGCACGTCGAGGTCCGCGTGCGGGTACGTCACGCCCAGCTCGATGCCGTACGGCGAGACCTCGCCGCCCACCCAGTCGTCCGTGCCGGGCTGGCCCAGGTCCAGGCGGGTGCCCAGCAGGGCGTCGAAGGCGGCCTTGCCCGCCGCCGCGTCCAGGCTGCCGTCCGCGCCGTACGCCTTGGGGTGCTCGGGGTGCGGGGACCAGTACGCGCGGGTGCGGATCGCTTCCAGGGCCTGGTCGAGCGTGGGCCGGTGCTTCTCGATCAGCTCGTGGGCGGTCAGTTCGGCGGCCATGCGGGACCAACTCCTCGTCTGGAGAACTCTTCGTCGAGTTCGGGACCTGGCAGAAAGAGCAGCGGGATGGGACGGTCAGAGCTAGAGTAACCGAACGATCGGTCGGTTCAAGGGGGTCCGCCGCATCTGTGGAAAACCCCGTGCGGGAGGATCGCGCACATGACAGCACTCGACCTCAGCAGCCCCGTGGCCGTCGTCGGCACCGGCACCATGGGCCAGGGAATCGCCCAGGTCGCGCTGGTCGCCGGCCACCCCGTACGGCTGTACGACGCCGTGCCCGGGCGGGCCCGGGACGCGGCCGAAGCGATCGGTGCCCGGCTCGACCGGCTGGTGGAGAAGGACCGGCTCACCGGCGCCGACCGGGACGCGGCCCGCGCCCGCCTGAAGCCCGCGGACAGCCTCGCGGAGCTGGCCGACTGCGCCCTGGTCGTGGAGGCGGTCCTGGAGCGGCTGGACGTCAAACAGCAGCTCTTCGGCGAGCTGGAGGAGATCGTCGCCGACGACTGCCTGCTCGCCACCAACACCTCCTCGCTGTCGGTGACGGCGATCGGCGGCGCGCTGCGCCGTCCGGGCCGCTTCGTCGGCCTGCACTTCTTCAACCCGGCGCCGCTGCTGCCGCTGGTGGAGGTGGTCTCCGGTTTCGCCACCGACGTCACGTCGGCCACGCGCGCGTACGAGACCGCCCGCGCCTGGGGCAAGACCCCGGTGGCCTGCGCGGACACCCCCGGGTTCATCGTCAACCGCATCGCCCGGCCGTTCTACGCCGAGGCGTTCGCCGTCCACGAGTCCCAGGCGGCCGACCCGGCCACCATCGACGCGGTCCTGCGCGAGTCGGGCGGCTTCAGGATGGGCGCCTTCGAGCTGACCGACCTGATCGGCCAGGACGTCAACGAGTCCGTCACCCACTCGGTGTGGCAGTCCTTCTTCCAGGACGTGCGGTTCACCCCCTCCCTGGCCCAGCGCCGGCTGGTGGAGTCGGGCCGGCTCGGCCGCAAGAGCGGGCGCGGCTGGTACGACTACGCCGAGGGCGCCGAGCGGCCGGAGCCGCACACCGCCGACCAGGAGAAGCCGCCCGCCCACGTCGTCGCCGAGGGCGGCCTGGGACCGGCAGCCGAACTGCTCACACTGATCCGGGACGCGGGCATCCAGGTTCGCCAGGAGGACGAGAACCACGGCACCCGCCTGGTGCTGCCCGGCGGTGGCAACCTGGTGCTCGCCGACGGGCAGACCTCCACGGAGTTCGGGGACGTGGTCTACTTCGACCTCGCCCTGGACTACCGCACGGCCACCCGGATCGCCCTGTCCGCCTCCCAGGACACCTCACCGCGGACCCTCGCCGAGGCCACCGGGCTCTTCCAGGCGCTCGGCAAGAAGGTCAGCGTCATCGGTGACGTCCCGGGCATGATCGTCGCGCGCACCGTCGCCCGGATCATCGACCTCGCCTACGACGCCGTCGCCAAGGGTGTGGCCACCGAGGAGGACATCGACACGGCGATGCGCCTGGGGGTCAACTACCCGCTCGGCCCCTTCGAATGGGACCGCAGGCTCGGCCGCGACTTCGCCTTCGACGTCCTGGACGAGATGCACGAGCGCGACCCTTCCGGACGCTACGCGCCCTCCCTCGCGCTCTACCGTCACGCCTATGCCGACGACCGGCGGGAGGGCACGCAATGACCACGCCCCGACGGGACACCTACACCCCCGAGACGCTGCTCTCCGTCGCCGTGCGCGTCTTCAACGAACGCGGCTACGACGGCACCTCCATGGAGCACCTGTCCAGGGCGGCCGGCATCTCCAAGTCGTCGATCTACCACCACGTCAGCGGCAAGGAGGAGCTGCTCCGGCGAGCCGTCAGCCGCGCCCTGGACGGGCTGTTCGCCATCCTGGACGAGGAGCACGCGCGCGCGGGGCGGCCCGCCGACCGGCTGGAGCACGTGGTGCGCCGCATGGTCGAGGTGCTCATAGCCGAGCTGCCCTACGTGACGCTGTTGCTGCGCGTGCGGGGCAACACCGAGACCGAGCGGTGGGCGCTGGAGCGGCGCCGCGACTTCGACCACCGGGTCGCCGAACTGCTGAAGGCGGCGGCGGCCGACGGGGACGTACGCGGCGACGTGGAGGTCCGGCTGGCCACCCGGCTGGTCTTCGGGATGATCAACTCCATCGTGGAGTGGTACCGGCCGGACGTGCGGGGCGCGAGCGACCGGGAGGTGGCCGAGGCCGTGGTCCGGCTGGTCTTCTCGGGCCTGCGCCACGGCTGACCCCGGCCGCCTGGCCCTCAGGTCTCCGGCTCCAGGTCCTCCTCCTCGAACACCAGCAGCGTACGGGTGCTGAGCACCTCGGGGATCGCCTGGAGCCGGGTGAGCACCAGCTCGCGCAGCGCCCTGTTGTCGGGCGTGTGCACCAGCAGCAGCACGTCGAAGTCGCCGCCCACCAGTGCGATGTGGGAGGCGCCGGGCAGCTGCCTGAGCTGCTCGCGGACCGTGCGCCAGCTGTTCTGGACGATCTTCAGCGTGATGTACGCAGACGTGCCGTGACCGGCCCGTTCGTGGTCCACGCGCGCGCTGAAGCCCCGGATCACCCCGTCCTCGACGAGCCGGTTGATGCGCGCGTAGGCGTTGGCGCGCGAGACGTGGACGCGCTCGGCGACCGACCGTATCGAGGCGCGGCCGTCCGCCTGGAGGATCCGCAGGATGTCCTGATCGATGGCGTCCAGCGGGCGCGGCGGCGGAAGCACGACGCCGTCCTGCGGCCCGTCGGCCATTTGTTCAGGTCCCATGTCCCCCTGCTTCCTCGCCGTGGACGCCCTGCGTTCATTCCAGGCTGTGGAGAACCGTTTGTCCACAGCCTTGAGGTGCCTGTAGCCAAAATGTGCCGGCGACCGAACAATCGGTTGGTGAGGCGGGTCACAGCCGACACGCCTCCCGTAGCCGCTCCCACGAGGAGGTGCCGTCATGACGGTTCTGGAGCAGCGGGGCGCGTACCGGCCATCGCCGCCGCCCGCCTGGCAGCCCCGTATGGACCCCGCGCCGCTGCTGCCCGACGCCGAGCCCTACCGCGTCCTCGGGACCGAGGCGGCCGGCAAGGCCGACCCCGGCCTGCTGCGCCGGCTGTACGCCCAGCTGGTGCGCGGCCGCCGCTACAACACGCAGGCCACCGCCCTGACCAAGCAGGGCAGGCTCGCCGTCTACCCGTCCAGCACCGGCCAGGAGGCCTGTGAGGTCGCCGCCGCCCTGGCCCTGGAGGAGCGCGACTGGCTCTTCCCCAGCTACCGCGACACGCTCGCCGTCGTCGCCCGGGGCGTGGACCCCGCCGAGGCGCTCACCCTGCTGCGCGGCGACTGGCACAGCGGCTACGACCCCTACGCCCACCGGGTGGCCCCGCTCAGCACCCCGCTCGCCACCCAGCTGCCGCACGCGGTCGGCCTCGCCCACGCCGCCCGCCTCAAGGGCGACGACGTGGTCACGCTCGCCATGGTCGGCGACGGCGGCACCAGCGAGGGTGACTTCCACGAGGCGCTGAACTTCGCCGCCGTCTGGCAGGCGCCGGTCGTCTTCCTGGTGCAGAACAACGGCTTCGCCATCTCCGTCCCGCTCGCCAAGCAGACCGCCGCGCCCTCCCTGGCCCACAAGGCCGTCGGGTACGGCATGCCCGGCCGGCTGGTCGACGGCAACGACGCCGTGGCCGTGCACGAGGTCCTGAGCGACGCCGTACGGCACGCGCGCGCGGGCGGCGGGCCGACCCTGGTGGAGGCGGTGACGTACCGCATCGACGCCCACACCAACGCCGACGACGCCACCCGCTACCGCGAGGACGCCGAGGTCGCCGCCTGGCGCGCCCACGACCCGGTCCAGCTGCTGGAACGCGAACTCACCACCCGAGGACTGCTCGACGAGGCCGGGATCGAGGCCGCCCGGCAGGACGCCGAGACGATGGCCGCCGAACTGCGGGACCGCATGAACCAGGACCCCGAACTCGACCCCATGGACCTCTTCGACCACGTCTACGCCGAGACCACGGCGCAGCTGCGCGAACAGCGGGCCCTGCTGCGGGCCGAGCTGGAGGCCGAGCAGGAGCAGCACGGCGAGCAGGAAGGCGGCGCCCGATGACCACCGTCGCCGTCAAGCCCGCCACCATGGCGCAGGCCCTCACGCGCGCGATGCGCGACGCGATGGCCGCCGATCCCACTGTGCACGTCATGGGTGAGGACGTCGGCACCCTCGGCGGGGTCTTCCGCGTCACCGACGGCCTCGCCAAGGAGTTCGGCGAGGACCGCTGCACCGACACTCCGCTCGCCGAGGCCGGCATCCTCGGCACCGCCGTCGGCATGGCCATGTACGGCCTGCGGCCGGTGGTGGAGATGCAGTTCGACGCCTTCGCCTACCCGGCGTTCGAGCAGCTGATCAGCCATGTCTCCCGGATGCGCAACCGCACGCGGGGCCGGATGCCCCTGCCGATCACCGTCCGCGTCCCCTACGGCGGCGGCATCGGCGGCGTCGAGCACCACAGCGACTCCTCCGAGGCCTACTACATGGCGACGCCGGGTCTGCACGTCGTCACCCCGGCCACCGTCGCCGACGCCTACGGACTGCTGCGCCAGGCCATCGCCTCGGACGACCCGGTCGTCTTCCTCGAACCCAAGCGGCTGTACTGGTCGAAGGACACCTGGAACCCCGAGCAGCCGACGGACGTCGAGCCCATCGGCCGCGCGGTGGTGCGCCGGCCCGGCAGCACCGCCACGCTCATCACCTACGGCCCCTCGCTGCCGGTCTGCCTGGAAGCCGCCGAGGCCGCCCGGGCCGAGGGCTGGGACCTGGAGGTCGTCGACCTGCGCTCCCTCGTGCCGTTCGACGACGAGACGGTCTGCGCGGCCGTCCGGCGCACCGGCCGCGCCGTCGTCGTCCACGAGTCCACCGGCTTCGGCGGGCCGGGCGGCGAGATCGCGGCCCGCATCACCGAGCGCTGCTTCCACCACCTGGAGGCGCCGGTGCTGCGCGTGGCCGGCTTCGACATCCCGTACCCGCCGCCCATGCTGGAGCGGCACCACCTGCCCGGCGTCGACCGCATCCTGGACGCCGTGGCCCGGCTGCAGTGGGAGGCCGAGGGCTGATGGCTCAGGTGCTGGAGTTCAAGCTGCCCGACCTCGGCGAGGGGCTCACCGAGGCGGAGATCGTCCGCTGGCTGGTCAAGGTCGGCGACGTGGTCGCCGTCGACCAGCCGGTGGTCGAGGTGGAGACGGCCAAGGCGATGGTCGAGGTGCCCTGCCCCTACGGCGGCGTGGTCACCGCACGCTTCGGCGAGGAGGGCACCGAACTGCCCGTCGGCGCCCCGCTGCTGACGGTCGCCGTCGGCGAACCGGCGGCTGAGCCGGAGGGCTCCGGCAACGTCCTGGTGGGCTACGGCACCCAGGCCCCGGCGGCCCGCAGGCGGAGGGTACGGACAGGCACGGCCGGCGTCGACGGGCAGGCGCTGCGGCCCGGGACCGCTCCGGTGGCACCCCCCGCGCCCGTCTCCACGCCCGTGCCCGCGCCCGCCTCCGTGCCGGCGCCGGTGCCCGCGCCCGCCGAGGGACCGGTCCCCGTGATCTCCCCGCTCGTGCGCAAGCTCGCCCGGGACAACGGCGTCGACCTGCGGCAGCTGGCCGGCTCCGGGCCGGACGGACTCATCCTGCGCGCCGACGTCGAGAACGCGCTGCGGGCGCAGGCCGCGAAGACGAGCACGGCCGAGGAACCGGCGGTACAGACCCCTGCGCCGGCACCCCGGGCCGGGGCCGGTGTGCGGATCCCGCTCAAGGGTGTCCGCGGTGCGGTCGCCGACAAGCTCTCCCGCAGCCGCCGGGAGATCCCGGACGCCACCTGCTGGGTCGACGCCGACGCGACGGAACTGATGCGCGCGCGGACGGCGATGAACGCGGCCGGCGGCCCGAAGATCTCCCTGCTCGCGCTGCTCGCCCGTGTCTGCACGGCCGCCCTGGCCCGGTTCCCCGAGCTGAACTCCTACGTCGACACCGAGGCCCGCGAGGTCGTCCGGCTCGACCACGTCCACCTCGGGTTCGCCGCCCAGACCGAACGCGGCCTCGTCGTGCCGGTCGTCCGGGACGCCCACGCGCGCGACGCCGAGTCCCTGACCGCCGAGTTCGCCCGGCTCACCGAGGCCGCCCGCGCGGGCACGCTCACGCCAGGGGAACTCACGGGCGGCACCTTCACGCTGAACAACTACGGCGTCTTCGGCGTCGACGGCTCCACCCCGATCATCAACCACCCCGAGGCGGCCATGCTCGGCGTCGGCCGCATCGTGCCCAAGCCGTGGGTGCACGAGGGCGAGCTGGCCGTCCGCCAGGTCGTCCAGCTCTCGCTCACCTTCGACCACCGGGTGTGCGACGGTGGCACGGCGGGCGGCTTCCTGCGCTACGTGGCGGACTGCGTGGAACAGCCGGCGGTGCTGCTGCGCACTCTGTGAAGCACCCTGGCGACGACCGGCGCCCGCTGCGAGATCATCGTGCGCACCGTGTGACCTACGCCAGGTCCGGAAGGAGAACGGGGCAGGACATACTCGGGGGGTGACCGACAACGCCCCCGCCGGGCCCGCCGAGCCGTACGACGCCGTCGTGCTGGCCGGCGGTGCCGCCCGCCGGCTCGGCGGGGCCGACAAGCCCGCCGTCCGGGTCGGGGGCCGCACGCTGCTCGACCGGGTGCTCGCGGCCTGCGCGGACGCCCGGACGACCGTCGTCGTGGCCGCGCCCCGGCCCACCGCCCGCCCGGTGCGCTGGGCGCGCGAGGAGCCGCCCGGTGGCGGACCGGTCGCCGCGCTGGAGGCCGGCCTGCGCCTCACCGCGGCCGCGTACACCGTCGTCCTCTCCGCCGACCTGCCCTTCCTCGAAGAGTCCACGCTGTCGCGCCTGCTGACCGTCCTTCGGGACACCGGTGCGGACGGTGTGCTGCTCACCGACGCCGACGGCCGCGACCAGCCGCTCGTGGCCGCCTACCGCACCGCCGCCCTGCGCCGCGAGCTGGCCGCCCTCGCCACCGCGCACGGCGGTCTCACCGGGCTGCCCCTGCGCCGGCTGACGGGTGCCCTCCGCCTCACCCGCGTCCCGGACCCGCTCGCGTCCTTCGACTGCGACACCTGGGACGACATCGCCGACGCCAGGGCACGGATCAGGGAGCATGGGCACGTGTTGGATGAATGGATCTCCGCAGTCAAGGACGAGCTGGGCATCGACCTGGACGTCGACACCGGCGTCCTGCTCGACCTGGCCCGGGACGCCGCACACGGTGTGGCCCGCCCCGCGGCCCCGCTGACCACCTTCCTCGTCGGCTATGCCGCGGCCCAGGGCGAGGGCGGCCCCGAGGCCGTCGCCGAGGCCGCCCGCAGGGCCGCCGCGCTGGCGCTGCGCTGGGCGGAGGAGAGCGACGGGGGCACGGACGGGAGCAGCGGGGGCCCGAGCGCCCCGGACGCCGGATGACCGCCCCCGGCATCCGGGCCGAGGCGCCCGCCGAAGACACCGACGACCTCGATGTCGAGGAGGCGCTGGCGCTGGTGAGGGATGCCCACAAGGAGACCCGGGACGACGGCCCGCACGACGGCAGCACGGGACGGACGTCCGACCGGGCCGCCCGGAAGCCCGGCGAGCGGCCCGCCGAACGGCACCGGGCCACCCCCTGGCCCCGGGCCCGCGAGATCGCTGCCCGCGCCGCGCGCTCCCGTGCCCGGCGGGCCCCCGTCTCCGTGCCGCTCGGCGAGGCCCTCGGACTGGCCCTGGCCGCGCCGCTCGACGCGCTCACCGACCTGCCCTCCTTCGACACCTCCGCGATGGACGGCTGGGCTGTCGCCGGACCCGGCCCCTGGCAGGTGCGGGAGGAGGGCGTGCTCGCCGGGCACGCGCAGCCGGAGCCGCTCACCGACGGTGAGGCGGTCCGTATCGCCACCGGCGCCCGTATCCCCACCGACACCACCGCCGTGCTGCGCACCGAGCACGGCCGGATCGACGCCCAGGGCCGTCTGCACACCACCCGGGAGATGCACCACGGCCAGGACATCCGCCCCCGCGGCCAGGAGTGCCGCAGCGGGGACCAGTTGCTGCCCGTCGGCACCCTGGTCACCCCCGCCGTCCTGGGCCTGGCCGCGGCGGCCGGCTACGACACGGTCACCGTCGTGCCCCGGCCCCGCGCCGAAGTCCTGATCCTGGGCGACGAGTTGCTGACCGAGGGGCTGCCGCACGACGGGCTGATCAGGGATGCCCTCGGCCCCATGCTGCCGCCGTGGCTGCGCGCGCTCGGCGCCGACGTCATCGCCGTACACCGGATCGGCGACGACGCCCGGGCGCTCCACAAGGCCGTCACCCGCTCCGCGGCCGACCTCATCATCACCACGGGCGGCACCGCGTCCGGACCGGTCGACCACGTCCACCCGGTCCTGGACCGCGTCGGCGCGGATCTCCTCGTCGACGGCGTCAAGGTGCGCCCCGGCCACCCCATGCTGCTGGCCCGGACCAAGGACCACCAGCACCTCGTAGGCCTGCCCGGCAACCCGCTGGCGGCCGTCTCCGGGCTGCTCACCCTCGCCGAACCGCTGCTGCGGACCCTCGCCGCCCACCCCGCGCCCGAGCCGTACACCCTGCCGCTCCGGGACGCGGCGCAGGGACACCCGCACGACACCCGGCTCATCCCCGTGGTGCTGCGCGGCGACCATGCGGTGCCGCTGCACTACAACGGCCCGGCCATGCTCCGGGGCATCGCCGCCGCCGACGCGCTGGCCGTCGTACCCCCGGGAGGGGCCCGGCAGGGCGAGGAGACGGAGCTGCTGGACCTGCCGTGGGCGACCGCCGGGATCGGGGTGTGTTTCACGTGAAACGTCCGTGCCATGGGGCCATCGCCCGCCGGGCGGGCGAACATCCCGTCGTCCGCGCCGCCCCCGGCGCCCAGGTCACCCTCGACACCCACCCCCTGCCCGGCGGGTGAGCCGCCCTCCGGGAGTAGCGTCACCGGCATGCATGCGATCACGATTCCCGAACCTGGTGATCCCGAGGCGCTGGTGTGGGACGAGGTCCCCGATCCGGTGCCCGGCGAGGGCGAGGTGCTGGTCGAGGTGGTGGCCAGCGCCGTCAACCGCGCCGACATCCTGCAGCGTCAGGGCTTCTACGATCCGCCGCCCGGCGCCTCCCCCTACCCCGGCCTGGAGTGCTCCGGCAGGATCGCCGCGCTCGGCCCCGGCGTCTCCGGCTGGGCCGTCGGCGACCCGGTGTGCGCACTGCTCGCGGGCGGCGGCTACGCCGAGAAGGTCGCCGTACCGGCCGGGCAGCTGCTGCCCGTGCCCGAGGGCGTCGACCTGACCCGGGCTGCGGCACTGCCCGAGGTCGTCTCCACCGTCTGGTCCAACGTGTTCATGGTCGCCCACCTGCGCCCCGGCGAGACGCTGCTGGTGCACGGCGGTTCCAGCGGGATCGGCACCATGGCGATCCAGCTGGCCAAGGCCGTCGGCGCCAAGGTCGCGGTGACCGCCGGCACCAAGGAGAAGCTGGACCGCTGCGCCGAGCTGGGCGCGGACGTGCTCATCAACTACCGCGAGCAGGACTTCGTCGCCGAGATCCGGCAGGCCACCGGCGGCGCAGGAGCCGACGTCATCCTCGACAACATGGGCGCCAAGTACCTGGACCGCAACGTCCAGGCCCTCGCCGTCAACGGACGTCTCGCGATCATCGGCATGCAGGGCGGGGTGAAGGCCGAGCTGAACATCGGCACGCTGCTCGCCAAGCGTGCCGCGATCAGCGCGACCTCGCTGCGCGCCCGGCCGCTGGACGAGAAGGCGGCCATCGTCGCCGCCGTACGCGAGCACGTGTGGCCCCTGCTCGCCGCCGGGCACGTCCGCCCGGTCGTGGACCGCGAGGTGCCGATGCCGGAGGCGGCCGAGGCGCACCGGCTGGTGGAGGAGAGCGGCCACATCGGCAAGGTGCTGCTGGTCGTGCCGTAGCGGCGGGGGCGGTGCCGGTCAGTTCCGGCGCAGTCGCAGACCCAGCAGGGCCAGGCCCAGCCCCAGTCCGATGAGGACCAGGCCGCTGCCCAGCGGCAGGAGTCGCAGGACCGGCTCGGTGGCGGCCTCGCCCTGCGGGGCCGCCTGCCGGACGGGCTGCTCCGGGCGCCCGGCCGGGGCGGAACCGGCCTCCTGCGGAGACGAGGAGGCGCTCGGTATCTGTGCCGTCTCCGCCTGCTCGGGTTCCGCCTGCTCCTCCTGGTCTTCCGGCTGCGCGACGGGGGTGGCGAGCGGAGGGTCGTCGTCGCCCTCCACCTCGGTCGCGGGCCCGTCCGGCCGGCCCGGCCGCATCCGCCCCTCACCGGCCCGGCTGCCCGCCCGGGACGGTTCGACGGAGGCGAGCCGGCGATAGGGATGGACGGACGCCGAGGCGGAGTCGGACGGCCGGGGGACGGCGGCGGGCGCGTCCTGGTGCGCGGAGGGAACCGGGCCGGCATGCGCCCCGGCCGGGCCGTCGCGGCCCGGCGGTCCCTGCTCCGGGTGGCCGCGGTCGTCAGTGCTGTGCCGCGCGGCCGCGGCCTCGCGGGCGGTGTCCTCCGCGGACCGCAGCTCCTCGCGGTGCCCCGTGACGGAGAGGCGGACGGAGGCGGCGCGGACGGGCGTACCGCCGTACGCGACGGCGGTGCCGTACGCCGGCAGTGCCGCCGCCGTGAGGACGACCAGCGGCCGGAGCCGGCGGAGCGTGCATCGCAGGCGTGGAGTCACGTCGGTGACCTCCCGGAGCCCAGGTTGTCGTGACCTATGGAAAACCGACGGGAACAAGCCTCACATTCCATGGTTGAAAGGGCATTCCGGATTGCTCCGTCGGGTCTAAACGGTGGATCAGTCCCATGAGGGGGCAGGACGGTGATGAGGTGTTGGCGTGCGAGAGAATGGCGGCATGGAGATGCCGAGGAACGAACGGTCGCTGGAGAATCCCCAGATCCTCGTCGTGGGCCAGGACGGGATGGCGCTCGGCGGCGGCGGTGGCGGGGACGAGGACTCCCGTGAGACCCCGGTGACGGAGCAGGTGGAACAGCCGGCCAAGGTCATGCGGATCGGCAGCATGATCAAGCAGCTGCTGGAGGAGGTGCGCGCCGCTCCCCTCGACGAGGCCAGCCGGGTACGGCTGAAGGAGATCCACGCCAGCTCGGTGAAGGAGCTGGAGGACGGTCTGGCCCCCGAGCTGGTCGAGGAACTGGAGCGACTCTCCCTGCCGTTCACCGACGACGCCACCCCGAGCGACGCGGAACTGCGGATCGCACAGGCACAGTTGGTCGGGTGGCTGGAGGGCCTCTTCCACGGGATCCAGACCACGCTGTTCGCCCAGCAGATGGCCGCGCGGGCCCAGTTGGAGCAGATGCGTCGCGCGCTCCCGCCGGGCATGACCGGCCACGAGGGCGGCGACGACCACCACACGGGCGGTCGCTCGGGCGGGCCGTACCTGTAAGCCACCGGCCGACGACACACGGAGGGCCCGGCGGATCACCGCCGGGCCCGACTCGTTCCCGGTCCACCGGCCCGGGGCTGCGCCCCGGTGCGGGTCACTGCGGTGGGTTGCCCGTGGACACGCTCAGTTCGATGTCCAGGTCGTCCGGGTCGACGTCGGTGTCCTGGGCGGGGAACTGGTTCAGGACGGTGCCGTCGCCCCAGGTGTTGTCGTCCTGGTGCTTGATGTCCCACTTCCAGCCCGCGGCCTGCAGACACGCCTTCACGGAGTCGATGTCCTTGTAGCGGAAGTCGGGCAGCTCGATCTTCTTCGGGTCCTTCCACGACTCCTGCGGATCGGTGCACTTGCTCGTGTCGATCCGCCGGCTGGGGTCCGGTGGGCGGTAGCCCGCCCGGTGGGACGCGGAGGCCGAGGCGCTCGCTTTGCCGCTGTCGGCCTTGGCGTCCTCTCCGGTGTTCTTCACCACCAGCGCGACGATCACCCCGACGGCCACGACGGCCGCCACCGCGACCGAACCGATGACCACCGGCCGCTTCTTCCGGCCGCCGGCCGGTCCGGCCGGCGGCCCCGCGGCCTGCGGCGCCATCGTGTACGGCGGCGGGGTCGGCGCGCCGGCCTGCGGGCCGTAGCCCACCGGAGGCGTCTGGTAGCCGCCCTGCTGCGGGTAGCCGTAGGCCGCGGGCGCCGGGTGGCCGTACGGGTTCGGAGCCGGAGTGGGGGCCGGCGCCGGCTGGTACGGCGTCTGGACCTGCCCGTGCGGCGCCGGGGTCGCACGGTCGACCGGCGGGAACACCGCGGAACCGACGCCCGAGCCGCTCTGCGTCGGACCGGTGCCCGGCACGATGCTCGGCGGGGCCGCCTGGAAGGAGGCCGCGACGCGCAGGCACTCGGCGCGCATGGACTCGGCGGTCGGGAAGCGCTCGTTCGGGTTCTTCTTCAGCGCACGGGCGACCAGCGCGTCCACCGCGGGCGGCAGCGCACGGTTGACCGAGGAGGGCGCCACCGGCTCCTCCTGCACGTGCGCGTACGCGATCGCCAGCGGCGAGTCCGCGTCGAACGGCAGCCGCCCGGTCACCAGCTGGAACAGCATGATGCCGACCGAGTACAGGTCGGAACGGGCGTCCACCCCGCGACCGAGGGCCTGCTCGGGCGAGAGGTACTGCGGGGTGCCGACGACCATGCCGGTCTGGGTCATGGAGGTGACGCCGGACTGCATGGCGCGGGCGATGCCGAAGTCCATCACCTTGACCACGCCGCGCTTGGTCACCATCACGTTGCCCGGCTTGATGTCGCGGTGGACCAGCCCCATCTCGTGGCTGATCTCCAGGGCAGCGAGCACGTCGGCGGTGACCTTCAGCGCCTTGTCGGCGGGCATCGCGCCGAACTGCCGGATGTCCTCCTCCAGGACCGAGCCCAGCGGCCGGCCCTCGACGTACTCCATGACGATGTACGGCATCGCCACGCCGTTCAGGTCGTCCTCGCCCGTGTCGAAGACGGAGACGATGTTGGTGTGCGTGAGCTTGGCCACGGCCTGCGCCTCACGGCGGAAGCGCTCGCGGAAGGCCTGCTCCCGGCCGAGCTCGGTGTGGAGCGTCTTGATGGCGACCTGGCGGTCCAGCACCGCGTCGTACGCCAGGTGGACCGAGGCCATGCCGCCCTCGCCCAGCAAGTCGCGCAGCTGGTAGCGGCCCCCGGCCAGGGCCTGCCCCGCGTACCGGCCCTGTGCGCCGTCCTGGCTCATCTCTCCGCGTCCCCCACCGGCCGCCCGGCACCGTCAGCCGGCGAACAGGCCTTGATCGAATGTGTCATTCCCGGCCAAGTCTGCCCCAGGGCACCGACACGTCAAGCGCGGTGCCCGTTCCGTGACCGTACGCGCCGGAAGCGTCGCGCAAGCGTTACAGGGGCCGTACGACGGGCGCACAGAATTTGCACGACAGCGCGTGCTAGAGGTTTCATGACCGGTCTGTCTCGGGTCGGTTCCGGTTCCCGTTCCGAGCCGGTGGCCCCCGCGGAGGCTGTAGCGTGGCCGACGGAGACCGTAACAACACCGCGCGCACCGCGGGCAGAAACGACGGCGAGGACTGATGGCACAGACGCAGCGCTCTCAGGGCCCGTCCGACCCCGAGGCGACTGGCGGCGGCATGTCAGACGCGCCGGAGATGTGGGGCAACGGAGGGCTCGTCGGCGACGGCCGGTACCGGCTCACGCACCGGCTGGGCCGGGGCGGCATGGCCGAGGTGTTCGCGGCCGAGGACGTCCGCCTGGGCCGCACGGTCGCGGTCAAGCTGCTGCGCGCGGACCTGGCCGAGGACCCCGTCTCCAAGGCCCGTTTCACCCGCGAGGCACAGTCGGTCGCCGGCCTCAACCACCACGCGATCGTCGCCGTGTACGACTCCGGCGAGGACGTCGTGGGCGGTCAGTCCGTGCCGTACATCGTCATGGAGCTGGTCGAGGGCCGCACCATCCGCGACCTGCTGATGAACGCCGAGGCGCCGGGCCCCGAGCAGGCACTGATCATCGTCTCCGGTGTGCTGGAGGCGCTCGCCTACTCGCATCAGCATGGCATCGTGCACCGTGACATCAAGCCGGCGAATGTCATCATCACCCACAGCGGCGCCGTCAAGGTGATGGACTTCGGCATCGCCCGCGCCCTGCACGGCGCGTCCACGACGATGACGCAGACCGGCATGGTCATGGGCACCCCGCAGTACCTCTCCCCGGAGCAGGCGCTCGGCAAGGCCGTCGACCACCGCTCCGACCTGTACGCGACCGGCTGCCTGCTGTACGAACTCCTCTCCCTGCGGCCCCCGTTCACCGGCGAGACCCCGCTGTCGGTGGTCTACCAGCACGTCCAGGACATCCCGACGCCGCCCTCGGAGGTCTCCGAGGGCTGCCCGCCGGAGCTGGACGGCCTGGTCATGCGCTCCCTCGCCAAGGACCCCGACGACCGGTTCCAGACGGCCGAGGAGATGCGCGGCCTGGTCCAGTACGGTCTGCAGATGCTCTACGACCAGGGCGGCCACACCGGCACCTGGAACACCGGCCCGGTGGAGACGCACGACGGCCGGCACACCCCGGCGGCCGGCTTCGCCGGTACGAGCGTCATGCCGCACCCCGGGGACGGCGGCGGTACCACGCAGATCCCCCAGCCGATCCTGCCGACGGGCTACGGCAGCGGTGACGACGGCGGTTTCGAGGGGAGCGGCAACAAGGGCAGCGGCCGCGGGAAGCTGTGGATCCTCGCCGTGCTCGCGGTCATCGCGATCGCGGCGGGCGTCGCGCTGGCGGTGAACGGCGCGAACGACCACAAGGGCGGCAACGGGAAGGACACCAAGCCGACGGCGACGCACTCCAAGAACACGAAGGAGAAGTCACCGTCCCCGACGCCGTCCGACGACAGCACGGACGAGCCCTCGGACCCCTCCACGGAGAACGGCACGGGCACGGGCACCGGCTCCGGCTGGCCGCCGGCCTCCACGCCGTCGTACAGCCAGCCGCAGTCGGCCAGTTCGACACCGAGCAGCGAGCCGTCGACCCCGGAGAGCACGCCGTCGGAGCCCACGGACCCGGCGAACGGCGGTACGGACGCGGGCACCGCCGACGGCGGCACGGACGCCGGTACCGCCGACGGCGGTACGGACGCGGGCACCGGAGACGCCGGCAGCACCGTGGGCACCACCACCGACGGCAGCACCGGCGAGACCACCGGTTGAAGCGGACCTGCGGGAACCGGACCGGCGTCACCCTGAGGTGACGCCGGCCGCTCACCGCACGAACGCGTCGCACACCGCGTCGTACTCGCGCGTCCACCACACGGCCAGCGCCGACGCGGCCGGGAACTGCCGGTCCGCGCGCGTGTCGCCGCGCTCGTAGTGCCAGCGCAGCATCCAGAAGTCGTTCAGCCGCTCCCACCACACCCGGTGCACGGCCGCCGCCAGCTCCGAGGGCGTGGCGCCGGCCGCGCGCCGGTACGCGCGCGCGTAGGCACGTACTTTCGGCAGGTCCAGCGTCCCGCCGGGCCGTACGAAGAAGATGACGGCGGCGCGTACCGCCTCCTCCGCGCGCGGCTGCACGCCGAGCCGGTCCCAGTCCACGATGGCCGCGGGGGCGTCGTCGTCCTTGTAGAGCAGGTTGAACGGGTGGAAGTCGCCGTGCACCCAGCCGACCGAGGCGCCGCGCGGCGGGCGCCGGTCCGTGTGCTGTTCCAGGAGCGCGCGGCGCTCCAGCAGCCGGTGCCGGGCGAGTTCGTCGAAGGCGTCGGCGGGCCGGTGCCGGCGCACATGGGCGAGCAGGTCGTCGATGAGCGCGAAGGTGTCGGCCGGGTCGGCGCTCTCCACGGGATGCGGGCCGGTCGCGGGCCGGGTGCGCCCCTTGGGGGGCATCACCCGCTCCAGGCAGGCGTGTACGGCGCCCAGGAGCGCCCCCAGGCGTGCGCTCTCCCCGCGGGTGAGCTGGCCGCCGTCGCGGTGCCTGCCGTCGATCCAGGGGTGCAGGGCGTAGGCGTGGCCGCCGATGACGGCGACCGTGCGGCCCTCGCGGTGCGCGAGCGGCGGGGCGACCGGGACGCCGAGGTCGGCGAGGCGCTGGGTGGCCCGGTGCCGGCGTTCGATGGCGGCCGGGTCGGCGGTGTCCGGGTCGAAGTGGTGCTTGAGGAAGTAGCGGCCGCGGGTGGTGCACAGCCGGTAGCCGCGGTTGAGGAGACCCTGGTCGACCGGCTCACAGGTGAGGGCGGTCCCCGCGGCGTACAGGCGGAGCAGGGCGCCCAGAGGGGGCGCATGGGGGACGGGGGGTGGTACACATGAGCGCGGCACGCGCCAGATGGTAGGGCACGTGCAGCCCCTGTGAGCTGGGGCTTGTCACAGGCAGTCGCCGACGGTCGCTTTCGGTCACCCGGGGGCTCTTCCGTCTGTGTGCTGGCCGTGTCCGACGGCCCCGGGGGCATCGATCGGAAATACCCTGACTTTTCCTTCTTCGCGTACGCGGTACGTCTCACATGAAACTCTTCCCGTGACCTGGGTGCGCGGGATAACGTGCGGGTGCTTCGGACTGGCGCAAGGCTGTGACCAGCGCGCTTTCACACCACCTCGATTTACTTGGAAATCCAAGCAAAATCGCAGGTCAAACGGGGTTTCACAGAAATGTGGGGCACTGGGTAACGTGATGGTTGCAGGGCGCTCGCCGGGGCACCTGTCACGCCTGTTCCCGGCCGAGTGGCACCCACCCCGTGCCCGGTGGTCGAAACAGGTGAGCCGCACTGGCCTACCGGCAACCCCGGGGGCCGGAACGACGGAGGAGCACACGTGACCGTGGAGAGCAGTGCCGCGCGCAAGCCGCGACGCAGCGCCGCAGGCAAGGCCGGCACCACCGGCAGCAAGACCGGCACGACGGCCGGCACGACCGGAGCCACCGGCACCGAGCGCACCACCCGCACCACCCGCAGCACCGCCAAGAAGAGCACCGACCCGGAACTCGTGCAGCTCCTGACGCCGGAGGGCAAGCGGGTCAAGAACGCCGAGTACGACCCCTTCGTCGCCGGCATCACCCCCGAAGACCTCCGCGGCCTGTACCGCGACATGGTGCTCACCCGCCGCTTCGACGCCGAGGCCACCGCTCTGCAGCGCCAGGGCGAGCTGGGCCTGTGGGCCTCCCTGCTGGGCCAGGAGGCCGCCCAGATCGGCTCCGGCCGGGCCACCCGCGAGGACGACTACGTCTTCCCGACCTACCGCGAGCACGGCGTCGCCTGGTGCCGCGGGGTCGACCCGGCCAACCTGCTCGGCATGTTCCGCGGCGTGAACAACGGCGGCTGGGACCCGAACAGCAACAACTTCCACCTGTACACGATCGTCATCGGCTCCCAGACGCTGCACGCCACCGGCTACGCGATGGGCGTCGCCAAGGACGGCGCGGACTCGGCGGTCATCGCCTACTTCGGCGACGGTGCCTCCAGCCAGGGCGACGTCGCCGAATCGTTCACCTTCGCCGCGGTCTACAACGCCCCGGTGGTGTTCTTCTGCCAGAACAACCAGTGGGCGATCTCCGAGCCGACCGAGCGCCAGACCCGCGTCCCGCTCTACCAGCGCGCGCAGGGCTACGGCTTCCCGGGCGTCCGGGTCGACGGCAACGACGTGCTGGCCTGCCTCGCGGTCACCAAGTGGGCGCTGGAGCGCGCCCGCAACGGCGAGGGCCCCACCCTGGTGGAGGCGTTCACCTACCGCATGGGCGCCCACACCACCTCCGACGACCCCACCCGTTACCGGGGCGACGAGGAGCGGCTGGCCTGGGAGGCGAAGGACCCGATCCTGCGCCTTCGCCGCTATCTGGAGGCCTCGAACCACGCGGACGAGGGATTCTTCGCGGAACTCGAGAGCGAGTCCGAGGCGTTGGGCAGACGAGTGCGCGAAGCGGTCCGCGCCATGCCCGACCCGGACCACTTCGCCATCTTCGAGAACGCGTACGCGGACGGGCACGCGCTCGTCGACGAGGAGCGCGCCCAGTTCGCCGCCTACCAGGCGTCGTTCGCCGATGAAGGGGGTCACTGAGATGGCCGAGAAGATGGCGATGGCCAAGGCCATCAACGAGTCGCTGCGCCGTGCCCTGGACGCCGACCCCAAGGTGCTGGTCATGGGCGAGGACGTAGGCAAGCTCGGCGGCGTGTTCCGGGTGACCGACGGCCTGCAGAAGGACTTCGGCGAGAGCCGGGTCATCGACACCCCGCTCGCCGAGTCCGGCATCGTCGGCACCGCGATCGGCCTGGCCCTGCGCGGCTACCGCCCGGTGGTGGAGATCCAGTTCGACGGCTTCGTCTTCCCGGCCTACGACCAGATCGTCACCCAGCTCGCCAAGATGCACGCCCGCTCGCTGGGCAAGGTCAAGCTGCCGGTCGTCGTCCGCATCCCCTACGGCGGCGGCATCGGAGCGGTCGAGCACCACTCGGAGTCGCCGGAAGCGCTGTTCGCCCACGTGGCGGGCCTGAAGGTCGTCTCGCCGTCGAACTCCTCCGACGCCTACTGGATGATGCAGCAGGCCATTCAGAGCGACGACCCGGTGATCTACTTCGAGCCGAAGCGGCGCTACTGGGACAAGGCCGAGGTCGACCCCGAGGCGATCCCCGCCCCGCTGCACAAGGCGCGCGTGGTCCGCGAGGGCACGGACCTCACCCTGGCGGCCTACGGCCCGATGGTGAAGCTGTGCCAGGAGGCCGCGGACGCGGCGGCCGAGGAGGGCAAGTCCCTGGAGGTCCTGGACCTGCGCTCGGTCAGCCCCCTCGACTTCGACTCCGTCCAGGCCTCGGTGGAGAAGACCCGCCGCCTGGTCGTGGTGCACGAGGCCCCGGTGTTCTTCGGCTCCGGCGCTGAGATCGCCGCGCGGATTACCGAGCGCTGCTTCTACCACCTGGAGGCACCGGTCCTGCGGGTCGGCGGCTACCACGCCCCGTACCCGCCGGCGCGTCTCGAGGAGACGTACCTGCCGGACCTGGACCGTGTGCTCGACGCCGTCGACCGCTCGCTGGCGTACTGAGGAGAGGGCCGTGACGACGATGACGGAAGCGTCCGTACGCGAGTTCAAGATGCCCGACGTGGGCGAGGGACTCACCGAGGCCGAGATCCTCAAGTGGTACGTCCAGCCGGGCGACACGGTGACGGACGGCCAGGTGGTCTGCGAGGTGGAGACGGCGAAGGCGGCCGTCGAACTGCCCATCCCCTACGACGGCGTGGTCAGCGCACTGCACTTCCCCGAGGGCACCACGGTGGACGTGGGCACGTCCATCATCGCGGTGGCCGTGGCCGGCGGTGCCGCGCCGGAGGCACCCGCCGAGCAGGCGGCGCCGGCGCCCGCCCCGGCGAAGGAGGAGCCGAAGCCGGAGGGCCGCCAGCCGGTCCTCGTCGGCTACGGCGTGGCGACCTCCTCGACCAAGCGCCGCCCGCGCAAGGGCCCCGAGGTCAGCGTTCCGGCGCAGGCGATCCAGACGGAGCTGAACGGCCACGGCGGCGCGGTCGCCGGGAAGCCGCGCCCGCTGGCCAAGCCCCCGGTGCGCAAGCTGGCCAAGGACCTGGGTGTCGACCTGGCCACGATCACCCCGTCCGGCCCGGACGGCATCATCACCCGCGAGGACGTCCACGCGGCGGCCACGCCCCGGACGGCCGAGCCGGAGGCCCCGGTCACGGCGGCCCCCGCGGCCCCGGCCACCGCTGCCGCCCCGGCGCCCGTGGCGTCGTACGACACAGCGCGCGAGACCCGCATCCCGGTCAAGGGCGTCCGCAAGGCCACCGCGCAGGCGATGGTCGGCTCGGCGTTCACCGCGCCGCACGTCACCGAGTTCGTGACGGTCGACGTGACCCGCACGCTGAAGCTGGTCGAGGAGCTGAAGCAGGACAAGGAGATGCAGGGCCTGCGGGTCAACCCGCTCCTGCTGATCGCCAAGGCCCTGCTGGTCGCCATCAAGCGCAACCCGGACATCAACGCGTCCTGGGACGAGGCCGCCCAGGAGATCGTGGTCAAGCACTACGTCAACCTGGGCATCGCGGCGGCCACCCCGCGCGGCCTGATCGTCCCGAACATCAAGGACGCGCACGCCAAGACGCTCCCGCAGCTGGCGGAGGCGCTGGGCGAGCTGGTGACGACGGCCCGCGAGGGCAAGACGTCCCCCGCGGCGATGCAGGGCGGCACGGTGACCATCACCAACGTCGGCGTCTTCGGCGTCGACACGGGCACGCCGATCCTCAACCCGGGCGAGTCGGCGATCCTCGCGGTCGGCGCGATCAAGCTCCAGCCGTGGGTGCACAAGGGCAAGGTGAAGCCGCGTCACGTCACGACCCTGGCCCTGAGCTTCGACCACCGCCTGGTCGACGGCGAGCTGGGTTCCAAGGTCCTCGCGGACGTCGCGGCGATCCTGGAACAGCCGAAGAGGCTGATCACCTGGGCGTGAAGGCCCGTCTCGGCGGGTAACGTCTGAGACTGAAGGGGGCGGCCGCAACTAAGTCTTGCGACCGCCCCCTCTCTTTCCGAGCCCCGCTCCGTCAGCTCCGGCTGAGCACGTACACCGGCGCTCCGTCCTCCGTCCCGCCCTGTGAGCGGATGCAGGCGTGCTTGCGCAGCAGGCGGAGGCATTCGTTGACGCGGTGCACCGAGAGGCCGGTGCGGGCCGCGATGGCCTCCAGCGGGTCGCGCAGCTCACCCTTCTCGACGAGGATCGGGGCGACGACGACGGCCACGGTCCACACGTCCGCCGTCACGGACAACCGCTGCCGCCAGTCGGCGAGTACGGACTCCGTGGTGGGCGGCACCGCGAGGTGGGCGTCGGGCGTCCGGCGTTCGAGGACCAGGGCGTCGAGCCGGTCCGCGATGCGTTCCATGGCCCGCACCATGGCCTGTTGCACGGCGAGGGTGGCCTTCTGCGTGGTCGACGCCTCCCGCTGGAGGGCCAGGGATTCCTTCTGGACGGCCAGCATCTCCTTCTGCAGTTCGATGGATTCGCGCTGCCCGTTCGCAAAGTCCTCGTCCAGCTGGAGGTTGCGCGTCTCCAGCCGGACGATGGCTTCCGCGACCTGTTCGGGCATGGCGTACGCGATGGGCGCGCCCGGTCCGGTCGGCTGCACCTCGGCCTCTTCGAGAGTGTAGGAGCCCTCCCGCTGTACGGTCTCGATGACGTCGGCGACCCACATCTTCAACGGTGCGCAGGATGCTTTGGTGCAGGCGTTGACGAGCAGGATGAGTCCCTGCAGAGAGATGACATTCAGGTCTCGACGCCACTCCCTGCCTGCGGGAATGCTGAGACCGTAACCTCTGGTTAGGGTCTCGAGAGACTCTCGGTGCTCTGTCGGCACATGGTCGGACAGTGCCTTTTGCGGGTTGCTGTGCCCGAGTTCCCTGCAGACGTCCACCGCCGGAAACCAATGGCTCCCGTCCGGCATGGTCAGCCGGCGGACACGGGCTCCGGTCGCCGCGTACACGAAGTCGCTGACGTCGATCGCCTCGTGCCGTTCCCCGGATGCGGACTGTTTCCTGGGTTCGTTCATGTGAACCACCTCCGCCGCGGAACGTAGAGCGGAGGAAATCGAATATGCCAACCGCAAGCGCGATGTTCACGATTGCGGGTGAAGTTCGCCGGAAACGGCGGACATCAGCGGTGGGCCGGCCACAGCGGGGCTACTCACGCCGCAGGGCGTTGAGCAGGGCCGCGCCCCGTTCGGCGTCGTCCACGCTCACCGCGAAGTCCGTACGCCGGCCCCGGGGGCGTACGACCAGACAGTCGCCGGCGCGGAGCATCACCGTCGTACCGAGGCCGCTGATGCGGTAACCCCAGCCACCGACCTGGGACGGCAGCCGCTGCTCGGCGCGGGCGGACTCGATGGCGGCCGGGGCCCAGCGGCGGGCGGGCCAGCCGAGCGGCCCGAACGACACCTCCAGGCCCGCTTCCGACACCTTCGCCCGGACCGAGGAGAAGGCGGCGCCGGCGAGCGAGGTGACGGCGCTGACCGCGCACACGGGCCACAGTCCGGCGGGGTCGGCCAGGCCGACGGCCAGCGCCACCGACGTGGCCACGGTGATCAGGCCGGCCAGTGCCGCCAGCAACTGCAACCAGAGACTGCTCGCGCGGGAGAACCAGAACAGCCGTTCGCCCTCCGGCAGGTCGAGCGCGGCAGCCGGCGGGGCCGGCGTGGCGGCGGGCCGGGCGGCGCAGAGCCAGGCCACCGCGCCGGCGACCGCCGCCAGGGCCAGGACCAGCGCCACACCGAGGGCCGGCTGGCGGGCCTCGTGCCAGTCCGCGCGGTCCAGGTTCGCCCGGACGACGCAGATCTGCGCGCCGACCAGCAGCGTTCCCGTGGGCGCCAGCGTCATCGCCCGCCAGGGGCGTACGGCGGGCCGGGAGCGGCGCCATCGCACGCTCACCGCGAGGACGACCACCAGCCAGACGACCGCCGGGAACAGGGAGGCCGCCCACAGGGGCATCGAGTTGTCGGGGGTGTCACCGAGGTTCCAGTGGGTCGCCAGCCGGCCGGGCAGCCGGCCGCGTACGGCCCAGGGCAGCCCGGCGAGCAGGACTGTGACGGCCGCTGCCGAGCCGATGAGCCACCAGCGCGCCGTACGGCCCTCAGGCGCGGGCCGGTTGTTCTTCCCCGTCACGTCACACCCCGGATCATGTCGATGAGGTCGGTCCGGCTGTAGCCCAGCCGGGACGCCTCCGCCACCAGTTCGCGTACGCGGATCTGCAGCCCGGAGCGCCGGGCCGCGCCCTCGGCGACCGTGATGCCCCGGCCCCGGCGGAACTCCAGCAGGCCCTCGTCCCGCAGCTCGCGCAGGCCGCGCAGGACGGTGTTGGCGTTGATGTCCAGGGCCGTGGAGAGGTCGCGGGCCGAGGGCAGTCGGTCGCCGGCGCGGCACTCGCCCTCGGCGATGGCCCGCCGGATCGCCGCGGCGACCTGCTCGTGCAGCGGGCGGGTGTCGGTCTTGTCCAGACGGAGCAGCATGGTGCCAATGACATTAGCACCATTCATTTCATCGAGGGCAGTCCGCGTCTCGGAACGGAAAAGGGCCCGCCGCTGTCCGCGGCGGGCCCTTCGCTCTGTCGGAGGGTGTCAGCCCAGCTTGGCGAAGCCGTAGCCGAGCAGCTTCTTCGCGTCCGTCTCGCGCTGGGTGATGGAGGTGGACGCGAGGACGGTGCCGATGACCGTCTTGCCGTTGCGGGTGGCGGCGAAGACCAGGCAGTACTTGGCCTCGGGGCCGGAGCCGGTCTTCACGCCGATGGTGCCGCTGTAGCTGCTGAGGAGCCCGTTGGTGTTCGTCCACGGGTTCATCGTGCGGGTGCTGCCCGTCTTGGTGATCGTCTTCGCGGTGTACGTCTTCGTCTTGACGATCGTGCGGAACGTGGAGTTCTTCATCGCGCTGCTGGCGATCTTCGTCAGGTCGCGCGGCGTCGAGTAGTTGCTGCCGTTGCCGATGCCGTCGAACGAGTCGAAGTGGGTGTTCTGCAGGCCCAGGTTCTTGGCGGCGGTGTTCATCTTGCCGATGAAGGACTTCACGCGCGCGGAAGTGGTGGAGCCCGAGCCGTACTTGTCGGCGAGCGCGTACGCGGCGTCGCAGCCGGACGGCAGCATCAGCCCGTACAGCAGCTGACGGACGGTCACCTTGTCGCCGACGATCAGGTGCGCCTGGGAGGCGTTGTTCCTGACGACGTAGTCGCTGTAGATCTTCTTGATCGTGACCTTGGCGTCGAGGTTGAGGTTCGACTGCGCGAGCACGACC
Organism: Streptomyces cyanogenus; assembly: GCF_017526105.1. Classification (NCBI taxonomy): domain Bacteria; kingdom Bacillati; phylum Actinomycetota; class Actinomycetes; order Kitasatosporales; family Streptomycetaceae; genus Streptomyces; species Streptomyces cyanogenus. Next base: position 4,609,775 of record NZ_CP071839.1, read on the forward strand.
TTGGCGGTCATGATCTTGGTGGTCGAACCGGTGGAGCGCTTGTAGTCCGCCGCCTTGGTGTACAGCGTCGAGCCGTTCGCGTTGTTCATCACGTAGCCGCCCTTGGCCACGATGGAGGGCGTGGTCACGGCCTGTGCGGGCGCAGCGGTGAGGGCACCGGTGGCGAGCAGCGCGCCGGAGGTGACGGCGACGGCGGCGGCTCTGCGGAGGCGGATGCCCTGGATGCCGGTAATCAAAGTGATATACCTCGAATGTCGTTAATGCCCCTGGAATGCGGCCTGGTTGAGCTGGCAACGGAAGGGGCCGCATGGGTGTGACACGTAACTAGCACAGAAGGTTGTGTGGTCGCTGCGGGGTCTTCGTCACGTCCGGATGATGGACGGTGCTGTCCTTGCGTACGTGTTGTATCTATGCTGTGGGCATGAACACGGCCGTCGAGCAGCCCGCACCGCAGTCCCTCAAGCCGCCCCCCGCCGCCGACCGCGTGTACGCCCACGTCAAGCAGGGTGTCCTCGACCGCCGCTACGAGGGCGGCACGCTGCTCACCGAGGGTGAGCTGGCCGATGCCGTCGGTGTCTCGCGCACACCCGTCCGGGAGGCGCTGCTGCGGCTGGAGGTCGAGGGCCTCATCCGGCTCTACCCGAAGAAGGGCGCCCTGGTCCTGCCGGTCTCCGCGCAGGAGATCGCGGACGTGGTGGAGACCCGGCTGCTGGTCGAGGAGCACGCGGCCCGCAAGGCCGTGCCCGCGCCGCCGGGCCTGCTGGAGCGGCTGGCCGAGCTGCTGGAGCGGCAGAAGGCGCAGGCCGCCGCCGGCGATCTGGCCGCCGCCGCGGTCACCGACCGCTGCTTCCACGCCGAGATCGTGCGCAGCGGGGGCAACGAGATCCTCTCCCGGCTCTACGACCAGCTGCGCGACCGCCAGCTGCGGATGGGCGTCGCCGTCATGCACTCCCACCCCGACCGGATCGCCAAGACGCTCGCCGAGCACGAGGAGATCCTGCACGCGCTGCGCGCCGGGGACGCGGATGCGGCCGTAGGGATCGTCCACCGGCACGTGAGCTGGTTCTCGCACCTCGCCCGGGGTGAGGTCCGGTGAGCGCTCCGGTGCGCAACGCCACCCTTCCGGGGGACCCGCCGGGCGGACGCCGGGCCGTCGCCGTGTGGTCCATAGGTGTGGCCGTCTACTTCGTCGCCGTCATCTTCCGTACGTCCCTGGGCGTGGCCGGCCTCGACGCGGCCGGCCGGTTCCACGTCAACGCCTCGGCCCTGTCCACGTTCTCCATCCTCCAGCTGCTGGTCTACGCGGGGATGCAGATACCCGTCGGCCTGCTGGTCGACCGCCTGGGCACCAAGAAGGTGCTGAGCATCGGGGCGGTCCTCTTCACCGCCGGACAGCTGGGCTTCGCCTTCTCCCCCTCGTACGGCACCGCGCTCGCCTCCCGCGCGCTGCTGGGCTGCGGTGACGCGATGACCTTCATCAGCGTGCTGCGGCTCGGCACCCGCTGGTTCCCGGCCCGGCGCGGGCCGCTGGTGGCGCAGCTCGCGGGCCTGGTCGGCATGGCGGGCAACCTGGTCTCCACCCTGGTGCTGGCCCGGCTGCTGCACGGCATCGGCTGGACCCCGGCGTTCGCGGGCAGCGCGCTGGCGGGCGCGGTCGTCCTGGTCCTGACCCTGCTGTTCCTGAAGGACCACCCCGAGGGGCAGGAGCCGGAGCCGTCCCCGCACCAGGGCGCGGCCTACGTCCGCCGGCAGATCGCCGCGGCCTGGCGGGAGCCGGGCACCCGCCTGGGCCTGTGGGTGCACTTCACCACCCAGTTCCCGGCGATGGTGTTCCTGCTGCTGTGGGGCCTGCCGTTCCTCGTCGAGGCGCAGGGCCTCAGCCGTGCCACGGCCGGTGAGCTGCTCACCCTCGTCGTCCTTTCCAACATGGTGATCGGGCTGGTCTACGGCCAGATCGTCGCGCGGCACCACGCGGCCCGGCTGCCGCTGGCGCTGGGCACGGTCGGCGCCACCGCGCTGCTGTGGGCGGTGACGCTGGCCTACCCCGGCCGGCACGCGCCGATGTGGCTGCTGCTGGTGCTGTGCGCGGTGCTCGGTGCGTGCGGGCCGGCCTCGATGATCGGCTTCGACTTCGCCCGGCCGGCCAACCCGCCCGAGCGACAGGGCACGGCGTCCGGCATCACCAACATGGGTGGCTTCATCGCCTCCATGACGACCCTGTTCGCGATCGGCGTGCTGCTGGACGCGACCGGCGACGACTACACCGTGGCGTTCAGCGCCGTGTTCGTGCTCCAGGCGCTCGGGATCAGCCAGATCCTGCGGCTGCGGGGGCGGGCGGCCCGGCGCGAGCGGGAGCGGCTGGTGGCCAGCCGGGTGGAGACGGTGCACGTCCCCGCCTAGGGTCTCTCGTTCGGCCCCGGCCGCCCCGTGCTGTGGCCGCGGCTGCCGGTTACGGGGTGACCGCGAAGTGGCGCAGGATCGCCGCCGCCAGGTCCTGTTCGCCCTCGGTCTTCACCCGGTCCGCGACCGCCGCGGGGGTGACCCGGCCGCAGGCCAGGCGGACGTAGGTCTCCCAGTCGAGGGTGAGCGCGGCGGCGGGGCCGAGGGCGGGGGCGGTCTCCACGGTGCCGCGGCCCTGGATGTCGACGCGGACCGTGCGCAGGAACTCCACGGGGCCGTGCACGTCGAACACGACCGCCGAGCTGCGCGGGGCGTTCGCGTCGTGGGCGACGACCTTGGGCAGCGCCTCCAGCAGCACGTCCCGGGTGACGTACGCGCCCGGCGAGTCCAGGTTGCCGGGGCGGCCGAGGGCGGTGCGCAGGTCCTGTTCGTGCACCCACACGTCGAACGCCCGCATGCGGTAGGCCCGTTCCAGGGTGATCTCGGTGCCGAGCGGCCCGCGCACCAGGGTGCCGGGGTCCCGGGACTCGTTGCGCAGCTGCCGGTTGCGGCGGATGACCGTGTACTCCAGCTCGGCGGTCATCTCCGGCGCCGTGTGGTGGCGGCGGACGTCGACCTGCATCTCCATGTAGCGCTGGTGCTCGGTGGTGACGTGGAACAGGTCGCTCGGCAGGGAGTGGATGGGGCGCGGGTCGCCGAGCATCTCGCAGTCCATGCCGATGACGTGGGACACGATGTCCCGCACCGACCAGCCGGGGCAGGGTGTCCGCCGGTTCCACTCGCCCTCGACGAGCGACTGCACCATCTCGGATATCGCTTCGATGGAGTGCGTCCAGGCGTCGGCGTAGGGCTGGAGGGTGGGATGCAGACTCACGGAACGGGACCCCTCGGCGGTCGGTACACGGGCAGGTTGTGGCGGCGTTGCCAGCGGGCGGCGGCTGCACTTCGGCGGGTGTCTTGAGAGGCTAAGTTACGCTGCTGAAAGGCACCCCGGCAGTGCTTTCGTGTGACGATCGTAGGCCCGTGTGGACGACTCGAATGCCAGGACGGTGGTAGTGTGCGCGCTTCGCTGATCCAGATCGCCGTGGACGAGGACGAACCGGTCGGCTCCCGGCGGCGGCGCGCGGCCGCGCTGGTGCGTGAGCAGCGCGGTGCCGACCTCGTGGTCCTGCCCGAGCTGTGGACCACCGGAGCCTTCGCCTACGAGGAGTTCGGCCGGGAGGCCGAGCCGCTCGAAGGGCCGACGTACGAGACGATGGCCAAGGCGGCGAGCGACGCGGGCGTGTGGTTGCACGCCGGCTCCATCCCCGAGCGGGCGGCGTCCGGCAGCGGCTCCGCCGCGCAGGACGGCCCCCTCTACAACACCTCTCTCGTCTTCTCCCCCTCCGGTGAACTGGCCGCGGTCTACCGCAAGATCCACCGCTTCGGCTTCGACAAGGGCGAGGCGGTGCTGATGGGCGCGGGCCGGGACCTGGTGACGGTCCGTCTGCCCGGGACCACGCTCGGCGTGGCCACCTGCTACGACCTCCGTTTCCCCGAACTCTTCCGCGGACTGGTCGACGCCGGCGCCGAGACGCTGGTGATCCCGGCGGGCTGGCCCGAGCGGCGACGCGCGCACTGGACGCTGCTGGCCCAGGCGCGGGCGGTGGAGAACCAGGCGTTCGTGCTCGCGTGTGGAACGGCCGGGACCCACGCCGGAGTTCCGCAGGCGGGTCACTCGATCGTGGTGGATCCGTGGGGCGAGGTGCTCGCCGAGGCCGGTTCCGCGGAGGAGGTCCTCACGGTGGACCTCGACCCGGCGAAGGTGGCCGCGACCCGCGAGCAGTTCCCGGCGCTGAAGGACCGGGTCCTCGGCCTGGAGCCGCCCGCGCAGCGACGCTAGATGCTCCCCGGCCGCGGGGTCAGTCGCCCTCGCCCTCCTTCTCGGCCAGGTGGATCACGCACACCGCCACCGCGATGAGCAGCGCCGGGTCGGCGTCCTCCCGTACGACGTCCACGCCGTAGGTGTCGCGGACGCTCAGCCAGCGGCGGGAGATGACCGCGAGGAGTTCGCCCTCGTACTCCACGGCGAACTCGCGGTCCAGGATCTTCCCGCTGACGTCCAGTTCCGTGCCGTCCGCGAGGGAGACGCGGTAGTGGTTGCGCAGCAGCGACAGCCGCTTGCGCCTGATCCGGGCCAGGGGCTCGCCGTCCCGTTCGATCACCATGGTGTCGCGCAGGGCGAACATCTTCTGGTGGATGTCGATCAGGACCCGCCCCTGGGCGTCCTTCAGCTCGAAGGTGTCGCGCAGCCGCATCGCCTTGCCGTCGACGAGGTACACCTGCCGGCCCTGTTCGTCCTCGATCCACCAGTCGTCACCGATGCCGAGGATCCGGTCGCGTACGAGGAATCTCATACGGGTCATGCTTCCCCGTGACCGGTCGATCGTCCCGGAATCACCACATTCCGTCGCGAAGGCGGTGACGGACGCCTCGGACCGGCGGATCCGCTCACGGGCCGCTGCCGCCGGCGGCCGTCGGCTGCGCAGGCCCCGCCCCGAACCGCTTGCGGTACGCCGACGGGCTCAGCCCCGTCTCCCGCCGCAGCCGGGCCCGCAGATTGGCCGCCGTGCCCAGGCCGCTGCGCGCCGCCACGACGTCCAGCCGCTCCTCGCCCCGCTCGATCAGCCGGCACGCCAGGGCCACGCGCTCCCCGGTGAGCCAGGCCAGCGGAGTCGTGCCCAGCTGGTTGCGGAAGCGGCGGTGCAGGGTGGCGGGGGAGACGGCCGCGCGGGCGGCGAGGCCGGAGACGGTCAGCGGCTCGCCCAGCCGCTCCTGCGCCCAGGCCAGCAGCGGGCCGAGCGACTCGTCGGGCACCGCGGGCACCGGACGCTCCACGAACTGCCGTTGCCCGCCGTCCCGGTGCGCGGCGAAGACGAGCCGCCGGGAGACGTGGTTGGCGATCTCCGCGCCGTGGTCACGGCGCACCAGGTGCAGGCCCAGGTCGAGCGCGGAGGCGCTGCCGGAGGCAGTGAGGATGTCGCCGTCGTCCACGAAGAGCACGTCCGCCTCCAGGCGCACCCGCGGGAAGCGGGCCCGGAAGGCGTCCGCCCACATCCAGTGGCAGGCCGCCCGGCGCCCGTCCAGCAGCCCGGCCTCCGCCAGGGTGAAGGCGCCCGAACAGAAGCCGACGAGCCGGGCGCCCCGCGCGTGGGCCCGGCGGATCACGTCCAGGACGCGCTGCGAGCGGGGGACGTGGGTGTCGGGCCGGTTCGGCACGATCAGCGTGTCCGCGGACTCGGCGGCCTCCGGACCGGCGACCCCGGTGAGCGTGAAGAAACCGTCCCGCATCCGGGTTTCCGGCTCGGCCGCGCACAGCCGGAAGTCGTACAGCTCCCGCCCCAGTTCGGGCCGCGCGAGACCGAAGATCTCGATGGCACAGCTCATCTCGAAGGGGTTGGAGTTGTCGTCGACCACCAGCACGACACGGTGAGAGGATCGTTGCGGCATGTGCGATTTCTAGCACTCGCCCGCCGCCGGGGCACCCCCGAGGATGAATCCATGGAACCGATCTCCCTGGACGCGGCCCTCGCCTCCTTCACCGAGCAGTGGAGCCCCCGCATCGTCACCGCCGTCAACGACTACGACGTCCGCGTGGCCAAGGTGGAGGGCGAACATCTCTGGCACGCGCACGCGTACACCGACGAGTTCTTCCTGGTCCTCGCAGGCGAACTGCACATCGGCCTGCGCGAGCCGGCCGGCGAGCGCACGGTGGTGCTGCCCAAGGGCTCGGTGTTCACCGTCCCGCGCGGGGTCGAGCACAAGCCGTACGCGCCCGTGCCCACCGAGATCCTGGTCTTCGAGCCCACCGGGACGCTCAGCGTCGGGGACCGGCACGAGGACGTCCCCGACCACGTGGACGCCACCACGGGCCACGCCCTCGGCTGACCGGGCGCCGGGATCCGGCGGGGACGCCGACGGCGACGACAGGGTCCACGGCGGCTCCGGCACCGACACCTGGACTGACGGGGGAGTTGTCCACAGGCCCCCACCGCTGACGGGGCCGGGTGGCACCCTTGGAGTCATGACCGACTCCGCACGCCGACGCGCCCGGGTCCGGGCCCCCGAGCTGATCGGCAAGGGTGGCTGGCTGAACACGGGAGACCGGCAGTACACGCTCGCCGACCTGCGCGGACGCATCGTCGTCCTGGACTTCTGGACCTTCTGCTGCATCAACTGCCTGCACGTCCTGGACGAGCTGCGCGAGCTGGAGGCCAGGCACCGGGACACGCTCGTGGTGATCGGGGTGCACTCCCCGAAGTTCGTGCACGAGGCCGACCACGAGGCCGTCGTGGACGCAGTCGAGCGCTACGGCGTGGAGCACCCGGTCCTGGACGACCCGGAGCTGGCCACCTGGAAGCAGTACGCGGTGCGCGCCTGGCCGACGCTCGTGGTGATCGACCCCGAGGGGTACGTCGTCGCCCAGCACGCGGGTGAGGGACATGTGCACGCCATCGAGCGCCTGGTGACCGAGCTGGAGGCCGAGCACGAGGCCAAGGGCACCCTGCGCCGGGGCGCCGGGCCGTACGTACCGCCGGAGCCCGAGCCGACGACGCTGCGCTTCCCCGGCAAGGCCCTGCTGCTGCCGTCCGGCACCTTCCTGGTCAGCGACACCACCCGGCACCAGCTGGTGGAGCTGGAGGCGGACGGCGAGACGGTCGTGCGGCGGATCGGCCAGGGCAGCCGCGGCCTGACCGACAGCACCTGGGTCCGTTCGCGGTTCAACGAGCCGCAGGGTCTGGCGCTGCTGCCGGACGGCTCCGTGGTCGTCGCCGACACGGTCAACCACGCCCTCCGGCGCTTCGACCCGGTAAGCGGCCGGACCACCACCCTGGCCGGCACCGGATGGCAGTGGATGCGGGGCGACGCCACCTCGGGCCCCGGGCGCGAGGTCAACCTGTCCTCACCGTGGGACGTGGCGTGGTGGAACGGGAAGGTGTGGATCGCCATGGCCGGCGTCCACCAGCTGTGGGCGTACGACCCGGCGGACGGCACCGTCTCCGTCACCGCCGGCACCGCCAACGAGGGACTCGTCGACGGCCCGGCCGACGAGGCCTGGTTCGCCCAGCCCTCCGGCCTCGCGGTCTCCCCCGACGGGGAGCGGCTCTGGCTCGCCGACTCCGAGACCAGCGCCCTGCGCTGGGTGGACCTCGACGGGCACGTCCGCACCGCCGTCGGCACCGGCCTGTTCGACTTCGGCCACCGGGACGGCGCCGCCGGTCAGGCCCTCCTCCAGCACCCGCTGGGCGTCACCGCCCTGCCGGACGGCTCGGTGGCGGTCGCCGACACCTACAACCACGCCCTGCGCCGCTACGACCCCGCTACCGGCGAGGTCACCACGCTCGCCACCGATCTGCGCGAGCCGAGCGACGCGGTCCTCGTCGGCGAGGACGTCGTGGTCGTGGAATCCGCCCGGCACCGGCTGACCCGGCTGCGCCTGCCGGAGGAGGCGGTGCGCGTGGAGTCGGTCGCCCACCGCACCCGGCGCGCCGCGACCGAGGTCGCCCCCGGCCGTCTCCGCCTCGACGTGATCTTCCAGGCTCCGGCGGGCCAGAAGCTGGACACCCGGTACGGCCCCTCGACCCGTCTGCTGGTCTCCTCCACCCCGCCCGAGCTGCTGCTCAAGGGCGAGGGAGCGGACACGGACCTGTCCCGTGAGCTGGAGCTGAACCCGGCCGTCACCGAGGGCGTCCTGCACGTCTCCGCGATGGCCGCCAGCTGTGACGACGATCCCGCCAACGACTACCCCGCCTGCCATGTCCACCAGCAGGACTGGGGTGTTCCGCTCCGCCTCACCGAGGGCGGGGCGGACCGCCTGCCGCTCGTCCTGGCGGGCCTGGACGAGCAGGAGGCGGCGCCTCAGACGCCGTAGCCGTCGGAGTAGCCGTCGACGCGGTGGCGTTCGTCCTCCACCACCGGTGTCGTCGGCGGCACGACCACGCGGCGGCGGCGCGCGATGCCACTGAACGTCGCCACCCCGATCAGGCCGACGGCCATCAGGATCAGACCGACGACAGTGAGGTTGACGCCCTGCATGTGCCAGTCGGTCGCGAACGTCAGAATGGCCCCCACGGCGATGAGGATGATGCATCCGCCGAGACCCATGAGACCTCGCCTCCCCTTCCGGTTCCGGAATCTCCGGTGCCGTGCGGGTACCCGGCCAGGTCCCGACTAGCCCTCCAAGAAGGCCGTCAGGGCATTCGCGAGCAGGAACGGGTCGTCGGCGCCGCACAGTTCCCGCACGCTGTGCATGGAGAGGATCGCCACGCCGATGTCCACCGTGCGGATGCCGTGCCGGGCCGCGGTGATCGGGCCGATGGTGGTGCCGCAGGGCATGGAGTTGTTGGAGACGAAGGTCTGGAAGGGGACGTTCGCCTTCTCGCAGGCCGCGGCGAACACCGCGCGGCCCGAACCGTCCGTGGCGTAGCGGTTGTTGACGTTGACCTTGAGGATCGGGCCGCCGTTGACCCGGGGGTGGTGCGTCGGGTCGTGCCGTTCGGCGTAGTTGGGGTGCACGGCGTGGCCCGTGTCGGAGGACAGACAGACCGAGCCGGCGAAGGCACGCGCCCGGTCCTCGAACGACCCGCCCCGCGCGAACACCGAGCGCTCCAGCACCGATCCGAGCAGCGGGCCGTCGGCGCCGGTGTCCGACTGGGAGCCGTTCTCCTCGTGGTCGAAGGCGGCCAGCACCGGGATGCGGCCGAGCGGGGCACCGGAGGCCGCGACGGCGGCCAGGGCGGCGGCACCGGCGTGCACGGAGAGCAGGTTGTCCATGCGCGGCCCGGCGACCAGCTCCCGGTCCCGGCCGAGGTAGGCCGGCGGCTCCACCGGGTGCGTCATGAGGTCCCAGCCGGCCACCGAACCGGCCGCCAGCCCGGCCTCCTGCTCCAGGAAGGCGATGAGGTCGCCGTCCAGCACGTCGTCGCCGAGGCCCCACACCGGCTGCAGATGGCGCTGCTTGTCCAGCTTGAGCCCCTCGGCGCTGACCGAACGGTCCAGGTGGATGGCGAGCTGCGGCACCCGCAGCAGCGGCCGGTCCACGTTGACCAGGGCGGAGGAGCCGTCGCGCAGCGAGAGCCGGCCGGCCAGGCCCAGGTCCCGGTCCAGCCAGGAGTTGAGCAGCGGGCCGCCGTAGATCTCGACGGCGACCTGGCGCCAGCCCTGCGTCCCGCTGTCCGGGCGCGGCTTGACCCGCAGGCTCGGGGAGTCGGTGTGCGCGCCGATGATGTGGAAGGGGGTGTGCGGCTCGGCGCCCTCGGGCACGTACCAGGCCACGATCGCGCCGCCGCGCAGCACGTAACGGCCGCCGTGCCCGGATGCCGCCGCGTCCCAGTCGTCCGTCTCCGCGACCTGCCGGAAGCCCGCCTTCTCCAGCCGCTCGGCGGTGTTCGCCACGGCGTGGTACGGCGACGGGCTCGCCGCCAGGAAGGACATCAGGTCGTCGGTGTGGCCGCGGTCGAAGCGGGCTGGTGCGCTCATGGGATTCACCTTAACGACGTGCACGGGCCCGCTCCCGGAAAGAGAGCGGGCCCGTGCGAGGAATCGACGGGGACGTCCGGAACGTCTGGACCGTTTAGAACGCGGCCTCGTCCAGCTCCATGAGGTCCAGGTCGACGCTGCCGGCGACCTTGCGGGCGAGGGTGACGCCCGGCAGGACGTTCGCCGCGAAGAACTTCGCCGCGGCGATCTTGCCGGTGTAGAACGCCTTGTCCTTCGCCGAGGCGGTGGGCAGCTTCTCGGCGGCGATCGCGGCACCCTTGAGGAGCAGGTAGCCGACGACCACGTCACCGGAGGCCATGAGCAGGCGGGTGGTGTTCAGGCCGACCTTGTAGATGTTCTTGGTGTCCTGCTCGGTGGCGGCGAGGTCGGTCAGCATCAGGCCGACGATCGCCTCCAGCTCCACGGCCGCCTTGGCCAGGTGCTCGCGGGCGCCGGCCAGCTCCTCGCCGCCGGTGCCGAGCGCCAGGAACTTCTTGATGTCCTCGGCGAGGGCGTTCAGCGCGGCGCCCTGGTTGCGGACGATCTTCCGGAAGAAGAAGTCCTGGCCCTGGATCGCCGTGGTGCCCTCGTAGAGGGTGTCGATCTTGGAGTCCCGGATGTACTGCTCGATCGGGTACTCCTGCAGGAAGCCGGAGCCGCCGAAGGTCTGCAGCGACTGGGCGAGCTGCTCGTAGCCCTTCTCGGAGCCGTAACCCTTGACGATGGGCAGGAGCAGGTCGTTCAGCGCCTCCTCGGCGGAGGCGTCCTCGCCGTTCGCCTCCTTGAGCTGGATGGCGTCCTGGATGGAGGCGGTGTACAGCACGAGGGCGCGCATGCCCTCCGCGTACGCCTTCTGCGTGATCAGCGAGCGGCGCACGTCGGGGTGGTGGGTGATGGTGACCTTGGGCGCGGTCTTGTCCATGAAGTTGGCCAGGTCCGGGCCCTGCACGCGCTCCTTGGCGTACTCCAGCGCGTTGAGGTAGCCGGTGGAGAGCGTGGAGATCGCCTTCGTGCCGACCATCATGCGGGCGAACTCGATGATGCGGAACATCTGGCGGATGCCGTCGTGCTTGTCGCCGATCAGCCAGCCCTTGGCGGGGTGCTTGTCGCCGAAGGTCATCTCGCACGTGTTGGAGGCCTTCAGGCCCATCTTGTGCTCGACGTTGGTGGCGTAGACGCCGTTGCGCTCGCCCAGCTCGCCGGTCTCGAAGTCGAAGAGGTACTTCGGGACGAGGAAGAGGGACAGACCCTTGGTGCCGGGGCCGGCCCCCTCGGGACGCGCCAGCACGTAGTGGAGGATGTTCTCCGACATGTCGTGCTCACCGGAGGTGATGAAGCGCTTCACGCCCTCGATGTGCCAGGAGCCGTCCTCCTGCTGCACGGCCTTGGTGCGGCCGGCGCCCACGTCCGAGCCGGCGTCCGGCTCGGTGAGCACCATGGTGGAGCCCCACTGCTTCTCGGTGGCGATCTTGGCGATGTGCTTCTGGACCTCGTTGCCCTCCTCGAAGAGGATGCCGGCGAACGCCGGGCCCGAGGAGTACATCCACACGGCCGGGTTGGCGCCCAGGATCAGCTCGGCGTAGGCCCAGATGAGGGAGCGCGGCGAGGTGGTGCCGCCGATCTCCTCGGGCAGGCCGAGCCGCCAGTACTCGGAGTCCATGAAGGCCTGGTAGCTCTTCTTGAAGGACGCCGGGATGGGCGCGGTGTTGGTCTCCGGGTCGAAGACCGGCGGGTTGCGGTCGGCGTCCGCGAAGGACTCGGCCAGCTCGTTCTCGGAGAGGCGGGTCAGCTCCTCCAGGACGCTCTTGGCGGTCTCGACGTCCATCTCCTCGAACGGGCCGGTGCCGTACACCTTGTCGCGCCCCAGTACTTCGAAGAGGTTGAACTCGATGTCGCGGAGATTCGACTTGTAGTGCCCCATGGCGACGGCTCCGTTGAGGGATCGGCGAGGCACTGGCTCCTCGCACCTAGTTCACGTACCAACAAGTAGCACCGATGATGCTACCCGTCGGTAATAAGAAGCAACCCCGATCCGGGGATCTGTGACCCACCCCTCGCCCGGTTCTCAGTACGCTTACGCGCATGTATGGATACGGCCAGCCCATGGACGGCGGCGCTGCCCAGCAGCAGTACGCCCAGCCGCAGCAGCCGATGGCCGGCGGATACGGGCAGCAGCCGCCGCTGTACCCCGAGCCGTCCCCGCCCTCGCTCGCGGACGCGGTGCGCGCCTTCACCACCGGCCAGATGTCCGCCGAGGACTTCCAGCAGATCTTCGCGACGTCGAAGGTGTACTGCCCGCGCGGCGACACCCCGGGCTTCCTCGCCCTGCACAACACCCAGCAGCCGGTGATCCCGATGTTCACCTCGCTGAAGGAGCTGCGCCGGTACGCGGGCAAGGAGTCCAAGTACTTCGTCATCACCGGCGCCGAGGTGATCGACCTGCTGCCGACCGGCTACGGCTTCGTCCTGGACATGGAGGGCGAGCACCGGATGGTGTTCGACGCCAAGGCGGTCGAACAGATGGTCGATTTCGCGATGCGCCGCATGTACGGCTAGACGCGCTGCCGCGCAGGCCGCGGTCGAGCCGCGCCCCGGCGGCGGCCCGTGCGCCGCGTGCACCCGGAGCCCGGAGGGAATGCCCTCCGGGCTTTTTCCGTTCTGGATGACAAGAAGTTCAACGCTCAACTAAAGTGGGCGTACCAAGGAGGTACCCACCATGCCTGCAGTGACCGTCGAGAACCCTTTGACGCTGCCCCGTGTGACCGCTCCCGCCGACGCCGTGGCACGTCCCGTGCTCGCCGTCACGACCGCTCCGAGCGGGTTCGAGGGTGAGGGGTTCCCGGTGCGCCGGGCGTTCGCGGGGATCAACTACCGCCACCTCGACCCGTTCATCATGATGGACCAGATGGGCGAGGTGGAGTACGCGCCGGGCGAGCCCAAGGGCACCCCCTGGCACCCGCACCGCGGCTTCGAGACCGTCACCTACATCATCGACGGTGTCTTCGACCACCAGGACTCCAACGGCGGTGGCGGCACCATCACCAACGGCGACACCCAGTGGATGACGGCCGGCTCCGGCCTGCTGCACATCGAGGCGCCGCCGGAGTCCCTCGTCATGTCCGGGGGCCTCTTCCACGGGCTCCAGCTGTGGGTGAACCTCCCCGCCAAGGACAAGATGATGGCCCCGCGCTACCAGGACATCCGCGGCGGCAACGTCCAGCTGCTCACCTCCCCCGACGGCGGCGCGCTGCTGCGGGTGATCGCCGGCGAGCTGGACGGCCACCAGGGCCCCGGCATCACGCACACGCCGATCACGATGATCCACGCGACCCTCGCCCCGGGCGCGGAGATCACCCTGCCGTGGCGGGAGGACTTCAACGGGCTCGCGTACGTCCTCGCCGGCCGCGGCAGCGTCGGTACGCAGCGCCGCCCGGTCCACACGGGCCAGACGGCCGTCTTCGGAGCCGGCTCCTCGCTGACCGTCCGCGCGGACGAGAAGCAGGACGGGAACACCCCGGACCTGGAGGTCGTGCTCCTCGGCGGCCGGCCCATCCGGGAGCCGATGGCCCACTACGGCCCGTTCGTCATGAACACCAAGGACGAACTGATGCAGGCCTTCGAGGACTTCCAGAAGGGCCGGCTCGGCACCATCCCGGCGGTGCACGGGATGTCCGAGGGCGGCCTGTGACGGGGCCTACCCCTCGGCCAGGCTCTTGAACTGCTGCAGGTCGCCGCGGACCGTGTTCTCGATGCGGTGGACCTGGGCCATGCCCTTCGGCCCGCCGAAGGCGTCATGGACGGCACCCGGTTCGTACTCCAGCCGGACCTGCACCTGGCTGTGGTCCCGGTCCACCGACCGTACGGACAGGGTGCCCTTCAGTTCGGGGCTGCCCTCGGTCTGCCAGGTGATGACCTGGTCGCCCGCGCGGTCGTCGAGGACGGCCTCGAACTCCCGCCGGACACTGCCGGCCCGGACGTCGAGCCGGGCGCGGTTGCCACCGCTTCCCCGCGCCTGCTGGACGCCGTCGATGAACGTCGGATAGGAGTCGACGTCGTGCAGCAGGTCCCAGACCCTCTGCGCGGGGGCGTCGATGTCTATGTGCTCTTCGAGCCTGCTCATCGCGAACCTCGCCTCCTGGCCCGGTGACGGACCCCTCGGGTCCTTCCAGCCTGCGCCGCGGCCCGGGCGCCCCGCAAATCACGGCCCCTCACCCGGCCGGACTCGCGTGGCGGGAACGCCGTGGTGCGCCGTGCTCTGCTGGAGGCGTGCAGTTCCTGCCCGATCCCGTTCGCCGGTTCGCCGCCTGGTGCGTCGTGGTGCTGCTCGGTGCCGGGGTGGGGTGGCTCGGGGTGCTGCTGTGCGGGGAGTTGCGTACGGCCGTCACGCCGGTGCTGCTCGCCCTGCTGGGCACCGCCCTGCTCGGGCCCCTGTACCGGCGGCTGGTGCGCGTGGGGGTGCAGGCGTCGGTCGCGGCCGGGCTCACCTGCGTCGCCGTCGTGGCCGTCGTCGGCGGTGCCGTGTACATCGTCGTCGCCGCGCTCATCGACACCGGTGACCAGATCGTCTTCTCGCTGCGGGCCGCCGCCAAGGTCGTCGCGCGCCACTTCGGGGCCGCCGGGACCGGTCTGGACGACCTCGCCGCCAACTCCCGCGAACTGCTGCGCAAGTTCGGCGGGACGGCCGTGTCCAACGTCATCAGCGGCGTCAGCGTCGTCGCCGAGTCCCTCGCCGTGGCGGTGCTCGCGCTGCTGCTCGTGTTCTTCTTCCTGCGCGACTCCCACCGGGTCATCACCGCCCTGCGCTCGGTCGCGCCCGGGGACCGCGCCGACACCCTGGAGGCCATCGGCCGGCGGGCGTTCGCCGCGGTGGAGGGCTTCATGCGCGGGACGACCCTCATCGCCCTCATCGACGCCCTGTGCATCACCGTGGGCCTGCTGGTGCTCCGGGTGCCCGGCGCGGTGGGCCTCGGCGCGCTCGTCTTCGTCGGCGCCTACATCCCCTATCTCGGCGCCTTCGTCTCCGGCGCGGTGGCGGTGCTGGTCGCCCTCGCCGACCGGGGTTTCGTGATCGCGCTGTGGGCGCTCGGGGTGGTGCTCGCGGTGCAGCTGCTGGAGGGGCACGTGCTGCAGCCGGTGATCCAGAGCCGGACCGTGCAGATGCACCCGGCCGTGGTGATGCTGACGATCACCGCGGGCGCCTCCGTCGCGGGCGTCCTCGGCATGCTCCTCGCGGTCCCGCTGACCGCGGCGGCCTTCGGGGTCGTCCAGGAGCTGAGGGAACGTTACGCCACCCCCTCCGACGCCTCGGCCTGAGAGCACCCCGGCTCGTAGAGCTCGAACCAGATGCTCTTGCCCTCGCCCCGCGGGTCCACGCCCCACGTGTCCGCGAGGAGTTCGATCAGCATCAGGCCGCGGCCGGAGGAGGCCAGTTCGCCGGGGCAGCGCCTGTGCGGCAGGTCGTCGCCGGTGTCGAAGACCTCCACCCGCAGCCGCCGCCCGGTCCCCTCGCCGGTGACCTCGGCGAGCAGCAGCGCGTCGGTGTCCGTGTGCACCAGCACGTTGGTGATCATCTCCGAGACCAGCAGCGCCGCCGAGTCCACCTGGTCGGGCGACGCCCAGTCGTGCAGCAGCTCACGCAGCTGCTGGCGGGCCTCGGCGATCCGCTCCGGCTCGTCCTGGGCCACCGACAGCAGCGAGCGCCGCACCTGCGGCCGTAGCGTCACGGTGCCGCCGCAACCGCAGCCCTCCCCCAGCCGGCACAGCAGCAGCAGCGCGATGTCGTCCTCGCGGCGGTCGGCCAGCGGGCCGGTGGTGTGGTGCGAGGACGGCCCGTGCACCCCCTGCACCAGGGCGTCCGCCAGCGACTCCAGGTCGCCCGTGTGGTCCTCCAGGATCGCCCGCAGCCTGCGCCAGCCGCTCTCCAGGTCGTGCCCGCCGGTCTCGATCAGGCCGTCGGTGCACAGCATCAGCGTCTCACCGGGTTCGAGGGTGAACCGGGTCGTCGGGTAGTCGGCGTCCGGGTCGACGCCGAGCGGCGGTCCGCCCGCCGTCGGCCGCATCATCACCGTGCCGTCCGCCATCCGGATCATCGGGTGCGGGTGCCCGGCGCGGGCGATCTCCAGCC
Source organism: Streptomyces cyanogenus (assembly GCF_017526105.1). NCBI lineage: Bacteria > Bacillati > Actinomycetota > Actinomycetes > Kitasatosporales > Streptomycetaceae > Streptomyces > Streptomyces cyanogenus. The sequence continues at coordinate 4,625,817 of NZ_CP071839.1, forward strand.
GGCCGGTCGGCGGGTCGGCCTCCGCGTACAGGCAGGTCGCGAAGCGGAGGTCGGCCGCGGGGTCGTCGCCGGCCTGGGTGATGCCGTGCAGGAAGCGGGAGGCGCGGGAGAGGACGGCGTCCGGGCGGTGCCCCTCGGCGGCGTAGGCGCGCAGCGCGATCCGCAGCTGGCCCATGAGGCCGGCCGCGCGCACGTCGTGGCCCTGGACGTCCCCGATGACCAGCGCGACCCGTCCGGAGGGCAGCGGGATCATGTCGTACCAGTCGCCGCCGACCTGGAGGCCGCCGCCGGTCGGGATGTACCGGGCGGCCACCCGTATCTCCGGGATCTCGGGGCCCAGCGACGGCAGCATGGTGCGCTGCAGGCCCTCGGTCAGCTCCCGCTCGGACTCGGCGGCGCCGGCCCGGGACAGCGCCTGGGCGAGCATCCGGGCGACCGTGGTGAGGACCGCCCGCTCGTCGGGGGTGAAGGCCACGGGACAGGTGAAGGCGGCCATCCAGGTGCCCATCGTGCGACCGGCGACCGTCAGCGGCAGGAAGGCCCACGAGCGGCGCCCGAAGACCCGGGCGAGCGGCCAGGTCACCGGGTAGCGCTCCTTGTACTCCGCGGGGGAGGACAGGTACACGGCGCGGCCGGTGCGGACGACCTCGGCGGCCGGGTAGTCGGTGTCCAGCGGCATGTCGGAGAAGGGGTTCATGTCACCGGGCTGGTGCCCGTGCTGGCCGATGATCGTCAGCCGGTCACCCTCGACCCCGAAGACCACCAGGCCGTCAGGGGAGAACCCCGGCATCGACAGACCGCCGGCCACCCGCAGCACCTCGGCCGTGGACCGGGCCTCCGCCAGCGCCCGGCCGGCGTCCAGCAGGAACGCCTCCCGGGAGCGCCGCCAGTCACCGGTGACCGCGCTGCGGGCGGCCGCCGTGCCCGGGGTCGGCTCGGTCACCTCCTGGAGGGTGCCGATCAGCTCGTACGCGTGCCGCTCGGGGTCGTAGGACGGTCTGGACCGGCTGCGGACGACGCGCAGGATGTCGCCGTCGCCGTCCATGATCCGGATACGCACCTCGGCGAGGGTGCCCTCGGCGACCGCCAGCCGCACCACGCCGGTGATCTCGTTCCAGTCCACCGGGTGGAACCGGGACCGGGTCTGGGCCTCGGTGAGGGTGGCCGGCTCCGCGGGCAGCCCGAGCAGCCGCGCCGCCTCCGCGTCCACGGTGACCAGGCCGGTGGCCGTGTCCCAGTGCCAGAGCCCGGTCGCGAGGGCGGCCAGGACGTCCTCGACGGACGGCAGGGGCTCGCCTGTGCGCATTGCCCCACTTTAGGGAGAGGTGACCGAAGGCTGCCACCCTGGGCGGGCGAGCGGTAATGGTGGGGAGCCGGGCTGGGGGTGCCCGGTACCCTTGATGGGTCCGGGCCCCGTGCCCGTTCCCGCCGGTCCGCAGAGCCGGCAGGAGAAACCCCACCACGAAGGACGATGAACGACGATGCATCGGTACAGGTCCCACACCTGCGGCCAGCTCCGCGCCTCTGACGTCGGCACCGACGTCCGGCTGAGTGGCTGGCTGCACAATCGGCGCGACCTGGGCGGCATCCTCTTCATCGATCTGCGCGACCACTACGGCATCACGCAGCTGGTCGCCCGCCCCGGCACCCCGGCGTACGAGGCACTCGACAAGATCTCCAAGGAGTCCTCGGTCCGCGTCGACGGCCGCGTTGTTTCACGTGGAACCGAGAACGTGAACCCCGACCTGCCCACCGGCGAGATCGAGGTCGAGGTCTCCGAGGTGGAGCTGCTCGGCGCGGCCCAGCCCCTGCCCTTCACCATCAACACCGAGGACGGGGTCAACGAGGAGCGGCGCCTGGAGTACCGCTTCCTGGACCTGCGCCGCGAGCGCATGCACCGCAACATCATGCTGCGTACGGCCGTGATCTCCGCGATGCGCCACAAGATGGCGGCGATGGGCTTCAACGAGATGGCCACGCCGATCCTGTCCGCCACCTCCCCCGAGGGCGCCCGCGACTACGTGGTCCCCTCCCGGGTGCACCCGGGCAAGTTCTACGCGCTGCCGCAGGCCCCGCAGCAGTTCAAGCAGCTGCTGATGATCTCCGGCTTCGACCGCTACTTCCAGATCGCGCCCTGCTTCCGTGACGAGGACGCCCGCGCCGACCGCTCGCCGGGCGAGTTCTACCAGCTCGACGTCGAGATGAGCTTCGTCGAGCAGGAGGACGTCTTCCAGCCGATCGAGAAGCTCATGACGGAGCTGTTCGAGGAGTTCGGCGGCGGCCGTCACGTCACCTCTCCCTTCCCGCGCATCCCGTTCCGCGAGGCGATGCTGAAGTACGGCTCCGACAAGCCGGACCTGCGCGCCAAGCTGGAGCTGGTGGACATCACCGATGTCTTCGAGGGCTCGGAGTTCAAGGCCTTCGCGGGCAAGCACGTGCGCGCGCTGCCGGTGCCGGACGTCTCCGGCCAGCCCCGCAAGTTCTTCGACCAGCTCGGCGAGTACGCCGTCGAGCAGGGTGCCAAGGGCCTGGCCTGGGTGCGCGTGGCCGAGGACGGCTCGCTCTCCGGCCCGATCGCGAAGTTCCTCACCGAGGCCAACGTCGCCGAGCTGACCAAGCGCCTCGCCCTGGCCCCCGGCCACGCCGTCTTCTTCGGCGCGGGCGAGTACGACGAGGTCTCGAAGATCATGGGCGCGGTCCGCGTCGAGGCGGCCAAGCGTGCCGGCCACTTCGAGGAGGGCGTCTTCCGCTTCTGCTGGATCGTCGACTTCCCGATGTACGAGAAGGACGAGGACACCGGCGCGATCGACTTCTCGCACAACCCCTTCTCGATGCCCCAGGGCGGCCTGGAGGCCCTGGAGACCCAGGACCCGCTGGACATCCTGGGCTGGCAGTACGACATCGTCTGCAACGGTGTCGAGCTGTCCTCCGGCGCGATCCGGAACCACGAGCCCGAGATCATGCTCAAGGCCTTCGAGATCGCGGGCTACGACCGGGAGACCGTGGAGGAGAAGTTCGCGGGCATGCTCCGCGCGTTCCGCTTCGGCGCCCCGCCGCACGGCGGCATCGCCCCGGGCGTGGACCGTATCGTCATGCTCCTCGCGGACGAGCCCAACATCCGCGAGACGATCGCCTTCCCGCTCAACGGCAACGCCCAGGACCTGATGATGGGCGCCCCGACCGAGCTGGACGAGTCCCGCCTGCGCGAGCTGCACCTGAACATCAGGAAGCCGCAGCCGAAGTAGCGCGACCGCGGTGCGCGCCGATCTGTCCTGACTCGCTCTTGACGATCGGCGCGCACAGCCGTCTCCGGGGCCGCCTCACCCTGGGCGTGGCCCCGGGCCGGACGCACGACGGGAGCTGCGGCTCAGTCGCCCTGCTCGTCGGTCTCGGCGTCCGGGGACGCGCCCTCCTCCAGCAGCCGCTCGGCGATGTCGTCGGACCAGTGCTGGGCCCAGGCGCGCAGGGCGACCACCCGGGCCTCGCCCAGGCCGTACCGGAGGAAGTCCCGGTCGGCGTAGAAATCCGTGCCGGTCAGGCGGGACTGGAGGGTGGGCAGGTCGAACGGGTCGTGGGCGTGCCGGCGGCCGAGTTCCTCCAGGTCGGGCAGGGAGAACCGCGCCGCGCAGGCCTGCGCGTCGATGAGGTCGACGGCCGCGCCCCGGTCGTACAGGGCGCGGATCTTCGTACCGACGGCGTCCGGCAGGGAGAGCGTCGGGCCGTACCCGGTGAGTTCCGGCGGCTGCCAGAAGGCCTCCTTGTGCAGCGCGAGCCGGCACGGCTCGCCGGTCGGCGGGTCCGTGACCGTCAGCTGTGCGGTGAGCGCGGTGACCGCGCCGGCCTGCACCCGCCGCCCCCGCGCCTCAAGGGCCGCGCCGACGGCACCGGCGATGCGCTCCACGTTCTCGGCGCTCTCGGTGGCGAGGTCCAGGTCGGCGTGCGGGCGGCACAGCAGTCCGTGCGCCTGGAGGGCGTAACCGCCGGCCAGGACCAGACCGTGCGGGCCGCCCGCCGCGACGACGTCCGCGAGGAGCCGGCGATGGGGTTCGGGGAAGTCCACGGGAGGATTTTTCCGGCTTCCCGCCGCCCGCGCGCGACGCCTGACCGGGCCGTACGCGAAATTCTCGCGGCCGAGGGCAAGCTCCCTCCGGTGGGCGGCCAACGTAAGGCGACGGGTACGCGCCCCTGACAGCATCAACTGCCGCGCCAGGGCCCAGAGGCCGGGAGACCTCGGTGAAGAACCTGCCGACGGCACTGGCCAACACGACCGGCGCCGGCGTACTGAAGCAACCGGCCGGGCCCCTGCCCCGTCGTGAAGCGAAAGGGCGCCGAGCACCTGCCTCGGCGCCCTCGTCGGGCCGTGGATGAGGACCGGTCAGGCCTCCTCGCCGCCGAAGCGGTCCTTGTACGTCGCCAGGTCCTCGTCCGTCAGCTTGGCGAACAGGACCGGCGGGACCGTGAACGGGGTGCCGGCCGGGACCGATGCCAGGGCCTTCGCCTCGTCCTGGCTCACCCAGCGGGCCGTGTCGGCCGGCAGGGAGAACGCCTCGCGCATCGTCTTCGCCGTCGTCGGGATGAACGGCTCGGAGACCACCGCGTACAGGTGGATCAGGTTCATCGCGGTGCGCAGGGTGAGGGCCGCGCCGTCCTTGTCGGTCTTGATCTCCAGCCAGGGGGCCTTCTCCTCCAGGTAGGAGTTGCCGGCCGACCACAGGGCGCGCAGGGCCGAGGCGGCCTTGCGGAACTGGAGCGCCTCCATGTGCTCCTCGTACTCGGCGAGCAGGCGGGCGATCTCCTCGCCGAGCCGCGCCTCCGCCTCGCCGGGCTCGCCGCCGGCCGGGACCTCGTCACCGAACCGCTTGCGGGAGAAGGACAGCACGCGGTTGACGAAGTTGCCGAGCGTGTCCGCCAGGTCCTTGTTCACCGTGGCGGTGAAGTGCTCCCAGGTGAAGGACGAGTCGTCCGACTCGGGGGCGTTGGCGATCAGGAAGTAGCGCCAGTAGTCGGCGGGCAGGATGTCCAGCGCCTGGTCGGTGAAGACGCCCCGCTTCTGCGAGGTGGAGAACTTGCCGCCGTAGTACGTCAGCCAGTTGAACGCCTTGACGTAGTCGACCTTCTTCCACGGCTCGCGCACGCCCAGCTCGGTGGCCGGGAACATCACCGTGTGGAAGGGGACGTTGTCCTTCGCCATGAACTCGGTGTAGCGGACGGTGTCGTCCGCCTCGTACCACCAGGACTTCCAGTCGCGGTTCTCCGGGTCCTGGTCGGCCCACTCCTTCGTCGCGCCGATGTACTCGATCGGGGCGTCGAACCAGACGTAGAAGACCTTGCCCTCGGCCGCCAGCTCCGGCCAGGTGTCCGCCGGGACCGGGACGCCCCAGTCCAGGTCGCGGGTGATCGCCCGGTCGTGCAGGCCCTCGTTCAGCCACTTGCGGGCGATGGAGGAGGCGAGCTGCGGCCAGTCCGCCTCGTGCCGGGCGACCCACTGCTCCACCTCGTGCTGCAGTTTGGACTGGAGCAGGAAGAGGTGCTTGGTCTCGCGGACCTCCAGGTCCGTGGAGCCGGAGATCGCCGAGCGCGGGTTGATCAGGTCGGTCGGGTCCAGCACGCGGGTGCAGTTCTCGCACTGGTCGCCGCGGGCCTTGTCGTAGCCGCAGTGCGGGCAGGTGCCCTCGACGTAGCGGTCCGGCAGGAAGCGGCCGTCGGCCGGGCTGTACACCTGGCGGATCGCCCGCTCCTCGATGAAGCCGTTCTCGTTCAGCTTGCGGGCGAAGTGCTGGGTGATCTCGCGGTTCTCCGGGCTGGAGCTGCGGCCGAAGTAGTCGAACGCGAGCGAGAAGCCGTCGTAGACCGCCTTCTGGGCGTCGTGCGCCTGGGCGCAGAACTCGGCCACCGGCAGGCCCTGCTCCTTGGCGGCCAGCTCGGCGGGGGTGCCGTGCTCGTCCGTCGCGCAGATGTACAGGACGTCGTGGCCGCGCTGGCGGAGGTACCGGGAGTACACGTCCGCCGGGAGCATGGACCCCACCATGTTGCCCAGGTGCTTGATCCCGTTGATGTAGGGAAGGGCGCTGGTGATGAGGTGTCGAGCCATCGGGGGCTGCTCCCAGGTCGCTACGGGTACGAACCTTGAAATCGTAGCCGACGTGTGTATGCCGCCCGCTTCCCGTTTTGCGGGATGAGAAGCGGGCGGCATTCGTCACCGAGGGTCACGGGCGCCAGTTCGCCAGTACGCCCTCGTACAGCTGGGTGTCCGTGAGCTCGCGGGGGGTGGGGCCCGCGTGGAAGAAGGACGTGTTCGCGGTCTTCAGCTTGCGGAGGTAGTCGAAGGCCTTGTTGTCGTGGTCACCGAAGGCGACGAAGGAGAAGAACACGGAGGGGTCGGTCTCGGCGGCCCGGGTGAGGGCCTGGGTGGCCGGGGTCTTCGCGTCCGGGGCGCCGTCGGTCTGGAAGACGACCAGGGCGGGGGTGGTGGGGGCGGTGTACTCGCGGTGGTGGGCGAGCACGGCGTCCACGGCGGCGTGGTAGCTGGTACGGCCCATGCGGCCGAGGCCGGCGTGTACGTCGTCGATCTTCGTCTCGTGGTCGGGAGTGAGGGTGAGGTCGGTGGTGCCGTCGACCTCCGTCGAGAAGAAGACGACGTGGACCGTGGCCTCGGGGTCGAGGTGGGCGGCGAGGGCGAGGGTCTGGTCGGCGAGGGCCTGGGCGGAGCCGTCCTTGTAGTACGGGCGCATGCTCGCTGAGCGGTCCAGCACGAGGTAGAGCTTCGCTCGGGTGCCGGTGAGGTCGGTCTTCTTCAGCGTGGCTGCGGCGGCCTTGTAGGCGGTGGTCAGGGCGGGGGTGCGGGACCTGACCTTGGCGAGGGTGGTGGCGGGCTTGGCGTCGGTGGTCGTCTGCGGCGCCTTCGGCCGCGGGTCCGCCTCGGCTTCGCCATCGGCGTCCGTGTTCCCACGGGTTGCCTGCGGCGCCTTCGGGTGCGGGTCCGCCTCGGCTTCGCCATCGGCGTTTGTGTTCCCACCCGCACCACCCGTGCGGGTTTCGTCGTCGGGTGCGAGTGGCCCCTGTGGGGCGTCCTCGCCGTCGGCGGCCTGCGGGAGCGTTGCCGACTCCGCTTCGGCTTCCGCCTCCGTTGCAGCCTCGGCCTCCGGCCCGGCCGCTTCGACGGCGGTCGGCTCCGGCTTGCCTTCCTCCGCAGCGACCGGCTCGGCTTCCGCCTCCGCTGTCACAGGCTCGGGAGCCGTCTCGGCCGGCTCCTCCGCCGTGCTCCGGCCGGCCGTCGGCCGGGGCTCTTCAGCGACCTCAGCCGTGACCAGCTCCTCGGCCTTCGCCGCACCCTCGGCGTCGGCCGGCGCCGGCTGCTCGGTCTCGTGCTCGGCCTTGGCCGGGGCGGGTGCCTCGGCCTTCTCCTGGACCTCGGTCTCGGCGTCGGCCGGCGCCGGCTGCTCGGTCTCGTGCTCGGCCTCGGCCGGGGCGGACTGCTCGGGCTTCTCCTCAGCCTCTGCCTGGGCCTCGGCCGGAGCCGGTTGCTCGGTCTCGTGCTCGGCCTTGGCCGAGGCGGGCTGCTTGGCCTTCTCCTCAGCCTCTGCCTGGGCCTCGGCCGGAGCCGGTTCCTCGGTCTCGTCCTCGGTCTCGGCCGGGGCGGGCGCCTCGGCGTTCTCCTCAACCTCGGCCTTCTCCTGGACCTCGGCCTCGGCCGGAGTCGGCTCCCCGGGCTCGTCCTCCGCCTTGGCCGGGACGGGCTGCTCGGCCCTCTCTTCGGCCTCGGCCTCGGCCGGAGTCGGCTCGGTGGTCTTCTTCTCCGGCTCGGTCTCGGCGCCGGACGGAGCTGTGTCGGTTGGCGGAGTCGGCTGGTGGGGGACCTTGATGTTGTCGAAGGCCGCTGCCACCAGGTCGTGTTCCCGGGAGGGGGATCCCTCCGCAGGGGACTGGCGGGGGTCCGGGACGGGGGTCGCACCCTCCGGGGCGGTGGCTCGTGACTTGCGTGAGCGGCCGAATGCGTTCCGCAGGAGAGTGAGAATGCCCATGGTGCGCAACCCTTCGCGTGAGGTTGTAGCCCGTCGATCGCTGGCCAGGACGGACACGTAAGGTTAGCGGCCTTGTGCGGCCGTGCCGCGTCAGTGGGGGGATGCGAGTGCGCGGGCCGCGGCCACCTCCTGGCGGAGGGGTTCGAGGACGCTGCCCGCGGGGCCGGTGAGGTCGGTGCGGACCGCCGTCAGGGTGTCCGCGTTCCGTACGCCCTCCGACAGCTCCCGCAGTTGCAGGGTCACCTGGGCGATCTCGCCGGAAGAGGGCGGCGCGGCCCCGTGCCGCACACGGACGCGGGCCGCCGTCGTGGCGTCCACGATCCGTTCGACGGCGACGACCAGTGGCCACCAGGCCGCCGCCCGCCGGCCGGTCGGCGGTGGTTCGGTCAGGGCCCGCTGGAACTCCGTGCGGATGACGGACAGGTCGCGGTAGAGGCGCCGGCGCATGCGGGCCCGGGCGGCGGGCGCGGTGTCGGGGCGGAACGCGGCTTCCACGTACGCCGCGGTGTCGGCCACGGCGTCGGCCAGCCGGTCGCCCACCCGGGTGCGCCAGCTCTCCGGCCAGAAGAGGTAGCCGGCGGTCAGGGCGATCGCGCAGCCGATGAGGGAGTCGTTCAGCCGGGGCAGCAGCAGGGCGGTGCCCTGGTGGTTGAGGATGTCGGAGAGCAGCAGGATGACCGGTGTGATGGCGGCCGTCTGGTAGCCGTAGCCCCGCGGGGTGAGGGCCGGGACGAGCGGGGCCAGGAGGAGGAGGGCCGGGACGTCCCACCAGCCCAGGGGGACCTCGGCGAGGACCACCGCCGCGAGGACCAGGCCGGCCACCGTGCCGAGCGCGCGCAGCAGGGCGCGGGAGAAGACCGAGCCGAAGTCGGGTTTGAGGACGAAGGTGATGGTCAGGGCGACCCAGTAGGAGCGCGGGACGGGGATCAGGGAGACCAGGGCCTGGGCGATGCCGATGCAGATCGCGAGGCGTACGCCGTAGCGCCAGGAGTTGGCGGACAGCACGACGTTGCGGGCGGCGCGGGCGGCGCGGATGCCGAGGGCGGCGGGCCGGCCCAGGCGGTCGTCGATGCCGCGGGGGTCCACGTCGGGCGTGGCGACGACCTCGGCGGTGTGCCGCAGGGCGTGTTCCACCGCCCGGGCGGTCTCGGTGGCGGGCGGGGGGAGGTGCAGGGGCGGGACGGGGGTGCCGTCCGCGGCGACGCAGCGCGCCAGGTGGTGGAGTGCCCGGGGGATCTGCGGGGGCAGCGGGCGGGCCGCCAGGTGGGCGGCGGGGGCCGCTTCGATCACCGGGGTGATGGCGTTCAACTGGGCGAGCAGCCGGGTGAGTTCCGGGCTGCGGCCGTGGTGGCGGGCGCGCCGGGCGAGGATCAGGTCGTACGCCTCGTTCAGGGACTGGGTGACGGCGCGGCGGGCCTCGTCGTACTCCTCGGTGCGGTCCGTGCCGGCGGTGGCGAGGAGGGTGGCGACCGCGCGGTAGGTGGCGGCGACCGCCGCCCGTTCGGGTACGCCCGCGCGCAGCGGCCAGGACAGCAGGGCCAGCAGGAGGACCAGGAGGCCGCCGCCGGTCATCAGGGCGGGGGCCAGCCACCAGGGGGAGGGCAGCGGGAGGCCCGCGCCGATCACGCAGTTCAGGAGCAGCAGCAGTCCGGAGACCGAGGCCACCGCGCCGATCGTCGAGATCATGCCGGAGACCAGCGCGACGCCGGTGACCGCGGCGACCGCGTACCAGCCGTGGCCGTACGCCAGCGTGCCCAGCGTGACGCCGACCGCGCCGAAGAGCTGGGGGACGGCGATGTTGAGGATGCGCATGCGGTAGGCGTCGGCGGTGTCGCCGATGACGCCGGACAGGGCGCCCATGGAGGCGAGGGCGCCGTAGGTGGGGCGGCCGGCGGCGAGGCCGATGGCCAGGGGGAGGGGCATGGCGACGGCGGCGCGGGCCACGGCGGGCCAGTTGACGGGGGCCTGCTGGGGTTTGAGGTTCCGGACCAGCCAGTCGGGAGGGGTGAGGCCGATGGGGAACTCTCGGGGCATGGGCCCATTATGGATTGTTCGGCCGATTTCGGTTCCTGCCCGTGGGCGCACGGCGGTGGTCCGCCGGCGCATGGTCCGGGTCCGTGGTGCAGGGCGAGTCGGTGGTCCGCCGGCGCCCGGTTCAGGTCCGGCCGTGCAGCGTGAGGTCGACGACGAGGGCGCGGTGGTCGGTGCCGGACAGGCGCAGGAAGCGGGTGCCGGTCGCGGTGAAGTCCGGGGAGACCAGCACGTGGTCGATCTGGGCGCCGACGACGGAGGCGGTGCGGGACGGCCAGCTCGGGGTGCGGTCGTGGCCGGTGAGGCGGGCCGCGTCGGCCAGGCCGGCGTCGAGGATGTGCCGGAAGGCCGCGTGGTCCTGGGAGGCGTTGAAGTCGCCGGCGAGGATCGTGGGGGTGCGGGTGCCGGCGGCGGCGAAGGCGCGCAGCCGGCCCAGTTCGCGGCGCCACGGGCCGAGCTGGTCCGGCAGCGGGGGCGCGGCGTGGGCGAGCTGGAGGCGTACGGGGTGGCCGCGGACGTCGGCCACCGCGCCGGGCATGCCCATCGTGCCGGGGACGCCGGCGGCCGGGGTCAGCGGGAAGCGGCTGAGGAGGAGCGAGCCCTTGGAGCCGTTCTGCTCGACGACCCGGCGGTGCGGGTAGGCGGCCGCGACGTCGCGTTCCAGGGTGGCCCGGCAGCCGGACTCGCATTCCTGTACGAAGACCACGTCCGGGTGCCGGTCGCGCAGGACCGGGACCAGGGCGGGGGTGGCGCGTCCGTACTCGACGTTGGCGGTCAGGACGCGGAGCCGGGCGAGGGGTGGGCCGCCGGGCTCGGTGATCCTGCCGTACGGCTCCAGGTACCAGGCGAGCAGGCCGAGGGCGGCGACCGCCCACACCAGGCCCGGCCACCAGCGGGCGAGCAGCGCGCACAGCAGGGCGGCCGCGGCCGGTGCGAGCAGCCAGGGCAGGAAGGCGAGCAGCTGGGGTACGGGGGTGATGCCGTCGGTGTCGGCGACCCGGCAGCCGACGACCGCGCTCACCCCGGCGAGCAGCAGCCCGGCACACCAGGAGCCGAGCCTGCGTCCGGGGTGCTGGGTCACGCGGGCGAGCCTACGGCCGGCCGTCCAGTCGCGCCAGGAAGGCGGCCAGGGCCCGGTTGAACTCCTCGGGGCGTTCCAGGTTGGGCAGGTGGGCCGCGCCCTCGATGACGTGCAGGGTGGAGTCGGGGAGGGCCGCGTGCATGGCCTCGGCGTCGGAGACGGGTGTGTAGGTGTCGTCGGCGCCGACCACGACGAGGGCGGGGACGGTCACCCGGGTCAACAGGTCGCGGTAGTCGGGGCGTTCGGCCCGGCCGCGCAGGGCCGCGGCGGCGCCCTCGGGCGAGGTGGCCGTCATCATGCGGTGCACATGGGCCTTGACCTCGGGGTCGGCGTAGGGGGCGACCATCTTCTCCAGCACCTCGTCGGCGTAGCCGCGCATGCCCTCGGCGAGCAGCCTCTCGGCCATGGCGGCGCGGCCCCGGCGGCCCTCGGGGGTCTCGGCGGCGGGGAAGGTGTCGGCGAGTACCAGGCCGCGGATCCGGTCGCCGAGGAGGTCGTGGCACTCCATGACGATCTGGCCGCCCATGGACAGGCCGGCCAGCGCGAAGGTGTCCACGCCGAGGTGGTCCAGGAGGTCGGCGATGTCGCGGGCGTGGCGGGAGAGCGGGACCGTGCCGGGGGTGACCGGGGAGGCGCCGTAGCCGCGCAGGTCGGGGGCGATCACCCGGCGGCCGGCGGCGAACTCCGTCAGCTGCGGCTGCCACATCGTGCGGTCGAAGGGGTGTCCGTGGACGAGGACGAGGGGAACCCGGGAGGAGAGTCCGGGGTCTTTGTCCTCGAATGCGAGGAAGGGGGGCATGGCCACGACCCTAGGGCGCCCCGTCGTTCGGTGCAATAAAATCTTTGCCCTCGGTGCAATCCAACGCATCGGAGAACAGGGGGAGTTGTGGACGACTACCGGCGCATCGCCGACCGGATCGCGGCCGACATCACCGGCGGACGGCTCCGGCCCGGTCAACGGCTGCCGCCGCAGCGGGCGTTCGCGCGCCGGCACGGCATCGCGCCCTCGACCGCCGGCCGGGTGTACGCCGAACTGGTACGCCGGGGACTGGTGGTGGGCGAGGTCGGGCGCGGCACGTTCGTGCGGGCCACCGCGCCGGACGGGCAGCCGGGGATCGCCCTGACCGAGGCGGCCGGCGCCCCGCTGGTCAACCTGGAGCTGAACTACCCGGCCGTGCCCGGCCAGTCGGAGCTGATGGCCCCGGCGCTGGCCCCGCTGCTGCGGCCGGACGCGCTCGGCCAGGCGCTGCGGCCGGCCGCAGCCGCGGGCACCCCCGAGGCCCGGGCGGCGGTCGGCGCCCTGCTCGCCCGCAGCGGGCTGCCGGCCGCCCCCGAGCGGATCCTGTTCACCGGCAACGCCCGGCAGGCGATCGCCGCCACCCTCACCGCCCTGGTCCGGCCCGGCGGCCGGATCGGGGTGGAACCGCTGACGTATCCGCTGGTCAAGGAGATCGCGGGGCGTCTCGGCCTGGTCCTGGTGCCGCTCGCCACGGACGCGGAGGGGCCCGTGCCGCAGGCGGTGGCCGACGCGCACCGGGGCGCGCCGCTGTCCGCGCTCTACCTCCAGCCGGCCCTGCACAACCCGACCTCGCTGACGACGAGCGCCGGGCGGCTGCGGCAGCTCGCCGACTGTGTCCACAGGCTGGGGATACCGGTCGTCGAGGACCGGATCTGGGCCTTTCTGAACCCCGGCGGCACGCCTCCGCTCGCCGCGCTCGCGCCCGGCCTGGTGCACCTCGTCGACAGTCTGTCCAAAAGGGTCGCGCCCGGTCTCACCGTCGGCTTCACCGTCGTACCGGAGGACCGCGTCGAGGCGGTGGCGCGGGCCGTGCGGTCCGGCGGGTGGAGCGCGGGCGCCTTCGCGCTGGAGGCGGCCGTGCGGTGGCTCGGCGACGGCACCGTGGACCGGCTGGTGGCCGCCAAGCGGCAGGACGCGCGGCGGCGCCAGCGGCTGGTCGCCCGGAAGCTGGCCGGGTTCGCCGTACGGTCCGATCCGGCCGCCTACTTCGCCTGGTGGGAGCTGCCCGCGCCGTGGCGGGCGGACACCTTCACGGCCGCCGCGCGGGCGCACGGCATCGCCGTCACCCCGGGTACGGCCTTCTGCGTCGACCCCAGCCGCACCCCGGACGCGGTCAGGCTCGGGCTCGGGTCGGCGCCGGAGCCGCAGCTGGCGCGGGCGCTGGAGACCCTCGCCGGCGTCGCGCGGGACGGGGCAGCCGCAGGTACCGGGTGAGCCAGGCGGCGAGGGCCACCGCCAGACCGAGGCCCAGCAGCAGCCAGGCGGCCGAGCGCAGGGTGCCGGTCAGGGCGTCGTAGACGGCGCCCGCGGCCGGGTGGGACACCCCGGCCGGCAGGTCGGCCAGGGTCAGGCCGCGGCCGACGTCGAGGGCGAGGACGAGCAGGGCGCCGCCCAGGGCCGTGCCCAGGGCGGTGGCGGCGACCGCCCGGCGCCGGCGCACGGCGAGCGCGATCCCGCCGGCGGCGAAGGCGACGGCCGCGACCGGCAGCCAGAAGCCGGCGACTTCGAGCACGTGGAATCCCTTCCGGAGGGTGGCCAGCCGGTCCGCCGGGAGCACGGCGACCGCGGTGTGCTCCACCGGGATCCGGGCGGCGAGCGGTACGTGATCACGGGTGAGCTGGCGTTTGACCTGGGCGGTGACGGGGGCCAGGTCGACGGTGACGGCGCGCTCGTCCTCCGCGCGCAGGGCGCGCAGGACGGCGTCGTGGGTGACCCGGTTGCCGGTGTCCCAGGCGAGCCGGAAGGCCCGGGTGTGAGTGAAGGAGCGGACCGCGTCGTGCACGAACGGCCGCACCGAGCCGCGGACCGGGCGGACGTCCAGGTGCTCGTCGACCGCGCGAAGGAGGCCGTCGCCGACGGTGTCCACGACGGCCTCCCGCACGTCCGGGTCGGCGGCGAGCGGCGCCATCGTGGTCACGTACCGGCCCGTGTCGGCGAGCCCGTACGCCGCCCAGGCCGCCAGCGCGCCGAACGGCACGAGGAGGCAGGACAGCGCGATCAGTACGGCCGACAGGGCGCTCCTGAGGCGTGGGGGCACGCTTCCAGGCAAGGCCCCCGGGGGCCGCCGCGCGACCGGGAGGACTGCGTTCGGGGAACGGATGCGCCCCTTCGGGGGAACCGGGCTGTGCGCCCTCCGGTGGAGGGATCACCCGAACGGGTGTTTCCTGGTGCTGGGGAGGAAGAAGTGGCCGATGTGCACCACTCGTGGTGCTGGCCGAAGGGAAACAGGGGAAGAACAGGGGAGCGCGTGGGCTCCGGCCGCCCGGCCGGGGCCCACGCGCACGGCGGCAGCGGGTGCGGCGTGCCGCTCAGCGGATCCGGCGGCCGGACGCGTCCTCGCGGATGTAGTAGCGGTAGAAGACAACGACGAAGGTGATCGCCGCCCACAGCAGACCCATCAGCGCCGAGCGCACCACGTCGTTGTGGGGGCCCTGGCCGGCGCCCTGGGTGGTGAAGAGGCTGCCGATCTGGCTGTAGGCGAAGCCGTACGCGCAGCCGACGAACGCCGCCCACGACAGCGCGTGCACCTCCCGCGGCAGCCGCGGGCCCAGCGTCAGCAGGGCCCAGCACACCACCGCGAACACCAGCGCGCTGACGAAGCCGAGCAGCAGGTTCCCGCCGGTGACGGGGCCGCCGTCACGGTCGTTGGCCGCGACCCAGTAGCCGTAGACGAGCCCCAGGACGACCGGGACGGCCACCCGGGCGAGCTTGTGGGTCCGGGCGTCGAAGACGTCGGGTGGACGCGCCATCACGTCGGACGACCGGCGCTCCACCTCGGGCGTGCGGCCGGGCCGGGACAATCCACCGGGCGTGGGTGCCGCTTGAGCCATGAGAGCACTCCTCTCTCCTCGCCCTGATCCGCCCCGCCTGCGGGGCACGCCTCCAGGGCACACCGGGGGACACGGCCTGGCAAGTCGGCCAGGAGGGTGACGAGTGCCCGGATGCGTGCGGTTGTCTCCCGTGGTTCGCTGAGGGGCATGGAGGTCCGGCTGCCCGTCGTGACGGACATCGAGTACGGGCGGCGCCGGCCGCTGCTGCGGGTGCGCGGGCGGAGCATCTCGTGGCTGCCGCCCCTGCTGCTGCTCGTCGCCGTCATCCTGCTGGACTTCAACACCGGCGAGCACTTCCGGATCGTCACCTGGATCGTCCTCGTCCCGGGCACCGCCGCCGCGATGTGCGGGGTGTGGACGACGGCCGCCTACAGCGTGGTCGCGCTGGTCACGTACGTCCTCGTGGACAACGCCTGGCCCGCCGAGTACCAGGCGGGGCTCGGCGACTTCGTCCTGGTCGCCCTCGGCGGCGTGCTCGCCACGCTGGCCGCCGCGGTGCGGATGCGGCAGGAACGGCAGCTGCTGCGCGTCCAGGACATCGCCGAGACCACCCGCCGCACGGTGCTGCGCCCGCTGCCGTCCGGGTGGGCCGGCCTCGACCACGCCGGGGTGTACCTGGCCGCCGACGTCGACGCCCGGGTCGGCGGCGACTTCTACGACATCCAGCCCGGCCCGCACGGCGCCCGGGTGCTCGTCGGTGACGTGCAGGGCAAGGGCCTCGGTGCGGTGGAGGCCGCCGCCGCGCTGCTCGGCACGTTCCGTGAGGCCGGCTACCACGAGAAGGACCTCACGACCGTCGCCGAGCGCCTGGAGATCCGGATGCTGCGGCACCGCGCCCACACCGCCGCGCTCGGGCGGGCCGACGGCGACCGCTTCGCCACGGCCGTGCTCCTCGCCTTCCCCGAGGACAGCCCCGGCGTGGTCGACGTGGTGAACTTCGGCCACGAGCCGCCGCTCGCGGTCGGCCCGCACGGGGTCCGCGAGCTGCCCTGCGGCGACGGGCTGCCGCTCGGCCTCGCCGACCTCTCGGGCGGCCTGCCGCCCGTCCACCGGGTGCCGCTGGCCGCCGACGAGACGCTGCTGCTGGTCACCGACGGCGTGACCGAGGCCCGCGACCGCCCCGGCGCGTTCTTCGCCCTCTCCGACGAGGTGTCCCGCGCCGTCCGCGCCGACCCCACCCGCACGGAGCCGCGCCGCTTGGTCCGCCAGGTCCGTGACGGGGTGCTACGGCACTGCGGGGGCCGCCTGGAGGACGACACGACGATCTTCGCGGTGCGCAGGGCGGGGGCGGGTTGAGGCGGGAGGGGCACGGACGGTGCGTTGCGCGCCGGGGGTGAGGTGGGACGGGGGTGGGTGGATTGCCGGGGTGCGCGGGGGCTGAAGAGGTGTCGGACGTTCGGCGGAGACGGGGTCAGGGCGTCGGGGGTTTCGTGGCGTGGTGTCAGGGGCGGGGTGGGTGTGCGGAGTTGTCGGGGGCGGTGGGTCACGTGCTCGTACCGGGGGTGTTTGCGGTACTGAGGCACCGGTTTGCAGCAGCAGCGGTTACGGTGCTGGCTGGAGAGCGGATCCACGGGGCCTCGGGTCCGGAGGTTCACGGGGTCCACAAGGTGACATGGGGGAGGCACGATGCCCGGAACCGTGCTGCTGCTCGCGGCCTCGCCGCTGGGCCGGGGGCGCCTGGTGGACGCGGCCGGAGTGCTGCCGGTGCTGGCCGCCGTCGCCCCCTCGGTGCTGTCCGGCGCCGACACCGCGAACGTCGTCGAACTCGCCGACCCGCTGGAACCGCAGGCCGTCCTCACCCGGCTGCGGGCCGCCGCGGCCTCTCCCGGGCCGCTCACCGTGTACGTCGTGGGCCAGTTGCACCTGGACCGGCGCCAGCAGCAGCCCCACCTGGCCCTGGCCCGCACCACACCGGCCACCCTCCGCTACACCGCGCTGCCCTGGCACTGGATCCGCGAGGAACTGCGTCTGCGCTCGGCCACGGACACCGCGCTCTTCGTCGACCTGCACGCCGACGCCGAGGCCTGGCGGCACATCACCGAGCGCGGCCTCGACTCCGGCCGGAACACCGCGGTCTACGGCCGCATCGCTCCGGCCACCGGGCGGCGGGGCCTGGCCGAGCCGGCGTACATGAAGACGGTGGCCACGCTCCTGCGCAGCGGCCACCGTCCCCCGCTGGGCGTTCTGCACGAGCAGGCGGTCGGCCGCATCCCCGAGGAGGCGAGGGGCAACCTGCTGCTGGCCGACCCGGGGGGCTATGTGCCGGGGGGCCCGGTGGTGGGCCTGGCCGGCGGTTTCGCGCCGGTGGCCGGGATGAACGGTGTGGCGCCGGGTGCCGGGATGAACGGTTCGGTGCCGGGTGCCGGGGCGAACGGTGTGGCGCCGGGTGCCGGGATGAATGGTGCGGTGCCGGGTGCCGGGATGAATGGTGCGGTGCCGGGTGCCGGGATGAATGGTGCGGTGCCGGGTGCCGGGATGAATGGTGCGGTGCCGGGTGCCGGGGCGAACGGTTCGGTTCCGGTGGCCGGGACGAGCGGTGTGGCGCCGGGGGCCGGTGCGGGCGGCTTCGTGCCGGGGCCTGCGGCCGGGAGCCCTGCGCCGATCGCCGCGTACGGCGGCCGGGCACCGGGCGCCGAGGCCGGAGCCCTCGTGCAGCAGGCCGTCGCCGAGGCGTTCGCGCCGGGAACCCCGCACGGCGGGACCCCCACAGAGTTCGCTAGCAGCGAGCCTCCGCCCGGTGCGCGGGCAGGCTTCGGCGCCCAGGTACCGCTGTCGGGCGGGTTCGTCTCCGAGCCCGTGACCGCAGCGGAGCGGATCCCGGCAGGATCCCCTTCGGGCCCCCGGACCGGTGGAGCGGAGGCCGCGGATGGCAGCCCGGTCACGACGTCGGGCGGGGCAGTGTTCGGGGTGGATGGCGAGGGGATCCGTTCGAGCGGCCCCGACCCGGAACCCTCCTCCGGCAGAACCGGCAACGCCACCCTCACCCCCCGTGCCGCCGAAGCGACCCCGGCTCCCCGCACCGGTGAGACCACCTCCACACCCCGTACCGCCGAAACCCCCCTCGGCGACCCCCACGCCGGTATCAGTGCCGCCGTGCAGGAAGGGCGGCACGGGGATGCCGAGGAGATCGCGGCCCGGTTCGAGGCGGAGGCTGTGCGGGTGTACGGGGTCGCGTCCGAGCAGGCGTTGCACTGGAGCGAGGTGCGGGCCGATCTGGCGATGCTCGCGGGGGACGCGGTGCGGAGTTGCCGGACCTGGCTGGCTGTGGCGGAGACGCGGCTGGGCGCCGGGCAGGCGGGGGACGCGCCCGCCGTGGAGGCGGCCGTGGACCGGGCGCACCACCAGTGGACCCGTATCGACGACACGGCGCGGGCCCGTGAACTCGGGCCCGCGCTCGCGGAGTTGCGGCTGCGGGTGCCGGGCCGCCGGCGCGGCGCGCTGGAGAACGTCCAGCGGCAGCTGCGTCGGCTCCAGGCGGCCCGCTAGCGCTTACCGGGTGAAGGTCAGGTACTTCCAGGCCCCGTGCGTCGTGGAGTTCACGGTGTCACCGGAGGCGCTGTTGATGTACGACGACCGGACCCGGAACCGCCAGCCCACGTCCTCGCTGTGGTTGCCGGTGATGCTGACCCGGGAGACCCCGTCGGAGCCCAGCTTGAAGTACGCGGGGTCGCCCGGGTACCAGCGGCCCTGGTAGTACACCTCGAACTCGAACTTCTGCACCCGGTCCGGGTACCACGGCATCTTGGTCGTGACCAGCGGGTTCTTGTTCTTGTGGAAGAAGTAGTACGTGTGTCCCCATGCCGGCTTCGCCTTGTAGTGGTTGGACAGCGACGTGGAGATGCTGACCTGCGCCCCGACCGTGCTGGCCGCCGACGCCGGCTTGTAGCGCGAGTCGCCCGCGAACTTCGCGGTGACCTTGGTGTCCCGCTTCAGGTCCAGGGTGACCGACAGGTTGCCGTCGGAGTTCACCTTGCCGGTCTTCACCCGCTTGTTCGGCTTGTCTGGGCCGAACGGGTCGGCCCAGATCTCCACCGTGCGGTTGGAGTACGTCTTGCCGAGGTGCGCGGTGAACTTGACGTCCTTGCCGTACGCGTAGACCTTGCCGTTGTTGTTGATCGTCAGCGTGGCCTTGTCGCGGGAGACCTCGACGGTGTCCGAGCCGGAGCCCGCCGTGTGGGCGGCGTCACCGGCGTAGGCCACCGTGTACTTCACCTTGCCGCCGGACGGCGGGGTGTCGGTGAAGGAGAACGTGCCGTCGGCCCTGGTGACCGCCGCGGCCAGCGGCTTGCCCCTCGGCGACTCCAGGTCGGTGCGGGTCACGGTCAGCCTGGTGCCGGCCGGGACGGCCACCTTGGAGGCGACCTTGCCCTTCACGGTGAGCTTCTTGCCGCGGGTGGCGGTGGCCGGGGCGTCCACGGTGACGGTGGTGGCCGCCTTGGTGGGCGCGTCGAGCACACGCAGGGAGAACACGCCCTGGCTGTTGCTGGTCACGGCGAACAGCCGGGAGCCGTCGGCGGCCCAGGCCAGCCCGCCGCGGGCCAGCAGGTCGGAGCCCGAGGACGTGCCGGTGTTCGGGAAGTCGTAGGTGCGGACCGGCTCACCGGCGCCCGGCTTGAAGATGTAGACGTCCGGGTCGTAGGAGCCGGCGATGCCGGCCGCGATCACCCCGTCCGGGGCGATCGCCACGGAGTTGGGGTAGGCGTCCGTGACGTACTTGCCGTCCTCGTTGAGGTCGGAGGTCCGGAACACCTGCTGGTAGTAGGGCGCGCCGCTGGCCACCACGACGTCCTTGCCGTCGGGGGTCACCTGGAGGTCGCCGAGGTTGTCGCCCGCCTCGCGAGTGCTCGCCACCTTGGTGGCGGCGCCCGACCTGACGTCGTACGAGGCCAGTTCGACCGGGCTCTGCCCGACCGCGCCCGCGACGAGCGTGTCCGAGCCGGGCGCGGCGTCCAGCAGCGGCGCCGAGTACCAGTCGCCGTCCTGGCCGAGGGTGACCGTGTGGTCCTGGGCGGCGAGGTCGACCGAGCCGATGTTGCCGGCGCCGGCGCCGCCGTAGCCGAACCACAGCTTGCCGCCGGCGAGGGCGACGCTGAGCGGCTTGTCGCCGACCGAGTAGTTGGCAACCCTGGTGTAGGTGGCGGTGTCGTAGACGGCGATGGCGTCGAGGTCCTGCACGGCCGCGTAGAGCGTGCCGGAGTCTGCGGACAGCTCCAGGCCCGTGACGCCGTACAGGTTGGCGGTGAGCTGCTTGACGACCTTGCCGGCGAAGTCGGTGACGACGATCTTGCCGTTCAGCGGGTCGCTGATGAAGACGTGCTGGTGGACGGAGTCCACGACGATGTCACCGGTCTGCCGCACCGGCAGTGGCTGGGTGGAGTCGGCGGATGCCGGGGCGGCGGCGAGGGCCGCGGAGCTGAGGAGGACCGCCAGGGTGGTGGCGGTGGTGAGAGAGCGCTTGCGCACGCTGATTCGAACCCCCCGGAACGAATGAAAGATGGGGAGCCGCAAGGGCACGGCGAACGTGAGCCCCCTGTGCATGAGCCGTGTGCCTCGTGCGGCGAGTGTGCAAAGAGTAGGTCATGGCCCTGACAGCGCTGCCACCGGGTTTTGTGAATTCCCGGACAACGGCGGAGGGGTGTCGTTACGCTCTGCGACAGACCGATTGCAGGGGGTGTCTCGCTTCATGGTCAACATCCGTCCGCTCGACCCCAGCGCCTCTCCGTTGGACTACTTCGGCTCGGAGCTGCGGAGGAAACGGGAGGAGGCGGGGCTCACGCAGAAGGAACTCGGCGCGATCGTCTTCTGCACGGGCTCGCTGATCGGCCAGATCGAGACGACCCTGAAGGTGCCGACGCGGGAGTTCGCCGAGCGGGTGGACGCGGCGCTGATGACGGACGGGTTCTTCTCCCGGTTGGTGGGGCTGGTTCTGCGGAGCCAGTTGCCTACGTGGTTCCAGCCTTTCGCGGAGATGGAGGCGAAGGCCGCGTACATCTCGACGTATCAGGCCCAGATGATCTACGGCCTGTTGCAGACCGAGGCGTACGCCAGTGCCGTGCTGGCGACGGGTGTGCCGGACAAGATCGATGAGCTACTGGCGGCGCGCATGGAGCGGCAGCGCATCCTGGTTCGCGAGCAGCCTCCGCTGACCTGGGTCGTCCTGGACGAGGCCGCTCTGCACAGGCCGATCGGCAGCCATGAGGTCATGCGTGACCAACTCGCTCACCTGTTGAGATTGCGTGAGCACAAGTCCGTACGCATCCAGGTGCTGCCGTTCGAAGCCGGCGAACACGCCAGTCTCATCGGGTCGTTCAGCAGTCTGCGCTTCGATGATCACCCTGACCTCATCTACACGGAGGACCTGATCTCGGGACACATGACGGCCAATCCAGACACCGTCAGGGAAGCAGCCTTTCGTTACGCTCACTTGCAGGCCTCCGCCCTCTCCGTAGAGGATTCGGCGGCACTGATCACCCGCGTGATGGAGGAACGCTATGGCCATACAGGACCTGACGAACGCGCGGTGGCGTAAGTCCTCGTACAGCGGCAACACCGGCGGCGAGTGCGTAGAAGTCGCCGATCTCCCCGCCCTCGTCGCCGTCCGTGACTCAAAGCAGCCCGACTCTGGACACCTCGCTGTGGCTCCCGAGGCGTGGGCCGCCTTCCTGCGGGCTCTGTAGGTCCGCCGCCTTCGCCGGGCCGGCGTTCGCCGCGAGGAGGAGGGCCGCGGCGGCGATCACCGCGGCCGTTACCGCCCTCCGTGCGGTGGGGCGTGCGTAGGGTGCGGATGTACGTCCGGACACGGCGACCTCGCAACACAACAGCGGCGTGTTAAGCGTGCTTAATTCGCCGTTTAACCTAGGGGCTGCCCGTGTCAACGGCAAGAGGCACCTGGGGTGTTGGGGGGAGCACAGGGCATGGAGGAGCGGGACGACCCGGAGGTCATCGGGCGGCGGGTGCAACGGCTGCGCACGCAGCGAGGGCTTACTCAGCGGCAGTTGGCGGAACCGGCGTACACGCCCGCCTACATCTCCACCCTGGAGGCCGGCCGGGTCCGGGCCTCCGAAGAAGCGTTACGGCACATCGCCGGCCGGCTCGGCGTCGCCTTCGAGGAGCTGGCCGTCGGCCGGCCCGCCCACCTCGCCACCGGACTGCGGCTGCGGCTCACCGAGGCCCAGCGGGTCCTCGCCGACGGACGGGCCGAGGAGGCCGCCGCCCAGTACGGCGTGCTGCGCGCCGAGGCGGAGGCCCACGCGCTCGGCTGCGTACAGGCCGCCGCACTGCTCGGGCTCGGCGAGTGCGCCCTGGTGACCGGGGACCTGACCGAGGCGCGTCAGTACTTCGAGCAGGCCGAGGAGCGGCTGGCCGGCAAGACCCTGCCGGCCCGGGTGCCCGCCGTCCGCGGCCGGGCCGTCGCCCACTACCTCGCCGGCGAACTCCGGTACGCGGTCTACCTGCTGGAGTCCACCCTCGACGAGCTGAACCGAGGCGGACTGCACGACCCCGACGCGCTGCTGCTGCTCTACGCCAGCGTCATCGGCCCCTACATGGACATGGGCGCCCACGCCCGCGCCGCCCAGGCCGCCGAGTTCGCCCTCGCGCTCGCCCCGCAGGCCGGCGACCCCGCGCTGATCGCCCGGATGCACCGCTCGGTCGCCCGCACCCTGCTCGCCGAGGGCCGGGTCGCCGAGGCCGACGCCTCCCTGGCCAAGGCGGCCGAGATGTACCGGCAGCTCAGCCTGCGCACCGAGCTGGCCAACTGCCACTGGATGCGCGGCTACGTCTACGCCCAGAACGGCGAACTCGACCGCGCCGAGACGGAGTTGCGGCAGGCGCACACCATGCTGTCGGAGACCCGGGCCGCCCTCTACCGCAGCCAGGCCGCCGTCGAGCTCGCCGACGTGCTGCACCGCCGGGGCAGCTCCGCGGAGGCCGCCGTCCTCCTGGAGGGCGTCCTCGGCGACTTCTCCTCCGAACGCGGCGCCGTGCACGCCGCCGCGGCGCACCGCCTGCTCGGCATCATCGCCGAGGACGCCCGGGACACCGAGGCCGCGGAGGAGCACTACGTCCGCGCCCTCAGCCTCCTGGAACGCGCGGGCGCCGCCGGCGACCTCGCCGACCTGTGCCGCCTCCTGGGCGACCTGCTGCGCCGCACGGGCCGCATCGAGGCCGCCCTGGACGCCTACCGCACCGGCCTGGGCCACCGCACCGCCCCCGGCACCACCACCCTGGGACCGGCCCCGGCCCAGCCCCCGCTGTGACCCTCAGACCTGCGCCCGCCCCTGCCTGCGGATGTCCGCCAGGCGCAGTGCGCCGATCTGCACGGCGGCCTGCGTCGCGTCGTTCGGTACGTCGCCGAGCCCCGCGTTGGTGAGCGCGAAGGCGTCCTCGCCGACCCGGACGGCGGCCAGGTCCATGGTGAGCAGGTACTCCTGGTCGTCCGGCGTCGTCGTGGCGAGGGTGACGCGCAGGCCCTGCCGGGCGTCCCCGACCTCCGGCAGCGGGGCGTCCACGACCCGGACGTCCTCCACCAGCCCCAGTTCCGTGGTGGCCGTGAACCGCGCGCACTGCACCGGCAGCGTCCGCAGCCAGGCCAGCACGGCGTCGACGTCCGCCGGGCGGCGGGCGGCGATCTGGTAGCGGAGCTGGGCGTCGGTGTCGGCGTCGTCCAGGCCGACGGCGACCCGGGCCGGGGCGCCGAGGGGTTCGTCGCTGTACAGCGCGTCCAGCAGCCGCTGGCACTCCCCGACCGAGGTGTGCGTCTTCAGCAGCCCGTCGCGCCAGGTGGCCGCGCCGCTGGTGGCCGTCCAGGGGGCGCCCAGGTCGGCCTGGTTGATCAGCGCGGCCTGCGCCTGCTCGTCGCTGAGCGTGGAACCGTCGGCCCGCGGGGACGCCTTCGCCGTCCGGCTCGGCCGGTCCACCGTGGGCAGCGGGTACGGGGCGCTCGCCGGGTGGTTCAGGGTCAGTGCCGCGCAGCCGCCGACGACGAGCAGGCCGGTGGCGAGCAGGGAGAGGAGGACGCCACGGGGGACGCGGTCGGGTATCTCTCGTATCGCGGGGGACATGGTGCCTCCTGGGCTGCGTGCGGCCGGCGGGGTGCCTGATCTCACGGCACCACCGGCCCGGGCGGCCCACCAGCGCTCCGCGCCGTACGGGTGAGGGACCGGCGGAAATCCCGTGGCGCGCGGCGTACGGCCCCGGTACCGTCCCGTCCATGCAGCGCGCCCACCAGTGCCCGTCGAGCACGACGACGCCGGAGACCGTCCCGGCGCGCTGACACCTGAGCAGCTACCGAGCCCCGGGGCGAACGCCCCGGGGCTTCGTCGTGCGCCGGGGCGTCCGCCTCCCTCACCGAGGAGACCCGGATGACCGACCAGAGGAACGACCGGAAGGGCGGGCAGCGGCCCGACCACCGCCGGCTCGGCCGCGAGCTGAACCTCTTCGACACCGACCCGCTGATGGGCGCCGGACTGCCGTACTGGCTGCCCGACGGGGCCGTGGTCCGGCACACCCTGGAGGAGTACGTCCGGGACGCCGAACGCCGGGCTGGCTACCGGCACGTCTACTCGCCCGCCCTCGGCAAACGCGAGCTGTACGAGATCTCCGGGCACTGGGACCACTACCGCGACGACATGTACCCGCCGATGCCGCTCGGCGCCGAGGAGGTCGTCCTGCGCCCCAGCCTCTGCCCCCACCACGCCCTGATCTACCGCTCCCGCTCCCGCAGCCACCGCGAACTGCCGCTGCGCATCGCCGAACTCGGCGCCATGCACCGGGCCGAACCGTCCGGCGTGCTGGGCGGCCTGACCCGGGTCCGCGCCATCCACCTCAACGACGCGCACATCTTCTGCACCCCGGACCAGGCGGTCGACGAGGCCCGCGCTGCCCTGGAGCTGATCGCCCGCGCCTACGCCGACCTCGGCATCGAGGCCGTACGCCACCGCCTCTCGCTGCCCGGCCCGGGCGGCAAGTACGTCGCCGGCCCCGAGCTGTGGCGCCGGGCGACCGACCTGCTGCGGGAGGTCCTCGCCGAGGCCGGGGTGGCGTACGAGGAGGCGGCGGGCGAGGCCGCGTTCTACGGCCCGAAGATCGACGTGCAGATCACCGACCCGGCGGGCCGCGAGTCCACCCTGTCCACCGTGCAGATCGACTTCCACCAGCCCGCCCGCTTCGGCCTGCACTACATCGGCGCCGACGGCGCGAAGCACCGGCCGGTGATGGTCCACCGCAGCATCATCGGCAGCGTCGAACGCGCCGTCGCCCACCTCCTCGAAGCCCACGCCGGCGCGTTCCCGGCCTGGCTCGCCCCCGTCCAGCTCGCGGTGCTGCCGGTCGCCGGGGAACACGTCGAAGCGGCCGCGGCGCTCGTCCGGGGGGCGCACGCGCTCGGCCTGCGCGCCGAACTCGCCGGACCGGAGGAGGGCACCCTGGGTGCCAGGGTCCGCGCGGCCCGCCTGGTGCCGTACCAGGCGGTGATCGGCGCCCGGGAGGCCGGCGCCGGGCTGGCCGCCGTACGCCTGCGGGACGGCCGCCGCCCCGGGGCGCTGCCGGTGCCCGACCTGCTGCGCCGGATCACCGAACGGGTGGCGGCACGCGGCCCCGCGCTGTGGGACTGACGGGCCCGCCGGGCCTTGCGGGGGATGCCCGCAGCCCTGGGCCGAGCCGCGGCCCGGCTGCGGGACCGGTCGCGGCGGCCCGGCCTGATCTATCGTCGGCACAACGGAAGGAGTCCGCCGTGACCGGTCAGCCCATCCCCGTGATCATCGACTGCGACACCGGGGTCGACGACGCCCTGGCCCTGCTGTTCGCCGTGCGCCACCCGGGACTCGACCTGCGGGCGGTGACCTGCGTGGCCGGGAACACCGACGTGGACGGGGTGGTCCGCAACACCCTCACCGTGCTGGAACAGGCGGGCGCCCCCGACATCCCGGTGGCGCGCGGCGCCGAGCGGCCGCTGCTGGAGCCCGCCCGCCCGGCCCCGGTGCACGGCGCCGACGGCATGGGCGACCTGGGCCTGCCCGCGCCCGCCCGGACCGCGGTGGCCGTCGACGCCGTCACCCTGCTGCACCGCGAGATCCTCGCCTCCCCGCGCCCGGTCACCCTCGTCCCGACCGCGCCGCTGACGAACATCGCACTGCTGCTGCGCACCCACCCGGAGGTGACCCGGAACATCGAGCGGATCGTGTTCATGGGCGGGGCGGTGAGCACCGGGAACGCCACCCCGGTCGCGGAGTTCAACGTCTGGCACGACCCGGAGGCCGCGGCGATCCTGCTCACCGCCGGGGTGCCGATCACCATGTACGGCCTGGACGTGTTCCGGCAGGTCGTCGTGGACAGCGCCGAGGTGCACCGGCTGCGCACCAGCGCCGAGCCCGGCACCCGCCTGGCCGGCGAACTGCTCGCGCACCGGCCGGCCCACCAGGGCGAGCCGCCGGAGGCGGAGGAGGCGGGCGGTCTCGGCGACGCCGGCGCGGTGTGCGCGGTCGCCGACCCGGCGGGCATCACCACCCGCCTCCTCCCGGTCGAGGTCTCCCTCGCCCCCGGCCCGACCCGCGGCCAGACCGTCGTCGACCGCCGCCCCCGCCTGGGCGAGTCCGAGCTCCACGAGGGCGGCCGCGAACGGGCCCTGGTGGACGTGGCCCTGGAGGTCGACGCGGACCGGTACGTGAAGCTCTACCTGGAGACGGTGCGCCGCTGACTACTCGGCGGCGGTGGCGGAGGCCGTCCAGCGCTCCTCGACCCGGGCCAGCCGCCAGTACGCAAGTGCCGCCGCCCACACCACCACGAACAGGCCGACGATGAGGTAGCCGACGTTGTCCAGGTCGAGGCCGGCGATCCAGCCGGTGACGTCGTCGTGCAGGCCGAACTTCTCGTGCAGGACGCCGACCAGTTCGATGGTGCCGATGAGGAAGGCCACGGCGATGGACAGGCCGGTGATGGCGAGGTTGTAGAAGACCTTGCGGACCGGGTTGGAGAACGCCCACTGGTAGGCGAAGTTCATGAACGTGCCGTCGAGCGTGTCGAACAGGCTCATTCCGGCGGCGAAGAGCAGGGGCAGGCAGAGGATCGCGTACCAGGGCAGCCCGGCCGCCGCGCCCGAGCCCGCCATCACCATCAGCGTCACCTCGGTGGCCGTGTCGAAGCCGAGCCCGAACAGGAAGCCCAGCGGGTACATCTGCCCCGGGCGCGACACGGACCTGGTGAGCCGGCCGAGCACGCGGTTCATGAACCCCCGTGAGTCCAGGTGCTGCTCCAGCTCCTTCTCGTCGTACGCCCCCGCGCGCATCGCCCGGAACACCTTGAGGATGCCGACCAGGGCGACCAGGTTCAGGGCGGCGATGAGATACAGGAACGTCCCGGAGACCGCCGTACCGAGGAAGCCCAGCACCTGGTGGGTGGTGGACCCCTCGTCCGTCACCTTTCCCGCCAGCGAGGTGCCGCCCGCGATGAGCAGCGCCAGCAGCACGACGACACTGGAGTGCCCCAGCGCGAACCAGAACCCCACCGACACCGGCCGCTTGCCGTCGGCCATCAGCTTGCGGGTGGTGTTGTCGATCGCGGCGATGTGGTCGGCGTCGAACGCGTGCCGCATGCCGAGGGTGTAGGCGGTGACACCGAGGCCCACCCCGAACACGTCGGTCCCCACCTGGTAGTGGCGGGGGGCGACCAGGAGGTACAGGATGCCGAAGGCGACGACGTGCAGGGCGACGATCACCGCCATCAGCCCCACCGTCTTGACGGTGTCCTCGCGTCGCCAGCGGAAGGACGCGGCATCGGCCATCGGGTTCACGCTCCAGCACCTCGTGGATCACTTCGTGACGCGCCGTGGCCGGTCTCCTGGCTTACGGGTGCACACGCCCGCCGCCCCTGCCTTCCCGGTCGTACGACCAGTGGCCCGGCGCATGCCGGACGGAACGGGAACTCCCCGATCACAGTGGCGAGGGCCGCGTCGACTTCCCATCGACTTCCCGAACACCACGGCCCGCCCACCGTAGGCGGGCACGCGGTTTCCTGCATAGCCGCGCACCGGCGCGGGTCGGCAAGATCACAAAGGCGGTGCGCCCTTCGCCGGCCCGGGCGCGTGGCGCCGTAGCGCGCGTTCCCTTTCCGGGCAAGGTGGACGGGGTACAGATTCCGTACCGTCGTCCGTCTCCCTGGGAGCCCGTATGGCAGACCTCTCGCCGGACCTCTCGTCCAGGAACCCCGACTGGTGGCGGCAGGCCGTCATCTACCAGGTCTATCCGCGCAGTTTCGCCGACGCCGACGGTGACGGGCTCGGTGACCTGCGGGGCATCGCCGAGCGGATGGACCACGTGGCCGCGCTCGGCGTGGACGCCCTGTGGCTGAGCCCCTTCTACCCCTCCGAACTCGCCGACGGCGGCTACGACGTCATCGACCCGCGCGGGGTCGACGAGCGCCTCGGCACGCTGGACGACTTCGACGCCGTGGTCGCCGAGGCGCACCGGCTCGGGCTCAAGGTCGTCGTGGACATCGTCCCCAACCACACCTCACACCTGCACCCCTGGTTCCAGGAGGCGCTGCGCGCCGGGCCCGGCTCGGCCGCCCGGGAGCGCTACGTCTTCCGGCCGGGGCGCGGGGCGCACGGCGAACTGCCGCCCAGCGACTGGCAGTCGGTGTTCGGCGGCAGCGCCTGGCGGCGGGTGCCGGACGGGGAGTGGTACCTGCACCTCTTCGCACCGGAGCAGCCCGACCTCAACTGGGAGAACGAGGAGGTCCGCGCCGACTTCCGCACCACCCTGCGGTTCTGGTCGGACCGGGGTGTGGACGGTTTCCGCGTCGACGTCGCCCACGGCCTGGCCAAGGACCTCACCGAGCCGCTGCGGGACGTCGGCGACATCGGTGCGACCGGCGAGGAGGCGCTGCCCCGGGTGGCGCCGGGCAGCCACCCGTACTGGGACCGCGACGAGGTCCACGAGATCTACCGCGACTGGCGCAAGGTCCTCGACGCCTACAGTCCGCCCCGCACGGCCGTCGCCGAGGCCTGGGTGCCGGGCGCCCGCCGCGCCCTGTACGCCCGCCCGGACGAGCTGGGCCAGGCGTTCAACTTCGAGTACCTGGAGACGCGCTGGGACGCCGAGGAACTGCGGGACGTCATCACCGCCTCGCTGGCCACGGCCCGGACCGCCGGTGCCTCCGCGACCTGGGTGCTGTCCAACCACGACGTCGTACGGCACGCCTCCCGGCTCATGCTGCCGCCCGGCACCGACCCGGCCGCCTGGCTGCTCTCCCACGGCACCGCGCCCGCGGTCGACCCGGCGGCCGGCCTGCGCCGGGCGCGGGCGGCGACCCTGCTGATGCTGGCGCTGCCCGGTTCGGCGTACCTCTACCAGGGCGAGGAACTCGGCCTGCCCGAGGTCGCCGACCTGCCCACCGAGGTGCTCCAGGACCCGATCTGGGAGCAGACCGGCCATGTCCGCAAGGGCCGCGACGGCTGCCGGGTGCCGCTGCCGTGGACGACGACCGGACCGTCGTACGGCTTCGGGCCCGGGGCGGGCTGGCTGCCGCAGCCGGCGTCGTTCGCGGCGTACGCCGTCGAGGCGCAGGCCGGCGCCGAGGGCTCCACGCTGGAGCTGTACCGCACGGCGCTGCGGCTGCGCCGCAAGCTGCTGGAGGGGGAGACGCTGGCCTGGACGCCGGACGCGCCCGCCGGCGTGCTGGACTTCGCCCGCACCGAGGGCTGGCGCAACGTCACCAACCTCGGCGCGGACCCGGTCCGGCTGCCGCCGGGCGAGATCCTGCTGGCCAGCACTTCCCTGCCGGCGGACAGGACCCTCCCGCCGGACACCACCGTGTGGCTGGCCTAACCCCCCGTCGGGCCCGGGTTCGGGCTCGCCCCCGCAGCCGGGGCGCCGCCTCCGACGATGCCGCTGATGTCCACCGGGGTGGAGGTCGCGGTCGGCGGCGGGGTGAGCACCACCTCCGGCTGGCCGGGGGCCGGGGCCGGCGGGGTCAGGTCCGAGTTGGGCAGCTTCGGCGGGGTGGTCTGCTGGAAGAGGGTCTGGTCGAAGTCGACCAGGCCCGTCTTCTCCATCACGGTCATGTGGTCGAGCACGGTGTCGTTGGCCTGGTCGGCGAGGGCCCGGATCAGCGAGTTCTTGGTGGTGGAGCGGATCTTCGCGATCGCGTTGAAGATCGAGCCGTGCGTCATCCGCAGGATGTTGGCGAAGTCGGTGTCGAACTGCTTGCCGGTGTCCGACTTCAGCGTGTTCACGAAGCCCTGCTGCTGGGGGCTGGCCACGTTGGGCAGCGTGATGTTCAGCATCGGCGCGATCTTGCGGCAGGTGGTGTCCAGGGCCGCGTGCCCGTCGATCAGGTGCTGGCTGGCCGTGATGACCGACTTGGAGCCGCCCTTCTGCAAGCCGATCTGACCCACGGGGTACTCCCACAGTCCCGCTGCCCGCACCTTCACCACGAAGTCCCGGTCCTGCTCGGTGAGCGGTCCCCACTGGGTGTTGGCGATGACGCGGTCCTGGGCGGTGGAGACCTTGTCCAGGCCGAGCATGCCCGGGTAGGCGAGGGCGGTGAGGGTCAGGGCCATCGCACCGCCCACGAAGAGCGTTCCCGTCGCGTTCCGCGAAAAGCGCACCGTTCCTCCTGCTGAGGGGTTCCCGCCCGTGGGCGGTTCCGACGCACAGCAGTACGGATGCCGAGGCCGTTCGTCTCGGTGCCGGCGGGTAAAGAATCACCGAAGCCCGTTGGCGAAAGATTGAGCGTTCCCGGGCGGAAGGTTGACCAGTCCTCGGGAGAAGGCAGACCGGGCGCGCGCCTAGATTCGCCGCATGTCCCCACAGCCCCCGCCCCGCATGCCGGCCGCGCTGCCCGTCCTGCCCTACCGCAAGCCCACCGAGGGCCGCGACTACTGGGTGCTGGACGACGTCCTGCCCGGCGTCGACGCGGTACGGCAGCGGTGCCTGGACAAGGACGACTGGGTGGAGGGGCATCCGTACACCTCCGAGACCTGGCCCGGGCTGCGCGCCATGCCCGGCCTCGAACCGGGGGAGCTGGCCCGCATCGAGCGGCTGGTGAGGAAGGCGACCGGGGCGAAGGAGCTGTGGGTGCAGCAGGCGCCCGGCGGCGGCACCCTCAACCACAACTGCGTCCAGGTGGTCGGCGAGGGCGAGGGCGAGCCCCGCCCGCACACCGACTCCCGCGCCCTGTGCCGGTACGCGGCCGTGCTCTACCTCAACCCGGACGTGCCCAAGGACTGCGGCACCAGTTTCCACCGCCAGTCCCTGCCCGGCGGCCGGCTCGGCGGCAACGTCGTCCAGGCCCCGCACACCAACCTCGTCGAGGCCCTCGGCACCCGCTACGTCACCCCGGACGCCTTCGAGGAGGACGTCCGCGTCCCGCACAAGTACAACCGTCTGCTCCTCTACCACGCCAACCTGGTGCACAGCGCCACCGGTTACTTCGGCCGCACGCTGGCGGAGAAGCGCATGACGGCGGTGTTCTTCTGGATGGCCTGACCCATGACGTTCCCCCCGGGGGGAACGGCGGACCGGACGCCGTCGTCCTCTCCGGAGGAGACCGGGACGAGCCCGGACACCGGCAGGGGGATGGTCGATGGGGCACGAGGACGCGCCGACCGCGTGGGAGGAGCGGGCCGCCGGGCAGGCGACGCCGTTCCGGGACGTCCGGGTGACGGGGCGGCTGGCCGTCGCCGGGCTGCTGCTCGCGGGCGCCGCCTGGGTGGTGCGCGGCGTGTGGGAGGCGCGGCTGGCACTCGCCGGCGAGCCCGCCTCGGGGCCGCCGGACCAGGGCGGGGGGGTGCACCGGCCGCTCACCGCGCTGGAGGACTCGTACCACCTCGTCACGTCCCTCGGCGGCGGCGCCGTGCTGATCTGCGCCCTGCTCTTCCTCTCCTGGGTGGTGCGGCTGCGGGACAACGCGCGTGCCCTGTCCGGACGGGCGTCCAAGTACGCCGGCATCTGGGTGTACGCGGGCTGGATCGTCCCGGTCGTCAACCTGTGGTTCCCGCGCGGCATCGTCGCCGACGCGTTCCGCGGTTCCGCCCCGGGGCGCCGGCTGCCCGCCTCCGTGAACGTGTGGTGGGGGCTCTGGCTGCTCGGGATGCTCAGCGGGGTGGGCATCGTCTACGAGGACTCCACCGACGAGATCATCGCCCGTGCCTACACCGGGGTGTGGCCGCTGCTGGCCAGCGACGCGGCGGTCGTCGGTGCCGCCGTCGCGGGCGCGTTCGCCGTGCGGGCGGTCACCGCCGTCCAGGTGGCACGGATGCGGGAGGCCGCCGCACCGCGGCTGCCCCAGCCGGTGTGAGGCCCCGGCCCGTGCGGTACGGATGGCGGGCATGAGCAGTGTCGCCATCGTGGGAGCCGGGCCGGGGCTCGGGGCCGCCGTCGCGCGGCGGTTCGGACGCGAGGGGTTCGCGGTCGGGCTGGTCGCCCGGGACCGGGGCAGGCTGGACCTGATCGCCGAGGAACTCGCGGCCGAGGGGATCACCGCGCGCGGCTTCCCCGCCGACGTGCGCCGGCCGGAGGAGCTGGCCGCGGCGCTGGACCGGCTCGCCGACGCCCTCGGGACCGTCGAGGTGCTCCAGTACAGCCCGGTGCCGCACCGCGACTTCATGCGGCCCGTGCTGGCCACCGGGCCCCGGGACCTGGTGGGGCCGATCGAGTTCTCCGTGTACGGGCCGGTGGCCGCCGTGCAGCAGGTGCTGCCGGGGATGCGGCGGCTCGGGCGCGGCACGATCCTGTTCGTCAACGGCGGGAGCGCGGCCGTACCCCACCCCGAGCGGGCCGGCACCTCGATCGCCTTCGCCGCGGAGAGCGCCTACGGCAGGCTGCTGCACGACCGGCTGGCGGGGGAGGGCATCCACGTGGCCCAGCTGGTGATCCCGGGGGCCATCACCGTGGGGCACGCCCGCAAGGACCCGGACGTGCTCGCGCAGACCCTGTGGACCGTCCACCGGGAACGGCACGGCTTCCGCCACTACGCCGACGACCTCGACAGCTGACCCGGGCCGGGCCGTCCGCGCAGGTCCGGGCGGGTGCGGGAGCGGTCACCCTGCGGCGAGTGACTTTGTGAGCCAATATGGTGATATTGGCCGCAATGCTCTCTTCAAAGGGGGCCTCCATGGCTGTGGAAATCCCTCCGATCGTCAAGCCTTCCCGGCTCAGAAGCAGGGGCGGCCTGCTGGGCGAGTGCCTGGCGGAGTTCCTCGGGACCTTCGTCCTCATCTCCTTCGGCTGCGGTGTGGTCGCGATGGCGGTCGCCGCGCTGCCCGGCTCCGGCCGGGCCGCCACCCCCATCACGATCTTCCTCGCCGCCGGCGACTGGCTGCTCATCACCTGGGGCTGGGCCCTGGCCGTCATGCTCGGCGTCTACGTCGCCGGCGGCGTCAGCGGTGCCCACCTCAACCCGGCGGTCACCCTGGCGATGGCCATCCGCCGCGGATTCCCGTGGCCCAAGGTCCTGCCCTACTGGTTCTCGCAGGTCGTCGGCGCCTTCACCGGGGCGGCCCTGGTCTACCTCGTCTACCACAGCGCCATCCACGCCTACGACAGCGCGGCGCCGGGGCCGAAGGTGAACGGGCACACGAACGCCACCTTCTCCATCTTCGCGACCTTCCCGGCCCCGTACTTCCACGGCGGCGTCTGGGGCCCGCTGATCGACCAGATCGTCGGCACGGCCTTCCTGCTCATGCTGATCGCCGCCGTCATCGACCTGCGCAACCAGGCCGTGAAGGCCAACCTGGGACCGCTGATCGTGGGCTTCGTCGTCGCCGCCATCGGCATGTCCTACGGCGCCAACGCGGGCTACGCCATCAACCCCGCCCGCGACTTCGGACCGCGCCTGTTCACCTTCGCGGAGGGCTGGGACGGCCTGGCCTTCCCGGGGAGCGTGGCCGGCTCGTTCAGCGCCTACTGGTGGATCCCGATCGTCGGGCCGCTGATCGGCGGTGCGATCGGGATCCTGATCTACGACCTCTTCATCGGCGACGTCCTGCTGGTGCGGGCCGAGCTGGCCGAGCCGCCCGAACCCGGCCGGTCGACCCCGGTGCGCACCAGCGACGAGGAGTAGGCCCCTGATGCAGTGACCCTCTAGGGCGCGGCTTTCTCTGCGGTGCAGTACACCTTGTGGTCGGCCCGGCCGAGGGGGATCTCCACGCCGGTACCGGGGGTGCCGCAGGTCTGGTTCTGGCGGCCGTTCTGGGCGGTGTCGGTCTCGAATCCGACGACCTCGCCGGCGTCGGCGGAAGCGCGGCCGTAGTGGGTCACGCCGTGACGGGAGGAGGAGTGGTCCGTGGCGGCGCAGGTGGTGGTGTCGCGGATGGTGCCGGCCGCGTTGACGGTGAGGGTGCCGGAGGAGTTGCCGCAGTAGAGGTTCTGCCTGCCGCTCTGGGCGGCGTTGACCTGCGGGCCGAACGTGGTGCCGCCCCGGGCGCGGGCGCCGCCCGTGTGCTCCGGGTGGCCGCCGTCCCTGCGCCGGGAGTCACCGTGATCGGTGGCGACGCAGGTGGTGTCCGAGCTCATCGTCCCCAGCGCGTTGACGGTGACCAGGTCGGCGGAGTTGCCGCAGTAGAGGTTCTGCCTGCCGCTCTGGGCGATGTTCGTCTGGGGACCCAGCGTGGTGCCGCCGACGGCCCGGGCGCCGTCCGCGGAGGCGCTGTGGCGGCGTGTGCGGCCGTCGTCGACACACACCTGCTCCCGGTGCACCGTCCCGCCGACGTTGACGTTCACCAGACGGGCGGAGTTGCCGCAGGCCAGGTTCTGCTGCCCGTCCTGGTCGATGGTCTCCGCGCCGCCGGCGACGGCACCGCCGGCTGCGAAGGCACTGTGGCCGCCGGAAACCAGCGCCCCGGTGGTGAGCACCACAGCCGCCGCCCGGCGGATCCTGCCGGCCGTGGCACTCGGCGCTGCGTGCCGTCCCCGCTTCCCCATGCGCTGCGATCTCCTGACTGCTTGCCGCCGGATGTGGCCGCGCGGTTCCCGGCTGACTGTGTGCGCCGCTCCGGGCCTTTCCACGATCAAGAACGCCCCACAGGGCGAAAAGTTATGATTCGCCGGGGAAAGGAAATCCCGGGTCCGACCGTCGCCGGCGGCTGGGCCTGCTAGCCCGCCAGGCCGGACCCGAAGTCCGTGTACGTCCTCGCGGGCAGGCCCACCTTGGTGGGGCCGAAGGTGGCGGACGCCGTGGTGGAGTACAGCGTGGCGGCCGCGCCGGGCAGGTGCCACACGGCCCCCTCGGGGTCGTTCTCGCCGTAGGCGACGGCCGTCAGGTCGGCGCGGCCGTCGCGGCCCACGTCCGAGGCGAGCAGGGCCTGCCCGAAGCCGTCGCCCCCCTCCGCGGCGCCCGGCACGCCGGGGCTGTCCTGGGTCAGGTGCACCGCGCGCGTGGTGGTCACGCCGGAGGCCGAGCCGCGCAGCAGGGTGATCGCGCCGGCGGACCCCAGGTAGTGCGCGTCGTCGCCGAAGCTCTCACCGGGCGCGCCGACCGCGAGGTCCCCGTAGCCGTCCCTGTCGAAGTCGCCGATCGCCAGCGCCTCGCCGAAGTCGTCCCCCGCCTCGGCGGAGTCGGGCACCCCGGCCGTGTCCTGGGTGAGGGAGACGCGGCGGGTGGCGCTCGGGCCGGACGAGGTGCCGTAGACGATGTGGATCCTGCCGCCGGTGGAGCCGGAGGGATCACGGTCGGCGTCCAGCGGGTTGCCGAGGACGATGTCGCCGTAGCCGTCCTTGTTCAGGTCGCCGATCGCCGCCGTCGTGGCGGTGCGCAGGCTCGCCGCCTTGGCGATGCCGTCGGGGGTGCCCTTGTAGTAGACGGCGGTGGCCAGCGGGTGGCCGTTCGGCTTGCGGCCGGTGACCACCAGGTCGGCCCGGGTGTCGCCGCCGACCCGGCCCGCGGTGAGCTGCGGCTGGTCGATGCCCGGGGTGGAGGAGGAGACCCTGCCCGTGGTGCCGGACTTGGTGAACGGACCGCGGATCAGCCGGATCCGCCAGCTGGACGTGCCCGAGTCGCCCTGCGCGGAGATCGCCAGGTCGGGCTTGCCGTCGCCGGTGAAGTCGCCCGCCGCGATGCCCAGGCCGAAGTAACTGCCGTAGAGGGTCTGGGGGTTCTTCACCGTCGTACCGCCGGACAGGCCCGACCGGGAGCCCCAGACGATGACGACCGTACCCGCGTCCTCGGCGCTGCCCGCCTTCTCGCGCGGGGCGCCGACGACCAGGTCGCTGTAGCCGTCGCGGTTGAGGTCTGCGACGGCGAGTGAGCGGCCGAACTCGTCGTCCTTCTCCGCGCTGCCGGGGATGCCCGCGCTGTTCTGGCTGATCAGCTGGTGCTTGGCGGGGTTCAGGCCGGACGCGGTGCCGTAGACCACGGCCACCCGGCCGGCCCACGACCTGCCGTTCACGGTGGCGGCCGGGGCCGCGACGGCCACGTCCCGGTAGCCGTCCCCGTTGAAGTCGCCGGGCAGGCCGGAGGGTGCCGCGGCGGCGGGGCCGGACAGGACCGGCGCGGTCAGGCCCGCGAGGAACAGGGCGGCGAGCGCGGTACCTCCGCGCAGGGGGTGCTTCACGTCCGGGTCTCCCGTGGAACGGTCGGTGGTGTGGCGAAGAGGAGACCGGTGGCGGCGCGGCAGGGTTGTAGGGGGAACCGGGTGTAGTTCCGGGAGCGGCGGGGCCCGGGCGGCGGCTCCCGAACCACCCGCCTTACGGGGACACTTCTGCCATAATCGCCCTCCATGCCGTGACGGGGCGTCAACTCGCCCCGCCGGGAGGGGGGACGAGTACGTTGAGCGCCGGACGGCGGCGGGCTCTGCTGATCGCGGTGCCCGCGTATCCACAGCTGGACCAGGTGCCGGAACTACGGCACGACTTCCCGAGCCTGCCCTTCACCGTCAAGGACGTCGGCGCCCTGCGCACCACCCTGCTGCGCAGCGGCTATCCACTGGAACACGTGACCGTGCTCGACGACGAGGA
The DNA here is from genome assembly GCF_017526105.1 of Streptomyces cyanogenus. Lineage (NCBI taxonomy): Bacteria > Bacillati > Actinomycetota > Actinomycetes > Kitasatosporales > Streptomycetaceae > Streptomyces > Streptomyces cyanogenus. The sequence goes on from NZ_CP071839.1 coordinate 4,662,749, forward strand.
CGCGACCGGCGAGGGCAACATCCGTGACGAGCTGGGCCGGTTCCTGAACTCCTGCGAGGACGGCGACGTGGGCCTCGTCTACTTCTCCGGCCACGGAGTCCGGTTCGGTGACACCGACTACCTCGTCCCCAGCGACGTCCGCGCGCGATGGGGGCAGGACGGGCAACGCGCCCTCGGCCCGCACGGACTCATCGAGATCGTGCCCGACGAACTGCTCGCGCCCCTGCGGTCCAGCGCCACGGTGATGCTCTGCTTCGACGCCTGCCGGAGCAGCGGCGACAGCCCGCCGGCCACCTTCGAGGGCATGAAGATCAGCCGCCCCTGGGACAACGTCGTCCTGCTGAGCGCCTGCGCCCCCGGCGAGGAGGCCCTGGGGCACGCCGACGACGGCAGCGTCCTGGCGAAGGCGCTGAGCGAGACCCTGGCGCCGGAGTCCCCGGCCCGCACCTTCGCCCAGGTGATCCAGCGCGTGGAGCAGCGCGCGGAGGAGATCGCGGCGAACTACACGTACCGACGGCCGCCCACGGCCGTCGGCCGGTGGCTGGGCAAGGACGTCACGGGCGGCACCCACGCCGACGTACCGCTGTGCGAGGCGATGCCGTCCTCCGGCCGGTGGACCGAGGCCGTCCTGCGGTCCGGCCTGTGGGAGCGGACCGACGCCACGTCCGCCCAGCGCAACAAGGCCAAGGAGCACCTCGCGGAGGTCGTCGCCAGGACCGTCGCCATCCGCCGGATACGGCAGCCCGAGGCCGACCCCTGGGACGACCCGTTCGTCCCGCAGCGGCTGATCGAGCGGCTCGGCCACCTCGTGGACGCCTCCGGCGCGCGGCTGAGCCTCATCGAGACCGTGGTGCTGCTGGGCGCGCCGTTCCTGCGGGAGGCCGCGCTGTCGTGCGGCCTGGCCGCGCTCCGCACCCTCTACGACAACGACCCGGCCGACGCCGAACGGGAACTCCCCGAGGACAGCTTCGCCGCCCATCTCCACCGCGACATGGGCGACGTACGGCGGGCCCACCGGCAGATCGAGGCGACCCGCCGGACGCTGCTGCGCCGCGACGGCAAGGCCGACGCCCACAGCGCGGAGTACTGGCTGCGCCACCGCTTCCTCGCCGACTGGGACCTGCTGTGGGAGCTCCGCGGGGACGCCGAGCTGGACAGCCTGCGCGGCGCGATCGAACTGCTGGTGCAGGCGGCGGAGAGCGCGGCCGGTCTGACGCTGGGCGACGACGAGCGCGGCGTGCTGCGGCGGGCCGTCGTCCAGGTCGTCTCCCAGCTGGGCACGGGCACCCCGGCCGACGCCGTCGCGCCCGACGGCACCCCCTGGGACACCGATCTGTGCGCCTACCTGTGCGGGGAGGCGGACCGGTGGAGCTGGCGGCCCAGCGAGCTGGCCACGCTGCTGCACCTCGCGGGGCTGCTCGCCATCGACCCGCGCATGCTCGACGGCGTGCTCATCGATCACCTGGGCCCGCGCGAGCCCACCCAGGTGCGGCCGGAGGGCATCATCGGCGAGATCGCCGCGCACGACGGCTTCCTCCCCGTCACCCGCAACCGCGGCGGGGCGGACGCGTCCGACACCGCCGCCACCCGCTGGCTGCTGGTGTTCAAGTGCAGCAGCGCGGCACTGTTCACGGCGCTGGACCGGCTCGCCGCCCGGATCACCGCCGTGTCGGAGGCCACCCGGCGCGGCCAGGGCACCCTGCGGCCCGGCGACCTCCTCTCCGGCCTGCCACAGGTGGTCAAGACCGAGGGCCTGCTCCCCCGCAACCGCGGCTTCGACAAGCCGCCGCCCCGGTTCCGGCTGGCCGAGGACGAGGTCAAGCCGCTCATCATGGGCACCCAGCTGTACGGGGACCGGATGCTGGCGGTGCGCGAGCTGTACCAGAACGCCCTCGACGCCTGCCGGGTGCGCCAGGCCCGCCGCCGGTACGGGGAGCACGCGCGGCAGACCGGCCTGACCGAGCGGGAGCAGCTCGCCGGGTGCCGGATCGTCTTCACCCAGGACGTCGACCCGGACACGGGCCGGATGTACATCCAGTGCGAGGACAACGGCGTCGGGATGACCGCCGAGGAGCTGAGGGACCTGTTCGCGCAGGCCGGGCGCCGCTCGGAGCAGTCGTCGGCACGGATGCGGGAGATGCGCCGGTGGCGCCGCCGCGGCATCACCACGGAACTCAACAGCCGTTTCGGCATCGGTGTCTTCAGCTACTTCATGCTGGCCGAGGAGGTCGAGGTGACCACGCGGGCGGTCGACGTCTCCGGTCACCTCCCGCTCGACGGCCACCGGGCCAGCGTCGCCGCCGGGTCGGGGCTGATGCACCTCGGCAGGGAGCAGCGGGAGCTGGCGGGCGGCGGCACCCGGGTCCGGCTGTACCTGCACGACGAGCCCGAGGACGGCGACGACCGGCGCCCTTCCGTGATCGAGGCGTTGCGCGATTTCCTGTGGTGCAGTCCCGTGGAGGTGGTCGCCCGGGAAGGCGACGGCGTACCGGCGGTCTGGCGGCCGGGCGAGCTGTACGGCGACTCCTCCCTGCCGAGCGCGCGCATCGCGGCCACCGAGGGCGTCTGGTGGGTGCAGGGCAGGGGCATGCTGCTGGCGGACGGGCTGCTGGTCGCGGGGGCCGAGACCCCCGAGGGATACGTGGTGAACCTGCGGGGCAGGCACCGGCCGGAGCTGAGCGTCGACCGCAACCGCTTCCTCGGCTACGACGAGCGGTGTGTCGAGGAGGACCTGAAGGAGGCCATCCCGGGGCTGGTGCGTTCGGAGTGGCGGCCCTTTCCGCTGGACTGGCTGTGGAGCCTCACCGACGCCTGGCCGCGTCTGGCGCAGGAGGTCATCGCCCAGCTGATGGAGCACGACGTGCCGGTGTCGCTCCCGGCCCGGCTGCTGCGCGAGGACTGGATCCGGGAGGACCGGGTCATCACGCTGCGGGACGTCGGGTGTCTGCCCGTCGACGACCTCGTCCTCAAGGAGGATTTCGGGCGGGCCGCCTTCGACACGCGCTTCTTCGAGGCCTGGCGCATCAGCACCCTCGGCGTGAACCGCCGGCAGGGGCCGGTCGGCCGGCACGCGGGGCTGCCCCGGCCGGAGCCCCTGGACGCGGTGGTGCTGCGCGGCGCGCCGGACGGGTCCTTCCGGCAGCTTCTGTGGGCCGCCGCGGACACCGGACGCCCGCTGCGGGAGGTGATCCGCCAGGTGCGCCGGTACGCCGTCACGGGCCTGCCGGTTCCGGAGCCGGCGGACCTCGCCGCTCTGGACGACATCACGCCGAGCCGGCTGGCGGCCGTGCTGTACGACGAGTTCCTGGACGCCAGGGGCGTCAGCGGCTGGTACGACGAGGACCCCGGGCAGTTCGCCGTGCGGCATGCCATGGTGCGCGTGTCGTTCCGGGAGAAGGTGAGCCTGGGGGCCCTGGGAGAGCTGTTCGTCCGGCTGTCGCGCCTGGATCCGTCGATTCCCGCGCCGCCGGACCTCGCGGGAATCGGACTCGCCGCCCATCGCGTGGACGCGCGGGAACGCCGGGTCCTGCTGAACGCCGCAGCGCGCGGCACGCGGTACGGGGCCCAGGACCACTGGCCGTTCACCGGTCTCGTACGACCGGTGGACGTCGCCTTCCGAGCCGGGCAGACGGGGATCCCGCCGGCCGAGATCGAGGCGGTCGTGCGCCGTTTCGCACCGCTCGGCTACCGGCTCGCCGGGCCCGCGCTGCCGCGCCTCCTGGACGAGGCGCAGCTCACCGCGGTCAGCCGTGACCTGGACGCGCAGCCGCCCTTCCTCAGCCCGGGCCCGATCGGCCTGAAGCACCTGGTCCGGCTGGCAGCCCGGCGCGAGGAGACCGTGGGGGACACGGCGAGCTGGCTGGCCGGCTGGGCGAGCGGGCTGGGCATCGAGGTCGCCGACCCGGGCCCGCTGGCCGGGCTCGCGCCGCCCGCCTGGTGCGCCGATCTGCCGATGGCGCAGCAGGCCGTGAGCCAGGACGGCGATGGGGACGAGGGGATCAGGCCGGTCTCCACCTGGGCCGTCCTGGCAACCATCGACGACCAGCAGGAACGTCCCTCGGGACAGCAGCACGTCGCCGCGGTCGAGGCGCTGGCCCAGGCGGGGCTGGTCGAGCGGCAGGCGGTCGACGCGACCCGGACCCTGCTGGCCGAGCACCCCTCCGCCCGGCACCGGGGCCTGTGGAGTCGCGGCCTGGCGCTGCCCGGCAAACGCTCGGAGTACAGCATGCCGGTGCGGGTCGGACCGGATGCCCGGGTGGAGCCCGCCTCCGTGCTGGGCATCGCGGCGGGCCTCGGCGAGAGCCTCGCCGCCACCGCCGAGCGGGTCCGTAGCCGGACGGTCTCCTACGGCTTCGGCATGCCCGACGTGCCCGAGGACGTCGCCGGCCTGAAACCCGACCGCCATCTGAGCGCGGCCCTGACCAGCGCCGGCCGGTGGCGGACCCGGATCTCGCTGAGCGCCCTGGTCGACTTCGCGGACGCCTGCGACGTCGACCTCGCCACCGCTGCCGCCGAGCTGAACGCCTACCGCTCCCTGGGCGCCCCGACCGTGCCGGTACCGCCGGACTTCGTACCGCCGCCGGCCCCCTTGGAGCGCGACCTGGCCGCCGAGTACGCGCTGCTCCAGCCTGCCCTGGAGGAGTCCTGGACGCTGACGCCGCTCGCCCTGGTCGTGGCGGCCGCGCGGCTCGGCGACGGACTGCGGGAGACGTACCGCCGGCTGCGGCCGTTCACCCTGATCGGGCTGGACATCCCGTTCCCCGAGCCGGCGGGCCGCCGTACCCCGGACTGGCGGGACGTCGTCCTGCTCACCGCCCGGTTCACCGGCCGGGAACCCGTGCTGTCCGGCGATGTGTCCGAGGACCATCTCCGGCTGGCCGCACAGGAGACGGAGCTGACGGTCGACGACGTCCGCGCCCGGCTCGCGGACCACGCGCCCCTGTTCGGCTTCCGGCTGCCGCCGTACGAGAGGACCTGACGTGCCGCACAACGCCAAGACCTACGAGTCCAAGTACCTCCCGGACCAGACCGGATTCCTCTGGGACTTCACCGGTGGCCGGCTCGTCATCACCGGCACATGCCCGGAGTGCGCCGGCACGACCCGGCATCCGGTGCCGGACGTGATGCCCGGCGCGGTGACGAAGGGCGGCACCGGGGCGGCGTCCCCGGAGGACGACGAGGTGCCGGGCCAGGTGTACATGCGGTGCCGGTGCCGGCTGGGCCATCCCGGGGACGCCCAGGAGACCGGTGGCTGCGGGGCCAAGTGGGTGGCCGTCCGGCCGGCGGGACCGGACTCGTGACGCCGTCCGAGAGGTACCTTCCCGAGGAACTGGAGCGCGCCCAGCAGCGACTGGACGCGATGGCCGAGCAGCAGTTGCAGATCGCGCGGGCGCAGGCGGAGGGCTGGCGGAACTTCCTCACCGTCGCCTCCGGGCTGCTGGCCGCGGTGCTGGTCCTCAAGGGCCGTGAGAACGTCACCACCCTCCCGGGCGGCTACCGGACGGCGGTCATCGCGCTGGTGGCGGCCGGTCTCGTGCTGCTGCTCGGCGCCGCCTTCCTCGCCGTGTCGGCCGCCCACGGCCGGCCCGGGGACGTGCTGAAGTACGCCCACGCCGCGAAGCTGCTGGACTGGGAGGAGCGGGAGAAGGAGCGGATCGCGTCCCGGATCCGTATCACCCGCTGGGCGACCGTGGCCGGCGTGCTGGCCACCGCGGCCGGCATCCTGCTGACCTGGGTGTCCCCGGCACCGAGCGAGCCGGCCCGGACGGTCCGGGTGCACACCAGGGGCGAGACGCTGTGCGGCGAACTCCTCGCAGCCGACGCCGACGGCATCACCGTCAAGGTCGAACCGCCGTCCGGCAAGGGCCGTGCGGTGATCCGCCACCTCGCCTGGCAGCGCGACGCCGTGAGCACGGCCCCCGCGGACACGTGCTGAGCGCGGTACGGCGCGCGCCGGGTCCCGGCCTGTGGCTGGACCGGAGCGCCTGATGTCCGGGCCGGCGGTGTGACGTCCGGGGGCACGGCTGCGCTGGGCAGGCAGAGCGGATCTTCGTTTCGGACCCGGTCAGTGGTCCGCTCCGTGAAAGGAGATTCATGCGCAAGCGCGCTGCCTCTGCCGTGCTCGGTGCCGTCGCCGTCCTGGCCGGTCTCGCCGCGCCCGGTGCCGTCGCGGACGAGGCCCAGGGTGACGTCCAGATCGGCAACGTCACCTTCGACGGGGGCAAGAACATCGTGATCGACGTCTACGACAAGACGGTCACGGTCTCGGGGACCTTCACCCACCCGTCCGGCATCCAGGACGCCGACTTCGTTTTGTGGCGCGGACCGGACGGCGCGAACCCGTACGAGACCTACGACGACCGTTTCGTCTCCAACCAGTACTACGCGCACGCCGACTGCACGGCCACGAGCGCCACCACCTCCGTCTGCGAGGAGACGTTCACCTTCGAGCCGGACTGGCTGCTCACCAACGCCCACGCCGGCACCTGGAAGGTCAGCGTCCAGGGGGTGGCCAACGACGACAGCTGGACCCACGCGCCGCAGTACACCACCACCCGCCTGCAGCGGCAGTCCCGGCTCACCGCGAACGCGGGCCCGGAGCCGGTCGCCAAGGGCGGCACCCTCACGGTCACCGGGAAGCTCAGCCGGGCCAACTGGGACACCCTCGACCACCGCGGGTACAGCGGGCAGCCGGTCCAGCTCCAGTTCCGCAAGGCCGGTACGTCGACGTACACCACCGTCAAGACGGTGACCACCTCCAGCACCGGCACCCTGTCGACCACGGTCCCCGCGGCCGAGGACGGCTACTGGCGCTGGAGCTTCGCGGGCACCTCCACCACCCCGGCGGTCCGGGCGGCCGGCGACTTCGTGGACGTGCAGTAGGCGCTCGGCGGCAGGCGGCCGCCCGCAGCGCCGCACCGCACCCGCGGAGCCGGCCCGTCCCGGCTCCGCGGTCGCGTCCGGCCCGGCCCGTGTCCGGGTGGTTCCGGGGGTGTGGCTGAGGGATGTCTGAGGGTCTCGGGGTGGAACCCCTAGGGGGCGGCCCGTAGCTCCCCCTGGAGTGGGCCCCTTCGCGTTGTCCCGCGTCAGCGGACGTGCAAGTCTCCGTAAGCAGGTGATGACGCGGCGAGGCACGCGACAACCGAGGGAAGTTGGTCCGGGTGGACGGTACGCACTGGATGTACGTGCTGCTCGTGCTCGTGACGATGCCGCCCATGATCCCGAACTCGGCTCTGGTGGCCGGCGCCGGCGCCCTCGCCGCGGCGGGCAGCCTGAACCTGCCCCTGCTGATCGTGATCTTATTGGCGAGCACCGTCCTGGGCGACATGAGCATGTTCTGGGCGGGGCACCTCGCCCGCAGCCGTGCGCTGCGCTGGATGTCCCGCCGGCAGAAGCGGCGTTCGATGCTGGACTGGGCCGCCGAGCGGTTCCGCCGCTACGGCGTGCCGTCGGTGATCGTGATGCGCTTCGTGCCCAGCGGCCGCGGCCTCGGCGGGGTCACAGCCGGGATCGTGGACTTCCCGCTGCGCAGCTATCTCCTCGGCGCCCTGCTCGCCGAGGCCGTCTTCGTGTCCTGCACCCTGGGCCTCGGGTATCTGGGCGGACGGCTCGTCGACAACAGCGTGACGGTGGTGTGCATGGGGCCCGCCGTCTCCGTCCTCACCGCCGGCAGCGTCATGGCCGTCCGCTGGGCCTGGACGCGGTGGAGCCCCCGTCGTGCCGGTGACCGCGGTGACTGACCTGACGCGGCCGACAGCCGACACGATCGATCCCGACTCGACCGGTCCCGACTCGACCGAGCCCGGTACGACCGTGGACGTCATGCCCGCCGACCGACTCGCCCGTGTGCTCGGAACCCTGGCGAACCCGCACCGCCTGGGCGTCGTGGCCGCCCTCGCCCGGCGCCGCAACTACGTCAGCCGGCTGGCCCGCGAACTCGGCATCAGCAGAGCCCTGCTCCAGGCCCACCTCAGACGGCTGGAAGCGGCCGGGCTGGTGACGGGCCAACTGGAGATCTCCAGCGACGGGAAAGCGATGAAGTTCTACGAGGTGACCCCCTTCGCGCTCCATCTGACACCGCAGAGCATCGCGGACGCGCTGTCACCCCTCACCATCCACGCACACGTCCCGGAGGACGGCGAGAAGGGAAGCCCGCAATGAGTTACCACGGCTGGCAGGAGGTCGTCGGCACCGTCGGTTTGGTCGGTGCGTTCGCATCGGTCGTCACCATCGTCATCTGGCACATGGCCATGACCTGGCGGGCCCGGGCCGTCCTGGCCCGCGACCACCAGTACCGGACCCTCGCGGAGCAGGCCACCCGGTCACACGACTCCGCGGTACAGCAACTCGCCGGCATCGACGAGCGCCTGGCCGATCTGCAGACCCGGATGCGGTCGGTCGAGCGGATCCTCAAGGAAGTCGAGTGACGGCGTAAAAGGACCCGGGCCGTCGAGCGGCAACTCGGCGGCCCGGTGGAAGAGGCACTGTCCCGCGTCGAACGCGAGTCTCTCACCAGCCCCCCTTCACGGAAGGACCCTAATTCATGCCGCCCAAGGGCAAGCGGTTACAGCTGCAGAACGGCACACTGATCGAACGCGTCGCCGGCTGGTCGATCCGGCACCGCGCACTGGCCATCGGAGGATGGCTGGCACTCGTGGTGCTGGCCGTCCTGTCCACGTCCCTGGTGTCCGGCGACAGCGCCGTCACCAAGGACCCCGGCGAATCCGGTGCGGCCCAGCAGGTCCTGAACGAACAGAAGGACTGGGAACCCGTCCTGGAGAACGTACTCGTCCAGTCGCGCGACAAGGACGGGCCGGCATTCAAGGACGACCCGGAACTGCAGCAGGCGGTCAAGGACCTGGTCGCCGAATTCGGAAAGACGCCCGGTGCGGTCTTCCGACTGCGCACCCCGCTGGATCCGCAGGGCGAACAGCAGATCTCGGCGGACGGACGGTCCGGTCTCGTCACCTTTTTCGTCGCCGGGCCCAACGTGAAAATGGACGCCCATTTCGACGCGGTGGTCGACGCCGTGCACAAGGTGGCCGACCGGCACAAGGACATCCGGGTCGTACAGGCCGGTGACCAGAGCCTTTCCCGGGCCGTCGACGACGCGGTGAAGAAGGACTTCGCCGGCGCCGAGAGCACCTCCCTGCCGATCACCCTCGTCATCCTGCTCATCGTGTTCGGCGCGCTGGTCGCGGCGGCCGTTCCGCTGCTGCTCGCCGCCACCGCCGTGGCCGCCGCCTTCGGACTGATCGGCGTGTTCGGCCAGTGGGTGGCCGTCAACAGCGCCGTCTCCTCGATGATCCTGCTGATCGGGGTCGCCGTCAGCATCGACTACTCGCTGTTCTACCTGCGCCGGGAACGGGAGGAGCGGGCCGCCGGCCGCACCGTCGCCGAGGCGCTGCGCATCACCGCCAAGACCTCCGGGCACGTGGTCGCCGTCTCCGGCGTCACCGTCATGCTCTGCGTCAGCGGTCTGCTGCTGAGCGGCCTCGACGTCTTCCGCGGGCTCACCCTCGGCACGATCCTCATCGTCGGCCTGGCGATGACCGGCTCGGTCACCGTCCTGCCCGCCCTGCTCGCCGCGCTCGGCCACCGGGTGGACAAGGGCCGCATCCCCTGGCTCGGCAAGCGGCGCACCACCGTGCTGGAGTCGCGGACCTGGCGCCGGCTGGCCCAGAAGGTCGTCAAGCGGCCCCTGGTGTGGGGCGGTGCCGCCGTCGTGGCCCTCGTGGTGATGGCTCTGCCGATGTTCTCCATGCACCTGCAGGACGCCGCCGTCGTCAACAGCCTGCCGCGCAGCGCGCCGACCGTGGACGCGGCGATCCGGATGCAGGACGCCTTCCCGGGATCGCCCACCCCGGCCCGGATCGCGGTGTGGAACGCCGACGGCGGCTCGCCGGACACGCCCGCGGTGCGCGCCGCCGTCGGCAGGCTGCACGACGAGATCGCCGCGAGCGACGGCCGGCTCTTCGGCCCCGTCTCCACGGTCCGCGTCGACGACGTCCTCGTGGTCCGGGTGCCACTGGCGGGCTCCGGCACCGACGACGACTCCCACCGGGCGCTGGAGACCCTGCGCGACACCGCCCTGCCCCGCACGCTCGGCAAGGTGGACGGCGTCGAGTACGCCACCGCCGGACGGACGGCGTTCGCCCACGACTTCGCCGGCCGGCTGAGCGGCCGCACCTTCGCCGTCATCGCGTTCGTGCTCGTGCTGGCGTTCGTCCTGCTGCTCCTGGTCTTCCGCTCCCTGACCATCCCGCTGGTCTCCATCGCCCTCAACCTGCTGTCGATGGGCGCCTCGTACGGCGTGCTGACCTGGGTCTTCCAGTACGGGAACCTCAGCTCGCCGCTCGGCTTCACCTCGTACGGCGGGGTCGCGGAATGGCTGCCGCTGTTCATGTTCGTGGTGCTGTTCGGGCTCAGCATGGACTACCACATCTTCGTCCTGAGCCGGATCCGGGAGCGCCGGCAGGCCGGCGCCGAGCCACGGGACGCGGTGGTCGGCGGCGCCGCCGCCAGCGCCGGCGTGGTCACGAGCGCGGCGGTCATCATGACCGCGGTGTTCACGATCTTCATCACCCTGTCCGCGATCGAGAACAAGATGATGGGCGTCGGCATGGCCGTGGCCATCCTCATCGACGCCACCCTGGTGCGCGGCATCCTGCTGCCGGCGGCCCTGGCCCTGCTGGGCCGGCGCGCCTGGGAACTGCCGCGCGGTCTGCGCCGCCTGCCGGGCGGCACGTCCGGGTCCGCGCCCGCCGGCCCCACCGGCGCCGTGAGCCGCCCAGCCGAGGGCGTACGACGCAGCTGAACCAGCCCCCGTCCCCCGCTCCGGCCGCAACCCGATACTCCCGGGTTCCGGCCGGAGCCGCGCCGATCCAGACGGAGTACCGGGCCCTGCAGAGTGCTGTCGCGCATGACCCCGGTACTCGATCTGGTGGGCGGACCCCGAACGGCCCGCCGGATGGCGTGCCGAGGGAAAGCAGGGAAAGCGCTCGGAGCAGGAAGCCACGCACTGACGCACACGGCAGCCCAGTCCGGCACGACCACCGATTCCGGCCGGACCGGGATCGGTCCTTCGGCGAGCGGCAGCAGCTGGTGGTCCTGGACGCGCTGGAGTCCGAGCGGGTCGAGGCGCTGCCCGGGGCCGGCGTGACCGAGTTCCGCGGCGGCCACTTCTACGTGGAGGAGCGGCTCACCGAGGTGGCCGCCCTCGTCGACGCCACCCTCGGCTGCACACCGGCTGAGCCGCGCCGGCGCCGGCTGCCCGCCGGTTTCGGTGAATCTGCACAGCGCGTGCGCAATCCCCGCTCGTGCGCCGGGAATCGGCGCGCGGGCCCGCCGCAGGATTCCCCGTTCGCGCGGAGTGTCCCGTTCCGCCGACGGGGACGTCCGCGGCGCCGGGCGAGGGAGCCGTGGGAAACGGCGACGGAGCCGTGGGGAATATGGAGAGGCTGTCCTGGTGCCGTGTGCGGGCCTGCACGGATGCGACCGCGAAACGCCCGGCTTCCCCCGCGGGCGCGCCGGTCGGCTGGATGACGGGCGTGGTCCGTGCTTTGATCCCCAGCGCCGCGAGACCCGCGATCCGTCCCCAGCGGGGCCGCCCCCCCCTTGTGGCTCATCCATACGAAGGGAAGTCTCCTCATGAACTCCGCTCCCCAGGTCGAGACCGCCGAGATCTCCGACGCCGAGCTGGACAACGTCTCCGGCGGCCTGAGCCCGCACGCCGGCCTGACCGCCGGCCCCACGACGGTCGGCGACGCGGACGTCCTGGCCGCGCTCGGCACCGTCCAGAACCAGGTCCTGGCCACCGCCGCCCAGTACGACCAGGTCAGCGTCAGCGTCTCCCTCTGACGCACAAGACGGAGCGGGCTGCACCCCCCGGGGTGCAGCCCGCTCCGCGTGCGTCACCAGCCGAGCGCCTCCTCGTCGGCCCGTGTCTCCAGGGCCGGGACGACCGGGCGCGGCTCGTGGCAGGTGAAGCCGAGGCGGGTCAGGGCCCGGCGCATCTCGGCCACCGTGAAGTCGCGGCGGTTCTGCCGGGTGATCACTTCACCGACCTGCATCACGGGGTAGACGCGGCGGCCGATCGTCACGGACACGCCGGTGACGGATTCCGGCGTGATGCCGCTCATGGCCTGTTCGACCTCGCTCTTGACCAGGTCGAAGGGGAAACGGGCGATGACACAGCGCATGGATGCCTCCACGAGGTGGGGAAGACGGCGGTCAGGGCGTGAGGGCCAGGACGCCCAGGGCGTATCCGTGCTCGTCGATCACGGGGGACACGTCCAGGGTCCGCACCCGCATGGCGGCTTCCGCCTCGCCGAGCGCGGCCCGGGACGAGGTGAACGGTCCGCGGTCGAGCGGGAGGTCCCGCAGCCGCGTCCGGTCGCTGTACCACGAGCCGCCGCGGTGCGCGGTGAGCTGGGCCCGGGTGACCAGGCCCGCGCATCGCCCGTCCTCGTCCCGCAGGAGCAGGTGCGCGACCCGCGCGCCGATGAGCACGGACAGGGCCACGTCGACCGCCATGTGGTCGTCGACCTGCGGCCCGGGGGCGTGCATGGCGTCGCGGGCGGTCAGACCCGTGCCGGCGGGGCTGCCGGCTTGCTGGGTCCGGGACGGAAACGGGGTCAAGGGCTTCTCCTCTTCGTCGGGGCGGACCGGACGGGCCACGGGCCCGTCCCGTCCGCCGGGAGTGCGTCCCCGTGCTCGGGCTATGCGTTGTTCCGCGGAGCGGGCCGACGGCCACGGGCCTCCCCGCCGCGGCCGGCGCCCTGGCCGCCCTCCCCGCGGCCGGTGCCCGCGCTCCTGCCACGGCCCGCGCCGCCCCTGCGGCGCCGACCGGCGGACGATCCCTTGCCCTCACGGCGGTCCTCGGCCGGCGCGGTGAGGACGACGGGCACGCCGGAAGGCGTCCGGGCGCCGGTGATCCGCTGCAGCTCGGGCTCGCCCGGGCGGACCCGGGCGGCGTTCGCCGCGATGCCGGCGTCCGTCATGAGACGGTCCACCGCGCGCCGTTGGTGCGGCAGGACGAGGGTGACGACGGTGCCGGACTCGCCGGCGCGCGCGGTACGGCCGCCGCGGTGGAGGTAGTCCTTGTGGTCGCCGGGCGGGTCGACGTTCACGACCAGGTCGAGGCCGTCGACGTGGATGCCGCGGGCGGCGACGTTGGTGGCCACCAGCACCGTGACGTGACCGTCCTTGAACTGGGCGAGCGTCCGGTTGCGCTGGGACTGGGACTTGCCGCCGTGCAGGGCCGAGGCGCGCACCCCGACGGAGAGCAGGTGCTTGGTGAGCCGGTCCACCGAGTGCTTGGTGTCCAGGAACATGATCACCCGGCCGTCGCGCGCGGCGATCTCGGTCGCGGCAGTCTGCTTGTCGTCGTCGCGCACGTGCAGCAGGTGGTGGTCCATGGTGGTGACGGCGCCCGCGGACGGGTCGACCGAGTGCACCACGGGGTCGTGGAGGTAGCGGCGTACCAGGAGGTCGATGTTGCGGTCCAGGGTGGCGGAGAACAGCAACCGCTGGCCGCCGGCGGGCACCTGGTCGAGCAGCGCGGTCACCTGCGGCATGAAGCCCATGTCGGCCATCTGGTCGGCTTCGTCCAGGACGGTGACGCAGACCTCGTCGAGCCGGCAGTCCCGCCGCTCGATGAGGTCCTTCAGGCGCCCGGGAGTCGCGACGACGACCTCGGCGCCGCCGCGCAGGGCGCTGGCCTGCCGGCCGATCGACATGCCGCCGACCACGGTGGCGAGCCGTAGCCGCAGGGCGCGGGCGTAGGGGGTGAGCGCGTCGGTCACCTGCTGGGCCAGTTCCCGGGTGGGGACGAGGACCAGGGCGAGCGGCTGCCGGGGCTGGGCCCGCTGTCCGTCCAGCCGGGCCAGCAGCGGCAGGCCGAAGGCGAGGGTCTTGCCCGAGCCGGTACGGCCCCGGCCCAGGACGTCCCGGCCGGCCAGCGCGTTCGGCAGGGTGGCCGCCTGGATCGGGAAGGGCACGGTGACGCCCTCTGCGCCGAGCGCGGCCAACAGCCGTGCGGGCATGTCCAGTTCGGCGAACGACTCGACCGCCGGCAGCGGTTCGGTGAAGGTGGTGGGCAGGGCGAACTCCTGCCGGCGCGGGGTGGAGTGCGCGGCCGGGCCGTTCTTGCGTCCGGTGCCTGTGCGGGGGCCCTGACGGCCCGGCTCCTGGGTACGGAAGCGGCCGCCGTGCGCGGCTCCCGCCGAGCGGGCGGACCTCCGGTCCGCGCGGAAGCCACTGGACGCGCCGCCGGAGCGACGGGGGGTGCGGTTCATGAGGGAACCTTCCTCGATGCGGCGTATCGAGGAATTCCGTCCAGCGGTGAGGACCGCACGAGGATTCGCAAGAATGAGCCGAAGAAAATGTGAAGAGCCGGACCTCGCGGCGTGACAGCCGGAGGTGTCCGTGGTCCGGGAAATCCGGAAAAGGGGCTCAGACAATGAGCGGGGGCCCGCACCCCAAGAGCGCGGGCCCCAGCCACATGATGCGCGAACCACCGGTTCGCGACGATTTCGCGTCAGCGTCAGGCGGGAACGATGTTCTCGGCCTGCGGGCCCTTCTGGCCCTGCGTGACGTCGAAGGTCACCTTCTGGCCTTCCTGAAGCTCGCGGAAGCCGGAGGTGGCGATGTTCGAGTAGTGCGCGAACACGTCGGCGCCGCCGCCGTCCTGCTCGATGAAGCCGAAGCCCTTTTCCGCGTTGAACCACTTCACGGTGCCAGATGCCATATTGAATCTCCCTCGGAGGGCAGTGCCGGACTCCGCACTTTACGGAGCCGAGTCGCCGCGATGATCACCCCTCCGGAAGGATCCGGAAAGCTCTGCAAAGAAAAAAATCTCTGGCAACCAAAACTGCAACTGCTATCACGCTAACACAGGTCGGTTGGCGACGCCCGGCTGTTTTGCGTGGCGTCCGGCAATTCTCGTGCCGCCGCGGACCGTAATTCTGTATCGGCGGGACTAGGTATCCGCGCCGCGCTCGCCCAGCTTCCGGCGCATGTCCCGGTTCTTGCGGAGGGCGTCGTCCAGCTGGTCCTCCAGCGAGACGATGCGGCACGCGGCCTCGACGGGCGTGCCCTGGTCGACCAGTTCGCGGGCGCGGGCGGCCACCCGCAGCTGCCGGCGGGAGTACCGGCGGTGGCCGCCCTCCGAGCGCAGGGGAGTGATCAGCCCCGCCTCGCCGACGGCCCGCAGGAAGGCGGGGGTGGTGCCGAGAACGGCCGCGGCCCGGCCCATGGTGTAGGCGGGGTAGTCGTCGTCGTCGAGGTTGCCGGCGGCAGGGGCGTTCTCGGCGGGCATGGCACCTTCGTTTCGGGGGATGCGGCGGGATGCCCGGGCGTCCGGGGCACCCGCGCTCGGCAGACTGGGCGCCATCTGCCTCCTGCCGCAACCCTAACGCCGCCGGGCGTGAAGACCTGGTCCCGCCGTGACAGATTTCCGCGCGGTTCAGCTCGTCCCGCGCTCGTGCGGCCCGCTGTCGCCGTAGAGCTTCGCAGAGGCGTCCACATGGGCCAGCCGCCGGAGCGCGCTGAACACCGCCTCGCCCAGCACGGTCCCGATCACCACGCCCTCCAGCATGTCCTCGACCGCCAGCTGCCGGTCCACGTACGCGAGGTCGGCGCGGGCCACCTCCTCGGCTGCGTCGGCGTACGCGTCCAGCAGGTCGGCGAACGCCCCGTGGCCCAGCCGGGCCATGGCGGCCAGGGCCCTGGCCAGGTCGGCGGCGGCGGGGTTCGCCGTGTTCGTCCGCCAGCCGCGCCGGGAGATCAGGCGGTCGACGACGTCCCGGGCGGCCGCCGACTCGGCGTCCTCCTCCTCGGCGTCCCCGCCGCCGACCCGGCCCGCCGCCGCGCCGAGCACCTTGTGCAGCGGGCGCTGGGGGTCGTCGACCACCGCGAGCACGTCCGCGATCTCGGCCACCTTCATGCCCCCCACGTCGAGCAGGGCACGGATCAGCCGCAGCCGGCGCTCGTGCGTCTCGTCGTAGCTCGCCTGGTTACGGCTCGTCAGCTCGCCCGCGGGCAGCAGCCCCTCCCGGACGTAGTACTTGATCGTCGGCACCGGCACACCGGTCCGCCGGCTCAACTCCCCGATACGCACTGCCGGTTCACTCCTCGGCCTCCGCCCTGCCCTTGCCGGCAGGACCTCCATGATAGATAGTGGGGCTATCGGATAGCGGATAGTGCCACTATCCACTCTGCTGGTCCTCTCACTCACGGGGGTAGTCATGCCTGCCTTACTCACGTCCTCGCGCCCCGCGCCGTCGGGGTCGCCCGCGCAGTCGTGGCGGTCCTGGCACCGCCCGCTGGTGCTGTTCTCGGCGGTCATGGCGGTCACGGCGGTGCTGTGCGCGGTGGGACTCGTGGTGGACGACCGCGTCCTGGTGGGCGCGCCGGTCTGGGCCAAGCCGCTGAAGTTCTCGGTCTCCTTCGTGGCGTACAGCCTCTCCCTCGCCTGGATGCTGTCCCTGCTCCCCCGCGGCCGGCGCCTGGCCTGGTGGGCGGGGACCGTCGTCGCACTGGCGAGCCTGGTCGAGATGCTGATCATCACGGGGCAGGCCGCACGCGGCAGGCGCAGCCACTTCAACCAGGCGACCCCCTTCGACTCCGCCCTGTTCCAGGCGATGGCCGTCACGGTCGTCATCCTGTGGGCCGCCACGCTCGTCATCGCCGTGCTGCTGCTGCGCACCCGGATCGCCGACCGCGCCTCCGCCTGGGCGATCCGCTCCGGCATCGTCCTGGCCCTGGCCGGCGCCGCCGTCGGCTTCCTGATGACCCGGCCCGCCCCGGGGCAGCGGCGCGGGGTCTCCAAGGTGATCGGCGCGCACAGCGTGGGCGTGCCGGACGGCGGCCCCTCGATGCCGCTGACCGGCTGGTCCACGACCGGCGGCGACCTGCGGATCCCGCACTTCGTCGGCATGCACGCGCTGCAACTCCTGCCGGCGCTGGTCATGGCGCTGACCGTGCTCGCACCCCGTTTCACCCGCCTCGCCCACGACCGGGTACGGCTGCGCCTGGTGCTGCTCGCGTCGGCGACGTACGCGGCGGTCTTCGCGCTGGTCCTCTGGCAGGCGTTGCGGGGCCGGCCGCTGGTCCACCCGGACGCGACGACGCTGGGGGCGGCCGGTCTGATCCTGCTGGCCGCCGTCGTCGGCACGTACGGCTCCCTGCGGACCGCCGCACCCCGGGAGCCCGGGGCGTGACCGGCTCCGGCGCGTAGGTCACCACCTGCCCGGCGGCACGGTCGCCGGCCTGATCGGTCCGGATCCTCCTCCCGGTGCGACGGATTCCGGCAGGCGCGTGACGCGGAGGCACCCCCACCGCGTGTAAGAGGTGACGTCCGACCACGAAAGGACACACGGTGGGGGAAGCACCCGCGGACTACCTGGAGTTCGCAGCCGCCCGCAGCGGGCCGCTGTTCCGGACCGCCTGCCTGCTCACAGGCGACTGGCACCTCGCCGAGGACCTCGTGCAGGAGACGCTCGCCAAGATGTACCGGTCCTGGCGGCGGATCAGCCGCGTGGAATCGCCGGTGGCCTACGCCGACACCGTGCTCGTGCGCAGCTTCCTGTCCCAGCGCCGCCGCCGCAGCTCCACCGAGCGCCCCAGCGACCGGCTGCCGGAGACGGCCGGTCCCACACGGGACGCCGAGCTGCGGATCGCCCTGCTGGACGGCCTGGCCCGGATGACGGCCAAGGACCGTGCCGTGCTGGTGCTCCGCTACTGGGAGGACCGCTCGGTGGAGGAGACCTCACAGGTCCTGCGACTGTCGCCGGGAGCCGTTCGGACCCGGAGCATGCGCGCCCTGGAGCGGCTGCGCGCTCTGCTCGGCGATGAGCTGGCCGACCTGGCCGCATGACGAGCACGGCCCGGCGGCGCTGCCCGCCCCGGGTCCGACCGACGCCCAGACGAACGGAGATCCACCATGTCATCCCACGAGGACCTCGGGGAACGGCTGGCCCGCGCGATGAGCAGTGCGGCCGGCGAGTTCCCGCCCCACTCCGCCGACCTGGTGCGGCGTTCCGTCGCGCGGGGCCGGCGGATGCGGCTGATCCGAGCCACCCGGGTCGCCGCCGCGACGGCGGCCTGCGCGCTGGTCACCGCGGGCGGCACCCTGCTGGCCACGCACGCCCTCGGCGGCCGGGGCGGTGACGGTTCGGCGGGGCAGTCGAGGCCCCCCGCCTCCGGGCACTCCACCGAGCAGTCCTCCCGGCGGGTGTCGTCCGTCAGCGGGCAGGAGATGGTCCGCACGCTCAAGAGCCTGCTGCCGCCCGGCGGCACCGTCTCCGACGCCTCGGGCAGGGGTTCCCGGACGGACGGTCCCCTCGTCCGGCCCACCGCCCAGCTCACCTACTCCACGGCGAAGGGGTCCTCCGGCATCAGCCTCGACATCACGCGGCTGGACCCCGAAACCCCCGCGGACCAGCAGGGCGAGGGCGGCTGCCTCCCGGTGGAGGTACGCCCGTACGACACGTGCACGACCGAGAAGCTGCCCGGCGGCGCGGTGCTCAGCACCACCAAGTCGTTCACCTACCCCAACAGCCACACCGGGCAGAAGCGCTGGTACGTCGTGTTCACCACCGCCGACGGCGCCCAGCTGACCGTGCAGGAGTTCGGCGGGGGCGGTGAGAAGAACTCGTCCGGCGGAGCCGACCCCCTGCTGTCGACCGCCCAGCTGGCCTCCATCGTGCGCAGCCCCGCCTGGGACGAGGCGATCGCCGCGCTGCCGGCCCCGGAGGACTCCCCGTCCCCCGGCCCCTCCGCCGCCGGGCACCGGGTGCCGGGGGCCCGGATGACCGAGGTACTGAAGTCGCACCTGCCGCACCGCGGAACCGTCACCGACGTGAACGCCGGCGACGGTCTGGTCCAGCTCGTCTACGACGACGGCCTGGGCAAGAACATGGTGGAGGTCGACGCGCAGTACGGCATGACCGCCTTCCTGGCCGGGCACATGGGCTGCGCCGGAACCGACGGCGACTGCGAGGCCACGACGTCGGCCGACGGCACCAAGGTGAAGAAGGTCAAGGGTCCGTCGGAGAAGGGTGGTTCGGCCGTGGTGTGGCTGGTCGACATCCTGTATCCGGACGGCCGCCGGGTGGCGGTGCGGGAGGTCAACTCCTACGCGGAAAGCGGCCCGGTGACCCGCCCGCGGCCGGCGCTCGGCATGGCCGAGCTGCTGACGATCGCCCGCGACCAGCAGTACTTCACGGGCTGAGCGACGGCGGGCCCGGACACCGGGAACGGCTCGGCGGAGCGGCGCGGCCACCGATCGGCGTCACGCTCGGGCCGTCACGCGGGAGGCAGCAGGTCCACCGCCGGTTCACCCACGAAGACGCTGTGCGTCCCGGGCACCTGCACCGCCAGTCCGGGAGGGACGACCCGGACGAACGTGCCGGCGCAGCCCGGGACGTCGTGGACCAGGGCGGGTTTGTCCGTGACGTTGAAGACGGTCGACAGGCGGGGTATCTCGAAGCAGCCCGTCGGGTTGTCGTGACGTACCCCGTCGATCACGAGGAACCCGTTCGCGGCGAACCCCGAGGACGGAACGGCGAAAGCCAGCACCCCGGCGGCGCCGAGTGTGGCGAGTGACGAGCCGATGCGACGCATGGACCCTCCTGACGTGCGGCCAGGCACATCCCGACCCTGTAACCGACCGTACGGAACCGCACGCGCACTGCATCCCGGCATCCTCCAGACGGGCGACGACGCGACGCCTCGGGCCGGCCGGGCGAAGAGGGGAGAGAGGAAGGTCTGCGCGGTTGCACGGGTCTGCCGCCACCGCTGGTGGCCAGGGACTCCTTCGGCCGCCGGACGGCGTTCCGGCCCCGGCCCGCGTCCGCCTGTTCAGCCGGAGCCGGGGAGGAATTCGGCCGCGATCGGCTCTCGGAGGAGCGGGGAGACGCCGCCTCCCGTCGCCCGCGCGACCGCTTCCCGCCCCGCGGGGGGTCCGGGCGCGCGCGGGCCGCATAAGCTCTGCTGTCATGTCGAACCCTGATGAGCTGCTGGTCGCCATCTCCGCCGCGGTGGAGTCCGAGCGGAGCAATCAGATGTCCCTGACCGTTGTCGTCGGCGGTGCCGTGATCACCGGTCGGCTGGCTCCCGAGGCCGTGTGGCGGGAGCGGGTGGCGGAGGTCCTGAAGGACTCGGACCGGCTCCGCCCGTTCTCGGACGTCTTCGCCCGCGGTCCGCGGGGGAGCGGACCGGGTCGCGGCGAGCCGCCCACGCATCTGCACTTTCACCTCGCCCGGATCCTGCAGGGCAGCCTCGGTATCCCGGAGACGGGCGGCATGTACCGCGTCGCGATCAAGGACGTCAGCGCATGGACCGTAGGCGATCTCAGCTACTTCGACCAGTGAGACGCCGTCTTGGCCACCAGACCGGCCGCTCGGCATGAGGGCCTGGAGGCACCCCTGGGGACCATGGTCGTCCGCTTCGCGGGCGCACCGGCCGACGATCACCCGTGGAGCGAGCGGGCTCCCGGCCTGTCGCCCTTGAAGCGCTGACCCATGGCGATCTCATCGGCCACCACCGACCAGACGCTCTCGTCGTCCTGGAAGGGAAGCGGGTCGATGCTGCTCGTCTCCGCACGGATCCGGTCGACCTCGCCGTCCAGGCGCTCGAACTCGGCCTCCTCGTCGCCGCCGAAGGTGAACTCTTCGAGCAGGCGCTGGAGCCGGAGGGTGACCTGGACGAGGGAGGAGACGTCCGTGTGGAGTTCCCGCACGGTCTCCTCGTCGGGGCCGAAGGCGTGCACCGTGCCGGATACGGGATCGAGGGCGAGGTGCGCGTCGAGCAGCCAGCCGATGACGGGCCAGTCACCCGCACCCTCGGGGACGTCCTCCGACTCCTCAAGGTGGACGACGTCCTGGACGAGGGGCAACAGGCCGTCGTCCGCGTCGGGCTGACGCAGCAGGAGCGTCCCGGTGGGGACGCCGACGTGCTGCAGGAGGCGGGCGCCCTCGGTGTCCGCGGCGGCGGGCGGGAAGGCGCCGGCGGGGATGGTCGCGAGCCGGTCCTCGCCGAAGATGTCGACGAGTTCGCTGCGGGTGACGTCGAAAAGCACTGCCAGGACTCCGGACTCCGCGGCGGCACGGGCGCCGTGGGACTCTTGGTGGACGGAAGCGGTGACAACAGCTTCGCGGACCGAGGCGCTTCCGGCGACTCCGGCTCCGCCCCGCCCGCCGTGCCCTCATGACGTAAACCGCGGGCGGGGACTTCGACCGTCTGTCCGCGCTCGGCACACAGGCGGGGCCGCCGTACTGCACGAAGGAGTACCGCCCGGTCGCGGTCACCGCACAGGGCGTACGGCGTGGCAAGCGCGCGAACTACGGGCACACGTACGCCGATTCCTGCCTGCGGGCGTCCGAGTAGACCAAGTGCTCGGTGTGCGGGCGGCGTTGCGGCCCGGGACGGCCGGCATCCCGTTCCGAAGTCAGGCGTGTCCGCCGGCACAGAGGGCAACCGGAGACCACGGAGAGGTCGCTGAGCGCATCTTCGGTCACGACGGATGACCGACGGCAGGGAGGTGGATGACGATGTGGTGGATCTGGCTGGTCGCCCTCGTCGCGGCGGTGGCATTGCTCGCCGGGGCGGTGGTCCTCGTTCAGGCACGACGCCGGTCGGGGACGGTGATCGCGGTCAACCGCGGGCGCGTCGGCCGGGGAGGCGGACGGTGAACACGCTCGTACTCGCCTCCGAACTGTCCGGACGAGTGGTGGTGACACTCGGCGGGGAAGCGGTCGCGCAGATCAAGGACGTCGTCTTCGACGGGCCGGCGGGCCGGATCACCGGCTTCACCCTCAGTGGGCGCGGCCTGCTGGCCGGACCGCTGAAACAAAGCCTTCGCTTCTCCGATGTGCACGCGGTCGGCCCGTCGGCGGTGATGATCGTCAGCCAGGCCCTCCTCGAAGACCGGGACGCGGTCGTCGGACGCGGCGAAGCCGATCGTGGCCGAGTCCTGGGTGCGCCGGTCCTCACCGAGGAGGGCACCGACATCGGCACCGTGGCGGACGTGGTGATCGAGACGGGGACGAGCGGTCGGGTGGTCGGCTTCGAGGTCGCCGCCAACGACAACCTCGACCGACGGCACCGCAAGGTGTTCGTGCCGCGCGGCCAGTCACTGGCCGTCTCCGGCGAGGCCCTCGTCGTACCGGCGCAGGCACAGCGCTTCATCGCCGACGACCTGCCCAGCTTCGCCGCCCAGGTCGAAGCCTTCCTCACTCACACGCGGCAACGCTGACCCGGCGCCGCTCCGCCCGACGAAGGAGACTCGCGATGCTCTTCTCCCAGGCCTTCGGCCTGCCGGTGATCACAGCCGACGACGCGACCAGCGTGGGCAAGGTGGCCGACCTGACCGTCGACGCACACGACGCCACGGTGGCGGCGGTGCGGTTGTCCGGGGCGGCCGACCGCGCCGAGCTGGCTTGGAGCGCCGTGGAGGCAGTGGGCCCGGACGCGGTGATCGTCCGCTCGCGCGTCACTGCCGAGCAGGGACAGGACCGTGTCCCTGCCCATCACCGGGCACTCGGGAGCCGGGTACTGACCGAGCACGGTGTCGAGCACGGAACAGTGAGGGACATCGCCTTCGACCCTGTTTCCGGTCGCATCCTCACGCTGTACACCGCCCTCGGCGAGATCGCCGGCGCGCGCTTGATGGGACTCGGCTCCTACGCCATGGTGGTGCGCGCCGACCCTGCCTGAGGCCGGAACAAGCCCCAGCCTGCCGTTCAGGGGTTTCTCCGAGGAGCGGTTGACGAGAAGTGCGGGCGGGGTCCGGGCACGGCCCCGGCGGCCGGGAGCGGGAGCTACTTGTGTTTCCCGCCGTTTCCGCCGCTTCCGTCACTGCCGCCGTTTCCGCCGCCGCTCACCTGGCCGTTCCCCGCGTTGTCCGTGCCACCGGAGCCGTTGCCGGACCTGTCGTTGCCGGAGGCACCGGCATTCCCCGCCGTACCGTTGCCGCCGGCCGCGCCGCCCTTGCCGGACCTGTCCGCGCCGGCGGACCTGCTCGGCTCGGCCGTGGCCCGCGCCAGTTGCTCGGAGCAGTACGCGGGGACCTTGTCCTTCCCGCCGGCGGCTGCGACGAGCCGCCGCCAGGCAGCCGCGTCGAGCGCCTTGCCGCGGTCCTCGACCTGTTCGTAGGCCCGGCAGTGGGCTTCGGTGTCGTGGGCGGGGGCCGGGCGGTCCGTCGCGCCGGAGCCGGCGGAGGGCGCCGACGAATCCCCTCCGCCGGGCCGGTCCGGGACCACCGCCGACGGGCGCGCGCTCGGCCGGCCGGCACCGTCGTCGTCCGTGGACGAGCCGGCGGAACCGATGGCCGCGACCGCGACCCCGCCCAGGGCGAGGCTGGCGAAGACCGCGCCGAACGTCAGCTTCACGGACCGGCGGGCACGCCGTTGCGCGGCCGGGCGCCAGTCGTCCCGGCGTCGGGTACGCGCCGCGGGTACGCCCGCGGCGTGGGCGTCCCGGAAGGTGGCCAGGGCCCGCCGCTCGGCCTCGGGGTCGAGATGGCCGTCGCGTATGACGGAGGCCAGCACCCTTTCCAGGGCGGCGAGGTCGGGTGCGTCCCACGGTCCGGACCCGGCGTCGTCACCAGGGTGCACACGTCTGCGGCCCCGAACCCCGTTGCCGCTCAGCCGTTCACCCATGTCCGATTCCGTTCTTGTCCGACAGCCCTGGTCCGGTCGGCGTACTGCGTCTGGTGCCTTTGCGCCCGCCCGATGTCGCCGTTGCCGTTCATTTCGACTCCCCCAGCGCTCGGGAGGCCTCATCCGTCACACCCTCGCCCGGCTCGCCGCTGACGCCCAGCTGCCGGGCCAGGCGTTTCAGACCGCGGTGGGCGGCCGTACGCACCGCTCCCGGGCGCTTGCCGAGGACGCGTGCGGCGGCGGGACCGTCCAGGCCGATGACGACCCGCAGGAGCACGGCCTCGGCCTGGTCGGGCGGCAGCCCGCGGACCAGTTCCAGGGCCCGCCCGGTGGAGAGGGACTCCAGAGCCTGGTCATGGGTGTCGTGGCGGCCGGCCAGGTGCAGTATGTCCTGCTCGGTCCCGCCGGCCCGGGGGCGCACGCGCTGGCGACGGACATGGTCCAGTGCCCGGTGCCGGGCGATGGTCGCGGTCCAGCCGCGGAACCCGGCCCCGTCCCCCCGGAAACGTCCGAGGTCACGGGCTATCTCCAGCCAGGCGTCTGAGGCCACGTCCTCCGCGTCGTCGCCGACGAGTCCGCGCAGGTAGCCGAGCAGACCCGGCTGCACGATCCGGTAGGCGACCGCGAAAGCCGTCTCGTCGCCGCCCTGGGCCCGCGCGACCGCCGCGCCCAATTCCCCGTCGTACGCCTGTACGCGCCGGGATTGCCGTACCTGGCCCAAGACCGTCCTCGTTCGTACCTGGTTCACAGCGAGTCCGTGCTGCCCGCCGTGCTCCGGTCGCAGCGACGGCCCCCATGGTGACCAGCGTCCGTCCTCACAGAAGTGTCACAACGCACCACCGGCCCCTCACGTCGGCGCCGGGACCGGCTCGCGGTCCGGCCGGGTGACGTTTCCCGCCACCCGTGCGCTGGCTGATACGGGTTGCGGCAACACACCGCGCGAGGCGACCGCCCGTCGGCTCCGTGACCCATCCCGGATCCCTCTCCGTGCCGTCGCCCACTCCCCCCGTGAACGGCACGGAGAGGGACGGGTCCGCCGGACCTGTGATGCTCCGGCATCCTCGTGCGCTCCTTCTGGCATGAGTGCGAATCTCCGCCTGCGAGCGGTGCCGCCCCCGGCACTGCGCAACAGCGCGACCTGGCTGGAGCGGTTGTTCGAGAACGAGGCGGACGCCTCCCGGCACCGGGAGGAGGTGCTGGACAAGCGCTACCCGGACCAGGAACGCATCTACGCCGGCGCTCCCGCGCAGGGTGCCGGGGACCGGCCCCAGAGCCAGGTGGTGCTCGGTGGCCGGCCGCTGTTCCGGCCCGACCGGCACAAGCCGCCGTTCCTCGTGCTGACGGCGGCCCAGGCGCGCCGGGTGGCCGAGTTCCTGACGACGGCCGACTTCGACGCGCTGTGGGCGTTCGCCCGTGACGAGCTGCTGCCGCGCTACGGCGGCCCCGCCGCGGAACGCGAGACGTGGAGTGCGTTCGCGGCGGCACACCAGGAGCTGCGGGCGTTCTACGCACAGACGGCCGAGTCCGGGGACGCGGTGGTGAAGGTGCCGGCAGCCTGAGGCACGGAGCGCGCGCAAGCCCCCGTCCGCGTGCTCCCCCCGGCCCCACCGGGCTCGGGTGTAACACTTCCGGCCCCGTGCGCTCTTTCCATGGGGACGACCGCGTCGGTCGGCCAGGACAGGGGACACAGCGCGTGCAGGGGACGGACGGAAGAGGCGAGGCGTACGGCGAGGACCCGTACGCCGGCGCCGGGTACGCGTATGCCGGTGCCTACGGCGATGAGTACGGCAGCGGCCTCACGACCGGCACGCCCGCGCCTGCCTGGGACCCGGTGCCCCCCGCGCAGTGGACGCATCCCACGGCCCACCCCCCGGCGACGGGGCCGGGCCCCCGCGTCACCGCGGATCCCCTCGTCGTCACCGACCCCTTCGTCGTCCCGCGCCCTCACGCCACCGTGGATCCCCTCGTCGCCACGGATCCCCACCGCCCCGGCACACCCCTCCACCCAGCCGGGCCGAGCCCCGCCGCGTCCCCGTGGGGCTCCCCCCACGGGGACGTGCTCACCGTGCCGTTCCCGGAGCCGTCTTCGGAGCCGGGCACGCCCGGGCCTCCCGGCCCAGGACCGCAGCCAGGGGCGAGCGGACCGGTGCGGGCCGTCTTCGTCGCTTCCTCGGGCCGGCGCCAGCGCCAGGCGCTCCGCGCGGCGCGGCTGCTGATGATCCCCGGGGGCGTCCACGCCGCCGTGCCGGCCGAGGCCGCGGAGGCGGTGGGGTGCGCCCGCGGGTTCCGCCCCCCTTCAGCAGCCGGCACCGCACGAAACCACGCAGTGGTACTGAGAGACAGGGATCCGAGACCATGAGCGGACACCGTCGCCGACCGCCGCAGCGTTCCGGACGGAGGAAGCGGGCGACCCAGCAGAAACGTTGGATCGACTACCCGCGCCGAGGCCGGACCGGACCGCGCCGCTGGCTGCCGTCCATCCGCCAGTTGCTGGCACTCCTCCTGCTCTTCCTCGGCGGCACGGCAGCCGCCGTCGGCTACGCCTACGCCACGGTCACCATCCCCGACCCGAACCCCACGACGCTGTTGCAGAACAACGTCTACTACTGGTCGGACGGCACGGTCCTGGCGACCGACGGCAGCGTCAACCGCCAGAACGTCAGCCTGGCGCAGGTGCCCGCGGACGTACAGGGAGCCTTCATCGCCGCGGAGAACGCCTCCTTCTACACCGACCCGGGCGTCGACCCGCAAGGCATCCTCCGCGCCGTCGTCCACATGGCCCGGGGCGACTCCGTCCAGTCCGGCTCGACGATCACCCAGCAGTTCGTCAAGAACACCTACCTGGACCAGTCCCAGACCCTCTCCCGCAAGTTCAAGGAACTGCTGATCTCGTCCAAGATCGGCGCCTCCATGAGCAAGCAGGAGATCCTCCAGGGCTATCTGAACACCTGCTACTTCGGCCGCCAGGCCAACGGCGTCCAGGCCGCCGCACGCGTGTACTACGACCTGCCGGTGGAGAAGCTCGATGCCGGCCAGGGAGCCTTTCTCGCCGCCGCGGTCAACGAGCCGAGCCTCTTCCAGTACGCCGACTCCGACCCCACGGCCAGGAAGCGGGCCGAGGCACGCTGGTCCTGGGTGCTGGACCGGATGGTGGAGACCGGCAGGCTGTCGCCGCAGCAGCGCGCCCGGTACGCGGCCGCGGGTTTCCCGGCCCCCAGGAAGTGGGCCCCCGGCTCGGGGCTCACCGGCCAGACCGGCTACCTGGTCCAACTGGCCAGGTCGTACGCCCAGACGCACGACCGCACCATCACCGACAGCAGCCTGAGCCGGGGCGGGTACCAGATCCACACCACCTTCGACAGGAAGAGGACGACGGAACTGGCCCGCGCCGTCGAGGCGGTACGCAAGCGCCGACTCGACCCCGCCCATCGGCCCGTCGACCGGAACGTCCAGGTCGGAGCCGCCTCGGTGGACCCCGGGACCGGCAGGATCCTGGCCGTCTACGGCGGCCCCGGCTTCGACCGGGCCCACTACTCCGACAACGCCGACACCTCCGGCGTCCCGGTGGGCTCGACGTTCAAACCCGTCGTCCTCGCCGCCGCGCTCCGGCACGGGGCCGTACTGCAACCCGGCAAGCCCCCGGCGCCGATCACCCCGGCCAGCAAGTTCAACGGCGACGACGGCATCAGGATCAAGGACCAGCAGGGCAACTACGTCACGGACGACAAGGACCCCACCGGTCTCCTCCACCAGCGCAACGACACCACGCAGCGCTGGGGGTACATCTCCCTGCGCAAGGCGATGGAGCAGTCCGTCAACACGCCGTACGTGCAGCTGGGAGAGGACGTCGGGTACCGGAACGTGGCGAGGACGGCGCAAGCCCTGGGCCTGCGCCCCGACAGCCTGGCCGCCCCCAGCGCCGGCTTCTACATCGGCACCTCGACACCGAGCGCCATCCGCATGGCAGGCGTCTACGCCACCTTCGCCGCCTCCGGTGTGCAGGCCGGTCCGTACTCGGTGACCAAGGTGGTCCACAACGGCTCGACGCTGCCGGGCTTCACCGCCCCCGCCCCCGTACGGGCCCTGCCGGCGACGGTCGCCGACAACGTGACCGACGTACTGCGCGGCGTCACAGCGCGGGGCACCGGCACCAAGGCCCAGGCCCTCGGCAGGCCCGCCGCGGGCAAGACGGGAACCACCGACGACTACCGCTCGGCCTGGTTCATCGGCTACACCCCGCAGCTCTCCACCTCCGTCGTCCTCTTCCGAGAGGACTCCCAACACCCACAGCTGCAGTCCATGGCAGGCGTCGGCGGCCTGCAGAAGGTGTTCGGCGGCGACATCCCCACCGAGATCTGGACCCGGTACATGCGCGACGCCCTCGCCTCCCTGCCCGTCGCCCCCTTCCCGGCACCCGCCCCCCTCGGCCACGGCACCGACCAGCCCGGCGCTCCGTCCCCCTCCCCTTCCCCCTCCTCCTCGGCGACACCCGACAAGCGCCCCGGCAAGACCGGCAGGACCGGCAAGGGGACGACCACCACCACCCCCGCACCCGGCGCGCCCACCCACCGCACCAAGTGCCGCCCCCACAAGTGCCGGTGAGCGCATGCCGACGGCCTCGGGACCGACGCCGGCCTGGCGCGGGACGGGCGAAGGCGCCCGGCGAGACCAAGTCGCCGGGCGCCTTCGGAGGAACGAACTCACCCCTTACGAAAGGAGCTTGTAGCCGCTCCAGCCGCTCGCGATCCGCGTCCGCGGACCGAACGAGCCCTTTCCGTCACCGCTGTTGCGCCACACGTCGCCACCGGAGTCGCGCGAGACCAGGTCCGGCCTGCCGTCGTCCGTGATGTCGCCGACCCCGACGACCGCGTTGTACGAGCCGCCCCAGTTCGACAGCACCTTGACGCGGGCCGCGAACGTGCCGTCGCCCTTGCCGTCGTAGCGGTAGAGGTTGTTGGACGTGTCCTGGGCCAGGAGGTCGGCCCTGCCGTCGCCGGTGATGTCACCGGTGCCGACGATCTTCTTGTAGCCCTTCCAGTTGTCGTAGAGCTTGACGCGGGAGGCGAGCTTGCCGTCGCTCGTCCCCTTGTAGAGGTAGACCGCTCCGGTGGACGAGTTCCTCGCGAGCAGGTCCGGGCGTCCGTCACCGCTCACGTCGCCGGGCGAGGTGAGCGCGTTGTACTGCGTCCAGCCGCTGGTCGCGAGGGTGGTGTACGACGTCGACGGCTTGACCGCCGCCCCGCAGCCCGGCTTGTACAGCCGCAGCGCGCCGCTGCTGTAGCGGACGAGGACGTCGTTGCAGCGGTCGCCGCTGAGGTCGCCGAAGGGGATCGCCGTGATGGTCGTGGGCCAGCCGGTGCCCGTGTACCTGTCCCCGAACCTGCCCGTCCCGGTGCCGCTGTGGAAGGTCAGCCCGCCCGAGGAGTTCAGGGTGAGCAGGTCGCCGCGGCCGTCCGGGCCCTCGGGGCTGACGAAGTCGCGGCGCACCGCGGCCCCGCGCTGCAGGTAGCCCTTGCCGCTGGTCACCGTGCCCGGCGTGGCGGTGCCGAGGCCGGTCGCCTTCAGGGTCCAGGTGAAGTGGCCGTTGGGGAAGTAACCCCCGCTCGCCGTTCTGCCGTTCCAGGTCGCCGTCACCCGGTCCGGGGTCGCGCCTCCGGTGAGAGTACGAGTGGCCTTGCCGTTCGCACCGCTCTGGACCGAGGTGAAGGTGAGCGACCAGGAGGTGACCGGGCGGGACAGCACCCAGGTGCCCTGGAAGGACACTCCCGGGGCCACGTAGTCGCCGACCGACGTCTCGAAGGCCGTCACGGCGGACGGGGCGATGCCCGTGGTGGTGACGTGGGTGCGCTCGTAGTCGTCGAACCAGGCCACCAGACCGGTGTACTCGTCGACCGTCCAGCGGTAACGGCGGTCCGTGCTCGGGCCCTTGCCGGCCAGGTCGGAGGCGATCGTGCGAGTGGTGCCGGTGGCCGCCTCGGTGAGCACCAGCGTGCCCGCGCCATGGTCGTGGCGGACGGTGAAGCCGTCACCGAGAAGCACGTCGCCGGGGCTGACCGCCGTCGACGTACCGGCCCTGGTGTCGTACACGCCCGCCGAGTCCGTTCCACAGGCCCAGTACACCCAGCGTCCCGCCGCCTGGAGTTCGCTCGGCACACAGGCCAGACCCGGGACGGTCACCGTGGTGAGCGTCTTCGCCAACGGGATGCTGTACGAGGTGAGCCGGCCGGCGGTGGTGGTGGCGCTCCACAGGGTGGAGCCGTTCAGGGCCGCGGCGCGCACGGACCGCTTCAGCTTCTGGCCCTGGCCGAACTCGCCGACGTACTGCGCCGGGGTGGTGCCGCCGGAGTCGAAGACGGCGTAGTCGTCGGAGACGTCGACGATCCGGCCGCCCTGGCCGCCGAAGTCCAGGTAGTGGCCGCCGATTTCCACCAGCCGGTCATCGCCGAGGCTCTCGCCCTCGTCGGTGCCGCCGTTCGCGTCGAGGTAGACGTCCCGGGCGTCGAGGTTCCCCCACAGCGCCGAGCACGTGGTGCCCTCGTACGGGCAGAGGGCGGCGTGGATCGAGCCGCTCGCCGTGGCCTCGGACGCCGTGAGCGTGGCGGAGCCGTCGGTGGTGAGGGTGCGCACGGACGTGGTGTCCGCGGTGGCGTTCGGGTCGTCCTCGGCGACACGCAGGCTGCCGCGGCTGAGCGCGATGCCGGTCTTGGCGTTCTCCACCGCCGGGGCCTGCTGGACCTTCTGCAGCTTCAGCGTGCCGTCCTCGGCCTCGCTCACCCGCCGCACCCACCAGTCGGTGGCGTCGGTGCCGCCGCTGACCAGCGCACTGCCGTCACCCGCCGCCAGCGTGTACGCGCCGGCGCTCGCCAGCAGGGTCTGCTGCACCGAGGGGTCGTCGACATCGACCGCGAGCAGCCTGGAGCCGAGTGCGCTGGAGGACAGCGGCAGCAGCAGCCAGTCGCCGACCAGGACCGGGTCACCGTCGAGCGTGCCCGGGTCGGCGGGCAGCGTGACGACCTGCTCGGCAGCGGTGAGGTCGGTGCGGGACTTCAGGTGCAGCTCGGCGGTGCCGGCCTGGTACCAGCCGATGCGGTCCTCGCTCATGACGTAGTGCGAGGCGTACGTGGCGTTGGTGAACACGGTGGTGTTCACGGCCGACGCGATGTCGATGTAGCGGAGCGTGCCGAAGGTGCGCTCCGCCACGAACACACCGGCGGAGTCCGCCGCGAGGACGTCCTCGCTCCCCACGCTCGTCGCGTCACCGGTGACCTTGCGGGTGCGCCACTCGCCGTCGACCTTGTCGATCAGGGAGTTGGTGGTGACGATCGTGTCGCCGGCGAGGGCCCGGTAGTAGCCCTGGCCGTATTGGACGGAGCCGTTCCAGCTCACCTTCCTGGAGGTGGCCGTCGCAGGGTCCCACAGGGTGGCGTACGCGTCGTTGGCCGTGGCCGGCAGCGCGACCAGGTCGCTGTCCGAGCCGTACCAGGCATCACGGCACGCGGAGCCGATGTACGTGCAGCCGGTGCCGGGGGTGTAGACGCCGTCGGCGTTCTCGACGGCGACGGTCCTGCCGGTCGAGTAGTCGGTCCACAACAGTCCGGTCCTGCCGGTCTGCCGGTGCAGGAAGCCGGTGTCGCCCGCGACGTACGGGCGGTCGGTGCGTGGTGTGGTGGAGCTGGGGTCGACCAGCGTGATCGCGGTGGTGTCGGCCTCGGTCGCTTCCGCGGAGCCGCCGCCCTCCGACAGGACGACGACGGACGCGGCCACGACGGCGACCGCGAGCGAGGAGACGGCGGCGGCCGGACCGCCCCGTCTCAGGGCGTGTCTGCCCACGTGATGTTCCCTCCCCGCGAGGATCCGCGCCCTCGCACAAGTGGCCGGATCTTACCCGACTCTTACCAGACGGGTGGTGACGGCAGGGGGACCGCTTGATCACGTTCACAACAACGAACCCCAGGCCGGTAAGTGATCAGCCGCCCATCCACCACCGCACCGACGCGACCACCGCGAGCAACAGGGCCGGCCCTGTGCACCACCACCGCATGACCCTCCGTACGGGCGGCAGCACCCACAACACCGCCGCGGCACCGGCCGCCCCTATGGTGAGGACGCACGCCAGGACGATGGCTGCGTACGCGTCGTCATCCCAGGGCCCGGACGGGCGGATGGTGAGCGCCGCCCAGCAGAAGCAGGCAGCGATGACGGTGAGCAGGAAGAGTGGCACGGCGAAGACCAGGCGGAGGCAGCCGCGGTCGTCGTCCACGGGGGAAGGGCTGTTCATCGGCGCGGTGCGCTCCTTGCGTCGTCCAGGTGGCTCATGAATCCTCGTCCGTGGGCTCGGGCGTTGGCCATCTACAAGGGGACCTGCCAGCCATGACGTACAACCTCCTCACCGTGGAGTCCCTGAGCCTCGGCACCGTCACAGCGGCACTCGCGCGGTGTCTGAACGTGCGCGAGCAGGAGGTGGACGTCGCCGACGAGGACACCGACCAGGAGCTGCGCAACTGGGACGCCTTGGTGTTCTGCGAAATGGCAACGGTGCTGGGGGACGTGTCCACGTCCCTGGACATCTACGTCCAGGAGTCCGTGCAGCCACAGCCCAGCGAGCGCCGGCTGGCATCGGCCTTCGCCCGGGTGGCAGGTACCGTCGTCCTCTTTCCCGCCGAGGAAGTGCCGCCGAGCGCGTACTGGCTGGCCACGGAAGACGGGCTGATCACAAGAGCACGCCTGTACGACTCGGGCGACGAGGAAGCCCACTACGTGATGGACAGGGTCGAGGCCCCCGTCAGCCGACTTCCGCGTGTCACCGTCGCCCGCATCCCCGAAGTGGTCCGCGAACTGAGGATCGCCACCCCGGTCCTGGACGTTTTCGCCGGGCATCTGCACCGCATGTTCCCGGAGGAGACCAACACGCCGGGAACAGCGTTCTGGGAAGCGAGGAGTTCCCTGGGGGCCTGGGAGAAACTCGTCCGGCACATGGAATCCGCATGGGCCCCGTCCGGCTGGTGTCCACCTGATCTGTACCTTGAACGACTTGAGGCGAGGGACGAACTCGAGCGGGTGAGCGAACAACTCCCCGGGACGGTCTCCGCACTGATGCACAACGCCCTTGAGTCCTTGGACGCCCTCTTCGCCGGGCTGACAGCCGACGACACCGACGGTCTCCTCCGCAAGGAGCTGCTTCCGGCGGAGGGCACCGCCTCGCCCCACGGATGGTGGTGGAACCGCCGCCCTGAGCCCCTGCCCTGGTGATACGGCGGGCCGGCACCCCGCTGTACTCCGGCTTGGCCGGCCCCTGCCTGAGACGCGCTGCGTACTGTGGAACGGGTGACGAGAAGCGAACTCGCGCTCTCAGCTCGGGAAGCTGTGGAGGTGCGCTTGGCGTGGTCGGGCATGAAGAACCCGCTCAGTGTCTTGTCCAGCGTTCCGGTGCTGAACGAGACGAAAACTGATAAGGCCCGTCTCGGCCGACCCTTGTGTTCCTTGCACTGGGGCAGTTGTCACCGTCCCGGTTCGCCCGCCGACGGAGGGCAGCGTGTCAGGGGGCGCCGTCGTTGTCCCAGAGGCATCCTGGGAGCACTGGTGAGCGGCGGGGGCAGCCGACGAGAAGGGTCCGGTCATGCGGGAGTCGTCGCAGGGCGTTACGGTCGTGGCTCTCCTGGCGGATCCGGACGCGCCGACGGAGATCGCGCAGCGCTTGGCCCAGGTGCTTCCTGCTCGACTCGCCGACAAGCCGGGCCAAGGGCGGCGGTTCGACGTCGAGGTGGTCAGTGAGCCGTTCACCGTGGGGACCGAGGACCTGTCAACGTTGACGCGCCGGATCATGGACCGCAGGCGTGCGGAGCATTGGGACATCGTCGTCGCCCTCACCGACCTTCCGCTGCACTCGCACGGGCGCAAGCTCGTGGTGGATCTGAGTCATGAGCTCGGCTTGGCACTGCTGTCCCTTCCCGCGCTGGGAGGTCTGCGGTTTCGCGGAAGGGCCCTGCGGGCGGTGGAGGAGACCGTGCTCAGCTTGGCGAGTCGGCAAGCCACTGGAGCCGGGGAACCTCCGCAGCGCCAGCCGCTGGGACGCTTCGTCAGTCGTCTTGCGCCTGTTCACCCGGGCCCGATCGGTGAGGAGGAGACCACCGATCTGCGGTACGTCGTCAGCGGGCCGCGCGGTTACCTGAGGGTGCTCGGCGGCATGGTCCGCGCCAACCAGCCGTGGCGGTTGGTGCCGGGTCTGTCGAAAGCCCTGGCGGCCGCACTCGCCACGGGAGCGGTCGCCACCGTGAACTCCACCGTCTGGGGCCTGTCCGAGGCCCTGAGCACGCCGCGTCTCGTGATCGCCATGGTCGGGTCCGTCGCGCTCATGATCGGCTGGCTGATCGTGGATGCTCACCTGTGGCATCGATCGACGGAGGCCTCGCCGGAGGAGAGGAAGAGGACGGCTCTCTACAACGCGTCCACGGTCGTGACCGTGGGCATCGGCGTGGCCGTCTGTTACGCGGGTCTGTTGGTCATCAACTTGGCGTGGGCGCTCTTCATCCTCAACGACGAAGTCTTCGCCGAGATGACACGGACCCCGCTGCAAGCCACGGAGTACTGGACGCTGTCCTGGTTCGTCGCTTCGATCGCCACGGTGGGCGGCGCGCTGGGATCCGGTCTGGAGAGCGACGAGGCGATCCGGGCAGCCGCCTATTCCAAGCGCGAACAGGAACGTCGCCGCATGCTGGCGGACGACCACGGTGAATAGCTGGTGACCTGAGTCGAAGAGGTGTTCTTGGCCGGTGGCCGGCCGAGTACGAAAAATCTGCTGATCGTTCGACGAAGGGTCGTTTCACGTCGAATGTCGACGGGGACCCGCACCGCACGCCGTCGGAGTGCCGAAGCTCCGCCGAGCAGGCCGGCGGCGGAACCACCGTTCCACCTGATCCGGGTGAACGGCCCGCAGAGGCGTGCCGGAGCCACGTACCCCGTCATGGCAACTTCCGAGAGTCAGGCTCTTTGCGCCGTCTCGTCATCGCCGTGCCGCGGTCATGCCGCGACATCGAGGGAAGTCATCATGAAGGCAGCGGTATATGAAGGACCGCGAACGGTCACAGTGAAGGACGTACCGGACGCGAAGATCGAACACCCCTGCGACATCATCGTCAAGATCACCACCACCAACATCTGCGGTTCGGACCTGCACATGTACGAGGGCCGCACCTCGTTCGAGTCCGGCCGCACCCTGGGACACGAGAACATGGGCCAGGTCGTGGAGGTCGGCTCGGCCGTCCGCAAGGTCCAGGTAGGCGAGTACGTGGTCCTGCCCTTCAACATCGCCTGCGGGTTCTGCAAGCAGTGCGAGCAGGGGCTGACCAACTACTGCCTGACCATGCAGCCGGAACCGGACCTCGCGGGAGCCGCCTACGGATTCGCCGACATGGGCCCCTACCAGGGCGGCCAGGCGGAGCTGCTGCGCGTGCCCTACGGCGACTTCAACGCGCTGCGTCTGGGCGAGGACGCCGCCGAGCGGCAGACCGACTACGTGATGCTCGCCGACATCTTCCCCACCGGCTATCACGCCACCGAGATGGCCCACGTCAAGCCGGGCGACCAGACCATCGTCTTCGGTGCCGGTCCCGTCGGGCTGATGGCGACCTACTCCGCCCTCCTCAAGGGCGCCGGCCGCGTCTGGACGGCCGACCACCAGCCCGACCGGCTGCGCAAGGCGGAGGAGATCGGAGCCATCCCGATCAACACCGCCGAGCAGAACCCGGCGGAGGTCGTCAAGGAGGCCACCCTCGGTCTGGGCGCCGACAACGGCTGCGAATGCGTCGGCTACCAGGCGCACGACCCCGAGGGGCACGAGGACGCCAGCCTCACGCTCAACGGCCTGATCGACTCGGTCAGGTTCACCGGTGACATCGGCGTGGTGGGCGTGTTCCTGCCCCAGGACCCCGGTGGCGCGGAGGCCCAGGGAGAGATGGAGGCCCAGGGCAAGGTCCCGATCGACTTCGGCATGATGTGGTTCAAGGGCCAGCACATGGGGACCGGGCAGGCGCCGGTGAAGAAGTACAACCGCGCCCTGCGGGACCTGATCGCCGGCGGGAAGGCGGAGCCGAGCTTCGTCGTCTCCCACGAACTCAGCCTCGACGAGGCCCCCACCGCCTACGAGCACTTCGACGCCCGTGACGACGGCTGGACCAAGGTCGTCCTGCACCCCGACGGACACGGCAACGGCCACAAGCAGTAGGGAGCACAGGGCCGCCGCCCGCCTGCTCCCCCCGACACCGGGCCGGCCGACGAGCGGCGTCCGACCCCGGCTCCGGCCGGGGCCGGACGGGCAACCGTCGCCTGCGCTCCTGTCGTATCCGGCAGTGGGGACCAACCGTGTCCGGCTCACCACTGCGCTGCCGGCGGGTGACAGAAGCCGAGGATTGGCAGTGGTCCACGCGGAAACTCCGCCGTTGTCCACTCTGCGCCTTTCACCTTCTCGCTCAAGTGGCCGGCCTTCCGTTCACCTCACCGCACGTGGGGAGCACTCATGAAGACAGACACCCGTTCCACCTCCCGCCTCCAGCACGATCCGCTCGTCCGCGGCCTCGGCTGGGCCAGCGCGCTCCTGGGCGTGCCCCAGGTCGTCGCCCCGGCGGGCTTCGCCCGGGCCTTGGGCGTCGGCGACGCCTTCCGGCACCGCTCGGCGACGACCGCCGTCGGTGTGCGCGAGCTGGCGGCGGCGACGGGGCTGCTGGGGCGACCGCATCCCGCCTGGCTCTGGGGCCGCGTCGGCGGCGACCTCATGGACCTGACGATGCTGACCCGGGCCCTGCGGAACCACAACGGCCGCGGCCTGGGCCGCACCGTCGCCGCGACCGCCGCGGTCACCGCCCTCACGGTCACGGACGTCTACGCGGCCGTGACCCGCACCCGTAGGAGCACCCCCATGGACCTGACCGCGACCACCACCGTCAGCCGGCCCCCGGACGAGGTCTACGCCCTCTGGAGGGACCTGGAGCGGCTGCCGGACTTCATGGCACACCTGGAGGAGGTGCGCGTCACCGGCCCGCGCACCAGTCACTGGCGGGCCGGCGCGCCGTTCGGCAAGACGGTCGAATGGGACGCCGAAACCACGGAGGAAGTCGCCGGCCGGCTGATCGCCTGGCGGTCGGTGGACGGCGCCGACATCGACAACTCCGGCGAGGTCCGCTTCGAGCCCGCCCCCGGCGGCCGGGGCACGGAGATCCGGGTGACCCTGCGCTACGACCTGCCCGGCGGGGCGCTGGGCCAGGCCGCGGCGCGCTACTTCGGCGAGGAACCGCACCAGCAGCTGGACGACGACCTGCGCCGCTTCAAGCAGATCGCGGAGACAGGCGAGGTCGTCCGCTCCGAGGGCGCACCCGGCGGCAAGCGGGCCCGCGGAGAGTTCCCGCAGCACCCGGCCCGGCCGCTGACCGAGGACGAACTGAAGGAGACCCTGGCATGAAGGCGAACTGCTGGACGGGACGCAACTCGGTCGAGGTGCAGGACGTCCCCGACCCCTCGATCATGAACAGCCGCGACGCCATCGTGAAGATCACCTCGACGGCGATCTGCGGCTCCGACCTCCACCTGCTCGACGGCTACGTCCCCACCATGCAAAAGGGCGACATCATGGGCCACGAGTTCATGGGAGAGGTCGTCGAGGTCGGCCCCGGCATCACCGACGGCAAACTGCGCGTCGGCGACCGCGTCGTCGTGCCCTTCCCCATCGCATGCGGCGCCTGCGCGTCCTGCCGCGCGGAGCTGTACTCCTGCTGCGAGAACACCAACCCCAACGCGGGCATCTCGGAGAAGTTCTTCGGCCATCCCACCGCCGGTATCTACGGCTACTCCCATCTCACCGGTGGCTTCGCCGGCGGTCAGGCCGAGTACGCCCGCGTGGTGCTCGCCGACGCCAACGCCCTCAAGATCGAGTCGGACCTCACCGACGAGCAGGTGCTGTTCCTGTCCGACATCCTGCCGACCGGGTACATGGGCGCCGACATGTGCGACATCCAGGAAGGCGACGTCGTCGCCGTCTGGGGCGCCGGTCCGGTAGGCCAGTTCGCCATGGACAGCGCCCGGGTCCTCGGCGCGGAGAAGGTCATCGCGATCGACAAGGAGACCTACCGGCTCGACATGGCCGCCGCCCAGGGCTACACCACCATCAACTTCGAGGACACCGACGTCCGGTCCGCCCTGCTCGAACTCACCGGCGGCCGGGGCCCCGACAAGTGCATCGACGCGGTCGGCATGGAGGCCACCCACGGTGCCTCCCACGTCCACCTCTACGACCGCGCCAAGCAGGCGGTCCGCTCCGAGACCGACCGGCCGCACGCCCTGCGCCAGGCCATCCTGTCCTGCCGGAGCGGCGGCGTGGTGTCGGTCATCGGCGTCTACGGCGGACTGATCGACAAGTTCCCGGCGGGTGCCTGGATGAACAGGTCCCTGACCCTGCGCACCGGGCAGTGCCACGTGCACAAGTACATGAAGCCGCTGCTGGACATGATCGAGCAGGGCAGGATCGACCCCACCCGGATCATCACCCACCGACTGCCCCTGACCGAGGCACCGACCGGCTACGACCTGTTCAAGAACAAGAAGGACCACTGCGAGAAGGTCGTCCTCAAGCCGTGAGGGCACCGGCCGCAGCACCGGGGAAGCCTGGCTCGCCGCCTCACTCGAACCTGCCCCGGGAACGGAAGGAGAGCCTGAAGGACCGCTACCTGTCCGTCGACCGGGTCGCCGGACTGCTCGGCGCGCCCGCCGATTTCCCCGGCGGCTGATCGTAGAACGGCGCATCCGGTACGTGAAGGCCGGCCGGCATGTGCGCAATTGCGGAGAACGGGGTCGAGGAGTTCACGGGACTGGCGCGCTCCTGATGCGGGGGCGGTCGACTTCCGCGTCCACGCCGAGAAGTGGGTCGAGGAACGGGAGCCGGCCGTCCGAACCGAGGATCTGTACGGACACCTACTGCGCGGCGTATCGCCACCGTCGCCCAGGTCGACGCCCTTGCCGACGCGAGCGGTATCCGCTGGCGGCTCGTGGTCTACCTCGGCGCCTACGGCCCGATTGCGCCCGGAAGAGCCGGCCGGCCTCCGCCGCCGGGACGTCCACGCCGACAACCTCGTGATCCGCGTCCGCCTCGCCGAGCCCGAGCGGACCAATGGCAAGCGCGCTCCCGCCCCACCAAGTCCGGCGCGGACGTCCGAGTCGTCGTACCTCGCATGGTTCACCGAGAAGGAACCTGACGGCCTGGTCTGGAGCGCGCCACACTGGGCACGGCGTCGAAGGACGCCGCCCGAGGTGCTTGCGTGAACGGGCTCCGCGCTTGGTGCCGCTGTCTCCGTCGACCAACCCGGGGACACTCGGCGAGTGCACAGCCCGCCGGTTGGGTCGGAGGAGCCGATGCGGGTCTCTTCGTCGCGTTCCGCGCGGGCGAGTGGTCGATGCCGGCGGGCGACTTTCCGGGCCGTGGTCTCCTTCGGCCAGACGGCGTTCCGGATACGGCCCGAGCCCACGTGTTCAGCCGGAGCCGGTACTGCCCGCCGATTCGCTGGCGGCACGGCGGTACTCGGCGTTGATGCGCTGCGCTTCCTCGAGCTGGTCCTCGAGGATGACGATGCGGCACGCGGCCTCGATCGGAGTCCCCTTGTCGACGAGCTCGCGGGCGCGCGCGGCGATCCGCAGTTGGTAGCGGGAGTACCGGCGATGTCCTCCCTCCGAGCGGAGCGGAGTGATCAGACGAGCCTCACCGATGGCCCGGAGGAAGGCCGGGGTGGTGCCGAGCATCTCGGCCGCCCGGCCCATCGTGTACGCGGGATAGTCGTCGTCGTCCAGACGATCATTCAGAGGGTTGTCCGATGTCATGTCACCTCGCTGTGCAACGCGTCGAGGGGCCCTGGTGCCGTACGGCACCAGGGCCCCGAAGGAAATTGAACACCATCTGTCGGCCCTACTGCTGTGCCGACCTTCTGTTTCCGCTACCCGGCCCGGCAGAGGGGGGTGCGGGGGATCGCAGCTGCTTGACCGGGGACCACCATCCATTCCGGGGTCTTGCGGTACCCGGGCCGAGTGTCTCGGGCCGGGCGATCCTGATGGCGTCTGCTCCTCCGTTCCTCTTCGAACCAACCACTGAGTGAACCGGTACTGCTTTGGCAGCTCCCGGGCGTGCGAGCCGCCCAGTGCGGCTCTCGGTCCCGTCACCGTTCTGGGAACACTCTGGCTTCGAGGCTCGAGAGCCGCACTGACCTGCGTACTTCGTATTCAGCCACCGCCAGTTCGTGTCTGGCGGGTCTCGCTCGACCGTGTCTACGAGAAGAACCGTACCCATGTCAGGAACGAAAATCTACTCGTACCACAGTAGATTTCCCCCTTCTCGGGAAGGAAGAAGCCTGCCACGATCGCGGCTCACCGGTTGGCGGAAGCCGCCTCCTGCCGAGCGCGCAACTGCTCATGCCGAACCCTGATGAGCTGCTCGCCGTCATCTCCGCCGCGGTGGAGTCCGAGCGCGCGCGGTCCGCGAGGGACCGGCCCGATCGCGGCGAGGCGCCCACGCATCTGCACTTTCATCTCGCTCGGATCCTGCAGGGCAGCCTCGGTATTCCGGAGAACGGGCGCCGTTGCCCGGCCGGCGCTTTCCGAGCGGACGGCGACACAGCGGTGGGGGCCCTGCCGACGTGCGTCGGCAGGGCCCCCACCGGGATTCTGAGGGCGGTCTCGCGCCCGTCCTCACACGGCCACGGGGCCGGTGCCGCCGAGCAGTGCGGAAGCGGTTCGGAGGAGAGTGGGTCCACCCTCGCCGACGGGCGCGCCCTCGGGTCGGTCGTGGCAGGTGAAGCCGAGACGCGTCATGGCCCGCACGACCTCGCCGGCGGTGAAGTCACGGGGGTCCTGTCGCGTGCTGACCTGGCCCACCTGTTTGACGGAGTAGCGGCGGCGGCCGATGGTCACGGACGCCCCCGTGACGAGCTCGGGCCTGACGCCCTTCATCGAGGCCAGAACCCCGGTCCTGGTCAGGTCGAACGGGTACCGGGCGATGACACAGCGCATGATGCCTCACAGGGGAGAAGTCGCAGGGGGAAGGAGAACGGGCCGCCCGGGGCGAGACCGATCAGCACGAGAGGGCGAGTACGCCCGGAACCCGGCCGCACTCACCGACGCCGCCCGAGCGGCCGCCGGGTGAGGGCAGTGGTACGTCGAGGACGTCCCGCAGACGGATCCGGTCCGTGTACGCGGAACTATCGCGGAGAACGGCGAGCCGGAGCCGGGTGACCAAGCCCGTGCTCTCGTCGTCCCCGTCGCACACGGTCAGGTACTCGACCCGGGCACTCGCCATGACGGACAAAGCCACCTCGACGGTCATGTCGTCACATACCCGAGGCCCGTGCCCTTCGCGGTCGTCGACCACGGGAACGGGGGTGGGGTCCGGCCTGCGGTACTGCGTCCGCGCTGGGGTCAAGGCTGTCTCCTTCGGTAGGGGATGGTCGGCTTGGCGGCGCTTGCGGCCCCGGGAGAGCACGGCGGCTTCCGGGAGGCCGAGGAGGCTCCGGGGACTGCGCCGGCCTAAGCAGCCGAGTCGTTCCCGGGCCGCCGCTGTGCCCTGCGGCGCGCCCCCGCGTCGGCGGGTCGGCCCTGGCCGGTGCGGCCCCGGCGGTCCCTGGACGGCGAAGGCGCGCGGCGGGTGCGTTCCACGACGGGCGCGGTGATGACCACAGGGACCCCGGAGGGCGCCTGGGCGCCTGTGATGCGGCTCAGCTCCGCCTCGCCCGAGCGGACCGGGGTGACGCGCGGGGTGATGCCGGCCGAGGCCATCAGCCGGGTCATTCCGCGGCGTTGGCCGGGGGTCACCAGGGTGACGACGCTGCCGGACTCCCCGGCGCGGGCCGTACGGCCGCCACGGTGCAGGTAGTCCTTGTGGTCGCTGGGCGGATCCACGTTGACGACCAGGTCGAGGCTGTCGATGTGGATACCGCGGGCCGCGACGTTGGTGGCCACCAGGACGGTGA
This sequence comes from Streptomyces cyanogenus, assembly GCF_017526105.1. Classification (NCBI taxonomy): domain Bacteria; kingdom Bacillati; phylum Actinomycetota; class Actinomycetes; order Kitasatosporales; family Streptomycetaceae; genus Streptomyces; species Streptomyces cyanogenus. The sequence goes on from NZ_CP071839.1 coordinate 4,704,405, forward strand.
CGTGACCGTCCTTGAACTGCGCCAGGGTCCGGGTGCGCTGCGGCTGGGACCGGCCACCGTGCAGGGCCGCGGCGCGGACACCACTGTCCAGCAGGTGCCTGGTCAGCCGGTCCACGGCGTGCTTGGTGTCCAGGAACATGATGACCCGGCCGTCCCGGGCCGCGATCTCGGTGGTCGTGCGGTGCTTGTCCGCGTCGTGCACGTGGAGTACGTGGTGCTCCATCGTGCTGACGGCACCGGCCGACGGGTCGACGGAGTGGACCACCGGGTCGGTCAGGTAGCGGCGGACCAGCAGGTCGACGTTGCGGTCCAGGGTGGCCGAGAACAGCATCCGCTGACCCCCGGGACGCACCTGGTCGAGCAGGGCGGTGACCTGGGGCATGAAGCCCATGTCGGTCATCTGGTCGGCCTCGTCGAGCACCGTGATGCCGACGTCGTCGAGCCGGCAGTCGCGCCGGTCGATGAGGTCCTTGAGCCGACCGGGCGTGGCGACGACCACCTCGGCGCCGGCACGCAGCGCACCGGCCTGCCTGCCGATGGACATTCCGCCGACGACGGTGGCGAGCCGCAGGCTCACCGAGCGGGCATAGGGACCGAGCGCGTCGGTGACCTGCTGGGCCAGCTCACGGGTGGGGACGAGGATCAGAGCCAGTGGCCGGCGCGGCTCGGCGCGCCGGCCCGCCGTACGGGCGAGGACCGCAAGGCCGAAGGCGAGAGTCTTGCCCGACCCGGTGCGACCGCGGCCGAGCACGTCACGGCCGGCCAGGGAGTTCGGCAGGGTGGCCGCCTGGATCGGGAACGGTACGGTCACGCCTTCGTGGCCGAGCGTGGTCAGCAACGGCGCCGGCATGGCGAGATCGGCGAACGCCTCGACAGCGGGCAACGCGGGCGTGACCGTCTTCGGCGGCGCGAACTCGCTCCCCGCGGGCTGTCGGTTTCCGTAACCGGCGGAACGGCGCGGAACGCCGGAGCGGTTCGCGGCGGCGCTTCCTCCGAAACGGTCGTATGTGCGATTGGTGCGTGCGCCTGTGGAGCGGGTGCGGTTCATGCGGAACCTTCCTCGATGCGGGCACGTATCAAGGAATTTCCGCAGCAGAATGAGCGGCGCAGAGAATCGCGAGAACGGGCCGAAAACGACAGGGTCGAATCACCCTGGAAATGAAGCGAGCTGGGGCTCGCACTCCAAGGTGCGGGCCCCAGCTGCGAAGTGCGCGGCGGTGCCGGTGCGTCAGGCGGGAACGATGTTCTCGGCCGTCGGGCCCTTCTGGCCCTGGGCGATGTCGAACGACACCTTCTGGCCTTCCTGCAGCTCGCGGAAGCCCTGGGCGGCGATGTTCGAGTAGTGGGCGAAGACGTCGGGGCCGCCGCCGTCCTGCTCGATGAAGCCGAAGCCCTTTTCGGCGTTGAACCACTTCACGGTGCCAGTAGTCATGTTGTTTCTCCTTCGGAGGCGGTGTCAGGAATACGCCCTGTGCGCATTCCGTGTCGCCGTGATGATCAGCCGTCGGAAAAACCTTCTGGCAACCACACCTGCAACTGAGATCGACAGTAGCACGGTGCGATCGGCCTTGCGTGGTGGATAATTCCGCTCCGCCGGGCAGCCGAGGAATACTCGTCGTACCCCGCACCTATATCTCATTTCACGGGCACAGATATTGCTCTCCGTGGGCGCGGCCTTCCTGTCGTGTACGTCCACCCACAGCCCTGTGACCTCCCTCGACGGGACATGTGCCGCTGCACCGTCATCAGCGGTCGGTACAACGGCGAACGCGTCTGAGACTCCTGTACCGCGACAAAGGTCACATCTTCCGTGAGACCTCGCCCCGCGGTGGCGGGCGTCTTGTGCGAAGTCCAGTCGATGGTGATCAGGCCCACGTCGGTCAGGTAGGCCCAGAGATTGGAGGGAGCATGGGGAGTAGCGTGGGAGGAGCGAGGCGAGTCGCGTGTTCGCACCGGCTCCCGAAGACGGGTGGTCCTCATGACCGGCTCTGATTCACCCCCTGATTCCCCGCATCTGCCGAGCGGCGTTCACGAGGCCGTACGGCCGGGGTGCGCGCTCCTCCGGCTGGAGACGACGGAGTCGCGGGAAGGTGTGCTGGATGGTGCGTGGTGGCCGCGGTCGCGCGACATCGCTGCCGAGCTGCCCGAGCTGCTGAGCGCCCTCACCAGCCACCTCGGGCCGGTCACCCGCGTCGGGCTGGACACCGCGGCCTGGCAAGGGCTCCTGACGCGGATCGTCGTCGACGACCGGGTGGTGCACATCGACTCCTTCCCCGTGGGCGACGACACCGTCCTGATCACCCGGGGCGACCGGGACCTCTTCTCGCTGCTGGTGGTTCCGCCGAACGCGACACCCGAGGCCGCCCGCGCCGCGATGGCCCAGGCGGTCCGGGCAGACAACGTCAGCAAGGCGGAACAGATCCTCATCGATACCGGGAGCGGGCAGGAGCCGCCGGACTGACGCGCCGCGGCTCGACCGAGGCCGGTGAGGTCAGCCGCGCCACTCCACCATGAGCAGCGTCGCGTCCTCCGTGGTGCGTCCGCCCCGCGCCCGCTTGAGCGTGTGCGTCACCGCCCGGACCCCGCGGCCGGTCCTTTCCAGATGGTTCACACAGTCGATCAGCTGGTCCTCCCCGAACTCCTCCCCGCCGGTCCTGTGCTCCTCGACCGGTCCATCGGTGAAGCAGAGGACGCGGTCCCCGCGTTCCAGCCCCAGCTCGCTGATCCGTGGCTCCGCACCACCCAGGCCGACCGGGAGGGTCGTCGGGGCCGCCAGGCGGCCCGCGACGCGGTGGTTGCGGGCGAGGACCGGCGGCGGGTGCCCGGCATTGACCCACTGGACCCGACCTGTCGTCGTGTCCAGCTGCATCATCTGCGCGGTGGCGAAGTGCTCGGGACCGAACTGCTCCGCCACCGCGCGGTCCGTGAAGTCGTAGATCTCCGACAGCCCGATGCCGGCGCGGCGGGCGTGGCGGTAGGCGCCGATGGCCACGGTGGCCATCGTGGCCGCGTCCAGGCCGTGCCCCATCGCGTCGATCACGACCGCGTGGAGGACGTCCCCGTTGAGGGCGTAATCGAAGCTGTCCCCCCACGTCATAGGCGGGTTCCAGGATTCCGGCCACGGCGACCCTGGGCCTGATCATCGCCAGCGGTGGCAGCAGGAACCACTGGATTTCCGCGGCGGCGTGGCCCTGGACGACTACGAGCGGATGCAGTCGGCATGGCTGGGGGCGAGATCGCTGCAAGCGCGGGTGAGGACCGGCTCCCGCTTCCCCGGCCCTCGGCCCGGCACGCCCAGTGGCACTGGGCCACACCACAGGCTCAGTCGGTCCTCGCGACGGGAGACCTGGCCGACATCCTGCCCATGACCGCCTCACAGCGGGACATCGCCCTCAGCTCTGGACGGTTGGCGCGCGTTCTCCAGGACTGGATCGGCGGGCACTTCCGTCTGCCCGCTCCCGACATCCCGTCGCTCACTTCCTTCAGCCTGCCTCGGCTTGGGCGAAGAGCGGATTCCCCACCCCGGCGAGGCGGCGGGTGCCGATGTGCCGGCGGAGGAAGCCGCGATGCTGGTGAGGGCTCGCTGGGGCCTCGGCAATGCGCCGATCCCGAACGTCGTGCATCTTCTTGAGGCGCTGGCGTACGAGTCTTCTCGCTGTCCCGCGACCGCCCCGGGGTCGACGCTTTCTCCTTCTGGGATCGCGGGCTCCCGTTCGGCTGTTGAGCACCGAGAAGACCGCAGAACGTGGGCGTTCGCCCCCCGCGGCGCGAGCACCAACCTTCGAAGTGGCACGCGAAACCCCCGACAGGGGCCGCTGGCCTGCACTTGGGGCACGCAGAGGGCACGCTGCCCTCAAGTTGGACTAGACAACAAAAACCCCCGGGCCGCCGGCCTGGGGGTTTCGCATGGAGCGGGTGACGAGAATCGAACTCGCGCTCTCAGCTTGGGAAGCGACGGCGCTTGGGTGGGCGAATGGCCGCTGTCCGTTCCTACCGGCACGCTCTGGGCACGGGGGCCACCATCTGTCGAGCTGTACGGCGCGCGGCGCTTCGCGCCGACCGGCGGGCATGGCCTGACGGACTGATCTGGAGTTTCCGTTGCCATTGCACATCTGACGTACGGAGGTGGCATCACCAATGTTGGTGACATACTCTTCTATGTACATCACCAACATTGCGTAGGAGGTGTTCGTATGTCTGTGACCCAGATCGACATCGATGATGACGCTCTGGAGCGTGCCATGGCTCTGGCCAAGGTCAGGACCAAGAAGGAAGCGGTCAACCTGGCTCTGCACTTCTACGCCGAACAGCAGGAGCGTGCGGCGCGCATCAGCCGTCACTTCGAGCGGGCGCGTGAGTGGGGTGCCGTCGAGGACGCCGAGCGCCTGCACCGGGCGGAGAAGCACAGCCGGTGATCTACTTGCTCGACACCTCCGGCCTGGTCCGGCTGATCCGCGAACCAAAGCTGCAGTCGGCCTGGTACGACGCGATCGACGCCGGTGCCATCGCATCCTGCTACGTGCAGCGAACCGAGTTCCTGTACAGCGCCCGGAACGGCCGTGAGTACGACGAGATCGCGGAGATGTTCACCGACCTCTATCCCGACGTGTCGGTGCCGAAGAACGCGGGGCGTTGGATCAGCGCGGTGCAAAACCGTATGGCCCAGGCCGGGGAGCATCGCAGCGCCTCGGCGGTGGACCTCGTCATAGCCGCCACCGCCGCCCACCACGGCCTGGCTGTCCTCCACGACGATGCCGACTACCGGGCCATCGCCCAGCACGCAACCGATCTGCTCGAGCACAATGTCCACGACATCACCTGAGGCGCTTTCCCCCACAGGTTGTGGACGGGAACTTGCGAACGTCGGCCATCGGGCCTGAAGCGTCACTTGACGTGTATGGCGTGCCTGGCCATGCGCCAGCCGTCATCGATGCACCGCAGTTCCTCCTCGTAGACGGCGCTGATGACGGCGCCGCCGTCCACGCCGCCCAAGCCCTTGGATCGGACACGGACAGCAGGGCCGGAACGTCGTCGTAGGTGCCGCTTGCCGCGTCGCGGACGAACTTCGCTCGCTCCACGACGAGTTCCTTGCCATCGGGGTCCGCGGACAGGAGAGCCAGGGTCGTCGAGGCACTCCTCCGCCGTCGGGGTGGCCGGCAGGGATACGAACGCCGGCGCCGAGGAGACGTTCATGACCACCGCGTCCGCCCTGCCGACCAGCAGCGGCAGGAAGGCGCACGTCATACGGATCGTGCCCAGCAGGTTGACGGTGACATGGTTCTCGGCGACCGGCAGGGAGACCGCGTCGAGGCCCGAACCGCCTCGGCGGCCCGCGTGATCGACGCCGGGTCGGTGAGGTCCAGAACGAGGGCGGGCGCGCGGCGGTGGTCATGCCGAACAAGGCGGGCAACTCCGGGAACGCGGCGGAGCGGGCGATCCGTCGGGCACTGGTGGAGCAGGGTGTCGTGGAGTGCGTTGTGGCGCTGCCCGACAGACTCTTCTCCGGAACCTCGGTACCCGTGTGCGTGTGGCTGCTGCGGCACCCGGCCGACGCCGGGAACCATGTCCTGTTCCTGGACGCGCGTGACCTGGGCGTCATGCGGCGCGGCGGGCGGAGGGTGCTTGCCTACGACGACGTCCAAGCCGTCCTCGACTCGTACCTGGCTCTCAGTCCGTGGGAAGGACCCGCCCGACCGGACGACTCCCCTCCGGCGACCGTACCCAGCGCGCGTGTCGACAGGGAGGCGCTGCGCCGCAACGACTACTCGCTCAATCCCATCGACCACATCGGCCGTTCGTCGGCCCCGGACTCTGGTGCGGCCGGTACCGCGGAGGCGGAAGCCTGGGCCGAGGTGTCGTGGCTGAGGGAGAGATGCGCCGACCTGGACGAGCGCACCGTCGGCCTGCGCGCCGAGCTGGAGACCGACCGAGGGCGTCAGGCGCCTCGGCGCAGGGCCACGCTCGCGGCGTTGTGCGAGATCCAGACCGGTCCGTCGCACGCGTTGCCGGCGCCGCAGGACCGGACTCCTTACGGCGTGGTGCCGGTCGTCTTCCCAAGGCACCTGCGGGACGGGCGGGTGACCGACAGCGTCGACGAGCGCGTCTCGCCGGAGCTCGCAGAACGGCTGACGCGCTACCGACTCGCGCCAGGTGACATCGTCTGTATCCGCTCGGGCGCCATGGGGCCGCCGGCCATGGTGCGGGGGGACCAGACGGGGTGGCTCATGAGCTCCAACGTGATCAGGCTCCGCTGCCGCCAGGACGCCGGGGTCCTGCCCCACTACCTGCTCGCCGTGCTGAGCCGTCCGGACGCCGTGAACTGGATCAGGGATCGAGCGGCCGCCACTGCGGCTCCGTTCATCACCAAGGACGCACTGGGACGCCAGGAAGTCCTGCTCCCTCCCCTCGACGTGCAGCAGGAGATCGCCGAACTGCTGATGCTCCTCGGGGAGCGGTCCGACGCCCACCGGGAACTGGCGGCAGCCATCACCCACGCACGAGGGCTGCTTCTCGACCAACTGACGAGCGCCTCGCCCTCCTCTCGAGACAGCGAAAGGAAATCCCGATCACGACCACCACAGACCCCACGCGCCTGTCCCGGTCCGTCGCCTGGGCGCTCTGGCTTCTGGTCATCGTGCTCTTCTCCATGCTGGTCGCCGTGTGTGTTGCCGCTCTGAAATACGCGACCGGCGTGGGCCTCGCTGACTTGATCCTGTACGCGGGGGGCGCGTTCGGTACGACGGCAGGGCTGTGCTTCGCCGCGGTGGAAGCAGTTACGACGCTGCGGAACTGGACCACGACGGACGACCACCGGAACCTGCCGTGTGCATCGGCCGACACGAACCGGCCTACTGGTTCTGGCTGATGGTGGGCTGGGCCGGTGGCTCGCCCATGGATGGTGAAGAGCGGCACTCGACCCGCTCTTGACAAAAAACAAACCCCAGGCCACTGACCTGGGGTTTCTCTCTGGAGCGGGTGACGAGAATCGAACTCGCGCTCTCAGCTTGGGAAGCTGCAAGCACTAGCGGTCCATTCGACTGCTGACCTTGGCGAACGGTCTGAGAGCTGCCTGTCGGCCTGGGCTGCGTTCACCGTGGTTCCCCGTTGTTCCCCGCTCGATCTGGTGCGCATGTGGTGCGGCTGGGATCATCCGCGTTGAAACCCGATGCTCACCTGAACACGCAGACGACGCGCCCATAGTCTTCGATCTGCTGCTGTTGTTCGTCGGGACGAGGTGCGTGCTCGTTGTCTCCACACCTGAGGACTGTTCCGTCGTCTCCCTCAAATACGGAGACAACGCCTCCGTGATGGCTACAGGCTCCTGGGCGGCCGATGGAGTCTGACGGCCACCCGTCTGAGCACTCGTAGCCCTGATACGTCCAGCGAACTGGCGTGTGCGTGGCGGATGGAACTCCAGAGCTGACCGGCGGATCCTCGTCGTCATCGTTCCATCCACTGAGTTGGGCTGTGATCGGGAGGACGACGAAGATCCCTACGCCGATAAGGCCGGCCACGGAGTAGGCCACCACCCGAGCGACCCGCCACGCGCGGTTCTCGACGAGCCTTTGCAGGAGTCTGCGCACGGAAGACTTCTAGCAGAGCAAGCGGCTCTAGCGGGCTTCTTCGCCGACGTTGGCGGCAGCTCTCCAGAGCGTCAAGCGGCGGACTGCTGGTCGTCGTGTCTGGCATTCCGCAGACCCACCAACACGCTTTCCAACTGTGGTGGTGGGGTGGCAGACGTCGTTTGAGGACGTTCACCTGGGTTCATAGGCGACCGTCTGCCGAAGCCGAGACGTTTCCGGGGCTCGCCTGAACGGCCGGCCGTGTACGGGGCTGAATGAGACGGAAACTGAGACGGGCCGGCTAGCAGCTAGGCTCCGGACCTTCCTCAGCCTGTTCGGCCGCACCCATCACGTGCCCCATGACGATCCGCGTGTACTCCCACAGGGCCTCCAGCAAGTCCGTTACGCCGTGAGGCCGACCATCAGGAGTGACGGCCTGAACCTGAGCCGTGATGTTGTATTGTCCCTCGACTGACTTGATGCGGCCCTTGGTCCGATACCGGAGTAGCACAGCGCCATCTTCAAACGAGTCAACTACCACCTCCACGTCAGGTGGCACGCTAGCGGCCGCCCCTTCCTCGGTTTCGAACTCGACCGCTGGTGTGTGCCGGATGCTCTGTGGTGCCAGATCGGGCTTGACCTGAAGGTGGTGCTTGGTGGTGTTGTCTAGGTCGCGTAGGACCAACAGAAGGTCCTGATCAAGGCTGCCGCCGTGCTCGGGACGCTGGAACGGCTGAACCTGCTCCAGAGCTTGGCGGCACCAGTCGGGCAAGCAAGACAGCGCCTTCTGGCGGCTCTTCCACTCTCTGAGGGTGCCGCAGATGGGGAACATGAGTACCTTGAGCTGCTTTTCGTCCGTCACGCCAGTCTGCCGCGCGATGGCCACGATCAGGTTGTCGAGGGCCGCCCGCAGGTGATTGACGGCCTCACCGAATCGGAAGCCCCAATCGGCAAGTGGTGGAGATTGAGATACCTGGAGCCGCAGCTCCCAGCTGAGTCGATCTTCCGCGATGCTGGCCCGGACGCCATAAGGGGTGCTAACGCCCCACGCCTGCATGTCGGCCGACAGTGCTGCTCCAAGCTGATGGGCGCGCGCCAGGCGGCTAACTTGATCGCTGAAGTCCACTTTATGACCTAACTCCCGTTACCTGGCGCTACCTTACTGTCGTCCCTAGGGCTGCACCTAGCAGTTTTGCGGGCAGCGGGTCCTACAGACCTCAGCTTGGGAAGCCCGGGTTCTTTGACAGCGGTTGCTGTGCTGACCTGCGGTGGAGTCGTGTTGGAGCCCTGGTCGCACCCGGGAGAGCTTCCCGCTGTTCCCCGTGGTTCCCCGCGTGATCTGGCACGTGTATGGCACGGTCCCTTCGCCTCGAAGGTCCCTTGGCGGAGCTGGGAGCCCCGGAGTGTCTGAGCCTCAGCCGACGACAGTCAGCCACGCTGCCATGTCGTCGACCAGAGCAAGCCCCGTCGGTAGAAGCGTGGCGGCGGGGGCTTGGCTGAGGACCTCTTCGTTCCGAAGCAACTTGCGTGGGGCTTCTACCTTGGGCGGCCGTACCTCCGGCCTTTGTTGACGGCCCGCACGCGTTCGTGCTCGTCCGCCGATGTTCGTCGGCGTTGTCACGCAGTTAGACACTCACCTGGGTGCGGCTCCGGTGGGGGGGGATCAGCGGGCGTCAGCTCAGTTCCGATCTGGCAGTCGGCCGCAAGCGGTGGGGCAGAGAGTCGCACGCGCGAACAGAGGCCGGCACTGAAGCGCTGGAGGACGTTCCATTCTCGGTCGCCGATGTAATGAAACCGTGTGCGCCGAAGGATGCAGGAACGCCATGCTGATGACCATGCCGAACCTCGCACATCCCCTGTTTAGCGCCCCCGTCGAGTTGATCGACAGCGAGATGGTCCGCGGCTTCCTGGCGCTGGAGCTGGAGGAGAGTTTCACCCTCGACTACAAACGTAATGTCGATGCAGTGTCCGACACCGTCGCAGCCATGGCCAACAGTTACGGCGGTATCGTCCTCATCGGCGTTGACGCCCACCCCAAGGACAAGAACCTGCCCGGGGAACTGGTCGGGGTCAAGGCGATCGACAAAGACCGGCTGGTCAGCAAGATGGCGACCACCTTCGACCCGCCTGGCTGGACGCCGGACGTCATCCCGGTCACTGTGGACGACCGGCTCCTTCTCGTAGTGCGGATTGACCCGGACAGCGTGCCCCGACCGCTGTTCCACCAGGGAGTCGTCCGAGTCCGTCTGGACGGCCGCAACATTCCTGCTGACCGTCGCCTCGTGTACGCACTCTTCCAGCAGGCCGCCGATCCGGTGCTTGCCTACACCGGTGACCCGCGCTTCCTGCCTGACCACCGCTCGGCCACACGCTTTCAGAGGGCTGCGGCCCCGCCCGACCTAGTCATCCGTGCCGCGGTTTCCCGGCCACTGCGAAGGGACGCCGCCCGTCTTCGGCTGCACGGCACAACGGTCGACGCCCTCATGCGGTCGCTAAGCGCGCCCAGTCTCACAGGCGCGTACGAGCTGCCGGAGCGGCTGCACGCGCTTGTGCAGCGGGTAGGGACACACCAGGACCAGCAACCATGGACGATCGATCCCGAGCACGGGAACGGTCGTCACGTCCGGCTCGCGGCCGGCCATCCCATTCCCGGTCCGCATCAGGCGGGCATACGCCTGGAGTGCAGTGCCACGCTGCCCAACGGCGGCAGCAGCCTGGACGTGCTCTTCGACCTGCTTCTCTGGACCGGTGGCAAGAAGATCGCAAACGACTTGTGGGTGCAAGCGTGCTACGAGGCCGTACGCGCGCTGATCCGGCACGCCCTGCCCACCCTCACCCTGGAGCTGCTCGGCACTGCGTCGATTCCCACGCCACCCATCGAACTGCACATTGCTTCCGGCGTGCAGGGGGATCCGTGGCTAGAGAACACGCTCAGCACCGACCTTCTCGGCGAGCCGACCGGCGCAGGACGCCTCCGCGGCGGCAGCGAGCACCTGAACGAGGAACTCGTGGCCGCTGGCGACCTGCCCAACGCGGTCATCCAAGCCCTGCGCAACATGGCCCTGGATTGGCGCTACCTCCATCCCAACTTCCCGGTCCTGCACGACTGACCAGCAACCGGACTACGGCGCATAAAGGGCGGCGGTGGATAGGAGTGGCGCAGAGGGGCCTCACTAAGGAGCTGAGGCAGCACCTTGCCTGGTTCGCCGAGAAAGGCCCTGACGGCCTGGTCTTCGTCGGTGAGAAGGGGGCGCCCTTCCGCCGCACGTCCTTCGGCTGGAAGTGGCGCCGCGCCCGAGCCGCCGCCGGCCTCCCCGACGATTTCCGCTTCTACGACCTTCGCCACACCGGGCACACGCTCTCGACTCGATCCGGCGCCACCCTCAAAGACACGATGGTCCGCGCCGGCCAGTCCTCCGAGAAAGCCGCGCTGATCTACCAGCACTCCGACGAGGAGAGGCAGCGCGACGTCGCCGCCGGCCTGGACGGCATGGTCCGCGCCAAGCGTGCGAAGCACCACACGGACGAGAGCGCGCATCACAAGGGGAAGGCCACCGGCAGCTAGGGCGCTTCTTTTGGATCATTGCACTGGGCGGGCCCCGCTGAGATACCTGTGACATTGAGCGGGGGCACGTCGACGGTCGGAGCCCGCAAGTGGTGGCTGGGCACTCAGTCAGCGTTTGATGCGGCCGCGTGCGGCGAGTGCGGCAAGGGCCAGGAGGATGGGTTCCAGGAGGCGCGAGGCCATCTCGATGTACGTGCCTGCAGTAGTGAGGTTCTGGTCGGAGGTGCGGAAGATCACCGAGTTGAGTACGACGCGGGTAGCTTGCTCCGCGCGGTCGGCGGTGAGCCGTTTTTGCCAGGGCCTGGTCAAGGCCGGATCTGAAGTGGTCGTGCGCAGCGTGAGCCGACCGTGCGCGAGGGTGCCGGTGGTGGCCGGAGTGGGGGTTTGGTCGGGCAGGCCCCACAGCATGAGGAGCAACACGGTCGTAGTCATCGCTGCGAGGAGCCAGCTCAGAGCGCGGGAGGCGCGTAGGCCGTAGCCGGACAGCAGCCAGTACGCAAAGAGGAGGCCGCGTTCGGCGCGGGGGGTGTTGCGGTCGTGGCGGCGCATCTCCATTTCGCCGTAGTAGAAGTCGGCCGCGCCAGGTTCGTTCTTGTTGTCCTCGAACGCCTTGCGCAACTGCCGGTACACGGGAACGACGTGCTGGGGAGCGGGAGTGTGAGCATGGTCGTGTGGGGCGGTGCGCCATTGGTGGGGCGATGGTGACTGAGCGGGGAGCGTGGCGGATTGGCCGGCTGTGTGAGCACGCCAGTGGTGTTCTTCGGCCAGGCAGCGTCGCTGGGTCCATCGGTAGGGCCAGAAGTGATGGCGTAGGTGGGTGCCTGTGGGCACGGGGGCGAAGGTGGTGCTGCCTTCGAGGCGGAGTTGGTCGAGATGGAAGGCGCCGATGAAGAGGCAGTCGCTCAGGTCGGTGTCTGTCAGGACCAGATGGGCGGCGTCCACGCCCTGCACTGAAGTGACCTTCACACTCGGCTCGCGGTCGCCCAGAAGTGTTTCTTCCGCTATGTGCCTGGTGGCGGTAAGCCGTGGTGAGGTGGTCAGGGCCACAGGTGCGGCCAGTACCGCTTGGCTGAGGTTCACGGAGGCGTACCGCAGGCGCAGGGTTGCTGTGGAATCCCACCGAGTCCGAACGCACTGGACCTCAGCTGCCGCGATCTCCAATATCGCGGGTGCGCCGAAGGCGCTGTCCGACAGGTCGACCCGGCCAGCGCATGTCATTGGCCCCAACGTCGAGGGAGACGGGAAGTTCGCCTCGCGGAACGCGGCGTCCAAGGCGAATGTCGCATCACCGAACCGGACGTCACTGGAGAATTCGACCTGGCAGAAGCCTGCAGGACCGGTGAAGGTCGCCCTGTCGAATTTGGCGGCGCCGGTGAACGCCGCCCTGTCGAACTCGGCAGGCCCCAAGAACCTCGCGCCGACGAAGCCCGCCGGGCCGGTGAAGGACACCCGGCCGAACCTGGCGGCGCCGGTGAACGCAACCTCGTCGAACTCGGCAGGCCCGGAGAACGTCGCGCCGGCGAACCCGGCAAGGGTGCTGAATGTCGCCCCTGTGAACCCGCCGACCCCCTTGAACGTCGTACCGGAGAACCCGGCAGGTCCCCGGAATCCCGCACGGGCGAAGCCAGCGGGGCCGGCGAAGATCACCAGACTGAATTCAGCGTGGTCCATGAACTGTGCGCCAGCGAACCCGGCGATACCGGAGAAGGTGGCTCCATCGAACCCCGCGACGCCGGAGAATGTCGCCCCGTCGAAACGCGCATTGCCGAATCGTGGTTTGCCGGTGGCAGGGTCGTGCAGGGCCCGGAGAAGGTTGCGCAGCAGGGGTTCGGTGAACGGAGTGCCGCGATAGTCGACGTCGACTCCCGGGGCCAGCCCTGCAAGGTGCGTGGTGCGGTCGGCATCGGCCATATGGGCCAGACAGAAGGTGTGGTGGGGGACACGGATGCCCCGGCAGCCGGCGAAGGCAGGGGCAGTCGCACCGTGTCCGCAGCAGGGCCAAGAAGGTGTGGACGCCGGAGGCTGTGCGGACGTCGTCTGGCAGGTCTGCAGAAGACTGCTCAAGACTCCGGCGGGGTCGTGCAGAATGCGGGCTCCATCGACGACTACGTGCTCTGTGCCGGGATCGACAGGGTCGGTGCTTGCCCAGCTGAGGCCAGCGAAGTTCAGCTCTACTTCCAGGCCCGAGGTAGTGGCGAAGCGTCGTTCCACGACCGCTCCCCATGCCTGAGTCCTTATCAAGGTGCCGAGGGCGAGCCCGTCGGCCCATACACCGTCCGCGTATCTGCTCTCGTCCGTGGTGAGGAGGACCAGGTCGATGTCGGAGTCAGGTCGGGCGGCATTTCGGGCGCAGGAGCCCACGAGGAGCACGCCCACAATGTCGTGGTGTTCCGCGGCCCAGCGCGTGACGCTGTCAGTGATCTCTTCAATCTCAGCGAGCCGTTCTGGTGAGATGGTCCGACCGTTCGCCGACTGCCCGTCACGATGCACCGGGCTGGCCTCCCTTATCGGGTGGCGGTGAGTGAACATGACACAGTGTCTCAACAGGATGCAGCAGCATAGAACTTGCTGTGCAGAGCCCTGCCTGAGGCATGGGTTGTTTCGTTCAGCCTGACCGACCAATGCTTCGTGTGTGCCGTTGACTGACGCGCAGTGGGCGCGGATCGAGCCGTTACTCCCAGACCGGGCGCCGAAACGGGGTGGCCGGTGGCGTGATCACCGGGAGGTGATCGACGCGATCGCGTTCAAGCTCCAGACCGGAACCAGTGGGCCCACCTGCCCGAGAAGTACGGCAATTGGCGAGGCGTCTACAGCCGGCTGCGGATGTGGGCTATCGACGGCACGTGGGAACGGGTATTCACCACACTGATGGCTCAGGCCGACGCAGACGAAGACCTGAACTGGGCCGTCTCGGTGGACTCCACGATCGTGCGCGCTCACCAGCACGCCTCCTGAGCCGGCCTACAGGGGCCCCTGGCCGACGAACCCGACGACCACGCCATCGGACGGTCCCGTGGCGGGCTGACCACGAAGATCCACCTCGCTGCCGATGCACGGTGCCGCCCCCTGGCCTTCGTCCTTACCGCGGGGCAGGCCGGTGACGCGCCTACCTTCACCGACGTCATGGCTCGCCTGCGTGTTCCCCGCCGCCGCGGTCGTCCGCGCACGAGGCCGGACGTGGTGCTGGCCGACAAGGCTTACTCGTCCCGCGCGATCCGTGATCATCTACGGAGCCGCGGCATCCGGGCGGTGATTCCGGTCCCAGCGGACCAGCGCGGGCACCGGCTCCGGCGCGGTAGCCGGGGCGGTCGGCTACCAGCCTTTGACCGCAAGGCTTACAAGCAGCGCAACACCGTCGAGCGATGCATCAACCGCCTGAAGCAATGGCGAGGCATCGCCACCCGCTACGAGAAGACCGCGACTATTTACCTGGCCGGACTCCATCTCGCCGGCATCTTCCTCTGGTCTGCCCGATGATCCAAACGACAGTCCCTAGTCGCGCCCTTATGGTGCGGATGTGGTGCGCCCGCCCACTGGTCCAGACAACAAAGAACCCCCGGGTCTCCGACCTGGGGGTTTCTCAAAGAGCGGGTGACGAGAATCGAACTCGCGCTCTCAGCTTGGGAAGCTGATGTTCTACCATTAAACTACACCCGCGTAAGTACGGACGAGGTCCCGGAGGGGCCGGTGTCCGGACGGTGCTCACTCTACATCATCGCAGGCCCCCGGTGTTCGGAACCCGGGGGCCTGAGTCGGTTTCAGAGGTGGGATCCGGCTGCGGGTGGCCGGAGTTGGGGCGTACCGTGGAGGCCTCGGGGAGGGCCGGAGTGCCGCGTGGAGAGTCGTCTCGTTGATCCCGTAATGTGGCTTTTGTCGTCCGGGCAGCAACGCCGGACGCGGCTCTTGGGGAAGGGACTTGAGGGACTTGATGGAACGCACCGTCGTCCGATGTGCGGACGGGCACGTCTTCAGCACCACTTCGTTCCCGATGCAGCAGGCCGAGCGGCTCGGCCCCGGCCGGCTGGTCCGGTGCCCGCGCTGCGCCCGGCTCCGCAGCGCCGTCCCTGTCGTCATGGAGAAGCGGTGACCGGAGGGCACGGCGACCGGCTGTAGCCGGGCCGTCACAGTGGGCGCGCGGAGTTGTCGTGATTGCCACGGCTCCGCGCGCCTTGCGTATCCTCGCTACGTGCTTCTCTCAGACAAGGACATCCGGGCCGAGATCGACGCCGGGCGGGTACGGATCGATCCCTACGACGAAACCATGGTGCAGCCGTCGAGCATCGACGTACGGCTGGACCGGTACTTCCGGGTGTTCGAGAACCACCGGTACCCGCACATCGACCCCTCCATCGAGCAGGCCGACCTGACCAGGCTGGTCGAGCCCGAGGGCGACGAGCCGTTCATCCTGCACCCCGGGGAGTTCGTGCTCGCCTCCACCTACGAGGTGATCACGCTTCCCGACGATCTCGCCTCCCGCCTGGAGGGGAAGAGTTCGCTCGGCCGGCTGGGGCTGGTCACCCACTCCACCGCCGGGTTCATCGACCCCGGTTTCAGCGGGCACGTCACCCTGGAGCTGTCCAACCTCGCCACGCTCCCGATCAAGCTGTGGCCGGGGATGAAGATCGGGCAGCTGTGCATGTTCCGGCTGACCTCGCCCGCCGAGTCGCCGTACGGCAGTGAGCGCTACGGCTCCCGGTACCAGGGGCAGCGCGGACCGACCGCCTCGCGGTCCTTCCTCAATTTCCACCGGACCCAGGTGTGAGGGCGACGACGGCATGAGCAGCGCAGACGTGCGGGAGAACCTGACCTACGAGCGGTTCGGGACCGCCATCCGCGAGCTGGCGCAGACCATCGCCGACGACGGGTACGAGCCCGACATCGTGCTGAGCATCGCCCGGGGCGGTGTCTTCGTCGCGGGTGGGCTCGCCTACGCCCTCGACTGCAAGAACATCCACCTCGTGAACGTCGAGTTCTACACCGGTGTGGGGACGACCCTCGAAATGCCGGTCATGCTCGCCCCCGTCCCCAACGTGATCGACTTCTCCGACAAGAAGGTGCTGATCACCGACGACGTCGCCGACACCGGCAAGACGCTCAAGCTCGTACGCGACTTCTGCCTCGACACCGTCGCCGAGGTGCGCTCCGCGGTGGTCTACGAGAAGTCCCACTCCCTCGTGAAGTGCGAGTACGTCTGGAAGCGTACCGACGACTGGATCAACTTCCCGTGGAGTGTCCTGCCTCCAGTAAGTAGGTCGGGAGAAGCGGTCAAGCCGAACAAGGAGGCGCTGTAGATCTGCCTTGTCAAGGGCGCTGCGCCGAACACTTCCAACAGGAGTGCCAGATGCCGCAGGTGGGCCAAGTGTCATGCAGAGTGCGCTAGGTGAGCCCTCCGAGTGCCAGTGCCGACCGATATGCTTCTGCTGTCCACTTCCGGTCCATACCGAGCTTCGGACCTAAGAGCCGAAGACCCCCGCCCGCCAGGGGTTGGCACGACCGGACTGGAAGTGTGACATGGCAGAACTGCGAAAGCCGGAAGAGCCGAACCGCGATCAGCGACCGAGCCCGACGAAGGCCGAGATCCTGATAGCGGTCCTCACGGCGATCACGGCGCTCGCAGGCTGTGTGGAGCAGCTGGCGCGCTAGCGCGCCGACGTTGAGTGGTGCACCGGACGAAGGCAGGGCAAAGCAAAGCGAGCCCGGCCGTTGTCTAGTCGGCCGGACCCGCTTAACGACTCCACGTATGAGCCCGGACCCTGGCTGCAACCAGGGCCGGGCTCCTCTGCGTAGAGCCACATCCATGGGGTTCGTGGCAACGGGAACACGAGCTGCCGGTGAACCCCTTTGACTATAGCTCCCAGGTCTTCTCAGGTCTTCTCAGGTCACTATGCGCACACAACTGGGCGAGTGCTCACGTGGAGCTCTGGCCAGCCATGATTGTTCGTGTGCCTGTGCAGGCGCGCTTCGTGCCTCGGCCGAGTGGTCCAGCTGGCCATGGAGCACGTACTGAGCAGCCTTGTAATGGGTGCTGGTGGCGTCTGTGGCCTACGCCTGGCGGCGGGTGCTCATCCTCATCAGGTCGATCACAGGGGTCTGTCGACATCGGTCGGCCTGGCCTGCGCCTCGGCTGATGTGGCGGAGGATGGTGCTCATGTGCGCTCTTTTCGAACCCCCCGAGCCTCGCCGCGTCCCGCCGGGCGAGTACCTGGTGTGGGACCAGGCTCTCGCCCTTCTGAACCGGGACCTGGCGGTGACGCTTCCCCAGCTGGAACCCCTGCAACTGCTGGCCCTTCCGTCCTACGCTGCGGATGAGCCGGAGGACGTCTACGTCGCCATGGCCAACGGCGAGTGGCACGGCAACTGCCTGGACCCGAACTCACAGGACAGCCTTGCCTCTGCACTGGCGAGCGTCGCCGATGCCGCGCAGGAGACCGTCATGGAGCTTCTGTGGCAGGCGTGGCCCCTGTGCCCGGAGCATGGCCTGGGCATGCATCCAAGGGAGGACGCACAGGAGCGACTGTTCTGGTGGTGCGCGGGAGAACGGTTGCGTCGCGGCCCGGCTCATATCCACGCGGCCGTGGGCGCACTCGACGCTTAGGGAGCGTCGGTCCGTACACGGCAGAGGCACTAGAACGCCCCTCGCACACACGCGGCAAGATGACCACATGGTGGACGACGAGAAGGTGGGCTTCATCCTGCCGCAGGGAGCGACAGGCTTCTACCAGTCGAAGGACGCTCCTCCTCCCGAAACCGACCTGCGGGCCTTCCGGGGCGCTCTGTATGCGGCTGCCCGCTCCGCCGGAGGCGAGGTGGGCGAGGTGGAGGAGCAGGCGTACCCTCGCACGTTTCACATCGCGTCGGTCGTCGATCGGGAAGGCGAGGGCATCGTTCTGTGTCACGCCTGTCACCCCTGGATCGCGTTCGCCCAGGAACGTAGGGAGTGGTACAGCGAGGAGTTCGTCGCACCGCCGCCTTGGGCCGGCACCTTCACCCAAGCCGGGTTCGAGGTGTTCGACCGCGAGCAGCTCACCACACCTCTGTCCGACGTGAACACCTCGATACTCACGCAGGGCGAGTGGCGCCAGATCAGGGCCTACGGCATCACCACGCTGGGCGGGGTCATCTTCAACGCATGGGACTGATGAGACCGGGAGCAACCCGTTCCCGGCTTCCTGGCCCACCGCGCACCCCAGCAGTCAGCTCAAGTGCCGAGCCCGTCGTGGAGCGGGCCGGGCAGGTTCTCGACGCCTGGGTTCCGGCGGACCGCATACAGGACCGCATACAGGACCGCATACGGAAAGACCCCCGGCTGTCGTGCCGGGGGCCCTTCTTCGTGGGCGTTGATGATCAGAAGGTGCCAAGCTTCACGATCGACAGCAGTGCGACCAGCTGGATCGCCGACGCGCCCAGGGCCTTCGGCCAGGGCAGGTCGTGGGAGCGGGACACCATGAGCGTCAGCAGGGCGCCCGCGCCGATCCAGGTGGCCCAGCCGAGGAGCTGGACGAAGCCGGCGTCGCCGCCGAAGAACATGGCGACGACCAGGCGGGGCGCGTCCGTGAGGGCCGTGATCAGCATGGACAGGCCCACCGTGGGCTGCCAGGCCCCGTCACCGCCGAGCTGGCGGGCCAGGGTGTGGGTGACGACGCCCAGCACGAACAGGCCGAGCACCATCACCACGGCCGTGACCAGCACGATCGGCACCGCGTTGGACAGCGTCGCGCTGATCGCGTCCTGGCGGGCGCCGTCGAAGCCGAAGACCGCGAGCAGGCCGTAGAGGAAGGTCACGACGAGGGCGGGTGTCCACATCGTGTAGTCCCGCATGCGCAGGAAGGTCTCGTTCGGGGACAGGACGATCCCCTTGAGCAGTTCCTTCCAGTGCAGGGGCGGCCCGAGCGGCGCGGCGGGCGCGGCGGCGCCTGCATGGTAGGTGGAGCCCTGGGTGTAGCCGGCGGCCTCGTCGACGGAGAAGGCCTGGGTGTGGCCCGGGTTGTTGGCCGCGTACGGGTCGTGCCCGCCCTGCCCGGGGCCCGGGTAGCCGCCGTCGCCGAAGTACTCCGGTCCGTCGTCGGCCGGCCCGGGGTGTCCGTACGACTGTCCCTGCTGCGGGTACGGCGGCTGCGGTGCCGACGGGTAGCCGTACGAGGGCCCCGGGGCGCCCGAGGGGCCCGGGCGGCCGTACGGTGGTTGACCGTACGACGGTCCTCCGGGCTGAGCCGGGCGGTGCCCGTGCCCGTGCGACGGTCCCTGCGGCGCCTGTTGTCCTTGGGGGGTGCGGTTGTCCCGGCCCCCGCGTCCGATCCTGAATCCAGCCACGTCATCGAACGTACCTGGTCCCGAGGACCGATGTGCCGGGCCCGGCGGTCCGGGCCCGGCTTTGCGGCAGACCTGTGACATCCCCTAAGGGACCGTCAGCAGTTCCGTCGGGGTTCGTCGGGGTCCCGGGCGCTCAGTCCGCGAAGACGGCCCCCCACTGCGGGCTGCCCGACGTCGAGACGCCCACGGTGCTCGCGCCGAAGGTGCGCGAGCCGGACGTGGTGATCTTCTTGCCGTTGGACGGCAGGTAGGTGATCGCGCCGTCGCCGCCGTTCTCGTACGAGCCGATCACCAGGTCGGCCTTCCCGTCGCCGGTGACGTCGTCGAGCTTGACGTCGGCGCCGAAGAGGTCGGCCTTCTCGTCGGTGCCCGGGACGCCCGTGGTGGACTGGGCGAAGGCCTGGGCGCCGGAGGTGGTGTTCACGCCGGTGCGGGAGCCGTACAGGACGGTGACCTGGCCGGTGTTGGTGACGCCGCCGATGTCCTCGTTCGGGGAGCTGACGACGAGGTCCTGGCAGCCGTCGCCGTTGACGTCGCCGAGGTCGAGGTCCCAGCCGAAGCCGTCGCCCGTCTCGGAGCTGCCGGGCACGTTGCCGGTGTCCTGGTTGATGGCCCTGGTGGTGGCCGGGCCGGAGGCGGAGCCGTAGGTGACGCTGATCCGGCCGCCCTTGGCGGAGTCCGGAATGGTCCGGCCGTCGCCGGTCTTGGTGTCCCAGGAGGCGCCGGTGACGATGTCGCCGAAGCCGTCGTGGTCGATGTCGCCGATGCCGGTGACGATGCCGGACTTGAGGGCCTTGGCGGAGGCGGTGCTCAGGCCGTTCGCGGTGCCGGGCAGCCAGTAGTTGGTGTTCCAGTGGGACGACGTCCGCGTCTCGTAGCCGTCGACGACGAGGTCGGTGCGGCCGTCGCCGTTGACGTCACCGGCGGTGAGGTTCATCGGCCCGTACGGGTAGTCGTTGGTGCCCGACTCGATGGGCGGCTTGACGGTGGTGCGGCTGCCCGGGGTGCCGGTTGCGCCGAAGCCGCCCTTGTAGAGGTAGAGGGTGGCGGCGGAGCTGCCGACGACGAGGTCGGCCTTGCCGTCGCCGTCGAAGTCGCCGGCGGCCAGGTTCTGGCCCCAGTAGTCGTGGGAACCGGCGGCCGGATCGGGGATCTCCACGCCCTTGCCGGTCAGGCCGCTCGCGGAGCCCCACAGGAGGGTGACGGCGCCGCCGTTGGTGTCGGTGCCGACCTTCTCGTGCGGGGTGCCGACGGCGAGGTCGTCGTAGCCGTCGTGGTTGAAGTCGGCGTACGCCAGGTCGTAGCCGAACTGGTCGCCGGTCTCGGCGGTGCCGGGGACGCCCGTGGAGTTCTGGCTGAGGGTGGTGCGCCTGGCCGAGGAGACGCCGGTGGTGGTGCCGTACAGGACGACGACCTGGCCGGCGTCCTTGTGGCCGCTGACGTAGGCGGTGGCGGCCGAGGTGGCGATGTCGCCGATGCCGTCGCCGTTGAAATCGGCCTTCGCGACCTTGAAGGAGTCGGCGGCCGTGGCCGGGGACGCGGCGAAGGTGAGCAGACCGCCCGTCAGAGCGGCGGCCGCGGCCGTCGCGAGGGCGAGTCGGGAGTACGCGTGCATGCGGTCTCCTGCTGCATGCGGGGGACGCCCCGGATGGGGCGTCCGCAGACGATGGGGGCGGGCCGCTCGCCTGCGTGGCGGGGCGGCCGGCGATCAGGAGACCCGCGGTGGTGCGCAAGGGTTGTACGCGCGTTCGGAAGCGGTGGGAGAGCGCTGTGGCCGCCGGGGCATGGTCCAGGATGGATCCATGAGCGTAGTGAAGATCAACGTGCTGACCGTGCCCGCCGAGCAGCGGGAGGTGCTGGAGCAGCGGTTCGCCTCGCGGGCCCACGCGGTGGAGAACTCCGACGGCTTCGAGTGGTTCGAGCTGCTGCGCCCCGTCGAGGGCACCGACACCTACCTCGTCTACACCCGCTGGCGGGACGAGGAGTCGTTCCAGGCCTGGATGGAGGGGCCGATGAAGTCCGCGCACCAGGGCGGCGGCGAGGGCGGCGAGCGTCCGAAGCCCGCGGCCTCCGGTTCGACCCTGTGGTCCTTCGAGGTGGTGCAGCAGGCCGGGCCCAAGGCTGTTTAGGCCGGAGGAACAGGGAAACGGTGACGCCCCCGCCGCCGCCCGGGAGGGCCGTGGGGGCGTCGGTCGTGTCGCCACGATGTACATGAGCGGCGCTTCCCCCTGACAGGAGCCGGGCGCTGCCGGGCAACGCCTAGTCGCAGACGATGTCCCGCCTCGGCCGCTCACCCGTCGCGAGGAAGCGGGAGACCGTCCGGTCGCCGCATGCGTTGCCGTTGTCGAGGTAGGCGCCGTGGCCCGTGGAGTTCACGGTCACCATGACGGCGCGTCGGCCGAGGGCCTGGCGGAGCTTGAGGGCGCCGCTGAGAGGGGTGGCCACGTCGTGCCGGTTCTGGATCATGAGGACGGTGGAGGGGCCGCGGTCGGTGATGCGAACCGGGGGCTCCTTCGGTGTGTACGGCCAGGCGGCGCACACCGTCGCGTTCCTCGGCATGCCCGCGGTCAGCGGGAACTCGGCGCGGCTCGCGGCGACCTCCTTCTCGTACCCGGCCGCGGACCTGGGCCAGACGACGTCGTTGCAGATGGTGGCGGCGCTGACCGCCGTGACGTTCTGGAGGGCCGGCTCGGGCGGCGCCTCGGGCGCGGGCGGCACGGTGCCCTTGCGGGCGGCCAGGATCAGCTTGGCCAGGGCGGGGTAGTCGTCGGGGTCGTAGAGGCTGTCCAGCATCATCTGGCGGAACACGTTGCCGTTGAGCTCCTGCGGGTTGGCGCCCGGCCAGGGGAGGGGGTCACGGTCGAGACGTGCGGCGAGGCGGAGGAAGAGGCGGCGTACCTCGGCCGCGGTCCCGGCCACTCGATCGGGGTTGCCCGGCCGTGACGCCCACTCGGCGAACTCGGCGAAGTTGTCCTCGGCGCCCACCTCGAACGCGGCGAACCAGGCCCGCTCTGCCCGCACGGGGTCGGGGTTGTCGTTGCTGTCCAGCACGAAACGGTCGGTGCGGTCCGGGAACAGTTCGTTGTAGACGACGCTGACGTACGTCCCGTACGAGTCACCCCACGCGGAGATCCTCCGCTCGCCGAGCGCCGCCCGGATGCGGTCGAGGTCGCGGGCCTCGTTGGCGGTGCTGATGTGCCGTATCAGCCGGCCGCCGTGGTGCGCGCACGCTTCCGACATCCGCCGCGCGGTGGCCATGTTCTCCTTGACGGAGCCGTCAGGGGCGGGCCAGGGAAGGAGCTTCGTCCGAGCGAGGTCACCTCGTTCCATGCCGCAGCTGACCGGGGTCGAGCGGCCGTACCCCCGGGGATCGAACCCGATCAGGTCGTAGCTGTCCCGTACTTCCTTCGGCAGCTTCTGCCCCTTGTCCGAGGGCTGGTCGAGGCTGCCGCCGCCGGGTCCGCCGGGGATCAGGAACAGCGCGCCCCGGCGGGCCTTCGGGTTCTCGGCGGGGATGCGGGAGAACGCGACGGTGATCTTCTCGCCGTGCGGATCGGCGTAGTCCATCGGCACCTCGATGGTCGTGCACCGCTGCCGCGGATCGAGACCTGTGCCCTCGCACTTCGTCCAGCGGAGGTGCGACGGCCTGGCGTCGTCGGCGGCCGAGGCGGTCGCCGTGGTGGCGGGCACGGCGAGGCTCAGGACGGCGGCGGAGGCGGCCAACAGGGCTGCGTTTCGCTTGATCTTCGTCATGCGTACGAGCTTCGCCTGCGCCGTCCCTCACCGAAATCCTGCCAACCGGCCTGTGCGCACGGGGGTTTGCCTCACCGGGTTCCCCTACTCGGTGGGGTTCGCCGAGGCCGGGACGTGCCGGCTGCCCTGCACGGCCGACGCCCCGCACCGGAAAGGTGCGGGGCGTCGGCCGTGGCGAACAGGGCGGTTACTTCACCGGCTCCGGCTCCGGCTCGCTCTCCGTCTCCGTCTCGCCCGCCGGGTCGACCGGGGTCTTGACGGAGTCGAGGAGCAGCTGGGCGACGTCCACGACCTGGATGGACTCCTTGGCCTTGCCGTCGTTCTTCTTGCCGTTGACCGAGTCGGTCAGCATGACGAGGCAGAACGGGCAGGCGGTGGAGACGATGTCCGGGTTCAGCGACAGCGCCTCGTCGACGCGCTCGTTGTTGATGCGCTTGCCGATGCGCTCTTCCATCCACATCCGGGCGCCGCCGGCGCCGCAGCAGAAGCCGCGCTCCTTGTGGCGGTGCATCTCCTCGTTGCGCAGGCCCGGGACCTTGCCGATGATCTCGCGCGGGGGCGTGTAGATCTTGTTGTGGCGGCCCAGGTAGCACGGGTCGTGGTACGTGATGATGCCCTCGACCGGGGTGACCGGGATCAGCTTGCCCTCGTCCACCAGGTGCTGGAGCAGCTGGGTGTGGTGGATGACCTCGTAGTCGCCGCCGAGCTGCGGGTACTCGTTGCCGAGCGTGTTGAGGCAGTGCGGGCAGGTGGCGACGATCTTCTTGGCGGACTTCGGCTTCCTCGACTCCGCGGTGACCTTGCCCTCGTCGTCCAGCTCCTCGCCGAACGCCGTGTTCAGGGCCATCACGTTCTCCATGCCGAGCTCCTGGAACAGGGGCTCGTTGCCGAGGCGGCGGGCGGAGTCACCGGTGCACTTCTCGTCGCCGCCCATGATCGCGAACTTCACGCCCGCGATGTGCAGCAGCTCGGCGAAGGCCTTGGTGGTCTTCTTGGCGCGGTCCTCCAGGGCGCCGGCGCAGCCGACCCAGTACAGGTACTCGACCTCGGTGAGGTCCTCGATGTCCTTGCCGACGACCGGGACCTCGAAGTCGACCTCCTTGGTCCACTCCAGGCGCTGCTTCTTCGCCAGGCCCCAGGGGTTGCCCTTCTTCTCCAGGTTCTTGAGCATCGTGCCCGCCTCGGACGGGAAGGCCGACTCGATCATGACCTGGTAGCGGCGCATGTCGACGATGTGGTCGACGTGCTCGATGTCCACCGGGCACTGCTCGACGCAGGCGCCGCAGGTGGTGCAGGACCACAGGACGTCGGGGTCGATGACGCCGTTCTCCTCGGCGGTGCCGATCAGCGGGCGCTCGGCCTCCGCCAGCGCGGCGGCCGGGACGTCCTTCAGGGCCTCCTCGGAGGCCTTCTCCTCGCCCTCCATCGTCTTGCCGCCGCCGGCCAGCAGGTACGGCGCCTTGGCGTGGGCGTGGTCCCGCAGGGACATGATCAGCAGCTTCGGGGAGAGCGGCTTTCCGGTGTTCCAGGCGGGGCACTGCGACTGGCAGCGGCCGCACTCGGTGCAGGTGGAGAAGTCCAGCAGGCCCTTCCAGGAGAACTGCTCGACCTGGGAGACGCCGAAGACGTCGTCCTCGCCCGGGTCCTCGAAGTTGATCGGCTTGCCGCCCGAGGTCATCGGCAGCAGCGCGCCGAGGGAGGTCTCACCGGTGGCGTTGCGCTTGAACCAGATGTTCGGGAAGGCCAGGAAGCGGTGCCAGGCCACACCCATGTCGGTCTTCAGGGCGACCGTGATCATCCAGATGAAGGAGGTCGCGATCTTCAGGCCGGCGAAGAAGTAGGTGAGGTTCTGGAGGGTGGAGACGTCCATGCCCTCCAGCCACGACACGACCGGGTACGAGATGAAGAAGGAGGCCTCGTAGCCGTCCACGTGGTGCTGGGCGCCCTCCAGGGCGTGCAGCATGAAGATGCAGACGCCGACGACGAGGATGACGGTCTCGACGAAGTACGCCTGGCCGAAGTTGGAGCCGGCGAACCGGGACTTGCGGCCCGGCCGGCGCGGGTGGCTCAGCTGGCGGATCGCGATCAGAACGAGGATGCCGACGATCGTCATCGTGCCGATGAACTCGACGTAGATGTTGTACGGCGCCCAGTCGCCGAGGACCGGCAGGATCCAGTCGGCCTCGAACAGCTGCCCGATGGCGTTGACGATCGTCAGCAGCAGCGTGAAGAAGCCCACGGCGACGAACCAGTGCGCCACACCGACGATGCCCCAGCGGTTCATCCGGGTGTGGCCGAGGAACTCCCGGACCACGGTGAGGGTGCGCTGTGTGGGATCGTTGGTCCGCGTGCCGGCCGGCACCGGCTGGCCCAGCCGCAGATGGTTGAAGATCTGGAGGAGGGCGCGGCCGAACAGTGCCACGCCGACCACGATCAGGACCAGCGACACGATGATCGCGGCGAGTTGCATTGGGGCTCCTGAGGCGGCCTCGGTCTGAACGGGCTGTCGTGAGCCGACGCCCGAGCTGATCGACATTACTAAGCGGTAACTTATGTAGTTCGTCTGAGACTACCCCCATCTTCCGTCGCGATGCAGCAGAGCGCGGGGTGATCTGGGTCGCCGCCGGGCAATCAGATCGTGTTATTCGTACCGAATTGATACTTTCGCCCCTACCTTAGAGCCGTGCTCTACGGGATCGCCGCCGCCACCGCCGCTCTGCTCTGCACCGCCGTGCTCGCGGCGCTGCTCCGGTC
Source organism: Streptomyces cyanogenus (assembly GCF_017526105.1). Taxonomy (NCBI): domain Bacteria; kingdom Bacillati; phylum Actinomycetota; class Actinomycetes; order Kitasatosporales; family Streptomycetaceae; genus Streptomyces; species Streptomyces cyanogenus. The sequence continues at coordinate 4,730,349 of NZ_CP071839.1, forward strand.
ACCCGCGCTCAGGGCCGGAATCCTCGACCGGCGCCGCCAGCGGCCGCTGCCGCTCCTCGGCGGCCTCGCCGTGGCGGTCGTCACCTGCCTGGTCGCCGCAGCGGGGGAGTGGACCCGGGTCGCCCCGCTCGGGGACGGGGTCGCCGAGCTGCTCATGGCCGCCGCCGCGGTCGCCGGCCTCGGTCTGGTGGCCGATGTGTGGCGCCTCCGCGCGCGCGTGCTCGTCACCGGTACGGCCGTGGCGGCGGTCTGCGTGGTGCCGTACGACGAGACGGGCCTGCCGGGCGGAATGCTGGCCGTCGGCTGGATCGTCCTCGCCACCCTCGCCTTCAAGGGGCTCGACCACGCCGAGGGGCTGGCCGGGACGGTCGGCGTGGTCACCGCCTTCGGTGCGGGGGTCTGCGCCGCCGCCGAGGTGATGGACGGACTCGCCGTGCTGCTGAGCGTGGTCGCCGCGGCCCTCACCGGCTTCCTGATGCACAACTGGCATCCCGCGCGGATCGGCCTCGGCGCCTGCGGCTCGCTGTTCACCGGGTTCCTGCTGTCGTCGGCGGCCGTCTTCACGCGCGCGGGCTACGACATCGGGCCGAGCGCGGCGGTGGTGTTCTGCCTCGCTGCCGTGGCCGTCACCGACGCCCTGCTCGTGGTCCTCGCCCGGAGGGCGGCCCGGCGGCCGCTGCTCAGGCGCGGGCCGGACCACCTCGGGCACCGGCTGCGGCGGCTCGGGCTCACCCCCCAGGGATCGGTCGTACTGCTCGGGGCGGGCTCCTTCTCCTCGGTGCTCGTGGGGGTGCTCGTGCACCTCGGGTGGACCGGCCACGGGGCCGTGCTCTGGGTGGCCGGCGGGGTGGTTCTGGTCGTCGTCGTACTCCTTTTGATTCCCGTTCCGCGGGGGCGCCGCCCGTCATCGACCCAGGTCAGCGGGCACTTGCGTGTAAGGAGCGGATAAGAGTTGAGTCTGGCTGACTCAGGTCTGTTGACCCGGCGGTTCTGCTCATGCACACTTGAGCCTGTTCCACTCAAGTCAGCTGGAGGAATCAACCATGGCACGTGCGGTCGGCATCGACCTGGGCACGACTAACTCCGTCGTCAGCGTTCTGGAGGGCGGCGAGCCCACCGTCATCACCAACGCCGAGGGTGCCAGGACCACGCCGTCCGTCGTCGCCTTCGCCAAGAACGGCGAGGTGCTCGTCGGCGAGGTCGCCAAGCGCCAGGCGGTCACGAACGTGGACCGGACCATCCGCTCGGTGAAGCGCCACATGGGCACCGACTGGAAGATCCAGCTCGACGGCAAGGACTTCAACCCGCAGCAGATCTCCGCGTTCATCCTGCAGAAGCTGAAGCGGGACGCGGAGGCCTACCTGGGCGAGAAGGTCACGGACGCGGTCATCACCGTCCCGGCCTACTTCAACGACTCCGAGCGCCAGGCGACGAAGGAGGCCGGCGAGATCGCCGGTCTGAACGTCCTCCGTATCGTCAACGAGCCGACCGCGGCCGCGCTCGCCTACGGCCTCGACAAGGACGACCAGACGATCCTCGTCTTCGACCTCGGTGGCGGCACCTTCGATGTGTCCCTGCTGGAGATCGGCGACGGCGTCGTCGAGGTGAAGGCCACCAACGGTGACAACCACCTCGGTGGTGACGACTGGGACCAGCGCGTCGTCGACTACCTGGTCAAGCAGTTCCAGTCCGGTCACGGCGTGGACCTGTCCAAGGACAAGATGGCCCTCCAGCGCCTGCGTGAGGCCGCCGAGAAGGCCAAGATCGAGCTGTCCTCCTCCACGGAGACCTCGATCAACCTGCCGTACATCACCGCGTCCGCCGAGGGCCCGCTGCACCTGGACGAGAAGCTCACCCGGGCTCAGTTCCAGCAGCTGACGGCCGACCTGCTGGAGCGCTGCAAGACGCCGTTCCACAACGTCATCAAGGACGCCGGCATCTCCATCAACGAGATCGACCACGTCGTCCTCGTCGGTGGCTCCACCCGTATGCCCGCCGTCGCCGAGCTCGTCAAGGAGCTGACCGGCGGCAAGGAGGCCAACAAGGGTGTGAACCCGGACGAGGTCGTCGCCATCGGCGCCTCGCTCCAGGCCGGTGTCCTCAAGGGCGAGGTCAAGGACGTCCTGCTGCTCGACGTCACCCCGCTGTCCCTCGGCATCGAGACCAAGGGCGGCATCATGACCAAGCTGATCGAGCGCAACACCACGATCCCGACCAAGCGCTCGGAGATCTTCACCACGGCCGAGGACAACCAGCCGTCCGTGCAGATCCAGGTCTACCAGGGCGAGCGCGAGATCGCGGCGTACAACAAGAAGCTCGGCATGTTCGAGCTGACCGGTCTGCCGCCGGCGCCCCGCGGCGTCCCGCAGATCGAGGTCTCCTTCGACATCGACGCCAACGGCATCATGCACGTCACGGCGAAGGACCTCGGCACCGGCAAGGAGCAGAAGATGACCGTCACCGGCGGCTCCTCGCTCCCGAAGGAAGAGGTCGACCGCATGCGCGAGGAGGCCGAGCGCTACGCGGAGGAGGACCACAAGCGCCGCGAGGCCGCCGAGGCCCGCAACCAGGGCGAGCAGCTGGTCTACCAGACCGAGAAGTTCCTCAAGGACAACGAGGACAAGGTCCCCGGTGAGATCAGGACCGAGGTCGAGGCCGCGGTCGGCGAGCTGAAGGACGCCCTCAAGGGCGAGGACACCGCCGAGATCCGCACCGCCACCGAGAAGGTCGCCGCCGTCTCGCAGAAGCTGGGCCAGGCCCTGTACGCCGACGCCCAGGGCGCGCAGGCCGCGGGCGGTGCCGAGGGCGCGGCCGCCGGCGGTGCCAAGGCCGCCGACGACGACGTGGTGGACGCCGAGATCGTGGACGACGAGCGCAAGGACGGTGCCGCGTAATGACGGAGGAGACCCCGGGTTTCGAGGAGAAGCCCGACGTCCCCTCCGGCGCCACCCCTGACGACGCCGAGCCGAAGGCCGCCTCCTCCGAGGAGGCGGCGGCCCCGGCCGGGGACGCGAACGCAGAGAACGCCGGTCTGGTCGCCCAACTGGACCAGGTGCGCACGGCGCTCGGCGAGCGCACGGCGGACCTCCAGCGGCTCCAGGCCGAGTACCAGAACTACCGCCGCCGGGTCGAGCGGGACCGGATCGCGGTCAAGGAGATCGCCATCGCGAACCTCCTGACCGAACTCCTGCCCGTGCTCGACGACATCGGCCGGGCGCGGGAACACGGCGAACTGGTCGGCGGCTTCAAGTCGGTGGCCGAGTCGCTGGAGACCGTCGCGGCCAAGATGGGCCTGCAGCAGTTCGGCAAGGAGGGCGAGCCCTTCGACCCGACGATCCACGAGGCCCTGATGCACAGCTACGCGCCGGACGTCACCGAGACGACCTGCGTGGCGATCCTGCAGCCGGGGTACCGCATCGGCGAGCGCACCATCCGCCCCGCGCGGGTGGCCGTCGCCGAGCCGCAGCCCGGCGCCCAGACCGTCAAGGCCGAGGGCGCCGAGGAGAACACCCCGGCGGCCGACGACAAGGAGAGCGGTGGCCCGGACGAGGGCTGACGTGAGGACCACTGAGGGGAAGGAGGGACGTCGGGGATGAGCACCAAGGACTTCATCGAGAAGGACTACTACAAGGTCCTCGGCGTCCCCAAGGACGCCACCGAGGCCGAGATCAAGAAGGCGTACCGGAAGCTCGCCCGCGAGTTCCACCCGGACGCCAACAAGGGCAACGCCAGGGCCGAGGAGCGCTTCAAGGAGATCTCCGAGGCGAACGACGTCCTCGGCGACCCCAAGAAGCGCAAGGAGTACGACGAGGCACGCGCCCTGTTCGGCAACGGCGGCTTCCGCCCCGGGCCGGGCGCCGGCGGCGGCTCCTTCAACTTCGACCTGGGCGACCTCTTCGGAGGCGCGGGCGGTGCCCAGGGCGGAGGCTTCGGCGGCGGACTCGGTGACGTCTTCGGGGGCCTGTTCAACCGCGGCGGCGCGGGTACGAGCCGTACCCAGCCCCGGCGCGGCCAGGACATCGACACCGAGGTCACGCTGAGCTTCACGGAGGCCATCGAGGGCGCCACGGTGCCGCTGCGGATGTCCTCCCAGTCACCCTGCAAGGCCTGCTCGGGCACCGGCGACAAGAACGGCACACCGCGCGTGTGCCCGACCTGCGTCGGCACCGGTCAGGTCGCGCGGGGCTCCGGTGGCGGCTTCTCGCTCACCGACCCCTGCCCCGACTGCAAGGGCCGCGGCCTGATCGCCGAGCACCCCTGCCTGGAGTGCAAGGGCAGCGGGCGCGCCAAGTCGTCGCGGACCATGCAGGTCCGCATCCCGGCGGGCGTCACCGACGGGCAGCGGATCCGGCTGCGCGGCAAGGGCGCGCCCGGCGAGCGGGGCGGTCCGGCCGGCGACCTGTACGTGGTCGTCCATGTCGGCGAGCACCCGGTGTTCGGGCGCAAGGGCGACAACCTCACCGTCACCGTGCCGGTGACGTTCGCCGAGGCGGCCCTGGGCGGCGAGGTGCGGGTGCCGACCCTCGGCGGCCCGGCCGTCACCCTGAAGCTGCCGCCGGGCACCCCGAACGGCCGGACCATGCGGGCGCGGGGCAAGGGCGCGGTCCGCAAGGACGGCACCCGCGGCGATCTGCTGGTCACCGTCGAGGTGAGTGTCCCGAAGGACCTGTCGGGGAAGGCTCGTGACGCGCTGGAGGCGTATCGCGAGGCGACCGCGGGCGAGGACCCGCGGGCGGAGCTGTTCGAGGCCGCGAAGGGAGCTTGAGAGTGATGGACGGCCGTCGACGTAACCCGTATGAACTGACCGAGGAGACCCCGGTCTACGTCATCTCGGTGGCGGCCCAGCTCTCCGGACTCCACCCGCAGACGCTGCGCCAGTACGACCGCCTGGGCCTGGTCTCCCCCGACCGCACCGCGGGCCGGGGCCGCCGCTACTCGGCCCGCGACATCGAACTGCTCCGCCAGGTGCAGCAGTTGTCGCAGGACGAGGGCATCAACCTGGCCGGCATCAAGCGCATCATCGAACTGGAGAACCAGGTCGTCGCGCTCCAGTCCCGGGTCGCGGAGCTGGAAGCGGCCCTGGACGGCGCCGCGGCCGCGATGCAGCAGCGCGAGGCCGCCGTGCACGCCTCCTACCGGCGCGACCTGGTGCCGTACCAGGAGGTCCAGCAGACCAGCGCGCTGGTGGTGTGGCGGCCGAAGCGGCAGCAGCAGGACTGACGCGCCCAGGCGCGTACGAAGAGGGGCCCGGGTACCGGGCCCCTCTCGTCGTGCCCGGTCAGCCGGCGGGCGCCGGCTCGGTGCCGTCCTCGGCCGGCGGTGTGCCCAGCTCGGTGGCGACGACCACGTTCGCCTCGTGGGTCAGCTGGTAGCGGGAGTTCCAGTTCGTGTCCACGGCGTCCACGAAGAAGCAGCGCTCCTCGCCGTCCGGGGTCGTCTGGTACCGGTAGGAGGTGACGTCGGGCATCAGCCAGGCGTCCTGGGACGCGGAGCAGACCCGGTCCTCGCCGTCGCTCAGGATCCGGCCCGCGTAGACGGAGTACCGGTGCAGGTCGGGCGCCGGGTTCTGGTCCCAGGTCAGCTCGAAGCCGTAGTCGGTCGGGGTGACCTGCAGCCCGGTGACCAGGGGCGGCGGGGTGTCGTCCCGGCGCTTGCCGGCGAGGGCGGCGGACCGGGCCGACTCGTTGCCGGCCGCGTCCACCGCGGTCACCCGGTAGTAGTACGTGGTGCCCACCGCGGCCGAGGCGTCCCGGTAGGACGTCTCCTGCGTGCTGCCCAGGAGGGTGTAGGTGCCGGTCGCGGTCGCCGCCCGGTACATCCGGTAGGAGACCGCGCCGGGCTCGGTGCTCCAGCCGATGCGCAGGCCGTCCTGCTCGGAGGCGTCGGTGACCTCCAGCCCGGCCGGCGCGCCGGGCGCGGTGCGGTCGGCGGTGGTGACGGGCTTGTCCGCGGTGCCCGCGGACTCGTTGCCGGCCCGGTCGTAGGCGCGCACCTCGTAGTAGTACGTGTCGCCGGTCACCGGGAGGGTGGTGTCGGTGTACGTGGTGGCGGTGGTCGTCGCCAGCGGCGCGGCCTCGTACGGGTAGCCCTGCAGCCGCCGGTAGACGCGGTAGCCGGCGAGGTCCATCTCCTTGTTCTTCGACCAGCTGAGCTTCGCCCTGCCGGTCGCCGAGTCGTACGTCACCGAAGCGCCGGCGGGCACCAGCGGCTTGACCGTGTCGACGTCGGGCGAGGTGCGGGGCGTGTAGGCGAAGGAGACGTTCGCGGCGCCGGTCCAGTTCACGAAGTCCACGCGGAGCGTGTGCCTGCCGGACGGCACGGTGACGTTGACGGTCTTCTTCTGGGTGGTGGAGACGTTCTTCCACAGGTCGACCTTGCGGGTGCCGTCCAGGTAGACCCGGATCCCGTCCTGCGCGGCGACCGTGAGGGCGAAGGGCCCGCCGGAACCGAAGTCGCGGGTGACGGTCCAGCGGACGCCGAAGTTGTTACTGGGCAGGCCCGAGGCCGGGGCCCCGGTGCCCCACTGCTCGGCGACCGCGCTGTCGCAGTCGGTCTTCTTCGGGGTGCCGGAGAAGGTGGTGTTCGCGAAGAACTGCCGGGTGTAGACCGGCGAGGCGCAGCCGGTCGCGGCGGACGCGCTCGGGGCGAACGCGCCCAGCAGGGCACCGGAGGCGGCGAGTACGACCGCCGTGGCGGTCGTACGTCTGGCTGAGTTCATTCGGTCCTCTGATCGAGTCGTAGTGCGGCTCGGGGCCGTCATGATCACGACTCGTGATGGACCGGGTTGGTTGTACGGATCTTTGCAGACCCGTGAACTGCCTTTGGATGTACGGCCCGTAAAGGGCATTTGAAGAGGGTTTCGCATGGCCTCCACAGGGAGAGCTGAGCGTGGTGTTGCGGACTCGTTAAGTGATTCTTCTTGACGCCGGGTGCGGCCGCCAAGTTGTCTTTTCAGACACCTGGGTCGTATAGCTGCACCCACGTCCGGAACGCACCTGAAGTGAGCTCTCGAATGCGTCGAATCGCCATATCCGTGGCCGCGTCCACGATGACCCTCTCGCTCGCCGGCTGTGGCGTGCTGAACGCGACGGGGGACGGCGCGAGCGCGAGCCCGACCAAGGGCAACGACATCACCGTGGGCCTGCTCCTGCCGGAGAAGGCCAACACCCGCTACGACAAGTTCGACTACCCCATCATTCGGGACAAGGTGGCCGAACTCACCAAGAAGCAGGGCAAGGTGCAGTACGCCAACGCCGACGCGAGCGCCGCCCGGCAGTCCGAGCAGATGCAGAACATGATCGACGCCAAGGCCGACGTCATCCTGGTCGACGCGGTGGACTCGCACGCCATCGCCGACGAGGTGAAGAAGGCCAAGGACGCGGGCATTCCGGTCATCGCCTACGACCGGCTCGCCGAGGGCCCGATCGACGCCTACATCTCCTTCGACAACGAACTCGTCGGCGAGGTGCAGGGCCGCAGCCTGCTGGAGGCGCTCGGACCGAACGTCGACACCTCCGACAAGGTCGTCATGGTGAACGGCTCGCCCACCGACCCCAACGCCAAGCAGTTCAAGGAGGGTGCGCTCTCCGAGCTGAACGGCAAGGTGGACATCGCGGACAGCTTCGACACCCCGGACTGGAAGCCGGAGAACGCCGAGGCCTTCATGGCCAAGGCCATCGCGCAGATCGGCAAGAGCAACATCGCCGGCGTCTACGCCGCCAACGACGGCATGGCGGGCGGTGTCCTCAAGGCGCTGAAGGCGGCCGGTGTCACCGAGCTGCCCCCGATCACCGGCCAGGACGCCGAACTGGACGCCGTGCAGCGGGTGGTGAGCGGCGAGCAGTACATGAGCGTCTACAAGTCATACCCGGACGAGGCCGAGGCCGCCGCGCAGATGGCCGTCACCAAGATCCAGGGCAAGGGCATCCAGTTCGACGCCCTCACCCAGGACCGGGTGGACAGCCCCACCCTCAAGGACATCCCGTCCAAGCTGGTGCAGGTGAGCGCGCTCACCAAGCACACCGTCAAGGACACGGTCGTCGCCGACGGCATCTACGGCATCGATGACATCTGCACCGCCAAGTACAAGGCGGCCTGCGCGGCGATCGGCCTCAAGTAGGCCCGGCCCCGCTTCCCCGGAGCGGCCCGGCCGGGAGCGCTCCGGCTGCCGGCGGCACCCGCCGGGAAGCGGCCCCGCGGCTCCGCAGCGGCGTCCGTGCCGCCACCGCCGTCTTGTGGCGACACGGGGGCGGCGCGGCACCGAAAGCGGGCACAGCGGGATTTTCCGGTGGGCACCGTGGGGGGAGCCGTGTTGCGGACCCCCTTCGGCGCCGCGCATAGTTGCGCTGCGGAAGTGGCAGCACACCGGGGGTGGAATGGGCGATGGCCGGGCGCGGGGCGGAGGGGCATCCTCACGGTGCCGACCGGCTGTGTGAGGCCGGGGATCGGGTGTACTCCCGTGCCGTGCGCCGGGGACGGGTGCCGCGCACGGACGCCGAACCGGTTCCCTGCCTGCTGGAACTGGCCCTGCTGCACCCCGACCCCGACGACATGGACTGGCTGGTGCCCACCTCCCCGCAGGAGGTCATGACCCGGCTGCTGCGCGGGGTCTACGACGAGGTCAGCGCGAGCCAGCGACGGGTGGGCTCGGCGGTGGCCGCCTTCGAGTGGTACGCGGGCCTGGGCCGGCAGCTGAACACGCCGGCAACGGCCGAGGGCAGCGCCATCCGGGTCCTGGACGGGCTCTCCCGCATCCAGGCCGCGATGGACGAGGCGACCGAGGCGTGCACCACCGAGGTGCTCACCGTGCAGCCCGGCGGCATCCGGCGGGAGGCCGAACTCACCGAGGGCCTGCACCGGGCGCTGGCGCTGCGCGGCCGGGGCGTGCGCATGCGTGACCTCTACACGCACGTGGCCCGGCACGGCCAGGGCCTGCTCAACTACCTGGAGCTGATGGGCGACACGGTGGAGGCCCGCACCCTGGACGAGGTCATCGACCGGCTCATCCTCTTCGACCGCACGGTGGCGTTCATCCCCGCCAACGCCGACCGCACGATGGCGCTGGAGCTGCGCCACCCGGCGCTGGTGGAGTACCTGGTCACGGTCTTCGAACGCCTCTGGCGGCTGGCGATCCCGCTCACCGCGCCCCTCCCCGACACCGGCATCGAGGGCATCTCCCACCGTGAGCAGTCCATCGCCGCGCTGCTCGCCGAGGGGCACCAGGACGCCGTCATCGCCGAGCGGCTCGGTATCAGCGTGCGCACCTGCCGGGCCCACATCGCCCGGCTGTCGGAGACCCTGGGCGCCGCCAGCCGCACCCAACTCGGCGTGCGCATCGCCCAGGTCGGCCTGGACGGCCACCGCCCGCCGCTGCCGGCCACCGCCCTCACCGGTCCGGATCAGGAACCCCCGGCCGCGCGATGAGACACCCGGGCCACGCCCGGCTCCGCCGCGCCGGGCTCCGGGTGCCACGCCGGTCCGGGCCCGGCCGTCACCTCAGTGGTCGCGGTCCAGGATGCCGGACTGGGCGATGAGATAGCCGAGTTGGGCGCGGCTGCCGCTGCCGAGGGCCTGGGCGAGTTTGGCGATGTGGGCCCGGCAGGTGCGGACGTTCATGCCGAGGCGGCGGGCGATGGCCTCGTCCACGTGGCCTTCGACCAGGAGCTTGGCTATGGAGTGCTGGATCTCGGTGATGCCGTCGGGCGCCGCTTCGTAGGGGGCGCCGGCGCTCAGCGGAACGGAGCGGGCCCACATGAACTCGAAGACCTTGATCAGGTAGCGGACGAGGCCCGGGTGCCGGAGTTCGAGAGCCACCTGCTGGTCGTCCCGGGTCGGGATGAAGGCGACGCTCTCGTCACAGACGATGAGGCGGTCCACCACCTCGTCGATGGTGCGGTACTCCACCTTGCCGTTCGACAGCTGTCCCACGTAGGCCAGTTTCTCCGGGCTGTACCGCGCGGTGTGCTGATACAGGGTGCGGATGCGCACGCCCCGCTCGATCAGTGGCCTGTCCCGCTCGAGCCCCTGGGCCAGGCTTCGCTCGGAGAAGCGGTCGTCGCTCGGTTGGATGGTGAGAACCTCGGTCTGGCACTGGGACGTGGCCAGGTTGAGCGCCGCATTGATCCGCTCACTGCCCTCCAGCACGGTGAGCGAGTGATCGGTCGTCACCGACTGAGCGCTGAGCGCCATGAACGGCTCGAAAGTGTCTGCGAGTCTGATGGACAAGCGTCGACGCTCGGTGATGTCCCGCTCGATGGGAAGCAGGCGTTCGGCCAGTGCCACCGACGGCGGTACAGGCTGCAACCAGTCCAGGTCGTCCGGGTCCGGATGGAGAAGGGCGAATTCCACCAGGCAGGGAGCGCACTCCACTTCCTTGCGGGCGATCCGTCCCATGCGCAGGGCGTTCGCGTAAAGCCGGGCTCCCTCGTCACATAGTTCGGTCACCGCATGGGGATGCGTCGCCTTAGTCTGATTTGCCACGAAATCTCCACCCCCCAGGGTCCTGAACATGCAGGAACATGATGCACCGATTGTGTGGTCATGACGTGCCTGAATGAGCCATCGTTTTACCTGACGGGGGCAGAGGAGACTTTCAAGTGAGGACGAAGCCGATCATGCGCGACAGAACGCTTCGCTCGGTGCTTGTTGCCGCCCTCTCCGCCGCCACGGCCGTCGCGATCCTGTGCGGTCATGCCGGCGACAGGAGTGACGTCCGAGCGGACACGCACTGGCCGGTGGTGGCAGTGAACACCGTGGCCAGTGGTGACGTGAGCGAAGCAGGCATGGAGACCGACGGAGCTGGGAGCTGACGTGACGACTCCACCCGACGACCGCTCCTTCCGTCGCGAAATGGCCACCGCCTACCGTTCCGGCTGGCACTTCATCGATCTGGTCACCGCCATCCCCCACAGCGGTGACTCGCTGATGGTGACCGTGTTCGGGGAGCCGGTCGTCGTCACGCGGGACGACGACGGGGACGTACGGGCGTTCCGGTGCCTGCGCAAACCGCGTGGGGCGCCGCAGCCGGTGCGATGTGCCATCCGGTACGGAATGATCTTTGTGAACCTGGACCAGCGGGACCACCGGCTGACCGAGCCGGCGGAGTCCGACCTGAGGACCATCTCGGCCACCCCCCGCAGTGCCTGACGCGATTCCCCCGTCGTAACAGATCGCTCAGGCGCTTCCCCCCGCAGCGGCGTCACCGTGACCTGAACACGGTGACGCCGCTGCAGTTTCCGGGGATATTTCCGGGTATCGGCGTACCTCCACGGTGGCTGAAAACCGCCGAACCTCAGCCGTGTCCCAGCGCCCGCTCCACCTCGATCTCGATCACCACGCGGGAGGGGTTCGGCGACGGCGTCCGCTCGTACCGTTGCGCGTAGCGCCGCTCCGCCTCCGCGATCCGTTCCGGCTCCGTGCGCACGTACGCCCGCCCCTCCAGCGTCGCCCAGCGCCGGCCGTCCACCTGGCACACCGCCACCCGCGCCCCCTCGGGTCCGGCCGCGCGCACATGGGACACCTTGGTGCTCGCCCCGTTCGTGATCACCCTTGCCAGCCGCGCCCCGGCGTCGTAGGTCACGCCCACCGGTACGACGTGCGGACTGCCGTCGGGTCGCAGCGTGGTCAGCGTGCACAGATGCCGTTCGCGCCAGAAGGCGAGGTACGGCTCGCCGGGGGAAGCAGGGTCTACGGAGTGCCTGGTCATGCGGGCAACCTAAACCCGCGGGCCCCTCCCGCCCGAACCTTGAGCGGAATAGACTCAACTTTGTGTACGCTGGTTAAGTCAGCAGTGCGAGGTCGAGGAGGAGAACGGACACCGTGGACGCCGAGCTGACCAACAGGAGCCGGGACGCGATCAACGCGGCGAGCAGTCGTGCCGTGACCGAGGGGCACCCGGACCTCACCCCCGCCCACCTGCTGCTGGCTCTGCTCCAGGGGCAGGACAACGAGAACATCACCGACCTGCTCGCGGCCGTGGACGCCGACCAGGCCGCCGTACGCTCCGGCGCGGAGCGGATCCTGGCCGGCCTGCCCAGCGTGACCGGGTCCACCGTCGCGCCGCCACAGCCCAACCGGGATCTGCTGGCCGTGATCGCCGACGCCGGTGAGCGCGCGAAGGAACTGGGCGACGAGTACCTGTCCACCGAGCACCTGCTGATCGGTGTCGCCGCGAAGGGCGGCGCCGCCGGTGAGCTGCTCGCGCGGCAGGGCGCCGAGGCGAAGAAGCTGCTGGAGGCCTTCAAGAAGGCCAGGGGAGGACGCCGCGTGACCACCGCCGACCCCGAGGGCCAGTACAAGGCCCTGGAGAAGTTCGGCACCGACTTCACCGCCGCCGCCCGCGAGGGCCGGCTCGATCCGGTCATCGGGCGGGACCAGGAGATCCGGCGGGTCGTGCAGGTGCTGAGCCGCCGTACCAAGAACAACCCCGTCCTCATCGGTGAGCCCGGCGTCGGCAAGACCGCCGTCGTGGAAGGGCTCGCGCAGCGGATCGTCAAGGGGGACGTGCCCGAGTCGCTGAAGGACAAGCGGCTGGTCGCGCTGGACCTCGGGGCGATGGTGGCCGGTGCCAAGTACCGCGGTGAGTTCGAGGAGCGGCTGAAGGCCGTCCTCGCCGAGATCAAGGACTCCGACGGGCAGATCATCACCTTCATCGACGAGCTGCACACCGTCGTGGGCGCCGGTGCCGGCGGCGACTCCGCCATGGACGCGGGCAACATGCTCAAGCCCATGCTCGCCCGCGGTGAGCTGCGGATGGTGGGCGCCACGACGCTGGACGAGTACCGGGAGCGGATCGAGAAGGACCCCGCCCTGGAGCGGCGCTTCCAGCAGGTGCTCGTCGCCGAGCCCACGGTCGAGGACACCATCGCGATCCTGCGCGGGCTCAAGGGCCGGTACGAGGCCCACCACAAGGTGCAGATCGCGGACAGCGCGCTGGTGGCCGCCGCCACCCTGTCCGACCGGTACATCACCTCCCGCTTCCTGCCGGACAAGGCCATCGACCTCGTCGACGAGGCCGCCTCCCGGCTGCGGATGGAGATCGACTCCTCCCCCGTGGAGATCGACGAACTCCAGCGTGCCGTCGACCGGCTGAAGATGGAGGAGCTGGCGATCGGCAAGGAGACCGATCCGGCCTCCCTCGCCCGCCTGGAGAAGCTGCGCCGCGACCTCGCCGACAAGGAGGAGGAGCTGCGGGGCCTCACCGCCCGCTGGGAGAAGGAGAAGCAGTCCCTCAACCGGGTCGGTGAGCTGAAGGAGAAGCTGGACGACCTGCGCGGCCAGGCCGAACGAGCCCAGCGCGACGGCGACTTCGACACCGCGGCCAAGCTGCTCTACGGCGAGATCCCCCAGCTGGAGAAGGAGTTGGAGGCCGCCTCCGAGGCCGAGGAGGAGGTCGCCAGGGACACCATGGTCAAGGAGGAGGTCGGCGCCGACGACATCGCCGACGTCGTCGCCGCCTGGACCGGTATCCCCGCCGGGCGGCTCATGGAGGGCGAGACCCAGAAGCTGCTGCGCATGGAGGAGGAGATCGGCAAGCGGCTCATCGGGCAGAGCGAGGCCGTGCGGGCCGTCAGTGACGCCGTACGGCGGTCGCGGGCCGGGATCGCCGACCCCGACCGGCCCACCGGTTCCTTCCTCTTCCTCGGCCCGACCGGCGTCGGCAAGACCGAACTCGCCAAGGCGCTCGCCGACTTCCTCTTCGACGACGAGCGGGCCATGGTCCGCATCGACATGTCGGAGTACGGCGAGAAGCACAGCGTGGCCCGCCTGGTCGGCGCGCCCCCCGGATACGTCGGCTACGAGGAGGGCGGCCAGCTGACCGAGGCCGTGCGCCGGCGCCCGTACAGCGTGGTGCTGCTGGACGAGGTGGAGAAGGCCCACCCCGAGGTCTTCGACATCCTGCTCCAGGTGCTGGACGACGGCCGGCTCACGGACGGCCAGGGCCGCACGGTCGACTTCCGCAACACCATCCTGGTGCTCACCTCCAACCTGGGCAGCCAGTTCCTGATGGACCCGCTCACCTCCGAGGAGCAGAAGAAGGAGCAGGTCCTGGAGGTCGTCCGGTCCTCCTTCAAGCCGGAGTTCCTCAACCGGCTGGACGACCTGGTGGTCTTCTCGGCGCTGACCAAGCCCGAGCTGGAGCGGATCGCCCAGCTCCAGATCGACCGGCTCGCCAGGCGGCTGGCCGAGCGGCGGCTCGCGCTGGAGATCACCCCCGAGGCACTGGCCTGGCTGGCGGAGGAGGGCCTGGACCCGGCGTACGGCGCCCGGCCGCTGCGCCGCCTGGTGCAGACCGCCATCGGCGACCGGCTCGCCAAGGAGATCCTGTCGGGCGAGGTCAAGGACGGCGACACGGTCCGCGTGGACCGCTTCGCAGAGGGCCTGCTGGTCGGCCCGGCCACGGGCAAGACGCTGTGACGCTCAGGTGGTGAACGCCGAGAAGCGTACGAGGGCCCGCTCCGGGCCCTCGTACGTCACGGTGACGTCCGCGGCGTGCGCGCCGAAGCCCGGGCCGGCCGCGCCCGGGACCAGGCGGGCGTAGGACGCGGACCCCTCCTGGAACTCCAGGTGCAGACAGAGGCCGACGAAATCCGGAGAGCAGTACTGCGTCTTCGGCTCGGGGCCGACCGGACAGGTGGTGGCCAGCCAGTCGCGGACGTCCTTGCGCGGCATACGGAACCCCCGCAGTTTCGCCCCGCCGAAGGCCGGCGCCTCGGCGCACGGCACCTCCTCGGGGGCCCCGCCCAGGGGATGGTCCGAGGTCGAGAACTTCACCACCGCCACGATCATCCGGATCGGCATCAGTCCGGGCAGCGCCACGATGGCCGCGACAAGCCCCCACCTGGTCCGTCCTCGTGTCACTCCGCCCCCACGCGCAGTACACCCGCCACCCGACCAGCCGGATCCTGTCAGCCCACGGCTGACAGGGCCCCGTCGGGGCTTGCCACCCCCCTCCCCGCATGGGGGAGGATGGCGGCATCCGCATGAAGGGAAAAACACGGTGAGCATCGACCCGTCCTCGATTCCGAATTTCGGGGGCCAGCCCGAACCGCAGCCCCAAGGACCGGCGGGCCCCGTCCTCCCGGATCAGGACCTGGTGAAGCAGCTTCTCGACCAGATGGAGCTGAAGTACGTCGTCGACGAGGAGGGTGACCTCGCCGCGCCGTGGGAGCAGTTCCGCACCTACTTCATGTTCCGCGGAGAGGCCGAACAGGCGATCTTCTCGGTGCGGACCTTCTACGACCGGCCGCACAAGATCGACGAGAAGCCGCAGCTGCTCGAGTCCATCGACGACTGGAACCGCCGCACCCTGTGGCCGAAGGTGTACACCCACACCCACGACGACGGCACCGTCCGCCTGATCGGCGAGGCCCAGATGCTGATCGGCACGGGCGTCGACATCAACCACTTCGTCTCCTCCACGGTCAGCTGGGTGCGGGCCGCGATCGAGTTCGACAAGTGGCTGGTGGAGCAGCTGGGCCTGGAGCAGGAGGTCAACGAGTCCGAGCAGCCCGAGGACGACGGGGAGTAACAGCCCCCCGGGCCGGTCCGGGGGCTCCCGCCCCCGGACCGTACCCACCCGCGCTCACATGCGGCGCAGTCGCTCCGCCGCCTCCTGGAGGACCTCCTCGCGCTTGCAGAAGGCGAACCGCACGAACGGCGCCCCCGCCTCCCGGTCGTCGTAGAACACCGCGTTCGGGATGGCCACCACGCCCGCCCGCTCCGGCAGCGCCCGGCAGAACGCGAAGCCGTCCTTCTCGCCGAGGGGACGGATGTCGGTGGTGATGAAGTAGGTTCCGGCCGGCCGGAACACCTCGAAGCCCGCCGCCGTGAGCCCCTCCGCCAGGATGTCCCGGCGGGCCAGCATGCCGCTGCGGAACTCCTCGAAGTAGGAGTCGGGCAGGGCGAGCGCCTCGGCCACCGCGTACTGGAACGGGCCCGAGGCCACGTACGTCAGGAACTGCTTCACGGCGCGGACCGCGCTCACCAGCGCCGGCGCGGCCGTCACCCAGCCGACCTTCCAGCCGGTGAACGAGAAGGTCTTGCCGGCCGAGCCGATGCTCACCGTCCGCTCGCGCATCCCGGGGAACGTGGCCAGCGGCAGGTGCCCGGCACCGTCGAAGACCAGGTGCTCGTAGACCTCGTCGGTCACCACCAGCAGGTCACGCTCCACCGCCAGCTCGGCGATCGCGGCCAGCTCGGCGCGGGTGAGGACCGTGCCGGTCGGGTTGTGCGGCGTGTTGACCAGCAGCAGCCGGGTGCGGTCGGTGACGGCGGCCCGCAGCTCGTCGAGGTCCAGCCGGAAGCTTCCCTCGTGCGGCCGAAGCGTCACCGGCACCCGGGTGCCGCCGGCCATCGCGATGCTCGCCGCGTACGAGTCGTAGTACGGCTCCAGCGCCACCACCTCGTCGCCCGGCTCGACCAGCGCCAGCAGCGAGGCCGCGATCGCCTCCGTCGCGCCCGCGGTGACCAGCACCTCGGTGTCGGGGTCGTAGGACAGGCCGTAGCGGCGCTGCTGGTGCGCGGTGATCGCGGTGCGCAGCTCGGGGATGCCGGGGCCGGGCGGGTACTGGTTGCCGCGGCCGTCGCGGAGCGCCCGGACGGCGGCCTCCCGGATCTCCTCGGGGCCGTCGGTGTCGGGGAAGCCCTGGCCGAGGTTGATCGCCCCGGTCGCCACGGCGAGCGCCGACATCTCGGCGAAGATCGTCGTCCCGAACTCGGCGAGCCGGCGGTTGAGGTGAGGACGTGCGCTGGAGGTCATGCCGGCCATCCTGCGCTCAAGCCGGGGTTTCCTCAACTCACCTTCAGGCAACGGCCAACTTCCGTCCCGCCGACCTCCGAAACACCTTCCGGTGCAGGTCAGAGGGGGTTTTCCCGGACGGACCCTCAGAACTTGCTCAACTCTGCTTTGGGGTGGGAAGCGGGCGGGCATCCCCCCGGCACCGCGCGAGACGCGGCAACACGCGAGGCGCCCACGGGGGGCCGCTTCGGGGGAACGGAAGGAGGGTGGCGCCATGTTCGCAGGCATCATCCTGGCGGTGGTCGTGGTCGTGCTCCTCGCGGCGGGCCGGGCCCGCCGGAGCCGGAACGCCCGGCTGTCGCTGCACAAGGGCGGGCGGAACCGGTCGTACCGCTCGTCGGGCTCGTCTTCGTCGTCCTCGTCGTCCTCGACCTATGCGGACAGCGGGTCGAACAGCTGGTGGGTCGGCGGTGGCGGTGACTCCGGCTCGTCGGGCGGGCACGGCGGGCACGGTGGACACGGCGGGGGCCACGGGGGCCACTCCTGTGGGGGCCACTCCTGCGGTGGAGGTTCGTCGTGCGGCGGGGGATCCTCGTGCGGCGGGGGCGGATGCGGGGGAGGCAGCTGACACGGGGCAGCTGAGCTTCCGGAACAGGGGGAACCGTATCCGGGCCGCGCACCACCGAGCGCCCGTCGGAGGGACCATCCGGCGGGCGCTCGGCCTGTCCGTCCCCGCGCCCGGCGCACGCCGTGGTTGAACAGTTGAACTGTGGAGCCCTCTGAGGGATGGAAACCCCACGAAGTTGGGTAAAAACGCTGTGGCGGGGCCACCGTTCATGATTCCCTCTAAACCGCCAACGCAGCCCCCTCGGACGTCCTCAGACTCCCCCACCCCGGCCGGGCCGGCTGGGCTGACATGGCCGATCTCCCCCTTCTTTGTTTGCGTGTTAGCGGAGCCGATCCATGCTCACGACCCTGAACACCTCCTACACCGATACGCGCGCTGCCGACCTCGCCTGGGCCCTGGGACGCGAGCCGCTGCCCGCCCTGGCCACGCTCGACCTCGAACTCACCGGCGCCAAAATGCAGTTGCGGCTGCTCGGCGCGTCCCATCAGGTACTCCTGGAGGAGGAGCGGGGGAGCTGTTCGGAGACGGTCGCGTGCATCCCCGGCTCCAGCACCCCGCTGCCGCTGGGCGTCGCCAAGCGGATCGGCGACTGGGAGTACGAGTTCGCCGCCCGCGTGGAGGTGCTCACCCCCGGCTCGTTCGCGGGCCGCGCCCAGGAGTTGCTGGCCCTCGTCTCCGACCATCCGCACGGCCTCGCCGGTGTCTTCCCCGGCAGCCCGCACGCCTTCACCGCGATGCTGGCCCAGTGGCACGAGGGCCAGGTGCACTGGCGCACCTGGCACGCCTACCCGCAGGACGGGCAGTTGGTCGCCACCCGGACCCGGGTCGGGCCACGGGGGAGAGCGGTGCGGCCGAAGTGACGGCGGCGCGGCCGGGGTGACGGCTGTGCGGTCAAGTGACGGCACGGTCGAGTGACGGCACGGTCGAGTGACGGTGGCGCGGCGTGGTGGCGGTGCGGCGGGGGTGACGGCTGCGCGGCCGGTGACGGCGGCGCGGTGTGGTGGCGGCTGTGCGGCCGGGGTGACGGCGGTGCAGTTGACGTGACGGTGGCGCAGTCCAGTGACGGTGGCGCGCCATGGTGGCGGTGCGGCCGGGGTGACGGCTGTGCGGTCGAGTGACGGCACGGTCGAGTGACGGCGGTGCGGCGTGGTGGCGGCGCGGTCGAGGGCACGATGGCGGGGCCGAGGGAACGGGATCGCGCCCGAGGCGACCGCCCGGCCGTACGGCTCGTCCCGGTGCGTCGTCGGCATAAACCCGCACTGCGTCAACCGCCCGCAGATCCACACGTGTGGGTGACGAAGCGTCCCGAGTACGTGACGTAACGTCGCAGCGTGATCGAACGGCCCGCCCCCGCGCCCCCGGGCGCCCCGCCCTCCCGGACATGCCCCGCACGGCTGCCCGTCCGGCCCGGCACCGGGCGGTTCCTGGTCCTCGTGTGCGTCTTCGTCTGCGCGGCCTGCGGACTCGTGTACGAACTGGAACTCGTCGCCTTCGCCTCCTACCTGATCGGGGACTCGGTCACCCAGGCCTCCGTGGTGCTGTCCGTGATGGTGTTCGCGATGGGCATCGGCTCCCTCGCCGCCAAACGGCTGCGCTGGCACGCGGCGGCCGGATTCGGCGCCGTCGAGTCGGCCCTCGCGCTGATCGGCGGCTGCAGCGCCATGGCCCTGTACGCCGTCTTCGCCTGGACCGCCGGCTGGGGCGGTATATGGGCCGCCGGACCGCGCTGCCTCCTGGTCGCCTTCTCCCTCGCCATCGGCCTGCTCATCGGTGCCGAGGTCCCGCTGCTGATGGAGCTGATCCAGCGCATCCGCCGGCAGGACGCGGGCGGCGCGGTGGCCGACCTGTTCGCCGCGGACTACGTCGGCGCCCTCGTCGGCGGCCTCGCCTTCCCCTTCCTTCTCCTGCCGTTCCTGGGCCAGTTGACCGGCGCGCTGCTGACCGGCACGGTCAACGTGGTCGCGGGCGGTGCCCTGGTCCTCGGCCTCTTCCGCCGCGACCTCACCCGCCGCGCCCGCTGGACCCTGCTGCTCACCGGCCTCCTCGTGCTCGGCGTCCTCGCCTCGGCCGCCGCCCTCGCCGGTGACTTCGAACGGGCCGCCCGGCGCGCCGTGTACGGCACCGACGTCCGGGTGGCCGTACGGACCGGCGTCCAGGAGGTCGTGCTGGCCGGCGGCACCGGGGGCCGGCCCCTCGACCTGTTCCTCGACGGCCGCCTGCGCGTCGGCGGCCGGGACGCCCGCCGCTACCGCGAGGCCCTGGTCGGGCCCGCTCTGGCCGGCCCGCACACGCGCGTCCTGATCCTCGGCGGCGGCGACGGCCTGGCCGCCCGCGAGGTGCTGCGCCGGCACGGCGTGCACCGTGTCGACGTCGTCGAACGCGACCCGGGCCTGGTGGACCTGGCCCGCCGCGACCCCGGCCTGTCCGCCGCCAACGGGCACGCCTTCGCCGACCGGCGCCTGCACGTCACCACCGCCGACGCGCTCGGCTGGCTGCGGCGGGCGCGCGGGCCGGTGTACGACGTCGTCGTCGCCGACCTCCCCGACCCGGGGATCACCGCCAGTACCAAGCTGTACTCCCAGGAGTTCTACGGCCTCGCCCGCCGCGTCCTGGCCCCGGACGGCCGCCTGGTGGTGCACGCGGGCCCCGTCACCGCCCGTCCCCGCGCCTTCTGGACCGTCGCCGCGACCCTGCGCACCGCCGGCTTCGCGGTCTCCCCCTACCGGGTCCTCGGCCACGACACCGGCTTCGCCCCCGGCCCCGACCGCTCGACCGGTACGTCCCGGGCCCCGCGCGACTGGGGCTTCCTCCTTGCGGCACCCGGGCTCACGGCGCCGCCCCTGCGGATGACCGGGCACGCGGCCACCTTCACCCAGGCCGACCTGGCGGCGGACGCCCGGGCGGCGGAGCGGACCAGGGTCGGGGGACTGCGGGCGTCGACGCTGGTGCATCCGAGGTACTGAGAGGTGCGGGGGCGCGGGGGCGGGGGACAGGCGGGGTGAGGGCGGGCGCATCCGGGCGTCGCCCGGGTGGTGCCGCGCCGCGCCGCGCCGAGTGAGCGAGCGAGTGAGTGAGCGACGTGCGGGCGGAGGGGGCCCGGGGGCGGAGCTCCGGCAGGCCCGGGTGAGTTCCGGCCACAACTGGGTAGGCTCCCCGACCATGGAGCACCAGGTCTTCGTCCCGGTCCCCGCAGAGCGGCTCCGCGCCGCGCTGGCCGACAAGGCCCACGTGGCCCGGGCCGTCCCCGGCCTGCAACAGGAGGCCGGTGCCGAACCGCTCACCGGCCGGCTGAAACTCCGCGTCGCCGGACATTCCATCACCTACCGGGGCACCGCCCGCGTCACCCCCCGGGAGGACGGCACGTACGCGGTGGACGGCGACGCCAGCGAGTCCCGCGGCACCGGCGCGGTCAAGCTCGCCCTGACGCTGACCCTCACGGACACCGAGGGCGGCTGCACGGTCACGGCCGAGGGCACCGCGGACGCGTCCGGCCGGATCACGGAACTGCCGGCGGAGACGGTGACCGCGGCGGCGACCAGGCTGCTGACCCGCTTCCTGGAAACCCTGGCGACGGATGCCGGCGAGCAGCCGGAACCGGCCGGCGGAGCCGCGGACGCGGACCAGCCCGAAAGCGCGGGTGGGGACGCGGCGCGGCCCGGGGAGGAGACCGGTGGCGGGGGCGCACACGAGGAGGAGTCCGGAAGCGCCGGCACCGCCGCCCGCGCCGTGCACCCCGACCGGCTCTCCGGCGACTTCGCCGACACGGGCGAACCGCCCGCCGAGGCGGCGCACGCCCGCCGCACCATGATCGGCCGCAGCGCCGAGGAGGTCGACCACGCCCCGCCGCGCGGCCGCTACGCCCCCGTACCGGCCCCCCAGACCGTCACCGGCAGCCCGGCCCTGCGCTGGGCGGCCCCCGCCGCGGCGCTGGCCCTGGCCTCCGCGATCGTGGTCACCCGCGCCCTGCGCAAACGCCGCTGACCTCTCCGGCGCACGATCTCTTGATCGCCCCAGTAGGGTCGGTTCCGTGAGTGACGAAGACATCACGCTGACCGCGGGCGACGCGGAAGTGACCGTGCGGCCCGGCAACGGCGGCCGGATCGGCGGGCTCCGGATCGGCGGTGTGGAGCTGCTGCGGCAGGGTGAGCGCTACGGCTGCTTCCCGATGGTGCCCTGGTGCGGCCGGACCCGGGAGGGCCGCTTCCTGGACGGCGGAACCGTCCGCCAGATGCCGCTGAACGCCCCGCCGCACGCCATCCACGGCACCGCGCGCGACGGCGCCTGGCGCACCGCGCGCGTCACGGAGAACGAGGCGGTGATCACGTACGAGCTGACCGACCCCTGGCCGCACCCCGGCCGCGTCACGCAGGTCGTCGCGCTCGCCGAGGACGGCCTGACGCTGACGCTGGCCGTGGAGACGTACGACGACTCCTTCCCGGCGCAGCTCGGCTGGCACCCCTGGTTCCACCGCAACCTCGGCGGCCGGGACGTGCAGCTGGAGTTCAAACCGGCCTGGCAGGAGGAGCGCGGCGCCGACCACCTGCCCACCGGCAACCGCATCGACCCGCGGCCGGGCCCCTGGGACGACTGCTTCGGCATGCCCGGTGGCGTCGACGTCACCCTCACCTGGCCGGAGCAGCTGGAGCTGAAGGTGACCAGCCGCGAGGAGTGGGTGGTGATCTACGACGAACAGGCCGAGGCCGTCTGCGTCGAGCCGCAGACCGGTCCGCCGAACGGGCTGAACACCCTTCCGCGCCTGGTCACCCCGCTGGACCCGCTGGAGGCCACCACCACCTGGAGCTGGCGGCGCCTCTAAGCTGGTCGGCATGACGGATGTACGCGGCGCGCTGCTGCAGCAGATCAAGGACAAGGCCGTGGTGCACGGCAAGGTGACCCTGTCGTCGGGCAAGGAAGCCGACTACTACATCGACCTCCGCCGCATCACGCTCGACGGCGAGGCAGCGCCGCTGGTCGGTCAGGTCATGCTCGACCTGACCGCCGACCTGGACTACGAGGCCGTCGGCGGACTCACCCTGGGCGCCGACCCGGTGGCCACCGCGATGCTGCACGCCTCCGCCGCGCGCGGCAGGACGCTGGACGCCTTCGTGGTCCGCAAGCAGGGCAAGGCGCACGGTCTGCAGCGCCGTATCGAGGGAGCCGAGGTCAAGGGCCGCCGGGTGCTGGCCGTCGAGGACACCTCCACCACCGGCGGCTCCGTGCTGACGGCCGTGGAGGCGCTGCGCGAGGCCGGCGCGGAGGTCGTCGCCGTCGCCACGATCGTGGACCGGGCCACCGGCGCGGCCGAGGCGATCGCCGAGCAGGCCGGTGTGCCCTACCTGTTCGCCTTCTCGAAGGATGAACTGGGTCTGGACTGACGACGCGGTGTGATCTGCACTGGACCGGGGGCGCCGCGTCGCGCCCCTCGTCTGGAAAGATGGGGCCGACGACGACGTCACCACCCCAGGTCTAGGTCAGGGCCGTAACGCAGAACCCAACCCGCAACACGAGGAGCGGACAGATGCCCATCGCAACCCCCGAGGTCTACAACGAGATGCTCGACCGGGCGAAGGCAGGCAAGTTCGCCTACCCGGCCATCAACGTGACCTCCTCGCAGACCCTGAACGCGGCGCTGCGCGGCTTCGCGGAGGCGGAGAGCGACGGCATCGTCCAGATCTCGACCGGCGGTGCCGAGTTCCTCGGCGGTCAGTACAGCAAGGACATGGTCACCGGCGCGGTCGCGCTGGCCGAGTACGCGCACATCATCGCCGAGAAGTACCCGGTCAACATCGCGCTGCACACCGACCACTGCCCGAAGGACAAGCTCGACGGGTACGTGCGTCCGCTGCTGGCGCTCTCCAAGAAGCGCGTCGACGCCGGCCTCACCCCGCTGTTCCAGTCCCACATGTGGGACGGCTCGGCCGAGACCCTCGCCGACAACCTGGAGATCGCCCAGGAGCTGCTGGAGCAGGCCCGCGCCGCCAAGATCATCCTTGAGGTGGAGATCACCCCCACCGGCGGCGAGGAGGACGGCGTCTCGCACGAGATCAACGACGAGCTGTACACCACCGTCGACGACGCGATCCGCACCGCCGAGGCGCTGGGCCTGGGCGAGAAGGGCCGCTACCTGCTGGCCGCCTCCTTCGGCAACGTGCACGGCGTGTACAAGCCGGGCAACGTCGTCCTCCGCCCGGAGCTGCTGAAGGAGCTGAACGACGGCGTCGCCGCCAAGTTCGGCAAGGCCTCGCCGTTCGACTTCGTCTTCCACGGCGGCTCCGGCTCCACCGAGCAGGAGATCCTCACCGCGCTGGAGAACGGCGTCGTGAAGATGAACATCGACACGGACACCCAGTACGCCTTCACCCGTCCGGTCGCCGGCCACATGTTCCAGAACTACGACGGCGTCCTGAAGGTCGACGGCGAGGTCGGCAACAAGAAGGCCTACGACCCGCGGACGTGGGGCAAGCTGGCCGAGGCGAGCATGGCCGCGCGCGTCGTGCAGGCCACGCAGAACCTGCGCTCGGCGGGCAACAAGATCAAGTAAGCGGTGGGTGCGGCGGGTCCGGCGGCTGTCCATGCCGTCGGGCCCGCTGTATACCTGGGGGCATGCCCGACGTCCGGCTGGCCTCGCCCCAGGGCAAGTGGATCCTGCTCACCACGGTCCTCGGCTCCAGCATGGCGATGCTGGACTCCACCGTCGTCAACGTCGCCCTGCCGCGCATCGGCCACGACCTCGACGCCGACCTCGCCGCCCTGCAGTGGACGGTCAACGCGTACATGGTCACGCTGGCCGGGCTGATCCTGCTGGGCGGCTCGCTCGGCGACCGCTACGGCCGGCGGAAGATCTTCGTCCTGGGCGTGGTGTGGTTCGCCGCCGCCTCCCTGCTGTGCGGTCTGGCGCCGAGCACCGCCGTACTGATCGCCGCGCGCGCGTTGCAGGGCATCGGCGGCGCCCTCCTCACCCCCGGCTCGCTCGCGCTGATCCAGGCGTCCTTCCACCCCGACGACCGCAGCCGCGCGGTCGGCCTGTGGTCCGGCTTCGGCGGCATCGGCGCCGCCGTCGGCCCCTTCCTCGGCGGCTGGCTGGTGGCCGGCCCCGGCTGGCGCTGGGTGTTCCTGCTCAACGTGCCGCTGGCGCTGCTGTGCGTACCGGTCGCCCGCCGGCACGTACCGGAATCCGCAGACCACCGCGCCCACGGCCGCTTCGACGTCCTCGGCGCGGCCCTCGGCGCCCTCGCGCTCGCCCTGCTGACGTACGCGCTCATCGAGGCCCGCGCCGGCTCGGCGGCGGTGGCGGTGTCCGCGGTGGCGGGCCTGGCGGCGGCCGTGGCCTTCGTGCACGTCGAGCGGCACCGCCCGGACCCGATGCTCCCGCCGGACGTCTTCGCCTCCCGCCAGTTCACGGCGGTCAACCTCGTCACCCTGTGCGTGTACGCGGCCTTCGGCGGGTTCTTCTTCCTCACCGCCCTCCAGCTCCAGGTGGTGGCCGGCTACTCCCCGCTGGCCGCCGGTACGGCCCTGCTCCCCACCACGGCCCTGATGCTCCTGTTCTCCTCCCGCTCCGGCGCCCTCGCCGACCGCACGGGTCCCCGCCTGCCGCTGACGGTCGGCCCCCTGCTCTGTGCGGCGGCGATGCTGCTGATGCTGCGGGTGGGGACGGACGCGGACTACCTCACCGACGTGCTCCCGGCCCTCCTGGTCATGGGCGCCGGCATGGTCACCCTGGTGGCCCCGCTGACCGCCACGGTCCTCGCCTCCGTCGACCCCGCGCGGGCGGGCCTGGCCAGCGGCATCAACAACGCGGCGGCGCGCGCGGCGGGCCTGGTGGCGGTGGCGGCGCTCCCGCTGCTCGCCGGGATGGGCCCGGAGGCGTACCGCTCCCCGGCCGCCTTCGACGCGGCGTTCGACCGGGCGATGCCGATCTGCGCGGGGGTGCTGGTGCTGGGCTCGGCCGTGGCGTTCGCCCTGGTCCGCCGCCCGGCCCCCGGCTGCCGCCGCCCCGAATGCCGGACCCACGGCAACGTGACGGCTCCGCCGCTGGAGGCGGGGGGCCGGGGGTGGCGACGGGCGTGACGGTGCCGAGGTGTGCTGCGGCCGTGGTGTCCGGGCGTGGTGTCCGGCTGCGGGTTCGTTGTGGCTGGTCGCGCAGTTCCCCGCGCCCCTCCGGGGCGCCTGCCGCACCCCCATGCCGAGCCGCTCCCCGTACCCGTACGCCAGACTGAACCCATGACGATTCACGAGAACCTCCTTGGCGGTCCGCCCCCCACCCACCTCCCCGACGACCCGGAGCCCCGCCAGGCCCTGGCGGCCGGCACCGCCCCCGCGGACGTCGCCGCCCAGCACCCGACCTCCTCCCTCGCCTGGGCCCAGCTGGCCGACGAGGCGTTCGAGCGGGGCGCGGTCGTGGAGTCGTACGCCTACGCCCGCACCGGCTACCACCGCGGCCTTGACGCCCTGCGCCGCAGCGGCTGGAAGGGCCACGGCCCGGTCCCCTGGGAGCACGAGCCGAACCGCGGCTTCCTGCGCGCCCTGCACGCCCTCGCCCGCGCCGCGCAGGCGATCGGAGAGCAGGACGAGTACGAGCGCTGCACACAGTTCCTGAAGGACTCCTCGCCGACGGCGGCCCAGACCCTGGGCTGACGGCGGCGGGACATTCGGTGTGGCCCGTCTGGCAGCAGACGGGCCTTGCCGTGGCCGGGGTCATTGCGGAGGATGCGGGGTGGGGACCGGGGCCCCCGTGCCGGCATCGGCAGGGGCGGACCGCTACCCGGAGTAACAACAGGAGACAGCGATGTCCCAAAAGGCTCACCCCCCTTACGAGGCCGCTGAGCCCGAGACCCCGAACCTGGATTTCGCGGGGACGACGCCGTACGAGGACTACGTCAGGGCAGACGTCCTCACCCACCTCCAGCACACCCTCTCCGACGACCCCGGAGAGATGGTCTTCCTGGTGACCACCCAGGTCATGGAGCTGTGGTTCACCGTCATCGTGCACGAGTGGGAGACCGCCGCACAGGCGCTCCGCTCGGACGACGTGCCCACCGCGATCGCCGCGCTGAAGCGCTCCGTGCGGGAACTGGAGGCCCTGAACGCCTCCTGGAAGCCGCTCGGCCAGCTGACCCCGGCCCAGTTCAACTCCTACCGCAGCGCGCTCGGCGAGGGCTCCGGCTTCCAGTCGGCGATGTACCGGCGCCTGGAGTTCCTGCTCGGCGAGAAGTCCGCCTCCATGCTCGTACCGCACCGCGGCGCCCCCCGCGTCCACGCGGAACTGGAGAAGGCCCTGCACGAGCCGAGCCTGTACGACGAGGTGGTACGGCTCCTCGCCCGCCGCGGCCACGCCGTCCCCGACTCCGTGCTGCACCGGGACGTCTCCGAGCGGTACGAGCCCTCGGAGGCCGTCGAGGCCGCCTGGACCGCCGTCTACGCGGGTGACGAGAGCGACGAGCTGGCCCGCCTCGGCGAGGCGCTGACCGACGTCGCCGAACTGGTCTGGCGCTGGCGCAACGACCACCTGGTCGCCACCCGGCGCGCGATGGGCGCCAAGGCCGGCACCGGCGGCTCCGCGGGCGTGGCGTGGCTGGAGAAGCGCGCCCGGAAGAACGTCTTCCCCGAGCTGTGGACGGCGAGGTCCCATGTCTGAGCTGCCCCTGCTCGCGCAGAAACTGGACGAGGCCGACGAACTCGCCTCCCTGCGGGACCGTTTCGTCCTCGACACCGCCTCCGATGACGCGGCCGGCGCAGCGGGGGTCTACCTGGACGGCAACTCCCTGGGCGCGCTGCCCGCGCACGTCCCCGACCGGGTCGCGGACGTCGTCCGCCGCCAGTGGGGTGAACTGCGCATCCGCTCCTGGGAGGAGAGCGGCTGGTGGACGGCGCCCGAGCGGATCGGCGACCGGATCGCCCCGCTGGTCGGCGCGGCACCCGGCCAGATCGTCGTCGGCGACTCCACCAGCGTCAACGTCTTCAAGGCGGTGGTCGCCGCGATCCGCATGGCGGCCGACGGCCGGGACGAACTCCTGGTGGACGCCACGACCTTCCCCACGGACGGCTACATCGCCGAGTCGGCGGCCCGGCTGACCGGCCGTACGCTGCGCCCGGTGACCCCGGACGAGGTACCGGCGGCGCTGGGCGAGCGCACCGCCGCGGTGCTGCTCAACCACGTCGACTACCGCACCGGCCGGCTGCACGACCTCCCGGCGCTCACCGCCGCGGTCCACGCCGCCGGCGCCCTCGTGGTCTGGGACCTGTGCCACAGCGCGGGCGCGCTGCCGGTGGGCCTGGACGAGCACGGTGTCGATCTCGCGGTCGGCTGCACCTACAAGTACCTGAACGGCGGCCCGGGTTCACCGGCGTACCTGTACGTGCGGCGGGAACTGCAGGACCGCTTCGACTCCCCGCTGCCCGGCTGGAACTCGCACGCCGAGCCCTTCGGCATGAGCCCGTCCTACGCCCCGGCGGCGGGCGCGCTCCGCGGCCGGGTGGGCACCCCGGACATCCTCTCCCTGCTGGCGCTGGAGGCCGCCCTCGACGTCTGGGACGGGGTGTCGGTCGACGCCGTCCGCGCCAAGTCCCTGGCGCTGACGGACTTCTTCCTGCGGTGCGTGGACGAGTACACCGAGCCGGGCCGGGTGGAGTGCGTGACCCCCCGGCGGCACGTGGAGCGCGGCAGCCAGATCGCCCTGCGCTGCCCGGACGCGGGTGCGGTGATGAAGCGCCTGATCGCCCGGGGAGTGGTGGGCGACTTCCGCCACCCCGACGTCCTCCGCTTCGGCTTCACCCCGCTGTACGTGGGCTTCCGGGACGTGGAGCGGGCGGCCCGGGTGCTGGGGGAGGAGCTGGCCTAGCACCGGCGGTACCGGGGCCCCGCGCCGGGCGGCGCGCGGCCCCGGGTGTCCCGCCCGACGAACCGATGCACCTCACCGTGCGTGACATCCCCGTATCGCCGCACGTCACCGTGCTGATACCGTCCCGGCCGACGGCCGATTTCCCACCTGGTCCGCCGAACTTGTCCTGTCGCTGAGAGGTTGGAGCATGCCGGACGACGCCGCAGCAGCCCGTGCCGCCGCCGAAGAGGAGTCGGCCTTCTCGCACTCCCCGGTCGATCCCGACGTCACGGCCGCGTACGGTGACCACCCCGACCAGGTGATCGACTTCTACGCTCCCCGCCCCGGCCCGGACCCCGCCTCGCTCGCCCCGCTGGTGGTGGTCCTGCACGGCGGCGCCTGGCGCGCCCGCTACGACCGTCGCCACATCACGCCCTTCGCGGACCACCTGGCTCGCAGGGGCTTCGCGGTGGCCAACGTGGAGTACCGACGGGGTGGTGCGGGCGATGCGGGGGGTGCCGGTGGTGCCGGGGGTGTTCCGGCCGACGGCACGCCGCCGGCCGGTCGCTGGCCCGACACCTTCGACGACGTCGCGGCGGCCCTGGACGCCCTGCCCGCGCTGGTCCGCGAGGCGCTGCCGCAGGCGGATCCCCGCCGTACGGTGCTGACCGGCCACTCGGCGGGCGGTCATCTGGCGCTGTGGGCGGCGGCCCGTCATGTCCTCCCCGCGGACGCCGCCTGGCGCACGGACCGCCCGGCGCCGCTGCGCGGTGTCGTCGCGCTCGCCCCGATCGCGGACTTCGAGGTGGCGGAGAAGCTGGGCGTCTGTGAGCACGCGTCCCTGCAACTCCTCGGCGGGCAGGACGGGTTCGCCCTGCGCCGCCCGTACGCGGACCCGGTGCTGCTCCTGCCGACGGGCATCGCCACGACCCTTGTCCAGGGCCGTAGCGACCTGGTGGTGCCGCAGCAGGTGGCCGAGTCGTACGCGGAGGCGGCGGCGAAGGCGGGAGAGATGGTCGGGGTGACGCTGCTGGCGGACGTGGGCCACTTCCCGCTGATCGACCCCGCGGCCGACGCGTGCGCGGTGGTGGCGGAGGAGATCGCCCAACTGGCTTGGTAGACAACGGGGTCAGCCCCCTTGTGGGCCGGCCCCGGTGCTACCCGTAATACCTGAGAGCTACCCCCCAGGACAGCTCCCCGGCGGGACGCCGGCGACTGCCCCCACTCCGTAACTTCCTTCCCACCCAGGCCCACCACCCGGGCCCCCGGAAAGGAAGCCACCCATGGGGCACCCCCATCCCGACCCAACCCACCCCACCCAGGCGTCCTTTCCGCCTGCACCCGGCGACCGGTGGGGCGGCCCGGCGCTCTTTCCGCCTGCGTCCGGTGACCGGTTGGGTGGTCCGGCGCTCTTTCCGCCTGCACCTGGCGACCGGTGGGGCGGCCCGGGGTCCTTTTCGCCTGCGTCCGGTGACTGGTTGGGTGGTCCGGCGGTCCTCCCGCCTGCACCCGGCGACCGGTTGGGTGGCCCGGGGTCCTTTCGGCCTGCGTCCGGTGACTGGTTGGGTGGTCCGGCGCTCTTTCCGCCTGCACCTGGCGACCGGTGGGGCGGCCCGGGGTCCTTTTCGCCTGCGTCCGGTGACTGGTTGGGTGGTCCGGCGGTCCTCCCGTCCCACCCCGGTGCGCCCTCGCGCGGTCCGGCGGCGTTTTCGGCTTGCGTGGGTGCGGTTCGGCGCGGGCCGGCAGGCGGTACCGGCCGTGCTGTACGGTCCGGCGGCTCCGGGCCTTCTCCGCGTCCCGACAACCCACGGCCGGCGACGGTGAGTTCGTCCCAAGGGAGCCACCCGCAGCCGACGGCGGGAGCCGCACGGGCGGTGCCGGTGGGCAACACCGCCCCGCGCCCGAAAACCCACCGCCCCCACCCCCTCCGAGCCGTCCGCCGAACCCTCCTCCCGGCACTGCTCACCGCCGCCGTGGTCGTCCCCCTCGCCGGCGCGGCCCGCCCGGGCATCCCCGCCCCACCCCCCGCACCCCTCACCACCCTCACCCCCTCCACCCTGCACGCCACCTACGAGGCGAACCGGGAGAACGCCGCCGAGGCCGCCCGCATGGCCGCCGCCCACGGAGACCCCCACCGCGCCGCGGCGGACCAGGCCCTCGCCTCCCCGTCCCGCCACCTCCTCACCTTCGACGGCCGGGGAGAAGGCCAGGCCACCGAGGTCCTCGGCGACCTCACGCACGCACAGCACATCGCCGTCCTGGTCCCCGGCTCGGACACCTCCCTGGACACCTACGCCCGCTTCCACCGAGCCGCCGCGTCCCTGTACGAGGAACTCACCCGCCACCACACCCACGTCGCCGTCGTCGCCTGGCTCGGCTACGAGACCCCGGCCACGGTCGGCACCACCGTGGCCACCACCACCCGAGCCGACGAAGCCGCCCCGCGCCTGCGCGCCTTCGTCCACCGGCTGCACACCGTGACCCCCGCCGGCGCGCACGTCTCCCTCCTGTGCCACTCCTACGGCTCGGTGGTCTGCGGCCGGGCCGCCCCCGGCCTCGACGCGGACGACATCGCCCTCGTCGGCAGCCCCGGCACCACCGCGGACTCCGCCGCCGCCCTGCACACCCGCGCCCGGATCTGGGCGGCCCGCGGCACCGGCGACTGGGTGGCAGACGTCCCGCACATCCGTGCCGACCTCTTCGGCACCACCGTCGGCTTCGGCACCGACCCCGTCTCCCCCGCCTTCGGCGCCCGCGTCTTCGACGCGGCCGGTGCCGACCACAGCGGCTACTTCACCCCGGGCTCGGCCTCCCTCGCCAACCTCGCCCGGATCACCCTCGACGCCCCCTCGGAGGTAACCCGTGGCTGAGCCGGCCCCGAGCGCCCGCCCCCACGCCCCGCACCGCGCACTGCACGCGATCCGCCAGGGCGCCCACCGCGTGGACGCCGCCACCCCCGCCTCCCGCGACCGCGCGGTCGACGCCCTGCGCGCCGTGGCGATCCTCGGCGTCGTCCTCGGCCACTGGCTGGTCACCGCCCTGGTCGCGCAGGACGGCGCGCTGCACACGGCGAGCCCGTTGCAGCACATGCCCCGGCTGGCCCCGGTCTCCTGGCTGTTCCAGACCCTGGCCGTGTTCTTCCTGGTCGGCGGCCAGGTGGCGGCCCGCGGCCTGGCCTCGGCCCGCGCGAGGGGCGACTCCTGCGCCGACTGGCTGCGGGCCCGCCTGACCCGCCTGCTCCGCCCGGTCGCCGCCCTCCTCACCCTGTGGACGGTGGCGGCCACCACCCTGCTGCTCACCGGCGCCTCCCCGGCCACCCTCCACACCCTGCTGAACCTGGCGCTGTCCCCCCTGTGGTTCCTGCTGGTCTTCGCCGCGCTGACGGCCCTCACCCCGCTCGTCACCCGCCTGAACCCGCTCTGGCCGCTCGCCGTGGTCCTGCACGTGGACCTGCTCCGCTTCGGCCTGCACCTCGGCCCGTCCTGGCTCGGCTGGGTGAACCTGGCCGCCGGCTGGCTGGTCCCCTACACCCTCGGCGCGGCCTGGGCCCGGGGCGAGCTGCACAGCCGGCGCTCGGCGTGGGCCCTCCTCCTCGGCGGCGCCGCGGCCACCGCGGTCCTCGTCGGGTGCGCGGGCTACCCGGCGTCCATGGTCGGCGTCCCGGGCAGCGCGGTCTCCAACCTGAACCCCCCGACCCTGGCGGCCGTCACGTTCGGCCTGGCCCAGTGCGGCCTGGCGCTGCTGCTGCGCGACCGGCTGCGCCGTGCGCTGGCCCGCCCGCTCGCGTGGGCGGCCGTGGCGCTCGTCAACCTCTCGGTGATGACGATATTCCTGTGGCACCAGACGGCCATGATGGCCGTGACGGCCACGGGTCTCCTGGCCGGCCGCCTGCCCGGCCTGCACACCGCTCCCGACTCCCCGGCCTGGGTGGCGTACCGCCTCGCCTGGCTGCCCCTGTTCCTCCTGGCGCTGACCGTGTGCCGGGCCGCCTTCCGCCACCACGAACAGGGACCGCGCCGCCCCCGCAACCGCCCGTCCCGGACGGTCCACCGCCATCTCCCGCCGACGAAGTCCCCCCACCATGCCTAAGGTTGACCTCGTGAAGCCCGCGGACCCGAGCCCCAGACCCGCCCCCGCCGAGGGCCCGCGGCTCCCGTCCGGCGACACCGCCCGCTTCGGCCGGCGCCTGCGCGCCTGGCTGGGCGAGGCCCCCACCCGCCACTCGCCGCCCTTCTCCAGGTACCGCTGGGTCCGCCTCCTCACCTACCTCTTCCTGGCCTGGGCGGCCCTGGCCATCGCCCTCGCCGGCGGCGTCGACGTCTCCGAGTCGTACGGCCTCGCCTACCCCGTCGCCCTCCTCACCACGTCCGCCCAGGCCGCCGCTGTCGTGCTGGCCGTCCGGCGTCCCGTGCCCGCCTGGGCGGTGTCCCTGACCGCCGCCACCGCTGTCGCCCTGCTGGCCCGTCCCCATCTGGAGTCCGTCGCGTCGTCCGGCCCCAACTGGCCTTGGTCCACGCCGACGTTGCTGGCCCACATGGCCGTGCTGCTCCTCTTCGCGCTGCGCGTGCGGCTGAGCGGCACGCTGACCGTGCTCCTCGTGACCACCGCGGTGACCTACGTCCTGCAGGCCGGCCTGGCGACCGGGCACTACTCCGGTACCGGCACGGTCGCCGTCGGCCTGTTCGGCATCGCCGTCGCCATCGGCGGCACCCTGCGCAGCCGCCAGGAGGCCCGTCGCGCACTGGTCCAGCAGACGACGATCACCGCCGAGGAGCGGGCCCGCCGCACCCTGCTGGAGGAGCGCAACCGGATCGCCCGCGAGCTGCACGACGTGGTCGCCCACCACATGTCGGTGATCTCGATCCAGGCCCAGGTGGCCCCCCACCTGGTGAAGGAGCCCTCCGAGGAGCTGCTGGAGAACCTCGCCGGCATCCGCGGCAACGCCCTGGAGGCACTCACCGAACTGCGCCGGGTGCTCGGCGTGCTGCGCTCCGAGAACCCCGAGGACCCCTACGGCCTGGGCGGCCCCGGCACCGGAGCGGCCCCGGACGCCCCCCAGCCCACGCTGGACCGGCTCGACGTGCTGATCGAGAACACCCGCGCGGCCGGGCTGGACGTGACCGCGGAGGTCGTCGGCGAGGTCCGGCCGTACGCTCCGGGGGTGGAGCTGTCGGCGTACCGGATCGTGCAGGAGGCGCTGAGCAACGCCCTGCGGCACGCGCCGGGGGCCCGGGTCGGCGTCGAGGTCGGGCACCTGCCGAAGGGCCTGCACCTGAAGGTGACCAACTCCCCGCCCCGGCACCCCGCCCCGCCGTCCCCGGGCGCCGGGCACGGACTGCTCGGCATGCGGGAGCGGGCGGCGATGCTCGGCGGCCACGTCATCGCGGAGAGCACCTCGGGCGGCGGCTTCAGCGTCACGGCCTTCCTCCCCGGGGACAGCGCCCCGACCCCGCCCGACCAGCCACCGACAGGAGACCAGACCCCATGACCAGCGGTACCGGCAGCATCCGGGTCCTCATCGCCGACGACCAGGAGATGGTGCGGCAGGGCTTCACCGTGCTGCTCGACGCCCAGCCCGACATCGAGGTGGTCGGGCAGGCGGTGCACGGCCGGGACGCGATCGCCCGGACCGCCGAACTGGCACCGGACGTGGTGCTGATGGACGTCCGGATGCCGGAGCTGGGCGGCATCGAGGCGACCCGCCGGATCACCGAGGACCATCCCGCCGTCAGAGTGCTGGTGCTGACCACGTTCGACCTGGACGAGTACGTGTACGACGCGCTGCGGGCGGGGGCGTCCGGCTTCCTGCTCAAGGACGCCTCCGCGGACAAGCTGGCCGAGGCGGTGCGGGTCGTGGCCGCGGGCGACGCCCTCCTGGCCCCCGGCATCACCCGCCGGCTCATCGCCGAGTTCTCCCGCCTGGACGGCAACGGCAGCGGCCGCGCCCCGCTCAGGCGGCGCGTCGGCGACCTCACGGAGCGGGAGACGGAGGTGCTGGCGCTGATCGCGCAGGGCCTGTCGAACGCGGAGATCGCCGAGCGGCTGGTCGTGGCCGAGCAGACCGTGAAGACCCACGTCGGCCGCATCCTGGTCAAGCTGGGCCTGCGCGACCGCACCCAGGCGGCGGTGTTCGCCTACGAGTCGGGCGTGGTCCGGCCCGGGAGCCGCTGACCTTCACGGGTGGCCCGTAGTACCTGAGAGGGACCTCCCAGGACCCTCCTCCAAGGGGACGACCGCGCACCCGGTCCGCGCCTACCGTTTCCCACGTGATCGAGACGACCCAGACGCAGTCGACGCCGCCGGATCCGCCGGACGGCGCGTTCGAGCCGTACAAGCCGCGCAGCCCCGAGTTCCGCGCGGCGGCGGACGCCCTGCGCGGGCTGCGGCAGGACCTGTTCCACCAGGCCTTCGCCTACCGGCCGCTGCCCCGCATGGCGGTGGACGGCCCCGTGACCCGCCATCTCTCCGAGCGGATGAAGCGCTACGCGGCCTGGACCCCGCACGCCGTGGTGGTGTGCGGCGGAGTCGTGGCGATGCTCGTGGGCGTGGCGGGCTCGGACGCCGGCGGCGGGACCGTGCTGTGCGGGCTGCTCGCCCTGGCCCCGGTGCTGCTCACCCTGGTGCGCCCGGTCGGCGCGTTCTGGCTGTCGTTCGCCGCGACGGCGGCCACCGCGGTCCTCGGCAGCACCTGGGGCAGCTGGCCCTGGCTGCCCGGCAGCCTCGTCTCCCATCTGCTGGTGCTCACGATCGTCGCGATCCGCACCCGCCCGCGCACGGCGGCCTGGATGTGGCTGCTGACCGCGCTGTACGGCTTCTGGGCCGAGACCGTCTTCGGCTACGCGCACTACGACACCGACACCGCCCCCATGCTGGTCGTGTCCGCGCTGGCGCTGCTGGTCGTCACGGTCGGGCACATACGCCGGCAGGCCGAGCAGGAGGTGACCGCCCAGCAGACGGTGACCGAGCACGAGCGTTCGCGGCGCACCCTGCTGGAGGAGCGCACCACGATCGCCCGTGAACTGCACGACGTGGTCGCCCACCACATGTCGGTGGTCGCCATCCAGGCGGAGGCCGCGCCCTACCGGGTGGAGAACCCGCCGCCGGAGCTGGAGAAGGCGTTCGCCACCATCCGGGAGAACGCGGTGGCGGCCCTGACCGAGCTGCGCCGGGTCCTCGGCGTGGTCCGCGCGGAGGACTACGAGGCCCCGGACGCCCCGCAGCCCACCCTGGCCGATCTGGACGGCCTGCTGGCCAACGTGCGCGAGGCCGGCCTGGCGGTGGAGAAGGCGGTGACCGGCGCGGTGCGCGAACTCCCGCAGGGTGTGGAGCTGTCGGCGTACCGGATCGTGCAGGAGGCGCTGAGCAACACGCTGCGCCACGCTCCGGGCGCCACCGCCCGGGTCGAGATCGGCTATGTCCTCGGCGGCCTGGGCCTGCGCGTGGTCAACGGCCCGCCGCCCGCCCCGCACCTGGTGAAGCCCTCTCCCGGTGCCGGGCACGGGATCACGGGCATGCGGGAGCGTGTCTCGATGCTCGGCGGCGAGATGACGGCGGCCCCCACGGCCGAGGGCGGCTACGAGGTGACGGTCTTCCTGCCGGTGCCGGCGGCGGCCCCTGCGACCGAGGACGGGGCATGACGATCCGCGTACTGATCGCGGACGACCAGATGATGGTCCGCGAGGGTTTCTCCGTGCTGCTGAACGCGATGCCGGGCATCGAGGTCGTCGGCGAGGCGGTCAACGGCCGGGAGGCGGTCGAGCGGGTGCGGGAACTGTCCCCGGACGTCGTCCTGATGGACATCCGCATGCCGGAGCTGAACGGCATCGAGGCGACCCGGGAGATCGTCGCCGCCGACGGGACGGCGAAGGTGCTGGTGCTGACCACGTTCGACCTGGACGAGTACGTGTACCAGGCGCTGCGCGCGGGCGCCTCCGGCTTCCTGCTCAAGGACGCCTCGGCGCGCCAACTGGCCGACGGGGTGCGGGTGGTGGCGGACGGCGAGGCGCTCCTGGCGCCCTCGGTCACCAAACGGCTGATCACGGAGTTCTCCCGGCTGGCGGACACCCCCCGCCTGATGCCGGGGGCCCAGGCGGCGTACGGGGAACTGACGGAACGTGAGACGGAGGTGCTGGTCCTGATCGCGCAGGGCCTGTCGAACGCGGAGATCGCCGGACGGCTGGTGGTGGCGGAGTCGACGATCAAGACCCATGTGAGCCGCATCCTGGTGAAGCTGGGCCTGCGCGACCGAACCCAGGCCGCGGTGTTCGCCTACGAGGCGAGGCTGGTCACACCGGGCTGACCGGCCATCAAGTCGTGCACGGCCGTTCCTGTTACCAACTAGTGTTCGATGGTGCATGCGTGCGGCTCGCATGCGCGAACGGCTTCGAGGTGACGGGAAGGCACACGGGGGATGGGCTACGTTCTGCCGGGATGGGCCGACGAGATCCTGGACTTCATCGGGATCAACTGGCCGAACGTCGACGAGGACGACTACCGCGACATGGCTGACGCCATGCGGGACTTCGCGGACAGGTTCGAGGGCCATGGCGGTGACGCCCACCAGGCGGTGTCCCGGATCCTGTCCTCCTCGCAGGGCTGGGCCGTCGATGCGATGGAGAAGCACTGGTCGCACGTCAAGACGGGGCACTTGGAGAAGATCCCGGAGATTGCCAGGTTGTTCGCGGACGCGTGTGACGTGGTCGCCGACATCATCTTCGGGATGAAGACCAAGGCCGAGATCGAACTCGGTGCGATGGCCGCCTCGTTGGGTATCTCGGTGGGGCTCGCCGTGTTCACCGGTGGTCTGTCGGCGGTCATCGGCGCGGCCGAGACCGTGGCGATGCGCCAGGCGATCAAACGGATCATCGACGAGGCCGCCGACCGGATCGTGGACGAACTGATGGCGCGGGTGACCGAGCCGGTCAACGCCAAGCTGGAGGCCATGGTCGAGGACATGGTCTTCGACCTGGTGGACGACGCCTTCTCGCTGCCTCCCGTGCCGGGCGACGGGAGCCCGGGCGGCAAGCACGGCGGCGGCATGCAGCTGGCCTCCGCCGGCGGCGGTGACGGCGGCGGGGCCGGGTCCGGGGCCGGCAAGCGGACCGTAATCGACCACGTCGAGTTCGAGGACGGCGCGGGCAAGGTCTCCTTCCACGGCGGCGAACTGCACCGGGCCGGCTCGGGCTCGCTGGTGAAGGCCAGGGGCGCCTTCGGCCGTACTCACGGCAGGGACTCCTTCACCAAGGCCTTCGACTCCGTCCTGGAAGGTGCCCTGAAGGGCACGGAGAAAGCACTGGCCAAGATCACCAAGCATGTCACCGAGACCATCCCGGACCGGGTGAAGGCCACCTCCCGCCTGCACAAAGGCATCGACCTCGGCGTCCGCGACCGGGTCAACGCCATCGACGGCGGCAAGAAGGGCGGCCACGACGTCGGCGGCCACGGGCGGGCCGGCGGACCGGGCCGCAAGCGCCCCGCGTCGCTGCGCACGGTGCTGGACAGCGTCCGCGAGAAGGCGATCGTGCTGAGACAGCGTCGCTGCAGGACCGACCCGGTCGACATCGCGAGCGGCGAGATGGTGCTCTCCCAGAGGGACCTCGCGCTGCCCGGCGTGCTGCCGTTGGAGGTGCGGCGCACCCACATATCCGGATACGGGTACGGGCACTGCTTCGGCCCCAGCTGGGCCTCCACCCTGGACGAGCGGCTGGAGCCGACCGGCTCCGGCGCGGTCTGGGCCCGCCCCGACGGGTCCCTGCTCGTCTATCCGCACCTGCCGCGCGAGGCGGGCGAGGAGGTGCTGCCTGCGGAGGGCGAGCGGATCGCCCTCACCTTCGTGGAGCGATCAGACCTCGGCGAGGTCACCTACGCCACGGTCGACGTCCGCTCCGGCCTGACCCGCCGTTTCACCGGCAGCCCGTACTCCTCGGGCGGCCTGTACTGGCTGAACGACATCGAGGACCGCAACGGCAACGGCGTGCGGTTCGTCCGCGACGACGAAGGCCTGCCCACGGCGCTCGTCCACGAGGGCGGTTACCGCGTGCGCGTCACCCGGGACACGGATCTCGCCCGGGTCACGGCCTTGGAGCTGGAGACGCCCGAGGGCCCGGTCCGGGTCGCCTCGTTCACGTACGACGAGCACCACGACCTGGTGGGCGTGTCGGGTTCCCGGGGCGTGCCCCTGCGGTTCACCTACGACGACGAGCACCGCGTCACCTCGTGGACCGACCGCAACGGCCACACCTACGGCTATGTGTACGACGCGGCCGGCCGGGTCGTGGAGACGATCGGCCCCGACGGCGCGCTCTCCTCGCGCTTCGCCTACGACACCGCCGCCCGCGAGACCCGCTTCACCGACTCCACCGGCGCGGTCACCGTCACCCGCTTCAACCACCTCCGCCAGACGATCAGCGAGACCGACCCGCTCGGCAACACCGTGCACTTCGAGTGGGACCGTTACGACAACCTGCTGTCCCGCACCGACGAGCAGGGGCACACCTCCCGGTTCACGTACGACGACGCCGGCAACCTCCTCACCGTCCACTACCCGGACGGTCGCCAGGCCTCGACCACGTACAACGCGCTGCACCTGCCCGAGACGACGACCGGCCCGGACGGCACCGTGTGGCGCAACGTCTTCGACGAGCGGGGCAACCGCACCGCGGTCGTCGCACCGGACGGCACCGCGACCACGTTCACCCACGACGCGACGGGCGCCGTGGCCACGGTCACGTTCCCGACCGGCGAGACGGAGACCCGTACCCACGACGAGGCGGGCCTGACCCTCTCGGTCACCGACCCGCGGGGTGCCACCTACACGGTGCGCCGGGACGCCTTCGGCCGGCCGTACGAGTCGGTCGACCCGGCGGGCTCCGCCACCCGCCTGGAATGGACGGCGGACGGCTGGCTGACCCGGCGGACCGCACCGGACGGGTCCACGGAGTCGTGGACGTACGACGAAGAGGGCAACTGCCTCACCCACACCGATCCGCTCGGCGGCGTGACCCGCTTCGAGTACACGTGGTTCGACCTGCTCGCCGCCCGCACGGGCAGGGACGGGGCGCGGTACGAGTTCACGTACGACACCGAGCTGCGGATCAGCACGGTCGGCAACCCGCAGGGGAAGACGTGGACGTACCGGTACGGCCCGTCGGGGTTGACCGAATCCGAGACCGACTTCGACGGACGCGTCACCCGCTGCGAGTACGACGCCGTGGGCCGTCTCGTCGCCCGGACGACGCCGCTCGGCCAGCGCATCGCCTTCACCTTCGACGCGGTGGGCAACGTGCTGGCGAAGGACGCCGACGGCGTGGTCACCCGCTACACCTACGACGACGCCGACCGGCTCGTCTCCGCCGTCTCCCCGACCTCCTCGCTCACCCTGGAACGCGACGCCCTGGGCCGCCTGCTGGCGGAGACCGTCGACGGGCGCAGCATGCGGTTCGGCTACGACCGGCACGGCGAACTGATCTCGCGCACGACACCGACGGGGGCCACGACGTCGTACACCTACGACAGCGCGGGCGACCGGGTGCGCGTGGACCTCGCCGGGCACACGCTCGGCTTCACCCACGACCTGCTGGGCCGCGAGACCCGGCGCACGGTCGGCCCCGGGCCGGCGTCCGTGACGCTCACTTCCCACTGGGACGTGATGGGCCGCCTCGCCGCCCGGTCGCTGACCACGCCCCGCGGCACGCTCCGGGACCGCTCCTACGGCTACCGGGCCGACGGTTTCCTGACGGACATCACCGACCGGCGGGACGGGTCGGCCTGGCACATCGACCTCGACCCGGTGGGGCGTCCGCTCGGCGTCACCGCCAGCGACTGGTCGGAGCGCTACGCCTACGACGCCGTCGGCAACCAGACGGACGCCCACTGGCCCGACCGGGCACGGCATCCCGAGAGCCGCGGCGCGCGGACCTATGACGGAACCCGGCTGCGCGGCGGGGACGGTGTGCGGTACGAGTACGACGCCGCGGGACGCGTCGTGCTGCGCCGGAAGCGGCGCCTGTCCCGCAAGCCCGACATCTGGCGCTACTCCTGGGACGCGGAGGACCGCCTGGTCTCCTGCACCACTCCCGACGGCACCGTGTGGCGCTACACCTACGACGTGCTGGGCCGCCGCACCGCCAAGCACCGCATGCGCCCCGACGGGCAGGGCATCGCGGCCACGGTCCGCTTCGCCTGGGACGGAACGCAACTGGCCGAGGAGACCGACACGGCCACCGGCGTGACGCTGACCTGGGAGTACGAGGGGCCGCAGCCGATGGCCCAGCTGGAGCGCCGCCTTCCGGCCGACGCCGGTCAGAGCGAGGTGGACAGCCGCTTCTTCGCCATCGTCACCGACGTCATCGGCACCCCGACCGAACTCGTGGACGAGAAGGGCGACATCGCCTGGTACAAGCGCTCAACGGTCTGGGGGATCACCGCCCGCAACCGCGACGCGCGGGCCCACACGCCGCTGCGCTTCCCCGGCCAGTACGCCGACCCGGAGACGGGCCTGCACTACAACCTGAACCGGCACTACGACCCCGAGACGGCCCGCTATGTCTCGGCGGACCCGCTGGGCCTCGTACCCGCCCCGAACCCGGCCGCGTACGTCGTCAACCCCTACACGTGGATGGACCCGGAGGGTCTGGTCGCCAAGGGGTGCACGCAGATCGGCGGCTGGTACGGCGGCCTGCTGCCGGCGAACCGGAAGGCGGACGGAACGCAGTATCCGGGGGCCATGGAGGTCAACCACATCCCGCCCAAGGACGCTTGGCGCAACATCACGGACCCGGGCTTCTACCGGGCGGGAAAGCCGCACAAGAAGCAGAAGGTCAACAACGGCCCGGCGATCCGGATGGAGTACGACGACCATCGCGACCTGTACAGCACGGGCAGCGATCTCCAGGCACAGGCATGGCGGACGTGGCAGCGCGAACTGGTGGACCAGGGGCGCATCACCGAGGCGATGCGGATGGACATCGACGACATCAAGCGCAGGTTCCCGGGCAAGTACGACCAGCACATCGAGGACATGGTGAACAGCCTGAAGGACAACAAACCCTTCCAGGACATGCTCACGAAGCGGGGATGGACCGTCGATGTGACCGAGCTACTACGGTGATCCGGTAGTACTGACCCTCGACGGGAAAGGAGCACACATGGAGGTCGAGATCCGGCCGCACGTCGGCGTCGGGCCGTTCCGGTTCGGCATGCCGTTCGACGAGGCGATGGAGATCGCCCCGACGCTGGGCCGCGTCAGCCATCGGCCGGGAGCCGAACGGCCGCCGGGCAAGTACGTCGTGAACTTCGACGACTCCGCCTTCCAGTACGTCCTGTCCTTCCCCGAGGGCGGCACGCTCACCGGCATCGAGCTGTGGCGCTTCCGTGACGAGGCGGCCGACATCACCGTCACCTTCGACAAGCTGGACGTCTTCCGCACTCCCAGCGAGGAGTTGGTCGAGCAGCTGGAGGAGCATGGCCACGCCGTCTCCTACGACGACGATCTGGGCATCCACGCCCTGCCCGAGCTGAAGATGTCCTTCGCCAACAACAGCTCGTTCGAGTACCCGGTGGACGAGGAGGGCGACCCCCTCTACTTCGACTACGTCCTGGTCAGTACGGACCCCGTCGTCTGAACCATGGACGTCGAGATCCGTCCGCGGACCGGTGCCGGGCCGTTCAGGCTCGGCATGCCGGCCGGGGAAGCGCGCGCCGCGGTGGAGGAACGGGGTCTTTTCCGGACCGTCGCCGCCGACGAGGAGCCGGGGCAGATCGTCCTCACGCACGACGACTCCCGGATGGACATCGTGCTCGGCTTCAGCAAAGGCGCGCTGAGCGGAGTGGAGCTGATCCGCTTCCGGAACGAGGCTGCCGATGTCCGGGTGCTGCTCGACGGGCTCGACGTCTTCCGCACCCCGAGCCAGGACCTCTGCGAACAGCTGGCGGAACGGGGCCACACCATCGAGGAGAACGACCTCGGCTTCGACGCCCTGCCCGAGCTGAAGGTGATCCTCGCGAACCAGAGCAGCCACGAGTACCCGGTGGACGAGGAGGGCGACCCCCTCCACTACGACTACGTCCTGGTCAGCGCCGAGCCCGTCGTGTGAGCCATGAAGGTCGGAACGTGCGGGCAGGCGCCCCTGGTCAGACGTCGCCCGGCGCGCTAGCGTCCCCGCATGGCAGGCCCCACCGACCTCGCGTTCGATCCCTGGGACCCGGCGTTCGTCGCGGACCCCTACCCGGCCTACGCCGAACTGCGGGCCCGCGGCCGGGTGATCCGGTACGAACCGACCGACCAGTGGCTGGTCCCGCACCACGCGGACGTCTCGGCGCTGCTGCGGGACCGCCGGCTCGGCCGCACCTACCAGCACCGCTTCACGCACGAGGAGTTCGGCCGGACCCCGCCCCCGCCGCAGGACGAGCCGTTCCACACCCTCAACGACCACGGGATGCTCGACCTGGAGCCGCCGGACCACACCCGGATCCGGCGCCTGGTGTCGAAGGCGTTCACCCCCCGCACGGTGGAGCGGCTGAGGCCGTACGTCGACGGGCTGGCGAGCGAGCTGGTGGCCGCCCTGGTCCGCGACGGCGGCGGCGACCTGCTGACGGACGTGGCGGAACCGCTGCCGGTGGCGGTGATCGCCGAGATGCTCGGCATTCCCGAGGCGGACCGGGCGCAGTTGCGGCCCTGGTCGGCGGACATCTGCGGGATGTACGAGCTGAACCCGTCGCGGGAGACGGCGGCGAAGGCGGTCCGGGCGTCGGTGGAGTTCTCCGGCTACCTCCGGGAGCTGATCGCGGCCCGCCGCAAGGACCCCGGCGACGACCTGGTCTCCGGCCTGATCGCCGCCCACGACGAGGGCGACCGCCTCACCGAGCAGGAGATGATCTCCACGGCCGTCCTGCTGCTCAACGCGGGCCACGAGGCCACGGTCAACGCCACGGTGAACGGCTGGTGGGCGCTGTTCCGCAACCCGGACCAGCTGGCCGCCCTGCGCGCCGACCACTCCCTGGTCCCGTCCGCGACCGAGGAGCTGATGCGCTACGACACCCCGCTCCAGCTCTTCGAACGCTGGGTCCTGGACGACATCGAGATCGACGGCACGACGATCCCGAGGGGCGCGGAGGTCGCCCTGCTCTTCGGCTCCGCCAACCACGACCCGGCGGTCTTCGCCGACCCCGAGCGCCTGGACCTCACCCGCGGGGACAATCCGCACATCTCCTTCAGCGCCGGCATCCACTACTGCATCGGCGCGCCCCTGGCCCGCATGGAGCTGGCGGCCTCCATGACGGCCCTCCTCCGGCAGGCCCCGACCCTGGCTCCGGCGGCCGAGCCGGAGCGCAGGCCGAACTTCGTGATCCGGGGCCTGAAGGAACTGAGCGTGGAGGTGCGGTGATCCGAGCCCCGTCAGGGGCGCGGGGAACTGCGCGACCGGCCACGACGGCGCCGCAGGCGACCGACGGGCGTCCGGTGCATCGGTGCTTACCGCAAAGCGGAGCGTCACCGCTCCTTGGTCTCCTCCAGCACCGTCCGCCCGAGGAGCGCGTACCGCTCGGGGGAGCGGCGCTTGAGGTACTGGGCGTAGCCGAGGCCCAGCGCCGCGACCAGGGCCACCAGCCACGGGGTCGCCTTCAGCACCAGTGAGCCGGACTCCGGCCCGGCGGCCACGCCCATGTTGGACACCAGCAGCACGACGACGGCGAGCATCGCGACGCCGCCCAGCAGGGGCGCCGTGAAGGTGCGGAACCAGTGCCGGCTCTCGGGGTGGTGGGAGCGGAAGTACACCAGCACCGCGAAGGAGCACACGGCCTGGACGACGAGGATCGCCATGGTGCCGAGGATGGCGAGCAGGACGTAGGTGCCGGTGTACGGGTCCTTGCCCGCGGCCCAGAACGCGCCGATCAGCACCGCGCTGACCGCGGTCTGCACCAGCCCGGCGAGGTGCGGGGAGCCGTGCCGGGCGTGGGTCCGGCCGATGGTGTCGCGCAGCGAGGGCAGCACGCCCTCCCGGCCCAGGGCGTACAGATAGCGGGCGGCGCAGTTGTGGAAGGCCATGCCGCAGGCCAGCGAGCCTGTGATCATCAGCCACTGCATGACGTCGACCGCCCAGTGGCCGACGTAGCGCTCGGTGGGGTCGAAGAACATGGCGAGCGGGTTGGCGGAGGAGGCGGCGCGTACGGCCTCCGCCTCGCCGTTGCCGGTGATGGCCATCCAGGAGACGAGGACGTAGAAGACCCCGACGCCGAGCACGCTGATCATCGTGGCCTTGGGGATGATCTTCTTGGGGTCGCGGGACTCCTCGCCGTACATCGCCGTGGACTCGAAACCGACCCAGGACCAGAAGGCGAAGAAGAGCCCGAGCCCGGCCGAGGTGCCCTTGAAGGCGTTGACGGGGTCGACCGGCGCGAAGGTGAACCCGTGCGGCCCGCCGCCGTGGAGGGCGACGGACACCGCCATGGCCGCCAGCACGGTCACCTCGGTCGCCAGCAGCACCACCAGCAGTTTCTCGGCGACGCTGACCCCGAACCAGGTGCCGGTGGCGTTGACGGCGAGCATCAGCACGGCGAAGGCCCACCACGGCACGTGCAGCCCGGTCTGGTCCGACAGCGTGGTGGTGGCGAAGGTGGAGAAGATCCCGATCAGCGCGGGTTCGAAGACCATGTAGGCGAAGGTGGCGAGCAGCCCCGAGGCCAGCCCGACGGTCCGTCCCAGGCCGTAGGAGATGAAGCCGTAGAAGGCGCCGGTCGACGTGATGTGCTTCGCCATCGAGGTGAACCCGACGG
The DNA here is from genome assembly GCF_017526105.1 of Streptomyces cyanogenus. Taxonomy (NCBI): domain Bacteria; kingdom Bacillati; phylum Actinomycetota; class Actinomycetes; order Kitasatosporales; family Streptomycetaceae; genus Streptomyces; species Streptomyces cyanogenus. Next base: position 4,775,305 of record NZ_CP071839.1, read on the forward strand.
AAAAGATTGCCAGGACGACCATTGCGACGAGATAACTCGCGGGCGCCCCGACGCCGTTGCCGGACGACACCATGAAGGGCACGTTGCCGGTCATCGCGGTGATCGGCGCGGCGGTGGCGACGGCCATGAACACCACCCCGAGCAGCCCCACGGCATTGGGTTTCAGCCGGTGAACCGGCCCGCCGTCGCCCGCGCCCGTCTCCCTCGCAACACCCTCGTCCACAGCCATCGGGTGGCCCCTTCCCTGTTCTGTCCGTGGGTCCTGATGGAGCAGGATGGTGGACGGGACAGGGGCTCGGGAAGGGGTCGGCGCGGTTAAATATTTGTCACCAGACCTTTAGGGGCCTTCAGGGTGCGTCCTCGGGAGTCGGCCGGGTGCCGGGGCCGGCGGGCAGGGTGAGGCCCCAGGCCCCCTCCATCACCCGCCACGTCCGCCGCCGTACCGGTCCGGAGACCGTCGCGTCGGCCCGGTAGCGGAAGTCGGCGCCCGTGACCGTCACCGTGCGGCCGGAGGCCAGCAGCGGGGTCGCCTCCGCGCCCACCGACAGGGGGCGTACCTCCACCGAGGCCACTCCGCCCGGGCCCGGGGCCACCGACACCGCCTCCACCGGCTGGTCCAGGTCGACCACCGGCTCCCCGTCGACCTCGACCCGCAGCCGGGTCCCGGGGGAGGGGACGGCGGGCAGCCGGGCGGGGCGGGCGCCCAGACGGACCAGGGAGCGGTACCAGGGCCGGCCCGAGGAGACCGGCACCGGGGCCGCCGGCTCCCTGACCGGCGCCGGCGGAATGCCCAGGGCACCCAGGACCACCCCGTCGCTGTCGTCGACCAGCAGATCCAGCCGCCGCTCGGCGCCGTCCAGCACCGCCCGCGCCGCCGCCACCGCGCCGCCCGGCACCCCGAGCGACTCGGCGAGCGCGGTGTCGCCCACCGGCACCACCGCCAGCGCGCACCCGGCCAGCTCCCGCTGCCGGTGCAGCAGCGTGACGGCCCGCACCAGCGTCCGGTCGTCGCCGACCAGGACCGGCCGCCTGGACCCCCTTCGGCCCAGTGCCCGGGCGAATTCCTCCGGCCCCTCGGGGAGACACACCTTGGTCGCCGCACCCGCGCTGAGCACGTCTTTCGCGATGCGTACGGACTCTCCGTCCGTCTGCCGTGCGGCCGGATCGACGATCACCAGCAGCTGATCGGACGTCGCGAAAGTCGCCACCTCGGTCCTGCCTGCCTTCCTCGGGTAGCATCTTTGTGCAAGAGCCCCTTGCGCTATTGCGCCAGGGGCTTCGTCTATTCCGGGGCATCCGGTCCGACGGTTGTGCGACCAACGGCGGTCGCGGTGGTACGCGGCGGTGAACCTTACGCCCACGCCCCCGACCTTGGACATGCCCCGCCCGGAAGGGGTGTACGCGCGTGCCCGCACTTGTGCTGCTCGGTGCTCAGTGGGGTGACGAAGGCAAGGGAAAGGCGACGGACCTGCTCGGTGGTTCCGTCGACTATGTGGTGCGTTACCAGGGCGGCAACAACGCCGGCCACACGGTGGTCGTCGGCGACCAGAAGTACGCGCTCCACCTGCTCCCTTCCGGAATCCTCTCGCCTTCTTGTGTCCCGGTCATCGGCAACGGCGTCGTCGTCGACCCGTCGGTCCTGCTCTCCGAGCTGAGCGGTCTGAACGAGCGTGGCGTCGACACGTCCAAGCTCCTGATCAGCGGTAACGCGCACATCATCACGCCGTACAACGTGACCGTCGACAAGGTGACGGAACGCTTCCTCGGCAAGCGCAAGATCGGTACGACCGGCCGCGGCATCGGCCCGACCTACGCGGACAAGATCAACCGCGTGGGCATCCGGGTCCAGGACCTCTACGACGAGTCGATCCTCCAGCAGAAGGTGGAGGCCGCCCTCGACGTCAAGAACCAGATCCTCACCAAGCTCTACAACCGGCGCGCGATCGCCGCCGAGCAGGTGGTCGAGGAGCTGCTGGGCTACGCCGAGCAGATCAAGCCGTACGTCGCCGACACGGTGCTGGTCCTGAACCAGGCCCTGGAGGACGACAAGGTCGTGCTCTTCGAGGGCGGCCAGGGCACCCTGCTGGACATCGACCACGGCACGTACCCGTTCGTGACGTCCAGCAACCCGACCGCGGGCGGTGCCTGCACCGGCGCCGGCGTGGGCCCCACGAAGATCAGCCGGGTCATCGGCATCCTCAAGGCCTACACGACCCGCGTCGGCGCGGGCCCGTTCCCGACCGAGCTGTTCGACGAGGACGGCGAGGCGCTGCGCCGCATCGGCGGCGAGCGGGGGGTCACCACCGGCCGTGACCGCCGCTGCGGCTGGTTCGACGCGGTCATCGCCCGGTACGCCACCCGCGTCAACGGCCTGACCGACTTCTTCCTCACCAAGCTGGACGTGCTCACCGGCTGGGAGCAGATCCCGGTCTGCGTCGCCTACGAGATCGACGGCAAGCGGGTCGAGGAGCTGCCCTACTCGCAGACCGACTTCCACCACGCCAAGCCGGTCTACGAGACCCTGCCGGGCTGGTCCGAGGACATCACCAAGGCGAAGTCCTTCTCCGACCTGCCGAAGAACGCCCAGAACTACGTCAAGGCGCTGGAGGAGATGTCCGGCGCACCGATCTCCGCGATCGGCGTGGGCCCGGGCCGCGACGAGACGATCGAGATCAACTCCTTCCTCTGATCGCACCTTCCCGGGGCTCGGGGATCCGAAGGGACGGCCGGCGCGGAGAACCCGCCCGGCCGTCCCGCCCTCCGCGGTGCCGGCCGGGCAGGGGAGGCGCCCCACGTACGGGCGTCCACGGGAGGCCCGTCCCCGCTGCCGGCGGCCGGAGTGCTGTGGCCCCCGGCCGTCCGCCTCATCGGGCGGCCCTCACGGCCCCGTGCCGCTGCTCGGGGCCGCGGAGTCCGTGCCTCCCCGGCTCAGCTCGCGCTCATCCCTCGTTCCGGCCACTGTGCCCGCTCGTCGTACACGGCGTTGATCTTCCGGGACGCCTTGAGGAAGGTGTGGTCGAGCTCGCCGTCGTCCGGCTGGGCCGTCCGCGTGTACGTGTTCATGGTCAGGAGCCGCGTCATCGTCGCCGGGTCCTCCCCGAAGGCGTAGCGGACGACCACCCCGTCCTCGGACTCCTTCTTGAAGCAGACGAGGGACGCCATCACCACTCACCTTCGAAGTCTTCGCGCTTGTTCAGCGGCACCTTGCTCTGCCACTTGAACGGGTCGCCGAAGGCGCTGATCGCCTCGCCCTTGTTCAAGAGTGAGTGATGCTCTGGCCAAGGAACGCGCCGTCGTCAGCTGAACACGATCATCGAGCCCTGTGCCAGGGAGCGGGTCGCCGCCGCGTGCAGGCCCAGCCAGACGTGGCGTTCGCGGGCGAAGGGGCTGGGGTCGTACGGCGCCGGGACGGCCGGTTCCTCCAGGTCGGTCGGGGCGGTCGGCGGGGCGGGCGCCGCCGGGGGGTTGGCCGGGTCGATGCCGATGGACGGGGCGACGTACTGGAGTTCGCGCAGCAGCGTCTGGCTGGAGCCCAAGGGGCCGCCGCCCGCGAGGAGTTCCTCGTTGGACAGCGGGTGCGGGAAGTCCACGGGGACGTACGCGCCCGCGTGGTCGTAGTGCCAGACCAGATGGGACTGCTGGGCCGTCGACTCGAACATCTCCAGCAACTGCTCGTAGTCGCCGCCCAGTTCGTCCACCGGCGTCACCGGCAGCCCGCAGACCTGGAGCAGGTACACCCGGCGCAGGAAGTGCAGGGCGTCGTAGTCGAAACCGGCGACCGGGGCGACGTCGCCGGACAGCCCCGGCATGTACTGGTACACCGGCACCGGCGGCAGACCGGCCTCGGCCAGCGCCTTGTTGTACTGCGCGAGTTCCTCGGCGAAGGGGTTGTCCGGGGTGTGGCACAACACGTCCACGAGCGGTACCAGCCACAGGTCACAGGCCAAAGAGGGCTCCTCGCATCGGCAGGCGCGTGATCACGCACGGCAGCAGGTGGTCAGGGAAGGGTAGTCGGTACGGTCCCCGGGCGGCTCCCCTCGGACGGCTCGGGGGGACCGTATCGGTCACCTACCCGTTGCTCAGCTGTTCCAGCAGCGCCAGGGAATGGGCGTTGGCGGCGGCGACGATCGCGCGGGCGGTCTCGGCCTCGCGCCGGGCCAGCGCGTCGACCAGTCCGGTGTGCCCGGCCCAGAGCCGGCCGCGCAGGTCGGGCAGCCGGAGCAGGTGCTGCACCGCGCACACCCACGACTGCACGCGCAGGCGGTGCAGGAAGTCACCGAGGTAGGGGTTGCCGAACAGGGCGCTCAGCTCGCGCCAGAACCGCAGGTCGTAGCCGACGAGGACGGTGACGTCGCCGGCGGTCGCGGCGCGCCGGGCCTCCTCGCCGCGGCGGCGCACGGTGGCCAGGGCCGCGGCCGTGCACGGGTCCTCGGGCGGGGTGCGGAAGGCGGGGTGGCCGGCGGCGAGGGCCTGGAACATGCCGTCGGTGACCAGGCTGCGCGCCTCGATCATGTTCCGGTAGTCGGTGAGCGAGTACTCCGGCACCCGGAACCCGCGGTGCTGGTCGGCCTCCAGGATGCCCTGCGCGGACAGGTCGACCAGCGCCTCGCGGACGGGTGTGGCGGAGACGCCGTACTGGTCGGCTATCTCCTTGACAGTGAACGCCCGGCCCGGGCGCAGCCGCCCCGCCAGCACCTCGTCACGGAGCGCGTCCGCGATCTGCTGGCGCAGGGTACTGCGCGTCACGGCGTTGCCGGGCATGATCCGGGCCTCTCCTCACACGTCCGGGTGACGTACTCGTGGAAACGCGCGATTTACGCGTGTCCTATTTGCTTACGAGCACGTCACCTTACGCGTTCGGACCGGCCCGGCGGCAGCCTCGGTCCGGTCACACGGTGTGTTCGTCGGCGACGCTCAGCGCGGCGTCCAGCGCGGCCAGGCCCGCCTTCAGCTCGGCCTCGGTGGCGTTGCACGGCGGGACCACGTGGGTGCGGTTCATGTTCACGAAGGGCCACAGGCCGTTCCGCTTGGCGGCGGCGGTGAACGCGGCCATGGGGGCGGCCGCCTCGCCGGCCGCGTTGTACGGCACCAGCGGCTCGCGGGTCTCCCGGTTCCGCACCAGTTCCAGCGCCCAGAACATGCCGACGCCGCGCACCTCGCCGACGCTCGGGTGGCGTTCGGCCAGTGCGGCGAGGCCGGGGCCGACGACGGTCTCGCCGAGCAGCCTGGCGTTCTCGACCACGCCCTCCTCCGCCATCACGTTGATCGTGGCGACGGCGGCCGCGCAGGCCAGCGGGTGCCCGGAGTAGGTGAGCCCGCCCGGGTAGGGCCGCTTGCCGAAGGTCTCGGCGATCTTCTGGGAGATGGCCACGCCACCGAGGGGCACGTAACCCGAGTTCACGCCCTTGGCGAAGGTCATCAGGTCGGGGGTGACACCGAACAGGCCGGCCGCGAACCACTCGCCGGTGCGGCCGAACCCGGCCATGACCTCGTCCAGGATGAAGACGATGCCGTACTTGTCGCACAGTTCGCGCACGCCGGCCAGGTAGCCGGGCGGCGGGACCATGATCCCGGCGGTGCCCGGGATGGTCTCCAGGATGATCGCGGCGATCGTCCCGGGGCCCTCGAAGGCGATCGTCGTCTCCAGGTGCTCCAGCGCCCGGGCGCACTCCTGCTCCTCGGTCTCGGCGTAGAAGCGGGAGCGGTAGAGGAACGGCGCCCAGAAGTGGACGACGCCGGCGGCGGCGCCGTCGGAGGCCCAGCGGCGCGGGTCGCCGGTGATGTTGACGGCCTGCTGGGTGCCGCCGTGGTACGAGCGGTACGCCGAGAGCACCTTCGGGCGGCCCGTGTGCAGCCGGGCCATGCGCACCGCGTGCTCGACGGCGTCCGCCCCGCCGTTGGTGAAGAAGATCTTGTCCAGGTCGCCGGGGGTCCGCTCGGCGATCAGCCGGGCCGCCTCCGAGCGGGCCTCGACGGCGAACGCGGGCGCGAAGGTGGTCAGCTTCGCGGCCTGCTCCTGGATCGCCGCGACCACCCTGGGGTGCTGGTAGCCGATGTTGGTGAAGACGAGTCCGCTGGTGAAGTCGAGGTACCGCGTGCCGTCGTAGTCCCAGAAGTACGACCCCTCGGCGCCGGCGACGGCGAGGGGGTCGATGAGGTCCTGGGCGGACCAGGAGTGGAAGACGTGCGCACGGTCCGCGGCCTTCACCGCGGCGCCGGCTTCGGGGCTGGGCTGAGGGGTCATGGCGGTGAGGGTAGATGTCCGCGATGCGGAAGGGATATCGGCGTCCTGTTCCGTGCACGGCGGGAATCCGCGACAGATTGTCGAAGGGCGGTCGCGGACGGACCGGGCAGGGCGCCGCCCGTCGTGCGCCGGCCGGACCCGGCTCGGCCTGTTACGGAACCGTAGACACAGGTCACGGTCCGCTGCCGTACCGCCGCACTATTCTCGGTCGTTGCAGACCTATGGGGGGGAAGGCGGCGCGGGGATGGAGAAGCTGGGACCGGGGGATCCCCCGCAGATCGGGGCGTACCGGCTGCTGGCACGGCTCGGCGCGGGCGGCATGGGGCACGTGTATCTGGCCCGGTCGGACCGGGGGCGGACGGTCGCCGTCAAGCTCGTCCGCCAGGAGCTGGCCGCACAGGAGGAGTTCCGCGCCCGGTTCCGGCAGGAGGTGCAGGCCGCGCGCCGGGTCGGCGGCTACTGGACCGCGCCCGTGCTGGACGCGGACACCGAGGCGGCCGTGCCGTGGGTGGCGACCGGGTACGTGGCCGGGCCCAGCCTGCAGCAGGTCGTCGGGCACGACCACGGGGCCCTGCCCGAGCGGTCGGTACGGATCCTGGCGGCGGGGCTCGCGCACGCGCTGAAGGACATCCACGCGGCCGGGATCGTGCACCGGGACCTCAAGCCGTCGAACGTGCTGGTGACCATCGACGGCCCGCGCGTGATCGACTTCGGCATCGCGCGGGCCCGGGAGACGGCGACCGCCGGCGGGGAGGGGCTCACCCGGACCGGGGCGCTCGTCGGCTCGCCCGGGTTCATGGCGCCCGAGCAGGTGCGCGGGGACCGGATCACGCCGGCCTGCGACGTGTTCTGCCTCGGGTCCGTGCTGGCGTACGCGGCGACCGGGGCGCTGCCCTTCGGCGGCGCCAACAGCGGGGTGCACGCCCTGATGTTCCGCATCGCCCAGGAGGAGCCGGACCTGACGGGGGTCCCGGAGGGGATCGCCGACCTGGTACGGGACTGCCTGCGCAAGGACCCGGGGAGCCGGCCGTCGCTTGACGCGATCCTGGAGCGGACCGGGGTGGAGGACACCGTGGCCGGGGGCCGGTCGCGGGATCCCTGGCTGCCCGGTTCGCTGGTCGCGCAGCTCGGGCGGCACGCGGTGCAGCTGCTGGAGGTGGAGAACCCGGAGCGGGGCGGGGCGGCCTCCCCGGGCCAGGGTCTCCCGACCGCGCCGCCGGCACCGCAGGCGCCGCCCGACGCCGGCGGTGCCGGTGCGTCGCCCGAGCACGCCCCCGTGTCCGACGGCGGCCCGGCCGCCCCCGTCGACCGTCTGCCGACCGTCGTCTCGCCCGGAACCGTGCCGCCGCCCGGTGTGCCGCAGGCGCCGCCCGCGTTCGGGGCGGCCTACGGGGCTCCGCAGCCGCATCCGCAGCACCCGCAGTCCGCCGCCTACGGGTATCCGCCCCAGCCCGGGAGCTGGGGCGGGGCACAGCCCTCGTACAACCCCTACGCGGGACCGGGCGGCGGACTCGGCGCCACCCCGCCGTACGGGCCGTCGGCCGCCGGGGTCCCGGCGGAGCCGGAGCGGCGCAACGGGCGGTCCACCGCGCTGCTCGTCGTGATCGCGCTGGTCGTCGCGCTGGGTGCGGGCGGCTCGGTGTACGCGCTGATGAGGAACGGGGGCGGGACGGACGACAAGGGCGACGGCAGGGTGAGTCCGGCGCCCACCGCCGGCTCCGCGTCGCCGGGCGGCTCCGGCTCGGCCACGCCGGCCGACTCGACGCCGTCACCGTCCGCCTCGACCGCCGGGGCGGTCCCGGAGGCCTATCTGGGCACCTGGCGGACGACCATCGACAACGCGAGCGGCTCCAACACCCGCGAACTGACCATCCGGCAGGGCGAGGTGGGCGACACCGTGCTGACGCTGGTCGCGGACGGGCCGACCGAGGGCGGGGGGTCGTACCACTGCGTGTTCGCGGCGAAGCTCGCCGAAGAGCCCGGCGGGGACGGACCGCTGGAGATCGGGCCGTCCACCGTCACCACCGGTGAACCCGCCTCCTCCTGCACCCCGGGCGAGGCCACCGAGGTCACCCTGCTGCCGGACGGCCGGCTGAAGCGGGCGAAGGCGAGCGGCGGGGAGAGCCTGACCTACGACAAGGAGTAGCCCGGCGTCCAGGGCCTGTCTGACAATTCCCGTCTGCCGACGCGAATTGTCAGACAGGCCCTAGCGGGGCTCGGGCGGCCGTTGCCGGGGCATGTTCGGGCGGCTGCCGTTCGCCGGTGGCAGGGGAAGCCGGCTCCCGCCGCCCCCGGCCTCCTGCCGCGGCACCGCCGCCACCGCCGTCTGGATGCCCAGCGGTGCCGCCCCCGTGCGGAACTCCACCATCCAGTCGGTGGTCTCCGTGCGCACCAGCTCCGTGATGTCCTCCGAGAAGCGCCGCAGCACCGACAGGCACCGCTCGGCCGCCTCGCTCGCCGTGCCCTCCGCCGGCCCCAGCACCTCCCGCACGCTCTCCGAGGCCCAGTCGAACTGGAACGCCTGGAGCCGCCGCTGCACCGCCTGCGCGGTGGCCACGTCCCTTATCCATCCGGACGTGACGCCGAAGAACCGGTCGACGGCGACGCAGGCGGCCGTGAGCAGCAGCGCCAGACAACCCCAGGGCGCCACCCCGTCGGCCAGCCCGGTCAGGTCCAGCAGGGGCAGCGCCGCCCCGGCCACCGCACCGGCCGCCGCCCCGACCCGCAGCACGCGCGCCCCGCGCCGCTTCCAGACCCGGTCCCGCAGGTACCAGGCCGCCGTCTCCAGCGCCCGCCGCTCCACCCACCGGTACAGCTCGTCCAGCCGTGCGGCGGGCTCCCCCCAGTCCCCGAGCGGGAAGGCCCGCCCGGTCAGATCGCCCGGCCGCAGCCCGGCCGCACCCTCGCCCCGCCCGTCCTGAGGGGGACCCTCGGGCTGCATCTCCGGCTGACCCACCCGGCACTCCCTACTGATCACTGATCGCTGCTCACCACCGGTCACTTTGCGTGACATTCCATGTCGGTGCGCGGCCCCCTTCCTACCGCCCAACGGGTGGCGGAGAGGGCGGTTTCCCAGCTTTTCCGCCCGGAAGAGGGCCTTGATCAGGTATACGACTGCCGAACTTCTCACTCGAAAGAGTGGCGGGGCGATGGAAGCGTGGACCACGTAGGCTCGTGCTCTAGGAGAAGACGCAGAGGAGCTGATCGTGTTTCCCGGTGGTGGCCAGGCCAATATGCAGCAGTTGCTCCAGCAGGCCCAGAAGATGCAGCAGGATCTGCAGCGGGCCCAGGAGGAACTGGCGAACACGGAGGTCGACGGGCAGGCGGGCGGCGGGCTGGTGCAGGCCACCGTCACCGGCGCCGGTGAGCTGCGCGCCCTCAGGATCGACCCGAAGGCGGTGGACCCGGAGGACACCGAGACCCTCGCCGACCTGATCGTGGCGGCCGTACAGGCGGCCAACGAGAACGCGCAGGCGCTCCAGCAGCAGAAGCTGGGCCCGCTCGCCCAGGGCCTGGGGGGCGGCAGCGGCATCCCGGGCCTGCCGTTCTGACGCCTCCGCCTTCCGAGCGGAGGCGGGAGCCAACTACCGTACGTACCGAAAGGTCTCCAGGAAGGGCAGTCCGTTGTACGAAGGCGTGGTCCAGGACCTCATCGACGAGCTGGGGCGGCTGCCCGGCGTCGGTCCCAAGAGCGCGCAGCGGATCGCCTTCCACATCCTGCAGGCCGAGCCGACGGACGTGAAGCGGCTCGCGCAGGCCCTCCTGGAGGTGAAGGCGAAGGTCCGCTTCTGCGCCACGTGCGGCAACGTGGCGCAGGAGGAGCTGTGCGGCATCTGCCGCGACCCGCGCCGCGACCCCTCCGTCGTCTGTGTGGTGGAGGAGCCCAAGGACGTCGTCGCGATCGAGCGCACCCGTGAGTTCCGGGGCCGTTACCACGTGCTCGGCGGCGCCATCAGCCCGATCGAGGGCGTCGGACCCGACGACCTGCGTATACGAGAACTTCTCGCGCGGTTGGCCGACGGGACGGTCACGGAACTGATCCTTGCCACGGATCCCAATCTGGAAGGCGAGGCCACGGCGACGTACCTCGCCCGCATGATCAAGCCCATGGGCCTGAAGGTCACCCGCCTGGCCAGCGGCCTCCCGGTGGGTGGCGACCTGGAATACGCGGACGAGGTCACCCTCGGCCGCGCCTTCGAGGGGAGACGACTCCTAGATGTCTGACGCCACGCTGCACGCCTCGACACAGAACCCGGACGACTTCGTCGTCCAGATCGCGGACCAGGTCGAGAGCTTCCTGGTGGCCGTCACGGAGGTGGCGAGGGGCGACGAACCCGAATCGGCCGTCCCCTTCCTCCTCCTTGAGGTCTCCCAGCTCCTGCTGGCCGGCGGCCGGCTGGGCGCCCACGAGGACATCGTCCCCGACGAGCGCTACGAGCCCGACCCGGGCCCCGAGCCGGACCTGGACGAGCTGCGCGAGAACTTCGCCCGGCTCCTGGACCCGGTCGACGTCTACTCCGAGGTCTTCGACCCGTACGAGCCCCGCAAGGCGCCGGTGCCGGCCCGGATCTCCGACGACCTCGCCGACATCATCACAGACCTGCGGCACGGCATGGTCCACTACCGTGCGGGCCGCACCACCGAGGCCCTGTGGTGGTGGCAGTTCTCGTACTTCTCCAACTGGGGTCCGACGGCCTCCGCCGTGCTGCGCGCCCTCCAGTCCGTCCTGATCCACGTCCGTCTCAACCAGCCCCTGGAGGAGCTGGACGGCCTCGACACCGACCAGCCGGCCATGGGCGACGAGACCCTGGAGTTCGAGGCGGGCCGGGTGATGGCCCAGGAGATCGGCGCGCCGCTCGGGATCCGGCCGGGGAAGTAGGCCGCCCGTCCCGCGGCGGCTGTGACCCCGGGCACGTTCCGAGTGCCCGGCGGTCCGCTGGGCAGGTGCCCGTGGCGAGCGTCCGGATGTCTCACCATGCGGGAGCAGGGTGGTGGAATTCGGACACTCGTTAGACTGAGCCGACACAAACGAACCGAGCGAGGAGCGCACGTGGGCCTTGTCGTGCAGAAGTACGGAGGCTCCTCCGTAGCCGATGCCGAGGGCATCAAGCGCGTCGCCAAGCGGATCGTGGAAGCGAAGAAGAACGGCAACCAGGTTGTCGTCGTCGTTTCCGCGATGGGCGACACGACGGACGAGCTGATCGATCTCGCCGAGCAGGTTTCTCCCATGCCTGCCGGGCGGGAATTCGACATGCTGCTGACCGCCGGAGAGCGGATCTCCATGGCCCTGCTGGCGATGGCGATCAAAAACCTGGGTCACGAGGCCCAGTCCTTCACCGGCAGCCAGGCAGGCGTGATCACCGACTCGGTCCACAACAAAGCCCGGATCATCGACGTCACGCCGGGCCGCATCAGGACCGCGCTGGACGAGGGCAACATCGCCATCGTCGCCGGTTTCCAGGGCGTCTCGCAGGACAAGAAGGACATCACCACGCTGGGGCGCGGTGGGTCCGACACCACCGCCGTCGCGCTGGCCGCCGCGCTCGACGCCGAGGTCTGCGAGATCTACACCGACGTCGACGGCGTGTTCACCGCCGACCCGCGCGTGGTGAAGAAGGCGAAGAAGATCGACTGGATCTCCTTCGAGGACATGCTGGAGCTCGCGGCCTCCGGCTCCAAGGTGCTGCTCCACCGCTGTGTGGAGTACGCCCGCCGCTACAACATCCCGATCCACGTCCGGTCGTCCTTCAGCGGACTGCAGGGCACGTGGGTCAGCAGTGAGCCGATTGGGGACAAGAAGGTGGAGCAGGCCATCATCTCCGGTGTCGCGCACGACACCTCCGAGGCCAAGATCACGGTCGTCGGTGTGCCGGACAAGCCGGGTGAGGCCGCCGCGATCTTCCGGACCATCGCCGATGCCGAGATCAACATCGACATGGTCGTGCAGAACGTGTCCGCAGCCTCCACCGGTCTGACGGACATCTCCTTCACGCTGCCGAAGACGGAGGGCCGCAAGGCCATCGACGCGCTGGAGAAGAACCGCTCCGGCATCGGTTTCGACTCGCTGCGCTACGACGACCAGATCGGCAAGATCTCCCTGGTCGGCGCCGGTATGAAGACCAACCCGGGCGTCACCGCCGCGTTCTTCGAGGCGCTTAGCGACGCCGGTGTGAACATCGAGCTGATCTCGACCTCCGAGATCCGGATCTCGGTGGTCACCCGCGCCGACGACGTCGCGGAGGCCGTCCGCGCCGTGCACACCGCCTTCGGACTGGACTCCGACAGCGACGAGGCCGTCGTCTACGGAGGCACCGGCCGATGACCGGCAGGCCGACGCTCGCGGTCGTGGGAGCGACCGGGGCCGTCGGCACGGTCATGCTCCAGATCCTCTCCCAGCGGGCGGACATCTGGGGCGAGATCCGCCTGATCGCCTCCCCGCGCTCGGCCGGCCGCAAGCTGACCGTGCGCGGGGCGGAGGTCGAGGTGGCGGCCCTGACGGAGGACGCCTTCGCCGGGGTCGACATCGCGCTGTTCGACGTGCCCGACGAGGTCGCCGCCGAGTGGGCGCCGGTCGCCGCCGCGCGCGGCGCGGTCGTCGTCGACAACTCCGGCGCCTTCCGGATGGACCCCGACGTGCCGCTCGTCGTGCCCGAGGTCAATCCGCACACGGTGCGGTCCCGCCCGCGCGGGATCGTCGCGAACCCCAACTGCACCACCCTGACGATGATCGTCGCCCTGGGCGCGCTGCACGCCGAGTTCGGGCTGCGCGAGCTGGTGGTGTCGTCGTACCAGGCGGTGAGCGGGGCCGGGCGGGCCGGCGTGGAGGCGCTGCGGGCCCAGCTCTCCCTGGTGGCAGGGACCGAACTGGGCACCAGTCCCGGGGACGTGCGCCGGGCCGTCGGGGAGGACACCGGGCCGTTCCCGGAGCCGGTCGCGCTGAACGTCGTACCGTGGGCCGGATCGCTGCGCGAGGACGGCTGGTCGTCGGAGGAGATGAAGGTCCGCGACGAGTCCCGGAAGATCCTCGGCCTGCCGAGGCTGCCGGTCGCCGTGACCTGTGTCCGGGTGCCGGTGATCACGACGCACTCGCTGACCGTCCACGCCCGTTTCCAGCGGGAGGTCGGCGTCGAGGGCGCCCGGGAGATCCTGGCCACCGCGCCGGGCGTGGTGCTGTGCGACGATCCGGCCGCCGGCGAGTTCCCCACCCCCGCCGACGTGGTGGGCACCGATCCCACCTGGGTGGGCCGGGTGCGGCGGGCGCTGGACGACCCGACCGCGCTGGAGCTGTTCGTGTGCGGCGACAACCTGCGCAAGGGCGCCGCACTGAACTGCGCCCAGATCGCGGAGCTGATCGCGGCGGAGACGTCCGCCGGCGTTCCGCCCGCTTTGTAGGATCCTTGTAAGAAGTGTGGCCAGGGGCATGGTCCAATCCACTTGAACCGTCCCCCTCGGCGACAGAGGATTTCTCTCCCCGCCTTCCGCAACCGTACGGAGGCGGGGAGCGTCTTTGCGGTCACCCTTCAGGGACCTGGGGACGCGATGATCCTGGCGTGGGGACGCCGTGGTCGGGGCGTGGGGACGCCCGTTCAAATGGGACATAAGGGAAGAGCGGGACGCATGACGGCACTTCAGGCACGGCCGGCTGTCGCACATGTGACGCCCGGCACGTACAACCCCCGAGGGGGGAAACGTGTCCAACAGGCGTGGCAGAGGTACTCGAACTCACTGCGGCCCGCGGCGCTACGGCCCTGCGGCCCCGCGCGGCGCTCCGGCCCCGCACGCCCGGCGGCATGCCGGTGATCGCGCCCATGCCCGCAGCGCGGCCCGCCCGCATACCCAGTCAGCGTGACGGCGCCGAGGAGACCGCGGGTGCCGTGGCGACCGAGGCCGCCGGGACGACCGTCGACCACCTCACCGAGACCTACCGGGCGCACTACCGCTCGCTGCTCGGCCTCGCCGCACTCCTCCTCGACGACACCGCCTCCTGCGAGGACGTCGTCCAGGAGGCCTTCATCCGCGTCCACTCGGCCCGCAAGCGCGTCCGTGACCCCGAGAAGACCCTCGCCTACCTGCGGCAGACCGTCGTCAACCTCTCCCGGTCCACGCTGCGCCGGCGCATCCTCGGTCTGAAGCTGCTCTCCAAGCCGATGCCCGACATGGCGAGCGCGGAAGAGGGCGCCTACGACCAGCTGGAGCGCCGCGACCTCATCAAGGCGATGAAGGGCCTGCAGCGCCGCCAGCGCGAGGTGCTCGTGCTGCGCTACTTCGCCGACATGACCGAGGCCCAGGTCGCCGAGACCCTCGGCATATCGCTGGGCTCGGTGAAGGCGTACGGCTCGCGGGGCATCGCCGCGCTGCGGGTGGCCATGGAGGCACCGGCATGAGCGACCACGCCGAAGGGAGCGGCTCCCATGACGGCCACTCCCATGAGCGTCACTCCCATGAACGACACGAGCCCTACGCCTGGCACGAGCCGACGGAGCGCAACGGGCAACCGCACACGCCATCGCACGCTGGGAACGCAACTGTGAACCACGGCCCCGACGACAAGGGCCCCGAAGGGCTCGACGGAGTCCACAGCCTCGACGGGCTCGACAACGACGAACTGGCCCTGCGCCGGCTGCTGCACTCGGCGGTCGACGACATCGAACCGCGCACCGGCACCCTGGATCATCTGCGCCGCGCCGTCCCCGCGCGCCGCGCCCGCAAGCGGCAGGCGGTCGTCGGCATGGCCGCGGCGGCCCTGTTCATCGGCACCGCCGTCCCCGCCCTCGTGCACGTCTCCCGGTCCGGCGGCACCGACCCCAACACCGCCATGGCCGGCCAGAGCTCCCAGGAGCAGGGCGGCACCGGCCACGGCAAGGACGTGGGCGGCGACAAGGGCGGCAAGAAGGACGGCCCCGGCACGACGGTCAAGCCGGACAAGGAACCCGGCAAGAGCGACGAGAAGAGCGACAAGGGCGGCCACGACGGCGGTTCCGCCGGCGGCGCCAACCCCTCCGCCACGCGCGCCTCGGGCGTCCCGCTGTGCACGCCGACCCAGCTGGGCTCCGCCACCGGCACGGTGAACGCCCCCGACACCGCGGGCGTCGTCTACGGCACCTTCCGCGTCACCAACATCTCCGGCAGCGCGTGCACCCTCGGCGGCCCGGGCGTCGTCACGCCGACCGCGCAGGGTGCCGCCGACCCGGCCAAGGTCTTCGGCGCCCGGCATGTCGCCGGGGACGCGGCGGCCTCCCTGCCCGACCCGTCCCTGGAGGTCTCCTCCCTCGTCCTGCAGCCCGGAGCGGCCTACGAGGAGAAGTTCGCCTTCGTCCCCTCGGAGACCTGTCCCACCACCGGCGGCAGCGGCACCGGCGGCCCCGACCCGAGCGAGCCGTCGCCGGACCCCTCGCCGACCCAGGAGGCGAGTGCCTCCGGCGGTACGACCGACACCGGTGGCTCGGCGGGCACCACCACCCAGCTGGCCGCCGAGGACGGCCCCGCCGACGGCAGCATCGCGGTCACCCACACGGCCCAGGGCGGCGCCGCTTCGGCCACCGCGGTGGTGCCGGGGGCGTGCGCGGGGACGGTGTACTACACCGGAGTGCTGCCGGGCGCGTGACGCTCCGCGGGCCTTGAGGGGCCTCCGGCGGCCTCCGCGGGCCGACGGGGTGATCGCCGTGGGAGTGCTGCGGGTGCGATGTGGCCGCCGCGGATCCGTGGCGGCCGGCCGCGCAGTTCCCCCGCGTGCCTGCGGAACCGCGGCGGGCGGCGCCCGTCCCACGGAAGCGGCGGCCTGCCGGCGCCGGGAAACGTCCTCACGCCCGGCCGGTGCCGCCGCCGGTCACGCGCTGGGCACCGCTGTCCGGTCCTCGGGCACCAGGCCCAGCGCAGCGTCCCGCTGGAACTCGATCTCCCGCCGCAGCAACCGGAACCACATGAACACCACGAAGCCGGCGAACACGAACCACTCCCCGGTGTAGCCCAGGTTCTGGAACGCCTTCAGGTCCAGCCCGCTGCCGCTCGGCGCGCTCGCGGGCACGGCCTTCATCCCGGCGTCCCCCTTGTCGAGGGTGACCCACGCGTCGTACAGCCGGTACGGCACCAGGTTCACCAGCGACGCCGAGCTGATCACC
Organism: Streptomyces cyanogenus; assembly: GCF_017526105.1. NCBI lineage: Bacteria > Bacillati > Actinomycetota > Actinomycetes > Kitasatosporales > Streptomycetaceae > Streptomyces > Streptomyces cyanogenus. Next base: position 4,791,667 of record NZ_CP071839.1, read on the forward strand.
GCGGTCTGCCCGGCCGGCAGCCCGCCCTGCGCGCTCACCCCGTTGTCTCCGGGCGTCTCGGACGCCTGCAGCGCGCCGGTGACGGTGACCTCGCCGGCGGGCGGCGCGGGCGCCTCGGCCGCGTCCGCCGTGCCGGGCAGCCAGCCCCGCACCACCGGCAGCGCCTTCCCGGAGTCGGTGCGCAGCAGCGTCAGCACGTAGAACCCGCGCTTGCCGTCCAGCTCCCGCCCGGGCACCAGCAGCTGCTTGCCGTACCGCCCGCTCGCCGTGACCCGCCGGCCCGCCGTGCTCTTGTCGACGGGCAGCATCGAGTCCAGCGGGCGCGCGGCCTCGTCCCGGCCGGACGCGACCTGTTCGGTCACGGCGCGGTGGTCCTGCACCCGGTCCTCGAACCGGCCCAGCTGCCACGACCCCATGAAGACGCAGAAGGGGATGGCGAGCAGCACGAAGACGTTGATGCCCCACCAGCGGGGTGTCAGCAGAAACCGGTACACGACCTCCACGGTACGGCTCCCGCGCCGGCGCCCGGGCCGCGGGTCGTCCCTTGCCCGCTCAGCTCACCCGGCTCGCCCTGAGCGAGTAGATCAGCGGGATGCGCGGATGGTCCGCGGGGAAGCGGTGGTAACCGTCGCGCACCTCGAAGTTCGCGAACCGCGGGAAGAGCGACACGTCGTGCTCGTGCAGGAACTCGATGCGCAGCCCCGTCGCGGCGAGCGCGGAGACCACGTCCCCGAGTGTGTGCTGCCACTCCACGCTGCGGTTGTGGACGGTGACGGCGTCCAGGTCGGCGTAGGTGCCCGGTTCGTTCCACACCTGTGGGTCCCGGGTGAAGTAGTCGCGCACGACCCGGGTGCCGGTCTCGTCGTCCAGGGTCTCGGCGACCGGGTGGAACTCGGCGAGGTAGAGGAAGCCGCCGGGCGCGACGAGCGAGGCGGCCGTCTCCGCCCAGCGCCGGATGTCCGGCAGCCAGCACAGGGCGCCCAGACCGGTGTAGACGATGTCGTACGACGGCTCGGGTACGGCGGTGGCCGCGTCGTAGACGTCGCTGGTGACGAAGGCCGCCCGGTCGGGGCCGTAGCCGAGGTCGGCCGCGAGGGCGCGGGCCGCCTCCACCGCCGGTGCCGAGAAGTCCAGGCCGACGACGCGGGCGGCGCCGCGGTGGGCCCAGGAGAGGGTGTCGGTGCCGATGTGGCACTGCAGGTGCAGCAGCGACTTCCCGGTGACGTCCCCGACCTCCGTCCTCTCGAAGTCCCGCAGGTCGTCCCGGCGGGTGCGGAAGCCGTCGAGGTCGTAGAAGGAACCGGCGACGTGGACGGGGACCCGCTCGTCCCACATGGCCCGGTTGTCCTCGCGCCAGCCGTCGGGAACGGACGAGTCGGACCCTTCGGTGACGGACGTGGAAGGCACGGAAACGCTCATGCGCCGGAAGTTATCCACAGGCTGCGCATACCCGCCACCCAATTGTCGGCGCGGCCAGGCAATATGGGCGCATGACTGGGGCCATGAGTGAGAGCAGGACACCGGACACACCGGACATGCCGGACTGGGAGAAGCGGTTCCGCGCACCGCGCGTCTCCCTGCCCGACTGGGCGGAGGACGCGCCGGACCGTTCCCTGTTCGTGTCGAACGCGACCGGGACGTACGAGCTGTACGCCTGGGACAGGGCGACGGGTGAGCAGCGGCAGGCGACGGACCGGCCGAACGGCACGACGGACGGCGTGCTCTCCCCGGACGGCGCGTGGATCTGGTGGTTCGACGACAAGGACGGCGACGAGTTCGGCGTCTGGCGCCGCCAGCCCTTCGCGGGCGGCCCGGACGAGCCGGCCGTGCCCGGTCTCGATCCGTCGTACCCGGCCGGTCTTGCCCTGTCCCGCGACGGCCGCACGGCGGTCGTCGGCCGCTCCACGGACGAGGACGGTACGACGATCCACCTGGCGCGCGAGGGCGCGGACCCGGTGGAGATCTACCGGCACCGCGAGTCGGCGGGCGTCGGCGACCTCTCGCACGACGGCTCCCTGATCGCCGTGGAGCACACCGAGCACGGCGACGCCATGCACTCCGCGCTGCGGGTGCTCCGCCCGGACGGCACGACGGTCGCCGAACTGGACGACACCAAGGGCGGCACCGAGGAGCTGGGCCTGGAGGTGCTGGGCTTCGCCCCGGTCGACGGCGACACCCGGCTGCTCATCGGCCACCAGCGCCGGGGCCGCTGGGAGCCGCTGGTCTGGGATGTCGCGACGGGCGAGGAGACGGACCTGGCCCTGGACCTGCCGGGTGACGTCAGCGCCGAGTGGTATCCGGACGGCTCGGCCCTGCTCATCGCCCACGGCTTCGAGGCGCGCAGCGAGCTGTTCCGGTACGAGCTGGAGACCCGCGAGCTGACCCGCATCCCCACCCCGCCCGGCACGGTCTCCGGTGCGACGGCCCGCCCCGACGGCAGCGTGGAGTTCCTGTGGTCGTCGGCCGCCGAGCCCCCGGCGGTGCGCTCCACGGCCGGCGGAGTGGTGCTGGACCCCCCGGGCATGACCTGTCCGCCGTCGGTGCCGGTGGAGGACGTGTGGGTGGAGGGCCCCGGCGGCCGTATCCACGCCCTGGTCCAGAAGCCGGCGGGCGCCACCGGCCCCCTGCCCACCGTGTTCGACCTGCACGGCGGACCGACCTGGCACGACAGCGACTCCTTCGCCGCCGGCCCGGCCGCCTGGGTGGACCACGGGTACGCGGTCATCCGCATCAACTACCGCGGCTCCACCGGCTACGGCCGCGCCTGGACCGACGCCCTCAAGCACCGGGTCGGCCTGATCGAGCTGGAGGACGTGGCCGCGGTGCGCGAGTGGGCGGTCTCCTCCGGCCTCGCCGACCCCGGCCGTCTCGTCCTCACCGGCGCCTCCTGGGGCGGCTACCTCACCCTGCTCGGCCTCGGCACCCAGCCGGACGCCTGGACGCTGGGCATCGCCGTCGTGCCGGTCGCGGACTACGTCACCGCGTACCACGACGAGATGGAGGCCCTGAAGGCCATGGACCGCACCCTGCTGGGCGGCACCCCCGAGGAGGTCCCGGACCGCTTCGCCGCGTCCTCCCCGCTCACCTACGTCGACCAGGTCAAGGCCCCGGTCTACATCTCGGCCGGCGTCAACGACCCCCGCTGCCCGATCCGCCAGATCGACAACTACGTCAAGAGACTGGAGGCCCGCGGCGCGGTCCACGAGGTGTACCGGTACGACGCGGGGCACGGCTCCCTGGTCGTGGAGGAGCGGATCAAGCAGGTGAGACTGGAACTGGAGTTCGCCGAGCGCCACTTGCCCGCATAGCGTCAGCGCAGCTCCGCCAGCCCCCTCCGGGTGGCCGCCACCACCACCCGGTCGCCCTTCGTCAGGACGTGGTCGGCGGAGGTGGCGGTGTGGCCCAGCAGGGCCAGGACGCGCCAGGAGCCGGACTGGAAGGCCTCCCGTACGGTGCGGCCCTCCAGCCGGGGGTGGCCGTCCACGTCGATCGCGGCGAACAGGAGCACCCGGCGCTCCACGGCGACGGCGCCCAGGACCTGGCGGCCCAGCATCGCCCCGGCGAACGCGGGGGCGGCCAGGTGGGTGACGCTGCGGCTGCGGGTGAGGGCCTGGGGGTAGGCGGTGCGCAGGGTGCGGTAGACGGCGGTGGCGAAGTCGTCGTCGTAGAGGCGCAGGACCACGCGCAGATCGGGGCGCACCGTCCGGGCGTAGAGCACGGCCTCCAGGTTGGTGGTGTCGGAGCTGGTCACCGCGAGCAGGGCCTGGGCCCGGTGGATCTGGGCGCCCTCCAGGACGCCTTCCTGGGTGACGTCGCCGAGGACCACCGGCACCCGCAGCCGGCGGGCGGTGGCCAGGCCGCGGGCCTCCGGGTCGGACTCGACGCACACCACGGGGATGTTCAGTTCCCGCAGCCGGGTCAGTACCCGGGTGCCGATCTTGCCGAGGCCGAGGAGCACCACATGCCCGCTCAGGCCGCGCGGGGGTCTGCGCAGGGCGGAGGCGGTGCGGAAGGTGCCGAACGCCTCCAGCGCGGCGGCCAGCAGGAGCGGCAGGAGCAGCAACCCGACCAGGGCGGAGAGGAGTTGGAGGAGCTGGCGGCCGAGGGGCTCCTTGAGGGCCGGGTCGTCGATCGCGAAGAGGTCGAGCAGGGTGACGTAGAAGGCGCGCACCGGGTGGATGCCGGTGACCAGCCACAGGGCGACGGCGAGCCCGACCACGCAGCCGACCAGGCCGGCCAGGGACCAGCGCAGCCGGCGGGAGAAGAGGGAGGCGAGCGGCATGACGCCGGTCATCCGGCGGGTGGGCGCGGCGGACTCCGTACCGGCGGGGGCGGAGACGTGTTCCAGCACCACGGCCTGGCGCCCGGCCGCCTGCCGCACCTCCTCGTCGTCGGGCAGCAGCCGCGGCCGGTGTTCGGCGCCGTCGTCCGGGTCGCCGCCCGACAGCAGGGCGAGGGTGCACAGCCCCGGACCGCTGCCGGACCCGTCGTCCCCGGTGAGCGGCCGTTCGACGGCCCGCAGCAGCAGGCCCTCGGTCTGGACGACCCGGCTGGTGCCGGCGACGGCGGTGGCGGCCAGCGCGGGCGCGGCGGTGTCGGCGTCGGACAGCACGGTCGTGAAGGCCTCGGCGCTGGTGTCCGGGCCCTCGTCGCCGCCGGCGGCCAACGCGGCGGCCTGGTCGAGGAGTTCCTCGATGTGCTGGCCCAGCCGCCGGTTGTACAGGCGCAGGACGAGCCGCAGCCGGGGGTTGAGCCGGCGAGCGGTCAGCGCGGCCCGGATGTTGATCTCGTCGTCGTCGTACACCAGGGCCAGCGCGGCGGCCCGGCCCACCCCGGCCTCGGCGAGCACCGCCTCGGTCAGCTCGGCCGCCTCCAGCACGCCGTCGGTCTCCGGGGGTTGGGTTCCGGTGCCGGCGGGGGGCTGTCCGGTGCCGCCGGTCCGGCCGACCGTGCCCACGGCGGCGCTCACCACGCGGTCGAACAGCGCCACCGACGCGGCACGGGCCCGGCCGACCACGGGGGGCCGGGCGGTGCGCTCGTTCGGCGGTACGACGAGCGTGACCTGTTCGCCGTGGACCCCGCGCAGCTCGGCGGCCAGCCGGTGCGCGAGCCCGTCGTCACCGCACACCACCATGTGCGCCGGCCGGGCCCCCGGGCCTCCTTGATACGGAACGCTCGCCACAAGGGAAAAGAGTGCCCCAAGGAGTTGCGTGGTTCCAGCAACGTCCTGAACGGCAGTGCGACGGCTCGCGTACGCAAGGGGAGGCAGTCCAGCAGCCGGAGGTAACCACCCGTGGCCATCACCGAAGACGCCCCGCCCGGCGCGGACCTGGGCCGGCCCGTGCCCCCGCGGGGCCGGCGGCTCAGCTCCCCGCTGGTGCTGGTGCTGACGCTCCTGCTGGCCGTGCTCGCCCAGTCCCCGATCCGCGGCCTGCTCGGCACGCCGGCGATGCAGAGCTGGATGACGGTGTTCGTCGCGGTGACCGTGCAGGCGCTGCCCTTCCTGGTGCTCGGCGTACTGCTGTCGGCGGCGATCGCGGTGTTCGTGCCGGCGTCCTTCTTCGCGCGCGCCCTGCCGCGCCGGCCCGCCCTGGCCGTGCCCGTGGCGGGGGTCGCGGGCGCGGTGCTGCCGGGCTGCGAGTGCGCGTCGGTGCCGGTGGCGGGCGCCCTGGTGCGCCGGGGCGTGACCCCCGCCGCCGCCCTCGCCTTCCTGCTGTCCGCGCCCGCGATCAACCCGGTGGTGCTGACCGCCACCGCCGTCGCCTTTCCCGGGCACCCGGAGATGGTCCTGGCCCGGTTCGCGGCGAGCCTGCTGGTGGCCTGCGCGATGGGCTGGCTGTGGCAGCGGCTGGGCCGCACGGACTGGCTCCGCCCCCCGGCTCACGGCGCGCACGAGGGCGCGGGCAAGGGGGAGGCGTTCTGGGACGCGGTCCGGCACGACGTCATGCACGCCGGCGGTTTCCTGGTGCTCGGCGCGACGGCCGCGGCCACGCTCAAGGCGGCGGTCCCGGCGGACTGGCTGCGCGCGGCGGCCGGGACCCCGCTGGTCTCGGTGCTCGCCCTGGCCGTCCTGGCCGTCCTGCTGTCCATCTGCTCGGAGGCGGACGCGTTCGTCGCGGCCTCCCTCACCCAGTTCTCCCCGACGGCCAAGCTGGTGTTCCTGGTGGTGGGCCCGATGATCGACCTCAAGCTGTTCGCGATGCAGGCCGGCACCTTCGGCCGTGCCTTCGCGCTCCGGTTCGCGCCCGCCACCTTCGCGCTGGCCGTCACGGGCGCCGTGCTGACCGGGGCGGTGCTGCTGTGAACCGCCAGGCCCAGGCGGCCGTCCTGTTCCTGCTCGGCGCCGCCCTGCTGCACGCCGGCGCCACCGACCTGTACCTGCGCTACGTCAAGGCCGGCCTGCGCCCCCTCCTGCTGGCCTCCGGCGTGGTCCTGATCGCGGCGGCCGTGGCGACGGCCTGGTACGAGCGCCGCCGCGCCGGCCGGTCCGGGCCGGGACACGCGCACCCCGAGCCGCGCGTGTCCTGGCTCCTCCTGCTGCCCCTCCTCGCGCTGATCCTGATCGCCCCGCCGGCCCTCGGCTCGTACAGCGCCCTGCGCTCGGGTACGGCGCTGCAGAAGCCGTACGCCTACGGCCCGTTGCCGGCCGGCGACCCGGTGCCGCTGTCGGTCGTGGACTACGCCTCCCGCGCGGCCTACGGCCACGGCCGCTCCCTGCACGGCCGCCCGGTAAGGGTCACCGGCTTCCTCGCCCTGGACCGGGCGGGCCGGCCCTACCTGGTCCGCATGGCCCTCAACTGCTGCGCCGCGGACGCCCAGCCGGTGAAGATCGCGCTGACCGGCGAGCTGCCGCCGGTCCTGCGCCCGGACGCCTGGCTGGAGGTCACGGGCACCTACACCCCCCGCCTGACCCGCGACCCGGTCAACGACGGCCCCATCCCCTATCTGAAGGTCACCTCGACCCGGCCGGTCCAGGCCCCGCCCGATCCGTACGACGAGACCTGGAACACCTGAGCCGGTGCCGCCGGCTACCGCCCGGCTGCGGCTCCGGCGGCGTCGAAGTCGAAGCGGGCCAGGTCGCCCAGCCACGCCCTGGCGTTGCCGTCGGACGGGGCGCGCCAGTCGCCGCGCGGGGAGAGGGAGCCGCCGGCCGAGACCTTCGGGCCGTTCGGCATCGCCGAGCGCTTGAACTGGGAGAACGCGAAGAAGCGGCGGCAGAAGACCTCCAGCCAGTGCCGGATCTCGGCCAGGTCGTACGCGACCCGCTTGGCCTCCGGGAAGCCGGGCGGCCAGGCGCCGGTCTCCGGGTCGTGCCAGGCGTGCCAGGCCAGGAAGGCGATCTTCGACGGGCGGAAGCCGTAGCGCAGCACCTGGAAGAGGGTGAAGTCGTGCAGCGCGTACGGGCCGATCTTCGACTCGGTGGACTGCATCTCCTCGCCCGGCACCAGCTCCGGACTGATCTCGGTGTCCAGGATCGCGGCGAGGATCTTGCCGGTCTCGTCGTCGAACTGCTCGCTGCTGATGACCCAGCGGATCAGGTGCTGGATCAGGGTCTTCGGCACCCCGGAGTTGACGTTGTAGTGGCTCATCTGGTCGCCGACGCCGTACGTCGACCAGCCGAGCGCCAGCTCCGAGAGGTCGCCGGTGCCGAGGACGATGCCGCCGCGCTGGTTGGCCAGCCGGAAGAGGTAGTCGGTGCGCAGGCCGGCCTGGACGTTCTCGAAGGTGACGTCGTACACCGGCTCGCCGGAGGCGAAGGGGTGGCCGATCTCCTGGAGCATCAGCCGCGCGGTCGGCGTGATGTCCAGCTCGGCGGCGGTGACGCCGAGCGCGCGCATCAGCTTGTGGGCGTTGTCCTTGGTGTGGTCGCTGGTGGCGAAGCCGGGCAGGGTGAAGGCGAGGATGTCGCTGCGCGGCCGGCCGGCGCGGTCCATCGCCCGGGCGGCGACGATCAGCGCGTGGGTGGAGTCGAGCCCGCCGGACACGCCGATGACGACCTTCGGTCCGCCGATCGCCGCGAGCCGCTGCTGGAGGCCGGCGACCTGGATGTTGTACGCCTCGTAGCAGTCCAGGGCGAGCCGCTCGGGGTCGGCGGGCACGAACGGGAACCGCTCGACGCGGCGGCGCAGCCCGAGGTCGGTGCGCGGCGGGTCCAGCTCGAAGGAGACGGTCCGGAAGTCCCCGGTGCGGGCGGCGTGGGCCCGGCGGTTGTCGTCGAAGGTGCCCATCCGCTGCCGCTCCTGCCGCAGCAGGTCGAGGTCGACGTCGGCGACCGCGTACTGGTCGCCGACCGGGAAGCGGTCGGACTCGGCGAGCAGCACCCCGTTCTCGTAGATCATGGTCTGCCCGTCCCAGGACAGGTCGGTGGTCGACTCGCCGAGGCCGGCCGCCGCGTAGACGTAGGCGGCGAGGCAGCGGGAGGACGCCGAGCGGCACAGCAGCTTGCGGTCCTCGGCCCGGCCGACGGTGATCGGGCTGCCGGAGAGGTTGACCAGCACGGTCGCCCCGGCGAGGGCGGCCTCGGCGCTCGGCGGCACCGGCACCCACATGTCCTCGCAGATCTCCGTGTGCAGCACCAGGCCGGGCACGTCCTGGGCGGCGAACAGCAGGTCCACGCCGAACGGCACCTCGGCGCCGGCGACCCGGATGGTGCCGCCCCGCTCGTCGTGGCCGTCGGCGATCTGCCGGCGCTCGTAGAACTCCCGGTAGTTCGGCGGGTACGACTTCGGTACGACACCGAGGATCCGGCCCCGGTGCACCACCACCGCGCAGTTGTAGATCCGGTTGCGGTGGCGCAACGGGGCGCCGACGACCAGTACCGGCAGCAGTTCGGCCGATCCGGCGACGACGGTGCCGAGGGCCGCCTCGACCTGGTCGAGGAGGGCGTCCTGGAGCAGCAGGTCCTCGATCGAGTAGCCGGTGAGGCCCAGCTCGGGGAAGACGGCGACGGCGACGCCCTCGTCCGCGCAGCCGCGGGCCTGGCGCAGCACCGCTTCGGCGTTGGCGTGCGGGTCGGCGATGACGGTGTGGCCCGTGCACGCGGCGATGCGCGCGAAGCCGTGGCTGTAGAGCGACCAGAAGTTCAACGGGGCTTCCTTCATGTCTGGAAGCCTAGATCCCGGTCGCGCGAGGGTACTCGGCCACACCTGAGTACCTTCGCTCTGGCGGGTGCCGGTGCGGGACGAGAGGCTGGTGGCATGCGCCGACGACTGCTGACATCCGCCTCCCGCGCCCTGCCGGCCCTGGTGCCGGTCCTGGTCGCCGTGGCGGCCTGGGCCGCCTGGCTGGGCTGGGACCAGCAGCCGGACGTGCACCCGGACGGCTCGACGACCGGCCCGTACGAGGCCTGGCAGGTGATCGGGCTGGTGCTGACGCTGCCGGCGCCGGTGTACTGGGCCGTGTCCCGTGGCCGCACGGTGAGCGCGGTCCTCGGCACCACGGCCGGGCTGACGGCAGCGGCCTGGTACGACTGGTCGGACGACGCCAGCGGCCTCTTCGCGATCGGCGTGGGTCTGGTCCTGACCGGCAGCCTCGCCGGGACCGCCGCCGTCTCCGGTGTGATCACCCTGGCCAGGCGGGGCCGGGGCCGCACCGCGTCCTGACCGGCGTGCCCGCGCGGGGCCGCGCCGCTCGCTCCGGTCGCCGCCCGGAGCGGTCAGACCCGGGCCGTCAGCGGTTCCCACCAGGCGCGGTGCTCGCGGTACCAGCGCACGGTCGTGGCCACCCTCCGCGAACCGCACTCGCGGGATGGACCCCGACTCCGTGCGGATCTCGGTCCAGCCGACCGTGTACCGGCGCTCGTGCCCCCTGCGGTCCTCTCGGGGAACTGGTGGTGACCGTGGTTGTTCGGAGCAGCGGGTCACCCGGACGTCCAGGCCGTGCGTGCGGTGGCAGGCGAGGGCTATCAGATCGCTGGATTGCCTGAGCAAAGCCCCGCGACGGAGGGCGACTTGAGGACCGGCCGACCGCGCCGGGTGCCCGGCGGCCGGCCTTGCGACCCGCTGATGATCAACGTTACAGTCTGGGTGAGCCCCGTATGGGCCTACGTATGGAGGTAGCGGCTACTCAGCCAGCACAGGGACCGGCACGTCCGTCTCTCGCAGTTTCGTCAACCCCTGAAGCGGGGGTTCACTGCGCCCACTCCACTGCGTAGGCATGCGGGTTTTTTTGTGTTGTCCTCCTGTGCAGCCGCCCTCCTTTCCGGATGGAATCCGAAAGGAAGCGCATGAGCAAGGAACAGGCCGAGAACAACGGGTCCGGCTTCGACGTCGACGACTTCCAGCGGCGGATCATCGCCGAGTTCCGCGCGAACAACGGCAGGATGACCGGCATGTTCGAGGGCTGGTCGCTGACCGTGCTGACCACGACCGGGGCCAGGACCGGACTGCCCCGGGAGACCCCCCTCGGCTACCTCGTCCTCGACGGCAAGGGCGTCGTCGTCGCATCAGCGAACGGATCGGACCGGCATCCCGGCTGGTACCACAACGTCCGCAGGAACCCCATCGTGACGGTCGAGACCGGCGAGGAGACCTACCGGGCCATCGCCGCCGTCCCGCAGGGCGCCGAACGCGACCGGCTCTTCGAACGGGTGGTGGCCGAGGCCCCCGGGTACGGCGACCACCAGGCCAGGACCACCCGTGAGATCCCGGTCGTCGTGCTGCACCGGATCGAGCCCCGGCCCGGCGAGGAGCGGGTGAAGGGCATGGGGGACTGGATCGTCGAGGTGCACGACTGGCTGCGCGGCGAGCTGAGGACGCTGCGCGAGCAGGCGGACCGGGTGATCGACGGCACGGCGGAGACCGTCGAGGCCACCCCGCAGGACCTCGCCCAGCAGATGCGCACCCACTGCCTCGGCTTCTGCGGCGCGCTGCGCCGGCACCACACCGGCGAGGACATGGCCGTCTTCCCCTCGCTGGCCGCGCAGTTCCCCGCGCTCGCTCCGGCACTGGCCCAGCTGAGCGAGCAGCACGAGGTGGTGGCCCGGCTCCAGGACTCCATCCAGGCGCTCGTCGAGGGCTTCGTGCCCGGCCAGTCCGACCCGGTCCGGCTGCGCGCCGAACTGGAGGAGCTGGCCGGCCGCCTGGAGTCCCACTTCGACTTCGAGGAGCAGACCGTGGTGACGGCGCTGAACGCCACGGCCGAGGCACCGCCGTTCGCCTGATCCGGCACGGCCGGCCCGAGCTGCGGCGCACCGAGCACGTCAGGTAGCCGATGGCGCCGGCCCGTACCCGCTACGAGCCGGCCGCCGACGTCACCCTGCGGACGTGCCGCCCCGGCGCCGCACGAGATACACGGCGCCGCCCGCTACGACGACCGCCACGATGCCGATGCCGACCCACGCACCGGTCGACAGCCCGCCGTCGTCGTCCCCCTTCTCCTGCGAGACGGGGGAGGCCGTGGGCGTCGTCGCCTGCGCGGACGCCGAGGGGGAGGCCGGCGCGGTCCGGCTGGGAGACGGGTGGGCCGGCTTGGCGCCCGGCGCCGCGGCCTTCAGCTTGAGGACCGGTGCGGGGTTCTCGCCGTTGTCGTCCAGCTCGATCCAGCGGTCGGTGCGGCCGTCGCCGTAGGTCTGCAGCGTCTTGAACGCCAGCTCCTCGGCGTCGGGGAGCTGCTTGACGACGATGGAGTACTCGGCGTTCTCGCCGACCTTCACCGCCGGGCCCCCGACGGTGTAGCCGTCCTTGTCAGCGGTGAACTTCCAGCCCTTGGGCCCCTCACCGTAGGTGACGTCGGCGGGTGCGATGCCCTTCGGGAGAGCCACGCGGATCTTGGTGATTCCAGCGGTGGCGGACTCCGACTCCGCATCGAATTCGATCTTCACGTTCTCGGCCAGGGCCTGCGCCTGCTCGGACTTGACCTCGACGTGGGCGGCAGCCGGGCCCGCGGTGAGCAGAACCGCCGTCGCGGCCACGGCGGCCGGTACGGCCACGCGGCGGGCGGTGCGGTGCTTGGTGATGGCACGAAGCATGGATGTCTCCAGGCGTGGGGTACTGCGGGACGGTCGAACGGCCGTCCCGGCATGGTCAGAAGGGGCGAGAGAGTCCCGCGCGGGGAGGGCCCCTTCGCACCACCACGTCCGCGAGCGCAGTTCCCTGCCAGGAGAGGCGTTCCTCCCAGGTGCGCAGCAGGGGCAACCCGGCCTCCGCCGCCCAAGCGGCCCGCAGGGTGAGCAGTTCCCAGGCCGTGCCGATGTGCCGTCGTACGACGTCGATCGCGGTCGTCAGGCCACGTGCCAGCGCCCAGCAGGCGGCGTCCGCTCGGTGCAGCAGCACGGCGACCAGGACGGCCGCGAGCGCGTGCAGGGCTGTCATCGCCAGGGACGCGTGTGCCGCTGTCATCGCGAGGGAGTCGTGCAACCGCTCGTGCCGGGCTCCGGGTGCGCCGGCAACACGATGCGTATGACCCGGCATGACCACGGGTGCCGTACCGCCGGGGCGCTGCGTCATGAGCCACAGATGCAGTCCCGCCTGCGTCGCCCCGCACGTCGTCACCACGGCGGTCAGGGAACGCGGACGCTGAGCGCCCAGGAGCCCCAGGGCGAACAGCACCGCAGCCGCGGCCCCGCTCTGCCGCCACGGCACCGGCCCGTCGGTGACGAGGTGGTGTGCGCTCACCCCCAGCACCGTCCCGACGACCGCGAACACGACGGCCCGTACGACGGGGAGCGGCGCTCGGGGCGGTGCCGTACGAAGTGCGGTCATGACCCGCCCATCATCGGGCATCACCCGAGCACGGGGGGCGGGATCCGGTGAAAGTCGAATGGGTAAAAGGCGATTCGCCCGCATTCTCCCAGCGGGGAGGCGGCGGGCCACCATGGTGACACCTGCCGGGACGTCTCACACCAGCTCGGGTTGCCGTTCGGATCGTCGTGCCGGCGCGGCCTTCGGTTCCCAGAGTGCGGTGACGCGTACGTAGCCGTGGATCACCGAGGCCATCGCCAGAACGAGAAGTGGTCCGCACACCCACGCGTGTTCGGCCATCTGCACCGGCAGATAGCGATAGGACACCAGGAGCGTGGCGAAGACCATCGTCCCGTACGTGACGAACTGGATCCCCGACCGATGCCAGCCGCGGTCGAAAGAGCGCAGAGCTGCCTCGATGGTGAGCGCGAACACCACGCCGGCGATGAGATCCGTGCCGTAGTGGTAACCGAAGCCGAGTGTTGCGGCGAGCGTGGCGGTCAGCCAGAACGTGCCCGCGTACCGCAAGATCCGTGGGCCCTGGCGGGTATGGATGAAGATCGCGGTGGCCCACGCCGTGTGCAGGCTGGGCATGCAGTTACGAGGCGTGATCCCGTCGTAGAGCATCGGGTGCGGGGCACTGAGGGGCGGTGGCGTGTGCGGCCACAGGTTGGCCACGGCCCACTCCACGCCGCCGGTGCCGGAGGCGCCCGGGCCGTAGGCGAAGACCGGCCCGACCACCGGGAAGAGCATGTAGATGCCCGGCCCGAGGAGGCCGATCACCAGGAAGGTGCGCACCAGATGATGGCGCGGGAAGCGGCCTTCGGCCCGCACGTTGCGCAGCTGGTACAGCGCGACGACGACCGCGGCCACCGCGAGCTGCGCGTAGACCAGGCCGAGGAGGTGGGTGCCGATCGGGCCGGTGGCGTTGACGATCCGGCCCGCCAGCCAGGAGGGATTGCCCAGCGCTTGGTCGGCGGTTGCCACGTACTGGTCGAGCACGGCCGGGCGGGTCTTCGATGTGATGAGCAGCCAGGTGTCACCCGTCTTGCGGCCGGCCGCCAGGAGCAGGCCCAGCCCGACGCCCTTCAGCAGCAGGACACGTTCGCGGCCGCTGCGGCGTGTGACGGCGACGACCGCGTAACCCAGCATCACCCACAAGGCGCCGTTGCCGAAGGAATGACCGTCGGTCACCTTGGCGCCGATCGCCCATCGCACCAGTACGAAGACGACGTCGATGCCGATCGCGGCACCAGCCGCGATGAACCGTTGCCGCCAGGTGAGCACCACCATCGTCAATGCCAGACCGGCGTACAGCGGCCCCGGCTTCGGGGCGAATACCGTCTCTTTCGCCTGCTCGGTCAACGGCCCCGGTATGCCGGCGCCGCGACGCGCGACGATCTCCAGCGCGATGAGGAAGCCGAGTACCCCCACACCAGCCGTGGCCCACAGTATCGCGCGTGGTCGACGCCATACGGTGGGTGCGGTTCTCCCGTTTATTCGCGAAAACATCCGCGATGCTCTATTTGTCAACTGTCTGGCCCGATTTGTTGTGTGGTTGACCAGGCCATTTTCGGGCCGGGTGGCGTGGATTCGGATGTCGGACGGAGGGGCAGTCGGCGTTGGCTCGAACATGCTAACGGGGTGGCGGTGGGAATGCTTGTGACGCTGATTTTCCCTTGATGGACGCAGTAGTAGTGTGAAGTAGCCCTGCAACTAAGCAACTTGCCCGAATTGCATCAATTCGGGCGACGATGGCCCGCGGCTACGGCGCCGCCCTCTACGTCCGCCGGCTGACCGACATGCAGGCGGCCAAGCTCAACAGCTGACCGCACGCCGCTCGTGAATGGGCCTCTGATGTATGTGCGGCAGCGGAGTGCAGGAACCGCTACGTCCCGCATGAGGTTCGGTTGGTGAGGCTGTCGGCTTCGACGGCGTTTCCGCAGCTCAGTGGGGTGTTTTCGACTGGTGTTGCGTGGCCTGGAAGGGGCTCGGGGAGCAGGTTGGCTCCCGGATGGCTCCCAGCGCGTGCGCCCGAAGGGCTCTGCACGCCTACGCGCCACCCGTTTCGACCCGAGTCCTGGCGGAGGCGCAGGACCGCATGACACTTCCTTTACCCGTCTGCCCTATGGTCGGATACCGCGACTGCGAACGGGGGTTCACCGGTGGGCGACGGCAAGGTGCCCGGCAAGGTCCTGGACATCAAGACCGCCGACATCAAGGCGGCGGCTCCGGCCTTCCATCAGGGGGCCATCGATCTGAGCAAGGCGCTGACCACGCTGATCCAGACACTGGACGGCCTGGGTGAGCCCTGGGGCCACGACGAGCAGGGCGACAAGTTCGGCGGTGCCTACAAGCCGCAGCAGAAGAAGATCGAGAGTGCGGCGGGCATCCTGGTGCTCGGTCTGACGAGCACTACGACCCCGAGACAGCTTGTTACCTCAGCCAGGACCCCCTGGGCCTGAAGCCGTCCCCCAACCCCTCGGCATACGTCCGCCATCCCGGCACCTGGTCGGACCCCCGGGTCTGTACGTTTCGATCACCGTCGAACACGGCAACGAAGTGATCACGGCCTTCCCGAGGAGCTGGAACTGATGGACAAGGTCGCCTGTGCGCACTGCGGCCAGGACTGGGTGCGCTGTTACGAGCGCAAGGACACGGGTCAGAGGTTCTTCCTCTGCCCCGAGTGCGAGTCCGTCTGGGAACTGGAGGACGACCTCCAGGAGGACACAGACATGTATCTGAGCGAGTACCTGCTGACTGGGGACTCCGCAAAGGACTGGGAGATCATCACTCCGTGCGGCTGAGAAGGCCGACGGTGTGTCGGCCCGGAGGCCGAAACCGGATCACTGTCTTCTTTCCGATAGGCAAAGAGGTAGACCCCGTGATCACTGTGCGGTTCACCGTACGATCCGGCCAAGGCGACGCCGGCGGGTTCGATCTGGGTGACATGGCCGTCACCGGGGATCTCGGCACGGCCGACTCGGCCGGCCATGTCCCCGATCAGGGCATGATGATCTACCTTTCGGTCGTCCAGTTGCTGGACAGCCTGGGTGCCTTTCTCCGGGACAACGCCCGCATGCTGAGCTTCACCGGTGCCGGCACCTCCTTCGGCCTTGCCGTGCGACGGACCAAAGACGGCCTGTCGGTCGCCGGTAAGGACGGAGTCGTCGCACGGACGACGGCGCCGGAGTTCGCCTCCACTGTGCTACGCGCGGCAGAGGACCTAGGTCCCGCCCTCCCTCCGGAAGACCCGGTCGCATCTGACTGGGAAGCCGCCCTCGCCGCATTCCGTCCCCTCGTACCGGGCCACAAGGCGTGAGGGCCGGCGCTGGGATGATGAACTCGGGTACCGGCCGGAACACTTCCTCGCAGACGGAGCACTGCGGGACGTCTGCGTCCGCGGCATCACGATTGAGACGGGCTGGCACAGGACCAGCCCGTCCGCCTTCTGATCCGTAGCTCTCTGTGGAGCGGTCGGTGAGGGTCGTACCGGTCGAGCTTCGGGGTTGTAAGGACGCTGTCGAACGGGGGCGGTTGCTGTGGTTGCTGTACTTCACTGCTGCATCGGTCCTGGCCTCAACACCGCCACCCGCTTTCAGCCGCCCGCGATGGTGGTCTGCTTCTTCTGCATCGGGTGTTCGTCGGCGTACCGCACCAGGTCGAGGAAGCGGGAGTCACCCACAGCCGCGAGCAGTTCCTCGCTGGTGACGGGGGCGGAGGCCTTGGCGTTCACGTCCGGTTCGATGGAGACGTAGACATCGCTGCGTCCGTAGCGGAAGTGGACGTCGGTGGACATGGTCTCGGACGAGTCGGTGATCACGCGGAGCGATGTGGCCTTGATGCCGCCTGGCAGCGTGGCCTGCTTACAGCTTCCGCCCTTGGCGGCAAGAGCAGCGGAGGGGCAGTGCTTCGAGTCCGGGCCGTCGCCGGAGGGCCGTACGGAGAAGATGATGGTGAACACCTTCCCGTCTGTGATCTCGCCCTGGTAGCGCGACACGTCGAGGTCGACCGGCCGGATCAGGCCGACAGCGTCCGGCAGCAGTTTGTCGAGGAGGACAGCCGCCTTTTGCTGGAACTGCGCTCGCCGTTTCCGCTCTGTGGGGGGCAGGTTGGTCATGGCCCGTTCGTCGTCGCTCGTGGGGTCGATGTGGATCGGCGTGCGGTAGGGCTCCGGCTGGACGGACTGGTGTGGCGAGGGGGTGCTGCTCGTGGCAGGACGGACCGTCCTGTCGGCGTCGCCCCCGGCGGTAAGTGTCAGGGAGCCGAAGAGCACGGCCCCGGCCACGCAGGTGATCCCGGCGGCGGTGGCGAGACGGGCACGCGTCTTGCGGCGCCGGCCCTGGGTAACGGCGGCGGGAACCAGGTCGTGTGGCGCGGGCAGTTCCGCCACTGCACTGTCCATCGCGTTCCTGACCAGCAGGGCGCTGCGGCGGTCTTCCTCGGTGATGTTGTCGTTCATGGCGGTTCCTCAGCTCCCCGTGGCGTAGACGTGGGCCTCGCCCAGTTGGGCGCGCAGCTTTGCCAGGGAGCGTGAACACTGGCTCTTGACTGTGGATTCGCTGCACTTCAAGAGCTCGGCGACGGACTCGACGCTCTGGTCCTCCCAGTACCGCAGCACGACCATGGCTCGCGCCCTGGGCGGCAGCCCAGCGAGTGCCGACATCAGCGTCACGCGCAGATCGGTGTGGTCGGGCGCGGACCGGGTGTCGGGGCGGGAGTGCGCCAGCAGGTCCCGCAGGCGCCGCCGCCGCTCGGCCAGGTAGGTGCGGGTCAGCACGGTCCTGGCGTAGGCCTCGATGTGGTCGGCGGCACTCGCCCTCCGCCAGTGCTGGAACAGCTTGGCGAGCGTGGTCTGCGTCAGGTCCCGGGCCGTGTCCGGGTCCCCGCACAGCAGGTACGCGGTCCTGTACAACCGTCTCTGGCTCGCCTGGGCGAAGGCCTCAAAGCTCTCGGGCGCCTGGGATCCCTGCGACGCTTCGGAGCCTCGGCCGTTCTCCGGCATCTGCTCTCCTCTCCAGACCCCGTCAAGGGGCCGTGTCCTGTCACCCCTCTTCAGAGCGCTGCCGCACAGTAAAGGTTGAAACCGAATTTTCGCCTGGTCCGAGGAACTGCGGGCCCTCGCCTGGGACCACGTCTTCCTGAACGGCCGGCCGGACCTCGACCCGCCGCAGCCTCTGCACATCGCCGTCCGGCGGTCGGTCCGGAGGAGCGGGGACACGAAGACCCGGAAGTCCCGGCGCACGCTCGCCCTGCCGGCGCGCTGCGTGGACGCTCTCTGGCAGCAGTTCGAGGACCAGGGGCCGGACCGGCTCGCCGCTGATGACGCCTGGGAGGAACACGGCCTCGTCTTCTCCTCGGCCGTGGGCAAGCCTCTCGATGCCGCCAACGTCCGCCGTGCCTTCCGCCAGGCGCTCAAGGGCATCGACGGGATCAACCCGGACGAGTGGACGCCGAGGGAGCTGCGGCACAGCTTCGTGTCCCTGCTCTCCGACCGGGGTGTCCCACTGGAGGAGATCTCGCGGCTCGTCGGTCATTCCGGGACCGCCGTGACCGAGGAGGTCTACCGGAAGCAGATCCGGCCCGTGATCCAGACCGGTGTCGTGATCATGGACGGGATCTTCGGTATGAGGGAGCGGAGGTCGTAGACACGCGGAAAGCGTTAGTCACGCAGACAGACACGCACGCAGAAACAGATCAGCCACCTCCCAACGTTGGGAGGTGGCTGATCTGCTATTTCGGCTGTCGGGGTGGCGGGATTTGAACCCACGACCTCTTCGTCCCGAACGAAGCGCGCTGCCAAGCTGCGCTACACCCCGGTGTCGCTGCTTGTCGCGGCGACGTCGTTTACTTTAGCCCACCGGTGGCTCTGGACGAAATCCGGTTTCAGGCGCGGTGGCGGACCGGGGTCGGGCGGGTGTGGTCGAGGGCTACCAGGAGGACGGCCAGGGCGTAGATCGCGAGGCCCAGGAGGAGGGCGTTGGCCAGGGTGCCGCGGTAGCCGTGGGCGGCCGCGTCCAGGAAGGGATAGAGGTAGCGGGACGGGCTGGTGGGTGGGAGGAAGGCAGCCCTGGTGAGGGAGAAGGTCAGGTACGCCAGGGGGTAGAGGAGCCAGGCCGCCGTCTGGCGGAGGTGCAGGCGGGCCGCGGGCGTGAGCAGGAGCCAGTCCAGCAGGGCTGCCGCCGGTACCAGCGTGTGGAGGATCTGGAGGGCCGCCCACTGGGCGTGCCAGCGTTCCGGGACCGTCGTCGCGCCGGTCATGGAGAACGGGGGCGTCGTGTGGCCCAGGAGCAGGTGGTAGACCAGCGCGGCGGTCAGGGCGTACAGGAGTGTGGCGCCTGTCACTGCCGACGGGAGCGGGCGGCGGGCCTGCCAGGCCCGTCTCGCCGACAGGAACATGACCACGGCCAGCAGGACGCCGGCCTGGACGCTGAAGTGGCTCAGGATCCGGGCCGTGGGGCCCAGCAGGCATTCCAGGGCGACGCCGGCTGCCGCCGCCACGGCGGTCAGGAGGCGGAACACCGCGGCCAGGGGGCGGCGGACCGGGGCCACCACCGCCGTGGCCGGGACCGGGGCGGGCAGCAGCAGGGGCGGACCCGGGACCGCGGGCAGCTCCGGGATCTCCCTGGGTATCGGGGCGGTCATGCCCTCACGCTAGGAGCGGGGGAGTGGTGCGGCCAGGTGGACTCGTCCAGGTGGGTTACGGCTGTCCGGCCTGACCTGGCTCGTCCGGGGGAGGTACGGCCGTCCGGGTCAGCCTGGCCGTCCCGCTCTCTCGTCCGGTTTTCTGGCTGTTCCTCCGGCTGCCGCGCCTGGCGTTCCAGCTGTCTCGCCCGGCCTCCGGCCGTCCCCTTCGCCCAGTTGCCCAGCCACCCGGCTACCCACCCGAGCCAGCCCGCCGCACGAGCAGGCCCTCCCCGGCTCCCGTGCGGCTCCCGGCGTCTCCCTTACTCCCGCCCCACCAGCGTCAGCTACTCCCGCCCCACCAACGTCAGCAACGTCGCCTCCGGTGGGCAGGCGAAGCGGACCGGGGTGTAGCGGCTGGTGCCGCAGCCTGCTGAGACGTGGAGGTAGGAGGTGTGGCCCTCCGCCGTGTGCGTGGAGAGGCCCTTCACGCGGTCCGTGTCCAGGTCGCAGTTGGTGACCAGGGCGCCGTAGAAGGGGATGCACAGCTGGCCGCCGTGGGTGTGGCCGGCCAGGACCAGGGGGTAGCCGTCCGCCGTGAACGCGTCCAGTACGCGCAGGTACGGCGCGTGGACCACGCCGAGCGAGAAGTCGTACGTACCGGACGGGCCGCCGGCCACCTGGGCGTAGCGGTCCCGCTTGATGTGCGGGTCGTCCAGGCCGGTCAGCTCGATGGAGGCGCCCTCGATCTTGAGGACCCCCCGGGTGTTCGTCAGGTTCAGCCAGCCCGCCGCGTCGAAGCCGTCCCGCAGGTCCTCCCACGGGTTGTGGACCGCGCCGACCACCGGCGGGTTGCCGTTCAGGCCGTGCCGTCCGCTCGTCTTCTCCAGCAGGTAGCGGGCCGGGTTGCGGAGCCTGGGACCGTAGTAGTCGTTGGAGCCGAAGACGTACGCACCCGGGAATTCCATCAGCGGGCCGAGCGCGTCCATGACCTCGGGGACGCCCTCGGGGTCCGACAGGTTGTCGCCCGTGTTGATCACGAAGTCGGGGCGCAGTCCGGCCAGTGACTGCAGCCAGCGCTGCTTCTTGCGCTGGCCGCTCACCATGTGGATGTCGGAGACCTGCAGCACACGCAGCGGGCGCATGCCCGGGGGCAGGACGGGGACGGTGACCCGCCGGAGTCGGAAGGAACGGGCCTCGAAGCCCGCCGCGTACACCAGGCCGGCGGCGCCGGCCGCCACGATGCCAAGGGGGATTCCGTATCGCGCGCGCATGTGCCCATCGTGTCAGACCGGTTGGGTGTGGCGAGACCGCCCGCCCGGTTAAATGCGCGGGCGTGAACGGTCGTGCACCTGCGACAATCGGGCCATGACCACCACGCTCAAGTCGAAGCTGCAGGACGACCTCAACGCTGCGATCAAGGAGCGCGACGAGCTCCGCTCCTCGACGCTCCGGCTGACGCTCACCGCGATCACCAAGGAGGAGGTCGCGGGCAAGGAGAAGCGGGAGCTGTCCGACGACGAGGTCCTCAAGGTGATCACCCGTGAGGCGAAGAAGCGCCGCGAGGCGGCCGAGGCCTTCGCGCAGGGCGGCCGGGCCGAGCAGGCCGAGCGGGAGAAGGCGGAGGGCGAGCTGCTCGCCGAGTACCTGCCCAAGCAGCTGTCCGACGAGGAGCTGAACGCGATCGTCGCCCAGGCCGTGGAGGAGGCCAAGGCGGCCGGCGCCGAGGGGCCGCGGGCCATGGGCGCCGTCATGAAGATCGTGAACCCGAAGGTGGCCGGCCAGGCCGAGGGCGGCCGGGTCGCCGCCGCGGTGAAGAAGCTCCTCCAGGGCTGAGCACCGGGTCCAGGGCTGGGCGCCGGGTCGTAGCGCCGGGTCCAGGGCTGAGCGCCAGGTCGAGGGCTGGACGCCGGGTCGAGGGCTGGGCGCCGGGTCGCAGGGTGGCCGAGTATCGGATCTACGACCGGCCCGGCCGCCCCCTCCACGACCACACCCGCACGGCCGCCTACGACCACCACGGCGAAGCCGGACCTCCACGACCACGACGGCGGGGCCGGACCTCCACGACCACGACGACGGGGCCGCACCCCAACCCAAGGGTGCGGCCCCGCCGTCGTACCGTGCGCCGGTCAGCCCGGGCCGCCCCCGTTCCCGTTTCCGTTGTTCCCGCCGTTCCCCTGGCCCTGGATGAAGTTCTCGGGGATGGAGAACGTCGGAGTCGGGAAGGTGCCGCCGAGCGCGCCGGCGGTGGTGTCACCCGTGGCTGCCGTGCCCGTCGCTCCCCCGTCCGTCGGTCCGCCGATCAGTCCGCCGATCAGTTGTCCCGCCGTGTCCCCGTTGTTGCCGTCGTCCGTCCCCCTTCGGCCTTTTCCCCGGTCATCACCCTCGTGGACGGGGTCGGGGATGTCGATCAGGTGGAATTCCTCCACCGGCTTGCCCTCGAGGGCGCCGCTCATCATGTCGCGCCAGATCGGGCCGGGGACCTCACCGCCGTAGACCTTGTCGTGCGGGACGCCGCCGATGGTGATGTTGGTCATCTTGCGCTTGTGCTGCGGGTCGCCGACCCAGACCGCGCCCGCCATGTTCGGGGTGTAGCCGACGAACCAGGCCGCGAAGCGCTCGTCCGTCGTACCCGTCTTGCCCGCGCTCGGGCGGCTGCCGAGACCGGCCTCCTGGCCCGTGCCGTCCTCGACCACGCCCTTGAGGAGCGTGCTGACCGTGTCCGCGGTGTTCTCCGACATCGCCCGCGAGCAGGTCGACTTCGGCACCTCCAGGGACTTCTGGTCGCTGCCGACCTTCTGGGTGATCGACTCGATGGCGACCGGGGTGCAGTACATCCCGCGCGCGGCGAAGGTGGCGTACGCGTTCGCCATGGTCAGCGGGGACACCTCCTGGGTGCCGAGCGCGATGGACGGCGCCTGCTGGATCTTGCGGCCGTCCGCGCGCTGCACGCCCATCTTCTTGGCCAGGTCGACGACCGGGCAGATGCCGATGTCGCTGATCAGCTGCACGTAGTAGGTGTTGACCGACTTGGCGGTCGCCTCCTTCATGGCGTACGGGCCGCGCTCCGACTCGTTCTCGTTGGTGAGCTTGGTCGGCTTGTTCGGGTCGTCGCGCCACAGCTTGCCGTTGCAGGCGGACACCGGGCTCGGGTACGGCATCTCGTACGGCGAGGAGTACTCCTGTGTCGGGGGCTTGCCGCCCTCGACGGCCGCCGCGGCCACGATCGGCTTGAACGTGGAACCGGGCTGGTACCCGGCGCCGCCGCCCATGTCCGAGTTGACGGACAGGTTGATCGTCGTCTCGTCGTTCTTGACGTTGACGCCGTACGGGCGGGACTGGCCCATCGCGAGGATCTTGCCGGTGCCGGGCTCGACGATGGTCGCGGCGGTGGCCACGGCGTCGCTCTTGTAGACGTGGTCCTTGATGGACGCCTGCGCGGACTTCTGGGCCTGCGGGTCGAGCGTGGTACGGATCGTCAGGCCGCCCTGGTCCCAGAGCCTGGCCCGCTGCTCCCTGGTCTTGCCGAAGACCGGGTCGGTGAGGACGACCTGGCGGACGTAGTCACAGAAGAAGCCGGCGCCCTTCACCGCGGTGATGCAGCCGTTCTTGGCGCGGCTGGTGTGCAGGCCGAGCGGCTTCTCCTTGGCCTGGTCGGCCTCCTTCTGGGAGATGTCGCCCAGCTCCGCCATGCGCTGCAGGACGATGTTGCGCCGCTTGGTGGCCTCCGCCTCGTCGTTCACCGGGTCGTACCGGCTCGGGGACTGGACGATGCCGGCCAGCAGCGCGGATTCCTGCAGGTTCAGGTCCTTGGCGTGCTTGGAGAAGTACCGCTGGGAGGCGGCCTCGACACCGTAGGCCTGCTCGCCGAAGAAGGTGATGTTCAGGTAGTTCTCGAGGATCTTCTTCTTGCCGAGCTTGTCCTCGATCTGGATCGCGTACTTCAGCTCGCGGATCTTGCGGCCCAGGGTCTGCTGGGTGGCCTCGGCGACCTTGGTCGGGTCGTCGCCGGCCTCCTCGATGAAGTAGTTCTTCACCAGCTGCTGGGTGAGCGTGGAGGCGCCCTGGGCGACCCCGCCCTCCCGCGCGTTCTTGTTCAGGGCGCGCAGTACGCCCTTGAGGTCGACGGCGCCGTGCTTGTAGAAGCGTGAGTCCTCGATCGCGACGATCGCCTTCTGCATGTACGGCGAGATGTCCTTGAGGTCGACCACCGTACGGTCGCGGGAGTAGACGGTCGCGATCTGTTTGCCCTGGTTGTCCAGGATCGTGGTGCGCTGGCTCAGCCGGGGGCTCTTCAGGTTGGCCGGGATCTCGTCGAAGCTCTTGACCGAGCCCTTGGCCGCGAGGCCCAGTGCGCCGGCCGCGGGCAGCGCGATGCCGGCCATCACGGCTCCGGCGAGCACACTGGCACCGAGGAACTTGGCGGCCTGCTGCATGGGCGACAGACCGCCGCCCGGGCGCTTCTTTGGCATGGGGGCAGCCTAATCCGTACTGTTGAGCGTTCCGAAGGAGCGACCGCATCACGGCACGGCAAAGCGGGGGGTCTGCGTTCCCATTCGCCGGACACGCGCCCAGGCCTTGGCCTAAGCTGCTCTCAACTGTCACAGCAGTGCGGTCATGTAGCTGTACGTCCGGCGACCCCGAATCGTTCCGGACCCAGCCGGAGATCCGCAGGGAACGTCCCGCTTCCTTCGGGGACCAGCCCGATTTCGCCGCGTGTGTCGCCCGGCGCCCCGGTGTGACGTACCAAGACTGTCCCGGTTTGCCGGGATGATCACGCATGTCGCCAGCTCACTCCCGCGGGTGATCTGCCGCTTACCCATAGTCCGTTCGGGCCATTCAAGATTGGGCCCGCAGGGGGTGTTGCGCTGTCCCCACCTTCCGTAACGTCCTCAACTGGCGGCGGTGAATATGCCGCTGCCGCCGTGGGGGAGCCTCGATTCGGGAGAGGACGGCGCCGGTATGGGCTGGGTAACCGACTGGAGTGCGCAGGCTGCCTGCCGCACTACCGATCCGGATGAACTGTTCGTTCAGGGAGCAGCGCAGAACAGGGCCAAGGCGGTGTGCACCGGATGCCCGGTACGCACCGAGTGCCTGGCGGACGCGCTGGACAATCGCGTCGAGTTCGGCGTGTGGGGAGGCATGACGGAGCGGGAGCGCCGCGCGCTGCTGCGCCGGCGGCCCACCGTCACCTCGTGGCGCAGGCTGCTGGAAACCGCCCGCTCGGAGTACGAACGGGGCGTCGGGATCGTCCCCCTCGACAGCGACGAGGTGTACGAGAACTACGCGGCGGTGAGCTGAGGCACCCCCGCGGGCATCCACCCGGGGCGTATCCCGGGCCCATGGTCCGGGCGAGCCCGCTTCCCGCAACCGACACCCGCGTGCGATGCGGAAGCCATCACCGCCCGCGTGCGCGCACGTGCGCCCGCCGTGCGGGAAGCTGCGCCCCTCGCTCACGACGCGTCCGCGACGGCCGTGCTGTACGGAGCTTCCTCCGTCGCAGGCCGTGCGCGCCCGCGACCGCCGCCGTAGCCGACTGCGGTCTACAGGTCCTCCGGGTGTCCGGCTGCCAGCCGGTCCCCGATGTCGCGCAGGCCCGCGAGGTCGTGGACGTCGCCGGGCAGCGCGGGTACTTCGACCACCGCCACCTCGGGGTGGCGGGCGGTGAAACGGTCCCGCGTGCGCTGCTCACGCGAGAGCAGCTGCATGCGGTCGGCATGCAGCCTGAGCAGACCCGCGGTGAGCCGGTCGACGGAGCGTTCCGCGTCGGCGGGGGAGCCTTCCTCGGAAGCGGTGACTGCGGTCTCGGGTGCGGGAGGTTGTGAACTGCCGTACGTGTCGGGAGAGTTACGAAGTCCAGCTTTCCCGCCCCCCTGATCGACAATGCGGCGGTCCTCAAGATTTTCCGCGGCGGCGAGCGCCCGCTCGGCCGACAGCCGGCCGGCACCGCTGCCGTGGACGCGGTTGAGCACCAGGCCCACCAGCGGCATGTCCTCCGCGGCCAGCCGCTCCACGAAGTACGCCGCCTCGCGCAGCGCGTCCCGCTCCGGCGCCGCCACCACCAGGAACGCCGTACCGGGCGCCTGGAGGAGCTTGTAGGTGGCGTCCGCGCGCGTACGGAAACCGCCGAAGGTGGTGTCCATCGCGGCCACGAACGTCTGGACGTCCTTCAGCAGCTGACCGCCCAGCAGCTTGCCCAGCGTTCCGGTCATCATCGACATGCCGACGTTGAGGAACGCCATCCCCGCGCGGCCACCGAGCTTCGCCGGAGCGGTCAGCAGGCGGATGAGCCGGCCGTCCAGGAAGGAACCGAGCCGCTTGGGCGCGTCCAGGAAGTCCAGCGCGGAGCGGGACGGCGGGGTGTCGACCACGATCAGGTCCCACTCGTCCTTCGCCCGCAGCTGGCCCAGCTTCTCCATCGCCATGTACTCCTGCGTGCCCGCGAAGCCCGCCGAGAGCGACTGGTAGAAGGGGTTCGCCAGGATCGCGGCGGCCCGGTCGGGATCCGCGTGCGCCTCCACGACCTCGTCGAAGGTGCGCTTCATGTCGAGCATCATGGCGTGCAGCTCGCCGTCGCCATCGGTGCCCTTCACCCGGCGCGGCACGTTGTCGAGGGAGTCGATGCCCATCGACTGGGCCAGCCGCTTGGCCGGGTCGATGGTCAGCACGACCACCTTGCGGCCCCGCTCGGCCGCCCTCAGGCCGAGGGCCGCCGCGGTGGTCGTCTTGCCGACGCCGCCCGCGCCGCAGCACACGACGATCCGGGTCTTCGGGTCGTCCAGCAGCGGGTCCACGTCCAGCACGCGCGCGGGGGAGAGGCGACGGCCCTGCTCGGGCCCCGCCGCCGTCTCGGATTCCTCGGCCGGATCCGGACTCATGACAACCCCTGCTTCCGCAGCTCGGTGGCGAGTTCGTACAGGCCCGCGAGGTCCATGCCCTCCGCGAGCAGCGGCAGTTCGTGCAGCGGCAGGCCCAGCTCGCCCAGGACCGCACGCTGCTCCTGCTCCAGCGTGTACCGCTCGGCGTACTCCGCGGCCTGGACCAGCAGCGGGTCCACCAGCTTCTCGGCGTTTCCGCCGCGCCGGGCCCCGCCCAGTCCGGCCGCCGAGAGCGCCTGTGCGACCGATGAACGCTCCACGGTCCGTACGAGTTCCAGGTCCGCCGCGTCCAACACCTCCGGCCGGACCATGTTCACGATGACCCGGCCCACCGGAAGCCGGGCCGCGCGGAGTTCGGCGATGCCGTCGGCGGTCTCCTGGACCGGCATCTCCTCCAGCAGCGTCACCAGGTGCACCTCCGTCTCCGACGACTTCAGCACCCGCATCACGGCCTGCGCCTGATTGTGTATAGGGCCGATCTTCGCGAGGCCCGCCACCTCGTCGTTGACGTTCAGGAAGCGGGTGATGCGGCCGGTCGGCGGGGCGTCCATGACGACGTGGTCGTAGGCGAACCGCCCGGACCTGTCCTTGCGGCGCACGGCCTCGCACGCCTTGCCGGTCAGCAGGACGTCTCTGAGCCCGGGCGCGATGGTGGTGGCGAAGTCGATCGCGCCGAGCTTCTTCAGGGCCCGGCCCGCGCCGCCGAGCTTGTAGAACATCTGGAGATAGTCCAGAAGGGCCAGTTCGGGGTCGATCGCGAGGGCGTACACCTCGCCTCCGCCCGGAGCGACCGCGATCTTCCGCTCCTCGTAGGGAAGTGCTTCCGTCTCGAAGAGTTGTGCGATGCCCTGCCGGCCCTCGACCTCCACGAGAAGCGTCCGCTTCCCCTCGGTAGCGAGGGCCAGCGCGAGTGCGGCGGCGACCGTCGTCTTTCCGGTCCCGCCCTTGCCGCTGACGACCTGGAGCCTGCTCACGTCTTCGAGACTAACCAGTCCGGCCGACACGCACGCGGGAGGCTGTGGATAACGAGGGCCGTGGTGGGCCGCCTGACCCCCGGGCCGCAGCGGCTACAGTCGCCCCCATGACCAAGAAGTGGGAATACCAGACCGTGCCGCTGCTCATCCACGCCACCAAGCAGATCCTGGACAGCTGGGGCGATCAGGGCTATGAGCTCGTGCAGGTCGTGCCGGGGCCGAACCCGGAGTCGCTCGTGGCCTACCTCAAGCGCGAGAAGCAGGAGAACCCGGCGTGAGCGCGGTCGAGACCAAGCTGGCCGAACTGGGCCTGACCCTGCCGGCCGTCGTGCCGCCGCTGGCCGCCTACCAGCCGGCCGTGCAGTCCGGCGGGTACGTCTACACCGCCGGCCAGCTGCCGATGGTGGAGGGCAAGCTGCCGGTCACCGGCAAGGTGGGCGCCGAGGTCACGCCGGAGGAGGCCAAGGAGCTGGCCCGCACCTGCGCGCTGAACGCGCTGGCCGCCGTGAAGTCCGTCGTCGGTGACCTGGACCGCATCGCGCGCGTGGTGAAGGTCGTCGGCTTCGTCGCCTCGGCGTCCGACTTCACCGGTCAGCCGGGTGTCGTCAACGGAGCCAGCGAACTGCTCGGCGAGGTCCTGGGCGAGAAGGGCGTGCACGCCCGCAGCGCGGTCGGCGTCGCGGTGCTGCCGCTGGACGCGCCGGTCGAGGTCGAGATCCAGGTGGAACTCGCTCAGTAACCCCTCTGACCTCGGGTACCTCTCGAACATTCGCCCTATACGGGATAGCCTCCGGCCATGGCGAACGGTCAGTGGTATCCCCCGGAGTGGCCCGACCGCATCCGTGCGCTCGCGGCCGGCACGCTCACCCCGGTGGCCCCCAAGCGCGCGGCCACGGTGCTGCTGCTGAAGGACACCCCGGCCGGACCGGCCGTCCACATGCTGCGCAGACGCGCCTCCATGGCCTTCGCCGGAGGCGCGTACGCGTATCCGGGTGGCGGTGTCGACCCGCGTGACGACGACCGTCAGATCCGCTGGGCGGGCCCCCCGCGCGCGTGGTGGGCCGAGCGGCTCGGCGTCGACGCGGCGGGCGCCCAGGCGATCGTCTGCGCTGCCGTACGGGAGACCTACGAGGAGGCAGGCGTCCTGCTCGCCGGCCCCGACCCGGACTCGGTCGTCGGCGACACCACCGGCGACGACTGGGAGGCCGACCGCGCCGCCCTGGTCGCGCGCGAGCTGTCCTTCGCCGAGTTCCTCGACCGGCGCGGCCTGGTGCTGCGCTCGGACCTGCTGGGTGCCTGGACCCGGTGGATCACCCCGGAGTTCGAGGCCCGCCGCTACGACACCTGGTTCTTCGTGGCCGCTCTCCCCGAGGGGCAGCGCACCCGGAACGCCTCCACGGAGGCCGACCGCACGGTGTGGATCCGCCCCGAGGAGGCCGCTGCCGGCTACGACAAGGGCGAGCTGCTGATGATGCCGCCCACCGTCGCCACCCTGCGCCAGCTGCTGCCCTACGGCAGCGCCGCCGAGGCGCTGGCCGCCGCGCCCGCGCGCGACCTGACCCCGGTGCTGGCCCGCGCCCGCCTGGAGGACGGCGAGATCGTCCTGTCCTGGCCCGGGCACGACGAGTTCACCAAGCACGTCCCGACCGCCCCGACGACCGCCGAGACCACCGGTGGAGGCCCCGCATGACCGACGCAAGCGTGCTGCCGGGCCAGCCACGGGGCGGCGTCTCCTCGGGCCCGGCCACCGAACGCGCGGTCAACGTCCTCGCGCCCAACGCCTCCGCGATGACCCTGGACGGCACCAACACCTGGATCGTCGCCGAGCCAGACTCCGACCTGGCGGTGGTGATCGACCCCGGCCCGCTGGACGACGGCCATCTGCGCAACGTCGTGGACACGGCCGAGCGGGCCGGCAAGCGCATAGCACTGACCCTGCTCACCCACGGCCACCCCGACCACGCCGAGGGTGCCGCCCGGTTCGCCGAGCTGACCGCCACGCGCGTGCGTGCCCTCGACCCGGCGCTGCGGCTCGGCGACGAGGGCCTGGCCGCCGGGGACGTGATCACCGTCGGCGGCCTGGAGCTGAGGGTCGTACCGACCCCCGGGCACACCGCGGACTCGCTGTCGTTCCATCTCCCGGCCGACCGGGCGGTGCTGACCGGCGACACGATCCTGGGGCGCGGTACGACGGTCGTGGCGCACCCTGACGGCCGGCTCGGCGACTATCTGGACTCGCTGCGGCGGCTGAGGTCGCTGACGGTGGACGACGGCGTGCACACCGTCCTGCCGGGCCACGGGCCGGTCCTGGAGGACGCGCAGGGTGCCGTCGAGTTCTACCTCGCCCACCGCGCCCACCGGCTCGCCCAGGTGGAGACCGCGGTCGAGGACGGCTACCGCACGGCGGCCCAGGTCGTCGCCCATGTGTACGCCGACGTGGACCGCTCGCTGTGGCCGGCGGCGGAGCTGTCGGTCCGCGCGCAGATGGACTACCTGAGCGAGCACGGGCTGATCTAGCGCCTCACCTCTGGACCGGGCGGATCGGGGCGCGCTGCAGGACCCCGCGGGCCCGGCGTGTTCCGAGCGGCGGCCCCTAGTCCGGCCGGGGCGCCTTGACGCCGTGCACGCGCGCGTACTCGGCGGCGAGCCAGGGGCCCAGTTCGTCGACGTACGAGCGCAGCACCTCCGGGTCGCCGACGGGCTCGTAGCCGTACTCGGCCGCCCTGCGCAGCTCGGCGGCCCGCTGGGGGTAGTAGGCGCCGAACACCTCGGCCATCTCCCGCAGGTCGCTGGTCCAGCCCTGCCAGCGGGGCATGACGAGGGTGAACCCCGTGCGGACGAGGTGGCGGGACATGAACCGGACGAGCGGCCGGCGGGCCTCCTCGGTGTCCTCCGCCCCCGCGATCCGCTCCCGCCAGTGGGGCAGCCACCGCCCGAGGTCGCCGTTGGTCTCGCGGGCCAGCAGGGAGTCGGGGCGGTAGCGGGGCAGGTGCTCGGCCAGGTCGTCACCGAGCAGCGGGGTGCACAGGCAGGCGACGAACCAGCCGAGGTCGTACCGCTCCAGGTCGCTCAGCAGCCGCTCCCGGCCGTAGAGCAGGGTGCCGACGCCGTCGATCTGCCGGAACTCCTGGTCGAGTGCCTGGCCGAGGGCGCGTGCGGCGGCCCGGTCGGCGTCGGCCGGTTCCCCGTGCAGGGCGACCAGCAGGTCCAGGTCGCTGCGCCCCACGCGCGCGGTGCCGCGCGGGACCGACCCGTAGAGGTAGGCGCTGTGCAGGCGCGTGCCGAAGACGGCCGGCAGCCGGTCGCGGACGGCGGCCACGACCGGGCGGAAGGCGGGCGGCACGCGCGCGAGGGAGCCTTCGCGGGCCAGCCGGCCCTGGGCGTCGACGCCTCTGGGGGCGGGGAGCACGGTCATGGGCCCACTCTGCCGTCCGCAGCGGGCCTGGGCAGCCGGTTTTCGGCGCGGGCGGGCCCGGCGCCGGTCAGGGCAGCCGCAGCCGGCTCCCGGGGCGCACGGCGGGCGGCGGCGTCAGCGCGAGCGCTTGGCGAGCCGCTCCACGTCCAGCAGGATCACGGCCCGCGCCTCCAGGCGGAGCCAGCCGCGCTGGGCGAAGTCCGCCAGCGCCTTGTTCACGGTCTCGCGGGAGGCGCCGACCAGCTGGGCCAGCTCCTCCTGGGTGAGGTCGTGGACGACGTGGATGCCCTCCTCGGACTGCACGCCGAAGCGGCGGGAGAGGTCCAGCAGGGCGCGTGCCACGCGGCCGGGGACGTCGGAGAAGACCAGGTCGGACATGGCGTCGTTGGTCTTGCGCAGGCGGCGGGCGACGGCGCGCAGCAGGGCGCCGGCCACCTCGGGACGGGCGTTCAGCCAGGGCTGGAGGTCACCGTGGCCGAGACCGAGCAGCTTGACCTCGGTCAGCGCGGTCGCGGTGGCCGTACGGGGGCCCGGGTCGAACAGCGACAGCTCACCGATCAGCTCGCCGGGGCCGACGACGGCGAGCATGTTCTCGCGGCCGTCGGGGGAGGTGCGGTGCAGCTTGACCTTGCCCTCGGTGACGACGTACAGCCGGTCTCCGGGGTCTCCCTCGTGGAACAGGGAGTCGCCGCGTGCGAGGGTCACCTCACTCATGGAGGCGCGAAGCTCCGCGGCCTGCTCGTCGTCGAGAGCCGCGAAGAGCGGGTTGCGCCGCAGAACGTCGTCCACGAGTTCTCTCCTTGTCGACCTGCTCAGGGGATCTTGCTCCCCGCGTGCCAGGGGACCGTGTTCCCCATTTTGCCGGACGGTCCAAACAGTGTGATCTGTCACAAGGATGCCGCACAGGTGTCCCGGGGTAAGCGTCAGGGGTCCGATCGGGGGCCGCTACGCGGGGTCCGGGGCGGATGTCGGCGCCGGGCTTTAGGCTGGCCGGGTGTCCAAATCGCCGGTGAGAGCACGGGACAAGGGGGCTGGGCGGGTGGTTGCACGTCGCGATTCCGCTGTGGGCGAACAGAGCCCCGGGGGAAGTAATAAAAAAGGCAAATCAGCCAAAAAGGCACCTGTCGTCGTGAAGAAGGCCGCGGCCGTCGAGAAGTCCGCCGGGAAGGCCGCGCCCGTCAAGAAGATCGCCGTCAGGCCGCCGGCCGGCGAGTCCCCCACCGCGCTGGTCCGCCGCGCCCGCCGCGTCAACCGCGAGCTGGCCGAGGTCTACCCGTACGCCCACCCCGAACTGGACTTCGAGAACCCCTTCCAGCTCCTGGTCGCCACCGTGCTGTCGGCCCAGACCACCGACCTGCGCGTCAACCAGACCACCCCGGCGCTCTTCGCCAGGTACCCCACTCCCGAGGACCTCGCCGCCGCCAACCCGGAGGAGGTCGAGGAGATCCTGCGCCCCTGCGGCTTCTTCCGGGCCAAGACCAGGTCGGTCATAGGCCTCTCCAAGGCACTCGTCGAGAACTTCGGCGGCGAGGTGCCCGGAAAGCTGGAGGCGCTGGTCACGCTGCCCGGCGTCGGCCGCAAGACCGCCTTCGTCGTCCTCGGCAACGCCTTCGGCCGGCCCGGGATCACCGTGGACACCCACTTCCAGCGGCTGGTCCGGCGCTGGCAGTGGACCGACGAGACCGACCCCGACAAGATCGAGGCCGCCGTCGGCGCGCTCTTCCCGAAGAGCGACTGGACCGACCTGTCGCACCACGTGATCTGGCACGGCCGCCGCATCTGCCACGCCCGCAAACCCGCCTGCGGCGCCTGCCCCATCGCCCCGCTCTGCCCGGCCTACGGCGAGGGCGAGACCGACCCGGAGAAGGCCAGGAAGCTCCTGAAGTACGAGAAGGGCGGCTTCCCCGGACAGCGGCTCAAGCCCCCGCAGGCCTACCTCGACGCGGGCGGCAAACCGGCGCCGCCGCTGGGCGCCGCGTGACGGAACGATCTCGAGGACCTCGGGCGTTGGACAGGGCAGAGCGACGGGGGTGGCGATGACGAGGGCAAGCGACACACAGGGCGGTCCGGTGACGTTCAGCAGAGAAGGGCTGCCGGACTGGCTGGAGCCCGTCGTGCGCGCCGCCGAGACGGTCCAGCCGCTGCAGCTGAGCCGCTTCCTGCCGCCGGAGAACGGCTCGGGACGGCAGTCGGCCGTGCTGATCCTGTTCGGCGAGGGCGAGCGCGGCCCGGAGCTGCTGCTCATGGAGCGCGCGGGCTCGCTGCGCTCGCACGCCGGCCAGCCGTCCTTCCCGGGCGGCGCGCTGGACCCGGAGGACGGCGATCCGCAGGGCGAGGGGCCGCTGCGGGCCGCGTTGCGCGAGGCGGAGGAGGAGACCGGGCTCGACCCGTCCGGCGTGCAGCTCTTCGGCGTGCTGCCCAGGCTGTACATCCCGGTCAGCGGCTTCGTCGTCACGCCCGTGCTCGGCTGGTGGCGCAAGCCCAGCCCGGTCGGCGTCGTCGACCCGAACGAGACGGCGCGGGTCTTCACCGTGCCCGTGGCGGATCTCACGGATCCCGCCAACCGCGCCACCGCCGTCCACCCCAGAGGCCACAGCGGCCCGGCATTCCTGGTCGAATCGGCCCTGGTGTGGGGCTTCACGGCCGGAGTGATCGACCGCCTGTTGCACTACGCGGGCTGGGAGCGGCCCTGGGACCGCGGGAAGCAGGTCCCGCTCGACTGGCACGCATGACAGGGTGTCGTACGTGAACGTGCTGGACATCCTGTTGCTGCTCGCGGCCGTGTGGTTCGCGGTGGTGGGGTACCGCCAGGGCTTCGTCGTCGGCATCCTGTCGGTGATCGGGTTCCTGGGCGGCGGTCTCGTCGCCGTGTACACGCTGCCCGTCATCTGGGACGCCGTGACCGGTCAGGCGGAGGTCGGCACCACCGCCGCCGTCGTGGCCGTCGTCGTGGTCATCGTCTGCGCCTCCATCGGCCAGGCCCTGACCACCCACCTCGGCAACAAACTGCGCCGGTACATCACCTGGTCCCCGGCCCGCGCCCTGGACGCCACCGGGGGCGCGCTGGTCAACGTCGTCGCGATGCTCCTGGTCGCCTGGCTGATCGGCTCCGCCCTGGCCGGTACGACGCTGCCCACGCTCGGCAAGGAGGTCCGCGGCTCCAAGGTGCTCCTCGGCGTCTCCCGGGCGCTGCCCGCGCAGGCCGACACCTGGTTCGCGGACTTCTCCGCCGTCCTCGCGCAGAACGGCTTCCCGCAGGTCTTCAGCCCGTTCTCCAACGAGCCGATCAAGGACGTACAGCCGCCCGACCCGGCCCTCGCCAACAGCTCGGTGGCCTTCCGCGCCCAGCGCTCCATCGTCAAGGTCACCGGCACCGCCCAGAGCTGCGGCAAGGTCCTGGAGGGCACCGGCTTCGTCTTCGCCGACCGCCGGGTCATGACCAACGCGCACGTCGTCGGCGGCGTCGACGCCCCGCGGGTGCAGATCGGCGGAGAAGGCCGCAAGTACGACGCGAAGGTCGTGCTGTACGACTGGAAGCGCGACATCGCCGTACTCGACGTACCCGACCTGAAGGCCACCGCGCTGCGGTTCACCGGCCAGGACGCGGCCGGCGGCGACGGCGCGATCGTCGCGGGCTTCCCCGAGAACGGCTCGTACGACGTGCGCGCCGCGCGCGTGCGCGGGCGCATCACGGCCAACGGCCCGGACATCTACCACCGCGGCACAGTCCGCCGCGACGTCTACTCGCTGTACGCCACCGTCCGCCAGGGCAACTCCGGCGGGCCCCTGCTCACCCCGGACGGCAAGGTGTACGGCGTGGTGTTCGCCAAGTCCCTCGACGACGAGGACACCGGCTACGCCCTGACGGCGGACGAGATCCAGCCCGACGTGGAGCGGGGCCGTACGGCGAACGAGCAGGTGGGTACGGACAGCTGCGCCCTGTAGGCGACGCGGCGGCGTTCAGCCCCGCGGGTGACGCAGGCGCACCGAGACCCAGCGGGCCCGGCGGCGCAGAATGCGCGGGATCCCCACCCTCGGGTCCGCTACCGCGAGTTGCGGGGTGCCTCGCTGAGGCGTGCTCAGGCCCGTGGCCGAGCGGCGGTTGCGGGGTGCGTCACTGTAGTCGTGCGTCCAGCCCATACCCCGACGTGTGCCCCCGCCCCAAGGTCGATAACCGCCCGCGCGCCCCCCAATTGGCCTATGCGGCGGGCATGTGGCCGTTCGGGGAACAAGTGTTCAGGAACCGGATACTCCGCGCACCGGATCGTCACCGGACCGTCACCGGTCGGGCTCGGGGTCCTTCAGCCAGTTGATCAGCTCGGTGGAGAACGCCACCGGGTCCTCCTCGTGCGGGAAGTGGCCCAGGCCGTCGAACAGCCGCCAGCGGTACGGCGCTTCGACGTACTCGCCCGAACCGGCCGCGCTGCGCGTGCGGGTCACCGGGTCCAGCGAGCCGTGCAGGTGCAGCGTCGGCACCCGCACGGGCCGCTTCATCCGGCGGTAGAACTGCACGCCGTCCGGGCGGGCCAGGGAGCGCACCAGCCAGCGGTACGGCTCGATCGCGCAGTGCGCGGTGGAGGGGATGCACATCGCCCGCCGGTACGTCTCCACGGCCGCGTCCTCCGGCAGCCGCGGCCCGGACCAGTCCCGGATCAGCCGGCCCGCCAGCGCGCCGTCGTCGGCGGTCAGTTGGCGCTCGGGGAGCCACGGCCGCTGGAACCCCCAGATGTAGGAGCTGGCGGCCGTCTGCCGGGCGTCACGCAGCATCGCCGCGCGCCAGCGCCGCGGATGGGGCATGGACACCACGGCCAGGCGCCGGACCAGCTTGGGCCGCATGGCCGCCGCCGTCCACGCCAGATAGCCACCGAGGTCGTGGCCGACGAGCGCGGCGTCCGGCTCGCCGAGCGAGCGGATGACGCCGGTGACGTCCAGCGCGAGGTTGGCGGGGTCGTACCCGCGGGGTGTGCGGTCGCTGCCGCCGACGCCCCGCAGGTCCATCGCCACCGCCCGGTAGCCCGCGTCGGCGAGCGCGGTCAGCTGGTGCCGCCACGTCCACCAGAACTGCGGGAAGCCGTGCAGGAGCAGCACCAGGGGGCCGTCGCCGAGTTCGGCGATGTGGAAACGCGCGCCGTTCGCGGCGACGTCCCTGTGACTCCAGGGACCTTCGATCCGTACGGCCGAGGGGGCGGCGGGTTCCGTCATGACGACGAGCGTGCCACAGCCTCGATGGCCGCGGGAGCCGGCTCCTCGGGCAGCTCCGGGCGCCGCGGGTGCGGCTTGGCGTTCTGCAGCACGCCCGCGGTCTGCTTCATCGAGGCGGCCACCTTCTGCGGGCCCTGGCTCTTCTTGGCCTTCTTGGCGAACACCACGCCGACCAGCGCCAGGAGTCCGGCGACGAGCACGTTGGCCGCGAAGGACAGCAGGAAGCAGACGGCCAGGTTCCAGCCGCTCCAGGTCCGAATTCCGTACGCCAGGGCGAAGTTGAGCATCGGCAGGGAGAACAGCAGCACCGCGCCGGCGACGGAGAACGCCCCGCCGCTCGCCGCGCCGCGCTTCACGTCCTGCTTGAGCTGGGCCTTGGCCAGCGCGATCTCGTCGTGCACCAGCGCCGACAATTCGGTCGTCGCCGAGGCGAACAGCTGGCCGATGCTGCGTTCGGCGCCGACCGGGCTGCCGTCGGGTGCGCTCATCGCGTTCTCCCTCTGAGGTCTCTCGTACCGTCTTGCGTACCGTCTTGATTTGTACCGTCTCGTCAGATCATGCCGGACGGTCGTCCTCATCGCCTGCCCCGCCCGGCACTTCCGCAAGACCGTGGCGCGCCTCGGCCGCCCGCTCGGCGGCCAGACGCCGGTGTTCGGCGGCCTTGCGCTCGTGGATCTCGGCCATGCGCAGGTGGTACGCCGGGTCGTCCTGCTCGTACACGTCCGGGATGCCGTCGTCGTCCTCGTCGCGTTCCTCGTCCTCGCACAGTCTGCGGTACTTGGCGTTGCGCAGCTTCAGCAGCACGGTGGCGCAGGCGGCCGCGATCAGCGAGCCGGCCAGGACGGCCGCCTTCACCTCGTCGGTCAGTACGGCGTCGCCCTCGAAGGCCAGCTCGCCGATGAGCAGCGAGACGGTGAACCCGATCCCGGCGAGGGAGGCCACCGCGAACAGGTCGGCCCATTCCAGGTCCTCGCTCAGCTCCGCCCGGGTGAAGCGGGCGGTCAGCCAGGTGCCGCCGAAGATGCCGACGGTCTTGCCCACGACCAGGCCGAGGACGACGCCGAGCGTCTCGGGCTTGGTGAACACGTCCGCGAGCGCCCCGCCGGATATCGGCACACCGGCGCTGAACAGCGCGAACAGCGGTACGGCGAGCCCGGCCGACAGGGGCCGCACCAGGTGTTCGATGTGCTCGCCCGGCGAGTGCTCCTCACCTTCCCGGGTGGTGCAGCGCAGCATCAGGCCCATCGCCACACCGGCGATGGTGGCGTGTACGCCGCTGTTGTACATCAGCGCCCAGACGACGACCCCGAGCGGCACGTACACGTACCAGCCGCGTACGCCCTTGCGCAGCAGCAGCCAGAAGACCACGAGGCCTGCGGCGGCCCCGCCGAGCGCGGCGAAGTTCAGCCGGTCGGTGAAGAACACCGCGATGATCAGGATCGCGAAGAGGTCGTCGACGACCGCCAGGGTGAGCAGGAAGGCGCGCAGGGCGCTGGGCAGGGAGGTGCCGATGACCGCGAGGACGGCGAGCGCGAAGGCGATGTCGGTTGCGGTGGGCACGGCCCAGCCCTGCGTGGAGCCGCCCCCGGCGAGGGTGCTGACCGTGTAGACGAGCGCGGGTACGGCCATCCCGCACAGCGCGGCCACCACGGGCAGCACGGCCGCCTTGGCGTCGCGCAGGTCCCCGGCGACCAGCTCGCGTTTCAGCTCGATGCCGGCGACGAAGAAGAACACGGCGAGCAGGCCGTCGGCGGCCCAGTGGGTGATCGAGAGGTTCAGGCCGAGGGTGCCGGGGCCGAGGTGGAACTGGCTGACCGTCTCGTAGCTGTGGTGGAGGCCGGGGATGTTCGCCCAGAGCAGCGCGGCCACTGCGGCGAGGAGGAGCAGGACACCGCCGACGGTCTCGGTGCGCAGCGCGTCCGCGACGAAGGTCCGCTCGGGCAGGGACAGCCGGCCGAGGACCTTGCGGGGGCTGGTGCTGGGGGCGGACACGGGGAGACCTCCGGGGGCAGGCGTGACTCACATGCCGACCAGACTTCCCGGCGCACCTGGCGTGCCGCGTCGTGCGGCACTTTGTTTAGTTTACCTAAAGTGCCGCTGCGCCGGGGCCGGTGATCTTCACCGTAGTCGCCCGGGAGGCACCCGGCACGTTCGCCGGCCGGGTGCCCCCCGGGGTGCCGCTCAGTCCTCGCTGGGTGCCGCGGGCAGCTTGGTCTGGATGAGATCCATGACCGTGGAGTCCGTCAGCGTGGTCACGTCACCGAGCTGGCGGTTCTCGGCGACGTCCCGCAGCAGCCGGCGCATGATCTTGCCGGAGCGGGTCTTCGGCAGCTCCGCCACCGGCAGGATCCGCTTGGGCTTGGCGATCGGGCCGAGCGTGGCGCCGACGTGGTCGCGCAGCTCGCCGACGAGCGCCTCGGTCTCCGAAGCCGTCCCGCGCAGGATCACGAACGCGACGATGGCCTGGCCGGTGGTCTCGTCCGCGGCACCCACGACGGCGGCCTCGGCGACCGACGGGTGCGAGACGAGGGCCGACTCCACCTCGGTGGTGGAGATGTTGTGCCCGGAGACGAGCATCACGTCGTCCACCCGGCCCAGCAGCCAGATGTCGCCGTCGTCGTCCTTCTTCGCCCCGTCCCCGGCGAAGTACCTGCCCTCGAAGCGGGACCAGTAGGTGTCGATGAACCGCTGGTCGTCGCCCCAGATGGTGCGCAGCATCGACGGCCACGGCTCGGTCAGCACCAGATAGCCACCGCCGCCGTTCGGCACCTCGTTCGCCTCGTCGTCGACGACCGTGGCGCTGATGCCGGGCAGCGGACGCTGCGCGGAGCCAGGCTTGGCCTCGGTCACGCCGGGCAGCGGCGAGATCATCATGGCGCCGGTCTCGGTCTGCCACCAGGTGTCCACGACCGGCGTCCGGTCGGCGCCGATGTGCTTGCGGTACCAGATCCACGCCTCGGGGTTGATGGGCTCGCCCACCGAGCCCAGGACGCGCAGGGAGGACAGGTCGAACTTGGCGGGGATGTCGTCGCCCCACTTCATGAACGTCCGGATCGCGGTCGGCGCGGTGTAGAGGATCGTGACCTTGTACTTCTGCACGATCTCCCAGAACCGGCCCTGGTGCGGGGTGTCCGGCGTGCCCTCGTACATCACCTGGGTCGCGCCGTTGGCCAGCGGGCCGTACACGATGTACGAGTGGCCGGTCACCCAGCCGACGTCGGCCGTGCACCAGTACACGTCCGTCTCCGGCTTGAGGTCGAAGACCGCCCAGTGGGTGTAGGCCGCCTGGGTGAGGTAGCCGCCCGAGGTGTGCAGGATGCCCTTCGGCTTCCCCGTCGTACCCGAGGTGTAGAGGATGAACAGCGGGTGCTCCGCCTCGAACGCCTCCGGGGTGTGCTCGGCGGACTGCCGGCCCACCAGCTCGTGCCACCACACGTCCCGCTCGCCGTCCCAGGCGACCTCCTGGCCGGTACGGCGCACCACCAGCACGTGCTCGACGTTGTCGACCTTGGCGATCGCCTCGTCCACGGCCGGCTTGAGCGCGGAGGGCTTGCCGCGCCGGTAGCCGCCGTCGGCCGTGATGACGACCTTGGCGTCCGCGTCCTGGATCCGGGTCGCGAGCGCGTCCGCCGAGAAGCCGCCGAAGACGACCGAGTGGGCCGCGCCGATCCGGGCCGAGGCCAGCATCGCGATCGCGGTCTCCGGGATCATCGGCATGTAGATGGCGACCCGGTCGCCCTTGCGTACGCCCAGCTCCAGCAGGGCGTTGGCGGCCCTGGAGACCTCGTCCTTCAGCTCCGCGTAGGTGATCGCGCGGCTGTCGCCTGGCTCGCCCTCGAAGTGGATGGCGACGCGGTCCCCGTGCCCGGCCTCCACATGCCGGTCCACGCAGTTGTACGCGACGTTCAGCTCGCCGTCCTTGAACCACTTCGCGAACGGCGGGTTCGACCAGTCCAGCGTCTCGGTCGGTTCCTTGGCCCAGGTCAGCCGGCGGGCCTGCTCGGCCCAGAAGCCGAGCCTGTCAGCCTTGGCCTGTTCATACGCCTCCGCGGTGACGTTGGCGTGCTCTGCCAGGTCGGCGGGCGGCGCGAACCTGCGTTCTTCCTTGAGCAGGTTGGCCAGGCTCTCGTTGCTCACGACATCTCCCTTTCGAAGGGTGTCCGTTGTGTCCCAGGCCACAGCTCATCAGACGCGGGGGGCGGATGACAAGGGTCGGCGGAAAATTGGTTTAGACCTGTCCGGGGGTGGTGGCCCACACCCGTCCGCCTGCCCCCTCACCTTTGCCGACGCCTTCCGCGACGTCCTCGAACACTGTTCCTCCCTCCGTTCCTCCTTCCGTTCGCGCGAGCAGGTACGCCTGTGCCTCGCCCACATGGAAATACATGCCGTGCAGTTCCAGTTCCCCCTTGGCCAGCGCACGGGCGACCGACGCGTGCGCCCGCAGATGCGCCAACTGCTGGACCACGTTGGTCAGGCACAGCAGCTCCACCGCGTCCGCGGGGGCCCGCCCGGCCAGCCGGGGCCGGTCGCGGTGGTCGCCGGCCGTCCGCGCCAGGCTCGGCAGCCCGTGCCGCAGCCACCGCCGCAGTGGGGTGTCCCCCGGGCCGGCCCCGCCGGCCAGCAGTGCCTGCATCGCTCCGCACCCCGAGTGCCCGCACACCGTGATGGAGCGCACCCCGAGCACCTCCACCGCGTACTCGATGGCGGCGGCCACCGAGTCGTCGCCGTGCTCCTCGCCCGGCGGCGGCACCAGGTTGCCGACGTTGCGGACGACGAACAGATCGCCGGGACCACTGGCGGTGATCATCGACGTGACGAGGCGGGAGTCGGCGCAGGTGAGGAAGAGCTGTGACGGCCGCTGGCCCTCCCGGGCCAGCCGCGCCAGCTCCTCCCGTACCAGCGGGGCGGTGTTCCGCTGGAACGAGCTGATGCCACGGGCCAGTTCCCGGCCGGCCTCCTGGCCCGCCGGGGCGGCGGGGGCCTCGGCGAAGCAGGACTGGTGGTTGCGCCAGGGCGTCCAGGGGCGGCACCGGCACTCGGCGGCCGGGGCCCGCTCGGCGGTCCGGATTCCGCCGCGCCGGCCCGCCAGGTCGGCCGTGCCTCCCCGGGCGGTGTGGGCACTGCGCCAGTCCTGCAGTGACTCGTACGCCGCGTGGTCCATGAACGAACCGTCCAACTCCACGACGGCGTGGGCGCCCTGGGGTACGAGATGCAGAGCTCTGCTGAGCCGGGGCACCGCGAGGAAGGTCAGCTGACCTCGGACCTGTACGTGATGGACTCCTT
Organism: Streptomyces cyanogenus; assembly: GCF_017526105.1. Taxonomy (NCBI): domain Bacteria; kingdom Bacillati; phylum Actinomycetota; class Actinomycetes; order Kitasatosporales; family Streptomycetaceae; genus Streptomyces; species Streptomyces cyanogenus. Next base: position 4,832,723 of record NZ_CP071839.1, read on the forward strand.
CCTTCTCTTCGTGGGTGATACGGGTGTGGGCGAGGCGGTGCAGGGCGAGGGCGACCGCCACGGCGACCCCGAGGAGCACGCCCTGCAGGACGCCGAGGGCCACCACGCCGAGTGTGGTCGCGGCGTAGACCGGCACTTCGCGGTGGCGCGTCACCGTGCGGATGTGGTGCAGGGACACCATCTGGATGCCGACGGCCATCACCAGGGCGGCGAGGGAGGCGAGCGGGATCTCCTCCAGGACCGGGACCATCAGCAGCGCGGCGACTACTACGAGAACGCCGTGCAGCATCGTGGAGTTCCGGCTCACCGCACCGGATTTCACATTCGCGGTACTGCGCACGGCCACGCCCGCGATCGGCAGTCCGCCGAGGGACCCGGAGACGATGTTTGCGGCGCCTTGGCCGAGCAGCTCGCGGTCCAGGTCGGAGCGGCCGACGTGGGGCTGTGGGCCCGGCCGGGCGGCGACCAGCTTGTCCACGGCCACGGCACCGAGCAGCGACTGCACGCTGCACACCAGGGTGGTGGTGAGCACGGCGGCCGCGAGGCCGAGCACCGGGCCCTCGGGCAGTCCGGCCAGGGCGTGACTGTGCCAGGACGGCAGCTCGACCCGGGGCAGCGCCAGGCCGGCGAGGGCGGCGGTCGCGGCGGCCCCGGTGACGGCGACGAGGGGGGCCGGCACCCGGCGCAGCAGCCGGCCCGTCCGGCCGGGCAGGCGCGGCCAGGCCGTCAGCAGGGCCAGGGTCAGCGCGCTCATCGACACGGCGGCCGGGTCCAGCCGCGCCAACTGGGCGGGCAGCTCCCGCAGGTTGGCGAGGACGGAGCTGTCCGGGCTGCCGCCGAGGACGATGTGCAGCTGGGCGACGGCGATGGTGATGCCGATACCGGCGAGCATGCCGTGCACCACGGCCGGGCTGACCGCGAGCGCGCCGCGCGCCACCCGCAGGCAGCCGAGGCCCAGTTGGGCCACGCCGGCGAGGACGGTGATGCCGCAGGTCGTCCGCCAGCCGTAACGGTGGATCAAGTCGGCGGTGACCACGGTGAGTCCGGCGGCGGGTCCGCTGACCTGCAGGGGGCAGCCGCCCAGCCGGCCGGCGACGATCCCGCCGACCGCGGCGGCCACGAGGCCGGCCTGGAGCGGGGCGCCGGTGGCCAGCGCGATGCCGAGGGAGAGCGGCAGGGCGATGAGGAAGACCGCGACGGCCGCGGACAGGTCGGCGCCCGCCACGGGAAAGCGGCGGGGTGCGGGTGCGGGACTGTGGGGTGGGCGGGGGTGCTGGGCGTGAGGGGGTGCGCAGGCTGACATGTTCCCGTCTCCTCCGGGGCGGCGCGGTCGCGGACTGGGTGGGACCCGCGGCGATGGGCGGGCTCGGTCGCGGCCGTGGGTCACGGCGTGCAGCGGCGGGATGGACCAACGTTCGGTAAAAGAACCGTAATGCCACGTAAAGCCAGAGCATAGCTTTCCGGTGCAAATGGGGCAGATGATCCCTCGCTTGGGTGAAGTGAGCAGATGATCGGCTTGTCGTACTAATTCCTTCTCGGTCCCGTGCGACCTTGGCGGCGCTGTCGGTGAAACCCCGGCACATCCCCAGAAAACGGCCCTCGTCAGCGTGTGCCTGAGAGAAGGAAGAAGGTGGGCGGAAGATGGCCGCCACCCAGAGGATCGCCGTCGGCGCCATGGTCGCCGCGGCCTGTGCGGCGTCGTTCGCCGGTTGCGCGACCGACTCCAGCGGCACGAAGGAAGGGGCGCCCGGTCCGGAGCAGGGGGCACCGGCACCGGGCAGCGTCCTGCGGCCGATCGGCGACGGATCCACCGCGTACACCGGATCCCAGCCGCATCTGCCCCGGGCCGAGCGCCTGAGTCCCGGTCAGAAGCCCCCGCAGTTCGTCGTGTTCTCGTGGGACGGCGCGGGCGAGGACAGCCAGAAACTGTTCTCGCACTTCCGCGAGGTCTCCAAGGAGAACAACGCGACGATGACCTACTTCCTGAGCGGTGTGTACATGCTGCCCAAGGAGAAGCGGGAGCTGTACAAGCCGCCCCAGCATGCGCCGGGCAGCTCCGACATCGGTTTCAACGACGAGCAGGGCATCGCCGACACCCTGGAGCAGGTACGACTGGCCTGGCTGGAGGGCAACGAGATCGGCACCCACTTCAACGGCCACTTCTGCGGGCCCGACGGCGGGGTCGGCACCTGGTCGGTGGACGAGTGGAAGAGCGAGATCGCCCAGGCCAAGAAGTTCGTGAAGTCCTGGAGGACCAACACCGGCATGAAGCAGGCGGCCCCGCTCCCCTTCGACTACGACAAGGAGCTGATCGGCGCCCGCACCCCCTGCCTGGAAGGGCAGAAGAACTTCATGAAGGCCGCCCGCCAGCTGGGCTTCCGCTACGACTCCAGCGGAGTGAACGACCAGGTGTGGCCCAAGAAGAAGCAGGGCCTGTGGGACCTGTCCATGCAGCTGGTGCCCTTCCCGGGCCACACCTACGAGCAGCTGACCATGGACTACAACTTCATGGTCAACCAGTCCGGCACCGAGACCCAGGGCGACCCCGACAAGTTCGACTACTGGGGCGACCAGATGCGCGACGGCCTCCTCAAGGGCTTCTACCGCGCCTACGACGGCAACCGTGCGCCTCTGATCATCGGCAACCACTTCGAGTCCTGGAACGGCGGCACCTACATGCGCGCCGTCGAGGACGTGGTGAAGGAGGTGTGCACCAAGCCCGAGGTGCGCTGCGTCTCCTTCCGCCAGCTGGTCGACTGGCTGGACGCCCAGGACCCGCAGACCCTGGCGAAGCTGCGCACCCTGGAGGTCGGCGAGTCGCCCCGGCAGGGCTGGGCGTCCTTCCTGTCCGGCCGCCCGGCCCCGGCACCCAGGGGTGTACCCGGGGCGCCGGCGGACCGGACGTAGACGTCAGACCGGCGTCGCCAGGCTCTCGCCGAGCACGAAGTGGGGGTCGACCTGCGCCGCCAGGTCGGCCCCGGTGCGCTCGTTGCCCCAGGATTCGGCGTTCTTCAGATGGAAGTGCACCATCTGGCGGGTGTAGCGCTCCCAGTCCCGCCGCTCGTAGGTGGCGTCGACGGCGCTTCGGAGCGTCTCCAGGGCGCGGGCGTTGGCCTCCTCCAGGAGGTCGAACCGGGGCGGCCGGCCCTTCTCCATGGCGCGAACCCAGTCCGAGCGCCCCACGGTCGCCAGCAGGTCGTCACCGACCTCGGCGCGCAGGAAGTCGATGTCGTCCGGCTCCTGGATCTTGTTGCCGACGACCTTCAGGGCGACGTCGAAGTCGCGGGCGTACTCCCTGTACTGGCGGTAGACGGAGACCCCCTTCCGAGTCGGTTCGGCGACGAGGAACGTCATGTCGAAGCGGGTGAACATACCGGAGGCGAAGGAGTCCGAACCTGCCGTCATGTCGACGACGACGTACTCGTCGGGGCCGTCGACGAGGTGGTTCAGGAACAGCTCCACCGCTCCCGTCTTGGAGTGGTAGCAGGCGACCCCCAGGTCGGCGTCCGTGAAGGAGCCCGTGACCATCAAACGGACGGCGCCGCCGTCGAGTTCCACCGGGCGCGCACAGGCGTCGTAGACCGGGTTGGGCTCGCGCACCCGGACCAGGCGTGAGCCCTGGCCGGGCGGGGTCGTCTTGATCATCGTGGCGGCTGAGGCGATGCGCGGGTTGTTGCCGCGCAGGTAGCTCTTGATCAACGGCAGCTGTTCGCCCATGGCGGGCAGCGCGGCCGCCTCCTGCTCGCCGAGGCCGAGCGCGGGGCCGAGGTGCTGGTTGATGTCCGCGTCGATGGCGACCACGGGGGCGCCCGCGGCGGCGAGATGGCGGATGAAGAGGGAGGAGAGCGTGGTCTTGCCGCTGCCGCCCTTCCCGACGAAAGCAATTTTCATGTTCACGAAGAGTAGCCGGACGATAGCTGTACGTGTCAGGTGAAAGTGAAGAAGACCACTCCTTCGTGGGGTCGGCCGGTGGGGTGCGTAGTGTCGTACTCATGAGTACGACAGGCGCGACCGCCGACCCGCTCGCGGCCCTGGGCTCGCTGCCCGGTGTGGCCGAGTCCGTGGAGTCCGTGCGCAAGGCCGTGGACCGGGTCTACGGGCACCGGGTCATGCGGCGCCGCAGCAACGAGATCACTTCCGAGGCGGCCCTGCGGGGTGCCCGCGGCTCGGCGGCGCTCTCCGGTGCGGACTGGGCCCTGGAAGAGGTGCGCCGGCGCACCGACTTCGGCGTCGATCCCGAGGCCCGCGTCATGGGCGCGGCCCTGCGGCTCACCGCGGAGGCGGGGCAGCTGCTGTCCATCTGGCGCCAGTCGCCCCTGCGGGTGCTGGCCCGGCTGCACCTGGTGGCCGCGGCGAGCGGGGACGACCAGGTCGGCAGGCCGCGCCAGGCCGGTGAGTCGGTGGACGAGCCGCTGGTCGAACTGCCGCTGCCGGACGCCGAGGAGGTCGCGGGCCGCCTGGAGGGGCTGGCGGACCTGATCATCGCCGGCACCTCCGCGCCCGCGCTGGTGACGGCCGCCGTGGTCCACGGCGAACTGCTCGCACTGCGCCCCTTCACGTCCCACAACGGCCTGGTCGCGCGCGCGGCCGAGCGGATCGTGCTGATCGGCAGCGGCCTGGATCCGAAGGCTGTCTGCCCGGCCGAGGTCGGCCACGCCGAACTGGGCCGCGCTTCCTACCTGGCCGCTCTGGACGGCTACGCCTCCGGCACCCCCGAGGGTATGGCGGCCTGGATCGCCCACTGCGGCCGGGCGGTCGAGCTGGGTGTGCGCGAGTCGACCGCGGTGTGCGAGGCGCTGCAGCGCGGCGCGGCCTGAGGAAGCCGGGGGCCCGGACAAGGGTTGCGGCGGTACGAGTTCTCGTACCGCCGCTGGCATGCGCACCGGGTTACCAAGCGTCCTCGATATGTCGCCCATCAGGTCGGGGTCTTTGCCCGTACCTGGTGCGGCTGGCCCGTAATCGACGGGTCGACGTCGCGTGGGTGCCCGGTGTTCATGCGGGGTCCGTGGGGCCAAGTGCGTAGTAGTAGGGGATCCTCTCGGATGTCCTTTGGTCTCGCGGGCCTACCTTCTTTGTACCGCGGGACGGCGGGAAGCGGAACCCGGGCCTGCACTTCTTTACTTTCGGGTTCAAACAGGACGGAACGGGCGCCCGTTCACGTGGTGCCGCGGCGTCGGTTGGCGTACCAGACGAGGCCGGCGGTCGCCGCCGCCGCGCCTATGGCCGCCGCCGCCACCAGTGCCGGGCGGGGCGGGACGGAGAACCCGGGCAGCCGCTTCTTGAGCGGGACCGGGTGGCGGAACTCCAGAACCGGCCATCCGCGCGCCAGTGCCTCGCGGCGCAGCGCGCGGTCGGGGTTCACGGCGTGCGGGTGTCCGACCGTCCGGAGCATCGGCAGGTCGGTCGCCGAGTCGCTGTACGCGTAGCAGCGGTCGAGGTCGTAGCCCTCGGAGGCGGCCAGCTCCCTGACGGCCTCGGCCTTGGTCGGGCCGTAGGCGTAGTACTCCACCTCCCCGGTGAAGCAGCCGTCCTCGCCGACGACCATGCGGGTGGCGACCACGCGGTCGGCGCCCAGCAGCTCGCCGATCGGTTCCACCACCTCGGCGCCCGAGGTGGACACGATCACCACGTCCCGGCCGGCCGCGTGGTGCTCCTCGATGAGGGAGGCGGCCTCGTCGTAGATGATCGGGTCGATCAGATCGTGCAGGGTCTCGGCGACGATCTCCCGCACCTGCTGGACGTTCCAGCCGCGGCACAGTGCGGAGAGGTACTCGCGCATGCGCTCCATCTGGTCGTGGTCCAGGCCGCCGGCGAGGAAGACGAACTGGGCATATGCGGTACGCAGCGCGGCCCTGCGGTTGATCAGCCCGCCTTGGTAGAAGGACTTGCTGAAGGTGAGCGTGCTCGACTTCGCAATGACCGTCTTGTCCAGGTCAAAGAAGGCCGCTGCGCGGGGCAAGGAGTGGTTTTCCACGTCCCTGAGCATAGGCGCCCACCATTCGGCGTAAGGTGGGGCGCGTGGGTTTGCCTGAGAGGGCTCTCGGGTACACCATGGAAGTCACGGATCGTTCGCGACCGTGCTAACCCGGTCCGACTCCTCCCCCCCCGAGTCGGCCGTGGGGACGACCCCCGCTCTCCCCCCCGGCGGGGGTCGTCGCATGTCCGGACGCGTTTTCACGCTCCCCTCCTTTCTTCCCGCGGCTGCACGGCCGGCACTGCGCCCCTGCGCCCGCGCCTTCGTCATGCCCATGATTGATTACCGTCCGTAATCAAAAGACTGCACTCTGGAAGTCGCACACGGATCAGTACAGGGGTCACTGGTATGGGTGACGGAGATATTCACAGGCCCTGGCTTGTCCACAGTTTTTGACCAAGATCCACATCATTTCGCGGGTCGCTGCACCGTGATTCCAGCGCACTCCGGCCGCGGCGAGTTCATGGCCGGTTCCGATTGCCGGAGCGCGTATGGCCGGTTTCTGTCGGCCGTTCATATGGAGGCCGCCTGCCGGTTCTTCACACCTTTGGGAATCGCGTGGTCGCAGAGGCCATGTGGCCCACGCAGCGAAGGGGGAACACCCATGACCGGAACCGTCACGCACGACCCGCCGCCCGGCCCCGCGGGCAGGCCCGGACGCCCGCTCATCGTCACCGAGGACGCCGCTCTCCTGGACGATCTGCTGCGCCTGTGCGCGGCGGCGGGCGCCACACCCGAGGTCCACCACGGCGTAGCGGAATCCGGCGACCGCTGGGCGGCCGCGCCCCTCGTGCTGGTCGGCGACGACGCCGCGCGCCGGGTGCGGGGGGCCGTGCGCCGGCCCGGTGTGGTGCTGGTGGGCCACGACCAGGACGACTCGGGGGTGTGGAAACGAGCCGTCCAGATCGGTGCCGACCATGTCCTGATGCTTCCCGACGGCGAGCCCTGGCTGGTCGACCGTATCGCCGACGTCGCCGAGGGCATCGGCCGTCCGGCCCTCACCGTCGGGGTGATCGGCGGCCGCGGCGGGGCCGGCGCGTCCACGCTCGCGTGCGCGCTCGCCGTCACCTCCGCGCGCGAGGGACTGCGCACACTCCTGGTGGACGCCGATCCGCTCGGCGGCGGACTCGACGTACTCCTCGGCGGCGAGAGCGCCGAAGGACTGCGCTGGCCCGCCTTCGCCGCCTCCCGCGGCCGGGTCGGCGGCGGTGCCCTGGAGGAGTCGCTGCCCGAACTGCACTCCCTGCGCGTGCTCAGCTGGGACCGCGGCGACTGCGTCGCCGTTCCGCCGCCCGCGGTCCGCGCGGTGCTGGCAGCCGCCCGTCGGCGCGGCGGCACGGTCGTGGTCGACCTGCCCCGCCGTCTCGACGACGGGGTCGCCGAGGTCCTCGCCCAGCTCGACCTCGCCCTGCTCGTCGTCCCGGCCGAACTGCGGGCGGTCGCGGCGGCCGGCCGCGTCGCCTCCGCCGTGGGCATGGTCGTGCGCGACCTGCGCGTGGCGGTCCGCGGGCCCTACGCACCGGGCCTGGACGACCACGAGGTGGCCCGGCTGCTCGCCCTGCCGCTGGCCGGTGAGGTGCCCGTCGAACCCTCGCTGCTGCGCCCGCAGGGCGGCCCGAAACCGCCGGCCGCGACCGGCCGCGGCCCGCTGGCCCGCTTCTGCGCGCACTTCTGGGAGCGCGCGCTGGTCGAGGCGGGAGGCGCCCGATGACCCTGCCGGGACTCGACCGGACCGACGGCGCGGCCCTGCTCGACGGCGTCCGCCGCTGGCTCGCCGCGAGCGGCGCCGAACCCACCCCCGCGCGCGTGGCCCAGGCGCTGCGCGAACAGGGTCGTGTGCTCGGCGACGCGGAGGTGCTCGGCGCGGCCGAACACCTGCGCTCCGAACTCGTCGGCACCGGTCCCCTGGAGCCGCTGCTCGCCGACCCCGACGTCACCGACGTCCTGGTCTCCGCCCCCGACCGGGTGTGGGTGGACCGTGGCGGCGGCCTTGAGCTGACGGCGGTGACCTTCCCGGACGCCGCGGCCGTACGACGTCTCGCCCAGCGGCTGGCCGCCGTGGCCGGACGCCGGCTGGACGACGCCCGGCCCTGGGCCGACGCCCGGCTGCCCGACGGCACCCGGCTGCACGCGGTGCTGCCCCCGGTGGCCGTCAGCTGCACCTGCCTGGCCCTGCGGGTGGTGCGGCCCCGGGCCTTCACCGTCGAGGAACTCGTCGCGGCCGGCACGGTGCCGCCCGGCGGCGACCTCATCCTGCGCGCGCTGATCGAGGCGCGGCTGTCCTTCCTGGTCAGCGGCGGCACCGGATGCGGCAAGACGACCTTGCTGAGCGCCCTGCTCGGGCTCGTCGGACCGGGTGAGCGGATCGTGCTCGCCGAGGACTCGGCCGAGCTGAGGCCGGACCACCCCCACGTCGTCCGGCTGGAGACCCGGCCCGCCAACCAGGAGGGCGCCGGTCTGGTCAGCCTGGAGGACCTGGTGCGGCAGGCACTGCGGATGCGGCCGGACCGGCTGGTCGTCGGCGAGGTGCGCGGACCGGAGGTCGTCCATCTGCTCGCGGCCCTCAACACCGGCCACGAGGGGGGCTGCTGCACGGTTCATGCCAACGCGGCCGCGGATGTGCCGGTCCGGCTGGAGGCTCTGGCCACGGCCGCCGGGCTGGACCGGGCCGCCCTCCACAGCCAGTTGGCGGCCGCCCTCTCGGTGGTGGTGCATCTCGTACGGGACCGGTCCGGGAGGCGCCGGATCGCCGAGGTGCACGTGCTGGAGCGGGACGGCACCGGACTGGTGCGGACGGTACCGGCGCTGCGCTGGGACGAGCGGGCGTTCGCGCGGGAGCGGGGGTGGGAGCGGCTGCGGCAACTGCTGGGGGTCTCGGCGGAGTTCGGGAGCGCGTGAGGTTCGGGGGTGGTCGGTGGTCTTCGGGATGGCGGACGGGGTTCCGGGGTGGTCGGTGGTCTTCGGGACGGCGGATGGGGTTCGGGAGTGGCCGGTGGTCCTTTCGGGACGGCGGATGAGGTTCGGGAGTGGAGGAGTGGTGACCGGAATGATCGGTGAGACGTCCATGGGGGCCGCGTTGGTCTGCTTCGGCGCGTTGGTCTGGCTGCTGGGCGGGCGGCACTACGGGATGCGGCGGGCACGGCTGCTGCTGGCCGGCGGCGGGGTGGTGGCGACCGGGCCGCCCGCCTGGGAGCAGGCGGTCGCGGAAGTGCGGCGCCGGTGCGGCCGGTGGGGCGCCGAGTGGTGGGCGCTCGTCGCCGGGATCGTGATCGCCCTGCTGGGTGCCTCGGTGATTCCGGTCGTCGCGGGGGCGGCCGGGGTGCCGGTGCTCCGTCGGATGCGGCTGGCCCGGCGGGCCCGGCGCACGCGGGAGCGGCGGGCCGACGCGGTGATCGCCCTGTGCGGGGCGCTCGCCGGCGAGGTGCGGGCGGGCCGGCAGCCGGGGGAGGCGCTGCTGCGGGCCGCGCGGGACTCCGGCGGACTCGGTGACGCACAGGCCGCCGTGGTGGCGGCGGCGCGGTTCGGCGGAGACGTGCCCGGCGCGCTGGCCACGGCGGCGCGGCAGCCGGGCGCCGAGGGCCTGCTCGGACTCGCCGCGTGCTGGCGGGTGGCCGTGGACCAGGGCGCCGGGCTCGCCGCCGGCCTGGACCGGCTGGACGGGGCCCTGCGGGCCGAGCGCGACCAACGCGCCGACCTGCACGCCCAGTTGTCGGGCCCCCGGGCCACCGCGGTACTGCTCGCCGCGCTGCCCGCCCTCGGCCTGCTCCTCGGTACGGCCATGGGCGCGGACCCGCTGCGGGTCCTGCTGCACAGCGGTGCCGGCCTGGGCTGCCTGACGGCCGGGGCGGTGTTCGAGGTGGCCGGGATGTGGTGGGCGGTGCGGATCGTGCGGCGGGCGGAGGCGGTGTGAGCGGGTGGCGTTCGAGGCGCTGGGCTGTGGGGCCGGCGGTGCGTCAGGGGCCAGGGCGTGGGGTGTGTGCGGCGGTTCGCGCCGGCTGCGGAGGCCGCGTGAGGCCGGTGGCTCGTGAGGTGGCGGACGGTGGAGTGAGCACGGTGGTGCGGGAGGCGTCGAGTGGCGTGGTCGTCCGAACGGCGAAGAGAGGGATGGGCGGTATGAGGCCGGCGGTGCGCGAGGCGGCGGGTGACGGCAGCGGGAGTCAGCTGGCGGGCAATGCGGTGCGCGGTCCGGTTGTCCGGATGGCGGGGAAGGGGCGGGCGGTATGAGCGCGGAAGTCGTCCACAGGCTGGGGATGACCGCGGCCGTGGTGCTCGCCCTCGGCTGGGCTGCCCGGCGGCTGTGGTCGGCACGGCGGCGGCGCCGGGCGCGGCGCCGGGTGGCCGAGCTGCTGGGGGTCGAAGCGCCTACGGCCGGATCATCGTTGGTGATCCCCGGCGCGGTACGGCGGTGGCTGTCGGCGACCGGTGCGGCGTGTGGTGTGTGGGTGCTGGTCGGCGGGGTCACGGGGAGCGTTCTGGGACTGGGTGTCGGTGCGGTGCTTTGGCGGTGGTGGGGGCGGCAGACCTCCGCCCCTGCACAGGAAGTGATCGACGCGGCGGGGGCGGCGCGCCAGCTTCCGCTCGCGGCCGACCTGCTGGCCGCGTGCATCGCGGCCGGTGCCGGTCCGGTGGTGGCCGCCCAGGCGGTGGGCGAGGCCCTCGGCGGCCCCGTCGGCCAGGCGCTGGCACGCGGCGCGGCGGAGGTCCGGCTCGGCGGTGAACCGGCGACCGCCTGGCGGAGCTTGGCGGCGCTGCCCGGCGCGGGGTTGCTGGCGCGGCTGCTGGAGCGGGCCGACGAGTCCGGGCTGCCCGCGGCCGGCCCGGTCGCCCGTCTCGCGTCGGACGCGCGCGCGGAGTGGGCCCGCACGGCGACGGCCCGGGCTCGCCGGGCGGCCGTACTGATCTCCGCGCCGGTCGGCCTGTGCTTCCTGCCCGCGTTCATCGCGGTCGGGGTCCTGCCGGTCGTGATCGGCCTGGCGGGCAGCGTGACGGGAGGGGGGTGAGGGGGACGAGAGGAGACCAGCAGGCGGACATCGGACAAGCGCCGGAAGACGGCAACGGATCAGAACCTCACGGGGGTTGAAATGTTCAGGAAGATCAGGAAAGCGGCGGTTCGGTTGCGCGGGGCGTGCCGCCAGGACGCCGGAATGGTGACGTCCGAGTACGCCATGGGCATCATCGCGGCCGTCGCGTTCGCGTTGGTGCTCTACAAGGTCGTCAGCAGCGGCCAGGTCCAGGCGGAGCTGCAGGACATCGTGAAGAAGGCGCTCAGTGCGCGGATGTGAGGGAGGCGGTGACCGGGGGTTCGTGACCGCGGAGGCGGCCGTGGTGCTGTCCGTGCTGGTGGCGTTCACGATGGCGCTGGTCTGGGGACTGCTCATGGTGGCGGCGCAGATCGAGTGCGTGGACGCGGCCCGCGCGGGGGCCCGGGCCGCCGCCCGTCAGGACCCGGCCGGCACGGTGGTGACGGTGACCCGGGAAGCGGCGCCGCGGGGAGCACGGGTGACCGTGGCCCGCGAGGGCGACCGGGTCCGTGTGACGGTGGTGGCCAAGCCGCCGGTGCTGAGCGGGCTGCCGTTCGAGGTACGGGAGGAGGCCGTGGCGCTCGCCGAGGACACGGTGGGGGCGCCTCCGGGGTCTGCGGAGGCGGGGCCGTGATGCGTGGGCGTGACGTGGGCCGGCGGCAGGGCTCCGCCGACGGCGGACGGTGGGGCGGATGCCTGCGCCGGCGGTGGAACGACCGGCAGGGCGGCGGTGAGGCGCCGGACAGGGGGCCTGGGGGTCCGGGGCGGGGACAGGACCCGGACCGGGGGTCCGCCACCGTCTGGAGCCTGGGAGCGATCGCCGTGCTCTGCGTGGTGTTCGGTGCCGTGCTCGCGCTCGGGCAGGCCGTCGTCGTACGGCACCGGGCGGCCGGCGGTGCCGACCTGGCCGCGCTCGCGGCGGCGGACCACTGGGCCGAGGGCGGCGCGGCGGCCTGCACCCGGGCCGAGCGGCTGGCGGCGGCCCAGGGGGTGCGGTTGGTGCGGTGCGCGATCGTGGGGGACACCTCGGACGTGACGGCGGCCGCGGGGCGAGGGCCGTTCACGGCGGAGGTCAGGGCGAGAGCGGGACCGCCGGGTCCCGTACCGCTCGGCGCACCGGACGGGCCCCGACCCGCGCCGCCCGCCGTTCCGCGCGCGCCTGCCCCCTCGGTGCCGGGAGGCGTCGAGCAGCCCGAACGCCGCGAGCCGCGAGCAGCCAGCCGCTAGCTCCAGCTCGGAGCCGTCAACCGTCAGCCGTCACCAGTCAGCCCCGGCCGTGACCGGTCAGCGGCCGGCGGTCAGGCTCGCTCAGGCCGGCCCCCGGCCGTCTGCTCCCAGCCCCTGACCCCCTCCCTGTCCCCCGTCGGCTTCTCCTCCGGCGCGTCCCGCAGCAACGCCGTGAGCAGGCGTACCGCGCCCCTCTTGTGCAGGGGGTCGTTGCCGTTGCCGCACTTGGGGGACTGGATGCAGGAGGGGCAGCCGGCCTCGCACTCGCAGGAGGCGATGGCCTCTCGGGTGGCGGTGAGCCAGGCGCGGGCGGTGTGGAAGGCGCGCTCGGCGAAGCCCGCGCCGCCGGGGTGGCCGTCGTAGACGAACACCGTGGGCAGCAGCGTGTCGGGATGCAGCGGGACGGAGACGCCGCCGATGTCCCAGCGGTCGCAGGTCGCGAAGAGGGGCAGCATGCCGATGGAGGCGTGCTCGGCGGCGTGCAGGGAGCCGCCGAGGATCTCCGGGGTGATCCGGGCCTCGTCCAGCTGGTCCTCGGTGACCGTCCACCACACCGCGCGCGTGCGCAGCGTACGAGGAGGGAGGTCGAGTTTCGTCTCACCCAGCACTTCGCCGGTGATCAGGCGTCTGCGGAGGTAGGAGACCACCTGGTTGGTGACCTCCACCGAGCCGAAGCAGAGGCGGCCGGCGCCCCACGGGATCTCGGTGTCCGTCTCCAGGATGGAGATGGACGTGGTGTCGCGGGCGACCGTGGAGTACGGCGGGTCGGCCTGCTCGACCAGGGCGACGGAGTCCTCAAGGTCCAGGGAACGCACCAGGTAGGTGCGGCCCTGGTGCAGGTGGACGGCACCCTCGTGGACCGTGGAGTGCGCGGCGCCCGCGTCGACCGTGCCCAGCAGGCGGCCCGTGCCGGACTCGACGACCTGCACAGGCCGGCCGCCGGCGCCGCGGATGTCGGTGAGGTCGGCGGCCCGCTCCCGCCGGGTCCAGTGCCAGGCCTTGGTCCGGCGGCGGAGCAGCTTCGCGGCCTCCAGCTGCGGCAGCACGTCCGCGCAGGCGGGCCCGAAGAGGTCCAGGTCCTCCTCGGTCAGCGGCAGCTCCGCGGCGGCGGCGCACAGGTGCGGGGCGACGACGTAGGGGTTGTCGGGGTCCAGGACCGTCGATTCCACCGGTCGGTCGAACAGGGCCTCGGGGTGGTGGACCAGGAAGGTGTCCAGCGGGTCGTCGCGGGCGACGAGGACCGCGAGGGCGCCCTGGCCGGAGCGGCCCGCGCGGCCCGCCTGCTGCCACAGGGAGGCTCGTGTACCCGGGTAACCGGCGATCACCACCGCGTCCAGGCCCGAGACGTCCACGCCCAGCTCCAGGGCCGTCGTGGCGGCGAGGCCGAGGAGCTCGCCGGAGTGCAGGGCACGTTCCAGGGCGCGGCGCTCCTCGGGGAGGTAGCCGCCGCGGTAGGCCGCGACACGCCGGACCAGGGAGCGGTCGACCTCGGCGAGCCGCTCCTGGGCGATTACCGAGATCAGCTCGGCGCCGCGCCGGGAGCGTACGAAGGCGACCGAGCGCACCCCCTGCACGGTCAGGTCGGTCAGCAGATCGGCCGTCTCGGCGGTGGCGGTACGCCGTACGGGTGCACCACGTTCGCCCTGCAGTTCGGTCAGCGGGGGCTCCCAGAGGGCGAAGACCAGTTCCCCGCGCGGGGAGGCGTCGTCGGCGACCTCCACGACGGGCAGGCCGGTCAGCCGCCGGGCGGCGACGGCGGGCTCGGCGGCGGTCGCCGAGGCCAGCAGGAACACGGGGAAGGAGCCGTAGCGGGCGCACAGGCGGCGCAGCCGGCGCAGCACCTGGGCGACGTGCGAGCCGAAGACGCCCCGGTAGGTGTGGCACTCGTCGATGACGACGTACCTGAGCGCCTTCAGGAAGGAGGACCAGCGCGGGTGGGAGGGGAGTATCCCACGGTGCAGCATGTCCGGGTTGGTCAGGACGTAGTTGGCGTACTGGCGGATCCACTCCCGTTCCTCGAACGGTGTGTCGCCGTCGTAGACGGCCGGGCGCACCGATGTGCCGAGAGGTTGTGAAAGTTCCTTCACCGACCGGCACTGGTCCGCCGCTAGCGCCTTGGTGGGGGACAGGTAGAGGGCCGTGGCGCCGCGGCCGTTCGGAGCCTCGGCGCCGCCCAGAAGGGTGGACAGTACGGGCACGAGGTAGGCGAGGGACTTGCCGGAGGCGGTGCCGGTGGCGACGACCACCGAGTCGCCGTCCAGGGCGTGCTCCGCGGCCAGCGCCTGGTGCGCCCACGGGTGCTCGATGCCGCACGCCTGGACGGCCGCGATCACCTCGGACCGAATCCGCTCAGGCCAGACGGCATGGCGGCCCGCGCGCGGGGGCAAGTGCTCCGTATGAGTGATGCGCGCAGCCCGGCTCGGCCCGGAGGCGAGCCGGTCCAGGACCGTGCCCGGAGACGGGCGGGAGGCCGCCTGGGACTGGGATCGATCGGATCGGTGATTCTTGGCCATCGGCACCGAGTGTGTCACTGGCGTGACGGACAATGGAGTCAAGGCGTCGTGCACGCCTGCCGGTAAGTGATTGAATGCCATCGCGGCTGGCGTAGCGTCCCGGGGGCCGCAAGGCGAGGTGCCCGAGGGGCGAACCGCTCGATAGCAAGGTGCTGGAGGATCCGTGGACCTGTCCCTGTCGACCCGTACCGTCGGCGATCGTACGGTCGTCGAGGTCGGTGGCGAAATCGACGTATATACCGCGCCCAAGCTGCGCGAGCAGCTGGTCGAGCTGGTGAACGACGGGAATTTCCACCTCGTCGTCGACATGGAGGGCGTGGACTTCCTCGACTCCACCGGGCTCGGCGTGCTGGTCGGCGGCCTGAAGCGGGTTCGCGCCCATGAGGGCTCGCTGCGCCTGGTCTGCAACCAGGAGCGCATTCTCAAGATCTTCCGGATCACCGGCCTCACCAAGGTGTTCCTGATCCACACCTCGGTCGAGGAAGCGGTGGCGGCCACCGACTGATCGGTCATCGACTGATCGGTCACCGACCGATCCGGACCGCTTGCCGGCGTCTGGCTCCCAGGGGCCCGGACGTCGGCCGGTCCCGGCCGGTCGCGTCCCGGACCGACGCAGAGGATGCGCAGGCGGCGGGCCGGGTACAGAAGTACACCAGGGGCGCGGGCGCCCGGCGCCCCGCCCCCGACCGCACGCCCGTAGTCGTGAGGGGGATGCATGGCCACCGTCGAACTCCGATTCAGCGCGCTGCCCGAGCACGTCCGGACCGCCCGGCTGGTGGCGGCAGCGGTGGCGCGCAGGGCCGGAGTGGACGAGGCCGCCCTGGACGAGGTGCGGCTCGCCGTGGGCGAGGCCTGCTCCCGCGCCGTCGGACTGCACCGGAACAGCGGAGTCACGGCACCCGTGAAGGTGGCGCTGATCGAAGAGGAGAAACAGTTCTCCATCGAGGTCGGCGACGAGGCTCCGCATGCCGCTCCGGGCGGTGACACGCCGGGCGCCGGCCAGGACGGCGACGCGGAGGTCGAGGAGGACGAGATGGGCCTCGCGGTCATCAGCGGCCTCGTCGACGACGTGGAGGTCAGCACCGGACAGAACGGCGGTCTGATCCGCATGACCTGGCCGACCACACCGCCGGCCGTCGCGCTCGCCTGACCGGGCCGGCCGACCGCGCCGGCCGTACCACCGAGCAATCCCCCAGGGGCCCTGCTGAGCAGGGCCCCTGTCTGGTTTTTCGGGTCCCCCGGAATTCGTGAAGGAATTCACGATCAAAAATCCCGATAATTTGATCAAGTGTCCAACTGGTCGTCAATGGCTCAGGGGCATTACTTCTTTCGGGTTCGCTGTAGCAGCATGCAGGCCAATTCCGTTTACCGTCCCCTGTTTAGATCACCCGGTGGTACCTACAATCCGTCCACATCTTGAGCTCAGCCCAAGCGTCAAGGAGGACGAATGGCGGGGCTTTCTACCCCACGTCAGTTGGGTCACCCCTCTTCCCTCGCAGCCGCGGTCCTGACCGACGACAACCGGATCATCGTGGCCGTCATCGCGGCGGTCGCCGTGGCCGCGCTGGTGGTCGCGGGGATCCTGGTCCGCCAAGTGCTGGCGGCCGGCGAGGGCACCGACAGCATGAAACGGATCGCCGAGGCGGTCCAGGAAGGTGCCAAGGCGTATCTCGCCCGGCAGTTGCGCACGCTCGGCGTTTTCGCCGTCGTCGTCTTCTTCCTGCTCATGCTGCTGCCCGCGGACGACTGGAATCAGCGGGCCGGTCGCTCGGTGTTCTTCCTGATCGGAGCGGCGTTCTCGGCGGCCACCGGCTATATCGGCATGTGGCTCGCCGTGCGCAGCAATGTGCGGGTCGCCGCGGCGGCCCGGGAAGCAACCCCGGCGGAAGGCGAACCCGAAAAGGATCTCACCACCGTCTCGCACACCGCGATGAAGATCGCATTTCGCACGGGCGGCGTCGTCGGCATGTTCACAGTGGGGCTCGGCCTGCTGGGCGCCTCCTGTGTGGTGCTGGTGTACGCCGCCGACGCTCCGAAGGTGCTGGAGGGCTTCGGCCTCGGCGCCGCCCTGATCGCGATGTTCATGCGGGTGGGCGGCGGCATCTTCACCAAGGCCGCCGACGTCGGCGCCGACCTGGTCGGCAAGGTCGAACAGGGCATTCCGGAGGACGATCCGCGCAATGCCGCGACCATCGCCGACAACGTGGGCGACAACGTCGGCGACTGCGCGGGCATGGCGGCGGACCTCTTCGAGTCGTACGCCGTGACCCTGGTGGCCGCGTTGATCCTCGGCAAGGCCGCCTTCGGCGACTCCGGGCTGGCCTTCCCGCTGCTGGTGCCCGCGATCGGCGTGCTCACCGCGATGATCGGCATCTTCGCGGTCGCCCCGCGCCGCGCCGACCGCAGCGGCATGACCGCGATCAACCGCGGCTTCTTCGTCTCCGCGGTGATCTCCCTCGCGCTGGTGGCGATCGCGGTCTTCGTCTACCTGCCGTCGAAGTACGCCGACCTCAACGGCGTCACCGACGCGGCGATCAAGGGCAAGGACGGCGATCCGCGCATCCTCGCGCTGGTCGCGGTGGCCATCGGTATCCTGCTCGCCGCCGTCATCCAGCAGCTGACCGGCTACTTCACCGAGACCAACCGCCGCCCGGTGCGGGACATCGGCAAGACCTCCCTCACCGGACCCGCCACCGTCGTGCTCTCCGGCATCTCGGTGGGCCTGGAGTCGGCCGTCTACACCGCGCTGCTCATCGGGCTCGGCGTGTACGGCGCGTTCCTGCTCGGCGGCACGTCGATCATGCTGGCGCTGTTCGCGGTGGCGCTGGCCGGCACCGGCCTGCTCACCACGGTCGGCGTGATCGTCGCCATGGACACCTTCGGGCCGGTCTCCGACAACGCCCAGGGCATCGCCGAGATGTCCGGCGACGTCGAGGGTGCGGGCGCCCAGGTGCTCACCAACCTGGACGCGGTCGGCAACACCACCAAGGCCATCACCAAGGGCATCGCCATCGCCACCGCCGTCCTCGCCGCGTCGGCGCTGTTCGGGTCGTACCGCGACGCGATCACCACCAACGTGCAGGACGTCGGCGCGAAGCTGACCGGGCCGGGCTCGCCGCTCAGCCTGTCGCTGGACATCTCGCAGCCCAACAACCTCGTCGGCCTGATCGCCGGCGCCGCGGTCGTCTTCCTCTTCTCCGGACTGGCCATCAACGCGGTGTCGCGCTCGGCGGGTTCGGTGGTCTTCGAGGTGCGGCGGCAGTTCCGCGAGCACCCGGGGATCATGGACTACACCGAGAAACCCGAGTACGGGCGCGTCGTCGACATCTGTACCAAGGACGCCCTGCGGGAGCTGGCCACGCCGGGTCTGCTCGCCGTCATGGCGCCGATCTTCATCGGGTTCACGCTCGGCGTCGGCGCGCTCGGCTCCTACCTCGCCGGCGCGATCGGCGCGGGCACGCTGATGGCGGTGTTCCTCGCCAACTCCGGCGGTGCCTGGGACAACGCCAAGAAGCTGGTGGAGGACGGCCACCACGGCGGCAAGGGCAGCGAGGCACACGCGGCCACGGTGATCGGGGACACGGTCGGGGATCCCTTCAAGGACACCGCCGGCCCCGCGATCAACCCGCTGCTGAAGGTCATGAACCTGGTCTCGCTCCTCATCGCGCCGGCGGTGATCAAGTTCTCCTACGGCGACGACAAGAACCTCGGCGTGCGGATCGGGATCGCGGTCCTCGCGCTGCTGGTGATCGTCGTGGCCGTGTACGTCTCGAAGCGGCGCGGTATCTCCGTCGGTGACGACGACGGCGCCCAGCGGGTCGCCAACTCGCCGGACGCCGCGGTGGTTTCGTAGGAGCGGTCGCCAAGTCCTGGTCACGGGGCGGGCGGCCGGCGCGTGGTGACGCGCCGGCCGCCCGCTTTCCGTGTGTGATCGTCCCCGTCGTGAGCCTTCTCTCCCGAGGTGCGAAAGGTCACAAAAGCTGACTTACGAGTCCTCCGGCAGGGGGAGGGGGTGGGTTCGCCGTGTAGATTCCGGGGGCCGAGAGCCATGGAAGGGACCAATCCGGTGAACAAGAAGCTCGCGGCCGCGCTGTCCGGCGGTGCGGTACTGGTAGTGGCGGTGTCGGGGTGCAGCGACAGCGGTGAGAAGGGGCCCGATCCCAAGCTGGTGTCCTGGGCCAAGACGGTGTGCGACGCGGTGCCCGCGCCGAACGCCAAGATCAGGTCGGCCAACGCCGCGATAGCGGCCATCGCCACGGACAGCAACCTCCCGCCCAAGAGCGCCCAGAAGACGTACGCGGAGGCCTTCCAGGACATGGCCGACGGTTACAAGGCGCTCGCCGACGCCCTCGACACCGCCGGAGCGCCCCCCGGCGTCGACGGCGGCGCCAAGCTGCAGCGGGACGCCGCCAAGAACCTCGCCGGCCTCTCCTCGTCGTACGCCGAGCTGAAGAAGAAGGTCGACGGGCTCGACACCAAGGACCAGGGCAAGTTCGCCCGAGGCCTCAAGGACGTCGCCAGCCAGTCGAAGGAGATCGGCAAGCAGAGCGACAGCGGCACCCAGGCGCTGAAGCGGCTCGAACAGGAGGACGTCAAGAAGGCGATGGCCAAGCAGCCCAGCTGCAAGGTCGCCGCTTCCTCCTCCGGATCCCCGACGGCGCCGGCCACCGCGGGCTGACGTCGGGGCGCCGCGCGTAGTCGGCCCCGGGCAGCCGTCGCGGGCCACAATGGGGGCGTGACTGACTCCGGACTCGCTCCCCTGCCCGCTCCCGACCGGCCCGACAGCGCCGCGCGTCTGAGGGAGGCGCTGCTGGCCGCCTCCTTCACCGCTGACGGGCTGCTCGACCTGCTCGGCCCCGCCGCGTACGCGGCGCTGGCCCGCAGCGAGACCGTGCCCGCGCTCCGGGCGACCCGTGGCGACACGCCGCTGGAGACGCTCGTACGGCTGTTCCTGCTCCAGCAGCCGGTGCCCCGCGCGCGCGTGGCGGCCGTTCTGCCGGTGGAGGAGGCGCTGGAGACCGGCTGGCTCACGCGCGTGGGCGGCGACGAGGTGGCCGCGACGGTGGACGTACGGCCCTACGGCGGTCCCGGCGGCGAGGACTGGTTCATCGTCTCCGACCTCGGCTGCGCGGTCGGCGGGGCCGGCGGCATCGGCCGGCGCGACGAGCGGGTCGTCCTGGGCGTCGGCGGCGCCTCCACGACCCTCGCCGGCATCACCGTCCGCACGCCCGTCACCTCCGCCCTGGACCTCGGCACCGGCTCCGGCATCCAGGCCCTGCACGCCGCGCAGCACGCCACGCGCGTGACGGCGACCGACCTCAACCCGCGCGCGCTGCACATCACGGCGCTCACCCTGGCGCTGTCCGGCGCGCCCGCCGCCGACCTGCGCGAGGGGTCGCTGTTCGAGCCGGTCCGCCGCGACGAGACGTTCGACCTGATCGTCTCCAACCCGCCCTTCGTGATCTCCCCGCGTGCCCGGCTGACGTACCGGGACGGTGGCATGGGCGGGGACGATCTGTGCCGCTCGCTCGTTCAGGAGGCGGGGGAACGGCTGAACGAGGGCGGGTTCGCGCAGTTCCTCGCGAACTGGCAGCACGTGGCAGGGGAGGACTGGCAGGACAGACTCAGGTCGTGGGTGCCGCGCGGGTGCGATGCCTGGATCGTGCAGCGCGAGGTACAGGACGTCACGCAGTACGCCGAGCTGTGGCTGAGGGACGCCGGTGACCACCGTGGGGACCCGGCGGAGTACCAGGCGCGGTACGACGCCTGGCTCGACGAGTTCGAGGCACGCAAGGTGAGGGCGGTCGGCTTCGGCTGGATCACCCTGCGCAGGACCGGGTCCGCCGAACCCGTCGTCACCGTGGAGGAGTGGCCGCACCCGGTCGAACAGCCGCTCGGGGAGACGATCCGGGCGCACTTCGACCGGCTCGACTACCTCCGGTCGCACGACGACGCGGCGCTGCTGGACAGCCACTTCAAGCTCGTCGCCGAGGTGGTCCAGGAGCAGGTCGGGCTGCCCGGCGCCGAGGACCCGGAGCACGTGGTGCTGCGCCAGCACCGTGGGATGCGCCGGGCGACGAAGGTGGACACGGTCGGTGCCGGGTTCGCGGGGGTGTGCGACGGCACGCTGAGCGCGGGCCGGATCCTGGACGCCATCGCGCAGCTCGTCGGCGAGGACCCGGTGCTGCTCCGCGACCGCACGCCCGCGCAGATCCGGCTGCTGGTGGAGCAGGGCTTCCTGGAGCCGGTGCGCTGAAGGCGGGCGGGGGTGCCGTGGGCGGGGCCGCGCAGCTGCCGTAGCCCCGGGTGCCCCTGCCGTCGTAGAGCCGGTCCGATCATCTTCTGATCGGGACGTGAGCATCGTCGTATGCCGGGGGCATGCGTCCCTGGATCATGCCCACCGCGGTCGAACCGGACCCGCCTCCGGAAAACGGCCGGAAAAATATGGGTGCGGGATCCCGCACATCTCTGCTCGGACCTGTGTTCGAATTGATGGGGGTCTTCCGTTCACCCCGATGTCGCCTGCCGGTCGCCTGCGCGTGCCACCCTCGCCGCGCTGGGCGGAGCCTACGGCGGACAGGGGGCGGGCGGACGATGGAGAGCGGTCCAGCGATCTTCGCGGGAGTGGTGTTCGCCCTGTTCGGGGCCGGTCTGCTGGCCTGGACCGGCACTCGTCTGCGGCGCCGGGAGCCGGTGGCCGCCGGTGTGAACCGCGTCGCATCGGCCACCGTCGCGAGCGTGGCCGGCACGGCCGCGCTGGCCCTCGCCGTGTACTGCCTGACCCGGCTCTGAGGCGGGCGCGCGCCGTGTTCACCGGGTAAGGGGAGCATCACGCTCCGGACAGGGAAGCGGGGGTGACCGGGCAGTCCGGGCGGCAGGAATGGCGGTAGTCGGGTTACCGTTCGAGTGGCCGTTGTGGGCTTTTCCCGTTTGACACGGGGGCGGGATGTAGCGTCACACTCCGCAGCGTCACACGAGCCAGCAGTACGCCGCGACCCCGGGAGCAAGGCCTGGGGAGGCCCCAGCGTCGACCGGAGAGAAGAGCGAAGTTGTCCCCGACCAGCGAGACCGCACAGGGCGGTCGCCGACTCGTCATCGTCGAGTCGCCTGCCAAGGCGAAGACGATCAAGGGCTACCTCGGCCCCGGCTACATCGTCGAGGCGAGCGTCGGGCACATCCGCGACCTTCCCAACGGCGCCGCGGAGGTGCCGGAGAAGTACACCGGCGAGGTGCGTCGCCTCGGTGTGGACGTCGACCATGACTTCCAGCCGATCTATGTCATCAACGCGGACAAGAAGGCGCAGGTCAAGAAGCTCAAGGACCTGCTGAAGGACTCCGACGAGCTCTTCCTCGCCACCGATGAGGACCGGGAGGGCGAGGCGATCGCCTGGCACCTCCAGGAGGTCCTGAAGCCGAAGATCCCGGTCAAGCGCATGGTGTTCCACGAGATCACCAAGGACGCCATCCGCGAGGCCGTCGCCAACCCGCGCCAGCTCAACCAGAAGCTGGTCGACGCCCAGGAGACCCGCCGCATCCTCGACCGCCTCTACGGCTACGAGGTCTCGCCGGTCCTGTGGAAGAAGGTCATGCCCCGGCTGTCGGCCGGCCGTGTCCAGTCGGTCGCCACGCGACTCGTCGTCGAGCGGGAACGCGAGCGCATCGCGTTTCGTTCTGCCGAGTACTGGGACCTGACGGGCACCTTCGCGACCGGCCGCGCGGGAGATTCGTCGGACCCGTCGTCGCTGGTCGCCCGGCTCCAGACCGTCGACGGCAGGCGGGTCGCGCAGGGCCGCGACTTCGACTCGGTGGGACAACTCAAGAGCGCGAACACCCTCCACCTCGACGAGGCGACCGCCCGCGCCCTCGCCGCCGCCCTGGAGAACACCCGCTTCTCCGTGCGGTCCGTCGAGTCCAAGCCGTACCGCCGCTCGCCGTACGCCCCGTTCCGTACGACGACGCTGCAGCAGGAGGCCAGCCGCAAGCTCGGCTTCGGCGCGAAGGCGACCATGCAGATCGCCCAGAAGCTGTACGAGAACGGCTACATCACGTACATGCGTACGGACTCCACGACCCTGAGCGACACCGCGGTGACCGCGGCCCGCGCCCAGGTCACGCAGCTGTACGGCGCCGAGTACCTCCCGGCCACCCCGCGCGTCTACGCCGCCAAGGTCAAGAACGCGCAGGAGGCCCACGAGGCGATCCGTCCCTCGGGTGATCGTTTCCGCACGCCCGCGGAGACCGGCCTGACCGGCGACCAGTTCAAGCTGTACGAGCTGATCTGGAAGCGGACCGTCGCCTCCCAGATGAAGGACGCGACCGGCAACAGCGTCACGGTGAAGATCGGCGGTACGGCCGCCGACGGCCGCGACGTCGAGTTCAGCGCCTCCGGCAAGACGATCACCTTCCACGGCTTCCTGAAGGCCTACGTCGAGGGTGCCGACGACCCGAACGCCGAGCTGGACGACCGCGAGCGCCGGCTGCCGCAGGTCTCCGAGGGGGACGCGCTGTCCGCCGAGGAGATCACGGTCGACGGCCACGCCACCAAGCCCCCGGCCCGCTACACCGAGGCCAGCCTGGTCAAGGAGCTGGAAGAGCGCGAGATCGGCCGCCCGTCGACGTACGCGTCGATCATCGGCACCATCCTCGACCGCGGCTACGTCTTCAAGAAGGGCACGGCACTCGTCCCGTCCTTCCTGTCCTTCGCCGTGGTGAACCTGCTCGAGAAGCACTTCGGGCGGCTCGTGGACTACGACTTCACGGCCAGGATGGAGGACGACCTCGACCGCATCGCGGCCGGTGAGGCCAAGGCAGTGCCGTGGCTGAAGCGCTTCTACTTCGGCGAGGGCACCGCCACGGGCGGCGCGGCCGAAGCCGGCAACGGCGACGGGGACCACCTCGGCGGCCTCAAGGAGCTGGTGACCGACCTGGGCGCGATCGACGCGCGCGAGGTGTCGTCGTTCCCGGTGGGCAACGACATCGTGCTCCGCGTCGGCCGCTACGGCCCGTACATCGAGCGCGGCGAGAAGGACACCGAGCAGCACCAGCGCGCCGACATCCCGGCCGATCTGGCGCCGGACGAGCTGACCGTCGAGCTGGCCGAGGAACTGCTGGCCAAGCCCAGCGGCGACTTCGAGCTGGGCACCGACCCGGCCACCGGCCACACGATCGTCGCCAAGGACGGCCGCTACGGCCCGTACGTCACGGAGATCCTCCCCGAGGGCACCCCGAAGACGGGCAAGAACGCGGTCAAGCCGCGGACGGCCTCGCTCTTCAAGTCCATGTCACTCGACACGGTGACGCTCGAGGACGCGCTGAAGCTGATGTCGCTGCCGCGCGTCGTCGGCACCGACGCCGACGGTCAGGAGATCACCGCGCAGAACGGCCGCTACGGCCCCTACCTGAAGAAGGGCACGGACTCGCGCTCGCTGCAGTCCGAGGACCAGATCTTCACGATCACGCTGGAGGAGGCGCAGGCGATCTACGCCCAGCCGAAGCAGCGTGGCCGGGCCGCCGCCAAGCCGCCGCTGAAGGAGCTGGGCGATGACCCGGTCTCCGGCAAGCCGGTCGTGGTCAAGGACGGCCGCTTCGGCCCGTACGTCACCGACGGCGAGACGAACGCGACCCTCCGCTCCGGCGACAGCGTCGAAACGATCACTCCGGAGCGTGGCTTCGAGCTGCTCGCGGAGAAGCGGGCGAAGGCTCCCGCCAAGAAGACCGCGAAGAAGGCGGCGGCCAAGAAGACCGCGCCGGCGAAGAAGACCGCCGCGAAGAAGACGGCTGCCAAGAAGACGACGGCTGCCGCGAAGAAGACGACCGCCAAGAAGACCGCCGTGAAGAAGGCGACGGCTTCCAAGGCGACGGCTTCGGGCACGGAGGACTGACCCCGCGCCGGTCCGACGGCTCCCTCGCCGGACCGGCGAACGCCTCGTGGCGGGGTGGCCGGGTCCGCTGGGCCGGTGACTGCCTCGCCGGGGTGGTGGCCGGCCCGCTCGCTCGGGGCTCGTCGGCCGGGACGGTGGTCTGTCCGCCGGGTCGGCTCCAGGCCGGCGGAGTTCTCGCTGGGCCGGCGAACGCGTCGCCTGTCTGGTGGCCTGCCCGCCTGTTCGGCGCTTTTCTCGGTGGGCCGGCGAACGCCTCACCGGTGTGGTGGCCGGTCCGATGGGCTGTCGGGTTTCTCGTCGGGGCGGCGGCTTCGGGCCGTCGGCCGCTTTCCGGTCGGGTTCGCGAAGCGGACGTCCCGGAGCCGTCCCGGTGCCGGGGCGCACTCGTGCGGACACGCGAGGTGTGGTGTCAGTGGCTGCGGATAGGCTGAACGCATGACGCGAGCCGAGCAGCCAACGGCCCACACCACAGCACCGGACGACGCCCTGGTCGCGGACTCCCGCGAACGCGCCGTCCGTTCCCTGCTGCGCCGACCGCAGTTGAGGCGCCTGTGGAGCGCGCAGCTGGTGAGCGGAGTCGGCGACGCCCTCTCCCTCTTCGTCCTGGTCGTCCTCCAGGCGGCCATAGCGGAGGGAGCCTTCGGCGGTGGCTACCGAGGCGCGGCGTTCGCAGTGGCGACGGTCTTCGCGGCCCGCATCCTCGCCGCGCTCCTCTTCGGCGCCGTCCTCCTCGGCCCGCTGACCTCGCTCACCGCCCAGGAGGGCCCGCTCGACCGCCGCTGGACCATGGTCGGCGCCGACGGCCTGCGCGCCGCCCTGCTGATCGTCGCCCCGCTGTGGATCGACTGGACCCCGGACAACGCGCTCGCGGTCCTGCTCGTCACCGCCTTCGTCACCGGCGTAGCCGAGCGGCTGTGGACCGTGTGCCGGGAGAGCGCCGCCCCCGCCCTGCTGCCGGGCCCACCCCCCGAGGGCGCGACGGTACGGCCGCTGCCGGACCACATGGACGCGCTGCGCCGCCTGTCGCTGCGTACGACCTTCCTGGCGATCCCTCTGGCCGCCGCCGCCCTGGTCGTCGCCGCCCTGCTGAACAACCTGCTCGGCACCGGCGTGGCCTGGTTCGACCAGCACCACGCGGCCCTCGGGTCGTATGTGGCGGCAGGCCTGTTCGCCGCCTCGCTCTCCGTGCTGACCTACCTGCAGCTGCCCGACACGCGCACCCCGCGCGCGCGGTCCCCGCTGGAGGGCCTGCGCCGCCCGCGCACCGGCACCGGCGTCGACAAGGGCCGTACGGGCGCCATCCCGCTGCTCGTCCCGGCCTGTGCCGGCGTCGCCGGCGCGATCGCGGCGGCCGTCGCGGTGTGCGTGCTGCACGCCAAGGACCTCGGCGGCGGCCCGGTGCTCTACGGCCTGCTGGTGCTGGGCCTGACCGGCGGTGTCGCCCTCGGTGTCCGTACCGCCCCCGCGCTGCTGCCGTCGCTCTCCCGCCGCCGCCTGCTGGCCCTGGCGATCGCCGTCACCGGCATCGCGCTGCTGGCCGCCGGGCTGGTCCCGGACGTCACCACCGTCCTGCTGATCGTCACGCTGGCAGGCGTCGCCGCGGGCGTGGCGGCCCACACCGGGCACACCCTGCTCGACCAGGAGACCGAGGACCACCGCCGGGCGCGCATCACCGAGCACCTGCACGCCGTGGTCCGCGTCTTCATAGCGCTCGGTGCCTTGATCGCGCCGCTGGTCGCAGCGCTGATCGGGCCGCACCGGCTGGAGAACGGCAAGTTCGTCTTCGCGCACGGCGGTGCCGCCTTCACGCTGATGCTGGTCGGTGCGCTGCTGCTGCCGGTGGCCGCGCTGGTGCTCGCCAAGGTCGACGACCGGTCCGGCGTGCCGCTGCGCCAGGACCTCAAGGACGCCCTGCTCGGCGGCGACGACCCGGTCACGGCACCGGCGGGGAACGGCTTCTTCATCGCCCTGGAGGGCGGCGACGGCGCCGGCAAGTCCACCCAGGCCGAGGCCCTCGCCGAGTGGATCCGCGCCAAGGGCCACGAGGTCGTGCTCACCCGGGAGCCCGGCGCCACCCCGGTGGGCAAGCGGCTGCGCTCGATCCTGCTGGACGTGTCGTCGGCGGGCCTGTCCCACCGCGCGGAGGCACTGCTGTACGCCGCCGACCGCGCCGAGCACGTCGACACGGTCGTACGGCCCGCCCTGGAGCGCGGCGCGGTGGTCATCTCGGACCGCTACATCGACTCGTCCGTCGCCTACCAGGGCGCCGGCCGCGACCTGTCCCCGACCGAGATCGCCCGCATCAACCGCTGGGCCACCAACGGGCTCGTCCCGCACCTCACCGTCCTGCTGGACGTCTCCCCGGAGGCTGCCCGCGAGCGGTTCACCGAGGCGCCGGACCGGCTGGAGTCGGAGCCGGCGGAGTTCCACGCGCGCGTGCGGGCCGGTTTCCTGACGCTGGCCGCCTCCGACCCCGGCCGCTACCTGGTCGTGGACGCCGGACAGGAGCCCGAGGCCGTCACCACCGTGATCCGGCACCGCCTGGACGCCGTGCTGCCGCTGTCCGAGGCCGAGATCAAGGCCCAGGAGGAAGCCCGCAGAAAGGCCGAGGAGGAAGCCCGCCGCAAGGCCGAGGAAGAGGCCGCCCGCAAGGCCGAGGAGGAGCGCCTGGAGCGCGAGCGCCAGGAGCAGCTCGCCCGCTTGCGCGCCGAGGAGGAGGAGCGCAAGCGCCGCGAGCTGGAGGAGGCGCAGCGGCGCGAGGCCGAACGGCAGGCGGAGGAGGCCCGGCAGCGGGCCGAGGAGGCGCGCCGCCGCGCGGAGGAGGAGCGGCAGCGGCTGCTCGCCGAGGAGAAGGCACGCGCCGAGGAGGAGGCCCGCCGCAGGGCCGAGGAGGAGCGGCGTCGCAAGCAGGCCGAGGAGGAGGCCCGGCTGCGCGCCGAAGAAGAGGCCCGGCAGGCTCGGCTGCGTGCCGAGGAGGAGGCCCGGCGCCTGGAGGCGCAGCGCAAGGCCGAGGAGGCGCTGCTGCGTGCCGAGGAGGCCCGCAGGCAGGCCGCCGAGGCCGCGGCGGCCGCCGACGCGGCGGCCCGCAAGCCCAGCGCGCCCCTGCCCAAGGCACCCACCGTGGTCCCGGACGCGGCGACGGTCCCCACGCCGGTGGTGTCGCCGGAAGCGGCCGCGCGTGCGACGGACACGCGGCGCACGGACGACGAGACGACGGTGCTGCGTCCGGTGCGCGAGGAGCGCGCCGCCGGTGACGCCCGGGGTGCCCGACCCGACTCCGAGGTGACCACCGAACTGCCGCAGCCGCCGGCGGCCACCGGACCGGCCGACGAGACCACGGTGCTCCCGCGGGTGCCGTCGGGCGCGGCGGACGAGACGGCCGTGCTGCCGCCGGTGTCCGCCGACCAGACGGCCGAGCTGCCGTCGGTGGCTCCGGGCGCGGCGGACGAGACCGCGGTGCTGCCGCCCGTACGGAGCGACGCCCCGGCGGACCGGGTGCCGCCCGGTTTCTTCCGGGACGAGCGGTCGGCCGTGAGCCCCGACGGCTCGGAGCCGCGCACGCGCGAGATGCCCCAGATCGACGCCGACGGCACGCCCCGCGGCCGACCGCGCTCCGACTGGGCGGAGGAGACCCCGCTGGACGACCTGCCGACGCTGGCCGACGAGCTGCTGGGTTCCTACGACGAGGGGGAGTACGGCGACCAGGGCGCCGGCGACGAGCAGGACCGCAAGGGCCGCGGCCGCCGTAGCTGACCGGCACGAGTCCTTCGGACGCGGGCGGCGGCGAGCGTCCGGGACATCGGCGGGACGGTGCCACTCGGCGCGGGCGCCAGCCGTAGCCTCCCGCCGCCGGCCGGGCGCCGACCAGCCCCTGGCCGGGGCCGGGCGCCGACCAGCCCCGGCCCCCGGCGACGGTCCCGGACACCCACGCTGCGGCCCGCAGCGCCCCCGCGACCGGCCGGGCCCGTCGGTGCCGTCCGGTGGCAGGCGCCTGGAACAGGGGGCGCCGTGCCAGGCACAGTCCCGCACGGGCCGGACGTCCTCCCCAGCCAGACAGACGTCCCTGCGCCACCGGGCAGACGTATGTCCACCACCAGCCCCACCACTTCCACCACCGCCCTGCCACTTCGGCCACCGGCCACCACCCCACCCCCTCCGCCCGCCCCCGTTGTCAGTGCCCACCCGCACAATGGACTCCGGAACGCGGAATGTGACGGAAGGGCGGCGTGACCCATGACCGTGTGGGACGACCTCGTCGGGCAGGAGAAGGTGAGCGCGGTGCTCGACGCGGCCGCGCGGGACGCCGACGCCCTCGTCACGGCCGCCGCAGCGGACGAACCGCTGCCCGAGGCGTCGAAGATGACGCATGCCTGGCTGTTCACGGGACCGCCCGGCGCGGGCCGGAACCAGGCGGCGCGGGCGTTCGCCGCCGCCCTGCAGTGCGTGAGCCCCGACCGCGCCCTCGGCGGCTCCCCCGGCTGCGGCTTCTGCGACGGCTGCCACACCGCGCTGCTCGGCACCCACGCGGACGTCACGACGGTCGCCGCGGTCGGCGCCGAGATCCTGGTCAAGGACATGCGGGACACGGTCCGCAAGTCGTTCACCTCCCCGGCGAACGGCCGCTGGCAGATCATCCTGGTCGAGGACGCCGAGCGGCTGAACGAGAAGTCGGCCAACGCCGTCCTCAAGGCCGTCGAGGAGCCCGCCCCCCGCACGGTCTGGCTGCTGTGCGCCCCGTCCGTCGAGGACGTCCTGCCGACCATCCGCTCCCGCTGCCGCCACCTGAACCTGCGCACCCCGTCCGTCGAGGCGGTCGCCGACATGCTCGTCCGGCGTGACGGCATCGAGCCGGAGGTGGCCGCCTCGGCCGGCCGCGCCACCCAGGGCCATGTCGACCGAGCCCGGCGCCTGGCCACCGACCCGGCGGCCCGCGAGCGCCGTGCCGCCGTGCTGAAACTGCCGCTGCGGCTGGACGAGGTGGGTGCCTGCCTCAGAGCCGCCCAGGAGCTGGTGGACGCGGCTGCCGAGGACGCCAAGCAGCTCGCCGAGGAGATGGACGGCAAGGAGACCGAAGAGCTGAAGGCGGCGCTCGGCGCGGCCCAGGGCGGCCGGCTGCCGCGCGGCACGGCGGGGGTGATGAAGGACCTGGAGGACATGCAGAAGCGCCGTAGAACGCGTACGCAGCGCGACAGCCTGGACGTCGCGCTCGGCGACCTCACGGCCTTCTACCGCGACGTCCTCGCCCTGCAGCTCGGCACCCGCGTGGCGATCGCCAACGCCGACGCCGGGGACGCCCTGGAGCGGCTGGCCCGTGCCGGCACCCCGGAGTCCACGCTCCGCCGCATCGAGGCGATCGCCGCGTGCCGCGAGGCCCTGGACCGCAATGTGGCTCCGCTGCTGGCAGTGGAGGCGATGACGATGGCGTTGCGAGCGGGGTGAGGCGCTGCGCACCATGTCACTCGTGGGGATGTCACTCGTAGGGGCGACCCCGGGCCCGCGCCGCGTACGCGCCGACCCGGCTCTGTCCCTCGTACGAGCCACCACGTCCCACGCACCGCGCTCACCTCGTCGCTCACGGTTACGCTCGTCCGATGCGTACCAGGCCATCCCCCCGCTCCCGTCGGCACCGGCGCACCCGCCCCCGGTCGGCGATCCGCCTGACGGCCGGCTTCCTCGCGGCCGCCGCCCTGCTCGTGTCCGCCTGCTCGTCCGGGAACTCGACCACGTCGGCGGGCGGGCGGGTGGAGGCGGCGCTCGCCGAACTGCCGCGTTCGACGCCGTCGGGGCTGGCGCCGTACTACACCCAGCGGCTGCGGTGGCGCGACTGCGGCGTCCCCGGGTTCCAGTGCGCGACGATGCGGGCCCCGCTGGACTACGACCGGCCCGACGCGGGTGACGTCCGGCTCGCCGTCGCCCGCAAGAAGGCCACCGGCAAGGGCAAGCCGCTCGGCTCCCTGCTGGTCAACCCGGGCGGCCCGGGCGGTTCGGCGATCGGGTACCTCCAGCAGTACGCCGGTGTCGCCTACCCGGCACAGGTCCGGGCCCGCTACGACATGGTGGCGGTGGACCCGCGGGGCGTCGCCCGCAGCGAGCCCGTCGAATGCCTCGACGGCCGGCAGATGGACGCGTACACGCAGACGGACACGACCCCCGACGACGCGAAGGAACGCAACGCCCTCGTCGCGGCCGACCGGAAGTTCGCGGAGAGCTGCGGGGCGCGCTCGGCGCGGCTGCTGCGGCACGTCTCCACCGTCGAGGCCGCACGCGACATGGACATCCTGCGGGCGGTGCTCGGCGACCGGAGGCTGAACTACGTCGGGGCGTCGTACGGCACGTTCCTCGGGGCGACGTACGCCGGACTGTTCCCCGCGAGGGTCGGCCGGATGGTGCTGGACGGGGCGATGGACCCGTCCCTGGACGCCCGCAGGCTGAACCTGGACCAGGCGGCCGGCTTCGAGACGGCGTTCCGGGCCTTCGTGAAGGACTGCGTCCGGCACTCCGACTGCCCGCTCGGCGGCAGGGGCACGACACCCGCGCAGGCCGGCGACCGCCTGCACGCGTTCTTCCGCAAGCTGGACGCCCACCCGATCCCGGCGGACGGCCGCAGGCTGGGGGAGGCGCTGGCCACCACCGGAGTGATCGCGTCCATGTACGACGAGGGGTCCTGGGAGCAGCTGCGCGAGGCGCTGACCTCGGCGATGAAGAAGAAGGACGGCGCAGGCCTGCTGTCCCTCTCCGACAGCTACTACGAGCGGGACGCCGACGGCGGCTACAGCAACCTGATGATGGCCAACGCCGCCGTGAACTGCCTGGACCTGCCGCCGGCCTTCAGCGGCCCCGAGGACGTCCAGAAGGCGCTGCCCGCGTTCGAGAAGGCCTCCCCGGTCTTCGGGCCCGGCCTGGCCTGGGCCACGCTGAACTGCACGTACTGGCCGGTGCGGGCGACGGGCGAGCCGCACCGCATCGAGGCGAAGGGGGCGGCCCCGATCGTGGTGGTCGGTACGGTCCGTGACCCGGCGACGCCGTACCGCTGGGCCCGGTCCCTGGCCGCCCAGCTCTCCTCGGCCCGCCTCCTGACCTACGACGGCGACGGTCACACGGCGTACGGCCGCGGCAGCACCTGCATCGACACGGCGATCGACACCTACCTCCTCCGCGGCACCCCGCCACCGGCCGGGAAGCGCTGCTCGTAACCCTCCCACCCGCCCCGGAACCACCCCTCCGGGGCGGGTACGAAGCACCCCCGGAAACTGTGTAGACTTACCGACGTTGCCGATCGCACCATGGTGCGGGCAGCGCGCCGCTTTAGCTCAGATGGCCAGAGCAACGCACTCGTAATGCGTAGGTCTCGGGTTCGAATCCCGAAAGCGGCTCCATGAAAGCCAGGTCGGGCACTGTCTGACCTGGCTTTCTCGCATTCTCTGTGAGGCCCGTACGAGGGCTGAACGGGTCCAGGGTGGGGCCGGGAAGGTCTTACGCATGGCGCCCTGGTGGGCCGCAGTCCTTGTACGCGCGGCCCTACCTGCATCGTCCCCGCCTCGATCGCCTCCTCATCGAGCCGACGGGGAACAACCGCCCCCCTCCGAGCGGAATCGGACTGCGCACAGTCGCTTGGAGGGATGGGGTTTCTCGCGAACCGCTGCGACGCATCCCACACAAGATGCTACTAATGGTCACCATGTGATGGACCTACGTCATGGTGCAGGCGTCGGCTGTGCGGCGCGCGCGGGATGGCGGGGGCGGGCACAGGAAGGCGCACGGGGGAATGGGCACAGCGGGGGGCGAGCCGGGAAGCACCGGCTCCTTACGCGATGACCTGGTCGTGATCGCCGTTTCAGGCGTTCAGGCGTTCATCAGCGAGTCGCGGACCACGTCCGATCTGAGCGCGGGCAGTGCGATCGTCGAGCGGCTGTCCGTCCGCGCGGCGCGGGAGTGCGTACGGCTCGGCGCGCGCCTGGTGTTCCCATCAGCCCTGCGGCAGGCCGTCGGTGCGGCGGACTCGGTGGCCGGTGCGGCGGACCACCTCGCCGGCACTGACGGGCAGTCCGGGGGGCTCGGTGTTGCGGTGGTGCCCAACCGTATCGTCGCGCTCGCGCCCCGAGGGTCGGGCAGCAGCGTGGCCGCGGCTGCCGCCGATGCCGTGCGGCGAGCGTGGGACGAGTTGGTGCGCAAGGTGATGGGACGGCCAGTCGCGACACCGGGCATGCCGAGTGTCCAGTGGGTCAGCGTTCCGGCCACGGCCGGGGGTTACGGGGAGCAGTGGGCGGCTGCGCAGCGGTTGCTGATGGCCCGTAAGCGTCTACGGTCCTTCGGGACTCTGGAACAGGCCGACGTGGAGCTGTGCTCGCTCAGCCCCCGCTGGTCCGCCGAACCCGGCCGGCCCTCCGGCGTGCCGGCACACGAGCAGGACCGGCTGGCCGCCGCGAACTGGGTGAAGCGCCGTTACCGGTATATCGGCGGTGCGGGGGAGGGGACCGGTCCCGGTGCGGTGCCGAGGGGGTTTCCGTCGACCAGCGCGATCGCCTCGGCGCCCTTCCGCTACCTGGTGCTGGCCGCTGTGGACGACCCCGCGGTGTGCGGCGCCGTGTCCGCGCTGTACGGGGCTGCACGGGTCCTGGACAAGAGCCGGGAGCAGCCCCTGCCCGCTTTGGAGGCCGGTTCCGGAGCGACTGCTGTCGAGAGGTGGCTGGCCGGTTCGGCGGGCCGCTGGGTCTATCCCGACTCCTGGCAGGAGGATGTCCTGGCCAGGGAGTTCCCGGTGGTGGACGCCGGGGAGCGGGCAAAGGTCGTCGCTGAGGGCGCGCGTGCGGTGCGGGCGCTGCACAGGGCGATGGCGGATCAGGGTGTGGCACCTCCAGGGTCCCATCTCGCGATCGTCGCGCAGGACCTGGACGGAATGGGGCGGTTCCTCGGCGGAGAGGTCGCGGGGAGCCGACAGCGGTTCTTGGTGACGGAGGGATGGCATCGGGAGGTCTCCGCACAGCTTTCCACTCTCGCCCGGGACACATGTGAAAAGCTGGGGGGCGAGGAGTTCTTCGGAGTTCCGGTCTATGCCGGTGGTGACGACCTTCTGGCCTTCTTCCCCGCCGCGCACGCCCTGGCCGCTGCCGCGGCATGCCGCAGCGCCGTACGGCCGGACACGCTGCCCACGGCGAGTACGGCCGTCCTGTTCTTCCACCACCGCTCGCCACTGCAGCGGGCGGTGAGGGAGGCCCAGCATCTGCTGGAGGCGGCGAAGGAGGACGTCGAGGGGAAGAACGGGCTCGCTGTGGGATATCTGCGCCGTTCGGGGGTGCGCGAGCAGTCCGTCCAGGCTTGGGCGCGTACGGCGGGGGTTGGCGGGCCGGTCAAGGACTTCACAGAGTTCCTGTCCGGTGGATCGTCCGTGTCGTCGGGTGACGGCGGCACCAGCAGGGGGCTGTCGCTGCGGCTCGTACAGGACTGCCTGCGTGACGAGGCGGAGCTGGTCAGTCTGCCGAGGGACCTCTTCTCAGCGGAGATACGGCGTTTGGTGGTCCGCCACGGCGGTACGCCGGCACAGGCGGACGCCTTGGTGCGTCTGGCCGTGGCGGAGTCGGGCGGCGGCGCGGCGGGCCGTCCGGGGTCGGAGCGGCGGCGCCCGAGGCTCGCCCAGCCGGTGAAGGTCGCCGCTTTCCTGCGGCAGGAGTGCGCGGGAGGCATGCCGTGACCCGTTCGGTGTGGCTGGCGTTCACGCCCCGCGACTCGCTGTTCATCCGTGACGGACGGGCGTTCGACGCGGGCGCGGACAACGCGGCCCGGGCGGTGTGGCCGAACCCGAGCACGCTGGCAGGCGCGGTCGGTGCCGCCCTCGGCGGGGAGCCTGACGAGGTGCGCGGACCGGTGCTGGCCCGCCGCTCGCGCGGGGGCCGATGGACGCCGTACTTCCCCGTGCCGGCGGACATCGTGGCCGTCCCGGACTCCGGCGAGGTGGCGCGGCTGAGGCCGGGCAAGGCCCCGGAAGGCTCCGCCACCGACCTGGGGGACGCGGTGCCGTGCTGGCTGGACGCCGCGGGTAAGGCCGGGACGGGGCAGAGCTGGGGCGGGTGGCTGCCCGGTGAGGAGTTGCGGCGTTACCTGGCGGGAGAGCTCGTGGCCCCGGTGGCGCGCGCCGGCGACGTCGAGTGTCTGCGGGAGACTCCCGTGCAGAGCGAGCCGCACGTCGGTCTGGCCCGCACGGACGAGCACACGGCGCGCCCCGGCTTCCTCTACCAGGCGGCGCACCTGCGCATGGCGGACGGGTGGGGGTTCCTCGCGGAGTGTGTCGTGAGCGACGGCTGGGATGTCGAGCCACGGCAGAGTGTGCCGTTCGGCGGCCGCGGGCGGCTCGCCTGGGTCGAGGTGGCCGGGTCCGTGCGATGGCCACAACCGCCGCAGCGCACAGGCCCGCACACGTTCCCTGACGGACGGATCGCGCTGTATGTGGCCACGCCGGCGCTGTGGCACGACGGCTGGCGGCCTCCGCTGCCCGACGGGGCGAAGCTGGTGGCAGCCGCCGTGCCCGACGCCGAACCGGTCGCCACCGCCAAACCGGGCCGGGGTGGCGCGCGCCCGACCGACAGGATGCTGCGCTGGGCGGTGCCCGCCGGATCGGTGTACTGCCTGAAGTTCGCGGACGCCGCCGCGGCGAGCGCCTGGGCGCTTGGCGACGCGGGCCGACCGCGTGTGCACGGCACGGCGTACGGGCGGGAACCGGCGGACCGGCTGCGCACGGCAGGCTTCGGAGTGGTGTTGACGGGAGTGTGGACGTGAGCCGTGCCCAGCACGAGTGGCTGCTGTACCTGTACGCGGAATCCCCGCTGCACGCGGGCGCGGCCGACGCGTCCGGTGTGATCGACCTGCCCATTCAGCGTGAGGCGGGTACCGGTTACCCCGTGGTGTGGGGCCAGAGCCTGAAGGGCGCGCTGCGCCAGGCCGCACGTGACGGCAGCTGGGACCACGAGGTCGTGGAGGCGGTGTTCGGCTCCGATCCCCCCTCTTTCGGGCGCGGCGACGGCAACAGCGGCCGGGACCAGGGGACGTCGACGGCAGGGCTGCTCTCCGTCGGCGACGCCCAGCTCGTCGCGTTGCCCGTCCCCACGCTCCAGGAAACCTTCGCCTGGGTCACCTCGGACATCGCCCTGAGCCGTCTGGCCCGCAAGCACCTGGCTCTGCCCGAGGGGGTACGCCCGCGGCTGGTCCCGCCGGAGCGCACGCAGACCGGCGTGGCCCTGGCCGCTGACGAGAGGTGGTGCGGCGACAGCCGCGACGAGGTCCTCGGGCCGCTCGTCGTGCCGCTCGCACAGAAGCCCGACCCGCACGTCGCCGCGTGGGCGCGGCGGATCGCCGAGGACGCGATCGGCGCCACTGAGGAGTTCAAGCCGTTCGCCGACAAGCTGCGCAAGGACCTTCTGGTCGTCGACGACGGTGTGATGCCCGACCTGAACCGTGACTGCACCGAGCTGGTGGCGCGGGTGCAGCTGAACAGCGGCAAGACCGTGGAGCAGGGCCCGTTCTACAGCGAGTACCTTCCGGCCGAGACGCTGCTCGCCGCCTCCCTCACGCTGCGCGGGTCCGACCTGTCCGACCTCTACGCCGACGAGTTGCGAGACCTTCTGCACGGGCGGCAGATCCAGGTCGGAGGCGACGAGACGATCGGCAAGGGACTGGTGTGGTGCCGCCTCGTCGGCGCCGACCGGCAAGAGGGGGAGGGCACGGCATGAGCCCGGTCAGAAGGGTGGACCAGGCGATGGCCCTGGCTGCCATGGACATGCTCCCCGAGACCGTCGACAGGACGCTGCGCACCCGCTACAAGCAGCTGCCGGTGATGCTGCACACCGCGGGACTCGCCGCCACGTACGCGTTCGTCCTGTCCAAGAAGCACGGGAGCAGAGAAGGGCCCGCGTACGCGAAGGTCGCCGAAGGGATCCGCCGGCACATCGGCAAGCACGCCCTCATCGACCGGCGAACCCACTGGGCGACCGACCGCGATCTCCTCGACGCGCTCGCGACCGCGGACCGGGCCGCGTACGCCCGCGCGTCGGCGGAGATCTCCTCGCTGGCCGGATGGCTCAGCCGCCTCGCCGAGGCCCGCTTCCGCGAAGACACCGCCGATACGGACACGACGCCCGACTCGGACGCGACGGCCGACGCCGTCTCACCGACCGGGGAGGGAACCGCGTGAGCGACCCCGCGAGCATCCCCGTCGGCCCCCTCGGGCAGGCCGTCTCCCTGAACGACGGTGGCGGTCTGCGCACGCACGGCGGCGGCAAGGGCAAACAGGGCGCCAACCCGCTGGTCGTCCTCCGCCGTACGGCCTTCACCACCTGGACCGAGGACCGCTGCCAGAGCGACGACCGGGCGATCCGGCGCCTGCTGCACTGGGCCGACCAGTCCAACCTCGGCCAGGACGCCAGGCTCATCGCCCGCGCCCTCGCCCGCCGCACCCGCAGCCTGCGCGCCCTCGCGGACGCCGGCCACACGGTCGTCCGGTTGCACGCTCGTGTGCAGTGGCGCCTGGCGGCCGGCGTGGGCGCCAAGGACAACGCCCACGAGATCGGCATCGCCCTGCACGGCACGTACGGCTGGCCGGTGCTTTTCGCCAGCGGGCTGAAGGGGATGACGGCGGCCTGGGCCGCCCAGTACGTCTCCGACACCGCCGCCATCGGCCACGTCTTCGGAACACCGCGCCCCACGGGCACGCAGGACCGCACACCACCCGCCGATTCCGCCTCCGAAGACGCCCGAGGTGCCGAGGACGGCAGCCGAGCCCGGGCGTCCCGCGGAGGCGTGCTGTTCCTCGACGCACTGCCGATCGGCGTGGCGCCCGTGGAGCGCGATGTCCTCACGCCCCACGTCCAGCCGTACTACAGGACGGCGGAGACGAACCGCACCGGCGAGACCGTGCGGGCCGAGCCCCCCGCGGAACACCACAACCCCGTCCCCGTCACCTTTCTGACCGTGCGGGACGCCACGTTCACCATCGACCTCGCGGGCCGCGACGCCAAGGCCGTCCACGACGCGGCGGCCTGGCTGGCGAACGCGGCCGACGAGCTGGGCGCCGGGGCGAAGACCTCGGCCGGCTACGGCTACCTGCACATCGAACCCGATCCCGACTGGCGCCGCGATCCCGCTCCCTGCGCGAAGGACTGAACCGGCCATGACCCTGCACCTCGTCTCCGTCGGCTCCAATCTCGTCGACGCGCTGAGCGCACCCAGCGGGATCAGCGGCCTCGACCCCGACCTCGCCGACGCCATCCGCGACGAGTCCCCCGCCCGCGTCCTGTCGGACACGGTCGGCTCCGACAACCAGGCCGCGGCCGTGGAACTCGGCGCCTGCCTCAGCCCCGGCACCGACCAGCACCGGTATCTCGCGCAGCTCACCCAAGCGGTCAAGCCCGGACTGTGGCCCAGCGGCATCAGCGCCGAACTGGACACCCTCACCCGCGTCCCGGGAGGCCGCCGCCATCTGGCAGCCGGCAGCACATCCAACGACGTGGCCGTCCTGCTCGCGACGGACACCGTCGACGGCCTCACCGCCGCGCTGTGGAACGCCCTCGCCCTCACCGAGGGAGACCTCGACCGCGTCGAGTACCTGCCCAGCCCCGCCGAACTCCCCAGTGCTCCGCGCGGGCGCGCCCTTGTCGTCCGCGTGCCGGGCCTCGACGCGCACACGGAAGGGGACTTCACCCGCGCCATGGAGGGGCTGGGCACTCTCGGCCGCACGCTGGTCACGAAGGTCGCCGATTCAGGCGACGAGGACTTCCTCTTCCACCTCTCCGGCGGTTACAAGGCGGCCGTCCCCTATCTGATCGGCCTCGCCGAAGGCTTGCGGTCCCTGCGGAGGACGGGCACCGTGCAGGCGTTCATGCTGCACCGCGACACCTTGGGAAAACCCATCCGGCTGCCACTGCGCCGCATGAGGATCGAAGTCCTCCATGAGGTCCTTCACCCGTTCCGAGAGACCGGGAAGACCCCGTGCAGCCCAGGGAACGACGTCCTCGAGGGCTACGCCTACGACCTCACCGACAGCGGCGACTACGAACTCACCGCCTTCGGCGCCGGACTCCTCGCCCTCATCGGACGCCCCGAGGAACCGCTGGGGCTATGAGCACCCTCGCCCAGCTGCCCGCCGAACTGCATGCCTTCCGGGACCGGTTGACCGGTGGAGTGCTCCCCTCCGCCCGCCTCACCCGCCCCGACGACTGGACGCGGCGCGACACCGACGCCTTCGACGCGGCCGCCATCGTGCCGCTGCTCAGACCGCTCCTGCCGCTGGAGGGCAGGACGCACGCTCGTCCGGACGCTGTCGACGCGGCCTTGGACCAGGTCGCCATGCGCCGCGACCAGCTGATCACCCTGCTGTCGAGCCCCGACCACGTCCTGGTCACCGTCGCCGCCGCCATGAGATCCGTCGGCCACCACCCGCGGCCCGACCGTGTCTGGTCCTGGATGTGCTGGCTCACCGAAGCGGCCCACCGACGCCTGCGCGACGACACCGGCTCGGACGCCTACCTGCTGCGCCCCCTCGCACTGCGCCTGCGCTTCCTCGTCCTGAGCGAACCCCTCCGGCATCGCGAAGACCCTGTCTGGGCAGCCGGCCGCCTGCGCCCCGCCGAGTCCGCCGACCCCTGCGGCAACACTTTCGGCCACCGGACCTGGCCGCTCCTCGCGCTGCGGGCCGAAGAGGCCCGCAGGGACTGGCTGGCCACCCTGAACACCTACCAGAGCAGCCCACTGCTCGCCGGAGTCCGGTCCGAGGAACTCGACGCGGAACTGGTCCACACCGTCGCCGACACCCCGTCACACGGCAGCCGCTTCTCCAGCACCCACCACACACTGGACAAGCCCGCGGTACCGACCGTGCGCGACGACGCCGTGCTCGCCCACATCCTCCAGCGCCACCTCCTGCCCCGCTTCCGGCTCCTGCACACCGCACGTCTGGCTCCCGCCACCGGACACGACCACTGGCGCACCGCCGTGCTCGCACTGGCGACGGCCGCCGTGGGCGCCGCGGTCGTCGGCGGCTTCGCAGCCGCCTACTGGTTCCACACGGCAGCGATACTCGCGTCCCTCACGTACTTCGTCCTGGTCACCGGTGCTGTCCGACGCGGCCCCCTGTGGGCCGCCCAATGGCTGCTGCGTTTCCCGGCCGCCTCCGCCTTCGGTCTCTTCGCACTGCTGGCCCTGCCGATGAACTGGTGGTCCGACCCGCATCCCCGCTGGGGCCTCGCCGCCATCGCCCTCGTACTGGGTGCGTACGGATACCTCGTCATCGAGGTGCGCAACCACGGCGTTGACGGTCTGCGGGCGCTCGCCCGGGCCTCGGGCGTCCTTCTCGTGGGCGCCGCCCACGCCTTCCTGCTCTCCCTGGTCGTCCTGGTGGTCGTCGCCGCCACCTACACGGAGTCCGTCCCCGCTGGCCCCGGGCGCATCCCCCTCCCTCGGCTCTGGCACACCACCGGCCTGGCCTGGCAGGTCCTCGCCCTGGCCACCGCCTGGTCCCTCGCCGTCGGCGTGTTCTCGCAGATCCTGTGGGACGACCGCCCCATCACCGCACCTCTGGCCCATCTCACCTGGAACGACGGAGGCTGACCGTGCCCTGGATCACCCTCGCCCTGCGGACGACCACCCCGGTGTTCAACGGCGAACACGACCAGCACGGCGCCACCATCCGCGTGCCTTCCCTGCGCGGCGCCATGCGCTACTGGTTCCGGGCACTCGCCGGAACCGCGGCAGGGGACGACCTGCGCCTGCTCGCCGCCCTCGAACGCGAGGTCTTCGGCTCCACCGACCGCCAGTCCCCCGTCGTCCTGCGCATCCCCGACCCACCCGGACCAGCCGACCGCGCCGAGGCGAAGTTCCTCAACATGCCCGGTGGCGAGCACATCCAGTACCTCCTCGGACAGGGCCTCTACACCAGGGTCAAGGACGCCCGGCAGCGCCCCCACGAGGGCCTGACCCGGGACTTCGTCCGCGCCGACACCGAATTCCACCTGGACCTCCGCTTCACCCCCGGCACCTCCGAGGCCGCCGCCTCCCTCGCCCTCGCCTCCCTGTGGCTGCTGTGCACCTACGGCGGCCTCGGCGCCCGCGCCCGCCGCGGCTTCGGCGGACTACGCATCACCGGCGTCACCGCAGGCTCCCTGCCCGGCGACTGGACACCGGACGACCTCACCACCCCCGGCCCGGCCTACTACGAGAACCTCGACCGGCTCACCGCCGACCACGGCGCCCTCGCCCGACACCATGCCTGGCTCGCCGCCCTGGAGGCGGCACCGGACGACGTCACCACCCGAACCGCCCCCTGGAACGGCGCCCGCCCCACCTACCCGGTCCTCGGCGGGCACACCGCCGTGGCCCTGCACCCCACCCAGACCACTTGGCCGGCCCTCCTGCTCAACGCGGGCCGGGAATGGCGGCACTTCCGGGCCGGCGAACACCCCGAAGACGGCGGCCGCCCTCACACACCTGAGTACCGGCAAACGATCCGGGGCACCAGCGACCACTTCCCGCTCGGCGCCCTCGGACTGCCCATCACCTTCTACGACCCCGCCACGCGGAACAAGGACACCGTCGAGGTGCGCAAGGGCACGGAGTCCCTTCGCCGGGCCTCACCCGTGTGGTTCCGCCCCGTCGGCACCGGCCCCAGAATGCGACTGTTCTCCTTCGCCTTCCTCGGCGCCTTCCTCCCGCAAGAGGACAAGGAGCTGAGCGTCCGCCTGGGCCGGCGCACCCTGACCGTCACCGACCAGGACCTCCGCGACCGCGCCTCGACCTGGCTCGAGACCATGCGCACCGGAGGCACCTTCACCCCCGCCAACCGGGAGCGTTGAGGTGCCCGTCGCCCTCACCCTGAGCCTGCGCACGGTCCGGGCGTGGAAGCCGGACACCCGCCAACTCCACGGACTGGCCTGCGCTCTCTTCGAAGGCCCCGGCTCCGACCACACCTCACCGGTCAAGACCTTCACCGTCCAGCAGCCCACTGCCCACGCGCCGACCACGCTGCACCTGCGAACCTCGTGGTACGGCACCGGCGACATACCCGCCACCGCGGTGGAATCCCGCGTCCTGCGCCTTGGCAACACCCGCTGCCACGTGACCCGAACCCACCAGCGCACCGAGCCCTACGCCACCCTCGCCGCAGCACCCCCCACAACCCGCGCCACTCTGACCTTCCACTCTCCCACCTACTTCACGCGCAGCGGCGAACCCGACCTCACTCCCGACCCCGCCCTCATCCTGGGCAGCCACCGCCGCAGCTGGAACTCGGCAGTCGGCGACGACTCCCCCCTCCGCATCCCCGACGACACCTGGCACGACCTCCAACGCGCCCTACGCATCCAGGAGGTGACCATCACCACCGCCCGACGCGACTCCGGCTACGCCTACCCCCGACCAGGATTCACCGGCGCCATCACCCTCCGCCTGGCCCGCGACGCCTCGCCGCAGACCCAACGCCTGTTCGCGGCCCTCGTCCGCTTCGCTCCGTACGCCGGCACCGGCGCGAGCACGACCCACGGCTTCGGAGCGACGACAACCAGGCTGCCGGGCCGGCGGAGGACCGACGGCGCACCGCAAGCGACAGCAGGCATCCGCGGAACGGGCTCCAGGACCGAAGGGGCCCACGAATGACTCGTGACAGCCCACGCCCAGCGGCCCGTAACCGGCCCAGCGCCGACAGGCCCTCCCGATGCGATTGTCGCGCGAGCCATTTCCGCAACGATTGCACTGCAAAGTGGCGTACGTCACAGTTTGCGTGAGCCGGCTTCGCGCTCCGCGTGCATCGGGCACGATCGACGCAGGTCATCACCCCCGCATGGCAGGGAGCATTTTCGGGTACGTGAAGCTCGTAGGGCATAGAAGCGGGTTCTCCAGCCGGTACGCCGAGTTGGCGTCCACCTGCATTTCCGCGTACGCGAAGTCCGTAGGGCATGGAAACAACAAGGCGTCTCGCAGCCAGCAGTACCTGTAGTCCCAGATCTCCGCGCACGCGAAGCCCGTAGGGCATAGAAAAGCACATCGTGTCGATCTGGTCCCGAAGCGACGGGTCCATTTCCGAATATGCGAAGCCCGTAGGGAATAGAAACGCGGACGCGGTCGAAGACCTGGGAGATCCGCGAGTCCTTGGCATTTCCGGTACGTGAAGCCTGTAGGGCATAGAAACCGGTGCGCCCAGCGCCACGGTCTTCCTGCAGACAGCATCATTTCCGCTGACGTGAAGCCCGCAGGGCATGCTCGACGCGGACGCCTCCGCGCCCGATCGTCGATCGCTTTGACCGAAGGGAGACGCCCCACGGCCGACCTCTGCCTCCTGCCCGCCACCGCTCTCAACGAGCTCGTCATCCTCGGCAACCGTCGCCTTGAGGAGCGCGCCGACTTCTGGATCGTGTGACGGATGGCGACGGTGACGCGACCTTCGCCCTGCGGCCGGCACCCCATAACCGCCTTCAGGTCAGGAGCCCCTCCCAGGGCGATTCCCGCGTGACCCGTTCCCACAGCTCAGAAGCTACGACACCGCCACAGGGTGGCATACCTCACAGTTCAGGAGATCCGGCGTCTCCCTCCTCGCGCATCGGGCACGATCGATGCAGGTCGGCACCCCCACACAGCGGGAAGCATTTCCCCTGACGTGAAGCCCGCAGGGCATGGAAACGGGCCACTTACCACGACGCCGAACACGCAGGTCCACTATTTCCGCTGACGTGAAGCCCGCAGGGCATAGAAACCCATCGCGATCCACAGTGCGAACCTACGGACACGCGAAATTTCCGCTGACGTGCCCGCAGGGCATAGAAACCGAAAAGCTCCAGAGCCAGCCGAAACAGCTCCTTCGCCACGAATATCCGCTGAGCGAAGCCGGCAGGGCATCGAAACCACGTCGAGCGTGGTCGGCCGGTCTCCGAGGACCCCCATCTCCGCTGACGCGAAGCCCACAGGACCCTCTCGATCGTGCGGGCAGCCGATGGCCCGGTGCGGGTCAGGGTGGTGGGCGAGGAGCTGGGACTTGAGCTGGCGGTGCGCGGGAAGCTGGAGCTGAATAGCCAAGTTGATGAAGCTCGCAGACCGCGGCTGGCTGCACAATCGTCCTGACGGGACCCTCCCGGCGAGGACCCTGACGGTCTTGTGTACACAGCCCGTCTGCCGCCGTCGAGCGCGACTTTGAACTGGATCGCGGGCCGCGTTGCTGCCCGTGGTCTCCGCTCGGGTCTCGATCGTCGGTTCGCGGGCGCGGTCGGGAAGTGGCCCCCCGCCCGGCGCATCGCGCCCTGCGACGGGTGCGATCTTCCGGGTGCCGTCGGCCGGAGGGGCTCGGTCCTCGTGCCCCTCGGTCCGTGGTCTCGGAGACGAGCCGCGACGACGGGACTCGTTCTGCGCCCGACGTCTTCCCGGGGCGGGTGCGGGCGGCCCCTTCGCATCGCGCGAGGGGCAGGAGGGGTGACGCGCCTCGGCCGAACGGCCGGCTGCCGCTCAGGTGAACTGGTCCGCCGGTGCCGCGTGTTGCGGAGGGAACCTGCCGCGGTGCCCCCGGAGGGAAACGGGGCGACAAAACCGGATCAAAGAGGCGGCAAAGTGAATCCGTGCCGGGTGAACCCCCGCCCCTGAGGCAACATCTTGGTGAACGGCGGGCAGCGCGCGGCCGGAGCGCGGTGCCGTCGTCGGCCGGATGGGGTGAGGGACGTGGTGGAGCCGAGGATCGCCGTCGCCGTGGTGACGATGGGCAACCGGCCCGCCGAGGTCGACGCCCTGCTGGAGTCCGTGGCCAAGCAGGACCTCGCCCCCGCCCGCATCGTGATCGTCGGCAACGGCTGCCGGCTGCCCGAGTTCGCCCGCCGGCTCTCGCTGCCCGGTGAGGTCACGACCATCGACGTAGAGGAGAACCTCGGCTGCCCGGGCGGCCGGAACGTCGCGCTCGCCCGGCTGCGGGAGTTCGGGGACGTCGACGTCGTCGTGGAACTGGACGACGACGGGCTGCTCGTCGACGCCGACGTACTGCGCCGGATACGGGACCTGTACGCCGCCGATCCCCGCCTCGGCATCGTCGGCTTCCGCATCGCCGACGAGCACGGCGAGACCCAGCAGCGGCACGTGCCCCGGGTGGGCAGGTCGGACCCGATGCGCGGCGGTTACGTCACCGGGTTCCTCGGCGGCGGACACGCCCTGCGCATGGCGATGCTCGCCGAGACCGGGGACTGGCCCGCCGAGTTCTTCTTCGCGCACGAGGAGACCGACCTCGCCTGGCGGGCCGCCG
The DNA here is from genome assembly GCF_017526105.1 of Streptomyces cyanogenus. Lineage (NCBI taxonomy): Bacteria > Bacillati > Actinomycetota > Actinomycetes > Kitasatosporales > Streptomycetaceae > Streptomyces > Streptomyces cyanogenus. The sequence goes on from NZ_CP071839.1 coordinate 4,877,587, forward strand.
ACGCCGGCTGGAAGATCCTGTACGCCCCCGAACTGCTCCTCCAGCACCCCAAGACCTCACCGGCCCGGCATGCGATCTACTACCGGGTCAACGCCCGTAACCGCGTCTGGCTCGTCCGGCGCCGGCTGCCGCTGCCGCTCGTCCCGGTGCACCTGGGGCTGTGGACGCTCCTGACCCTCGCCCGCACCCGCTCCCTGCCAGGGCTCAGGGCGTGGTTCGGCGGGTTCGCGGAGGGGCTGCGGGAGCCGGCCGGTGAGCGGCGGCCGATGCGCTGGCGGACGGTCTGGCGACTGACCCGGCTGGGGCGTCCGCCCGTCATCTGAGCCGGTGGCGCCGACCCGCTCATCTGAACCGGTGGCGCCGGTCCGCCGGCGCAGGCCGGGGGAAGGGACCGCCGAAGGGGCACGGGGAAAGGGCAGCGGCGGAACGCCGTTACGGGAAAAACGGGACGGGACCCCGGTCGTTCACCTCCGACGGCCGGGGCCCTTGTCGTCCCCGGACCCAACCTGCGGCGACACTCCCCCGAGTTACGCGTCCTACGCGCGCGCCGTCGGGCCGGATCCGATGGAATGATCACATCAGGATTCGCCAACGGATCGCTAACATGTGGCCAACGGTTCGTCGGCGGGTCGCGGAGCGGTTGGCCGGAACTCGTCCGGCAGCAGCCCCAAAAGCCCGGCGGTCCGGCGGATTCCGGTTCCGGACCGGCGGTCGGCCGGCAAGCGGAAGGTGGCGGGAAACCGTTGTGGACAGGGCGGAATTCCGCCAGGCAACGGCGGGCACACGCCCGCCCCGGAGTGCGGTCGGCCCCGACCGCGCGGGAAGGCAGTGGAGCGGCGTGATGCGGCGGTGCGAGCTGCGCTTCGGACTGCTGGGACCGCCGGTTCTCTACGACCGACCGTCGTGCGGGATTTCGTACGACCCCTCTGCGGGAACCCCCGGCGACCCTTCCTCCGGAACCTCCGGCGACCCTTCCTCCGGAACCTCCGGTGATCCCGCCTCCGGAACCTCCGGCGACCCTTCCTCCGGAACCTCCGACGACCCCCCTCCCGGAACCCCCACCCCCGGCGGAGCCGCTGCCGGCAGCCCGACCGGGAAGGCCGGTGCCGGTGCCCCCGCGCCGGCCGCCCCGGCCCGCGGCGACGACCACCCCGGCAACGGTGTCCGGGCCATCGGCAGCCCCAAGGTCCGCGCCCTGCTCGCCACTCTGCTGCTGGAGTCCGGCCGGGTCGTGTCGGTCGAGGCGCTGAAGGACGCCCTGTGGGGCGGAGCGCCGCCCGTCTCCGCGCAGGCCTCCCTGCACAACCACGTCACCCGGCTGCGGCGGCTCCTGGACGACCCCGAACGGCTCAGGGCCGTACCGCCGGGCTACGTGCTGCGGGTCGACCACGGCGAGCTGGACGTGCACGTCTTCGACGCCCGGGTGGCCGAGGCGCGGTCCGCACACGCCCGGCGGGACTGGCCGGACGTCGTACGGGCCTGCGCCTGCGCGCTCGCGCTCTGGCGGGGCACCCCGCTCAGCGGACTCCCCGTCGACATCGGCGGCTACGCGCTGGTGCAGCGCCTGGAGGAGGCCCGCCGGCTCCTGCTGGAGTGGCGCTACGACGCCGAACTCGCCCTCGGTGGAGCCCGTTTGGCCGCGCTGGTGCCGGAGCTGGCCGCGCTGGTCGCCGAGCATCCGCTGCGCGAGGCGTACCACCGTCAGCTGATGCTCGCCCTGCACCGCACCGGCCGTCAGGCCGAGGCGCTCGCCGTCCACCGGGATCTGCGCGCCCGCCTGGTGGAGGAACTCGGCATCGAACCCGGCCCGGCGGTCCGCGAGGCGCATGTCGAGGTGCTGCGGGGCAGCGGCGAGGGACGGCGGGGCGAGGAGTACGGCGATCCGCGGCCGGCCGGCCAGGGCGGACAGCCGCGCCGCGACGGAGCGTTGCCCGCCGACGCCACCACCGCCGAGGCGGCCGCCTCCCCGGAGAACCCGGCCGCCTGCACGCCGCCCGCGCCCTCCGCTTCTCCCGCGACGCCCGCGTCCGCGTCCGCACGGGACGGTGCCGGACCGGCCGCGCGGCACACCCCCCGCCCGGCCCAGCTGCCGGCTCCTCCGGCCCACTTCACGGGCCGAGCCGACGTGCGCCGGGAGCTGCGCCGGGCGCTGACCGAGCCGCCCGCCCCGGCCCCTGCCGTCGCGGTGATCAGCGGTATGGCCGGCGTCGGCAAGAGCGCGCTGGCCCTGTACGTCGCCCATGAGCTGAGGGAGCGTTTCACTGACGGGCAGCTCTACGTCAACCTGCACGGCGCCACCCCCGGCATGGCCCCGCTCACCGCCGCGCAGGCGCTCGCCGCGCTGCTGCGCGACCTCGGCGCCGAGCCCCGGAACATCCCCGAACAGCCCGACGCCGCCGCCGCGTTGCTCCGCTCACTGCTCGCGCCCGCCCGCATCCTGCTGGTCCTGGACGACGCGGCGAACGCGGCCCAGGTGCGGCCCCTGCTGCCGGCCGGGCCCGGCTGCGCGGTGATCGTCACCAGCCGCTCGCCGCTCACCGCGCTCGACGGTGCCCGGCGTTTCCCGCTCACCCCGCTGACCGGCGAGGACAGCGCGGCCCTGCTACGCGCGGTGAGCGGGCGCCAGGGGCTGGACGCCGGCCACGCGCTGGTCGAGCTGACCGGGCGGCTGCCGCTGGCCCTGCGCGTGGTCGCGGCCCGGCTCGCCGCGCGCAGCGCCCTCACCCCGGACGTGCTGGCCGGGCAACTCGCCGAGACCGGCGGGCGGTTGCGGCACCTGGAGTACGACGACCTGAGCGTCCGCCGTTCCCTGGCCGTCGCCCACGACGCGCTCGCCGCCGCCGAGCGGGAGGCCGACCGGGACGCGGCCCTCGCCCTGCGCCACATCGGCGCACTCGACCTGCCGACCTACGGCGCGCCGCTGATCGCCCGCCTCACCGGTACCGACGAGCGCCGCGCCGAGGCCGCGCTGGACCGCCTGGTGGACGTCGCCCTCCTGGAGGAGACGGCGTACGGCCGCTACACACCCCACGGCCTGGTCCGCGACTTCGCCCGCGAGCTGGCGGACGCCGACCGCCCACAGCAGGCACCGGCCGAGGGCTTCGCGGGACGCCCGGACGACGGCGGCGCCTCCCGGGAGTCCGCCGGTCCCGGCGGCCCTTCGCACACCCCTGACCTGAACGCCCTCCGCTGGTACGCCGCCATGGCCGAGCGGGTGCTGACGGCGGTCGTGGAGCCGGGGCTCGATCAGGACGACCGGCGGCGGCCGACCTCCGCGCAGCCGGCCGGGCACGCCGCGGATGTGGCCGGCCTGGCGCCCTTCGAGTCGGCCGAGGAGGCCTTCGCCTGGGGCGAGGTGGAGCTGGAGAACGTCGTCGCGCTGGTGGCACGGAACGCGGACACCGACGATCCGCGCACCGCCGCCCACCTCTCCGCGCTCGTACGGCTGCTCTTCCCCTATGTGCAGCGCAGTGGCCGGGTCGCCGAGATGGAGGTGCTGGGCCGGGCCGCGCTGGGTGCGGCGCGGCGGCTCGGGGACGCGGCGGCCGAGGCGTACGCCCTCGGTGACCTGGCGGGCCTGCACTTCCTGACCGGCCGGCACAACCGCGCCCTGGCCCTCACCGACCAGTCCCTGGAGATCTGGGAGCGGCTGGGCACCGCCTCCCGGATCCGGCGCTGCCTGAACAACCGGGGGCTGCTGCTGGAAGGGCTCGGCCGGTTCGAGGAGTCGGGGGAGGCGCTGCGGCAGAGCCTCGCCTACTCCCGGCTGCTGAACGACCCCTACGGGGAGGCGGTCACCCGCAGCCACCTCGGCAACCTCTACGAGCACACCGACCCGCGCGCCGCCATCGAGCAGCACCGGCGCTCGCTGGCGATCGGGGACGCGATCGGCGCGGTCATCGTGCAGCACTCGGCGCACTGCAACATGGGCTACGCCCATCTCGCCCTCGGCGAACCGGCCGCCGCCGCCCGGCACTTCGAGGAGAGCCTGCGCATCCTCGGCGGCCACGGCGACTGGCACGGCGAGTCCCAGACCCGGCTCGGCCTGGTCCGCGCGCTGCGGCAGCTGGGGGAGACCGGCCGGGCGGCCGGCGAGTGCGCCGAGCTGCTGGACCGGGCCGACGCCCGCGCCGACCGCTACATGGGCGGGCTGGCCCTGCACCAGCACGGGCTGCTGCTGCGCGAGCAGGGGCGGCGGGCGGAGGCGTACGACGCCTGGCGGGCGGCCCGCGCGGCGCTGGACGGCACGGACGAGCAGGCGGTCCTGGCGGAGCTGCGGGAACTGCTGGACGACGGTCCGGCCGACTGACGGCAGCGGCCTACTTGGCGTCGGCATAGCACTCCACCACCGCCGTCGTGAACGGGAACCGCACCGGTGTGTCGCCGAAGGTCAGCCGGCCGGCGAGGGCGGCGGACTCGCGGATGGCCCGGACGACGTCCTCGGCCTCCTCGGCGGGACAGTGCACGATCACCTCGTCGTGCTGGAAGAAGACCAGCTCGGCCGCCATGTCCCGCAGCGTCCGGCGCAGCGCGGCGAGCAGCAGCAGGGCCCAGTCGGCGGCGCTGCCCTGCACGACGAAGTTGCGCGTGAAGCGGCCCCGCGCACGGGAGTCGGCGGAGGCGTGTCCGGGGGACCAGCCGCTCCGGCCGTCCTGTTCCTCGTCGCCGGCCGGGATGCCCGCCTCCTCGGACGCGTCCTCGCCCGCCCCGGCGGCGGGCGGGCAGGTGCGGCCCAGCCAGGTGCGCACCAGCCGGCCCTCCTCGCCCGCGCGGGCCGCCTCGTCGACGTAGGCGACGGCCTTCGGGAAGCGGCGGCGCAGCGCGGCGAGGTTCTTCAGGCCGTCGCCGGAGGTCTGGCCGTACACCGCGCCGAGCACCGCGAGCTTGGCCTGGTTCCGGTCGCCGGCGAAGGCCCGGTCGGAGACGGACTGGTAGAGGTCGCCGTCGCGGCCGGCCACCTCCATCAGGCCGGGGTCGCGGGAGATGGCGGCGAGCACGCGCGGCTCCAGCTGGTCGGCGTCCGCCACCACCAGCCGCCAGCCGGGGTCGGCGACCACGGCCCGCCGGATCACCTTGGGGATCTGCAGGGCACCCCCGCCGTTGGTCACCCAGCGCCCGCTGACCGTGCCGCCGGCGAGGAACTCCGGGCGGAACCGGCCGTCGCGCACCCAGTCCTGCAGCCAGGACCAGCCGTGCGCCACCCAGATGCGGTACAGCTTCTTGTACTCCAGCAGCGGTTCGACGGCCGGGTGGTCGACGGACCGGATCTCCCAGCGGCGGGTGGACTTCACCTTGATCCCGGCCTGTGCGAAGGCCTTGATCACGTCGGCGGGCAGATCGGGCCGCACCCGGCGGCCGAAGGCCGCGGACACCTGGTCGGCCAGCTCGGCGAGGCGGCGCGGTTCGCCGCCGCCCGCGTACCGCTCGCCGAGCAGGCCGTGCAGCAGCTCGCGGTGGACCTCGGCGCTCCAGGGCAGGCCCGCGTGGTTCATCTCGGCGGCCACCAGCATCCCGGCCGACTCGGCGGCGGTCAGCAGCCGCATCCGGTCGGGGTGCGCGGTCTTCTCGTGCCGCCGCAGCTGCTCGGCGTAGACGGCGAGCAGGTCGGGCAGGGGCAGCCGGGTGCCGGCGGGCTCGAACAGCGGGGACTGGGCGCCCGGTTCGGCAGCGCGCTGCGGCGGGTCGGGCGGTACGGGGCCGCCGCGGAGGCGGGCCAGGGCGGCGGCGGCCGAGCGTGGCTCGCCGTACCGTCCCTCGTGGCCCAGCAGGAGTGTTTCGGCGTCCTCGATGTCGTAGCACCGCTCCACTCGCACCCCCGTGGCGAGCAGTCGCGGGTAGACCTCGGGGGTCGACCGCCACACCCAGCGCGTCACCTCCGGGCGGCTCCGCACCGCTTCGGCGAGATCGCTCTCCCGCCGCACCGGTCCGGCGGGCAGCCCGTCCGGGCCGAGGGGGGCGACGTCCACGCCCGAGTCCTCGGCCGGTGCGAGAGCCCACCGGTCGGTCATGACCGTGAGTCTGGCAGGGGGGTCTGACAATCCCCGTGACCTGCGGTTCTACCCCTGCTCGTCGGCTGCTTCGGACCTCTTGTCCAGCAGCAGCGCCAGCATCCTGCCGACGTACTCCTCGACGGCCGGTTTGGTGAGGCCGAGGCCGCTCAGCACACCCTGGCCGTTCTCGTGCTCCAGCAGGGCGAGCAGCAGGTGCTCGGTGCCGATGTAGGGGTGGCCGAGCCGGAGGGCCTCGCGGAAGGTCAGTTCCAGGACCTTCTTGGCCTGGGGGCCGTAGGGGACGAGGTCGGGCACGTCGTCCGCGGCGGGCGGCAGCGCGGCGGTCGCGGCCTGGCGTACGGAGTCCAGGAGGACGCCCTGCGCGGTGATCGCCTTCGCGGCCAGGCCGTCCGGCTCGGCCAGCAGGCCGAGGACCAGGTGCTCGGGGCGGCCCTCGGCGTTGCGGGCGGCCAGCGCCTCGTTGTGCGCGGCCATGACCACGTTCCGCGCGCGTGGGGTGTAGCGGCTGAAGCCCTGGCCGGGGTCGAGGTCGGCGGACTCCTTGGGCACGAACCGCTTCTGCGCCGCCTGCCGGGTCACGCCCATGCTCCGCCCGATGTCGGTCCAGGACGCGCCGGAGCGGCGGGCCTGGTCGACGAAGTGCCCGATCAGGTGGTCGGCCACGTCACCGAGGTGATCGGCGGCGATCACCGCGTCCTGGAGCTGCTCAAGGGGTTCGTCGTGGGCGTTCTTGATCGCCTCGATGAGGTCGTCGAGGCGTACGGATGCCGTGAGATTCGGGTTGGTCGCCATGGTGTCAACCGTAGGTTGCCTCCCTGGTGCTGTCAACCGATGGTTGACGGTCTCGCTCGCTGCGCCCCCGGTTCACTGTCCACAGCCTGTGGACGGCCGCCGCCCGCTGTCGGTCCGCCGTGGCACGATCGACGGCGTGACCAGTACCGCCAGCACCGTCGAGCGGGCCTTCCGGGCCGCCCTCTACGACGACACCGACACCGGCCTCGACACGGGCGCCTCCCTGCTCGCCGCCGACCCGGCCGCCGACGCCGAACTCGCGCGGCGCGGCGAGGACTTCGTGGCGACGGCCTGGCAGCGCGGCTGGCAGCCCGCCGACGTCGTACGGCTGGTGCGGCGGGAGCTGGACGAGGCGCACGTCCGCCTGGCCGCCGCACTGATCCGCGCGCAGGCCGGGCGGGACCGCCCGCGCGGGCGCCGCTGGGCCGGCCAGCTGGCGGCGCTGCCCGCCGGCCCCGAGCGCACCGCCGACCGCTTCTCGCACGCCACGGCCGTCCTGGAGCTGTACCGCCTGCTGCTGCGGCTGCCCGCCCTGGAGCCCCTGGAGGAGGAGCCCCGCCGCGCCCACGGCCCGGCCGCCTCCCGCATGCTCGGCCGCATCCGCGCGCTGCTCGCCAAGGCCGAGGCCACCGGCTACCCGGAGGAGGCCGAGGCGCTCACCGCCAAGGCGCAGGAACTGATGGCCCGGCACAGCGTCGACGAGGCGCTGCTCGCCGCCGAGGCCCCCGCGCCGGACGCGCCCGGCGCCTGCCGGATCGGGGTCGAGCCGCCGTACGAACAGGCCAAGGCGGTCCTGCTGGACGCGGTGGCCACGGCGAACCACTGCCGCGCGGTGTGGAACGAACCGCTCGGCTTCTCCACCGTCGTCGGCTTCGAGGCCGACCTGGAGGCGGTCGACATGCTCTACACCTCGCTGCTGGTGCAGGCCACGCACGCGATGACCAAGGCCGAGGCGGCCCAGCGGGCCGGCGGACGCAAGCGGACCAAGACCTTTCGGCAGTCGTTCCTCGCGGCCTACGCGCACCGCGTGGGCGACCGGCTCGCGGCCGCCGCCGAGAGCCAGGTGACCCGGGACCTGCTGCCGGTGCTGGCCACGCGCGAGACTGCCGTCACCGGCCGGCTGGAGCGGATGTTCCCGGAGACCACCACGACCCGGCTGCGCGGGGTGAGCGACGCGGTGGGCTGGACCGAGGGCGCCCGCGCGGCGGACCGGGCACAGGTCGAAGCCCGCCCGCGGCTGGAGTGAGGGTTCAGTCGCCGACCTGCTGGAAAGCGCTCACGGAGGCGTCCGGCCCGCTCCCGTCGGCCTTGGCGGCGACCGGGCCGTACTTCCAGGGGAAGCTGCGGCCGGCGTCCGAGCCGGGCAGGGTGATCGTCACGCTCTTCGCCGCCAGGGCGTTCCCGGCGCCGTCCTTGCCGCGTACGTAGCTGATGGAGAAGGACGCGGAGTCGCCCTTGGCCAGCTTCAGCTTCTGCGCCTTCGCGCCCTTGAGCGCCGGCACGGTGGCCTTGTGACCGTCGGCGGCCAGCACGACGGCCGGGAAGTGGTCCAGGGTGCAGGGCGCGCTCTGGTTGGTGATGCTCACCGGGACCTCGCCGGTGTCGCCGGCGGCCGGGGCCACGCTCGCCGGGCCGATCTGCACGGAGACACCGCCGGTGTCGCAGGCGGAGCCGCTCTTGCCGTTCTTGTCCCCGCCGCTGTCGTTGCAGGCGGTCAGCAGCAGAGCGGCGGCGAGGGCGGTGACGGTGAGCGGAATGGCGCGCATGAGCAGATTCCCATCGAGGTAGGGACGGTCTCCCCGCATCATGGCGCCTGCGCCCGGAACACGATCACGCGCCCCGTCCCGATTCACCGCTTCGGGGTGCTCGCACCGCTTGACGCGCGCCGTCGCGGCCCCGCCAGGCGCCTTCACCGCTCCCGGCCCACGCCGTCGCCCCGGCGCCTTCGCCGCTCGCGGCTGCTCACGCTGTCTGCCCCGGGAGCCTTCACCGCTCGCGGCTGCCCACGTTGTCTGCCCCGGGAGCCTTCACCGCTCGCGGCTGCCCACGTTGTCTGCCCCGGGAGCCTTCACCGCTCGCGGCTGCCCACGTTGTCTGCCCCGGGAGCCTTCACCGCTCGCGGCTGCTCACGCTGTCTGCCCCGGGAGCCTTCACCGCTCGCGGCTGCTCACGCTGTCTGCCCCGGGAGCCTTCACCGCTCCCCGGCCGCAGTCACCACCTTCCCCGGGCGTCTTCACTGCTCCCCGGGCGGCCCTTCACTGCTTCACGGGCACCGTCGGCAGCCCCGACGGCAGCTTGCCGCCCTCGGCCTTGGTGTACGTCTCCTGGCCGGTCTTGCCCGACCAGGTCACCTTCAGCGTCGTGTCGTCGACGGAGTCGACCATGCCGGTGGTTCGCTCCTTGCCGCCGCCGGGGCAGGTCAGGTGGATCATCTGCATGCCGTCCTCGGCCCCTGCGGTCCCGCTGCACACGGTCCCGCCGGTCGCGAAGACCCCGGCCTGCTTCCCGGTGACCACGAGCGCCACGATCTTGCCGTCGGCGGTGGTGATCCAGCTGCCCTGGAGCCTGGCGGAAGCCCCGGTCCCACCCGGCGAGGCCGTACGCGCGGACGCGCCCGACGAGGCCGAGGCCGGCGAACTGGCATTGTCCCCGGAACCGCCGGATCCGCTGCACGCCGTCAGCGCCAGCGCGCCCACCAGTCCCGCGGCCAGGGCCACGCCCCGCACCCTCGCACTCGCAGTAGTCACCGGAAGCTCCCTCCGCGGTAGCGGCCGGCCGCCCTCGCCGGACGGCCCGCAGCGCAAGCTACCAGCAGTTACCAGGAGGACTTGCGCACCCCGGGCAGGTATCCCCGATGTGCCTGTTCGCGCAGGCCGATCCGGGACAGGCCGAAGGCGCGCAGATAGCCGCGTGGACGGCCGTCGGCCTGGTCGCGGTTGCGGACGCGCGTGGCACTGGCGTCCCGGGGCTGCCTGCGCAGTTCCCGCTGGGCGGCGAGCCGTCCGGCCTCGGGGGTGTCGGTCCGGCGGACGATCTCCTTCAGCTCGGCGCGGCGCTCGGCGTACCGGGCGACGGTCTCCTTGCGCCGCTCGTTCTTCGCGATCTTGCTCTTCTTCGCCATCAGACCCGCACTCCCCGGGCGCGGATGCGGGCGACGGCCGCCTCGACGCCGATCGCGTCCACCGTCCTGACGGCCCGCGCGCTCAGCCGCAGCCGGACGTACCGGCCCTCGCCGGGCAGCCAGTAGCGCTTGGTCTGGAGGTTGGGGTCGAAGCGGCGGGAGGTGCGCCGGTGGGAGTGCGAGATGCGGTTGCCGAAGCCCGGCCGGGCCCCGGTCAGCATGCAGTGCGCGGACACGGTGACGTAGCTCTCCTCAGACGGTGATGCTAATGGATTTCATTTTCAGTAAGGTAGCAGCATGGCACGCAACGAACTCCGCCCCGTCGTGAAGCTCCGGTCCACCGCCGGAACCGGCTACACCTACGTGACCCGGAAGAACCGTCGCAACGACCCGGACCGCATGACGCTGCGCAAGTACGACCCGGCCGCCGGCCGGCACGTCGACTTCCGAGAGGAGCGCTGACCCCGCCGTGCGCAAGGCAATCCATCCCGCCTACGGGCCGGTCGTCTTCCGCGACCGCGCCGCGAACCACGCCTTCCTCACCCGCTCGACACTCGTCGACAGGCTGGGCGGCAGGGCGATCGACTGGGAGGACGGCAACACCTACCCGGTCGTGGACGTCGAGATCTCCGACGTCAGCCACCCCTTCCACACCGGCACCGCACGCGTGCTGGACACCGCCGGGCGCGTGGAGCGCTTCGAGCGCCGGTACGGGAAGCGGGGCGGGGCGTGAGCCTGTCGGTGGCCGTCGTGGCCGGGCTGCACACCGCCGCCCGCACGGCGGCCGTCGACCGGCTGCTCGCCGAGGTGCCCGGGAGCGTCGTACTCCACCACGACCTCGCGGCGGCCGCCGCCGGCACGGTCGTGCGGACGGTCCGCGACCGCCACGGTGTCGTGTCGACGGGGGAGACGCCGCTGGTCGACGACTGCGCGTGCTGCGCGCTGCGCGAGGACCTGGTGCCCGAGCTGCGACGGCTCGCCGATGCCGGCACGACCCGGCTGGCGGTCGTCGAACTGTGGGACTCGGTGGAGCCCAAGGCGATGGCCGAGGTGATCGCGGCCGGCGGACTGACCGTCACCTCGGTGATCACCGCGGTCGATCCGGCGCTGGTGCTGCCGTACCTCGGCAACGGTGACGATCTCGCCGAGGCCGGGCTCGCCGCGGCGGCGACCGACCGGCGCACGGTCGCCGACACCTTCGCCCGGCAGCTGGAGTACGCGCCCGTGCTCGCCGTCGCCGACTCCCCGGAGGCCGACGACGAGGACCGCGAGCTGCTCGCGCAGCTCCATCCGACGGCCCGCCGGGTCCCGATCGGCCACGGGGGCCCGGCGGGCGCGCACGCCCCGGGGCCGCTCGCCCGGGCCGCCCTCGCCGGGTTCGACGTGGAGGCCGCGGCGGCCGCGCAGCACCCGGCCTGCGCGCTGCTGCCTCAGGAGGCCGACGGTCACGGCGTCTCGACCCTCGTCTGGCACCGCCGCCGGCCCTTCCACCCGGAGCGGCTGTACGCGGCGCTGGAGGATCTGACCTGCGCCGCGGCGCGCAGCCGGGGCCGGTTCTGGCTCGCCGACAAGCCCGATGTGCTGCTGCACTGGGACGCGGCCGGCGGGGCGCTGTGCGTGGAGAGCGCGGGGCCCTGGCTGGCCGCGCTGCCGGAGGCGGCCTGGGAGATGGTCCCGCCGGTGCGCCGGGCCGCGGCCGCGCTGGACTGGCATCCCCGGCACGGCGACTGCTGCAACCACCTGGTCTTCACCTCGCCCGGCCTCGACCGCGACGGGCTCGCGCACCTGCTGGAGTCCTGCCTGCTCACCGACGCCGAGTACGCCGCCGGGCGGGACTCCTGGCGGAAGCTCCCGCCCGCCTTCGACACCCTGCTGGAGGTCTAATGCCCCGCAAGAGCGACCGCGGTTCCCCCCGCAAGCGCCCCAACCCCCTGGACCGGGCGGGCGTGACCTGCCTCGACTACAAGGACACCGACCTGCTGCGCAGGTTCCTCTCGGACCGCGGCAGGATCCGCAGCCGCCGGGTCACCGGGGTCACCGCCCGGCAGCAGCGGTTGCTGGCGCGGGCCGTGAAGAACGCGCGGGAGATGGCGTTGCTGCCGTACGGCGGTCGCTGAGCCGGCGGTCGGATGGGTAGGCATTCCCCTACGCTTGACTGGTAGGGAAATGCCTACCTAATGTGCTGTCCATGAACATCACGCACGCCTCCTTCGTCACGCTTCCCGTCGCCGACCAGGACCGAGCCCTGCGCTTCTACCGCGACGTCCTCGGTTTCGAGGTCACCGCCGACCGGGAGATGCCCCAGGGGCGCTGGCTGCAGGTGGCGCCCAGGGGGGCGCAGACCGTCTTCACGCTCTCCGGGCCGGGGATGGGCGGTTTCGAGGCGGGCTCCGCGCGCGGGATCATGTTGGTCACGACTGATGTCGACGCGGACTGCGCCCGGCTCACCGCGGCCGGCACCCCCGTGCAGGGCCCGGAGGAACTGCCCTGGGGGCGGATGGCCTCCTTCGCGGACCCCGACGGCAACGGTCTGATGCTGCTGACCGAGAAGGAAGGCTTCTGACGGCGCCATGAACGGTACGGGTACCGCCGCCGAGGACCGCGTCTTCGCTGCGTTGGCCAACGCCACCCGCCGCGAGGTGCTGCGGCTGCTGCGTGAGCGCGGACCGCAGCCCGTACAGGCCCTGGCCGACCACTTCGACATGCGCCGCCCGAGCCTCTCGGAACACCTCAAGGTGCTCCGGGAGGCCGGCCTGGTCTCCGAGCACCGCTCCGGCCGGCAGCGCATCTACCGCCTGGAGGCGGCCCCGCTCGCCGAGGTGCAGGACTGGCTCCATCCGTACGAGCGGTTCTGGCGCGAGCGGCTGAAGGGCCTCGGCGACCTGCTCGACCAGATGCCCGACGATGAGCCGTCATGAGCCCGGTACCCGAACCCGACGACGCCGACGACCTCACCACGATCCGCGTCGACCAGTTCTTCCCGCACCCACCCGCCAAGGTCTGGCGCGCCCTGACCGACCCCGAGCTGCTCGCCCGCTGGCAGATGCCCGGTGCCGGGGACTTCCGGCTCAGCGTCGGCCACCGGTACCGGATGACCTCCGTCCCGCGTCCGGGCACCCGCTTCTCGGGCGTCGTAGAGGTCGAGGTGCTGGCCTACGACACCGAGCGGATGCTGTCCCTCCGCTGGGCGGATGCCGATCCGGCCAACCCCGCCGACTGGACCGTCACCTGGACCCTGGAACATGAGGGGCGCGGTACGCGTCTCTTCCTAGTGCACGAGGGGTTCGACCCGGACGACCCGGCTCAGCTGATGGCCCGGAAGATCATGGGTGGGGGCTGGACGGGACATGTCCTGCCTGCTCTTGGGCGCACGCTGGAACAGCTTCGGTAAAGCGCACGTCAAGGCTGTAACCGCAGGGCCACTCCTCGTGCACGTGCATTTGCTCCTGCATCCGCACGTGAACCAAGTTATGATCCGGGTCAGTTGACCACAGCATCTATGGCCTCACCAGCCAGTGCACCACCGGGGAGCGACCTGTGGACCGCGACGTCGACGGCGTGTACGGGGGGTACGACGTGTACAACGGCATGGCTGCCACGCAGCTGAACGGAGTGGCCTGGCAGAAGAGCAGACACAGCAACTCGCAGGGTTCCTGTGTGGAGTTCGCGCGGTTGCCGGGTGGCGAGGTCGCCGTGCGCAACTCGCGCTTCCCGGACGGGCCGGCGCTCGTCTACACGCGCGCCGAGATCGAGGCCATGCTCCTCGGTATCAAGGACGGCGAGTTCGACCATCTCGTGGCGAGCTGACGCGGGCGATCAGTCCGCGTGGCCTCCGTGGCAACGATGTCGGCGTAAACGCATAGGCACATGGAGGGTGGACGCGCGTAGAAACAGCGCGTCCACCGCGTGTGGAACGGATCAGCCCGCCGTAGGCAGCCGGAACATCGCCCAGACGATCTTGCCCTCGGCCGTGCCGGCGAGCGGGTGCCAGCCCCAGCTGTCGGCGAAGGACTCGACCAGGAACAACCCGCGGCCCGATTCGGCGGAGAAGTCGTCCGAGTCGCGCGGGACCGGGGTCTCGTGGCTGGGGTCGCGCACCCCGCACACCAGCCGCTCGCTCCACCGCATCAGGTGCAGCCGCACGGGCGGACGGTGCGCGTCGCCCCGGCACGGAGCGGCCGGCACCGCGTGGCGGAGGGCGTTGGTGACGAGTTCGGAGACGACGAGACAGATGTCGTCGAAACGGTCCCCGACGTCCCACCGGTCCAGGGTGTCGCGGGTGAAGCGCCGGGCTTCGCGCACCGCCTCGTAACGGGCGGGCAGGCCGCAGGAGGCGGCATCGGACACGGCCGCGGGATCCAGCGGCGGAAGGCCCTGCCGTAACGGCTTGAGCATGGTCGATCCATTCGTCCCCATGCGAGGCACTCCCGGGAATTCGCGGTCGTTGCGATGCAGCGGTGGCGCGCCACCATGGTTTCGGATGCGCAGAGCAGATGCAAGGGCAGATGCACGTGCACGCGACCGAAATGACACTGCCCGTACCACTTCTTGGTCATTTTTTCTGCCATCTTCCCGGGCGTCCCGCCAGAGGTCCGGACCTCTTCCCGGTCGAGCCCCGGCAGAAACGGCCGACCTCTTTCCGTTTCCGTAACCGGGCGAGTACTGCTCGGAGTGTTTTAGTGGCAGACTTCGGCCCCTGAGGACGGTTGGGGAGGCTGACGAACGTGAGCGCGGGAGAGCCCGGATCGGTGGTGCGGCGAATGCTGCTCGGTTCGCAACTCAGGCGACTGCGTGAAGCACGGGGGATCACGCGCGAGAAGGCGGGATACTCGATCCGCGCCTCCGAGTCGAAGATCAGCCGGATGGAGCTGGGCCGGGTGAGCTTCAAGACGAGAGACGTGGAAGACCTGCTCACCCTCTACGGCATCACCGACGAGGCGGAGCGCGAGTCGCTGCTCTCCCTCGCCCGGGAGGCCAACGTGGCGGGCTGGTGGCACAGTTACACCGACGTCCTGCCCAGCTGGTTCCCCACCTACGTGGGCCTGGAGGGAGCCGCCGCGCTGATCCGCGCCTACGAGGTGCAGTTCGTGCACGGCCTGCTGCAGACCGAGGAGTACGCCCGCGCGGTGGTCCGGCGCGGTATGAAGGGGGCGAGCACCGCCGACGTCGAACGCCGGGTCGCCCTGCGCCTGGAGCGGCAGAAGTACCTGCTCGCCGAGAACGCCCCCGAGTTCCACATCGTCCTGGACGAGGCCGCCCTGCGCCGCCCCTACGGCGACCGCGAGGTGATGCGCGGCCAGCTCCAGCACCTGATCGACATCTCCGAGCGGCCCAACGTGCGCCTGCAGGTGATGCCGTTCAGCTTCGGCGGGCACGCCGGCGAGAGCGGCGCCTTCACCATCCTCAGCTTCCCCGAGTCCGACCTGTCCGACGTGGTCTACCTCGAACAGCTGACCAGCGCCCTCTACCTGGACAAACGCGAGGACGTCGCCCAGTACGAGCAGGCCCTGAAGGAACTCCAGCAGGACAGCCCCGGGCCCGACGAAAGCCGGGACCTGCTGCGCGGCCTGCTGCAACTGTCCTGACCCGCCCCAACTCCCTTTACTTGCAAGTAGGATGACGTCCGCTCAGGCATGCACGGATCTGGTGTCCGCTAGCGATTGAGGGATCACATGTCGTCCTACTTCACCGACCTGGCCCAGCAGTACATCGACGGTGAGTGGCGCCCGGGCACCGGTTCCTGGGACGTCATCGACTTCAACCCCTACGACGACGAGAAGCTCGCGTCGATCACCGTGGCCACGGTCGACGAGGTGGACCAGGCCTACCAGGCAGCCGCCCGCGCCCAGAAGAAGTGGGCCGAGACCAACCCCTACACCCGGCGCGCGGTGTTCGAGCGGGCCCTGAGGCTGATAGAAGACCGCGAGCAGGAGATAGCCGAGCTGATCATCGCCGAACTCGGCGGCACGCGCGTGAAGGCCGGCTTCGAACTGCACCTCGCCAAGGAGTTCCTGCGCGAGTCGATCCACCTCGCGCTGCGCCCCGAGGGCAGGATCCTGCCCTCCCCGACCGAGGGCAAGGAGAACCGCGTCTACCGGGTCCCGGTCGGCGTCGTCGGCGTGATCAGCCCGTTCAACTTCCCCTTCCTGCTGTCGCTGAAGTCGGTCGCGCCGGCCCTCGCGCTCGGCAACGCGGTGGTGCTCAAGCCGCACCAGAACACCCCGATCGCCGGCGGCACCCTGCTCGCGAAGATCTTCGAGGAGGCCGGGCTGCCCGGCGGCCTGCTCAACGTCGTCGTCACCGACATCGCCGAGATCGGCGACGCGTTCCTGGAGCACCCGGTCCCCAAGGTCATCTCCTTCACCGGCTCCGACAAGATCGGCCGGCACGTCGCCACCGTCTGCGCCAGGCACTTCAAGCGCTCGGTGCTGGAACTGGGCGGCAACAGCGCGCTGGTGGTGCTGGACGACGCCGACGTCGACTACGCGGTGGACGCTGCCGTCTTCAGCCGGTTCGTGCACCAGGGCCAGGTCTGCATGGCCGCCAACCGGGTCCTCGTGGACGCCTCCGTCGCCGAGGAGTTCACCGAGAAGTTCGTCGCCAAGGTCAGGACCCTCAAGGTCGGTGACCCGCGCGACCCGGAGACCGTGATCGGCCCGGTGATCAACTCCGCGCAGGCCAACGCCGTCTCGGGCACCGTGGAGCAGGCGCTCGCCGAGGGCGCCACCGCCCTGGTGCGCGGCAGCACCACCAACAACCTGGTCGAGCCGACCGTGCTCACCGGCGTCCCCGCGGACTCCGCGCTGCTCCAGCAGGAGGTCTTCGGCCCGGTCGTCTTCCTCGTCCCGTTCGACGGGGAGGAGGAGGCGGTGCGGATCGTCAACGACACCCCGTACGGCCTGAGCGGCGCCGTGCACACGGGCGACGTCGAGCGGGGCGTGGCCTTCGCCAAGCGGATCGAGACCGGCATGTTCCACGTGAACGACGGCACGGTCCACGACGAGCCGATCGTGCCCTTCGGCGGCGAGAAGCACTCGGGCCTGGGCCGCCTCAACGGTGAGACCACGCTGGAGGCGTTCACGACCGTGAAGTGGATCTCGGTGCAGCACGGCCGCAGCGGGTTCCCCTTCTGACCGCGCGCTGCCTTTCCCGCTCCTTTTCGACGCGGCCGGGCATTGAGGACAGGATCTGTCCTCAATGCCCCGTAGCGTCTTCGGTGTCGGGGGAAACCTCCCCGGCGAACGGCCCCACGAAAGGCGGTACGCCATGGTCACGCACGTTCCGGCGGAGGCGAAGGGCGACGAGCGCGGGGCGCTGCTCGCGTTCGTCGAGGAGCAGCGCGGCGGGATCCGCCGGGCGCTGCTCGGACTGACCGAGGAGCAGGCCCGTACCCGGCCCAGCGCCAGCGAGCTGTCCCTGGGCGGCCTGCTCAAGCACGTCGCCGAGGTCGAGCAGAGCTGGATCGCCCGCGCGAAGCAGGAGCCGCCGGCAGTGCGGCGCGACGAGACGAACTGGCACGAGACCTTCCAGCTGGTCGGCGACGAGACGGTCGCCTCGCAGCTGGCGTACTGGGAGCAGGTGGCCGCCGAGACGGAGAAGTTCATCCGCTCCGCGCCCAGCCTGGACGACACCTTCCCGCTGCCGCCCGACCCCTGGTTCCCGCCGGAGGGCCGCGTCTCGCTGCGCTGGCTGTGCCTGCACCTGATCCGCGAGACGGCCCGGCACGCCGGCCACGCCGACATCATCCGCGAGTCGCTGGACGGGAAGACGGCGTTCGAGCTGGTGGCCCTGGAGCAGGGCACCTCCTGGGGGCAGTAGCCAGGTCCGAGGCCGGGCCGGGGCGGGGCCGGCGTGCGCGGGTGATCGCGGGCTGATCGCGGGGTCCTAACCTGGACCCCATGTCAGCGATCCGACTCCTCGTGCTGGGCGCGGTCCGCCAGCACGGGCGGGCCCACGGCTATCAGGTCCGGGGCGACCTGGAGTACTGGGGCGCGCACGAGTGGTCCAACGCCAAGCCGGGCTCGATCTACCACGCCCTGAAGCAGATGGCCAAGCAGGGGCTGCTGCACGCGCACGAGATCGCGCCGTCCACGGCGGGCGGGCCGCCGCGGGTCGAGTACGAGCTCACCGGCAAGGGCACCGAGGAGTACTTCGCCCTGCTGCGTGAGGCGCTGGTCACCTACGACCAGCGCGGCGACGTGAAGACGGCCGCCCTCGGCTTCATGGTGGACCTGCCGAGGGCCGAGACGGTGGCGCTGCTGAAGGAACGCATGCGGCGGATCGAGGAGTGGCGGTCCTCGGTCACCGAGCACTACATCCCCGAGGGCGGCCCCGGACAGCTCGGTCACATCGGCGAGATCATGAACATGTGGATCCACACGGCCGACTCCGAGGCCGAGTGGACCCGGGGCCTCGTCGCCCGCATCGAGCAGGGCGCCTACACCTTCGCCGGCGAGGGCGAACCGTTCGCCGGCCTGCTCGCCGAGGACGCGGGGAGTCAGTGATGGAACCCGGTGGCCGCGCCCTTGTCCCGGGTCAGCGGGTGCGGCTGGCGCCGTAGCTCCGGCAGCAGGCGGGTCAGGTCGTCGACGAACAGGTCGGCCAGGTCGTGCGAGAAGCCGTTGCGGCAGACGATCCGCAGCACGGACAGGTCCTCCCGGTGGGCCGGGAAGGTGTAGGCGGGCACCAGCCAGCCGCCCTCGCGCAGCCGCCGGGAGACGTCGAAGACGTCGTACGACGTGATGTCGTCGGCCGTGGTCAGCGCGAACACAGGCAGCTCGTCGCCGCGCGTGAGCAGCCGGAAGTCGCCGAGCGCGGCGATCCGGTCGGCGAGCGAGCGCGCCACGTCCCGCGTCGACTGCTGCACCGCGCGGAAGCCCTCCCGGCCCAGCCGCAGGAACGTGTAGTACTGCGCGACCACCTGGGCGCCGGGCCGGGAGAAGTTCAGCGCGAAGGTCGGCATCTCGCCGCCCAGGTAGTTCACCCGGAACACCAGCTCGTCGGGCAGCGCCTCCCGGTCCCGCCACAGCGCCCAGCCGACGCCCGGGTACACGAGGCCGTACTTGTGCCCGGAGCAGTTGATCGACGCCACGCGCGGCAGCCGGAAGTCCCACACCAGGTCCTCGTCCAGGAAGGGCGCCACCATCCCGCCGGACGCGCCGTCCACGTGCACCGGGATGTCGAGCCCGGTGCGCTCCTGGAGGGCGTCCAGGGCCGCGCACAGGTCGGCGATCGGCTCGTAGGAGCCGTCGAAGGTGGAGCCGAGGATGCCGACGACCCCGATGGTGTTCTCGTCGCAGAGCTCGACGGCGGCCTGCGGGTCCAGGTGGAAGCGCTCGCCCTCCATGGGGACCAGCCGGGCGTCCACCTCCCAGAAGTTGCAGAACTTCTCCCAGCAGACCTGGACGTTGATCCCCATCACCAGATTGGGCCGCTCGGACGGATACCGGTCGGCGTTCCGCTTCGCCCAGCGCCGCTTCAGGGCCATCCCGGCGAGCATGCACGCCTCGCTGGACCCGGTCGTCGAACAGCCCACCGCGGCCGCCGGGTCCGGCGCGTTCCACAGGTCGGCGAGCATCGCCACACAGCGCCGTTCCAGCTCGGCCGTGCGCGGGTACTCGTCCTTGTCGATCATGTTCTTGTCCCGGCACTCCGTCATCAGCACCCCGGCCTGCGGCTCCATCCAGGTGGTGACGAATGTGGCCAGGTTCAGCCGGGCGTTGCCGTCCAGCATCAGTTCGTCGTGGACCAGCTGGTACGCCGTGGACGGGGGCAGCGGGGCGTCCGGCAGCCGGTGGGTGGGCGGTGCCTCGGTCATGCCGCCGACCGGGTTGGCCTCCCCGTAGAACGGGTTGACCGACACCGTCCGCACGTCGTGCCGCTCGGAACCTTTGTGCAGGGCCATGGGGGCGCCTCCAGGGGGATGAGTGTCAGCGGACCGGGGTGCCGTCCTCGTGCAGCTGCATCTGCGGACGGCCGGTCACCAGCAGCCAGGCCGGCAGCGAGGCGATGCACAGGAGGGCGAGGATGGCGGGCGAGGCGACCAGGACGGCGGCGGTGAACAGGCTCACCCAGCCCTGCCGGGTGATCGCCAGGAGGACGCCGAGGACGCCCGTGGCCACGCCCAGCGAGGGGTGCACGGCCGGCACGAGCGCGTGGGCGGTGAGGCCGAGGGCGGTGCCGACGAAGACCGCGGGGAAGATCCGGCCGCCCCGGAATCCGCAGGACGCGGCGACGAGCAGCGCGGCCAGCTTCACCACCGTCATGGTGGCGAACTCGCCCGCCGACCAGCCCTCCGGGTCACGGGCCAGCTGCCCGAGCTCGGACAGCCCCTTGAACAGCGTCAGATGTCCGCCCAGGGCCGCGAGGCCGCCCAGCAGGACCCCGCCGGCCGGGAGCATCAGCATCGGGTGCCGCAGCCGCCGGAAGGCCGCGTGGACGTACGGGAAGGCGTAGACGGCGCACATGCCGAGCACCGCGGCCACCGAGGCGATCACCAGCGCGGCCAGCAGGTCCGTGCCGCGCGGATGGCCCATGGGCGGCAGACCCAGGTCGAAGGTGGGGTGGGACACCAGGGTGGTCGTCATGGCCCCGCACGCGCCGGCGGTCAGCGGGGCGAACAGGTTGTCCCACAGCCGGCCCCGCAGGGGCTGCCCCGCCAGCGCCTCGGAGATGACCAGCGCCGCCGCCACCGGCGTGCCGAACAGCGCGCCGATCGTCGCGGACTCCGCCAGCACGGGCCACAGGGTGCCCGGCGTCCTGGGCATGAGGCGTCCGCCGAGCCAGGCGGCGAGGCTCACGTTCGCGGCGATGATCGGGTTCTCCGGGCCGAGGCTGGGACCGCCGGCCAGCATGAGCCCGGTGGCCAGCAGCAGGCTCGGCAGCACGGCGGGCGGCAGGACGGGGGCGTTCAGCCCGAGGGTGGCGGGGTCGGGACCGGCGTGACCGGGCACCTTCCAGACCACCAGTCCTACGGCGATCCCGGTGGCCGTGAGCATGACGAACATCCACAGCACGGACCAGCGGCCCACGCCCAGCGCGTCCGGCAGCGGCCCCCACAGCACTCGCTGGAGCTGCTCCGCCGCCGTGCTCACCCCGACGAAGAGCAGGCTCGCGGCCACGCCCACGACGACGGCGGGCAGGATGAACGGCAGCAGAGCCCGCGCGGGGGCGGTCCGAGCGCTCGGGGGCGCCTGCGTCGTCTCCTGGGCCACGGGCTCACCATAAGCGGACAAAACGCATGCAACATCCCGAAGCGGATCCGACTTGCACCTCACGTGGCGTGAGGCCTCAGCGTGGAGGCGTACCGACGACAAGGAGCGGAAAGTGAGCTACTCCGTGGGACAGGTCGCGGGGTTCGCCGGCGTGACGGTGCGCACCCTGCACCACTACGACGAGATCGGCCTGCTCGTGCCCGGCGAGCGGACGTACGCCGGACACCGGCGCTACGGCGACGCCGACCTCGACCGGCTCCAGCAGATCCTGTTCTACCGCGCGCTCGGCTTCCCGCTCGACGAGGTCGCGGCCCTGCTCGACGACCCGGACGCGGACCCGCGCACGCACCTGCGCCGCCAGCACCGGCTGCTGACCGCCCGGATCGAGACGCTGCAGAAGATGGCCGCGGCCGTGGAGCACGCCATGGAGGCACGCACGATGGGCATCAACCTCTCGCCGGAGGAGAAGTTCGAGGTCTTCGGCGACTTCGACCCCGACCAGTACGCGGACGAGGTGCAGGAGCGCTGGGGCGACACCGAGGCCTACCGCCAGTCGCAGCGGCGGACCGCCTCGTACACCAAGGAGGACTGGAAGCGGATCAACGAGGAGATGGACGCGATCCACCGCCGGATGGCGGACCTGCTCGCCGAGGGCGTCCCCGCGGACTCGGAGGCGGCCATGGACGTCGCCGAGGAGCACCGCCTGTGGATCACGGGCGCGTACTACGACTGCGGGCACGAGATGCACGCGTGCCTCGGTGAGATGTACGTCGCCGACGCGCGTTTCACCGCCACGTACGAGGCCATCCGGACCGGTCTGGCCGGATACCTGCGGGACGCCATCGTCGCGAACGCGGCCCGGCACACCGCATCCTGATGTTCCGGCCCGGGTTCGCGCCCGGGCCGGAACCACTCCCGGCATCACCGGTGGAACCCGGGGCGGTCACCTCACGTTGATAGCTTTGTGCGGCCGTACATGGATGCCGTGCCGGCCAAGCCGCCTCACCCCCTCAGGAGCCCGGACCCGTGATGACACTCGCCCTCGGCCCGAGCTGGCTGGATCCCAACTATCTGCTCGACACCTACAGCATCTGGGGCCTGCTGCTCATCGTCTTCGCCGAGTCCGGCCTGCTCATCGGCTTCTTCCTGCCGGGTGACTCGCTGCTGTTCACGTGCGGCCTGCTGATCACGTCCGGGGACCTCGACTTCCCGCTGTGGGCCGCCATCGCGCTGATCTGCCTCGCCGCGGTCCTCGGCGACCAGGCGGGCTACATGTTCGGCAAGAAGGTCGGACCGTCCCTGTTCAACCGCCCGGACTCCCGCCTGTTCAAGCAGGAGAACGTCACCAAGGCGCACGAGTTCTTCGAGAAGTACGGCCCGAAGTCCCTGGTCCTGGCCCGCTTCGTGCCCATCGTGCGCACCTTCACGCCGATCATCGCGGGCGTCAGCGGCATGAAGTACCGCTCGTTCCTGATCTTCAACGTCATCGGTGGCGTCCTGTGGGGCGCGGGCGTCACCCTGCTCGGCTCCTGGCTCGGCAACGTCCCCGTCGTCAAGAACAACATCGAGGCGATGCTCATCCTGATCGTCCTCGTCTCCGTGATCCCGATCGGTTTCGAGTTCCTCCGCGCCCGCGGCAAGAACAAGAAGGCCGAGCAGACCCGCCCCCAGCCCGAGCCGCAGCCCGCCCACCAGCAGCAGTACCCGCAGTCCCGGTACCAGCAGCCCCCGGTCATGGACGACGCCACGACCCGCCTGCGCCGCATCGAGCCGGAGCAGCCCCCGTACCAGCAGCCGCAGCAGCAGGACTGGAACCAGCAGCAGGGCTACGGCCAGTACTACGACCAGCAGCAGTACCCGCAGCAGCAGTACCCCCAGCAGCAGTATCCGCAGCAGCAGTACGACCCGAACCAGCCCGGCCAGGACCAGTACGGCCAGGGCCAGTACGGCCAGGGCCAGCCCGGCCAGGATCAGCCCGACCCCGGTCAGTACGGCCAGAACCAGTACGACCCCCACCAGTACCCGTACGACCACCGCCGGCAGTAGCGCGGGCCCGGGGGAGCCCGGGGCGCCTAGAAGCCCCTGGTCCGCTTGGCGGCCCGCCGCTTCCCGGCGGAGCCGACCCGCAGGAACAACCGGGAGATCTCCGACCCGAGGTGGACCCCGATGGCGATGGCCATGGCCAGCGACGCGGCCTTGGCCAGCGACACCAGCCCCTTGTCCACGTCGTTCTGGGCCATGGACAGCAGTCCGAAATACGTCGCGGAACCGGGCAGCAGCGGCCCGATCGCCGCCGTCGTGTACGGCAGCGCGGAGGCGAACCGGTACCGGGACAGCAGTTGCCCGAACAGCCCCACCAGGCCGGCCGCCACGGCCGTGGAGGCCACCGGCGAGATGTCGCCCACGTAGTGCATCGCGCCGTACACCGACCAGGCGACACCCCCGTTGAGGGTCACCCAGAGCACGGTGGACCGTTCCTGCTGGAGCAGGATCGCGAAGGTCAGCGAGAGCAGCATCGAGGCCGCGATCTGGATCAGCGGCCGCTCGGAGATGGTCGGCGCCGCGTCCGGATTGAGCTTGCCGCCGATCTTCACGCCGAAGTACAGGACGACCAGCACGCCGACGACGATCCCGACGAAGAAGTACATGACCTCCAGCAGCCGGGCGGAGGCGGTGATGTAGAAGCCGGTCAGGCCGTCCTGCACGCCCGCCACCAGCGCCCGCCCGGGCAGCAGCGCGAACAGTCCACCGGTGATCACCGCCGAGCCGTTCACGTCCACGTGCGCCAGCGCCAGCGCCACCCCGATCGCCGCGGGCGGCATCGCGGCCACCGTGAACTGGTAGAACTCCGGCAGCCCGCGCCCCGCGCACAGCCACGCCAGCCGGTCGCCGAGCATCGCGCCCACCGCGGCCGCCACGAACACGATGACGTCACCGCCGACCAGCACGGAGGCCGCACCGGCCAGCAGCCCGCTCGCCAGGGTCAGTGCCCAGCCGGGGTACGGGTGCCGGTTCCGGCGGATCTCCGCCAGCCGCCGGTAGGCCTCCTCCAGCGAGACATGGGTCTCCGGGTCGGTCAGATCGTCCACCAGCCGGAAGACGGCCGCCAGACGCGTGTAGTCCGTGCCCCGCCGCCGTACCGTCCGGGACGCTGTGACCGGGTCCTCCACCAGGGACGGCTGGTGCGAGATCGACAGCAGCGTGAAGGTGACGTTCGGCTCGCACCGGTCCAGGCCGTAGGACCGGCACACCGCGAACATCGCGGCCTCCACGTCCTCCGCGCCCTCGCCGCCGGCCAGCAGCAGCTCTCCGATACGCAGGGTCAGGTCCAGCACGCGCGGGACGGCCGGGCCGCCCTCCTCCACCCGCTGCACCGGCTCCGGCGCCGGCCGCTCGGCCACCGGCATGCGCAGCATGGTGCGCATCCGGTCCTGCCAGGGCGCGTCCTTGACCAGGCTGACCAGCGGCACCCCGGTGGCCGGCGTGAACGCGGCCGGGGCGTGCTCCGCGCTGTAGGTGCTCGGCGGACTGAACGCCGACCCCTCCGGCTCGGCACTCGGCGGCTGCGGCGTCAGCAGCCCCTCCGGTACGGCGAACTCGGACGTCGTCTCCGAGTCCTCACCCTTGGGAACGTCGAGACCCCGGGGGATGGCGAACTCGGACGTGATCTCCGGGTCGTACCGCGCCTCGTCGGACCGGGGCTTCCGGTCCTCCGCCTCCGTCACCTGCACCGCTCCCTGAACGACACCTTCCGTAGGCCTCAGTATGCGCATGGGTACGCAAACGGGCCGCGCCACCCCACGCAGGGTGCCGCGGCCCGCGGAAGGCAAACCGGCCGGTCAGTGGCCGCCCTGGTCCTTGAAACGCTTGTAGGACCGCTCGATCTCGGCCTCGGCCTCGGTGCGACCGACCCAGTCGGCGCCCTCGACGGACTTGCCGGGCTCCAGGTCCTTGTAGACCTCGAAGAAGTGCTGGATCTCCAGGCGGTCGAACTCCGACACGTGGTGGATGTCGCGCAGGTGCTCCACGCGCGGGTCGGTCGCCGGGACACACAGCAGCTTGTCGTCGCCGCCGGCCTCGTCGGTCATCCGGAACATGCCGATCGCGCGGCAGCGGATGAGGCAGCCCGGGAAGGTCGGCTCGTCCAGGATGACCAGCGCGTCCAGCGGGTCGCCGTCCTCGCCGAGGGTGTTCTCG
Organism: Streptomyces cyanogenus; assembly: GCF_017526105.1. Classification (NCBI taxonomy): domain Bacteria; kingdom Bacillati; phylum Actinomycetota; class Actinomycetes; order Kitasatosporales; family Streptomycetaceae; genus Streptomyces; species Streptomyces cyanogenus. The sequence goes on from NZ_CP071839.1 coordinate 4,902,921, forward strand.
ACGAAGCCGTAGTCGGTCGGGTAGGCGGTCGAGGTGAAGAGACGACGGTCCAGGCGGATCCGACCGGTCTCGTGGTCCACCTCGTACTTGTTCCGCGAACCCTTCGGGATCTCGATCGTGACGTCGAACTCCACCGGTGGCTCCTCCATGATCAGCACATAGTTCTGGTGGTTAAGTGTCCCTCACGCAGGTGTGTGATCGCGAAAGGGGCTGGTGGTCGTGCCAGAGCTGAGGCCTTGGCGAGCCGCGAGACCGCAGATGGAGCGGATCGCGAACGCCGTACGACCGCGTCTGGCGAGCGCCGTGACGGCCGCCGGGCCGCGCCTCGCGGGGCTGGCGAGGGCCGCCGTGCGCGTCAGGCCTGGGCACCTCCCCCGTCTTCCCCGTCCGCGGACCGGCCGGACCTGGCAGTACACCGCGGGCGCCGCCACCGCCGGCCTGGCGCTGGCCGCCGGCGTGGTGACCGTCGCCGGTCCCTGGGACGCCAGTGGTCAGCGTACGGCCGAGCGGGACCGGGCCGCCGCCCTGGAGCGGTCAGGTGGCGCAGATCACGGCCGCTCCGGTACGGACGCCGGGGCGCCCCGGCCCGCGCCGAGCGCCGCGCCCGTCCTGGCGGGCCTGGGCGGCACCACGAGCGCCGTCGGCACCAAGAAGGCCGCTCCGGACCCCGAGGCCCTCTCCGGCGTCCTGGGGCCGCTCCTGGACGCTCCCGCGCTCGGCGGCCCGCGTTCGGCGGCCGTCGTCGACGTCACGACCGGCGCCCGGCTGTACGGCGCCGACGCCGGCAGGGCCCTCATCCCCGCCTCCACCACCAAAATCGCCACCGCCGTCGCCGCCCTGTCCGCCCTCGGCCCCGACCACCGCCTCACCACCCGTACCGCCCTGGAACCCGACACCCGGGAACTCGTCCTGGTCGGCGGCGGTGACCCCACCCTCACCGCGCACACCCGGCCCGACGGCTGGGCCGGCCTGCGGGCGCTGGCGGCGGACACCGCCGGGGCCCTGGACCGGCGCGGCATCCACGAGATCACCCTGTCCTACGACACCACCCTGTTCACCGGCCCGGCCCTGCACCCCATCGGCGTCAACGACAACCTCGCCCCGGTCAGCGCCCTCACCGTCGACGAGGGCCGCACCGACGGCTCGGACCGCGGCCCGGTCACCCGCGTGGCCGACCCGGCGGCGGACGCGGCGGCCAGGTTCGCCGGCTTCCTGAAGGACGCCGGCATCACCACCACGTCCCCCGGCCCCTCGAAGGCCAGCACGCGCGCGGAGACCCTCGCGACGGTCTCCTCACCCCCGCTGTCCGCCCTGGTCGAACGCATGCTGACCAACAGCGACAACGACATCGCGGAGGCCCTGGCCCGGCACACCGCCCTGGCCGGCGGGCAGCCGGCGAGCTTCGACGGCGGGGCCGAGGCCATCGCCACGCAGCTGCGCAAGCTCGGCCTGCCCATGGCGGGGGCCGCCTTCCACGACGGCAGCGGCCTCGACCGCGACGACCGGCTCACGGCCGACCTCCTGACGGCCCTGCTGGTCAAGGCCGGCGACCCGCACCGCCCCGGCCTCCGCCCGGTCCTCACCGGCCTCCCCGTGGCCGGCTTCACCGGCACCCTGAGCACCCGCTACACCGACGGCGCCGCCGGTGTCGTACGCGCCAAGACCGGCACCCTGACCGGCGTGAACACCCTCGCCGGCACGGTCGTGGACAAGGACGGCCGTCTCCTGGCCTTCGCCTTCCTGGCCTCGGACACGACCGACGCCGTGGGGGCCCAGGCGGCCCTGGACAAGGCGGCGACGGCGCTGGCGGGCTGACGGCCGCAACCGGCGCACCGCCGCCGCGCCGCCGTGGGCTACCCGCGTTGCTGTGGGCCGCCCGCGTTGCCGTGAGCTACCCGCGCTGCCGTGAGTGGCCCGCGCTGCCGTGGGGCTACCCGCGCTCTCGTGGCCTGCCCGCGCTGCCGTGGTTCACCCGCGCCGCCGTGGGCCACCCGCGCCGCCGTGAGCTACCCGCGTTGCCGTGGACCGGGCGCGTTGCCGTGGGCCGCTCGCGCTGCCGTGGGGCTACCCGCGCCGCCGTGGGCCCGGTCCGCCACGGGCACGGTCCGCCGTCGGCGTGGTCCGCCGTACCGGGGGACCTGCCCACGCCTCCGGTACCCGCCGGCCCCCATGGCCTGCCCGAAGCGGGAGCGCTCACGTACGGTTGACAGCATGACTGGCTTCGGCGGCACCGCATCTCCCGGGATGGTCGACTGGAACCTCGCGGTGGCAACCGCGACACGGCTCGTACGTCCCGGTCCCGACGTCAGCCGCGACGAGGCCAGGTCCGTCGTCGCGGAGCTGCGCCGGCACGCGAAAGCCTCGGAGGGACACGTCCGGGGCTTCACTCGTATGGGCACCGAGGACACCCACGACACCCCCGTCCTCGTCGTCGACCGGCCCGGCTGGGTCCGCGCCAACGTCGCCGGCTTCCGGGAGATCCTCAAACCGCTCCTGGAGAAGATGCAGGAACGGCGCGGCAGCAACCCGGGCAGCGCGGTCCTCGGCGCCGTCGGCGGCAAGGTCACCGGCGTGGAGCTCGGCATGCTCCTGTCGTTCCTGTCCTCCCGTGTCCTCGGCCAGTACGAGACCTTCGCCCCGGCCGCCCGCGACCTCCCGTCCGGCGAGAACGGCGGCGGCCGGCTGCTGCTCGTGGCGCCCAACATCGTCCACGTCGAGCGCGAACTCGACGTCGAGCCGCACGACTTCCGGCTGTGGGTGTGCCTGCACGAGGAGACCCACCGCACGCAGTTCACCGCCGTGCCCTGGCTCCGGGACCACCTGGAGGGCGAAATCCAGTCGTTCTTGGCCGAGACCGACGTCGATCCGATGACCTTCCTGGAGCGCATCAGGGAGGCGGCCCAGTCCCTCGCCGGCGGCCGGCCCGAGGGCGAGGAGGAGGACGGCGGACGCTCCTTCGTGGAGCTGGTGCAGACCCCCGCCCAGCGGGAGATCCTCGGCCGTCTGACGGCCGTGATGTCCCTGCTGGAGGGGCACGCCGACTACGTCATGGACGGCGTCGGCCCGAGCGTCGTACCGACCGTCGCGGAGATCCGCGAGAAGTTCCAGCAGCGCCGCGCCAAGGGCGCCTCCCGTCTGGACATGGCCCTGCGCAAGCTGCTCGGTCTGGATGCCAAACTCAGGCAGTACCGGGACGGCGAACGGTTCGTACGGTCCGTGGTCGAGCAGGTCGGCGTCGACGGCTTCAACCGCGTGTGGACCTCGCCCAACACCCTGCCCACCAAGGCGGAGATCGCCAAACCGGCGGACTGGGTCGCACGGGTGCACCGCAGGCCCGAGGCGTGAGCGGCGTGGGGGAGTCGTGAAACGAATCCGGCCGACGGCAGGCGAACGCCCCTCCAATCACCCGTCCGAGGGACCGTGAGCCATGCGTAGGCGTGCAATGCTCGGGGAACGGCCCGCTTCTGTCACCATCTACACACTCTGAGTGACCGTCTCGGGCTCACCCCCCGAAAACTTCATGAAGGGAACCGGACATGGGTCCCCATCCTGCGGTCGCGGCGATACGCCTGGCGGTCCGCCGCGTCCTCCACGACATCCTGAACGACCACCAGACCTCCCGCGTGCACCCGGGCCTGCAGTTCTCCGGCGCGCGTCCGGACCGGCCGGCCGAGCGGCTCCCCTCCCCGCTCGTCCTCGTCGCGTGCTCCGGCGGCGCCGACTCCATGGCCCTCGCCTCCGCCCTCGCCTTCGAGGCCCCCAAGCTCGGCATCCGGGCCGGCGGGGTCACCGTCGACCACGGTCTCCAGCCCGGCTCCGACCTCCGCGCCGACGAGGTCGCCCTGCGGCTGCGCGGACTGGGACTCGATCCGGTCGAGTCCGTCGCCGTGACCGTCGGCCGCGAGGGAGGCCCCGAGGCCGCCGCCCGGGACGCCCGCTACGCCGCCCTGGACGCCGCCGCCGAACGCCACGGCGCCGCCGCCGTCCTGCTCGGCCACACCCGCGACGACCAGGCCGAGACCGTCCTGCTGGGCCTCGCCCGCGGCTCCGGCATCCGCTCCCTGTCGGGCATGGCCGCGGTCTCGGGGGCCGGCGGCCGTTACCGGCGGCCCTTCCTGCACCTGGACCGGCAGACCGCCCGCAAGGCCTGCATGGTCCAGTCCCTGCCCGTCTGGGACGACCCGCACAACGCCGACCCCGCCTACACCCGCTCCCGGCTCCGGCACGAGGGTCTGCCCGCCCTGGAGAAGGCCCTCGGCAAGGGGGTCGTGGAGGCGCTCGCCCGCACCGCCCAGCTCTCCCGCGACGACGCCGACGCCCTGGACGCCTGGGCCCGCCAGGCCGAGGCCTCGGTACGGGACGCCGCCGGTCTGCTGGAGTGCGCCAAGCTGTACGCCCTCCCGCCCGCCGTGCGCCGCCGGATCCTGCGCCGGGCCGCCATCGAGGCCGGTGCCCCGGCCGGTGCGCTGTTCGCCCGCCACATCGAGGAAGTCGACCGCCTGATCACCGGCTGGCGCGGCCAGGGAGCCATCAATCTCCCGGGCCGGGTCGTCGCCCAGCGGCAGGGTGGCAGACTGGTGATTCGGCAAGGCTGAATGCCGACCTCCCGGAGCGACCCTCCGGCGGGCCGGGCAGCCGGAGGCCGTGCATGCGGCCGGAGCCGGTGGCCGCGCACGCGGCCTTAAGTGCGGGACGACCGAAAGTGATGCGGGTGGACGCGAAAGACATGGGTGCCGACCTCCAGCAGGTGCTCATCACCAAGGAAGAGATCGACGCGAAGCTGGCCGAGCTGGCCGCGAAGATCGACGCGGAGTACGCGGGCAAGGACCTGCTGATCGTCGGCGTCCTCAAGGGCGCGGTGATGGTCATGGCCGACCTCGCCCGGGCGCTGTCCACCCCCGTCACCATGGACTGGATGGCCGTGTCCTCCTACGGCGCGGGCACCCAGTCCTCCGGGGTCGTGCGCATCCTCAAGGACCTCGACACCGACATCAAGGGCAAGCACGTCCTGATCGTCGAGGACATCATCGACTCCGGCCTGACCCTGTCCTGGCTGATCAACAACCTCGGCTCCCGCGAGCCCGCCTCCCTGAAGGTGTGCACGCTGCTGCGCAAGCCGGACGCCGCCAAGGTCGCCATCGACGTGGAGTGGGTCGGCTTCGACATCCCCAACGAGTTCGTCGTCGGCTACGGCCTCGACTACGCCGAGAAGTACCGCAACCTGCCGTTCGTCGGTACTCTCGCGCCTCACGTCTACGGCGGCTGAGCCGCCCCGGGCCGCGGGCTGAGCCACTCGGCCCAAGCCCGGTAGGACGATCGGGAACCCCAGCGGGTTCCGTTCCGTTGGAGCATGCAGAGACGGGATTCCCAGCCGTCGAAACGGCTCCGTGCGGCTTCGGGCAACATTGCTGGGGTACCGTCAGAAGAACTGTCTTATCAAACTCACTATGGCAGGAGGGACGGGGCGGCACCGCTCCGTATGGATGGACGTGAAGCGATACTTCCGTGGGCCGGTCATGTGGATCGTGCTGGCCGTCCTTTCCGTGGTCGTGTTGATGCAGGTCGTCGGCTCGTCCGGCGGCTACAAGACGGTGGACACCGGCCAGGTCGTTGCGGCGATCAATGACAACAGGGTCCAGTCGGCCAAACTGACCACAGGCGACGAGCAGACCATCAAGGTCACCCTCAAGGACGGCCAGAAGGTCGACGGCAGCTCGAAGATCCAGGCGAGCTACATCGGCGACCAGGGCGTACAGCTCGCCGGCTCGCTGCAGACCAAGTACCAGGACAAGCAGATTCCGGACGGCTACACGGTCTCGCCGTCCAAGCAGAACCCGTTCGTCGGCGTCCTGCTCTCCCTGCTGCCCTTCGTTCTGATCGTGGTCGTCTTCCTGTTCCTGATGAACCAGATGCAGGGCGGCGGCTCCCGGGTCATGAACTTCGGCAAGTCCAAGGCGAAGCTCATCACCAAGGACACCCCGAAGACGACCTTCTCCGACGTCGCGGGCTGCGACGAGGCCGTCGAGGAGCTCCAGGAGATCAAGGAGTTCCTCCAGGAGCCGGCCAAGTTCCAGGCCGTCGGCGCCAAGATCCCCAAGGGTGTGCTGCTCTACGGCCGCCCGGGTACCGGCAAGACCCTGCTCGCGCGCGCCGTCGCCGGCGAGGCGGGCGTCCCCTTCTACTCGATCTCCGGTTCCGACTTCGTCGAGATGTTCGTCGGTGTCGGTGCCTCCCGGGTCCGTGACCTGTTCGAGCAGGCCAAGGCGAACGCCCCGGCGATCGTCTTCGTCGACGAGATCGACGCGGTCGGCCGCCACCGCGGCGCCGGCCTCGGCGGCGGTCACGACGAGCGCGAGCAGACGCTGAACCAGCTGCTGGTCGAGATGGACGGCTTCGACGTCAAGGGCGGCGTCATCCTGATCGCCGCCACGAACCGCCCGGACATCCTCGACCCGGCGCTGCTGCGCCCCGGCCGCTTCGACCGGCAGATCGCGGTCGACCCGCCGGACCTCCAGGGCCGCCTGGAGATCCTCAAGGTCCACCAGAAGGGCAAGCCGGTCGCGCCCGACGTCGACCTGTCCGCCGTGGCCCGCCGCACCCCGGGCATGACCGGTGCCGACCTCGCCAACGTGCTGAACGAGGCCGCGCTGCTCACCGCCCGCGGTGACCAGAAGCTGATCGACAACAAGGCGCTGGACGAGGCGATCGACCGCGTGGTCGCGGGCCCGCAGAAGCGGACCCGGATCATGTCGGACAAGGAGAAGAAGATCACCGCGTACCACGAGGGCGGTCACGCCCTGGTCGCGGCGGCCTCGCCGAACTCCGACCCGGTCCACAAGATCACGATCCTGTCCCGCGGCCGCGCCCTCGGCTACACGATGGTCCTGCCGGACGAGGACAAGTACTCGACCACCCGCAACGAGATGCTCGACCAGCTCGCCTACATGCTGGGCGGCCGGGCGGCCGAGGAACTGGTCTTCCACGACCCGACCACCGGCGCCGCGAACGACATCGAGAAGGCCACCAACCTGGCCCGCGCGATGGTCACGCAGTACGGCATGACCGAGCGCCTCGGCGCGATCAAGTTCGGTGGCGACAACAGCGAGCCCTTCCTCGGCCGTGAGATGGCTCACCAGCGCGACTACTCGGAAGAGGTCGCCGCGCTGGTGGACGAGGAGGTCAAGAAGCTGATCGAGACCGCGCACAACGAGGCCTGGGAGATCCTGGTCGAGAACCGCGACGTGCTCGACAACCTCGTCCTCCAGCTGCTGGAGAAGGAGACGCTGGGCAAGGAGGAGATCGCCGAGATCTTCGCTCCGATCGTCAAGCGCCCGCCGCGGCCCGCCTGGACCGGCTCCTCCCGCCGCACCCCGTCCACCCGCCCGCCGGTGCTCTCCCCGAAGGAGCTGGCACTGACCAACGGTGCGAACGGCGCGACGGCGGCGATCAGCACGGCCAAGTCGACGCCGGCGGAGTCCGCCCCGGTGACCGAGCAGTCCCCGGAGGACCGCCGGGAGAGCTGACGGCGAGCCGGCCGTGTTCCGGCCGGCAGGCCCGGAATGAATGCCGCGCCCCCCAGGTTCTAGCCTGGGGGGCGCGGCATTTCGCATGTCCGCAGAGGGAACGCGAGGCATACCGCGCGTGCAAGGCAGAGGAACGAGGAACCAGATGACCGACCCGGTGACGCTGGACGGCGAGGGCCGCATCGGCGAGTTCGACGAGAAGCGCGCCGAGAACGCCGTGCGGGAGCTGCTGATCGCGGTCGGTGAGGACCCGGATCGCGAGGGGCTGCGGGAGACACCGGCCCGGGTCGCGCGGGCCTACAAGGAGATCTTCGCCGGCCTGTGGCAGCAGCCGGAGGACGTCCTGACGACGACGTTCGACCTGGGGCACGACGAGATGGTCCTGGTGAAGGACATCGAGGTGTACTCGACCTGTGAGCACCATCTGGTGCCGTTCCGGGGCGTCGCCCACGTCGGCTACATCCCGTCCGAGACCGGAAAGATCACCGGCCTGTCCAAGCTCGCCCGCCTCGTCGACGTCTACGCCCGCCGGCCGCAGGTGCAGGAGCGCCTCACCACGCAGATCGCGGACTCCCTGATGGACATCCTGGAGCCGCGCGGCGTCATCGTCGTGGTCGAGTGCGAGCACATGTGCATGTCCATGCGCGGCATCCGCAAGCCGGGCGCGAAGACCATAACGTCCGCCGTGCGCGGTCAGCTGCGGGACGCGGCCACGCGGAACGAGGCGATGAGCCTCATCATGGCGCGCTGACCGCGCTCCGGGGCGGGGCCGGGGTTCAGGCCACCGGCTCCGCCCCCGGGCGGTTCTGGTCGTCGTCCTCCGGGAGCTTGCAGACCCGCTCCAGGAACAGGGCGGCCGCTATCACGCCGAGCCCGGCCAGCACCGAGAGACCGGCGTAGATCGCCTGGTCCCGGCGGGGCGGGATCTCCAGCAGTTCCAGCAGGAAGACGCCCGTGCCGCCGTACATGCCGGCGACCAGGGCGGCGACCAGGGCGCTGGCCTGACCGAAGACGACCGCGCGGGCGGCCATCAGCGGGTCGACGCCCTTGGCGCCGGGCCGGCGCTCGCGCTGGGCCTTCAGCCGGGCGCGCAGCGAGAGCGCCGTGGACAGCAGGACCACCGCGATCAGCGCGAGGACCACGGGAGCGGCCAGGGGGACGCTGGGGAGGGTCCCGATCGAGTTCCAGAGGCGGGCGCCCGCCCAGGACAGGACGCCGGCCACGACGAACACGCCCGCCAGCACCCTGATGCGCAGCTCTCTCACGGTGTCCCTTCAGTTCCCCCGGACCATCCCGGGCCGCTCCACCCGGGCCGTCCCGGACGGACGGTGGTCGTCGTGGTCTTGATCCGTCTCGACCTTAACGACTACTCGGGCAGCCGGAGTTCCAGGTCCGCGCGCGGCGCCACGCCCTCACGGGTGACGCCGGACAGCAGATCGGCCACCGTGCCGCGGCCGGGGAGCTGTGCCTGCGGGTCCACGTCGTGCCAGGGCGCGAGCACGAACGCGCGCTCGTGGGCACGCGGGTGGGGCAGGGTGAGGTGCGGGTCGTCCGAGGTGACGTCGGCGTAGGCGACGATGTCGACGTCCAGCGTGCGCGGGCCCCAGCGCTCGTCCCGGACGCGGTGGAAGGCCTCCTCCACGGCGTGCGCCCGCTCCAGCAGGGACGAGGGGGGCAGGGTCGTCCTGAGGACCACGACCGCGTTGAAGTACGACGGCTGGCTGCCCGGCTCCACGCCCCACGGCTCGGTCTCGTACACCGGGGAGACGGCCTTCACCCGGACGCCCGGGGTGTCCTCCAGGGCGTCGACGGCACCCTGGAGGGTCTCCAGGCGGTTGCCGAGGTTCGAGCCGATGGAGATCACGGCCCACTTCGGGTTGCTCAGCGTCGTGTCGGCGGCGTCCACCTGCTCGACGACCGAGGCGGGCACCGGCTGGACGGTCGGGTCGCTGTGACCCTGGCGGAAAGGTCGGGTCATGCTCGGCTCCGGGTGATGGTGACGGTCACGTCGTCGAAGGGAACGGTGATCGGGGCGTCCGGCTTGTGCACGCGGACCTCGACCTCCTCGACCCCTTCGTGCTTCAGGCAGGTCCGGGCGATCCGCTCGGCGAGGGTCTCGATGAGGTTCACCGGTTCGCCCTCGACCACGGCCACGACCTCCTCGGCCACGATGCCGTAGTGCACGGTCTTCGCCAGGTCGTCGTCGGCCGCGGCCGGCCGGGTGTCCAGGCCGAGGACGAGGTCCACGATGAAGGTCTGGCCCTCCTCGCGCTCCTTGGGGAACACACCGTGATGCCCGCGGGCCTTGAGGCCGCGCAGCGCGACACGATCCACGCGAATCACTCCTGCAATCGTCGGGAACGACCGGCCCGTACCGCGTGCGGGCGGCACACCGGCCTCAGACGAATCTACCTGCGGGCACCGACAGGGCCGGGCCGCGGGGGCGTGGGCGCGGGCCCCCTCCCCCGAGGGTTCACCGGATGTTTCCCCTGGGGAACCCGGCCCTGTCATGGGCTGGTAGCCGCTACTACCCCGGGGTAGGTGATTCCAACCACTTCCCGTGACGGATTCGCGCGTCAGGGGCTCCTGCCGGGCCGCTGTCAGGCGAGGGGGTCGTCGTCCGGGTTCACGCCGTTCACCTGGTCGTCCTCGTCGCCGTCGTCCGACTCGGCCAGCACCGGGGAGGCGTGGTGGGACCACAGCTTCCAGCCGGAGGGCGTGCGCCGGAACACGTTCGTGGCGACGACGAGCTGGCCGACCAGCGGGCCCAGTTCCGCGCCCTCCTGGGCGGGGCCGCCGCTCAGGATGTTCTCCGTGCAGGTCACCAGCGCGGTGTCGCCGGTCACGGAGACGTGCACGTCGGTGAGGAAGAACTGGATGTAGTCCGTGTTGGCCATGATCAGGGCGTACGACCGGAGGACCTCGCCGCGGCCGGTGAGCACCGGCCAGCCCGGGTGCACGCAGGAGATCACGCCGGTGTCCGCGGGGTCGTGGTAGGTCTCGTCCACGCCCAGGTCGGCCGGGGTCAGCCAGAGCGAGGAGACCTCCTCGAAGTCGCCGCGTTCGAGTGCCTCGTAGAAGGCGGTGTTGGCGGCCTCCACCTGCTCCACGTCGGTATGGGGGGCGCTCACCGCTCTCCTTCCGCCCGGCGCTCGCTGTCCGTCCCGGGCGCGGGGTCTGCCCTGCGCGCGGTCTCCACCGCCCGTGCGACGCGTACCGCGTCCGCCGTGGCGCGCACCTCGTGCACGCGCACCGCCCAGGCGCCGGCGTGCGCGGCCAGCGCGGAGACGGCGGCCGTGGCCGCGTCGCGCTCCCGGGCCGGCGGGGGAGCGCCCTCCGGTCCGGCCAGGACCCGGCCGAGGAACCGCTTGCGGGAGGCGGCGACCAGCAGGGGGTGGCCGAGGGCGCGCAGCCGGTCCAGGTGGGCGAGGAGCGCGAGATCGTGCTCGGCCTGCTTGGAGAAGCCGAGGCCGGGGTCGACGACGACGCGGTCGGGGGCGATGCCGCCGGCCAGCACGGCCTCCACGCGCGCGTGCAGTTCGTCCACGACCTCGCCGACGACGTCCTCGTAGACGCCCTGGACGTTGCCGCCCTGGAGGAAGCCGCGCCAGTGCATGACGACGAAGGGGGCGCCCGCCTCGGCGACCACCGGGATCATCGCGGGGTCGGCGAGGCCGCCGCTGACGTCGTTGACGAGGGCGGCGCCGGCCGCGAGGGACTGTTCGGCGACGGAGGCGCGCATGGTGTCGACGGAGACGACGACTCCCTCGCCGGCGAGGCCGCGCACCACGGGGATGACCCGCCGCAGTTCCTCGGCCTCGTCCACGCGCGTGGCGCCGGGCCGGGTGGACTCTCCGCCGACGTCGACCAGGTCCGCGCCCTCGGCGACCAGGTCCAGGCCGTGCTTGACGGCGACGGTCGTGTCGAACCAGCGGCCGCCGTCGGAGAAGGAGTCGGGGGTCACGTTCACGACCCCCATGACCGCGCACCGGTCCCATGCCGGAAGGCCGGCCACTCGGCCGCGCCCGCTGAGGTTGTTCATACGTTCAGCGTAGGCCCAGGCGGATGCCGGGAACGCGCGGCGGCCCGGGCGGAAGCTCCCGGGCCGGAGGGGAGGGGCTCCCTCCCCCGGCTGTCGGCCTGCCTCCGGCCGGGCCCACGGCCGTCCTCGGGGCCGTATCCTCCGGCGTGTCCGCGGCTCAGGCCGCTTGGACGTCCCGTTCGGCCACGGCGTGCGCGCAGGGGCGCCCTGCGGCGGCCCGGCGTCCGCGCAGGAACCGCGGCATCGGCAGCGCGAGGTTGACGAACCCCTCCGCCTGCATGGCGGCGAAACCGATGCGGGGCAGGTCGGCGGAGGCGCGGTAGACCACGAACCGCGGCTCCCAGCGGGGCTGGAACTTGGCGTTGAACTTGTACAGCGACTCGATCTGGAACCAGCGCGAGAGGAACACCAGCAACCCGCGCCAGGCGCGCAGCACCGGACCGGCGCCGATCTTCTCCCCGCGCGCGAGGGCCGAGCGGAACATCGCGAAGTTCAGCGAGACCCGGGTGATGCCGAGCTTGGGGGCGGCCTGCAGGGCGGCGACGATGAGCAGTTCGTTCATGCCGGGGTCGGCGCTGCGGTCACGGCGCATCAGGTCCAGCGAGGCGCCGTCCCGGCCCCAGGGCACGAAGTGGAGGATCGCCTTCAAGTCGCCGTACTCGCCCGGCTCGTCGTCCTGCTTGTGGGCGGTGGCGATCAGGCAGTCGCCGTCGGAGGGGTCGCCGATGCGGCCGAGCGCCATGGAGAAGCCGCGCTCGGTGTCCGTGCCGCGCCAGTCCTCCGCCGCCCGGCGGATCCGCTCCAGCTCGGCCTCGCCGAGGTCACGGATGCGCCGGACCCGGGTTTCGTAGCCGGCCCGCTCGATGCGCTTGACCATCTGGCGCACGTTGCGCATCGCGCGTCCGGCGAGCGAGAAATCCGCCACGTCCACCACCGCCTCGTCACCCAGTTCAAGGGCGTCCAGGCCGGTCTCACGGGTCCACACCTCACCGCCCGTCTCCGAGCAGCCCATGACCGCGGGCGTCCAGGAGTGGGCCTTGGCCTCGTCCATGAAGCGCTCGATGGCGCCCGGCCAGGCCTCGACGTCCCCGATGGGGTCGCCGCTGGCGAGCATCACGCCGGACACGACCCGGTAGGTGACCGCGGCCTTGCCGCTGGGCGAGAACACGACCGCCTTGTCGCGGCGCAGCGCGAAGTGGCCGAGCGAGTCGCGCCCGCCGTGCTTGGCCAGCAGCTCCCGCAGCCGGGACTCGTCCTCCTCGGTGAGGCGCGCGGCCGGGTGCTCCGGGCGGAAGGCCAGGTAGATGGTGGTGGCCGCGGTGATCCAGCCGAGGGCACCGAGGGAGAACGCGACCGTCCAGGAGGTGTTGCCCTGGTAGTCGACCGGGCCCTCGAAGCCGAACAGGCCGTAGATGACGTGCGTCAGCCGGTCGGCCAGGCTCGGGTCACCGATCGTCCGGTCCGGGTGGACGCTGACGATGACCAGGCCGAGGGCGACGGAACCGGCGCTCATGAGGACGAAGTTGGCGAGCGCGCGCCACCTGCTGCGCGGGTCGGGCAGGGCCTCGAACTGCTGCCGGTGGCGCAGCAGCGGCACCAGCAGCGCGACCGCGATGAGCACGCCGACGACCGAGTGCCGGTACGCGAACTGCGCCACGGCGCCCGCCGGAAGCAGCGCGACCGCGGCCCGCCACGCGCGCCGCTTGCGCCGCTTGAGCCCGTGCGCCAGCAGCAGCAACAGCACGCCCGCGCTGAGCGAGAGCGCCGCCGCGAAGGGGCCGAACGAGCCCGGCAGCACCTCGGCGATAGCGTGCATACGGCTGTGCCGGAAGCGCGGGAAGACGCCCGCGGCGATGTCCAGGACGCCCACGAGCGCGGCGGCCCGGCCGACCAGAGCGGGAACGGCCTCGGGACGCGGGCCGCGCAGTATGCGCCGCGCCCGGCTTGATCGGCCCGGAACCCCGCCCGACATTTCCCCATCTATCCTGACAGACATCGCATCCCGTAGTTCTGCGAGAGACCTTGGACCCGGGCCCGATCGGGCGTCCGGCGACATTGCGCCCTCTAGGACGGTGTCTCGGGGGGAGAGGTTCACTCCCCACCGGAAAGTCGGGTCAAAGGCCAAGGAAAGCCCCGGGCAAGCCCACGCGACGATGTGGGGCGGGAACGGGCGGAAAGCGCAGGCAGGAAACAGCCATGGGTCTCACGAGCAACAAAGTGCTGGTGCTGGCGATTCTGGTCGCTGTCGTGCTGTTCATCGGCACGGTGTGGCTGTGGCCGCGGCTGGCGCGGCAGAGCTGGCGGGCCGTCAGCGGACGGGTCGGCCTGCTGCTGTCCACCCAGTTGGCGCTCTTCGCCACCGTAGGGCTCGCCGCCAACCAGGCGTTCGGCTTCTACGCCAGCTGGGCCGACCTGTTCGGCAAGGAGACCGACCAGGGGGTGGTCATCGACCACTCGGCCCACGGCAGCAGCGGCGGCCCGCTCCAGGTGGTCTCCACCTCCGACGTGCCCGGCGTGCGCGCCTCGCGGCCGGAGATAGGCGGCCAGATCCAGAAGGTCGACATCGTCGGCCGTAAGACCCACATCGTCACGCCCGCGTACGTGTACCTGCCGCCGGAGTACTTCCAGCCGCAGTACCGCACGCGTACGTTCCCGACGGCGGTCGTGCTGACCGGCTACCCGGGCACCGCGCGGTCACTGGTCGACAAGCTGAACTACCCGAGCACGGCGCAGGGGCTCGCCAAGGACGGGCGGATGCAGCCGATGATCCTGGTGATGCTGCGGCCGACCGTGGCGCCGCCGCGGGACACGGAATGCGTGGACGTGCCGGGCGGGCCCCAGGCGGAAACGTTTTTTGCGAAGGACCTTCCGGACGCCGTCCTCACGCACTACCGGGCCGGCAAGCGGCCGGGCAGCTGGGGCGTCATCGGTGACTCCACCGGCGGCTACTGCGCCCTCAAGCTCGCCATGCACCACCCCTACGTCTACGCGGCCGGCGCGGGCCTCTCGCCGTACTACAAGGCGCCGATCGACCCGACCACCGGCGACCTCTTCCACGGCGACAAGAAGCGGCAGAACCGTGCCGACCTGTTCTGGCTGCTCCAGCACGAGGAGGCGCCGGACACCGCGCTGCTCGTGACCAGCAGCAAGGTCGGCGAACACAACTACAAGGCCACGACGAAGTTCATCGAGCGGGTGCAGGCCACGAACCTGACCCGGATCTCGTCGATCATCCTCGACAGCGGCGGGCACAACTTCAACACCTGGCGGCGCGAGATCCCGCCGACCCTCCAGTGGATCAGCGGGCGGCTCAGTGACCGCTGAGCGGACTAGGCACCGACGCCCGGTGAGGCCCAGGGTGTGGCCGGGTTTTTACGGTGCGGGGACCCACGATTCGCCTACGCGCGGTAAGTTTCTGGCCATGCCACGTGGACGCCACCGCCATTCCCCGCCTCTGCACCGGCTGTTGCCCCCGTCGGCGATCGCCGGCGTCTCCGTCGTCTGCGCGCTGGGTCCCTGGGTGTTCTCCGAGGTCACAGTGGTGCGGGCGCTGGCCGCAGCGGCCGCCGCCACGGCGGTCGTCGGCGCGGTCGTGATGCGCCGCTGGGACGCTCAGGCGGGCAAGCAGGTCGCCGAACTCACGCGCGCGCGTGCCGGCGACGAGTGGCGGTACGAGGAACGGGTCGCCGAACTGGAGACCGACCTGGAAGAGTCCCGCGAACTGCGCACCAAGCTGGAGCAGCGGTTGCGCGCCAAGCGGGCCGAGCTGGCGGGCCTGCGCAACGAGCACGCCGCCCTGCTGCGCCGCTACGCCACCGCGGAGACCGAGCGCGCCAGCGCCCTGGAGGGGAGGCGGCTGCTGGAGATCGAAGCGGCGGTGCCCGAGCCCTCGTCGGCGCCCGCGCTGCCGCCCGCGCGGAGCGCCGGGCCGGAGACGGCCGGCTCCGATGACGAGCCGACGGCGTACGCGGTGTTCTCGCCCGAGGGCGCTCAGCTCTACCGGCAGGCCCTGACCGCCCTGGCCCGGTTCGGCCGGGGGGCGCGGGGCGAGTCGGAGCCCGACCCCGAGCCCGGCGTCGAGGCCGAGTCCGACGCCGAGGCGGAGGGCGTGGAGGGCGTCGTGGCGTCCGGGGCCGAGCCGGACACGGTGGCGGACCACGAGCCGCAGGCGGTGCCGGAGCCCGCCGAGGCGGATGCGCTTGCCGATGCCGATGCCGATGCCGACGCCGTGACCGATGCCGACGCCGTGGACGACGCGCCGGAGGCTCCCGCGGAGCACAAGCCCGAGGCCGGGTCCGTCGCCAAAGGAGAAGGCGCCCCGCAGACCGTGACGGACGGCGCGGACGCCTCCCGGGCGGTCGAGGCCGCCCGGCCCGCGGGGCAGCCGCCCGCCGGACACTTCACGGTGCCGACCGCGGTGGCCGTCGTACCGCCGGCGCCCGCGCGGCGGCCGGCGGTCGAGGGCGGGTTCGACTTCTTCGGCACCCAGAAGGGCACGCCGAAGGCCACGCTGGACTCCGTGCAGAACGAGGACCTCGCCGACGTCGTCGGACCGGAGGCGCTCGCCGTGCACAAGGCCGAGTCCGAGGCCGGCTTCAAGCCCGCCGACGCGCGGTCCCGGGAGGTCGGGCAGATCATCGACCTGACGGCGCACGACGAGACCGAACAGATCGACGTCCAGCGCCTGCGCAGCGCGGCTTCCTGAGCCCCTGTCAGCCGTACTACCGGGCCCGGTCTCCCCGCGAGGGAGCCGGGCCCCGTGCGTCGGTGCGGCGGAGGGGCCGGCCGGTGGCCATCCAACGGTCGGGGCGGGCGTTGCGACGGCCCGTGCGGGAGCGTTCCGCCTGCTCGTGCAGGAGGCGCGCGGCCTCCTGGGCGTCGCGCAGGCGGGCCGTCACGGTCTTGCCGGCCCCGGTGTCCACGTGAACGTCGGCGAGCCCCCGACGGCGCATCCAGGGCCCCTGGGTGAGCCGTACGCTCTGCACCTTCGCGTGCGGCACGAGGGAGAGCCGGCGGCACAGCAGACCGCTCCGGGCGGCGAACACCGCGCCGGTGACCGCGAGCCGGTGCCCCCGCCACCACACCGGCACGCACCACCGGGCCCGCCGCGGCGCCCGTGACAGCTCCCGGGGCACCGTCACGCCGGGCAGCACGCGCGCGACGACGGACTCGGCGACCGCGCGCGGGGCGACCGGTATCAGCACCGAGTTGTCGGAGCCGGCCACGTCCAGCTCCACCCGCACCCAGCCTCCCCCGCTCTCGGCTCCGCCCGAGCGGCGGGACCCCCAGCGCCGCCACAGCAGCGGCTCCACGATCCGTACGGTCTGCACCCGGCCGGGCGGCACCGTCTCGTGCGCCCGGTCGAGCAGCCCGTGGTCGATGCGCAGCCCGTCCGGGGACTCGCTCACCGTCCAGTCGAACTCGGTGACGAACCGGCCCGCACTGCTCGCGCCGGCCGCGCCGAACAGCGGCAGGGCGCTGGCGAGCACGGTCCACAGGTTGCCGGTGACGAGCCACAGCACGGTCGGGACGACGAGTGCGGCGCACAGCGCACCCCAGGTGGCGCCCGTCAGCAGCAGGGCGCGTGCCAGCTCGCGCGGCGGCACGTGCAGGAGCACCTGCGCGGGCGCCTCGCCGACCTCGTGCGCGGTCTCGGGCGCGAAGCCGGCCGCGCGCGCCAGCAGCTCCGCGCGCAGGGCGCGCGCCTCCCGCTCGCCCAGGAAGGCCAGCTCGTCCTTGTCGTCGGTGCCGACGACATCGATCCGGAGCTTGGCGACGCCCGCCACGCGCGCGAGGAGCGGACGGGAGACGTCCACGGCCTGGATGCGCTCCAGCCGGATGTGCGCGGTGCGCCGGAACAGCAGCCCGGTCCGTATGCGCAGCTCGGTGCCGGTGACGGCGTAGTGCGTGAACCACCAGGACAGGAAGCCGTAGAGACCGGCCGCCGGCACCAGTACCGCCAGTCCCAGCAGCAGCACGGTGCCGGTCAGCCGCGCGAACTGCTCCTGGGCGCCGCCCGGATCGTGCACCGCCCAGCCGGTCAGTACGGTCAGCGGCGCCCAGGCGCGGCGGAAGGGCGTGACCGGGTGCAGCCGGCGCTCGGTGACGGGCGGGGGCTCCGGTATGCCGTCGGGGCGGCCGGGGGACGTCACAGGCCCGCCGATCGTGCCTCGCCCAGCTCGGTCAGCCGGTCACGCAGACGCTCCGCCTCGGCCGGGTCCAGGCCGGGGATGGTCGCGTCGGTCGCGGCTGCGGCCGTGTGCAGCTGTACGGTGGCCAGCCCGAAGCGCCGCTCCAGGGGCCCGGAGGTCACCTCCACCAGCTGCATGCGCCCGTACGGCACCACCGTCTCCTCGCGCCACAGCACACCGCGGCTGATCAGCAGGTCGTCGGCGCGCTCGGCGTACCGCCAGGAGCGCCAGTTGCGCCCCAGCAGCCGCCAGCACCAGGCCGCGCACACCGGCGGCAGCAGCGCGCAGGCCGCCCACGCGGGCCCCGCCAGGAGCCCGGGCAGCAGCCCCGCGGCCACCGCGAGCACCCCCGTCCACCCCACCAGCAGCAGTCGGCGCACGCGCAGCAGCCCGGGCTGTAGCCCCCGCCACACCGGCTGGTCCGCCGGCGCTCCGGACCCTTCGAGCCTCCCCGTTTCCATGAGGCCAGCGTACGTAGGGGAAACTGGGGCCATGACTCCTACGACGGAGACCACGGTCGGCATCGGCGGCGCGGCGGAGAGCACCGACATGGTGCTCAACATCGGGCCTCAGCACCCGTCCACGCACGGCGTGCTGCGGCTCAGGCTCGTGCTGGACGGCGAGCGCATCGTGCACGCGGAGCCGGTCATCGGCTACATGCACCGCGGCGCCGAGAAGCTCTTCGAGGCACGCGACTACCGGCAGATCATCGTGCTCGCCAACCGCCACGACTGGCTGTCGGCGTTCT
This sequence comes from Streptomyces cyanogenus, assembly GCF_017526105.1. Lineage (NCBI taxonomy): Bacteria > Bacillati > Actinomycetota > Actinomycetes > Kitasatosporales > Streptomycetaceae > Streptomyces > Streptomyces cyanogenus. The sequence goes on from NZ_CP071839.1 coordinate 4,921,425, forward strand.
CGAACGAGCTGGGCGTGGTCCTCGCCGTGGAGCGGATGCTCGGCATGGAGGTCCCCGAGCGTGCGGTGTGGACGCGCACCCTGCTCGCCGAGCTGAACCGGGTGCTGAACCACCTGATGTTCCTCGGCTCCTACCCGCTGGAGCTGGGCGGGATCACGCCGGTGTTCTACGCGTTCCGGGAACGCGAGGTGCTCCAGAACGTCATGGAGGAGGTCTCCGGCGGGCGCATGCACTACATGTTCAACCGCGTCGGCGGCCTCAAGGAGGACCTGCCGGCCGGCTGGACCGCACGCGCGCGTGCCGCCGTCGCCGACGTGCGCTCCCGCATGGACGTCTTCGACGACCTGGTGCTCGGCAACGAGATCTTCCGGGGGCGCACCCGGGGCGTGGGCACGCTCGCGCCCGAGACGGTGCACGCCTACGGCGTGAGCGGGCCCATCGCGCGCGGCTCGGGCGTCGACTTCGACCTGCGCCGCGACGAGCCGTACCTGGCCTACGGCGAGCTCCAGGACACCCTGGAGGTGGTGACCCGGAGCGAGGGCGACTGCCTCGCCCGTTTCGAGGTGCTGCTGGCGCAGACCCACAACGCGCTGGACCTCGCCGACGCCTGCCTGGACCGGCTCGCCGAGCTGCCTCCGGGGCCGATCAACCAGCGGTTGCCGAAGGTGCTGAAGGCGCCCGAGGGGCACACGTACGCGTGGACCGAGAACCCGCTCGGGATCAACGGTTACTACCTCGTCAGCAAGGGCGAGAAGACCCCGTACCGGCTGAAGCTGCGCTCGGCCTCGTACAACAACATCCAGGCGCTGACCGAGCTGCTGCCGGGGACGCTGGTGGCGGACATGGTGGCGATCCTGGGCTCGATGTTCTTCGTGGTCGGCGACATCGACAAGTAGGCGCCGGCGGTGAGTGGGCGGCCGGCGGGGTGGGTCGGCCGGCCGGGTGGTGAGTGGGTCGGCCGGCGGGATGGCGCGGCTCACCGGTAGGCCGCGTGGTGCGGCCTACCGGCCCGGCGGGTCCTGCGGGTGCCTCGGCGCCTGCTCCGGTCGCTGTTGCTGCGGGCGGTTCGGCTGCGGCTGCTGCGGTTGACCCGGCCACTGCCCCTGTTCCAAGGGGTCCGGGATGCCGACCGGCTGGAGCAGCCAGCCGAAGTCGCCGAGGCCGCCCGGTGCCGTCAGCTCGGCGGCCTCGCCCGCGCTCGCCAGCGCGCGCACATAGGCGGCGGGGTCCGTGGAGGCCAGCGCCAGCGAGGGGCGTGCGCCGGTGAGGTCGAGGGCGTGCAGAGCGGCGCGTTGCGTGAGGAGGCGCGCGGCGGGAAGTTCGCGTGCTGCCCCAGTGGTCCCGTGCGCTTCGTTTGGGGGCGCTTGCGCCGTGCCAGGAGGCGTGTGGAGCGTGGTGCGCTCCTGGGTGAGGGGCGCGTCGGCGGGTGTGCGCGCTGTGTCCGAGGGCGTGTGCGTCGTGCCGGAGGGCGTGCGCGTCGGAGCAGGGGCCGCAGCGCACGCGTCCAAGGCGACGTGTGCCGTGATGTCGCACGACCCGTCCGGCACCGGCGCCGTCTCCCGGCCCTCCCGGAAGCCGGTGAGGGTGCCGAACGGGGGGCGGGTGTCCAGCGTGTGGGCGTAGTCCACAGCCACCGCCAGACCCCGGACCACCCGGTCCACGGCCGCCGCCCAGGCGCGGTCCCGGGGCAGCCCGATCTCCGCCCGCAGGCCCTCCTCGGCCGGCAGCGGCCACCAGCGGGCGAGCCAGTCGGCGGCGGCGCCCGTCACGGGTTCCCCGAGCCGCTCGGAGCCGTCCTCCGCCACGAGGACCAGCCGGGGCACGCCCGCGGAGTCCACCTCCACGACGTCCACGGGCACGTTGTCGAGCCATTCGTTGGCGAACAGCAGCCCGGCGACCGCGTCCGGGAGGTCGCTCCGCCAGGTGATGCGTTCGTCCAGGCCGGCCGGGCGGTCGGCGATCTCCACGGCACTGGCGCGCACGCGTGCCGCCACGTCGGCCGGCAGCGCGGCGAGCACCCCGCCGGCCAGCTCCCCCCGCCCGGCGCCCATGTCGACGAAGTCCAGCACCGCGGGCCGGCCGAGTGCCGCGTCGACCCGGCACAGCAGCCGGGCCACGGCCCGCGCGAACAGGGCGGAGGCGTGCACGGACGTACGGAAGTGGCCGGCCGGGCCCTCCGGGCGCCGGTAGAAGCCGCCGGGGCCGTACAGGGCGGCCTGGGCCGCAGCGCGCCAACCGCGCGGCCCGGGATGCGCGCGGGAGCCCGCCGTCGTCTCATCGGTCACCGCACCAGACTAGGCAACCAGATGATCACGGCATCCACCTTGCGGAGTATGCGCCCCGGGCGCGGATCGGCCCTTCGGTTGACCCCTGCACGCATCTGGTTTCCCTACGCTGGGTTACGTGCAGCGCCTCTATGACTTCCTCCGCCGCCACCCGACCTGGGTCGACACCTTCTGGGCCGTCGCCCTGCTCGCGGTGTCCGCGCTGAGCGTGGTCAACCTCAACCGGGTGCCGGGTCATCACGGGACCATCGCCGAGGGGCTGGCCGTGGCCGCCGTGCTGGGCGTCGTCGTGGCGCTGCGCCGCCGCTTCCCGGAGCCGATGCTCCTGGTCGCCCTCGTGGTCGGGCTGGCCCAGCTGGTCCTGGACATCGAGACGACCGTCTCCGACTTCGCCATGCTGGTGATCACCTACACGGTCGCGGCGGTCGGCGCGCGCTGGGCCTCCCGGCTCTCCCTCGCCGTCAGCCTCTGCGCGGCGACCGTGGCCCAGATCCGCTGGCCGGCCGAGCAGGCCAGTTTCGCCGGGCACATCGCCCTGGCCGTCTTCCAGACGGTGCCCTTCGCGCTGGCCTGGGTGCTCGGCGACTCCATGCGCACGCGGCGCGCCTACTTCGCCCAGCTGGAGGAGCGCGCGGCCTGTCTGGAGAAGGAGCGCGAGGCGCAGTCCAAGGTCGCGGTGGCCGCCGAGCGCGCCCGGATCGCACGCGAGCTGCACGACGTGGTCGCGCACAACGTGTCGGTGATGGTGGTGCAGGCCGACGGCGCCGCCTACGTCATGGACACCGCGCCCGACCAGGCGCGCAAGGCCCTGGAGACGATCTCCTCCACCGGCCGCCAGGCCCTGGCCGAGATGCGCCGCCTGCTGGGCGTGCTGCGCACCGGCGAGCACCAGGAGAGCGGGGAGTACGTCCCGCAGCCCGACGTCGAGCAGATCGACGACCTCGTCGAGCAGTGCCGCAGCTCCGGCCTGCCGGTCGACTTCAAGGTGGAGGGCACCCCGCGCCCGCTGCCCAGCGGCGTGGAGCTGACCGCGTACCGGATCGTCCAGGAAGCGCTCACCAACACCCGCAAGCACGGCGGGCCGGACGCGGGCGCGAGCGTGCGCCTGGTCTACTTCGACGACGGTCTCGGCCTGCTGGTCGAGGACGACGGCAAGGGCGCGCCGCACGAGCTGTACGAGGAGGGCGGCGCCGACGGACAGGGCCACGGCCTGATCGGTATGCGCGAGCGCGTCGGCATGGTCGGCGGCACCCTGGACGCCGGCCCGCGCCCGGGCGGAGGATTCCGCATCAGCGCCCTGCTGCCGCTCAAACCGGCCCACTGACACAACCGGGCGCCCTCCGCCGGCGCCTGTGACACCCTCCCCTGAAGCCACACCCCGCACCCGACGAAAGAGGCCCGATGACGATCCGCGTGATGCTCGTCGACGACCAGGTGCTGCTGCGCACCGGGTTCCGGATGGTGCTCGCAGCGCAGCCGGACATGGAGGTCGTCGCGGAGGCGGGCGACGGCGTGGAGGCCCTCCAGGTGCTGCGGTCCACCCCCGTCGACGTCGTCCTGATGGACGTCCGGATGCCGAAGCTGGACGGTGTGGAGGCCACCCGGCGGATCTGCTCCGAGGCCGAGCCGCCGAAGGTGCTCATCCTGACCACGTTCGACCTGGACGAGTACGCCTTCTCCGGGCTGAAGGCGGGCGCATCCGGCTTCATGCTCAAGGACGTGCCGCCCGGCGATCTCCTGGCCGCCATCCGTGCCGTGCACAGCGGTGACGCGGTCGTGGCGCCCTCCACCACCCGGCGCCTGCTGGACCGTTTCGCGCCGATGCTGCCCTCCGTCGGCAAGGAGCCCCGGCACAAGGAGCTGGAACGGCTCACCGAGCGCGAGCGCGAGGTGATGGTGCTGGTCGCGCAGGGCCTGTCCAACGGCGAGATCGCGGCCCGGCTGGTGCTGAGCGAGGCGACCGTGAAGACCCATGTGGGCCGCATCCTGACCAAGCTGGGTCTGCGCGACCGGGTGCAGGTGGTCGTCCTGGCGTACGAGACGGGGCTGGTGCGGGCCGGCGGCCACGGCTGACGGCCGACGCCCCGGGCCGGTACGGGATCCGGCGGACGGCGTCCGCGCGCGTACGGCGCACGGGCCGGGGCCTCAGCGCAGGACGCCCTCGATGAAGTCGCTGCCCAGCCGGGCCACCGTCGACAGGTCCAGCTGGTGCTGGACGTACCGGCCGCGCCGGCAGTCGGTGACCAGACCGGCCTTCTTGAGCACCGTCAGGTGCCGGGATATCTCGGGTGCCGACATGCCGTGCGCGTCGGCCAGTTCGCTGGTGGTGTGCGGGGCGCGCGCGAGGTGCCGGCACAGCCGCATCCGCACCGGGTGCGCCAGCGCCTCCAGCCGGCGCGTGAGCTGCTCCACGGACGGGGCCTGCGGCCGGGGAACGCTCGCCGGGTAGGCGATGGAGGGCTGCCAGCCGTACCGGTGCAGGACCATCACGTGCGGCCAGCCGAGGCTGGTCGGCACCAGCACCAGGCCGCCGTCGCCGGTGGCGGTGCGGCCCACCAGCAGCTTGTCGACCGTGACGAGGCCGGCCTCCTCGTCCAGCGAGACGGCCCCGGACAGGGACGCGAGGGCCTCGCCCAGGCCCTTGCGGCGCAGCAGTTCGGTCTTGTGCCGGGCGTCCGCGGCCAGCTGAGGCTGGACGCGGGCCCAGGTGTCGGCGAAGAAGGCGTCGTCGCAGTCGAGCATCAGCTGCCGGAACCAGGCGCGGACGGCCGGCGGATCGGTCAGCAGGCGGCGCGTGAACCGCTCCTGCACGGCCCCGCGCGCGGCGGCCAGTTCCAGCGAGCGCCGGCGCAGCTCCGGGTCGTCCAGCGGGCCGGGTTCCCGGACGTCGTAGCGCAGCTGGCAGGTGAACTCCAGGGCGGCGTTGACGAACTGCTCGTCCGTCAACTTGTCCAGCTGGTCCAGCTCCTCGGCGAGCGTGGCCCCGGGAGTCGCGCGTCCGCCCGGGAGGCCGGCGAAGGGGGCGAAGACGTCCGAGAACGTCGTACGCCACAAGAAGTCCGCCTCGCACAACCGGTCGGCCAGGCAGGGGTCCAGCCGGGAGGAGACGGCGGTCGCCCAGCCGCGCAGCTCGGGGTGGTGGCCGGGCTCGCTCAGCGCGTGCAACGCCATCCCCAGCTCCGCCAGCGGAGAGGGCACGACGCACACCCGCTCCAAGGGCAGCCCGGTGATGTCGATGGTCACGCTCATGCCCCCCATCGTGCACCCGCCCACTGACAGTGCCCGCGTGGATTGACGGCAGCCGTCAATCCACGGCACACCGGTGCGGACCGGGAGGCAGGCTGAGGGCACCGGGGCAGCCGCGGAGCCCGATCAGTCACCGAGCGCTCGGTGACGGCTAGTGACCACCAGTACCGTCCCGAGAAGGCGATCCGCCATGAGCGTCACCCAGCAGTACCTCCTCGACAGCTACCGCGCCCGTCTGCACGGCGAGCCCGAACCGCCCGCGCCGGGCCGCCACGACCTCGGCCTCGTCCGCGAGCTGCGCGACCACCGGCGCTTCCGCGCGGCCATCGGCGAACGCCCGGCACGCGGGTGGCTCAGGCGCACGCTGGCTCGTTGGCTGCGCCCCCGCGCACTCGGCTAGCCCCCGGGCCCGCGCGCGGTCACGCCGGGTCCGGCAGGCGGTCCACGAAGTCCCGTACGGCCGCGCGGACGTCGTCCGCCGTCCACTCCAGGCCGGCGGAACGGACGACGACCTCCGTGAACGCGAGGCCGGGACCGCCGTCGTCCCAGGCGTTCGCGAAGAGCAGCACCGACGTCTCCTCGGCCTGCCGCACGGCCGCCTCGGCCGCCACGCCGGGCTCGTACGGCAGCCAGACCTGGAACTCGTGGGTGTGCGGCACCTCCGGGTGGACGCGGGCCCAGGGCACCCCGGCCGCCGCGAAGCCCTCGCGCAGCGCGGCGGCCACCACGCGCGCGTGCCGGACGTACCCGGGCAGCCGGGGCAGCTCGCGCTCCAGGCCGATCAGCGCGGACAGGGCGGTCGGGAACTGCTGGAAGACCATGCCGCCGTACCGGTGCCGCCAGGTCTTCGCCTCCTCCACCAGCGTCACCGGGCCGGCGAGCGCGGCGCCGCCGAAGCCGCCGACGGACTTGTACAGCGACACGTAGACGCTGTCGGCGAGGCCCGCGATGTCCTGAAGAGGGCGCCCGAAGTGCTCGGTGCACTCCCACAGGCGGGCGCCGTCGAAGTGCACCACCGCCTCGCGTTCCCGGGCCGCCTCGACGACCTCGGTGAGCTCCTCCCACGTGGGCAGCACGAAACCGGCGTCCCTGAGGGGCAGTTCCAGCATCAGCGCCCCGAAGGGCTCCTCGACGTCGCGTATCTCGGCCGCCGTGGGCAGTCGGCGCCCCTCGCCCACCCTGACCGGGCGCAAGCCGCTGACCTGGCTGAAGGCGTGCCGCTCGTGCACCTCGGGATGGGACAGGGGGTGCAGGGCCACCGTCGGATCGCCGGTGCGGGCCGCCCAGCAGCGCAGGGCCACCTGCTGGGCCATGGTGCCCGTCGGGAAGAACGCGGCGCCCTCCGTGCCCAGCAGCGCGGCGATCCGCTCCTCCAGGGCCGCCACGATCCGGTTGCCGTAGACGTCGGCCGGCTCGTCCAGGTCGTACACCTCGTCCGCCGCGTCCATCAGGTGCGCGAGACGGTCGCGGATCGAGCTTCCCCAGTCCGCGCGGGACAGTACCCGCCGGGCCTGTCGCTGGGCCGCCGCGCGCCGCTCCCGCAACCGTTCCCGCGTCTGCCGCTCCATGTCCTGCCCGGTGTCCTGGTCCGTGTCCTGCTCAGCCCTGTCGGTCATGCCGTGGATCATGCCGCGCGGGCACCGGGAGGGGCACCAGGGTTTCCGCGCGCGGGCGCCGGGAGGGGCTCCCGTGACTTCCGCGCGCGGGCGCGACGGGCGCGTGGTGAAACCCACAGCCTGTGCACAGCCGGCCGCCGTGGTACCCGATAGCGTTAACATGACGAGAAATCGTCCGGTACCCAGAGCGGACTGGAACGGGAAGGCCGCCGTCGCGTGAGTACAGTCCACCAGCCAGACCTCAAGGACCGCCCCGCGCGGCTCACCGTCGGTGTCGTCGGCGCCGGCCGCGTGGGCCCCGCCCTGGCCGCGTCCCTCCAGCTCGCCGGGCACCGCCCGGTGGCCGTCTCGGGAGTCTCCGACGCCTCCCGCAGGCGTGCCGAGACGATGCTCCCGGACGTCCCGCTGGTGCCGCCCGCCGAGGTTCTCCAGCGCGCCGACCTGGTGCTGCTCACGGTCCCCGACGACGCCCTGCCCGGCCTGGTCGCCGGGCTCGCCGAGACCGGCGCGGTACGGCCCGGACAACTGCTCGTGCACACCTCCGGCCGGTACGGCACGAAGGTCCTCGACCCGGCCCTGCGCGCGGGCGCGCTGCCCCTGGCCCTGCACCCCGCGATGACCTTCACCGGCACGCCGGTGGACGTCCAGCGCCTCGCGGGCTGCTCCTTCGGCGTCACCGCGCCCGAGGAGCTGCGGCTGGCCGCCGAGGCCCTGGTGATCGAGATGGGCGGCGAGCCGGAGTGGATCAGCGAGCAGAACCGCCCGCTGTACCACGCGGCCCTCGCGCTCGGCGCCAACCACCTGGTGACCCTGGTCGCCCAGTCCATGGAGCTGCTGCGCACGGCCGGTGTGACGGCCCCCGACCGGATGCTCGGCCCGCTGCTCGGCGCCGCCCTGGACAACGCCCTGCGCTCCGGTGACGCCGCCCTGACCGGGCCGGTCGCGCGCGGGGACGCCGGTACGGTCGCCGCGCACGTCACCGAGCTGCGCAGGCATGCCCCGCAGACCGTGGTGGGCTATCTGGCGATGGCCCGCGCGACCGCGGACCGCGCGCTCGCGCACGGCCTGCTGAAGCCGGAGCTCGCCGAGGACCTCCTCGGGGTACTCGCCGACGCAGGCCACGCAGGCCCCGGCGGCCGAGAAGGCGACGGCACCGACGGCACGCACGGCACCGACGGCACGACCGGCACCGAGGGGAACGACCGATGACCACCCTGCTGAGCACCGCCGAAGAGCTGCACGCGCGCGTGCGCCACGGCCGCCGTGCCGTCGTGATGACCATGGGTGCCCTGCACGAGGGCCACGCGACCCTGATCCGCACCGCGCGGGAGATCGCCGGCCCGGACGGCGAGGTCGTCGTCACCGTCTTCGTCAACCCGCTGCAGTTCGGCGCGGGGGAGGACCTCGACCGCTACCCGCGCACCCTGGACGCCGACCTGAAGCTGGCCGAGCAGTCCGGCGCAGACGCCGTGTTCGCGCCCTCGGCGGACGAGGTCTACCCCGGCGGCGAACCCCAGGTGCGCATCACCGCCGGACCCATGGGCGAGCGCCTGGAGGGCGCCTCGCGGCCCGGGCACTTCGACGGCATGCTCACCGTCGTCGCCAAGCTGCTGCACCTCACCCGCCCCGACGTCGCCCTGTTCGGCCAGAAGGACGCCCAGCAGCTGGCCCTGATCCGGCGCATGGTGCGGGACCTGAACTTCGGCGTCGAGATCGTCGCCGTACCGACCGTGCGCGAGGAGGACGGGCTCGCCCTGTCCAGCCGCAACCGCTACCTCGCGCCGGACGAGCGGCGTACCGCGCTCGCGCTGTCCCGCGCGCTGTTCGCCGGCCGGGACCGGCACGCGGCGCAGGAGGCGCTGCGCGCCCGGGCCCGGGAAGTGCCCTCCACGCACGCGCGTGCCGAGGCGCTGAGCGCCATAGGCGAGTCCCGCGCGGCGGCCGACGCGCACGCGGTGGCCACCGCCGCGCCCGGCGGCCCGGCGGCCGTCCGCGCCGCCGCCCGCCAGGTCCTGGACGAGGCCGCCCGCCTCGACCCGCCGCTGAAGCTCGACTACCTGGCGCTGGTCGACCCCGCCGACTTCACCGAGATCGGCGACGACTTCACCGGCGAGGCCGTCCTCGCCGTCGCAGCCCGGGTCGGCTCGACCCGGCTGATCGACAACCTCCCCCTCATCTTCGGAGCCGCCTCGTGACCAGCACAGGCATACGACTGCACGCGCCCGCACCCGGCTGGGCCATCTCCGCGGACGTGGTCGTGGTCGGCTCCGGGGTGGCCGGCCTGACCGCGGCCCTGCGCTGCGAGGCCGCCGGGCTGACCACGGTCGTCGTCACCAAGGCCCGCCTGGACGACGGCTCCACGCGCTGGGCGCAGGGCGGCATCGCCGCCGCCCTCGGCGAGGGCGACACCCCCGAGGAGCACCTGGCCGACACGCTCGTGGCGGGCGCGGGACTCTGCGACGAGGAGGCCGTACGGATCCTCGTCACCGAGGGCCCCGACGCGGTACGGCGGCTCATCGACACCGGCGCGCACTTCGACGAGTCCTCCGAAGGAGAACTGGAACTCACCCGCGAGGGCGGCCACCACCGCCGCCGGATCGCGCACGCCGGCGGCGACGCCACCGGCGCGGAGATCTCCCGGGCCCTCGTCGAGGCCGTCCGCGCGCGCGGGCTGCGCACCGTCGAGAACGCACTGGTGCTGGACCTGCTGACGGACGCCGAGGGGCGTACGGCCGGGGTCACCCTGCACGTGATGGGCGAGGGCCAGCACGACGGCGTGGGCGCCGTGCACGCGCCCGCCGTGGTCCTCGCGACCGGCGGCATGGGCCAGGTGTTCTCCGCGACCACCAACCCGTACGTGTCGACCGGCGACGGCGTGGCGCTGGCACTGCGCGCGGGCGCGGAGATCAGCGACCTGGAGTTCGTGCAGTTCCACCCGACCGTGCTGTTCCTCGGCGCGGACGCGGAAGGGCAGCAGCCGCTGGTCTCGGAGGCGGTGCGCGGCGAGGGCGCCCACCTGGTCGACGCGGACGGCGTGCGCTTCATGGTCGGGCAGCACGAGCTGGCCGAGCTGGCGCCGCGGGACATCGTCGCCAAGGGCATCATGCGGCGGATGCAGGAGCAGGACGCCGAGCACATGTTCCTGGACGCCCGGCACTTCGGCGCCGACATGTGGGAGCACCGTTTCCCGACCATCCTGGCCGCCTGCCGGGCCAACGGCATCGACCCGGTCACCGAGCCCATCCCGATCGCCCCGGCCGCCCACTACGCCTCCGGAGGCGTCCGTACCGACGCCCGGGGCCGGACCACCGTGCCCGGCCTGTACGCATGCGGAGAGGTCGCGTGCACCGGCGTGCACGGCGCCAACCGGCTCGCCTCCAACTCCCTCCTGGAGGGGCTCGTCTACGCCGAGCGGATCGCCGCCGACATCGCCGCCGCCCACGCCGGGAGCGGCCTCCACGCGCGCGTGCCGGCACCGGTCCCGGAGCCCGGCAAGCCCGCGCACCCGCTGCTCGCCCCCGAGACCCGGTTCGCCATCCAGCGGATCATGACCGAGGGCGCCGGCGTGCTGCGCTCCGAGGAGTCCCTCGCCCGGGCCGCCGACCAGCTCCAGAAGCTGCACGCCGAGGCCCGGGACGCGCTGGAGGAGAACGGCAAGACCGCCGAGCCCGGCGTGGACACCTGGGAGGCGACGAACCTCATGTGCGTGGCCCGGGTCCTGGTCACCGCCGCCCGGCTGCGCGAGGAGACCCGCGGCTGCCACTGGCGCGAGGACCGCGCCGAGCGCGACGACACCCACTGGCGGCGCCACATCGTCGTACGGCTCAATCCGGACCGGTCGCTGGCCGTACGCACCACCGACACCGCAGACTTCCCCCCTATCCGGTAACAGCGCCCCAGGAGCAGTGACAGACGTGAGCACCGACGACCTTCCCCTCGCCTCGACCGGCGGCTGCGGCGACGGCTGCGCCTGCGGCGCCGAGGGTGACGAGGAGTACCTGGAGTGCGGGCTCGACCCCGCGCTCGCCGAGCTGCTGGCCGCTGCGGGACTCGACCCGGTCGAGGTCGAGGACATCGCCAACGTCGCCATCCAGGAGGACCTGGACGGCGGTGTCGACGTGACCACCGTGTCGACCATCCCCGAGGACGCGGTGGCCACCGCCGACTTCACCGCGCGCGAGGCGGGCGTCGTGGCCGGCCTCAGGGTCGCCGAGGCCGTGCTCTCCGTGGTCTGCACGGACGAGTTCGAGGTCGAGCGGCACGTGGAGGACGGCGACCGCATCGAGGCCGGGCAGAAGCTGCTGTCGGTCACCACGCGCACGCGTGACCTGCTCACCGCCGAGCGCAGCGCGCTGAACATCCTGTGCCGGCTGTCCGGCATCGCGACGGCCACGCGCGCGTGGGCGGACGCGCTGGAGGGCACCAAGGCCCGCGTCCGGGACACCCGCAAGACCACCCCGGGCCTGCGGTCGCTGGAGAAGTTCGCCGTGCGCTGCGGCGGGGGCGTCAACCACCGCATGTCGCTCTCGGACGCGGCCCTGGTGAAGGACAACCACGTCGTGGCCGCCGGCGGCGTCGCGCAGGCCTTCAAGGCCGTACGGCAGGCCTTCCCGGAGGTGCCGATCGAGGTCGAGGTCGACACCCTGCACCAGCTGCGCGAGGTCGTGGACGCGGGCGCCGACCTGATCCTGCTGGACAACTTCACGCCCGGCGAGTGCGAGGAGGCCGTCGGCATCGTCGGCGGGCGGGCACTGCTGGAGGCCTCCGGGCGGCTGACGCTCGCCAACGCGCGCGCGTACGCGGAGACGGGCGTGGACTTCCTGGCCGTGGGCGCGCTCACGCACTCCTCGCCGATCCTGGACATCGGCCTGGACCTGCGCGAGGCGGAGTAACGGCCATGCTGCTCACGATCGACGTCGGCAACACGCACACCGTCCTCGGCCTGTTCGACGGCGAGGACATCGTCGAGCACTGGCGCATCTCCACGGACGCGCGCCGCACGGCGGACGAGCTGGCGGTGCTGCTCCAGGGCCTGATGGGCATGCACCCGCTGCTCGGCGAGGAACTGGGCGACGGCATCGACGGCATCGCGATCTGCGCGACCGTGCCGTCGGTGCTGCACGAGCTGCGCGAGGTCACCCGGCGGTACTACGGCGACGTGCCCGCGGTGCTGGTCGAGCCGGGAGTGAAGACCGGCGTGCCGATCCAGTTCGACAACCCCAAGGAGGTCGGCGCCGACCGCATCATCAACGCGGTCGCGGCGAACGAGCTGTACGGCGGCCCGGCGATCGTCGTGGACTTCGGTACGGCGACCACGTTCGACGCGGTCTCCGCGCGCGGGGAGTACGTCGGCGGGGTCATCGCCCCCGGCATCGAGATCTCGGTGGAGGCCCTGGGGGTCAAGGCCGCGCAGCTGCGGAAGATCGAGGTGGCCAGGCCCAGGAACGTGATCGGCAAGAACACCGTCGAGGCCATGCAGTCGGGCATCGTGTACGGGTTCGCCGGACAGGTCGACGGCGTGGTCGGCCGGATGGCGCGGGAGCTGGCCGACGACCCCGACGACGTCACGGTGATCGCCACGGGCGGGCTCGCGCCGATGGTGCTGGGGGAGTCCTCGGTGATCGACGAGCACCAGCCGTGGCTGACGCTGATCGGGCTGCGCCTGGTGTACGAGCGGAACGTCTCGCGGCTGTGAGGGACGGCCGGTGCCCGTGCGGGTGCCGGCCCCCGCCGGTGGCACCGGACGAGGGAAAGCCGGAACGACACGCGGTGAAACAACATCCGCATTCCTCACTTTTGTCCGATTAGTCGGTAGCGTCGCCGCATGCCCACGCCATACGGATCCCGCGGCGGCATGGCGTTCGGCGTGGAGGAGCTGCGTGTGCTCCGCCGCGCCCTCGCCCTCGCCCTTCACCCCGGCCACGCCTCCGCCGAGGACGTGCAGGACTGCTTCCGGCTCGCCGAGTCGCTCGACGAGGCGATGTCCGAGGGGGCCAGGCTGCGCGCCTTCCTGGTGGCCGACCTGGACCGCTACCGGGCCGCCCTGCCGGGCGCCGTCGCCGGCTACACGGCCCTCCTGGAGGAGGCGCTCGGGGCGGGGTACCGGCCGACGCCGGACGATCTCGCCGCGCTGGGCGCGCTGCGCGGGAACCCCGCGGCGGCGGTGCTGCTGGACCGCTGCCGGGCGCTGGCCGAGCAGGACGTACGGGCGCGGTTCGCGCAGGGCGCCCGGAAGGTGCCGGCGCCGGCCGTGCCGCCCGCGCGGACGCGCCTGCTGGCCCTTGCGGGCGGCGCCGGGGAGGCCGGGGTGCGCCAGGGCGAGGGAGAGGCCGAGGAGCCGTCCGAGACCCCGCAGAAGCCCGCGGACAAGCCCCGGCCGAAGCCGGCACCCGGCCCCGCGGAGCGGCCCGCACCGGAGCCCGCGACGCCGAAGCGGCCCATCCCGACGCCGGGCGAGGTCTTCCCACGCCGCAAGCCGACGCCCCCGGAGGCCCACCAGCTGGCGGCGGGCTAGCCCGCCGCCTCCGAGGGAGACCCGGTCGGCCGCGGGCCAGCTCGCCGACCTCCGCCTGAGGCTGGCCGCGGGCCAGGTCGCCGACCTCCGCCTGAGGTTGGCCGGTCGGCCGTGGGCCGGATCGCCGACCTCCGCCTGAGGTTCACCGGTCGACCGCGGGCCGCTTGCCGCCCCCGCCTGAGGTTCACCGGTGACCGCGGGCCGTTCGCCGCCGCCGCCTGCGGCTCGCCCATCGACCGTGGCCGGCCCGCCGCCCCCGCCTGCCGCTCGCCCATCGACCGTGGCCGGCCCGCCGCCTCCGCCGGAAGCCCCGGGCCGGTCGCGGGTCGGCTCGTCGGCCTGTCTCCCCGCCCGAGGCGCGCATGCGGCTCCCGTGGGCCGGGTGTGGGTCCCCCGTGGGACTGAATCACCGTCGGCGGCCTTCGCGACGCGATGGGCGGTTTCGTGCACCCCGGCCCGGTCTGCCGGGGCTCCGTGGCTACTCTGGAGGCATGGACTACGTCTCCGCGCTCGTGCCTCCGGTCGTCATGGCCGTGTTCTTCATCGGTGTGGTCAGGGTGATCGTGAAGACCCAGGGCGGGGCCGCCAAGGCCAAGGAGGACGCGGCCGTCGACGCCGCCCTCGCGCGCGTGGAGGGTGCCCGTAAGTCCTCCGCCGGCAGCGACGCCTGAGCGGGCCGCAGACCTTCGGCACGCCCCGGCCGCCCCGTCGGCCGTCCCCCGCGTACGACTCCCGGAGCCTCCGCGCTTTGCGAGTCGTACGTCCTTTTTGTTCGCTTTTGTAGTCCTAACGCACGTCCGGCACGCCATGACCGGGATCTCCTACTACTGTTCTGAGGTGTGCCTCGCCCATTGGGAGAACTCGAAGACGCGGTCATGACGCGGGTGTGGAAGTGGAACCGCCCGGTGACCGTTCGAGAAGTCCTGGAAGACCTGCAGCAGGAACGCTCCATCGCGTACACCACCGTGATGACGGTTTTGGACAATCTCCATCAGAAGGGCTGGGTCCGCCGTGAGGCGGAAGGCCGGGCCTATCGATATGAGGCCGTGTCGACCCGCGCCGCGTACGCCGCCGCCCTGATGAACGACGCCTGGTCGCAGAGCGACAACCCCGCCGCCGCTCTCGTCGCCTTCTTCGGCATGATGAGCGAGGAACAGCGCCAGGCCCTCAGGGACGCCGTACGCATCGTCCAGGGCCCGGAAGAAACCCGGGAAGCCCCCGAAGCCCGCCGGCAGGAAGCGCCCGAAGCCCGTCAAGAGGAGAACCCCGGCGCGGCAGAGGACACGGCCGGGCGATAGCGTCCGCTCATGTCAGCAGAGCGTCCCGAAGTCTCCGCAAAAGCCATCACCGTCCGGCGGGCCCGGACCAGCGATGTCCCGGCCGTGCGCCGCCTCCTCGACGCCTACGTCCGCGACCGCATCCTGCTCGACAAAGCCACGGTCACCCTTTACGAGGACATCCAGGAGTTCTGGGTCGCGGAACGCGACGACAACGCCGAGGTGGTCGGCTGCGGTGCGCTGCACGTCATGTGGGAGGACCTGGCGGAAGTCCGCACTCTGGCGGTGAAGCCCGGCCTCAAGGGCGCCGGCGTCGGCCATCAGTTGCTGGAGAAGTTGCTCCAGACCGCACGCTGGCTCGGCGTTCGGCGCGTTTTCTGCCTGACCTTCGAAGTGGACTTCTTCGGGAAGCACGGCTTCGTGGAGATCGGCGAGACGCCGGTCGACACCGATGTGTACGCGGAGCTGTTGCGTTCCTATGACGAGGGCGTCGCCGAGTTCCTGGGTCTCGAACGAGTGAAGCCGAACACCTTGGGCAACAGCCGGATGCTTCTGCATCTGTGATCCTCATTGCCCCGGTGCCCTATGTCCGAAACGCGCATGTTTCCGGGCGCGGGTCGTCCGCTGGGTCACTCCCGAGGGTTTGTGTTTTTCCGGCAAAAGCGGTTTGCTTTCCGACGTACTGCAGTACTGCATATAACAGGGACGGCGAAACGGCGGACGCCGCACACCCCCTGGTCCTCAACGTTATCGATGAAAGGAAAAGCGGTGGCACAGAAGGTTCAGGTCCTTCTTGTCGACGACCTCGACGGCGGCGAGGCGGACGAGACCGTGACGTTCGCGCTGGACGGCGCAAGACGTACGAGATCGATCTCACGACTGCCAATGCGGACAAGCTGCGCAGCCTTCTTGATCCCTATGTGAAGGGCGGGCGTCGTACCGGTGGCCGCTCCTCCGGTGGGCGTGGAAAGGCACGTGCCGCTTCGGGCGGCAGCCAGGACACCGCGGCGATCCGCGCCTGGGCCAAGGAGAACGGTTACGAGGTCAACGACCGCGGCCGGGTTCCCGCGTCCATCCGTGAGGCCTACGAGAAGGCCAACGGCTGATCCCGCCGGTCGGCGGAATGCCAGGCGCACGCGCGCCGCAGCCGGACCCGGTGACAGTGTGCTGCCACCGTGTCCACCAGTCGTACGAGATCGGGGGCGCTCCCCTCGCGTCCCACGGGGGATACGGCCGGCACGGCCGGCATGGCCGGCAGCGAGGCCTCGACCTCGCGTCCGGGCTCAGGGGGCCGCAGCCACACGGCGGCCCCCTGCGCGAAGTCACGCGACCGTGAGCCGGGCCCTGTGGATCGCGGCCTCCCAGGTCGCGAGTCAGGCCCACCGGGCCGTAAGGCGGCGGTCCCGGCGGGCGGACGTGGTGCTTCCAGGGTGTCGCCCGTGCCGAGGACCCGCAGGTCCAGGCGCACGGCGGCCCACTCCAGCCAGTCCAGCAGCCCGGGCAGCTCCTCGGCGCCGCCCGCGGCCACCAGCAGCTCCATCCGGTCGCCCCGCAGGGCCACCGGGGAGCCCGGCGCGAGATGCCGGAGCGCCTGCGCGCCCGCCTCGGCCGGCACGTCCAGCACGTCGAACAGCACCCCCGTGAGCAGCCGCAACGGCCGTCCGGGCACTGTCGGCCACCCCAGATCGTTCTCGTACCAGTGCCGGGCCCGGGCGTCCGGGTCTTCGGAGGAGACACCGGCGATCGGTACGCCCGGGTCGAGAGGCCGGCGAGGAAGGGGGACCGTGGAAGTCATGGGGACCGAGCCAACCATGCCAAGTGAAACGGCGAACCCCCCTTCGGGTTACGCTGGGTGTCCCGTCCGCTGCGCAGAGTGCCGGAAGACGGGGCGCGTGGGGGTCCGGGCAGGCGCAAGGTTGTTCGCCCATAGCGGAGGGAACCGGTGCGCGCCGCATGGAGTGTCAGTCCCTGCGGGTAAGACATGCCTAGTGGGAGGGGGCGACACGCAGGACAGGCCGTCTCACGTTCGCCAACGGCGTACTGGCGACTGGGGTAACTGCCTGGCCTGCGGGAACATCGTCTCGCACCATCGGGTTGGAGCAGATGTCGGCGCACACGGTCAGGAGGCCATCGACGGTGTCGGCAGTTGGAATGAGCGGTCCCCGCTTGCGGGACTAAGCTGCGGAAGGACAGGGAGGGGAAGTTCCCCCCACTGCCTGACCGCTCTGAGGAGCGATTAACGATGTTCGAGAGGTTCACCGACCGCGCGCGGCGGGTTGTCGTCCTGGCTCAGGAAGAAGCCCGGATGCTCAACCACAACTACATCGGCACCGAGCACATCCTCCTGGGTCTCATCCACGAGGGCGAAGGTGTCGCCGCTAAGGCCCTGGAGAGCCTCGGCATTTCGCTTGAGGCGGTCCGTCAGCAGGTGGAGGAGATCATCGGTCAGGGCCAGCAGGCCCCGTCCGGGCACATCCCCTTCACCCCCCGTGCCAAGAAGGTCCTGGAGCTGTCGCTCCGCGAGGCTCTTCAGCTGGGCCACAACTACATCGGCACGGAACACATCCTGCTCGGCCTGATCCGCGAGGGCGAGGGCGTCGCCGCCCAGGTCCTGGTCAAGCTGGGCGCAGACCTCAACCGGGTGCGGCAGCAGGTCATCCAGCTGCTCTCCGGTTACCAGGGCAAGGAGACCGCCACCGCGGGCGGCCCGGCCGAGGGCACGCCTTCGACCTCCCTCGTCCTGGACCAGTTCGGCCGGAACCTCACCCAGGCCGCTCGTGAGTCCAAGCTCGACCCGGTCATCGGGCGCGAGAAGGAGATCGAGCGGGTCATGCAGGTGCTGTCCCGCCGTACCAAGAACAACCCGGTGCTGATCGGTGAGCCCGGCGTCGGCAAGACCGCCGTCGTCGAGGGCCTCGCCCAGGCCATCGTCAAGGGCGAGGTGCCCGAGACCCTCAAGGACAAGCACCTCTACACGCTGGACCTCGGCGCGCTGGTCGCCGGCTCCCGCTACCGCGGTGACTTCGAGGAGCGCCTGAAGAAGGTGCTCAAGGAGATCCGCACCCGCGGCGACATCATCCTGTTCATCGACGAGCTGCACACGCTGGTCGGTGCGGGTGCCGCCGAGGGCGCCATCGACGCGGCCTCCATCCTGAAGCCGATGCTGGCCCGCGGTGAGCTGCAGACCATCGGTGCGACCACGCTGGACGAGTACCGCAAGCACCTGGAGAAGGACGCGGCCCTGGAGCGCCGCTTCCAGCCCATCCAGGTCGCCGAGCCGTCCCTGCCGCACACGATCGAGATCCTCAAGGGTCTGCGCGACCGGTACGAGGCGCACCACCGCGTCTCCATCACGGACGAGGCCCTGGTCCAGGCGGCCACCCTGGCCGACCGGTACATCTCCGACCGCTTCCTGCCGGACAAGGCGATCGACCTGATCGACGAGGCCGGTTCCCGGATGCGCATCCGCCGGATGACCGCTCCGCCGGACCTGCGCGAGTTCGACGAGAAGATCGCCGCCGTCCGCCGGGACAAGGAGTCCGCGATCGACTCGCAGGACTTCGAGAAGGCCGCCTCCCTGCGCGACAAGGAGAAGCAGCTCCTGGCCGCCAAGGCCAAGCGGGAGAAGGAGTGGAAGGCCGGCGACATGGACGTCGTCGCCGAGGTCGACGGCGAGCTGATCGCCGAGGTCCTCGCCACGGCCACCGGCATCCCGGTCTTCAAGCTGACCGAGGAGGAGTCCAGCCGCCTGCTCCGCATGGAGGACGAGCTCCACAAGCGGGTCATCGGCCAGAACGACGCCGTCAAGGCGCTGTCGAAGGCGATCCGCCGCACGCGCGCCGGTCTGAAGGACCCCAAGCGTCCCGGTGGTTCGTTCATCTTCGCCGGCCCGTCCGGTGTCGGTAAGACCGAGCTGTCCAAGGCGCTCGCCGAGTTCCTCTTCGGTGACGAGGACGCGCTGATCTCCCTCGACATGTCGGAGTTCAGCGAGAAGCACACGGTGTCGCGCCTCTTCGGTTCGCCCCCCGGATACGTGGGCTACGAGGAGGGCGGCCAGCTGACCGAGAAGGTGCGCCGCAAGCCGTTCTCCGTCGTCCTCTTCGACGAGGTCGAGAAGGCCCACCCGGACATCTTCAACTCGCTGCTGCAGATCCTGGAGGACGGTCGCCTGACCGACTCCCAGGGCCGGGTCGTGGACTTCAAGAACACGGTCATCATCATGACGACCAACCTCGGCACCCGGGACATCTCCAAGGGCTTCAACCTGGGCTTCGCGGCCTCGGGTGACACGAAGACCAACTACGAGCGCATGAAGAACAAGGTGTCGGACGAGCTCAAGCAGCACTTCCGTCCCGAGTTCCTCAACCGCGTCGACGACGTGGTCGTGTTCCCGCAGCTGACGCAGGCGGACATCCTGCGGATCGTCGACCTGATGATCGGCAAGGTGGACGAGCGCCTGAAGGACCGGGACATGGGCATCGAGCTCTCCCAGTCCGCCAAGGAGCTGCTGTCCAAGAAGGGTTACGACCCGGTGCTGGGCGCGCGTCCGCTGCGTCGCACGATCCAGCGCGAGATCGAGGACTCGCTGTCGGAGAAGATCCTCTTCGGCGAGCTGCGCCCCGGTCACATCGTGGTCGTGGACACCGAGGGTGAGGGCGAGTCCCAGACCTTCACCTTCCGGGGTGAGGAGAAGTCGGCTCTCCCGGACGTCCCGCCGATCGAGCAGGCCGCGGGTGGGCCCGGTCCCAACCTGAGCAAGGACGCGTAAGCCTCCTGCGGAGCGGCCGAGCACAAGGGGCCGGTGCCTTCGGGCACCGGCCCCTTCGGCGTTCCCGGCGCGGGTCCGTGCCGAGCCCGCGGCCCGTGCCGAGTCTGCGTCCGTGTTACGACAACTGTCCGTCGTAGTCGGGCAGTTTGAAGGTCTTCTCGGCGTGCCCGCCGGACAGGTCGGTGGCACTGTTGCCGATGTTGGCGATGATCGTGTAGCCGTCGTTCTCGATGTCGACGCGCTGGGCGGTCTTGTAGGCGGCGACGTCCTTGAAGAGGTCGAACAGGCCGCGGACGTAGAGGCCGGAGACGTCGTAGCCGTCGTGTTCGAGGTTGTACTCGGTGGGCCAGTACAGGACGCCGGGGCGGGCCGTGACGAAGAACAGGGAGACGCCGTGCTGCTGGGCGTACCGGGCGACGTCCAGGACCGGCCTGTTGGCCGGCTGGGGGTAGCTGAAGCCGAAGTCGGTCTCCAGCGTGGTGTTGTCGATGTCGAGGACGATCGCCTGCTTCTCGCCGGGCCGGGCGGCGGCGATGCGGTCCTTCAGGTACGGAAGCGCCTGGTCCATGACGGTCTGGCAGTCCTTCTGCCAGGTGGCGTAGTCGACCTTCGCGGAGGCGGTGCTCGTGGTCGCCGCCTCGGCCGGGGCGGCCGTCGCGGCCAGGGCGGCCACGGAGACGGCGGTCACGGAGATGCGGCGCGCCCAGGGGCGTCTGGTCATCGGTGGGGGGTCCTCTCGCGTCTTCGAATGTCAGGGGTATGATCTGAGGCGAGGATGGCGCGAGGGGAACCGTAGGGTTACTGGAGGGTAGGCGCCTAGAGGTCTGCGTCACATTTCCGTGATCGTCGGTTTGGAATGCCGGTGATAAGGGGCACATGCGAAATGTCCGGTACTAGCCGGGTTAGTGGGATCTAGTATCCCGGCAAATCGGGACAGAAACGGACTTTCACCCTGGAATCCCGCACGGGAGATTCCCGTCGTCACGGGCTTGTCGGCCGGAAGGGCGGGCTGTCAAGAAAGTGGCTGGATTCGCGGTCGTCTACTAGCTGCTGCCGTAGATGCACCGTTTTGGGATGGATGGCGTGGTCGGTTACCAAGGGATGGCCGCTTGGCCGGACGTCCCCCGGACGTCTGTGCGCCGGGTGGCCGATCTGTTCCCGAGCCCACGAGGTCCCGATGATCCAGCGCTTCACGTCCCGCTCTTCCCGCTCGTCCTCGCTCCGTGCCCGTGTGACCGTCCTGGCTGCCGGACTCGGCGCCGCGGCCGTGCTGGGTACCGGGGTCGCGAGCGCCGCCACCGCGTCCGCCGGCTCCTGGGTCGACCCGGTGAAGAGCTACACGCTCTCCGCGAGCTTCGCGCAGGCCGGCAGCCACTGGGCCGCCAAGCACAGCGGCCAGGACTTCGCCGTGCCGACCGGTACCGAGGTCGTCGCCGCGCACGGCGGCACCGTCGTCAAGGCCGGCCCCAACGGCGCCGGTGACGGCCCGGCGTACGGCAACGCCGTCGTCATCCAGCACGGCAACGGCACGTACTCGCAGTACGCGCACCTGTCCCGGGTCGACGTCAGGCCCGGCCAGATCGTGAAGACCGGCCAGCACATCGCCCTGTCCGGCTCCACCGGCAACTCCACGGGTCCGCACCTGCACTTCGAGATCCGGACGACCCCCAACTACGGCTCGGCCGTCGACCCGGTGGCGTTCCTGCGCGCCCATGGCGTGAAGGTCTGACCCGGAGCCCGTCGTTCGGATCGGGCCGGGCCTGGTCCGAACGAATCTAATCCGTCCCGCGGGCGTGCTCGTGCGCCTGTGTGATCAGGTCCAAGGCGACCTCGAGAACGGCCTCGCGCTTCTTCTCGGGGTCGCCTTCGATGTCCTGCATCACGAACATCCCGGCATGCAGCGTGAACATCGCGCTGACGGAGCGGACCTGGTCGACCAGGTCCGCCTCCGGGTTGATGAGGATGTCCCGCAGGCCGCGCATCCGGTCCTTGAAGGTGTCGCCGATGCGCAGTTCCCGTACCGTCGCCTGGTTCTCCTGCATGAAACGGAACAGCGGCTCCGCGTCCTGGAGCGCCTCGCTGTAGCGGCGGATGATCTCCTGCTTGGTCTCCAGCGTGTGCGGCTGCCCCCTGCCCCACTCGATCAGTTCCAGGATCGGCTTCGTCAGATCCTCGAAGAGGCTGACGATGATCTCTTCCTTCGTCTTGAAGTGGTAGTACAGGGCCGCCTTCGTGACGTCGAGACGCTCGGCGATCTCGCGCAGGGAGGTCTTCTCGTAGCCCTGCTCCGCGAAGAGTGCGAGCGCCACGTCCTGGATGCGCTGGCGGGTGTTGCCGCGGCGCTGCTGTTTGGTGCCGTCCATGGTGACGCCCATCCTCGTACTCCTCGCGCTCCCGCGGAAACTTACTTGACGCCCGGCTAGTAGCGCGTCTACCTTCCCAGTGTAGTGACAACTAGCCGGGCGGCAAGTAAGTAGCCGCCCCGGGGGAATCGGGAAGACGATGGCGGACACGGTCGAATCCACCACAGAGGGCAAACAGCCCAGGAGTGTGCGAGTTGTGCTGCTCGCACTCATGATCGCGATGATGCTCGCGATGCTCGACAACATGATCGTCGGCACGGCGATGCCCACGATCGTGGGCGAACTGGGCGGCCTGGAACACCTTTCCTGGGTCGTCACCGGCTACACCCTGGCCACCGCGGCCTCCACCCCGATCTGGGGCAAGCTCGGCGACATGTACGGGCGCAAGGGCGCCTTCCTCAGCTCGATCGTGATCTTCCTCATCGGCTCGGCGCTGAGCGGCATGGCCCAGGACATGGGCCAGCTGATCGGGTTCCGGGCCGTGCAGGGTCTGGGCGCCGGCGGTCTGATGGTCGGCGTCATGGCGATCATCGGCGACCTGATCCCGCCGCGGGAGCGGGGCAAGTACCAGGGCATGATGGCCGGCGTCATGGCGCTGGCGATGATCGGCGGCCCGCTGGTCGGCGGCACCATCACCGACAACTGGGGCTGGCGCTGGGCCTTCTACATCAACCTGCCGCTGGGCGCGGTCGCCCTCGCCCTGGTCACCGCCGTGCTGCACCTGCCGAGGAAGCGGTCCAAGGCCGGCATCGACTACCTGGGCGTCGTCCTGCTGACCGTCGGCATCACCTCCATCGTGCTGGTCACCACGTGGGGCGGCACCGAGTACGCCTGGACCTCCGCGCGGATCATGGAGCTGATCGGCATCGGCGTGGCCGCGCTGGTCGGGTTCGTCTTCTGGCAGACCAGGGCCGCCGAGCCGGTGCTGCCGCTGCACATCTTCAGGAGCCGCAACTTCACGCTGATGTCGGTCATCGGCTTCATCACCGGCTTCGTGATGTTCGGCGCCACCCTGTTCCTGCCGCTGTACCAGCAGGCCGTACAGGGTGCCTCCGCGACCAACTCCGGTCTGCTGCTCCTGCCGATGCTCGGCGCGATGCTCGTGACCTCGATGGTCGCCGGGCGGGTCACCACCAACAGCGGCCGGTACAAGATCTTCCCGATCGCCGGCGGTGTCCTGATGATCGTCGGCATGTATCTGCTGTCCCTGATGGACACCGGTACGACCCGGCTGACGTCCGGCATCTACATGGCCGTCGTCGGCGCGGGCATGGGCTGCCTGATGCAGATCACCATGCTGGTCGCGCAGAACAGCGTGGAGATGAAGGACATGGGCGTCGC
This sequence comes from Streptomyces cyanogenus, assembly GCF_017526105.1. Taxonomy (NCBI): domain Bacteria; kingdom Bacillati; phylum Actinomycetota; class Actinomycetes; order Kitasatosporales; family Streptomycetaceae; genus Streptomyces; species Streptomyces cyanogenus. Next base: position 4,944,835 of record NZ_CP071839.1, read on the forward strand.
GTCCTCCTCGACCACCCTGTTCCGTACGCTCGGCTCCTCTTTCGGCGTGGCCATCATGGGCGCCCTGTTCAACCACCGGGTGCAGGACGTCATGGCCGAGCGGGCCGGCGCGCTGGGCAAGAACATCACCGAGAAGTCGGCGCAGCTGGACGCCAAGAGCCTGCAGAAGCTGCCGGCGGTCGCGCGCGAGGCCTACCAGCACGCGGTGTCCTCGGGCACGCACGCGGCGTTCCTGCTCGGCGCCGGCATCGCGCTCGTGGTGCTGATCGCGGCGCTGTTCGTCAAGGAGGTGCCGCTCAAGGGCGGCCCGAAGCCCTCCGCGGAGGGTGCCGACGCGGCGCCGCAGGCCGTGGTGGAGGCCGTCTGAAAGCCCCGAGTCCGAAGGCCCCGGTGCGTGTCCGCCGCCGGGGCCTTCGGCCGTTCCCGCCCGCTGGTGAGTCTGCGGTGTCCGTGCTGGTCGAGGCCGGTTCGGGTGTGATGTCAGACCCCCGTGCCACCATCGGTGCATGGACAAGATCCGCCGCCTGCGCCTGGCCAAGGACGCCATGGACCGGGACTGGGCCGACCCGGAGCTCGACCTGGACGCGGTGGCGGCCCACGCCGGGTACTCGCGGTACCACTTCCTGCGCGCCTTCAAGGAGGCGTACGGCGAGACGCCCGGCCAGTACCTGACGCACCGAAGGATCGAGCGCGCGGAGGAACTGCTGCGCAGCGCCAACCTCACGGTGACCGAGATCTGCACCCTGGTCGGATTCAGCAGCCTCGGCACCTTCTCCGCCCGCTTCAAGGCGCGTACGGGCCTCACCCCGAGCGGGTACCGGACCGAGCACGTCGGCCGCGGCGCCGCCCTCATACCCGGCTGCTACGCCATGCTCTGGGCCGGCGGTTTCAACACCGCAACATCGAAGAAGCGCGCGGCTGCCGGCCCTGCCTACGGTGACGAGCAGGAACAGCAGCCTCGCGACAGGAGAGCGCAGCCATGATCAAAGGCCTGGCCATCAGCACCGTGTGGACCACCGACCAGCAGCGGACGAAGGCCTTCTTCACCGAGAAGCTGGGCTTCGAGGTGCGCACCGACCTCGCCCTGGGCGACATGCGCTGGATCACCGTCGGCGCCAAGGACCAGCCCGGCCTGGAGCTGGCGCTGATGAGCCTGGACGGCCCCGGCCTGGACCCCGAGTCCGCCGAGGCGCTGAAGAAGCTGGTCGCCAAGGGAGTGCTGGGCGCCGGCGCTTTCCACACGGACGACTGCCGGGGTGACTACGAGACGTTCAAGGCACGCGGAGTGGAGTTCGTCCAGGAGCCGAAGGAGCGGCCGTACGGCATCGAGGCGATCTTCCGCGACGACAACGGCAACTGGTACTCGCTGACCCAGCGCAGCGAGGAGCTGGACTTCTCCAAGGACTTCGGGTGACCGCGCGGCCGGCCGTGCTGCCGGACCACACGGCGGTGCGGACCGCGCTGTGGAGGGCGCTGCATCTGCGGGCCGATCCACCGCCGCACGTCATCGAGGACGAGATCGGGCTGCGGCTGGCGGATCCCGGCGACGACTGGCGCTCCCGGCCCGACATGGACGAACGGGAGACTAGGCCGGTGCGGGCGTCCATCGCGGCCCGTGCCCGGTTCGTGGAGGACCTCGTGGCGGAGCAGGCCGCCCGGGGCGTGGACCAGTACGTCCTCCTCGGCGCCGGCCTGGACACCTTCGCCCAGCGCCGGCCGGAGATCGCCGCGGGCCTGCGGGTGTTCGAGGCCGACCGGCCCGGGCCGCAGGAGTGGAAGCGCCGGCGGCTCACCGACCTCGGCTACGGCGTCCCCGACTGGCTGCGGCTGGTCCCCGTGGACTTCGAGGGCGACTGGTGGGGGCGGCTGCTCGCGGCCGGTCTCGACCCGGGCCGCCCGGCGGTCGTGGCCTGCACCGGCGTGACCATGTACCTCACCCGGGACGCCGTCGAGGCGAGCTTCCGGCAGGTGGCGACGCTCGCCCCGGGCTCCGTGCTCGCCACCACGTTCCTGCGGCCGGCCGAGGACGTCGAGCCCGCGCTGCGGCCCTTCCACCAGGCGGCGGAGCGGGGCGCGCGCGCCGCCGGCACACCGTTCCTCAGCTACTTCACGCCCCCGCAGATACTGGACCTGATCCGCGGCACCGGCTTCCGCGACGCCCGCCACATACCGGCGGAGGAACTCACCCGCCGCTACTTCACCGCCCGCCCGGACGGACTGCGCCCGTCCAGAGCGGAGGAACTGGTGCTGGCCACGACCTGAGCCGCCGGGGCGCCCCGGTCCACCGAGCCGGCCGTGCGGGTCGGCTGCCGCGGCCCCCCGGCCAGGGGCTTCAGCCGGGATCAGGCCGCAGTGAGCGGGGTCCGGTGCCGTGCACCGCACGGCGGAGGGGGCCCCGGGGCAACCGACGACAACGGGCGCGGAGCGCGATGCCGGCCCCCGCGAACCCGGCACGATCAGCACGATCCCGACGACAGGTCTCGGGACTAGCTGCTGCCCGACGTCGGCAGCATCGGGTAGCTGCCCGTGTCGGTCGGGGCGTGTTCCGGCAGCCACAGGACGGCCACCGCGCCCTCCGCGGGGATACCGGGGGCCGCGCCCCCGGGACGTACGTTGCGGAAGGTCAGGCGGGCGCCCAGTACCCGGGCCTGGCCCGCCGCGATGGTCAGCCCGAGCCCGTGGCCCTGCCCGGCGCGGTCCTTGCTGCCGGTGCGGAACCGGCTGGGTCCCTCGGCGAGCAGCTCCTCCGGGAAGCCGGGGCCGTGGTCGCGGACCCGGATGACGCGGCCCTCCACGGTCACCTCCACGGGCGGCCGGCCGTGCCGGGCGGCGTTGGCCAGCAGGTTGAACAGCACCCGCTCCAGCCGCCGCGGGTCGGTGGTGACCTCCGACTCGTGCACCACCCGTACGGCCACGTCCGGGTCCTTCGCCGCGACCCGGCGCGTCACGAACTCGCCGAGCATGATGTCCTGCAGCTCCGCCCGCTCCGAGGCACCGTCCAGCCGGGCCACCTCCAGGACGTCCTCGACCAGGGTGCGCATGGCCTTGGCCCGGTCCAGGACCAGTTCCGTGGGCCGGCCCGGCGGCAGCAGCTCGGCGGCCGTCAGCAGCCCCGTCACCGGGGTGCGCAGCTCGTGCGCGATGTCGGCGGTGACCCGCCGCTCGGCCTCCAGACGCTGCCGCAGCGCGTCCGCCATGGCGTCCACCGCGCGCGCGAGTTCGTCGGCCTCGTCCCGTACGACCCCGCCGATGGCCTCCTGCACCCGGATGTCGGTCACGCCGTTGGCGGTCTGGGTCGCGGCGTCCGCCGCCTTGCGCAGCCGGCGGGACAGCTGCCCGCCGATCAGCACGCCCAGCGCGCTGCCGCCGAGCACCACCGCGACCGAGCCGATCACCAGGGCCTGGTCCAGGTCCCGGAGCATGTCGGTGCTGCGGTCGGCCAGATGGCTGTGCAGGGACAGCACATGCCCGTCCTTCACCGGGACGGCCGCCCAGATGTCCGCCACGCCGTCGTGCTCGGAGACATCGCTGGCCCGGCGGCCCCGCTCGACCTTCTCGCGCAGCGTGGCCGGCAGCTCCGGGTCGTCGACCTTGATGTAGGGGAAGACCCGCCCCCGGTTCAGCTCGTAGTTGCGCTGGGCCATCTTGAGCCGGTCATTGGCCAGCTCGCGCGCGTTGTCCAGCATCGAGACGCGGGCCGCGTTGTGCACGACCAGGCTCAGCACGATCGCGACCAGCCCGGCCACCAGCGCGATCGCCGCGCTGACCTTCCATCTGAGTCCGGTGCGCAGGCCCACGCGCTCCATGCGCCGGACCTGGTGCCGCAGAAACCCCCGCATACCGCCGCTCCGCTCAGGCCTTCAGCTTGTAGCCGAAGCCGCGGACCGTCTCGATCCGGTCCTGGCCGATCTTCTGCCGCAGCCGCTGCACATGCACGTCCACGACCCGGGTGTCCCCGCCCCAGCCGTAGTCCCACACGCGCTCCAGCAGCTTGTCGCGGGAGAGCACGGTCCCCGGCGCGGAGGAGAACTCCAGCAGCAGCCGCATCTCGGTCGGCGTCAGCGCCACCGGCCGCCCGGCCCGGCGCACCTCCATGCCGTCGGTGTCGACCTCCAGGTCGCCGAAGGTCAGCGTGCCGCCGCCGGCCTCGGAGGCGGACCCGTCCTGCACGGACCCGCCGGCGTGGCCGAAGCGGCGCAGCACCGCGCGGATCCGGGCGACCAGCACGGCCCCGTCGAAGGGCTTGGTCACGTAGTCGTCGGCGCCCGCCTCCAGGCCCAGGACGACGTCGATGGAGTCGGCGCGCGCCGACAGCATGATCACCGGCACGGTCGACTCGTCCCGGATCCGGCGGCACAGGCTGACGCCGTCCAGGCCCGGCACCATGACGTCCAGCAGCGCGATGTCGGGGCGGTCCGCCCGGAACGCCTCCAGGCCCGACAGGCCGTCGGGCATGGCGGTGACCGCGAAGCCGTCCCGCTCCAGCGCGAGCTGGGTGGCCTCGCGGATGACGTCGTCGTCCTCGACGAACAGGACGTGGGTCTGGTCTGCCATCCCGGTGCTCTCAGTCCTCATGGTGTCGTGGGGTCAGGGGAGGGTCCTACGGGGGTGTCAGCTGTCCGGCACGGGCGTCGGACCCCCGCCGGCCGACTTGCTGTACTCGTTGCGGGTGGACTGCCCCGGGGTGAACCGTCCCTCGGTCCATCTGTACGGGGTCACGATCTCACCGGACGGGGTGGAGATCGGGTCGCCCTTCTCGTAGTACTGCCGCGTCACCGACAGGACACCCTGGTCGATCTCGGCGTAGACCGGGGACTCCTCGCTCCTGAAGACGTTCCTGAACGAGCCGTCGTCGTCCCGGTACACGTACGAGCCGATGCCGACCGCGTCGGCACAGGTCAGTACGTTGACGACGACGTCGTCCACCGGTCCGTCGGTCAGATTGCCGTAGGAGACGTCGACCGGGTACTCGTCGCCGTTGCACGGCTTCAGCTCCCGCTTGACCGCGCCCGACACCTCCGGGTCGCCCTTGACCAGCGCCACCGGATCCACCCGCCGGTAGTTCTCCGCCAGTCTGGGGGAGGGGGAGTCGACGGCTCCGGCCACCGCCGAGGCGTGCGCCGGGCCCTCGTCCCGCGCGCCCGTGCCCCCACTGCCGCACGCGGCGACGAAAAGGGCGAGGGCGGCGAGCGCGGCCCCCACCGCGATCACCGCCTGTGTACTGCTTCGGGCCCGGTCGGGCCCGGCCCCGGTCAGGCCGCGCAACGCTCCCGCTCCTCACGCTCCAGCGCGCGTGCGTCCAGATCGCGGGCCTCCAGCTCCTCACGGAGCCGGGCGAGCGCCCGGTGCAGCGTGCTCTTGACCGTACCGGCCGACATGCCGAGGGCAGCGGCCGTCTCCTCTGTGGACATCTGCTCCCAGTGTCGCAGCACCACGACACTGCGCTGCTTCGGTGCGAGCACCTTCATGACATCCATCAGCAGGGCCCGGTCGGCGTGCTGCTCGGTCGAGTCCTCCACGGAGGCGTCCGGCAGCTGCTCGGTGGGCACCTCCTCCAGTTTGCGCGCCCGCCACCACTCGGTCCGGGTGTTGATCATGACCCGGCGCAGATAGGCGTCGGCGAGCCGCTTGTCGGCGATGCCCTCCCAGCGGCCGTACGTCCGTACCAGCGCGGTCTGCAGCAGGTCCTGGGCGTCGACCGGGTCCGGGACCAGCCGGCGTGCGCTGCGCAGCAGCGCGTCCTGCCGGGTGCGGACGTACTCCTCGAATTCGAGCACCTCGCCCTGGGCCATGTTCAACCGCCTCCGTTCCCCGTTGTGCTTCCGGCTCGGGCCGGAAGTCCTGCTGTTCCCGCGCCCGGTGGTCCGCCGGGCACGGAGAAGAAGCTACGGAGTGGTTGTCACGGGGCTGTGCGAACCAGCCTGCGGCTGGCAATCGGCTATCCGTCGGTTGTGTAACGGAAGTACGAGCGGGGTAAGGAGAGCGGCCTGAATGTCCCTTTACATGGGGCTTTGTCGGCCTCGGGGGCGCGTAACAGCCGCCGCCGCGCTGTGACCTGGCTGTGCGTCAGCCCAGCGGCAGCCGATACAGGCCGCCCGGCAGCGGCTCCACCAGACCGTCCGAGACCAGCCCGTCGAGCGCCCGGGCCCGCTGCACCGGCTCGTGCCACACCCGGTCCAGCACCGCCTGCGGCACCGGCGCGTGCGCCTCCCGCAGCACGGCCAGCAGCTTGCCGCGCACCTGCCGGTCCGTGCCGGCGTACGTCTGCCCCCGGCGCGGCGGGCCCGCGTGCTCCGGCTTGCCCGCGAGCCGCCAGGCGCACTGCGTGGCGATCGGGCACCGCCCGCACCCCTCGTTCTTCGCCGTGCACACCAGCGCCCCGAGCTCCATGGAGGCGGCGGCCCACCGCGCGGCGGTCCGCTCGTCCTGGGGCAGCAGCTCCCGCGCCAGGCGCCGCTCGGCCGCCGTGGTCGCGTTCGGCGGGTACTGCACCCCCGTCACCGCCCGCGCCAGGACCCGGCGGACATTGGTGTCCAGCACCGGGTGCCGCTGCCCGTACGCGAACGAGGCCACCGCGGCGGCCGTGTACTCACCGATGCCGGGCAGCGCCAGCAGCTGCGCGTGGTCCGTCGGTACGTCCCCGCCGTGCCGCTCCGTTATGGCGACCGCGGCACCGTGCAGGCGCAGCGCGCGGCGCGGGTAGCCGAGCCGGCCCCAGGCGCGCACCGCCTCGCCCGGCGCCTCCTTCGCGAGGTCGGCCGGGCGCGGCCAGCGGGACAGCCACTCCTCGTAGACGGGCAGCACCCGGTTCACCGGGGTCTGCTGGAGCATGAACTCGCTGACCATCACGCCCCACGGGCCCGCCTCCGGGCGGCGCCAGGGGAGGTCGCGGGCGTGGGCGTCGAACCAGGCGATCACGGGGGCGTGCAGCTTCTCAGTCATGGCCTTCCGATCCTGCCACGGGTTGGCGGGCAGGATGGGTGACCGTACGGTCACCGAGCGTGGCGGAATGTGAAGAACCGTGTCGTCTCCGGCAGTTGCCGGGATGATGATCCGGAAAAGTTCACGCCGGCGCGGCGGGTGGCGCAAGCCTGCGCGACGATCTCTCGTACAGTTTGCGCCGTGGGATCTCTGCGCAATCCGGTCGGGCCGCTTCCCTCCTCCATCTACTGGCGTCGGAGGGTCGTACTGCTGTCCGTGGTCGCCCTGTTGGCGCTGGTGATCACGTGGATCGTCACCGCCGGCGGCGGTGACGGCAGGAAGAACGCCGACGGGTCCGACGGCAAGAATCCCACCCACACCATCACGCCGGGTCCCGGCTCGTCCGGCCCCGCCATCAGCCAACGCCCGGGCGGCCGCGAGGAGTCGGGCGGCGGGGACTCCAGCGGCGGCGGCTCCGGTTCCGCCTCCGGTGGCGGCGGCTCGGACGGCTCGACCGACGGCTCCTCGGGATCCGGTTCCGGTGGCGGCTCGGGTACGGCTGCCGGGGGCGGCGGCGTCGGTACGGGCGACACGCTCCCGGCGTCCTCCTCGCTGCCCGACTGCACCTCGGGCGCGGTCACGTTGGGCCTGCGCAGCGTGCACAACTCCTACTCGCCGGACCAGACGCCGACCTTCGAACTGAGCGCGAAGAACAGCTCGTCGGCCGACTGCAAGGTGGATCTCGGTCCGAAGAAGGCGGTGTTGACCATCACGCCGGCGGACGGCGACGACACGTTCTGGTCCTCGGCCGACTGCCCCGAGGGCCCGGGGAGCCTGGTGTTCCGGGTACCGGCCGGCAAGAGCATCACCTACACCGTGAAGTGGGACCGCACGCCGAGCGCGGCCCACTGCGCGACGCCCTCCGGGGGTTCGGCGAAGCCGGGTACGTACCTGCTGGAGGCCAAGGCCCCCGGATTCGGCAAGGCGCAGGCCTCGTTCGTGCTGTCGGCCGACTGAGACGGGCGGCGCGGGGAACTGCGCGAACGCCCCCACGCACCTCCAGCCGCCGTACGTCCCCCGGCCCCCGAGCTCCTGGGCGGCCCGGCCGAATCTCAGACGTAGCGCTCCAGAATCGAGGACTCGGCCAGCCGGGACAGCCCCTCGCGCACGCTCCGCGCGCGGGCCTCGCCGACCCCGTCCACGGTCTGCAGGTCGTCGACGCTCGCGGCCAGCAGCTTCTGCAGGCCCCCGAAGTGCTCCACCAGCCGGTCGATGATGGCACCCGGAAGGCGCGGAACCTTGGCCAGCAGCCGGAAGCCCCGCGGGGAGACGGCCGAGTCGAGGGTCTCGGGAGACCCGGTGTAGCCCAGCGCCCGTGCCACCGTGCCGAGTTCGAGAAGCTCCGCGTGGGTGAGGGCGTCCAGCTCGGCCAGCGCCTCCTCGACCGTGCGGGACCGCTTGGCCGTGGGCTCCGGGACGTAGTCCCTCACGACCAGCTCGCGGTCGGGCTCGACGCCGGCGATCAACTCCTCCAGCTGCAGGGCGAGAAGCCGGCCGTCCGTGCCCAGCTCGACCACGTACTCGGCGATCTCGGTGGCGATCCGGCGGACCATCTCCAGCCGCTGGGCGACCGCCGACACGTCCCGGACCGTCACCAGGTCCTCGATCTCCAGCGCCGACAGCGTGCCCGCGACCTCGTCCAGCCGGAGCTTGTACCGCTCCAGGGTGGCCAGCGCCTGGTTCGCGCGGGACAGGATCGCCGCCGAGTCCTCCAGCACGCGCCGCTGACCGTCCACGTACAGGGCGATCAGCCGCATCGACTGGGAGACCGAGACGACCGGGAAGCCGACCTGCTTCGAGACGCGGTCCGCCGTGCGGTGCCGTGTGCCCGTCTCCTCCGTCGGGATCGTCGGGTCCGGCACCAGCTGCACACCCGCGCGCAGGATCTTCGACAGGTCCGACGACAGCACGATGCCGCCGTCCAGCTTGCACAGCTCCCGCAGCCGGGTGGCGGTGAACTCCACGTCCAGCACGAAGCCGCCCGTGCACATCGCCTCGACCGTCTTGTCGGAGCCGAGCACGATGAGCCCGCCGGTGTTGCCGCGCAGGACCCGCTCCAAGCCGTCACGCAGCGCCGTACCAGGTGCCACGGCGCTCAGCGAGGCGCGCATCAGGCCATCGGAACCGGCACTCCCACCGGACTTTCCGGGAGCTGCTGCCCGGTCGTTGGCTGCCACTGCACTCCTCCGGTCGCAGGTTCTGACGCGCCCCCCTCCCCGCACTCGGTTCGTACGGACGGGCGAGACCAGGGCAAAGTCTACCGGCGCTCCTCCGCCTCCCGTGGGGCCTCTCGGCGACGGGTGCGCGGCAGGACCCGGAGCGCGTCCCCCATGTCGGCGACTTCCAGGACCTTCATGCCGTGCGGCACCTTCCCCGGATCGGTCGGTACGAGCGCGTGCGTGAAGCCCAGCCGGTGCGCCTCGGCGAGCCTGCGCTGCACGCCCGTGACCCGTCTGACCTCGCCCGCGAGCCCCACCTCGCCGATCGCCACCAGGTTCTTCGGCAGCGGGGTGTCGCTGGCGGCGGAGGCCAGGGCGAGCGCGATCGCGAGATCGGCGGCCGGCTCCGACAGCTTCACCCCGCCGACCGTCGCCGAGTAGATGTCCCGCTTGCCGAGCGCGCTGATCCGGCCGCGCTGCTCCAGGACGGCCAGCATCATCGAGACGCGGGAGGTCTCCAGGCCGGACGTCGTACGGCGCGGGGAGGGGATCTGGGAGTCGACGGTCAGCGCCTGCACCTCGGCCACCAGCGGACGGCGGCCCTCCAGGGTGACGGTCAGGCAGGTGCCCGGGACCGGCTCGGCGCGGCGGGTCAGGAACAGGCCGCTGGGATCGGCGAGGCCCGTGATGCCCTCGTCGTGCAGCTCGAAGCAGCCGACCTCGTCCGTCGCCCCGTAGCGGTTCTTCACGCCCCGCACCAGGCGCAGGCGCGCGTGCCGGTCGCCCTCGAAGTGCAGGACCACGTCGACCAGGTGCTCCAGCAGGCGGGGACCGGCGATCGCGCCGTCCTTGGTGACGTGGCCCACCAGGAGGGTGGACATGCCGCGCTCCTTCGAGGCCCGGATCAGGGCGCCCGCCACCTCCCTCACCTGGGCCATGCCGCCGGGCGCGCCCTCGATCTCCGGGGAGGCGACCGTCTGCACCGAGTCCAGGATCAGCAGGGACGGCTTCACCTCGTCCAGGTGGCCCAGGACCGCGGACAGGTCGGTCTCGGCGGCCAGGTAGAGGTGGTCGTCGAGGGCGCCGATGCGGTCGGCGCGCAGCCGCACCTGGCTCGCCGACTCCTCACCGGTCACATAGAGGGTGCGGTGCTCGGCGCTCGCCGACTTGGCGGCCACGTCCAGCAGCAGGGTGGACTTGCCGACGCCCGGCTCGCCCGCGAGCAGGGCGACCGCGCCCGGCACCAGACCGCCGCCGAGCACCCGGTCCAGCTCGGGCACGCCGGTCGAGCGGGCGGTGGCCTGCCGGCCGTCTACCTGGCCGATGGGCAGCGCGGAGGCGGAGACACGGCCCGGAGCCGTCGTACGGACCGCGGGCGCGCCGTACTCCTCGACCGTGCCCCAGGCCTGGCATTCCGGGCAGCGGCCGAGCCACTTGGCCGTCTGCCAGCCGCACTCGGTGCAGCGGTAGGACGGGCGGTCCTTGGTGGTCTTGGTACGGGCAGCCATGCGGAAACCGTAGCCCGCGGCACTGACAACGCGCCCGGGAGCCGGGTACGAAGGGCCGGGGAGCACGGACGGGCGGTGCCTGACGGGCCATCGCCCACCGGGATCCAGCCGCGGAACGAAGGGCTCCTGTCCCCTTATGAGGGATCGTTTCACCCGTACGGATTAAAAGTGCTCAAGGTTCCAGAACGGGCACTCCGCCGCCGCCTACGGTCGCACGGGTGATGAGCAGCAGTCCGGAGACCACGACCCGCACGACCGGCGCGCACCGGGCGCACCGCGAGACGCGTGAAGCGCGGGAAGCGCGGCGTGCAGAGCGAGAGGCGCGCGACCGTGCCGCCGCGCGCACCGTCGCCCAGCGCACGCCGGCGCGCTACGAGCCGCACCTGGACGGCCTGTTCACCTACTGCCTGTCGGTCCTGTGCGACCACGACACGGCCACCGCCGCCCTCGGTGACGTCCTCGCCCTGGCCGAGCGGCGCGGCCACCGGCTCCCGGTGGCCGCCGGCGACCGCAGGGCCTGGCTGTACGCCCTGGCCCGCTGGGCCTGCCTGCGGAAACTGGCCGAGGCCAAGCAGAAACGTCAGGCCACGCACGCGGCGGGCCGCGGCGGAGCCGGGAAAGCGGTCCCGGGCCCGCCCGTCGCACCGGACGTCCAGGAGGAGCGGCGCCGCGAACTCGCCCTGCTGGCATGGCCGGAGGCGGCCGGTACGACGCCCGAGCAGCGCGAGGCGCTGGAACTCGCCGTACGGCACCACCTCGCCACGCCCGAGGTCGCCGCCGTCCTCGGCATGGAGCCCGCCGCCGCGCGCGAGCTGCTCGCCTCCGCCGCCTGTGAGGTCGAACGGACCCGCGCGGCCCTCGCCGTCGTCCACACGGGCGGCTGTCCGGGTGTGGCCCACCTCACCGGCGACAGCCGGCTGGTCCTCAGCACGGCCCTGCGCCGGGAGCTGGTCCGGCACGTCGACGACTGCCCGCGCTGCCGGCGCACCGCCGAGCGCGCCGCCTCCGGCCACTGGCCCGGCGCCACGGTCACCCCCGCCGAGCTGCCCGTCCTGGAGGCCCCGCGCGCGGCCCTCCACATGGCCCTGGCCCACCACCCGCGCGCGCGGGGCGCGGCCGTACCCCGCTTCGACCGGCGTGGCTTCCCGATGGACCCCAAGGACCGCGCGGCCCGCCGGGACCGGCTCCGCGCGCGGGCCGTCACGACGACGGTCGTGGCCACGGTGGTCGCCGCGCCGGTGCTCGCGCTGTGGGCCGCCTACCGGGGCGGGCCGGCCGGGGACGACGGTCACTCCGCGACCGCGCGCGAGGCGCAGGGCCCCGACGCGCTGGGCAGCGACACGGCCGGCGGCTACGAGAACGCGGGGAACGCCAGCCTGAAGCCGGGTGCCCGGATCGGCAAGGACGGCAAGGCGGACGTCTCGGTGGAGGTCGTCAGCGTCGGCGGCAGGGGCGGGCAGGGGGCGGGGCAGCTGGCCGTCGGCGCCGCCAATGACGGCGACACGACGCTGATCACCCTCACGGCGTCCGGGGCGTCCGAGGTCCGCTGGTCGGTGACCACGTCGGCCGAGTGGCTCTACTTCAGCCGGTCCTCGGGAACCCTCCGGCCGGGGCAGACGTTGACGGTCAAGGTGTACGTCGATCACCTGCGCGAGCCGTCCGGTCACTGGCACGCACGCGTGGCCGTGGCACCGGCGGGCGCGGTGGTCACCATCGACGGCTACGGCACGGCTCCCACCCGCCCCACCTCCCGCCCGACCGCCATGCCCCCTTCGACCGCGCCCAGCGCGCCCCCCACAGCCCCGCCGACCACCCAGTCCCCACCGTCCACGGATCCCACCCCGCCCCCGCCGACCCCGTCTCCCACGGCCTCCGAGCCGCCCGCACCCACCCCGAGCACCCCAGAAACCCCAAGCCCGTCGAACAGCTAGGCCCCGCTCCAGCACCACGCTCCCACCGACGGCCTTCCCGGGGGGCGCGGACGGTCGGGTGCCGGGGGTTGGTCGGCCGGGTGGGTGGGTGCTGTCAGCTCTCTGCCGTGTGGTGGACGGTGGCCGGTGTGGGAGCTGCTCGGCCGGGCGGGAATCCGGTCAGCCAGGTGGGTGGGTGCCGTCAGCCCTCTGCCCTGTGGTGGACGGTGGCCGGTGTGGGAACTGCTCAGCCCGGGCTGGAGGCTGGTCGGCCGGGGCGGGTGGGCTTCCGTCAGCCTCGGTCGCGTGGCTGGGCGGGGCGTCGGGGCGGGAGGCTGGTCGGCCGAGCCTGCCTCTGTCGGGTAGTGGCCGGTGCCGGTGTGGGAGCTGCTCGGCCGGGCGGGAATCCGGTCAGCCAGGTGGGTGGGTGCCGTCAGCCCTCTGCCCTGTGGTGGACGGTGGCCGGTGTGGGAGCTGCTCAGCCGGGGCGGGAATCCGGTCAGCCAGGGGGATCGGTGCCTGCCAGCCGCTCGTCGGGGGGTGGCCGGATGCCGGGGCGGGAGGGGCCTGGGCGGCCGCCGGCGGGGTCTGGGCCAGGCGGCGGCGATTGTGGGCGGGGGAGCCTTTCGGGCGGGCGGGTCGGGCGGCCCGCCCCCACACGGAGCCCATTCCGCAGGCGGCCCGTTCCGCAGGCGTCCCGCCTCCGCGGGCGTCCCGCTTCCTCAGGGGGCCCACTCCGCAGGCGTCCCGCCCCGCAGGCGGCTTGCTCCGCGGGGCCCCGGCTGCCGGGGCCCCGGGGGGGTCGGCGATGAGCCCCGGGGTGGTGCCCTGTGGTGAGGCCTGTCAGGGGGCGGGGTCGGCCGGGTGGGGGGCCAGGAGGGGGAGTTGGGATGCCAGGCGCTGTTCGCAGAGCTCGACCAGGCGGTCGTAGCCGGCCTTGCCCATCAGTTCCGTCAGCTCGGCCCGGTAGGAGACGTACACCGGCTCACCCGCGCCGTGCGCCGACGTGGCCGAGGTGCACCACCAGTGCAGGTCGTGCCCGCCCGGCCCCCAGCCCCGGCGGTCGTACTCCCCGATCGACACCTGCAGCACCCGCGTGTCGTCCGGCCGGTCGATCCAGTCGTACGTCCGCCGGATCGGCAGCTGCCAGCACACGTCCGGCTTGGTCTCCAGCGGCTCGCGCCCCTCCTTCAGCGCCAGGATGTGCAGCGAGCAGCCCGCCCCGCCCGGGAAGCCGGGCCGGTTCTGGAAGATGCACGACCCCTGGAAGGGCCGCGTCTGCCGGGAGCCGTCCTCGTCCTCGGAGACCCACCCGGTGCGCGTGCCCTCGGCATGGTGCTGCCAGATCTCCGGCGTGAGCCGCGCCACATGCTCGGCGACCCGCTTCTCGTCGTCCTCGTCGGAGAAGTGCGCCCCCAGCGTGCAGCACCCGTCGTCCGCGCGCCCCGCCTGAATGCCCTGGCAGCCACTGCCGAAGATGCAGTTCCAGCGAGAGGTCAGCCATGTCAGATCGCAGCGGAACACCTGCTCGTCGTCCGCCGGATCGGGAAACTCCACCCAGGCGCGGGCGAAGTCGAGCCCCTTCTCGTCGCTCATCTTCGCCTCCTTGGCAGCTTTGGCGGACTTGTGAGCTTTGTCCGCCTTGTCGACCTTGCCGACCTTCGCCTTTTTCGTCTTTGGCACCCGTCCAGGGTAAGTGGCCGGGCACCGCTCCGGGGACCGAGCACGGACGTTCTGGCAGTAGCGTTCCGTACATGAGACTAGGTGTCCTGGACGTGGGTTCGAACACGGTGCATCTGCTGGTGGTCGACGCCCATCCCGGCGCGCGCCCGCTGCCCGCGCACTCGCACAAGGTCGAACTTCGGCTCGCCCAGCTCCTCGACGACAGCGGTGCCATAGGCGACGAAGGCATCGACAAGCTGATCGCCGTCGTACAGGACGCGCTCCAGGCCGCCGAGGACAAGGGCGTCGAGGACCTGCTGCCGTTCGCGACCTCCGCCGTCCGCGAGGCCACCAACGCCGACGACGTCCTCGCGCGCGTGGCCGAGGAGACCGGCGTACGGCTCCAGGTGCTCACCGGCGAGGAGGAGGCCCGGCTCACCTTCCTCGCCGTCCGCCGCTGGTTCGGCTGGTCCGCCGGCAAGCTCCTGGTCCTGGACATCGGCGGCGGCTCCCTGGAGATCGCCTACGGCATGGACGAGGAGCCGGACGCGGCGGTCTCCCTGCCGCTCGGCGCCGGCCGCCTCACCGCCGGCTGGCTGCCCGGTGACCCGCCCGCCCCCGAGGACGTCCGCGTCCTGCGCCGGCACGTCCGCACGGAGATCGCCCGCACGGTCGGCGAATTCAGCCGCATCGGCGCCCCCGACCACGTGGTCGCCACCTCCAAGACCTTCAAGCAGCTCGCCCGCATCGCCGGCGCCGCCCGCAGCGCCGAGGGCCTCTACGTCCAGCGGGAACTCAAGCGCGAGTCCCTGGAGGCCTGGGTCCCGCGCCTGGCCGGCATGACGACCGACCAGCGCGCCGAACTCCCCGGCGTCTCGGACGGCAGGGCCGGCCAGCTCGTCGCGGGCGCCCTGGTCGCCGAGGGCGCGATGGACCTGTTCGGCGTGGAAAGCCTGGAGATCTGCCCCTGGGCCCTGAGAGAGGGCGTGATCCTACGGCGCCTCGACCACATGGGCTCGGATTAGCGCACCGAAGGGGCGGGGGGAACCGCGCGATCAACCACGACGGCGCCCCGCCCGCCCGGATGGCAAACCTCACAACGGCGAATAGCCACCCAACACCCTCACCACCCGACGCCGTAAGGTGACGGACGTGGCTGAACCAACGGACGTGCGCATCGCGCTGTCGACGGCCTCCGTCTACCCGGAGTCGACAGCGACGGCCTTCGAGATCGCCGCGCGCCTCGGTTACGACGGCGTCGAGGTCATGGTCTGGACCGACCCGGTCAGCCAGGACATCGAGGCGCTGCGCCGCCTGTCGGACTACCACGGCATCCCGATCCTGGCCGTCCACGCCCCCTGCCTGCTGATCACCCAGCGGGTCTGGTCCACCGACCCCTGGGTGAAGCTCCAGCGGGCCCGGGCGGCGGCCGAGAAGCTGGGCGCCTCCACCGTCGTCGTGCACCCGCCGTTCCGCTGGCAGCGGCAGTACGCCCGGGACTTCGTCGACGGGATCTGGCGGATGGCGAACGAGACGGACGTGCGGTTCGCCGTCGAGAACATGTACCCGTGGCGCTACCGCGACCGCGAGATGCTCGCCTACGCCCCCGACTGGGACGTCACCCGCGACGACTACCGGCACTTCACGATCGACCTCAGCCACACGGCGACGGCCCGTACCGACGCCCTGGACATGATCGACCGCATGGGGGACCGGCTCGGGCACGTCCACCTCGCCGACGGCCGGGGCTCGGCCAAGGACGAGCACCTGGTCCCCGGCCGCGGCACCCAGCCCTGCGCCGAGCTGCTGGAGCGCCTGGTGCACACCGGCTTCGACGGCCATGTCGTGATCGAGGTCAACACCCGGCGGGCGATGTCCGGCGCCGAGCGCGAGGCCGACCTCGCCGAGGCCCTGGAGTTCACGCGCAAGCACCTGACCGCGGCGGCCGTACGGATGCCCCGCCGATGACCGCGACCCCGCCGGCGCACGACACCTCGCCCGAGCCCCCCGCCCGCCGCCGCGGCCGCCCCCCACGCACCGAGTCCGCCGGCACCCGGGACCGTATCCTCACCGCCGCCCGCGAGGAGTTCTCCGCGCGCGGGTACGAGAAGACCTCCGTACGCGGCATCGCCAAGGCGGCCGGCGTGGACTCCGCGCTCGTCCACCACTACTTCGGCACCAAGGAGCAGGTCTTCGAGGCGGCCGTCGAGCTCGCCTTCGCCCCGGCGCTGAACGCGTCGGACGCGGTCGCCGAGGGCTCCCTGGACGGCGTCGGAGAGCGGCTGACCCGGTTCATCTTCGGCATCTGGGAGAACCCCACGACCCGCACCCCGCTGCTGGCGATCGTGCGCTCGGCCGTCAACAACGACACGGCCGCCGCCGTCTTCCGCCGCCTGGTCGCCGCCCAGCTGCTGCGCCGCATCGCCGCCCAGCTGGACCTGCCGGACGCCGAGCTGCGCGCCGAGCTGGCGGCCGCCCAGCTCGTGGGCTGCGCCATGCTGCGGTACGTGATCAAGGTGGAGCCGCTGGCGTCGGCGGACCCGGAGCAGATCATCGCCCGCGTCGCACCCGTCGTACAGGATCACCTGACGTCTCCGTGAAACGGGCGTCCCGCAATTCGGACACCGTGTCCCGCCCACTGGATGACCGGCGTACGCTCGATAACAGCCACATCCGTCTGAAGGAGCGAGCGACGATGCCCGAGCTGAGGTCCCGCACAGTCACCCACGGCCGCAACATGGCGGGCGCCCGCGCCCTTATGCGCGCCTCCGGTGTACCCGGTGCGGACATCGGCCGGAAGCCGATCATCGCCGTCGCGAACTCCTTCACCGAGTTCGTGCCGGGCCACACCCACCTCCAGCCGGTCGGCCGGATCGTCAGCGAGGCGATCAAGGAGGCGGGCGGCATCCCGCGCGAGTTCAACACGATCGCCGTCGACGACGGCATCGCCATGGGCCACGGCGGCATGCTGTACTCCCTGCCCTCCCGCGACCTGATCGCGGACTCGGTCGAGTACATGGTCGAGGCGCACTGCGCCGACGCCCTGGTCTGCATCTCGAACTGCGACAAGATCACCCCGGGCATGCTCATGGCCGCCCTGCGCCTGAACATCCCGACGGTCTTCGTCTCCGGCGGCCCCATGGAGTCCGGCCGCGCCACCCTCGTGGACGGCACGGTCCGCACCCTCGACCTGGTCGACGCGATCTCCGACGCCGTGAACGACAAGATCTCCGACGAGGACATCCTCCGGATCGAGGAGAACGCCTGCCCGACCTGCGGCAGCTGTTCCGGCATGTTCACCGCCAACTCGATGAACTGCCTGACCGAGGCCATCGGCCTGTCCCTGCCCGGCAACGGCTCGGTCCTCGCCACCCACACCGCGCGCAGGCAGCTGTACGTCGACGCGGCCCGCACGGTCATGGACCTCACCCGCCGCTACTACGAGCAGGACGACGACACCGTCCTGCCCCGCAACATCGCCACCTTCCAGGCCTTCGAGAACGCCATGGCCCTGGACATCGCGATGGGCGGCTCCACCAACACGATCCTGCACCTGCTGGCCGCCGCCGAGGAGGCGGGCGTCCCGTTCGGCCTGGACCAGATCGACGCCGTCTCGCGCCGCGTGCCCTGCCTGGCGAAGGTGGCCCCCAACGTCGCCAAGAACCGCACGTACTACATGGAGGACGTGCACCGCGCCGGCGGCATCCCCGCCCTGCTCGGCGAGCTGCACCGCGCCGGCCTGCTCAACGAGGACGTGCACGCCGTCCACAGCCCGTCCCTCTCCGACTGGCTGAAGACCTGGGACGTCCGCGGCGGCTCCCCCTCCCCGGAGGCGGTCGAGCTGTGGCACGCGGCCCCCGGCTGCGTCCGCTCCGCCGAGGCCTTCTCCCAGTCCGAGCGCTGGGAGGCCCTGGACGACGACGCCGAGAACGGCTGCATCCGCTCCGTCGAGCACGCGTACTCCAAGGACGGCGGCCTGGCGGTCCTGCGCGGCAACCTCGCCGTCGACGGCTGCGTGGTCAAGACGGCCGGCGTGGACGAGTCGATCTGGACCTTCGAGGGCCCGGCGGTCGTCTGCGAGTCCCAGGAGGAGGCCGTCCAGCGGATCCTCACCCACGAGGTCAAGGACGGCGACGTCGTCGTCATCCGCTACGAGGGCCCCAAGGGCGGCCCCGGCATGCAGGAGATGCTGTACCCGACCTCGTACCTGAAGGGCCGTGGCCTCGGCAAGACCTGCGCCCTGATCACCGACGGCCGCTTCTCCGGCGGCACCTCGGGCCTGTCCATCGGTCACGCCTCCCCCGAGGCGGCCTCCGGCGGCACCATCGCCCTGGTCCAGGACGGCGACCGCATCCGCATCGACATCCCGGGCCGCACCATCGAGCTGCTGGTCGACGAGGCCGAACTGGCCCGCCGCGCGCAGGCCCTCGACGGCGTCTACGCCCCCAAGAACCGCGACCGCAAGGTCTCCGCCGCCCTGCGCGCCTACGCGGCGATGGCGACGAGCGCCGACAGGGGCGCAGTGCGCGACGTGTCCCGGCTGGGCTGACCGGTCGCAGCAGGGGTCGCCTTGTGACGGGGGCGGCCCCTGCGTCCTGTCAGCGGAAGGCGCGCCGACCGGGGCGTTCCTCACCGGCGGACCGATTCCGGCCGTCCACGGCGAAGACCGCCGAGCGGGGTGTTCCTACCAGGCGGACGGATTCCGGCCGTCCACGGCGAAGACCGTGCCGTCCGGCGCGGCGGCGAGGACGCGGTCGCCGACCGGCACCGGGGCGGGCGGGGTGCCCATGACCTGGTCGGAGTGCGCGCCCAGCCGCGCCGGAGTCTGCCCGACGAGCCGGCCCTTGCGCGCGTCCACGGCGAGCAGCCGGCCGTCGCCGGCGGTGAAGTACACCCGCCCGCCCTGCACGACGGGCACCGAACCGCGGCTCACCGACGTCTCCAGATGCCACAGGCGCCTGCCCGACACCACGTCCACGGCGTCCAGGGAGCCGCCGGTGGCCAGCACGTAGACGACGTTCCCGCGCACGGTGGCGTGCGCGCCGTCGAGCACGGCGGGCAGCGCGACGCGCCGGGTCGCGCCCGTCGCGGGGGTGTAGCGGACGATCTCCTTGGCGCCGTACGCGCTGTCCACGGCCAGGAAGAACACCGAACCGTCCCGCGCGGCGAACGGCTTGAGCCAGCCCCGCAGCCGTACGTCCCACCGCACCCGGCCGGTCTCCGGGTCCACGGCGGTCACCTGCGTGCTCGTCCCGTCGGCGGACGTACGCGTCGCCCAGGCCGCCGACTCGCCGGGGAACGCCACGAAGGCGGGCACGCCCTGCCCGGGTACGGCACCGCGCCAGCGCGTGGCGCCGGTCGCGCCGTCCACTCCGGTGAGCGTGCCGTCGGCGCCCGCGAGCAGGGCCGTGCCGCCGGCGTACCGCACCGTCGTCCCCGCGGGCAGCCGGCGCTGCCAGACCTGCTTGCCGGTGGCCGGGTCGAGCCCCGCGAGCCGTGAGCCGCCGTCCGTGTACGGCTGCACCAGCCCGCCGGAGACGGCCGGCGGCCCGCTCGTGGACGGAGTGCCGACCGAGCGCCGCCACACCAGCCCGCCGTCGTCCTGCGAGAGCGCGAAGACGACACCCGGGCGGGCGCAGAGCACCTTTCCCGCCCCGTACGCGCAGTGCGGCACGCCCGCGCCGCCGACCGCCGGCCGGGCCGTCCAGGTACTGCCGGAAGCCGCCGTCAGGGTCGGCGCCTCCCTGCTCCCGGGTGCATGATCGTTTCCCCCCGGCACCCACACCGCGGCGAGCACGCCGGCCAGCGCGAGCCCGAGGCCTCCGGCCGCCAGCACCGCCGCCCGTCTGCGCCCTGGGCGCCGCCCGGCCGGCCGGGGGCGGCCGGGGCCCGTGGACGGGGGCAGGGACTCCCATGAAGATTCCGACGCGGAGTCCGATGCGGACTCGGACGGGGATTCCCATGCGGATCCGGATGCGAGCCGTGGTGCGGGCCCCGATGCGGGCTCGTCCTCGCCCTCGTCCGCCCGCGGCTCCTCACCCTCCCGCTGGGCCGGTATGAACGCCTGGGTGTCGTACGAGGCCGCCACCGAGCGCAGTTCCCGCATCAGCTCGTCCGGTGTGGGCCGGTCCGCGGGCTCCTTGGCCAGGCACCGCAGCACCAGCGGCGCGAGACCATCCGGTACGCCCGCCAGATCCGGCTCGTCGTGGACCACCTGGTAGGCGACGACGTACGGGCTGTCGGAGTCGAACGGCCCGCGTCCCGTGGCCGCGTGCACCATGACCGAGCCGAGCGCGAAGATGTCGGCGGCCGGACCCACCTCACGGGGGCGCCGGAACTGCTCGGGCGCCATGAACGGCGGCGTGCCGATCAGCTTCCCCGTCTCGGTGCGCAGTTCACTGTCCTTCGGCCGGGAGATGCCGAAGTCGATGACCTTCGGACCGTCCTCGGCCAGCAGCACGTTGCTGGGCTTCAGATCCCGGTGCACGACCCCGACCCGGTGGATGTCCCGCAGCGCCTCGGCGAGCCCGGCCATCAGCCGGCGCAACTGCTCAGGCGCCAGGGGACCCTTCCGCTTCACCTGGTCGGAGAGAGTCGGACCGGGAATGAACAAGGTGGCCATCCAGGGCCGTTCGGCCTCCGGGTCGGCATCCACGACGGGCGCCGTGAAGGCACCGCTGACCCTGCGCGCGGCGGCCACCTCCTGCCGGAAACGGCCTCTGAACTCGGGATCCCGGGCGAACTCGGCGTGCACGACCTTCACCGCGAGGCGCATCCCCGAGGTACTCCGGGCGAGGTGGACGATGCCCATGCCACCGGACCCCAGACAGGACTCCAGACGGTAGTGACCGGCGTATTCAGGAAGTTCCGCTTCCGCGCCCGCTCCACCGTTGCGCTGTGGCGACATGGACCACCCCCGTGCTCTTCGTCCGCGCGCGCGACGCACGGAGCCTAGTCGATGACTCGTACGGGACAGAGGCGGCTTGCTAGCGTCTGCCTGCGAGTCGCGCACACGCGTTGCGCGCCGAATTCAGCGACACACGGGGGAGGACCACATCATGTCAGTCGACCGCGCACAGGAGACCGAGGGCATCGACGAGGGCACGGCGGTACAGGCGGCGGCAGCCGTCCGCACCTACGCCGTCGCCCCCGGCGTCCGGCTGAACGTCCGCAGCGGCCCGGGCACCCAGTACAACCTGGTCCGCGTCCTGCCGGAGGGCGTCCGGGTGCCGATCTACTGCCAGACGCCCGGTACGACGGTGTCGGGCACGTACGGCACGACCAACATCTGGGACCTCATCGACAGCGGCGAGTACGTCTCCGACGCCTACGTCAACACCGGCAGCGACGGCTACGTAGCCTCCCGCTGCGGCTGACCGCGCCCGCACGGCCCGTCCCACCGGGGAACCGCCCCGCCGGGACGGGCCGTTTCGTCGGGGCAGGGGCGCGTCCCGGGCGTACCCCTACGGGCTGGGCGGACGGGCTTGCACTGCGTGGGAGCCGGATGGAACGGCGTCCTGTACTTCCGCCTCGGTCCGGGCGGCCGCCACGACCGACCCCGCCCCGCGCGCCCGCCTTGCGCGCCTGCCCCCCCGCCTTGGCCCCGCGAGACTGCTCGGCCCCGGCACCCGGCAGTCACCCACCCCGGCAGGCACCCGTCTCGGCAGGGACGCGCGCCGGCCAGGAGCCGCCCCGCCCGGGAGGCCATCGGCGGGCGGAGCCATAATCGTCCCGTGAGCGACGAAACCGGCACCCCGGACACCACGGCGGGCTCCGTCGGCCGCGCGGCCCAGGGCGACGGCGTGGCCCCGGGCGGCGGCCCCCGCCCCGAACCCCTGCGCTTCTTCGGTACGTCCTGGGTGAACCACGACAACGGCTACGCGGCCCGCCGCGCCGGCGTCGCCGTCGGATCCCTCGCCGCTGCCGCCGTCTCCTGCCTGGTGCTGCGCTTCGCCTACCAGGGCATCCAGATCGCCGAGACCGGTTCCTTCGTGACCGTGCTGGTCGTCGCCATGTTCGCGATCTGCAGCGCGCTCGCCTTCCGCAACACCTGGGAGGGCTTCGGCCGGCGTCACGACCCGCAGCGCCAGGCAAGCCTGCGCGGCCTGCTCGCCATCGGCTTCGTCGGCTCCCTGCTCGCCTACTTCTTCCGCTCCCTCACCGAGGCGCCCGGCGAGAAGCTGCACCGCGAGGAGTACGAGAAGGCACGCGAGGCCCACGAGCGCCGTACCACCCGCCGCACCGGCAACCCGTCCCGGAAGAAGCGCCGCCGGTAGCAGGCCGGAAACGGGCAGGACAGGCAGGCGGTGGTGCCCTAGACAGGACCCCATGACCGCCGCCCAGCCCACGCCCGCCGACCCGCACGCCTTCCACGCCGCCCGAGCCGGGTCCTTCAACTCCGCCGCCGCCCGGTACGCCGCGAACCGTCCGTCCTATCCACCCGCCCTCTTCGACGCCGTCGAGGAACTGGCCGGCCGCCCCCTGTCCGGCGCCCGGACCGTGGACGTCGGCGCCGGCACCGGTATCGCCACCGCTCTCCTGCACGCCCGCGGCGCCGACGTCCTCGCCGTGGAACCCGGTGCGGGCATGGCCGCCGAGTTCCGCCGCGCGCTGCCCCACATCCCGCTCGTCCGCGGCGACGGCAACGCCCTCCCCGTCGCCGACGCCCACGCCGACCTCGTCACCTACGCCCAGGCCTGGCACTGGACCGACCCGGCCCGCTCGGTGCCGGAGGCGCTGCGCGTGCTGCGCCCGGGCGGTGCACTGGCCCTGTGGTGGAACACCCACCCCCTGGACGTCCAGTGGATCGCCGAGGCCGGCCGGCGCGTCGCCCGCTTCCTCGGTGCGGACGTCGCCGCCGAGGCGAGCAAGCCGGGCAAGCCCGACCAGCAGGCCGACCCCGGCGGGCGCCTGGACTTCGCCCGCCGCACGGTCCGCTGGAGCCGCCGCGTCCCGATCGACACCCATCTCGCCAACGTCGGCAGCCACTCGGCGTTCCTCGTCGTCCCCGAGGAACGCACGGCCGCCTTCCTGGAGGAGGAGCGCGCCTACCTCCTCGAAATCTTCCCGGACGGCACGGTCGAGGAGACCTACGACGTCCTGCTCCTGGTCGCCCGTACCCCCTGAGACAACTCCTCACCCGGCCCACCCCCTTGACGCCACGACCTCTCCAGCCCAATTATTCATCGCATGATGAATTATGCGACGGACCCTCCGCCCCAGACACCGGCCCCCGCCGTCCACGCCGACGACCTCACCGTCGTCCGCGGCTCCCGCACGGTCCTGCACCACCTCCACTTCACCGTTCCCCGCGGTCAGATCACCGGCCTGCTCGGCCCCTCCGGCTGCGGCAAATCCACCCTCCTGCGCTCGATCGTCGGCACCCAGGCCAAGGTCAGAGGCACCCTGAACGTCCTCGGCCACCCGGCCGGCCACTCCACCCTGCGCAGCCGCGTCGGCTACGTCACCCAGGCCCCCTCCGTCTACGACGACCTCACGGTCCGTCAGAACCTCGACTACTTCGCCGCGATCCTCGACCCCGGCCGGGCCGCCGCCGAACGCCGCCACCAGCACGTCACCCAGGCCATCGCCGACGTCGACCTCACCCGCCACGCCGACGCCCTCGCCGGCAACCTCTCGGGCGGCCAGCGCAGCCGCGTCTCCCTGGCCGTCGCCCTCCTCGGCACCCCCGAACTCCTCGTCCTGGACGAGCCGACCGTCGGCCTCGACCCCGTCCTGCGCCGCGACCTGTGGAACCTCTTCCACGACCTCGCCGCCACCCGCGGCACCACCCTCCTCGTCTCCTCCCACGTCATGGACGAGGCCGAGCGCTGCCACCGCCTCCTCCTCATGCGCGAGGGCGAGGTCCTGGCCGACGACACGCCGGACGCCCTGCGCAACCGCACCGGCACCGACACCATCGAGGCCGCCTTCCTCCACCTGGTCGACGAGGCCGCCGCGGGCCGCACGAAGGAGAGCACCCGATGAGTACGACGACCCAGGCGGCCCCCACCCCCGCCTCCGGCACGCCCAACGCCTCCCGCACCACCGCCACCGCGGCCCGGGTCCTGCGCCAGCTCCGCCACGACCCGCGCACCATCGCGCTGATGATCCTCGTCCCGTGCCTGATGCTGGTCCTGCTGCGCTACGTCTTCGACGCGAGCCCCCGCACCTTCGACACCATCGGAGCCTCGCTGCTCGGCGTCTTCCCGCTGATCACGATGTTCCTGGTCACCTCCATCGCCACCCTGCGCGAACGCACCTCCGGCACCCTCGAACGCCTCCTCGCCATGCCCCTGGGCAAGGCCGACCTGATCGCCGGCTACGCCCTGGCCTTCGGCGCCCTCGCCATCGTCCAGTCCGCCCTCGCCACCGGACTCGCGGTCTGGCTCCTCGGCCTCGACGTCACCGGCTCCCCCTGGCTGCTCCTGCTCGTGGCCCTCCTCGACGCCCTGCTCGGCACGGCCCTCGGCCTCTTCGTCTCGGCCTTCGCGGCCTCGGAATTCCAGGCGGTCCAGTTCATGCCCGCCGTGATCTTTCCCCAGCTCCTCCTCTGCGGCCTGTTCGCTCCCCGTTCCGACATGCACCCCGTCCTGGAGGCCGTCTCCGACGTCCTGCCGATGTCGTACGCCGTCGACGGCATGAACGAGGTCCTCCACCACAGCGACATCACCGCGACCTTCGTGCGGGACGTCCTGGTCGTGGCCGGCTGCGCGGTCCTCGTCCTGGGCCTGGGCGCGGCGACGCTACGACGGCGCACGGCCTAGGCACAGCTCCCGCCCGCCCTGTGCCGGCCCCGTTCCGCCCACCGGACAGCGGATCCGCGCACCCCACCCCGGTGCCAAACTGAACCGCATGAGCCAGAAAGTCGCAGTCCTCGGCACCGGCAAGATCGGCGAAGCCCTGCTCAGCGGAATGATCCGGGCCGGCTGGTCCCCCGCCGACCTCCTGGTCACCGCCCGCCGCCCCGAACGCGCCGAAGAACTCCGCACCCGTTACGGAGTCACCCCGGTCAGCAACACCGAGGCCGCCAAGACCGCCGACACCCTGATCCTCACGGTCAAGCCGCAGGACATGGGCACCCTCCTGGACGAACTCGCCCCGCACGTCCCCGCCGACCGCCTGATCATCAGCGGAGCCGCCGGTATTCCCACCTCCTTCTTCGAGGAGCGCCTGGCAGCGGGCACCCCCGTCGTCCGTGTCATGACCAACACGCCCGCCCTCGTCGACGAGGCCATGTCGGTCATCTCCGCCGGCAGCCACGCCACCGAGGAACACCTCGCACACGCCGAGGAGATCTTCGGCGGCGTCGGCAAGACCCTCCGCGTCCCCGAGAGCCAGCAGGACGCCTGCACCGCGCTGTCGGGCTCCGGCCCGGCGTACTTCTTCTACCTGGTCGAAGCCATGACCGACGCCGGCATCCTGCTCGGCCTGCCCCGGGACAAGGCCCACGACCTCATCGTCCAGTCCGCGATCGGCGCCGCCGTGATGCTCCGCGACAGCGGCGAACACCCCGTGAAACTCCGGGAGAACGTCACCTCCCCGGCCGGCACCACGATCAACGCCATCCGCGAACTGGAGAACCACGGCGTACGAGCCGCCCTCATCGCCGCCCTCGAAGCCGCCCGCGACCGCAGCCGCGAACTCGCCTCCGGCAAGAAGGACTGACCCGGCCGGTCCCCGCACCCGGCGGACCACCCCGCGGGCGGCGGCCCATCGCCGCCCGCGGACCCTCCCGGGCACACCGGCGCCCGGCTACCGGGCAGCGCTCAGCGAAGGCTCCGCCACGGGCGGCAGCAACCCGATCGCCCTGTAAGCCGTATCGACCGTCGGCCTGGCCAACGCCCGAGCCTTCTCCGCACCATCGCGCAGCACCCCCTCCACATAAACCGGATCGGCACACAGCTCCCGATGCCGGGCCTGCACCGGCCGCAGCACCTCCACCACCGCCTCCGCGGTGTCCTTCTTCAAAGAGCCGTACGAGTCGTAAACGTCCGCCAGTGACTCAGGGTTCCCACCCGTGCACGCAGCGAGAATGTCGAGCAGATTCGCCACCCCCGGCCGCTCGGCCCGGTCGTAGACGACCTCCCGCCCGCTGTCGGTCACCGCCCGCAGCACCTTCTTGCGCACCACGTCCGGCTCGTCCAGCAGATAGACGACACCCGCACCCGAGTCCTCCGACTTCCCCATCTTCCGCGTGGGGTCCTGCAGGTTCATCACCCGCGCCGCCACCTGCGGCAGCGTCGACCTCGGCACCACGAACGTGTGCCCGTACCGCTGGTTGAACCGCGCCGCCAGATCCCGGGCGAGCTCCACGTGCTGCGCCTGGTCCTCACCCACCGGCACCTCGTCCGTGCCGTACGCCAGGATGTCCGCCGCCATCAGGACCGGATACGTCAGCAGCGACAGACGCACGCTCCCACCGCGCTGCCGTTCCTTCGCGGCCTTCTCCTTGTACTGGATCATCCGCCGCACCTCCCCGTCGGCGGCCACACACTCCAGCAGGTACGACAGCCGTGTGTGCTCGTCCACATGGCTCTGCAGGAACACGGTGCACACCTCGGGGTCGAGCCCCGACGCCAACAACAGCGTGGCCGTCTGCCGGCTGAGCCTGCGCACCCGCGCCGGATCGTGGTCCACGGTCAGCGCGTGCAGGTCGACCACGCAGAACAACGAGTCAGCCCGGTGCTGATCCACCTCGGCCCAGCGCCGCATGGCCCCGAGGTAGTTGCCCAGGGTCAGGTGCCCGGTCGGCTGAATCCCGCTGAAGACCCGAGTCATCTCCACTCCACCTTCTGGTCGGGACCGCCGCTCCTGCGGCCGGCCCCCGAAGACCCGGAGGGAGATACGAGAACGGCCGCCGAAGCGGCGGCCGTTGAGTGCATACGTGTGTACGGCCGCCGTCAGGCGGCCCACCAGAGCTGGCTACACGTACGCGTCATCACGTCGTCCACAGTACGCCTCCGGAGTGCTCCTGGGGCGGGAGTTGACACACCCCTTGCCGATACGTACTGTTCTCCGGGTTGTCCGACGTGAGCGCCGACTCCGGTCGGTCCCCGGGCAGCCACTCCGCAAGCACCACCCACTCATTCGACGCTCCGGCGCCGACTGCTTTGGCGTGCGTATTTGCGAAATGAGGAATCCACGTTCGAAAGAACGCCGGCCCCCGATTAGCTCGGGAGCCAGGAATCCGCTAAAGTCTCACTCGTCGGAACGGCCCAACAGCCCGGAAGACAAACCCCGCTGACCGGGGATCAGACGCCGAAAGGATCTGATAGAGTCGGAACCGCCGGAAAGGGAAACGCGAGAGCGGGAACCTGGAAAGCACCGAGGAAATCGGATCGAGAAAAGATCTGATAGAGTCGGAAACGCAAGACCGAAGGGAAGCGCCCGGAGGAAAGCCCGAGAGGGTGAGTACAAAGGAAGCGACCGTTCCTTGAGAACTCA